>NZ_JABWCU010000012.1 GCF_018491765.1 Novosphingobium profundi | reverse complement strand
TACCAGCGGACCGCCCATAGGATGACCTCGCCGGTAAAATGCCGCCCTTTGAAATCGTCCATCACAACCGACCTTACCAATCCAAGGGCCCAACCTTGGCAACCGCATCAGAGTTTGCAACAGAGCCCTCACCGCCGACATTGCCGAGGTGCAGGTCGCCAAAGGCTATGCCTCGGTGCTCGACGGTCCGGGCGCAATGGGCGGCGCGATCAACCTCGTCACGTCCAAGCCGGGCGAACCGCTCGAGGCGCGCGCAGGCGGCACGCTCAATCTCGGGCGCAAGGCGGAGTACGCGGGCTACAACGTCTATGGCGTCCTCGGCACGAAGCAGGACCTGTGGTACGCGCAAGCCAGCTTCACGCGCAATTTCCAGGATCACTGGGACCTACCGGGCGGCTACGCCCCCACCGAAGGCTCGGCCGAAGACGGTGGACACCGCGACTTTTCACGCACGCGCGACTGGCGCGTGAACGCCAAGATCGGCTTCACGCCCAACGCCGCCGACGAATATTCGCTGAGCTACACCCGGCAGGAAGGCGCGAAGAACGCCCCGCTTCACGTCACCGATGGCGCTTCCAGCCAGCGCAACTGGACCTGGCCCTACTGGAACATCGACAGCCTCTACTTCCTCTCGAAGACCGCCCTCGGCGACCGCGCGACCTTGCGCACCAAGGTCTATCGCAACAGCTTCGACAACCTGCTGAGCGCCTACGACGACGCAACGCAGACCACCCGCGTCAAGGGCCGCTCGTTCGACAGCTGGTACGCCGATACCGCCTGGGGCGGCTCGGCCCGGCTCGACCTGGACGTGACCGACGCCGACGCGCTCAGCCTCGCCGCACACTACCGCCGCGACAAGCATGTCGAGTGGCAGAAAAGCTTCGCAACCGGCGTGACCGAGCCGCACCAGACCTCCGAAGAGGACACCTACAGCCTGGCGGCCGAAAACCGCCTGTCGCTCGCGCCGAAGCTCGACCTGACCACCGGGGTAAGCTTCGACTGGCGCGATCTCAGGAAGGCGCAGGACTATTCGAGCGGCGCCTACATCGACTACGCGCTCAGCAACGGCAGCGCCTTCAACGCGCAAGGGCAGCTCACCTGGACTCCCGATGCCGCGACGAGCGCACATGCCAGCGTCTCCTCGCGCACGCGGTTTCCCACGCTCTCCGAGCGCTTCTCGACCAGTTTCGGTGGCGCGGTATCGAACCCCAAGCTCAAGGCCGAGCGCGCGACCAACTACGAGATCGGCGCCTCACACCGCTTCGGACCGGTGGAAGCATCGGGCGCCGTTTTCTATGCGCACCTCACCAACGTGATCGTCGCCTTCCCGATGACCTACCAAGGGACCTCGGTGACCCAGAGCCGGAACCTGGGCCATGGCGACTACTACGGGGCGGAACTCGCGCTCGACGCGCAGGTGGCCTCCTGGCTGTCGCTTGGCGGCAACTACACCTGGACCCAGCGCGACCTTGACGATCCCACCGACAGTGCCTTCGAACCGACCGGGGTGCCCACGCACAAGGCCTTCGTCTGGGCCGACCTCGCGCCACTCGCGAAGCTCCACGTGCTCCCCAACATGGACATCGCGTCGAACCGCTGGACAGTGACCACGGACGGCGCGCTCTACTACCGCACCGGCAGCTACGCGCTCGCCAACCTTACCGCACGCTACGAGCTGCGCGAGGGCACGTCATTCAGCCTGGGCGCGCGCAACCTCTTCGACGACTACTACGTGCTGACCGATGGCTTCCCCGCGAGTGGGCGCAGCTTCTTCGTGAGCTTCCAGGCCGCCTATTGAACGCGCTTCAGCGCAGCAAGACGCCCTGCACTTCGCTCCCAGCGAAACGCAGGGTGCGCACGGCCTTGCCGGTATCGACGACCACCTGGTCGACCTGACCGGGATAGACGTCGCGCAGGATCGTGCAGCCGATCCCGAGGCTTTTCGCGCCCTTGGGCAAAGTGCCCGCCAGTTCGATGCGCACCTCGCTCGCGCCGATCTCGGCGCCGGTGATGTGCAGCTCCACGCCGCGCCCGTCCGCCGTGACTGCGAAACGACGCTGGACATAGGCCTTGAGCGCCGCGACGGCCTCGGGATCGTCGAGGCTGGGTTGCGCCTCGGGGGCGATCTCGGCAAGCGCGGGTTCGATGTCGTGCGTTTCGAAACGGTGCGAGACGCTGAGCGCCCCGCCCTCACCCACGCGCACGAAGCTCATCGCATCGTGACCACGGTGCGCGGCGACGGGTACGGGAAGCGCGGCGAGCGTGGCAGGAACCACCAATGCGGCCGCCAGCCGAAGCAGGGCAGGTTTCACCGGTTCACTCCTTGCCCGGCGCATCATAAGTGCGCAGCGATCCGGGCAGGACCTTGACGTTCGAATCCTTCATCCGGTTCTCCGCGTCCTTGGACGTCTCGACTTCCAGTACCGCCGGTTCGATTGCGCCGGTGTAAACGTTGTTCGAACGGTCCGCGTCGGCCGTTTCCCAAAGCGGGTCGAGCTCGGCGGACTTGAGCGTCTTGTCGGTCACGTACTGCCAGGTCACCTTGCGGCTGTCGTGGCGCCAGATCTCGGCGGGAATGCGCGCGGTGTGCGAAGTCCCGTCGGTGAAGTCCATCTTCAGGATCACCGGCATGACGAGGCCGCCCTTGTTCGAAAACGCGAAGCGGTAGAAGTTGTCGGTGACGCCGCGCGCCGCGCGTTCCTCGGGCGTGAGATCGGCGTAAGCCTCGTTCGCCTTCGTCCGGTCCTTGGCGGTGGCGTCGAGCGGATCGATGCCGTCGTAGAAGTCGCGGGTGGCCGGATCGCGCTCGACAACCGTCTTTTGCGTGTTGCGCGCGGCAGTCAGCGAACCGGGATCGCCCTCGCGCCGGGCCTTGCGCGCCTTGGCCGCCGCGTCGGCATCAGCCGGTTCGAGGGTGGCCTTGACCACCTTGTCGAGCGAGATGTCGACGTGGTCGGTCGAATAGAACCAGCCGCGCCAGAACCAGTCGAGGTCGACGCCGCTGCTTTCCTCCATCGTGCGGAAAAAGTCGTAGGGCGTGGGGTGCTTGAAGCGCCAGCGCGTGGCGTATTCGCGGAAAGCCCGGTCGAACAGCTCGCGGCCCAGCACCGTCTCGCGCAGGATGGTGAGCGCGGTGGCGGGCTTGCCGTAGCCGTTGGCACCGAACTGGAGCACCGAATCCGACTGGGTCATCAGCGGGACCTGGTCCTGGCTGAGCATGTATTCGGCGATATCCTTGGGCTCGCCCCGGCGCGCGGGGAAGTCCTTGTCCCACAGCTTCTCCGCCTGGAACTGAAGGAAGGTGTTGAGCCCCTCGTCCATCCAGGTCCACTGCCGCTCGTCCGAATTGACGATCATCGGGAACCAGTCGTGCCCGACCTCGTGGATGACCACCCCGATGAGGCCGTACTTGGCGCGCTCGGTATAGGTCAGGTTTCCGGTTTTCCGGTCCTTGATCGGACGCGGCCCGTTGAAGGTGATCATCGGGTATTCCATGCCGCCCACGGGCCCGTTGACCGACTGCGCGACCGGATAGGGATAGGGAAACGCAAAATGCCCGTAGACGTCGATCGTGTGGGCGATCGACTTGGTCGAATAGGCATCCCACAAGGGGCGCGCTTCCTTGGGGTAGAAGCTCATCGCCATGACCAGCGGCTGATCGGCATAGTCCTGCTTCACGCCCATCGCGTCCCAGGCGAACTTGCGCGAGGAGGCCCAGCCGAAATCGCGTACGTTCTCGGCCGAAAAGACCCAGGTCTTCTCGCCCGACGCCTTGCGCCCCTCGGCGGCGGCGGCTTCCTCGGGGGTGACGACGTAGACCGGGCTGGTGGCGCCGCGCGCCTGTTCGAGGCGCTGGCGCTGCGCAGGCGTGAGCGCGGCCTCCGGGTTCTGGAGAACACCGGTCGCGGCCACGACATGGTCGGACGGGACCGTCAGCGCGACGCGATAGTCGCCGAACTCAAGCGTGAACTCGCCAGAACCGAGGAAGGCCTTGTTGTGCCAGCCTTCGTAGTCCGAATAGACCGCAAGGCGGGGGAACCACTGTGCGCCCTCGAAGATGCAGTTGCCGTCCTCGCCGGCGGCGGTGAAGCATTCGTAGCCGGAACGACCGCCGACGACCTTGTTCTCGACCATCGGAAAGGACCATTCGATGGTGAGCTGCGTTTCGCCGCCGTTGCCCGCAACCGCCTGGGCAAGATCGATGCGCAGCAGGCTGTCGACCACCGTGAACGGCAGCGCCGCACCCGATGCGTCGCGCACCGAGGCAATGGTGAAGCCCCCTTCCCACTCCTGCATCCGCTTGGCGCGGCGCACTTCGGCAAGGCTGATGGTGTCGCCCGAGACGGTGCGGGTCAGCTCGGAAAGCGAATCGCGCTTGTAGTTGTTCTGGTCGAGCAGCAGCCACAGGTAAGGCAGGCTGTCGGGCGAATTGTTGCGGTAGGTGATCGTCTCAAGGCCGCTGACGGAGCGCTTGCCCTCGTCGAGCCGCGCCGTGACGTCATAGTCCACCTTCTGCTGCCAATAGCGGTAGCCCGGCGCGCCCGATGCGTTGCGGTAGTCGGTGGGCGTGGGCCATTCCTCGCCCTCGAGCTGGCGGAACTTGTCCTCGAACGCGCCCTTGGTCTGTTCGATCGGATTGGCCAGTGCCGATGCACTAAAGGCCAGTGCGCCGAGCGAGACCGACGCGAAAACGAGTGCGCCGCCAAGCGCCTTGGTATGGAAAGACAATTGCAACCCCTGAAAAATGCCCGGCGGCGACTGTGATAAGGCCTGGCGCGCAAGTCAATCGAACCCCAGCTGGGTTTCCGCAGAAACGAACGGAACCGGGGCGCGGCCCCACCCGCTGTCCCGGCGCGTTTCAGGTGTGGCCTTGCGCATCGACCGTAGCGCCGGATCGGTGCGTGCTCACATGCGCCGGAGCGGAAGATCGAAACGCCCTTCCGGAAGCGGCCTCCTCCTGAAATTGTGTAAATTACACAATTTTCATGTCCATTGCGCCACCTCAGGTGGTTACAGGCCGCGCCGAAATGCGCATAACTATCCGACAATCGGTCAAAACCCGGATTTCAAACACTAAAGTGGCCACGTGAGCCAGTTTTTTCGCAACTGCAGCGAGTCGGGACCGAGGGCCGGACGCGCCGATGTCAACAGGTTCCAGGCAAACCCATGCGCACCTTCCAAGTCCGACACGTGATCGTTTGCCGCGCGTTCCGCAGACACCACAAGGACTTGCCCCTGCCGCCAGCTTCGGTTGGGACCTGATCGGCCGATTACCGGCCGGATCGGCCCAAAACCCTTCAACTGCCGGTGCGAGGACGCCGCAAGACGCGGCCCGCACATCCCCCCGATACCCCACAAGAATTCAGGGAGTTCTCGTTCCATGAAATCGATCGTGCCCGTTCTTCTCGCCAGCGCCGCCCTGTGCACGCCGGGCATTGCGGCCGCCCAGGCTAGCAGCTCTTCCACGCAAGCGGCCGACCAGAACGGCGGCGACATCATCGTCACCGCCCAGCGCCGCGAAACCACTTTGCAGGATACCCCCGTCGCGATCAGCGCCTTCACCGCCAGCATGCTGCAGGACCGCGGCGTGGTGAAGATGGAGAACATCGCAGCGCAGACGCCCGGTCTCAACATCCAGCCGGTCACCGCCTCGCCCAACGCCGTGCAGATCAGCATGCGTGGCGCCTTCGAGCAGAACGGCGGCACGAGCACCTCGGAATCGCCGGTCGCGATCTACATCGACGACGTCTACCAATCGCGGCTCTCGGCTGCGAACTACGATCTCGCCGACATCGAGCGCGTCGAGGTCCTGCGTGGACCCCAGGGCACGCTTTATGGCCGCAACTCGATGACCGGCGCGATCAAGCTGGTCACCCGCCAGCCCGACGGATCAACCTGGTTCAACACCGACCTCAGCTACGCGAGCTACCAGGAAACCAAGATCAAGGGCAGCGTGGGCATGGCGCTCACCGACCACATCGCGCTGGCCGCCTCGGGCTTCTACGACCACCGCGACAAAGGCTGGATGTACGACGCCACGCTCGACAAGCGCGTGGGTACCTTCACCCGCTACGGCGGCCAGATCGCGCTCGGCATCTATGACGTCCCCAACCTCGAGGCGAGCGTAACCGGGCGCACCAGCGCAAGCCTTTCGGACGGCCAGTACTACGTTCCGGTCGACGTCACCAACGGCGGCGGTGCAAGCAGCGGCTTCTACACCTCGAATACCCCGCGCGAAGCGGATGGCGACACCCGCCAGAAGAGCCTCTCGGGTCACCTCGGCTACGACTTCGGCAGCGTGAAGGTGCGCTCGATCACCGCCTACCAGCACCTGACCGACAACTGGGCGATGGACTTCTCGGGTGGCTACGATGATCCGTACTCGGGCCAGACCATCGCCGGCTTCTACCGCAGCAGCACCGCGCGCCAGCACCAGTTCAGCGAGGAACTCCAGGCGCTCGGCAGCGCGCTCGACGACCGGCTAAACTGGATCGTGGGCGGCTTCTACTTCAAGGAAAAGTCCGAGCAGACCTTCAACGACGAGCTGGCGGCCTATGGCCTGAGCTACCAGCCGAGCCGCTTCGACCAGGATTCCGAGAGCCTCGCAGGTTACGCCCAGGTCGATTACAAGCTGCTCGACAAGCTGACCGCGACGGTCGGCCTGCGCTTCAGCCACGACGACAAGAACTTCCTTGGCCTCTCGCCGAATGGTGCGGGCACCGACGCGGACCTCGTCGCCAGCACGGCAAGCGTCAAGGCCAACGTGTGGACGCCGCGCTTCAACCTCCAGTACGACTTCACCCCCGACATCATGGCCTACGCCACGGTCTCGAAGGGCTATCGCGCGGGCGGCTTCAACTCGCTCGTCGTCGCCGACCCGACCAACTACGGCTCGGCCTACAAGCCCGAAACGGTGTGGTCCTACGAAGGTGGCCTCAAGCTGCAGGGCTTTGATCGCAAGGCGCATCTCAACATCGCAGCCTATTACGAGGACCTGAAGGACCTGCAGACGCTGGCCGACATCGGCGGCGGCTCGTTCATCACCCAGAACGCGGCCGGTGCGCGCATCTGGGGCATCGAATGGGAAGCGGGTGTGACCCCCGCCAAAGGCCTCTCGCTCTTCGCCAGCGGGGCCTACACCAACGACAAGTACACCGAACTTGCGGAAACCTCCCAGGCCTACCTGCTGGGTGCGGAGCGACTGCCACTTATCTCGCGCTGGCAGTGGCAGGCGGGTGGCTCGTACGAGCTGGGCCTGGGCGAAAGCGCGGGTTCGCTGGTCTTTGCGGGCGACGTCAACCACCGCGACGAATACTATGGCCAGGTCGCCAATTACGCGGCGAGCCTGGTGCCCGGCTACACCCGCGCCAACGCCTCGGTCACCTGGAAGAACCCGAGCGACAAGCTCGAGGTCTACCTGCAGGCCACAAACGTCACCAACGCGAAGGACTACGCCTCGGCGCTGGTGTTCATCGCCGGGGTCTTCGGCAACACCTACCCGCAAGAGCCACGTATCGTGCGCGGAGGCTTTCGCTACAAGTTCTGAAGGTACGGTCGGGCCGGCGCTTTCACGAAGCGCCGGCCTCTTTCATTTCCGTCCTCGCAAAATGGGGACACCCAAAAGGCGAGAAGGAGCACGCGCCATGACCACCTCGAGGCACCACCGCACGTCGCTGGCGCGTCGGCGCATCCTTGCCGCGGGGGCCTGCGCAGCCGCCGGGATGCTCCTGCCGCGCGCAGGCGTTAGCGCGACACGAGGCGGCACTCGAACCGCCCCCGAAACTCTTCTGGACCAGCGCTGGGATATCGTGATCGTGGGCGGCGGCTCGGCCGGCTGCGTGCTCGCACGGCGGCTGAGCGAAGACGGGCAGCGCCGGGTGCTCCTGCTCGAGGCAGGTGAAGCGGTGCACGACCCCGCGGTCGACGCACCCCCGGCCTGGCCGTCGCTAGCCGGTGGCGCCTACGACTGGAAGTACCGCTCGACGCCGCAGGAAGGCCTCGATGGACGCTCGGTCCCCGAGCCGCGGGGCAAGGGCCTCGGCGGCTCGACACTGATCAATGCGCTGGGCTACCAGCGTGGACCGCACGAGGCCTATGACGCCTGGGCCGAGGCGACTGGTGACCAGGGCTGGAGTTTCGCCGGGCTGCTGCCCTATTTCAAGCGCCTGGAGACCGCCTCGGACGGCGGTGACGAGTGGCGCGGCGGCGAAGGTCCGCTCCACGTCCTCCAGCTCGGCTCGCTCCCCGACCAGAACCCTTATTCCGTGGCGATCGCGAAGGCAGGGGTAAACCAGGGCCATGCGCTCAATCCCGACTGGAACGGCGCGCGCGCCGACGGCACGATCTGGAGCCAGCTGACGATCCGCGAAGGAAAGCGCGACACCGCCGCCAGCGCCTTCCTCGATCCGGTCCGCCCGCGGCCCAACCTTGCCGTGATCACTGGCGCCCAGGTGCTCAAGGTCCGGGTCGCGAACGGCGCCTGCAGCGGTGTCGAACTTGCGCTTGCGGGCACGACCCGCAGCGTCGAGGCGGACGAGACGATACTTTCGGCAGGCGCCATCGACTCTCCGCGCCTGCTCCTGCTGTCGGGCATCGGCGATCCCGAGGAACTGGCCCGGCACGACATCGCGGTCACCGCCGCGCTGCCGGGTGTGGGCCGATCGCTGCATGACCATCCCCTGATGGCGGGCCTGTGCTTTTCCGCCGCCAAGCCGCTCCCCGCCTCGCACTACAACCACTGCGAAACGATGGTGATCGCGCAAAGCCGCCATTCGCCGGGCTGGGCCGACCTGCAGCTCATGGCGCTTTCGGTACCGTTCCTGCTGCCCCACATCGGCCCCGCGCCCGCCAATCCGTTCTCGATCGTGCCCTCGCTGATGTACCCGCGCAGCGAAGGCCGCCTGACACTCGCAAGCGCGGACCCGCTGGCCCCGGCGGTGATCGACCCAGCCTATCTCGAGAACGCGACCGACGTCGCGGTGCTGGTCGAGGGTGTCGAGATGGCGCGCGCGCTGGTCGCGGATCCGGCCATGGCCGAGTGGGCCGCCCGAGAAATCTATCCCGGTCCCGCCATCCACGGACAGGCGCTCGCCGAGCACGTTCGCCGCAGTGCCTCGCCTTTCTTCCATCCGGTCTCGACCTGCCGCATGGGGCGCGAGGGGGACGAGAGTGCGGTCGTCGATACCGCATGTCGCGTACGCGGTGTCGCGCGCCTCAGGGTCGTCGACGCCTCGGTGTTCCCTTCCATCCCACAGGCGATGACCAACGCCGCGACGCTCGCCGTGGCCGAGCGCGCGAGCGACCTCATTCGTGCGGTGGTGACGCCGGCCTGATCAAGAGGGGCGGACCCGGGGCGCCTGGGCCTTGCGCAGGCGCGTGCGTGGCAACGGTTCTTCGGCCGGATAGGCTGCGACGAGCGCCTGCAGGCGTGCGCGCACATCGTCCGAGAGGGCTACCCCATCGCGGTGGTAGTCGCGCCGCCCTGCAAACGCCTCGTCGACGAGGTCGTCGTGCTGGCTGCCCATCAATCCGTTGATCGCGCTCAGGTAGCGCGACATACCAAGATAGCGCTCGTCGGGCTCGAGCGAACGCAAGGTGTCGTAGAACGAGACCTGCCGGCTGACGATCTTGCGCATCGCGTGGAAACGGTGCGCGGTAATCTCGGGCTCGGCCAGCCAACGGCGCAGGCGCGCGATCTCGCTCTTGCGAAAGCGCTCGAAGCCCTCGGCATCGTCGATCTTCACTCCCGCGATTTCGCGGCGCACCGCACGCCAGGCGGGCCAGCTCAGCAATGCCCTCAGGACCATCGCATACCCCGTCACCGCGCGCCGCCGCTCGAGCTTGAAGGCATCCTGCAAATGGCCGAGCACCGCCACCTTGGCGCGCAGCAGCGGCGGAACCTTGTGCTGTGCGGTGTAGAGTACGAGCGCGAAGCGCAACTGCTTGTAGCGGGCGCGGATCAGCTTGTAGCGTCGGCGTGCATCCGCGCTGAGATCGCCGGTTCGCAGAAGCGTACGGGTTAGCGCAAGCAGTTCGGTGCGATCGGCACCCTCCTCCCAGAATTGCAGGCACAGGGCAAAGCAGCGCTGCATCTGCGCCGCGTCGCAGGCCAGCGGCAGCGGTTGCGGCAGGCGGACCACCGGATCGACGACGTCGTTCAGTTCCACCGCGTCGAACAGCGCGGCCAGCACCGGGCGCGGAAAGGCGTTCATGCCGCGGCTCCGATCATGTTTTCGTGGACGAGTTCATGGCGCAAGCGATAAGCCCAGAAGGTAGGCACCAGCATGAACAGCGTCTTGAGCACAACGCCCGCGACATAGGCGAGCCCCGCTCCCCACAAGCCGAAGAAGTGGACCAGCACCACAAGCAGGACCGCATAGCCCGCCGCCGAGGCGGCCTGTGCCACCAGCGCCGAACGCTCGCGCCCCGCCATGTAGAGCAGCGATTCGAGCGGGAACGCCGCCATCGCGACGATCAGCGAGACCGTCATCAGCTGCAGCAGATCGAAGGCGGCCACGTAACGCGCGCCGAACACCAGGTCGATCACCGGCTCGCCGCCAAGGCTCACCACGACCAGCACGAGGAAGGCAATCACCGCCGAAAGCGCCGCACTGCGAAGCGCAAGGTGCCAGGGATGCGCGCTCGCCGGATCGAGGCGCATGATCTCGGGGTAGAAGCTGCGCTGGAGCAGGTCGGCCGGCTTGCTGGCCGAATCGAAGAAAGTCGCCGCGATCTTGAACAGGCCCGCCGCCGCCGGTCCCAGCAGTGCGCCCACGATGAGATTGCTCACTGGCCCCCAGGCCGCCCAGATCGAATGGGCGACATTGGTCGTCCACACGAAGCTCCACGACTTGCTGAGCCGCCGCGCGGGACCGAACAGTCCCGGCTTCAGCGCCCCCAACTGCTCGTGCCGGCGCAGCTCCCGCACCGCCAGCACCCATAGGCACAGGTCGCCCGCGAGGTCGGCCACGAACCAGGTTGCAACGAACCCGGCAAAGCCGAAGCCACCGAAATAGGCGATCAGCGCTCCGACGCCGCGCAGCAGCGGGGTTACCAGTTGCTGCAGGGCGATCTGGTCGAAACGGTCGAACACGCGCAGCACGCCGGTCGGCGTCGCCGCGGTCATCGTCGGGATTAGGAGGCAGTAAAGCACCATCAGCGGCAGGTGCTCGCGCCCGATGCCCAGCCAATCGACCGCCCAAGGCAAGGCCACCATGCCACAAACCATGCCGACAAGGCCGCTGGCAAGGTCGAGCCCCACCGAGAACCCGGTGACGTCGCGCAAGGTCGCCATGTCGCCGCGTTCGAGCGCCGGAGTGCCGTAGCGCACGATGAACTGCCAGGTCTGGAACTTGACCACCGCGCCCACGCCGTTGGCGTAGGAGTGGATGAGGATGAGCGTGCCGAACAGCGCGGCGCTCATCCCGCGTCCCGCGCAGGCCAGCGCGATCAGCCCGAGCAGCGCACCGCCCAGCTTGCCCGAAGCGAGATAGGAAGCGTTGCGCAGGATCGTGCGGAACACACCATCGGAAAACCAGCGCTTGAGCGAGCTCGCAACCATCAGGCCACCATGCTCCACTTCACGCGTCCAGCCAGGCGCTCGGCGACGGCCGCCTTGGCCGACGCCAGCACGTTCTCGATCGGCTCGTGCGAATCGAGCTCGACGATCGGAGCCCCGCCGAAGCGTAGCTTGGGCAATTCCTCGATCTTGCGGGCGAGTGACTGGGGCCGGTGGTCGGGCTTGCGCGCCAGCGCGGTCTCGAGCGAGACGTTGAGGCGAAGCACGAGATCGGGCTCGTGCGAAGCCATCTCGTCGAACAGGCGCCGCTCGGAGCGCGCGAGCCAGCCGACGAGCCCGGTCGGGCGCGCGGTGGCGAGGCCGGGCCCGTCCATCGCGCCGGGCACCGCGACTTGCGGAAAACGGTCAGCGAGGATCATGTTTCCGCCCGCGCGCAGCCGCTGCATGCGCCGGAACCGGCGCACGCGGCGCAGCGCGAAGAGGTAGATCACCAGCGCCGCCAGCAAACCCGGGCCACGCTCGCTTTGCGCGGTGCGTGCCTTGGCCTGGATCGAGGTGTCGAGCTTGCGCCCGAACATCGGCAACCGTGCGATCTGGCGCCCGATATTGCCCGACTGCTTGCCCAGGTGACAGCTCACGGTGGGCCGCTGCGCGTCAAGCCACTCAAGCAGTTCGCCGGTCAGCGTCGACTTGCCCGAACCATCGCAACCGACCACCGCGATCAGCGGGGCTGGATTGAAGCTACCATCGTTCATGCTGCCATTACCGCCTGAATCAGGGCCAGAACCGTCTCGAGGACCTCGCTATAAGGACGGGTCGCATCGATGTCGACGATATGCGCCCCGGCGAAGTTCAAGGTCGGCACGATCGCGAGCTTCTTCTCGAGCAATTCGCGGGTGTGGTCGGACTTGCGTGCAAGCGCCGTCTCGACATCGACGTTGAGGCGGATGATCAGGGTCGGACGATAGGCGGCCATGTCCTCGTAAAGCCGACGCTCGCGCGCGGCCAACCGCTCGACCAGCGGCGAGCCACGGCGCAGCCACGAGAGCCCGGGACCGTCGAAACTGCCGGGCAGTTCGGCTTGCGGATAGCGATCGGTGATGACCCGGATACCCTGGCGACGGAAGGCCAGCACGCGATCGAAGCGGCGCCTGCGCGCGCGCGAAAAACCGTACATGACAAGCGCGGTCGCCAGCCCGGGCAAGCGCTTGTCCGGCGAGGAGTGCGCCTTCCTGGCCTTGCCGCCGAGATAGCGTTCGGCCAGCTTGCCGATCAACGGAAGGCGTCCGATGCGGCGCCCGAGATCGCCGGTGCCGAGGCCGAGATACATCGTGCGGGTCGGCGCGCGGCGGTCGAGCAGCGCGGTAATGTCGCGCGCGAGCGTCGACTTGCCCGAGCCATCGCAGCCCACAAGCGCCACACAGGGCGCCAGGCCATCCGCATCCGCCCGGCCATCCGCGCCAAGGGGCGCCTCGAGGGTGGACCAATTCGCGCCAGTCGGCGAGGAAATCGGAAATGTCATAAATCTGTAGTCGCCTTGGGGTACACGTTGCACCGTGGACGCGTGTGCCGCGCACGTCCGGACGCCGTCCTCTATTCCGCAAACCTGATGCCAACCTTATGGAAGACGCGCCTCTGCTCGCCGTTTGACGCGCCCCGATTCCCAGCGTAACCCCCGGTTTTCGCACCCACCTATCCCTCGCTTTCGGAGCTCTCGCGTTGCCCCGCCTCCTGCTTGCGGAAGACGATCCGGACCTTGGCCCGACCATCCGTCGCGCGCTCGACCTCGATGGCTATATCGTCGACCTGTTCACCCGCGGCGACGATGCCCTGGCTGCGGCACGCTGGAACGAGTACGACGTGATCCTTCTCGACATCGGCCTGCCCCACGGCGACGGGCTCCACGTCCTTCGCGAACTGCGCGCCGCGCGCCACGCCACTCCGGTCATCATCGTGACCGCATTCGATCGCACCCAGCAACGCATCGCCGGACTCGACGCCGGGGCCGATGACTACGTGGTCAAACCCGTCGACCTCGATGAGCTCGCGGCCCGCATCCGCGCCCAATTGCGCCGCAGCGACGGGCGCACGAACGACACTCTGAGCGTGGGATCGGTGACGCTCGACGTGGCCGGCCACGTCGCCACGCAGGCAGGCGAAGCGGTCCAGCTCACCGCCAAGGAATTTCGCGTTCTCGCCCTGCTCATGCGCCGCAGCCGGCGTTTCGTCTCGAAGGCCGACCTCGAGGCCGAACTCTACGACCAGGACAACTGGGCCGAATCGAACACCGTCGAAGTCGCCATTTCCGCGCTGCGCCGAAAGCTCGGCCGCGATTTCATCCGCACCGCGCGAGGCCTGGGCTACATGGTGGGCGAGCAGACCTCGTGAAACGCTCCTCGCTCTCGCTTCAGCTCTATCGCCGCGTGCTGCTGCTGCTGGGCCTCACCGGCCTCGCGATCGGCGCGATCCTATATCTCGTCGCGCAGCGCGAGATCGGCAACGCCTCGGACGCGCAACTGATCAGCGCCGCCCGGCTGCTCGAGGTGATGATGCAGGACGAGCTCACCAGCGGCGTGCTCGTGCGCCAGAACCAGATCATCGCCGCCGATGGCAATCCCCTGATCTCCTCCGAGGACGCGCAGGCTTTCCAGGCCTCCTACGATTCGTGCATGTTCATCGTGTTCTGGAAAGGCCGCATCGTGACCCAGTCGGGCGAAGGCGGACCTGCGCGGCTCGTCCCCCGGCGAACCGGGCTTCACACCTTCACCGCGCTGGGCGACCAATGGCGCAGCTTCGGGCTCGAAGGCACCACCCCTGGCCTCCTGATCGTGGTGGCCGAACGCGGGGGCATGCGCGAATTCTCGATCGTGCGCATGCTGAGCGAGCTCGCCGTGCCGCTGGTGGGATTGCTGCTCGCCGCGACGATGGTGCTCTGGTGGACGCTTCACAAGGGCTTCGCCCAGGTCGAGCGCCTCGCCTCCACCCTCAATGCCCGCTCGCTCTCGGATCTCGAACCGCTCGCACCCGAGGAATGGCCGAGCGATTTCGGCCCGATCATCTCGTCGCTCAACCGGCTCTTCGACCGCCTCGGCGGCGCCTACGAGCTCGAGCAGGCCTTCACCGACGACGTGGCGCACGAACTGCGCACCCCACTCGCCGCGATCCGTGCGCAGGCCCAGATGGTGCGCAAGCTCGACGCCGCCGCCACTTGCGAGGATTTCTCCCGCCTCGTCGCGATGGTCGATCGCGCCCACAACCTGATCGAGGGGATGCTGGTGCTCGCCCGTCTCAACGCGACGTCGCTCGCGCTGCGCTCTGTCGACGTTCACGCCCTCGTCGCCGACGTCGTCGCCGACGCCCTCATCAACCTACCCGCCGACGCGATGGAATGCAGTGTCACGCCCGATCACGTCGTGCGCTGGAACTGTGACGCGGCGCTGCTGCAGATTGCGCTCGCCGCGGTCATCGGCAACGCCACGCGTCATGCGCGCGAGGGTGGGCGGCTCGACATCGCGCTGGTGCGTGGCGAGGACCGCCTCGTCGTAACGGTCGCCGACCGGGGTCCGGGTATCGCCCGTTCCGAACGCGAACGCATGACACACCGCTTCGAACATGGTTCGCTGGCGACCTCGGGGAGTGGCCTGGGGCTCTCGATCGCCAGCAAGGCGCTGGGCCTGCTGGGCGGCTCGTTGTGGCTGAAGGACCGCCCCGATGGCAGCGGACTGCTCGTCGTCATGACCATCGGCCAGCCGCTGAAACCCCGGCGTCCGGGCATTCGCGACGAGGCGCCTCGCTGAGCCGGTACCGCGGGGCGCGGCACAATCGAAAATCGGCCCGGTTCCCATCAGCTTCGCATCAGGTACACTGGCTAAGCGGGCGGAGCGCCGACATCGTCCCCCCCCCGCACACCCCGCCCCGATGTCGGCGCAAACTCTCTTCAAGCCACGCCTGCCTTCCAGACGTCGCGGCCCACCGGGGAGAGTTCCACGGCGCCGGTTGCCTTCGCGCTCGCAGCAGGCCAACCTGCCCCTCAGGCGGGGATCGGGGCGCACGCATTTCCAGAAATTCCTGCCTTGTATGAAAGAGCTTGCCTTGCGCGGCGTGACGGCAACGAAGCCGCACGGCCGTGAGGTCATGCGCGAACAGGAGACAGGACATGCGGATTTGGCGCGGGACGATCGGCTTCACGGCGATCGCCCTCTTGATGACCTCGCCGGGCTACGCCCAGATATCGCCGTCCAATACGCTGGGCGTCTCGACGCCCGCCGAGAGCTTTCCGCAAGAACCCGGCAGCGACTACTTCCTCGCCAACTACACCCAGTACGAGGCCTATCTCAAGAAACTCGCCAGCCAGTCGGACCGCATCAAGCTGATCGACATCGGCAAGAGCGCGCAAGGCCGCACGATGTGGGTGGCCGTGGTGTCCTCTCCCGAAAATCTGGCCCGGCTCGACCACTACAAGGCGATCAACGCAAAGCTGGCGCGCGCCGAGGGGCTCGACGATGCCACCGCCCGCGGGCTGGCGGATGAAGGCAAGGCCTTCGTGTGGATCGATGCCGGGATGCACGCCACCGAGACGGTCACCACCCAGTCGCAGATCCACGTTCTCTACCGCATGCTGACCCAAAGCGACGCCGAGACGAAGCGCATCCTCGACGACGTGATCATCCTCTTCGGCCAGGACAACCCCGACGGCCTCCAGCTCGTCGCCGACTGGTACATGCGCGAGAAAGACCCCAAGAAGCGCGAATTCGACACGATCCCGAGGCTCTACCAGAAGTACGTCGGGCACGATAACAACCGCGACAGCTTCATGGCGCAGATGCCCGAGACCGAGGCCGTCAACCGCGTGCTGTTTCGCGAATGGTATCCCCAGATCGTGTTCAACCAGCACCAGACGGGGCCTGCGGGCATGGTCGTATTCGTGCCGCCGTTCCGCGATCCCTTCAACTACAACTACGACCCGCTGATCATGACCGAGCTCCAGGAATTGGGCTCGACCATGCACAGCCGCCTGATCGCCGAGGGCAAGGGCGGTTCGGGCATGCGCAGCGCCGCGCCCTACTCCACCTGGCACAACGGCATGGAGCGCTCGGTCGCCTACTTCCATAACGCCATCGGCCTCCTGACCGAGATCATCGGCAGCCCGACGCCAATGACGATCCCGCTCGTGCCCGAAGTGCAGCTCCCCGACAACGACAAGCCGCTGCCGATCGCGCCACGCGAATGGCACCTGGCGGACAGCCTCGAATACCAGTGGAGCCTCGACCGCGCGGTGCTCGACTACGCCTCGCGCAACCGCGACCGACTCCTGTTCAACTACTACCGCATGGGGCGCAACGGCATCGAGCGGGGCCTCAAGGACAGCTGGACAACCACACCGCAGCGAATTGACGCGCTCGAGGCGGCAGGCAAGGATCGGCCCGACCCCAACGCCAAGGAAGGCCATGACCGCGCCAAGCCGGTCGATCCCAAGCTCTATGGCGAAGTGCTCGAAGATCCTGCGCGCCGCGACCCGCGCGCCTACGTGATCCCACGTGGCCAGCGCGACCTGCCCACCACCGTCGCCTTCCTCAATGCGCTCCTCAAGAACGGCGTCGAAGTCCTCGAGGCACGCCAAGCGTTCACCGCATCGGGCCAGAGCTACCCCGCCGGATCGTGGATCGTGAAGACCGCGCAGGCCTACCGCCCGCACGTGCTCGACATGTTCGAGCCGCAAGACCACCCACACGACCTCGCCTACCCCGGCGGCCCGCCCAAGGCGCCTTACGACATCACCGGGTACACGCTCTCCGAGCAGATGGGCGTCGACTATGCGCGCGTGTTCGAGACGCTCGACGTACCGGCCGGCCCGGTCACCGACCTGATCACGGTACCCGCCGGGCGCGTCATCGGCGAGGGCCGCGCAGGCTGGCTCGTGCGCCACGAGACCAACAACAGCTTCATCCTCACCAACCGCCTGCTCAAGGCCGGGTTGCCCGTATCCTGGCTCCAGTCGGCGACCACGGCCGATGGCGTGGACTTCGCCCCCGGCGCGGTGTGGATTCCGGCTTCGGCACAAGCCGCGAAGATCGTCACGGGCTCGCTCGCGGGGCTCGGTATCGATGCCTATGCCCTGGACACCGCGCCCACCGGCGCCACGCTCCCGATCAGGCCGGTGCGCGTCGGGCTCGTCGACCAGTACGGCGGCGTCATCGCCTCGGGCTGGACGCGCTGGCTGCTCGAACGGTACGAATTCCCCTTCGAGGTGGTCTACCCGAGCGCGCTCGACAAGGGGAACCTCAAGGCCCGCTACGACGTGCTCGTCTTCGCCAACGGCACGGTGCCCCCGGTCAAGGACGGTCCTTGGGCCGGACGCACCTCGAAGATGCCGGACGCTGCAAAGATCCCTGCGAACTATCGCTCCGAACTCGGCCTCGTGACGGCCGCCAAGACGGCCCCTGCCCTTTCCGCCTTCGCCCAGGGCGGCGGCACGATCATCGCCATCGGCAACGCCGCGCAGCTCGCGACCATGCTGAAGGCCCCTCTTCGCCCTGCTCTCGCCAAGGACGAGGACGGCACGCTCAAGGGCCTCTCGACCAAGGAGTTCTTCATCCCCGGCGCCCTCCTCGAAGCGCGCGTCGACCCACGCCAGCCGCTCGCCTACGGCGTCGCGGACGAGGTCACCTTGTTCTTCGACCGCAGCCAGTCGTTCAAACTGACCGGCGAGGCCGGACAGGTGACGCAGGTCTCGTGGTACGACAGCGCCAGCCCTCTGCGCAGCGGATGGGCGGTGGGGCAGGAACGCCTCGAAGGCACCACCGCGATCGCCGACGTCACGCTCGGCAAGGGCAAGCTCTTCGTGATGGGCCCCGAAGTGACCCAGCGCGCACAGCCCTACCCCACCTTCAAATTCCTATTCAACGGCATCCTCTACGGCCCTGCCGCAAATTCGGAACGCTGACAGGCAACGAAAAAGCCCCCGGAAAATCCGGGGGCTTTTTCTAAGTCTCGAACTGGTGCGCCCGACGGGATTCGAACCCATGGCCCCCAGATTAGGAATCTGGTGCTCTATCCGGCTGAGCTACGGGCGCACGCAAGCGCGTCCTAGCGAGGCGCGAGGGGCTTGGCAATCGCCTGATCGCGCGTTTCCGGTCCCTGGATCGGTTGGCAAGGCATCAGTTGGTTTCGTCGGGTGAGACGATGGGAAACGGCAGCGGAACAACCGAAATGCCTTCCTCGAGCAGCTCCTGCGCATCGCTGAGGCTCGTCTCGCCGTGGATCGGCTCGGCCTCGCGTTCGCCATAGTGCATTGCCCGCGCATTCTCGGCAAAGGATCCGCCGACGTAGCGCGAGGACTTGAGCGCGCGGGCCTGCATTTCGGCCAGCTTGTCGATCAGTTCGAGCGTCTTGGCGGGAAGTTCGTGCGAGGCGACCGGCGCGACGGGAACCGCCAGGGCCGCCCGCCCGCTTTCACCCGACGGGGCGTCACCAACCGGTTGCGAACGCGGCGCGCGCGCAAGTTGCGGCAACTGGTTGCCCTTGCGTGCAAGGCGCGGCGCCTGGACCGCCTTGTCCACATCCCCACCCCCACAGAATGGGCAGGAAACCAGCCCCTTCTCCTTCTGGCGCACGAAATCGTCGGAGGACTTGAACCATCCTTCGAAGCGGTGCCCCTGGTCGCGGCATTCCAGATCGTAGACAATCATGCGTGGCCTATTTGGCGATTAGCCGGCACTTGGCAAGTAGCGTCGGTTGGCGAGGCTGGGCAATTGCGCGCGGACTTCGGCCAAGCGCGCGGGATCGAGGTCGACGAAGGCAAGCCCCGGCTCCCCCCCATCCTCGGCCCCGCCCATGTCGAGCAGCACCGACCCCCAGGGATCGACCGCGAGCGAATGGCCATAGGTCTCGCGCCCGTCCTCGTGACGGCCCACTTGCGCGGCCGAGAGCACGAAGGCGCTCGCCTCGACGGCGCGCGCGCGTTGCAAGAGATGCCAGTGCGCCTTGCCGGTGGGCACAGTGAAGGCGGCGGGAATCGCGATCACGTCGCACCGCGCACGGCCCAAGGCTTCGAACAGCGCCGGAAAACGGATGTCGTAACAGATCGCAAGGCCGAGCCGCCCAAGCGGGGTATCGAGCGTGACGACCTCCTCGCCCGGCGCATAAGCCTTTGATTCGCGCCAGCTCTCACCACTTGCGAGGTCGACGTCGAACATGTGGATCTTGTCATAGCGCGCGCGGATCGCGCCCTTGTCGTCGATCACGAAGGCACGGTTGGCGTAGCGCCCGTCCCCACCCTCGGGCCGTACGGCGAGCGAACCCAAGTGCACCCAGACGCCTTCGCGCGCGGCGGCCTCGCGCACCGCGGCCAGGACCGGATCCGCGGCCTCGGACACGATCTTCTCCGCCGCGCGCTCGCGCTGGCGGTCGAGCAGGTTCGACATTTCGGGTGTGAACAGCATCGCAGCACCGCCCTCGCGCGCCCGCGCGATGGCGGTGCCGATCGTGGCGGCACTCACCTGCGGGTCGATCCCGCTGGTCATCTGCAACAGCGCGGCGCGCATCTCCGCTCTCGCCCGGCTCTCAGAGGCCCAGGATCGGGTCCAGCTTGCCCGCCCGATCGAGGGCATTGACGTCGTCGAACCCGCCGTAGGCCTTGTCGTCGACGAGGATCTGGGGAACCGTTCGGGCACCCGGAACGCGCGCTTCCATCTCGTCGCGCAAGGGGCCACCCATGGTCACGTCGTACTCCTCGTAGGCCACGCCCTTCTGGTCGAACAGGGCCTTGGCGGCCACGCAGTAGGGGCATCCCCACTTGGAATAGATTTCGACCTTGGCCTGGCTCATGCGGGGGATCTCCTGGGTGATTGCAAAAGGGCGCGTGTCGAGCCCTTGAATTGCCCCTGCGCTATCATATCTAGGTGAACGTGTCATGGCCCACACGGGGATGACACGATGCCGAAGCGCCGGATTGCCGGGCTTCATCCACGAAGATTGCTCAGATGAGGATTTTTGTCATGAACCGTATCGATTTTTCGCCTTATCGCCGCTCCATGGTCGGTTTCGACCGTCTCTTCGACATGCTCGAGAACCAGAACCGCGTGAGCGCGGGCGACAAGTATCCGCCCTTCAATATCGAACGCCGTGGCGAGGATGCCTATCGCATCACGCTCGCCGTGGCTGGCTTCAAGCCCGAGGATATCGACATCACCGCGCAGGCCAACCTGCTCGTGGTCAAGGGCCGCAAGCCCGAGGAACCGGGTGAAGGCGATTTCCTCCATGTCGGCATCGCCCAGCGCGGCTTCGATCGCCGCTTCGAACTTGCCGACTACGTGCGCGTCGACAAGGCGGACCTCGCCGATGGTCTGCTTGTGATCGATCTGGTGCGCGAAATCCCCGAGGCGATGAAGCCCAAGAAGATCGCCATCGGCGGCAACACGCTGACCGTGATCGAAAGCGACGCGGACGACGCGGACCGGGACTCCGCCGCCGCCTGACCCACGCCGGGCCCTCCCGGAAGTCCGGAATGGCGCCCAGATGTTCGAGGGCGGCCTGCCAAGCGCAGGTCGCCCTTTTTCGTGGCCCCAGGTCGCGCGCATTCGCGGCACGGTCACCGCAAGCTTCGCGTTGCGGGCATGCAAAGTGCAATCGCGCGCGCCCGCGCAGTGGCGCGCCTGCGCCGACGTGCCGCTCTAACGGGTCAGGCGTTCGGGCCGCAACGCCCGCTGCGCGGTCGGCTGATGGCTAGAGGGCGACGCGCCGACCTTCGGCGCTCGACGCCAGCGCCGCATCGATGACCTTCTGAACGCCGAGAATTTCGTCAGGAAGTGCGGGCAAGGCAGCCTCGCCCCGGCACGCGCGGGCGAGCCGGGCGTAAAATTCCTGCTGGCATCCGCGCGGCAGTGCGCTCTCGTGACGTTGGCCCGCGGCGTCATAACGCACCAATGGCTCGGGGTCGTGGCCCCAATCCGCATCGCCCGGCCGCAGCCCGGCGACCGACTGTGCCTCCTGTGGATCGATCCCCATCTTGAGCAGCGAACCATCGGTTCCGTGGACCCGGAACCGAGCCTCGCCGCCCGCCACGCACATGCCCGCATGGAGCACGGCGCGCATTCGCGCATAATGGAGCACGACATGGACGAAATCGGCCCCGCGCGCGCCTTCACGAAGGCAGGCGATATCGGCGCTGACCGCATCGGGCATGCCGAAAAGCTGCAATGTCTGGTCGACAAGGTGCGGGCCAAGATCATACCAGACGCCCGATCCGGGCGAGCCGTCTTCACGCCAACGCTCGCGCACTTCGGGGCGGAAGCGGTCGAAGTGCGATTCGAAATGGACGACGCGCCCAATTGCGCCCTGTGCGATCGCGGACTTCACGGCGAGGAAATCGGCGTCCCAGCGCCGGTTGTGGAACGCGGTGACGAGCCGACCGGCCACCTCGGCCTGCGCAACGAGATCGCGCGCCGAGCCGAAATCAAGCGCGAAGGGCTTTTCAACCACGACGTGCTTGCCAGCCGCCAAGGCCTGCCCGGCCAGTTCCACGTGGCTGGCGCTGGGCGTCGCGACGACAACCAGTTCAATCTGCGGATCCGACAGCAAGGCATCGATGTCGGGCACGATCGCAAGGCCAGGCACCGGCGGCGCGGCGTCCGCGCGGCGACTGACCACCGCGCGCAAGTCGAGCTGCGGGCAGGCGGCGATGTAGGGCGCGTGAAACACCCGCGTCGCCATGCCATTGCCGATGATGCCGACGCCGACCGGGCGAGCGCCATGAGCCGCTGCGCCCATCGTCATTTGCTCAGACCAGGCGCGAGTGCTGGAGGGCCGCGGCCACGAAGCCCGAGAACAGCGGATGCGGCTCGAACGGACGCGACTTGAGTTCGGGGTGGAACTGCACGCCCACGAAGAACGGGTGGTCGGGACGCTCGACGATCTCGGGCAGCAAGCCGTCGGGCGACATGCCCGAGAAGATCAGCCCATCCTTTTCAAGCGCGTCGCGGTACTTGCCGTTGACCTCGTAACGGTGGCGATGACGCTCCGAAATCTCGGTCGCGCCGCCATAGATCGAGGAAACCTGGCTGTTGCCGTCCAGCTTGGCCGTGTAGGCGCCCAGGCGCATGGTGCCGCCAAGGTCGCCGCCTTCGGCGCGCGTCTCGAGGCCTTCCTTGCCCATCCACTCGGTGATGATGCCCACCACCGGCTCTTCGGTCGGGCCGAACTCGGTCGAGCTCGCCTTCTCGATACCCGCCGAGCGGGCGCCTTCGATGCAGGCCATCTGCATGCCCAGGCAAATCCCGAAGAAGGGCACGTTGCGTTCGCGTGCGAAGCGCACCGCGGCGATCTTGCCCTCGGTGCCTCGCTCGCCGAAGCCGCCCGGCACGAGAATTCCGTGCATCGGCTCAAGCGCATGCGCGATCTCGCTGTCGGACTTCTCGAAGACCTCGGCATCGATCCACTTGATATGGACCTTCACCTTGTTGGCCATGCCGCCATGGACGAGCGCTTCGTTGAGCGACTTGTAGGCATCGGGCAAGCCGACGTACTTGCCGACCACGCCGATGGTGACTTCGCCTTCGGGGTTCTGGAAGCGATCGACGATCCCGGTCCAGCGCGAAAGCTCGGGCGCGGGCGAGTTGAGGCCGAAGTGGTGCAGCACTTCCGCGTCGAGCCCCTCGGCGTGGTACTGAAGGGGCACCGCGTAAATGTTGGGCGCGTCGAGCGCGGGGATGACCGCTTCACGGCGCACGTTGCAGAACAGCGCGATCTTGGCGCGCTCGCCCTCGGGCAGCTCGTGCTCACAGCGGCACAGGAGGATGTCGGGCTGGATGCCAAGGCCGGTCATCTCGCGCACCGAGTGCTGCGTCGGCTTGGTCTTCAGCTCACCGGCCGCCGCGATGTAGGGCACCAGCGTGACGTGGACGAAGCAGGTGTTCTCACGGCCGAGCTCGTTGCGCATCTGGCGCAGTGCCTCGATGAAGGGCAGGCCTTCGATGTCGCCGACGGTACCGCCCACTTCGCACAGCACGAAGTCGAGGTCGTCGGTATCGGCCTGCGCGAAGTCCTTGATCGCATCGGTGACGTGCGGGATCACCTGGACAGTGGCGCCGAGGTAATCGCCGCGGCGCTCCTTGGCGATGATGTCCTGGTAGATGCGGCCCGAGGTGATGTTGTCGCCCTGGTGTGCCGAAACGCCGGTGAAACGCTCGTAGTGACCAAGGTCGAGATCCGCCTCCGCACCATCGTCGGTCACGAAGACCTCGCCGTGCTGGTAGGGGCTCATCGTGCCGGGGTCGACGTTGAGATAGGGGTCGAACTTGCGGATTCGCACTCGGAACCCACGGGCCTGCAGCAACGCGGCCAGGCTGGCGGCCATAAGGCCCTTGCCAAGCGAGGAGACCACGCCGCCGGTGATGAAGATGTGCCGCGCCATGGGAATTGGGCCTTAAATTGGGTGGGGGGTTCAGCGCAAGCGCCAAGAACCCGTTTCCACAGGATCAAACTCAATAAAATACCGCCTGACTACGCCAGACGGCATTTCGGTTGCAAAGATGAATGGGAGCGTCTTCGGGGCCGATCCAGCACAAAGCCAAGGGATCCGCCCCGCCATGCCGTTACTGCTGCGCAGCTCCCGACAACGGATCGTCCTTGGCCGGCGTAGCGGAACCATCCGCCGTGCCTGCCCCCGATTCGTTGCCGGCGGCTCCCGCCAGCGGATCGGCCGGAGCCGAAGGCGTCGCAGCCGGGGCCGCGCCGCGCTGGAGCGAGGTGTCGATATCGCTACCGTTGTTGGCATCGACCGCCATGGCGGCGAGAATGATGCTCAGGACCACGAAGAGGCCAGCCAGGACCGCCGTCGAACGGGTCAGGAAATCCGCCGCGCCGCGCGCCGACATCAGCCCCGAGGGGTTGCCGCCACCGACGCCGAGACCACCGCCTTCGGACTTCTGGACCAGGATAACACCGACCAGGGCGGCTGCCACCAGCGCCTGAACGACGGTCAGAAAAACAAACATTGCCTCAATCTCAGCTTTCAAAAGGGGCCCGCGAAAAGCCCTCGCGATCCGCATTCACAAGCGGCGCAGATAAGCGCTACGCCCCCCGAACGCAACCCGGCCCGGGACGGGATTTGCACCAGCCCCCTGCCCCGGCACTCCGCCGAGCTCCCGCAGGAGCTGGCCGGGCTGGCGACAGGATGGGGCGCTCGCGATCAGTCCGCGACCAACGAGGCCGCAGCACCGACGATCGCGAGGAAGCTTTCCGCACTCAGACTGGCGCCGCCGACGAGGGCGCCACCCACTTCGGGCACGCTCAGCAGTTCGGAGGCGTTGTCGGACTTGACCGAACCGCCGTAAAGAATGCGCACACCCTCGCCGCTCGCACCGTAAAGATCGACGAGCTTGGCGCGGATCGCGCGGTGCATCGCCTCGACGTCCTCGATCGAGGGCACGCGCCCGGTGCCGATGGCCCAGATCGGCTCATAGGCCACCGAAAACTTTTCCGGCGCCTGTTCGCCCTGCGGACACGAAGCGGCGACTTGCGCGGCGACGACCGCCTCGGCCTCGCCGGCATCGCGCTGCGCTTCGCTCTCGCCGACGCAGAGAATGACGCCCAGACCGGCACCGATCGCGGTCTCGGCCTTGGCCTTGACCACGGCGTCGCTCTCACCATGCACGGTGCGACGTTCGGAATGCCCCACGATCGTAAAGTCGGCGCCCGCGTCCTTGAGCATCACCGCCGAAATATCACCGGTGAAGGCGCCGCTCTCTTCGACATGGCAATCCTGCCCGCCCACACCGATGATCTCGGCGGCTTCGCGGGCCCGGTAGATGAGCGTTGCGGGCGGCGCGATCGCCACCTGCACACGCGGGAAACGGCCCGCGGCACGATCAATCGCGCGCACTTCGTTGAGCATCGCGCGGGTGCCGTTCATTTTCCAGTTTCCGACGATGTAAGGCAATCCAGCCATCTTGGTCCCTTGATCAAATCGACGCCAAACCGAACGAACTTCCCGGCGAACGGGAATCGGAAGGCCGTTGTAGCGGGGCGCTGCTAGGCCAGCACTAGCGGATTTGTCAAAGCCGGGGGAGATTTCTCTTTCCACTGCTTATTATGCACCTCGCGTTTACCCTCAGGTTCGCCACGCCATCATCGCACGTGCATCCAGTGCCGTTGCGCCAGAAGGCGCTGCCAACCAGGATGCGTCGGCAAGCCATCGTTCAGAAGCGCTGCGCCAGTAGCTTTGGGAAGTTGCCTGCCCCCTCTGCGACCCGGATCAGGACAGGAATCGTGCCCAAAGGGTCGAGTCGCCATTGCAGGACGGGCAAAGCCCCCCTAAAGCCTCGCCCGTTTCCCGCTTTCCCTTCGGGTTTATCCTGAGCGGGAAAGCGCCTCACAGACCGCTCACTAACGGCCGGACAAGACATGCTCAGCTTCTTCAGATCGTTCATCAAGTCCAAGATCGGCGGCGTCATCGCCCTCGCCGTGCTCGTACTCATCGCACTGGCCTTCGCCAGCGGCGACATCGCGGGCATGCGCAGCGGCGCCGGCGCGTCGGACGGCACCAATGTTGCCAGCGTCGGCGACCAGGCCATCACCGCCAACGATCTGTCGCAAGGCGCCAACGCGGCACTCGCGCGCGTCCAGCAGAACAACCCGCAGGCCTCGATGAGCCAGCTCGTCGCGCAGGGTGGTCTCGAGGCCATCCTCGACCAGCTGATCGAGCGTTCGGCGCTGTTCGTATTCGGCAAGGAGCACGGCGTGGTCGCGGGCGACCGTCTGATCGACAGCGAAATCGCCCAGATCCCGGCATTCCAGGGCGTCGACGGCAAGTTCGACCAGAACGCGTTCCGCCAGGCACTGGCGCAGCAGGGCCTGTCCGAAAAGAGCCTGCGCGAGGACATCGCGCGCGGCCTCGTCGGCCAGCAGCTGGCAACGCCGGCGCAATTCGGCGCGGTCATGCCTGCCTTCATCACCAAGCGCTACGCGGCCCTCATCGACGAGACGCGCAGCGGGTCGGTGCTCGCGCTGCCCTCGATGCTGTTCGCCCCCAAGGACGCGCCCGACGACAAGACGCTGGCCGCGTTCTACAAGGGCCATACCAGCGCCTTCATCCGCCCCGAGCGCCGCGTGCTGCGCTATGCCACGTTCACCATGGACAGCTTGCCCGAGCCCGCGGCCCCCAGCGACGCGCAGATCGCGGCCCAATACAAGAAGGACGAAGCCCGCTACGCCGCCAAGGACGATCGTCGCATCAGCCAGGTGATCGCGCCCAGCGAAGCCGACGCCAAGGCCATCGTCGCCGCGGTCAAGGGCGGCAAGACGCTCGAGGACGCGGCCAAGGCCAAGGGGCTCTCGGCCGCCAAGCTTGAGTTCTTCAGCCGCAAGGAACTTAGCGACCAGTTCTCCAAGGCCGTCGCCGACGCCGTCTTCGCGGCCCCCGTCGGCAGCCTCGCCGAGCCCGCCAAGTCGGCCCTGGGCTGGAACGTCGTGCGCGTCGAGGAAGCCGATACCAAGCCCGCCCGCACTCTTGACGAGGTCAAGGACGAGCTGGTCAAGGAAATCCAGACCGACGAACGGCGCAAGGCTTTCGCCGCCAAGCTCGAAGGCATCGAGGACAAGTTCTCGAACGGCGCGAGCCTGCCCGAAGTCGCCAAGTCGCTCGGCGTCGAAGTGCAGTCGACCAAACCGGTCACCGCCGACGGCCGCGTCTACATGACGCAAGGCGAAAGCGTCGATGACGGCCTCAAGGCGCTGCTGCCGACAGCCTTCAAGATGGACCAGGAGCAGCCCCAGCTCACCCAGATGGGCCAGGGCCAGGACTTCTCCGCCAGCCGTCCTTTCGTGATCTACGACGTGACCCAGATCACTCCGTCCGCGCCGGCGCCCTTCGACGAGATCAAGGACGACGTGAAGGCCGCCTGGGCGATGGACACGGGCTCGAAGGCCGCCAAGGCCGCCGCGCTCAAGGTCCAGGCCGAGATGGCCAAGGGCAAGTCGATGAACGCCGCGATGGCGGACCTCGGCCGCCAGCTGCCCCCGATCGAACAAGTCGGCATGTCGCGCGCGACGCTCAGCCGTGCGCTTCAGTCGGGCCGCCAGGTGCCCCCGCCCGTCTCGCTCATGTTCCACATGACCAAGGACAGCGTGAAGGTGCAGTCGGCTGAGGGCGAACGCGGATGGTTCGTCGTCCAGCTCAAGGACATCACCCCCGGCAAGGTACAGTCCGACGCAATCATCGCGCAGGCCCGCAAGGAACTGGGTGGCCAGCTCGGCGAAGGCTTCGTGACCGCACTGAGCAAGGCAGTGGCCAAGGACCTCAAGGTCGAGAAGAACGCCGCGACCATCAAGGCCGTCAAGGACCGCCTCGGCGGCAGCGCGGCGGGCGTTCCCGCCCCCGGCGCCTGATCGCGCCCGGCACTTATCTCCAATACGTCAACTCCAGCACCTGACAGGACCATGACCACACAGCGCCAGACGCCCAGCGACGCGATCCGCAAGGACGCCCTCGACCAGCTTTCCAACGGAAAGCCGGCGCTGGTCTGGCGCAGGCTCGTGGCCGATACCGAGACGCCGGTGGGCGCCGCACTCAAGCTGTTCGAGGACGGCCGCGGCGACTTCCTGCTCGAATCGGTCGAAGGCGGCGCGGCGCGCGGGCGCTACAGTCTGCTCGGGCTCGATCCCGACCTGGTGTTCCGCGCCCAAGGCCATGGCTGCGAGATCAACCGCAACTGGAAACAGGCACCGGAAGCTTTCGCGGCGCTGCCTGGCGACAGCCTCGTCGAACTACGCGCGCTCGTCGAAAGCTGCCGGATCGACGTTCCTGCCGAACTCCCCCCCGCGCTTGCCTGCGTGGTCGGCTACTTCGGCTATGAAACGATCGGCCTTGTCGAGAAGCTGCCGCGTGCAGCCCAAAGCGCGCTCGACGTGCCCGACATGCTCTTCGTGCGCCCCTCGGTTCTGCTGGTGTTCGATTCGCTCGGCGACGAGCTGTTCTGCGTCGCACCGCTCTGGCCCTCGGCCGGGGAACCCGCGGCGCTGGTCGCCAGCGCCGAAGAGCGCATCGAGGAAACCCTGCGCCGCCTTGCGCAGCCGGTTCCCGCTGCCCCCCTCCTCGCCGACCTGCCCCAACCGGTGCAGACCCCGGTGCTGGCGGACGGCGAATACGAGGCGATGGTGGCGCGCGCCAAGGACTACATCGAGGCGGGCGACATCTTCCAGATCGTCCTCGCCCAGCGCTTTACGTGCGAGTTCCCCCTGCCGCCGCTTGCGCTCTACCGTGCGCTTCGCCGCGTGAACCCCTCGCCGTTCCTCTATTTCCTCGATCTGCCCGGCTTTGCGCTGATCGGCTCGAGCCCCGAGATTCTCGTGCGCGTGCGGAAGGACGAAGAGGGGCAGCCGCAAGTCACGATCCGACCGATCGCGGGCACCCGTCCGCGCGGCAGAAACGAAGCCGAGGACAAGGCGAACGAGAGCAGCCTGCTCGCCGACGAGAAGGAACGTGCCGAGCATCTCATGCTGCTCGACCTCGGGCGCAACGACGTCGGCCGCGTTTCGACCGCCGGCTCGGTCGAAGTGACCGACAGCTACACGATCGAGCGGTACAGCCACGTCATGCACATCGTGTCGAACGTGGTCGGCACGCTCGACACCGCACGAAGCGACGCCATCGACGCGGTCTTCGCCGGATTTCCGGCAGGTACCGTCTCGGGCGCGCCCAAAGTGCGTGCCTGCCAGATCATTGCCGAACTCGAACCCGAGACGCGCGGGGCCTATGCGGGCGGTGTGGGCTATTTCTCGCCCGACGGCTCGGTCGATTCGTGCATCGTTCTGCGCACCGGCGTGCTCAAGGATGGCGTGCTCCACGTCCAGGCGGGCGCGGGCATCGTCGCCGACAGCGATCCGGTTTCCGAGCAGAACGAGTGCCTCCACAAGTCCGGCGCGCTTTTCGCCGCCGCACGCGAGGCGATCCGCGTCGCCGGAGAGCCGGGCTTCGGGCAATGACGGCACTACGGCGGCTGTCGGTCGCCGGGCTCGCGCTGCCTCTTGTTCTGCTTGCCGCCTGTTCGTCGAAATCGGACAAGGGGCCCGAGGCTCCGCCTCCGCCGCCTTGCGAGAGCGCGCAGTTCGAAGGCGCGGCCTTCACGCATTGCACCGCCGTGCCCGGGCGCAACACGATCCACACCGTGCTCGCCCCCAAGGGTGGCAAGCCCTACCGTACGATGAGCCAGCTCGCGGTCAGCCGTCCCGCTGGAAGCCCGGCGGTCGCCTTCGCGATGAACGCGGGGATGTTCGACAGCGCAGGCTATCCGATCGGCTACTACGTCGAGGATGGCCAGCGCCTCCACGCGCTCAACACCAACGACGGGCCGGGCAATTTCCACATGAAGCCCAATGGCGTCTTCTTTGGCGATTCCACGGGCCACTGGCGCGTGGTCAGTTCCGAGGACTTCGCCGGCAAGATCGACCACCGCCCCGATTTCGGCACCCAGTCGGGCCCGATGCTGGTGATCGAGGGCAAGCTGCACCCTGCGATCGACGAGGACGGCACCTCGAAGAAGCTGCGCAACGGCGTCGGCGTCGACGCGATCGGGCAGGCCCATTTCGTCATTTCCGAGGAGCCGGTCTCGTTCGGCAAGCTCGCGCGCTACTTCCGCGACGTGCTCCAGTGCCGCAACGCGCTGTTCCTCGACGGCTCGGTCTCCTCGCTGTGGGACCCCGAACATGGCCGCGTCGACGGCGGGCCCGAGCTTGGCCCCTTGATCGTCGTGGAGAAACGCGCAAAGGCGCAAGGGAGAAAGGGAAAGCCATGATCCTCGTCATCGACAACTACGACAGCTTCACCTGGAACCTGGTCCACTACGTCATGGAACTGGGCGCCGAAGTGAAGGTGGTGCGCAACGACGCGCTCACGATCGAGGAGGCACTCGCTTCGGGTGCGAAGGGCTTCCTCATCTCGCCGGGCCCCTGCACCCCCAACGAGGCCGGGATCAGTCTCGATCTCGTCGGTGCGGCGGCGAAGGCAGGCGTCCCTCTCTTGGGCGTGTGCCTCGGCCACCAGTCGATCGGCCAGTACTTCGGCGGCAAGGTCGTGCGCGGTGGGCTGATGCACGGCAAGACCTCGCGTATGACGCACGACGATACCGGCCTCTTCGAAGGCCTGCCCTCGCCCTTCACCGCGACGCGCTACCATTCGCTGATCGTCGAGGACATTCCCGAATGCCTCCTCGTCAACTGCCGCTCGGACGACGGCCACGTGATGGGCTTTCGACATGCCGAACTGCCGATCCACGGCGTGCAGTTCCACCCCGAGTCGATCGCGACCGAGCACGGCCACGCCATGCTCGCCAACTTCCTGAAGATCTGCGGTCTCGAAGCCAGGATGCCCGCACGGCTCTCGGCGGCATGAGCACCATGATCACCCTGCCCGATCCCGCGCACCCGATCGAGGAGGCCGAGGCCCACGAGGCCTTCGCCGCGATCCTCGACGGCCGTGTCGAGGACGAGGCGATCAAAACCTTCCTTGTCGCCCTCTCGAAGCGCGGCGAGAACGCCAGCGAGATCGCCGGCGCAGCGCGCGCGATGCGCGAGCGGATGATACCGGTTGCGGCCCCTGAAGGCGCGATCGACGTGTGCGGCACGGGCGGCGATGGGCACCACACGCTCAACGTCTCGACGGCCGTCAGCCTGGTCGTCGCGGCCTGCAACGTTCCCGTCGCCAAGCACGGCAACCGCGCCGCCAGCTCCAAGTCGGGCGCGGCCGACACGCTCGAGGCGCTCGGCATCAATCTCGACCGCGCCGCCGAAACCGCTGAGGAAACCTTGCGCGAGATCGGCATCGGCTTCCTTTTCGCGGGCAAGCACCATCCGGCGATGGGCCGCATCATGCCGATCCGCAAGGCGATCGGCGAACGCACGATCTTCAACCTGATGGGCCCGCTCGCCAATCCCGCGAATGTCCGCCGCCAGCTCGTGGGTATCGCGCGCCCGGCCTACGTGCCGATTTACGCCGAGGCCATCGCCCGGCTCGGGATCGAGCACGCGATGGTCATTTCGGGCGACGAAGGGCTCGACGAACTGAGCCTGGGAGGCGGCAACGAAGTGGCCGAAGTGCTCGGCCGTGAAGTCTCGATGAAGCGCATCACGGCAGCGGAGCTCGGGCTTATGACGGCGCCGGTCGATGCCATCCGCGGCGGCGATCCGGCCTACAACGCGGCCGCGCTGCGCCGCCTGCTCGAGGGCGAGCCTGGCGCCTATCGCGACGCGGTGCTGCTCAATGCGGCCGCCGCGCTGATGGTAGCGGGCGAAGCGCAAAGCTGGGCCGAAGGCGTCGAGGAAGCCGCCGAAGCCATCGACAAGGGCCTTGCCAATGCCCTGCTCAATTGCTGGATCGCAGCCACGCAGCCCTGATCGCGCCGGGCGTCCGTGGGCACAAACCCCATCCCGCCCCATCACGAAGAGAAGACGATGTCCGACAAGCTGACCGAAATCTGTGAGACCAAACGCGGCGAAGTCGCGGTGCGTAAGACCCTCTCGACGCTTTCCGAGCTCGACGCGCAGGCCTCGTTCCAGAGCGCCCCGCGCGGCTTCGAGGCGGCGCTGCGGGCGAAAGCTGCCGACGGCTTCGCGCTGATCGCCGAAATCAAGAAGGCAAGTCCGTCCAAAGGCCTGATCCGACCCGATTTCCACCCGGCCGAGCACGCCATGGCTTACGAAAAGGGCGGCGCGGCCTGCCTCTCGATCCTGACCGACGCGCCCTACTTCCAGGGTCACGAGGATTTCCTGGTCGCCGCGCGCGCCGCCGTGGCGCTGCCGGTGATCCGCAAGGACTTCATGATCGACCCCTGGCAGGTGGCCGAAGCGCGTGCGATCGGAGCCGACGCGATCCTCATCATCGTCGCCGCGCTCGACGACGTGCAAATGGCCGAGATCGAGGCCGCGGCGCACGAACGTGGCATGGATTGCCTTGTCGAAGTTCACAACGAACTTGAAATGGAACGCGCAAGCCTCTTGAAATCAAGACTTATTGGCGTCAACAATCGAGACCTCAAGCGCTTCGTCACCGACATCGGCATCACCGAACGCCTCGCGCCTTTGGCGCCCGAGGGCGCGCTTCTTGTCTCCGAGAGCGGGATCAACCGGCACGAGGATCTGGTGCGCCTCTCCACCTGCGGCGCGCGCACTTTCCTCGTCGGCGAAAGCCTGATGCGCGAGGCCGACGTCGAAGCGGCCACCCGCGCGCTTCTCACCGGCGCCTGAAAAGGGCTGTCCTGCACGTGGCCGATCTGCAAAGGTTGCACCATCGCCGCGCGTGATCCCTAATCGCCCGTTCCCTTTGGCCTTTGCGCATAGAGCGCAGACGGAAAGAGGGTGACGAGTTCTTTCCCGAACTGCGACGATCTGACTGCAACCTTGCGCCAAAGGAGCCCCGGCTTGAGCACCTCCCTCACCCACATCGACACGGACGGAACCGCCCGCATGGTCGATGTCGGCGAAAAGGCCGAGACGCGCCGCCTCGCCGTCGCCTCGGGCACGATCACGATGACCGCCGAAGCGCTCGCCGCGATCAAGGCCGGCAATGCCCCCAAGGGTGACGTACTGGGAACCGCACGCATCGCCGGCATCATGGCCGCAAAGAAGACTTCCGAGCTCATCCCGATGTGCCACGCATTGGCGATCGACGCGGTGAACCTCGATTTCGCCTTCGAGGACGAACAGGAATTCACCGGCGCGATCCGCGCCAGCGCGACGGCCGCCGTGACGGGCAGGACCGGAGTCGAAATGGAGGCGATCACCGCCGTCTCGATCGCGTTGGTGACGATCTACGACATGGCCAAGGCGCTCGACAAAGGCATGGTCATCTCCGACATTCGTCTCGTCGAGAAGCAGGGCGGCAAGTCGGGGCACTGGAAGGCCAGCGACTGGGCATGAACACCACGGAAGCTCCCGCGAAGGCGTCGCCCATCCCGCTCGAGGTCGCCCAGGCCCGCCTCTTCGCGCTCGCCGACCCGATGCCGCGCGAACATGTCGATATGGCGGGCGCGATCGGGCGCTACCTTGCCGAGCCGCTCACGGCGCGCCGCACGCAGCCCGCTGCGCACCTCTCGGCGATGGACGGCTACGCGGTGTACGACAGCGATCTCGCTGGACCGTGGCGCATCATTGGCGAAAGCGCCGCCGGTCACCCTTACTCCGGATCGCTGAGCGCCGGAGAGGCCGTGCGCATCTCGACCGGCGCGCTCCTGCCCGACAATGCCGCCGCGGTCATCGTCCAGGAAGACATGGCCCGCGACGGCAATGCGCTGCGTCTCACTGGAACCGCGCCGAGCCCCCAGGATCGTCACGTACGCCGCGCCGGCGCCGATTTCGTCGACGGACGTGAAATCCTTCCCGCCGGCACGCGGATCGGCCCCGCTCAGATCGCGCTCGCGGTTTCGGCCGGCCACAAGCATTTGCCGGTATTCCGATGCCCGCACGTTGCCATCATCGACAGCGGCGACGAGCTTTCCGCCGATCCCGAAACCTGCGAGCGCCACCAGATCCCCGCGAGCAACGGCGCCATGCTCGAGGCGATGGTGGCCGATCTCGCGGTTCCGGTGACGCGGATCGGCCCGGTCGCCGACACGCTTGAAGCACTGCTGAACGCCTTCGAACAGGCCGCGCATGCCGACGTCATCGTCACCAGCGGCGGCGCCTCTGTGGGCGATCACGATCTCATCCGGCCAGCCCTCGCGGAATGGGGTGCGACGATCGACTTCTGGCGCATCGCCATCAAACCCGGCAAGCCGCTCCTCGTCGCGACGCGCCAGCGCAGCCAACGCCGGCAGGTCATCGTCGGCCTGCCGGGAAATCCGGTCTCGGCGCTGGTGACCGGCTACCATTTCCTGCTGCCGCTGCTGCGCGCATTACTCGGTGCGGCAAGGCCACTCCCGCTCGCCGTGACCACCCTGCTCGCCAACGAACTGCCCCCCACCGGTCCGCGCCGCGAGTTCCTGCGCGGCATCTGGAATGGCGAAAGGGTAGAGACCGCGAAGACCCAGGACAGCGGCGCTCTCGCGGCCCTGGCGGCCAGCAACGTGCTCATAGATCGCCCCGCGAACAGCGCATTGCTCGCAGCTGGCGGGGCGGTTCGCGTTTACCCGCTCGGAAATGGTGGTATCGCTTGACGGGTGTATTTTCGTTGCTTAATTGTTCTTGCAATGTTCACGATTGGAACATTCCTGAAAACCGTTGAAGGCCGAACTCTTCCTTGTTCGGGCTTCGGCAGGCGCAAGAAAGAAGGCAGCGACGATGTTGACCCGCAAGCAGCATGAATTGCTCCGGTTCATCCAGACCCGGCTTGACGACACCGGCATCTCGCCCAGCTTCGAAGAGATGAAGGAAGCGCTCGACCTCAAGTCCAAGTCGGGGGTCCATCGCCTGATCTCGGCGCTCGAGGAACGCGGCTTCATCCGGCGCCTGCCCAACCGTGCCCGCGCTCTCGAAGTCCTGCGCCGCGCCGAAGATGGCCCCTCCTCCTCGGCGCCAGGCTCGCAAACCAGCGAACCTGCGAGCGCCGTTCCGGCTTCGCGCTCGCTTCCCATGCCTGCCAACGATGTCGTCGAAATCCCGCTTCACGGCCGGATCGCTGCGGGCGTCCCGATCGAGGCACTGGAAGGACAGGCGATGCTCCCCGTGCCAGCTGCTCTCCTGGGCTCGGGCGAACATTACGCCCTCGAGGTTTCGGGCGACTCGATGGTCGAAGCTGGCATCCTCGATGGCGATTTCGCGCTGGTGAAGCGCACGGGGACGGCACGCGATGGCGAAATCATCGTGGCCCTCATCCGTGGTGAGGAAGCGACCCTGAAATTCCTGCGCCGCGAGGGAGGTATGATCCGACTCGACCCGGCCAATGCCGCCTACGAACCTCAGATCTACGGGCCGGACGAAGTCGAGGTCCAGGGCAAGCTCGCAGGCTTGCTGCGCCGTTACCACTGAACCTCGGCGGGTAGCCGTCCTGCCATATCGGACAAGGCGGGCGCAGCCACCTCGGTGAGCTCCGAAGGCGGACGAGCTGATCGCCACCACCCGTGTTCGCCTTCCCCCTGTGCTACGCTCGTCACGCGCCCGGCCGCAAGATAGACGCTGAGACCGCCTGTCCCGCTCAGCAGCCTGCGATCGGCCTTCAGCCAGCGTGGACGGCAACTGCGCGGCAACCAGCGGTCGGCAATCACGATGTCGGCGCGGTCGCAGGCGGCCGCAAGTTCCCTCTCGGATACCGGGTCGCGGGTCCGGGAAAGCAGGATCGTCCAGGTTTGGCCATCGCGCTCGAGCGCAAACGTGCAGAAATCGAGCGAGCATCGTGCGTCAGCGTGCTCGCCGAGGTCTCCGGCCTCTCCGCGCAACCCCGCCAGCTCGAGGAAGTTCTCCCGCACGTAATCGCTTCGGCTGGGCCGCAACAACGCTAGCGATGGCTCGCCATCCACCTGCGTCACGATACCGACATTGCGGCCATCGCCCGCGATCAACAGGTCCGGGGGCTCAAGCTGGGCGAGACTGAAGGTGCCGAGCGCAGCCGGTATCAGCCCCAGCATGCGGATTCGACCGGTCCAGAGCCCCAACCAGAGGCCACCGGCAACGAAGAGCGCGAACACCGCCCCCCCCTGGCTTGGCAAGACGGTGACGGCACCGGGCCGCGCGGAAACCCAGTGCGCGATCGCGAGGATGATCTCGATCGCACGCCCGACGGTCCACCAAAGCGGCGCACCAAGGCCTACGAGATCGGCCGCGAGGGCGAAGACGAGGCCAGGCATGATCACGAAGGTCGTCATCGGGATCGCGACGAGGTTGGCAAGCGAACCATAGATCCCTGCGCGGTGGAAATGAAACAAGGCAATCGGCATCAGTGCCAGCTCGATCACCAGCCCCGAGAGCATCAGCAAGGCCAACCAGCGCAGGACCCGAAGGATGACGCCTTCGTCCCTCGAAGCGAGGAAACGGTGCATCCAAGCGCTCGATGAGAGCGCAACCAGCGCAAGGACTGCGGCAAAGCTCATCTGGAAGCTTGGTCCGGTAATGGTCTCGGGCCACAGCGCCAGCACGCCGAACGCGGCGACCGTCAGCATCCGGACCGAAAGCGGTGCGCGCCCGAGCGCCAGTGCAAGCAGGACGAGGAGCGCCGCAATGCAAGACCTGACCGTCGGCACTTGCGCCCCGGTCATCAAGGTATAGCCGATCCCGCCCAGGGCTCCGCAGCCGCCGGCGACGATCGGCAGGCGAACCCGCAGCGCCAGGGCGGGCCAAAGTGCAAGCCCGCGCAGGGTCAGGACATAGAGAAGCCCGATGACTGCGCTCACATGCAGGCCGCTGATGGCGAGGAGGTGAGCCAGTCCGGAATCGCGCATGGCTTGGTCATCCCGCGCGTCGATTGCCCCTCTCTCGCCAGAGGCAAGCGCGGCCGCGATCCCCGCCCCGGGGCCATTCACCCGCTCGAGCACATGTGCAGAGATCCGCTGCCGCAACTCGGCGACACGTCCTGCCCGGCGCGTATCGTCGAGCACGTCGATCCGCCCGGTAACCGTGCCGCTGGCCGCGAGACCGGAAAACCAGGCCGTACGGGCGAAATTGTACCCCCCCGGCAACATTGGAGGCGCGGGCGGCATGAGCCGGGCGGAAAAGCGCACCAGCATGCCCGGTGCGAGCTTGGGCACAGCATCCTGTAAACCCACAGGATCGGGCAAATTCACCCGAATCCGGATCGCACGGCCTGTTCCGGGTTCGCGCGTCGCCACAATCAGACGACGACGCCCGAGCGCGGATTGCGTCTCGACCGACAACACGCGCCCGCTCAGGCTCGCAAGGATCGGCCTCTCGATCGGCGCCGTGCCGACGAGCTCCGAACGCGCCCAGATAAGGGCACACCCAGCCGCGAGCAGCAAGGGAATCCAAAAAAAAGCTTGCGACAGGTACGCGTAGACACCAAATCGCCGCCATAAGACGTGAGCCGCAAGGCTTGCTGCAAGGCACAACGAAATCAACGCGATCCAGAAGGCCGGCAAGGGAAGCGCGAACCAGGCCACGATTCCAGCGCCGAAGGCTACGCAAAGCCACGGGAGATGATCGTGACCCGATTGCGAAAGAAATCCTTCAATTGCCGCCAAAGCACTCGACAAGTTGCGTTCGCTGTTCCATTGCCGACGCCGCAGTGCAGCGGCCCCGGACGCAGGGTCCGGGCTCATGAATTCACCGGGGATCACGGCCTCTTGCGCCATCCCCGGAATTGGACAGGAAGGTGATGAAAATGGCAAGTGGTAGTGCATCGAGCGGATCGAACGGCACGAAGGCCGTCGTTACGCGCTTTGCCCCCTCGCCAACCGGCTTCCTCCACATCGGTGGTGCCCGAACGGCGCTGTTCAACTGGCTTTTCGCGCGCCACCACGGTGGCAAGTACCTGCTTCGCATCGAGGACACCGATCGTGCTCGCTCGACCGACGCCGCGATCGGGGCCATCTTCGACGGACTCTCGTGGCTGGGCCTGGCCGGGGACGAAGAGCCCGTCTTCCAGTTCGCGCGCTCGGACCGCCATGCCCAGGTCGCGGCGCAACTGCTTGAGGCCGGGCACGCCTATCGCTGCTACCTGACCAGCGAGCAGCTCGCCGAACGCCGCCAGAAGGCACAGGAAGAGCGCCGCCCGTTCCGCATCGACAGCGAATGGCGCGACGCGGACGCATCGACATGGCCGGACGGCGACGCCTATGTCGTGCGCATCAAGGCGCCGCGTGAGGGCGAGACGACGATCGAGGATCAGGTCCAGGGCGCAATCACCGTCCAGAACCGCGAACTCGACGATTTCGTGATCCTGCGGTCGGACGGCACGCCCACCTACATGCTCGCCGTCGTCGTCGACGACCGCGACATGGGCGTGACCCACGTCATCCGCGGCGACGACCACATCAACAACGCCTTCCGCCAGCTCGTCATCCTGCGCGCGATGAACGCGATCGAGGGCGGCTGGGACGACCCGGTCTACGCGCATATCCCGCTGATTCACGGCGCCGACGGAGCCAAGCTTTCCAAGCGCCACGGGGCGCTCGGCGTCGATGCCTATCGCGACGAGATGGGCCTGCTTCCCGACGCGGTGTTCAACTACCTGCTGCGTCTTGGCTGGGGCCATGGCGACGAGGAAATCATCAGCCGCGACCAGGCGGTCGAATGGTTCGACATCGTCAACGTCAATAAGGGCGCCTCGCGCTTCGACCTCGCCAAGCTGCTCAATCTCAATGGCCACTATCTGCGCGAAGCCGACGACAGCTATCTTGCCGAGCTCGTGCTGCCGCGCCTTGTCGCGGCCGGATACGCGGACGCGGACAAGGACCTGCTGGCGCGCGCGATGGCCGAACTCAAGGTCCGCGCCAAGGATCTCAACGAACTTGCAGAAGGCGCTGCCTTCCTTTTCGCCAAGCGCCCTCTCGATATGACCGAGAAGGCACAGAAGCTCCTGACCGACGAGGCGCGCGAGCGCCTGGCCGCAATTCATGAGCGACTGAACGCGGTTTCCGAATGGAACCTCGAGGCGCTGGAAGCCAGCCTTAAGGCAATGGCCGGAGAGCTCGAACTGGGCCTCGGCAAGCTTGCACAACCGCTGCGGGCAGCCCTGACGGGTCAGACGACTTCGCCGGGGATTTTCGACGTATTGGTACTCCTGGGCCGGGACGAAAGTCTCGCGCGCATCGCTGCGCAGGCCGGGGAGGAGACCGAGACACAAGCATAAGGAGTAAGAACTGGTGGGTGATCAGGTTAAACTGAGCGCGGACGGCGCGGATTTCGAGTACCCCGTCCTGAAGGGCAGCGTTGGGCCGGAGGTCATCGACATCCGCAAGCTCTACGGCCAGACCGGTAAGTTCACCTATGACCCCGGGTTTACCTCGACGGCGAGCTGCGAATCCGCGCTCACCTACATCGACGGCGACCAGGGTGTCCTGCTGCACCGCGGCTATCCGATCGGCCAGCTCGCCGAGAGCTCCTCGTTCATGGAAGTCAGCTACCTGCTGCTCAACGGTGAATTGCCGAGCCAGGACGAACTCTCGAAGTTCGAATACACGATCAGCCGCCACACGATGATCCACGAGCAGCTGCGTCACTTCTACCAGGGTTTCCGTCGTGACGCGCACCCGATGGCGATCATGTGCGGTATCGTCGGTGCGCTTTCGGCGTTCTACCACGACTCGACCGACATCACCGATCCCGAGCAGCGCAAGATCGCCAGCCACCGCCTGATCGCCAAGATGCCGACGATCGCGGCAGCCGCGTACAAGTACTCGGTCGGCCAGCCCATGCTCTACCCCGACAACAATCTGTCGTACACGGGCAACTTCCTGCGCATGACGTTCGGCGTTCCCGCCGAGGAATACGAAGTGATCCCCGCCGTCGAAAAGGCGATGGACCGCATCTTCATCCTCCACGCCGACCATGAGCAGAACGCGTCGACCTCGACCGTGCGCCTCGCCGGTTCGTCGGGTGCCAACCCCTTCGCGTGCATCGCGGCCGGCATCGCATGCCTCTGGGGCCCGGCCCACGGCGGCGCGAACGAAGCCTGCCTCAACATGCTGCGTGAAATCGGCACTCCGGACCGCATTCCGCACTACATCGAACGTGCCAAGGACAAGAACGATCCGTTCCGTCTCATGGGCTTCGGTCACCGCGTCTACAAGAACTACGACCCGCGCGCGACCGTCATGCAGTCGACCGTCCGCGAAGTCTTCGAAGCGCTCAACGTCACCGATCCGCTCTTCGAGACCGCCATGCGCCTCGAGGAAATCGCGCTCAACGATCCGTACTTCATCGAGAAGAAGCTCTTCCCGAATGTCGACTTCTACTCGGGCGTCGTGCTTTCGGCGATCGGCTTCCCGACCGACATGTTCACCGTGCTCTTCGCGCTCGCCCGCACCGTGGGCTGGGTCGCGCAGTGGAACGAAATGATCTCGGATCCCGGCCAGCGCATCGGCCGTCCGCGCCAGCTCTACACCGGCCCGACGCAGCGCGACTACGTGCCGCTCGGCAAGCGTTGATCAGGCAGCCCTTGACGGGCTTCTGAACGAAATCGGCCCTCGCGAAAGCGGGGGCCTTTTTCGTTGTGGAGGCATCTGAAAGGCGCTCGATACGAACGCGCAGCGCATCCTCCCGCGCCAAGGCGGAGCCATTCACCTGCCTGACGGACACGCGAAATCGCGCCGGTGCGGCTAGATTGCGTCCGGGTCGGCCGGGACCGTAAGGATAAAGCGGGCGCCCTCGCCTTCGGCGCTCTCAACGGTAAGATCGCCGCCCATCGCGCGCGCCAGACGGCGGGAAATGAACAGACCGAGGCCCGATCCCCCGTCACCAAAGCGCCCAAGCCGTTCGAACTTGTCAAAGACCCGCGCCTGCTGGTCGCTGGTCAAGCCCGGCCCTTCATCACGCACCACGACGCGAACCATCGCTCCAGCCCGCTCCAGATCGATCCAGATCCGCGACCCATGCGGGGAATAGCGGATCGCATTGCCGATCAGGTTGAGCAGGATCTGGAGAACCCTGCGAAACTCGGCAATTGCGCCGAGACTGGCGTCCGCCCCCGGAGCGAGCAGCGTGATCGCCTTTTCACGGGCGCGCACGTTCAGAATGCCCGCCGCCTGACGGGATACCTCGCCGAGGTCGATCTGGTCGGGTGCGGTCTGGAAATCGCGTGCCTCGACGACTTCGAGATCGGAAAGATCGTCGAGCAGATCGAGAAGGAGCCGGCCCGCGCTCGAAATCTCGCTCGCGTAACCCGCGTAGGCGTCGGGCAATGGCCCCGCCATGCGGGTGCGGATCGTCTCGGCATTGGCGATGATACGCGAGATCGGTTGGCGAAGCACGGGCGCAAGCTCCTGCCCGACGAGGCCGCGCCGGTTCGTCGGCAAGGCGCCCGCGCCAACTGGGCCAAGCCGTGGCGGCGGCTCGTCCGAGAGCAGCAGCAATTCGAAGCCCGCCGGATCGAAACCGGGTTGCATCGCGGGAATAAGCCGGACCTGGAAGGTCCGCGTTGAACCGGCGACGATCACGCGCGTGCCATCCAGCAACCTCCAGTGCAGCGGCTGTTGATGGGTCACATTCTCGGGGGGAAGGAAGTCAGTCCAAGGCCGGCCGATGCCCGCTTCCATCGCCGCGGCGATGCCTCCCAATTCGGGATTGTCGGTCTCCACTGCGAGAACCCGCTGGCCAGCATCGAGCCGGGCCGAAAGTTCCGCCAGATGCCGGTCGGTCGTGGCACGCCGCGCCTCGCTGGCCGTCGAGTCCTCGGCCGGCTGGGGAGCGCTTCGCCAGTTGCGAACACGAATTTCACATCCTTGCGAACCGTCGCGCGGCTCGGCTTCGACCCAGGCCGTGACGATCTCGGATCCGTCCTGCGCCGAAACCGCACGCGCCAGGCGAAAACCATAGCGCCGTGCCTTGCGTACGAGTTCGAGCAATTCGGGAACCGCGATCGGGCCGGGCAACTGGCCCCCGCACCGCAAGTGCAATCCCGCGAGCGGTTCGTCGGCGCTCAGCAGGAAATCCTCTCCATCGCTCAAGCCGCGGGCGAGAATGGTGCCATCGGAGCGCATCAGTTCGCGCCGTACCCGGCGTTGAGCAGCGCCGCCGCCCGATCGACACCGATCGCCCCGAACCCTTCGGGCAAAAGAACTTCGGGATGTATCGCCAGGAATTCCTGTTCGACCGCATTACCCTTGAGCCCCGAGGCTCGCAGCGCGAGCGCGAAACGCGCCATCTGGCTCTCGTGGGTCGAATAGACCACGAGATCGCGGTCCTGCCCCGAGGCCAACCCCAAAGCGCTGAGGAAAAGCGCGGGCCCGGCGCTGGCGACCGAAAGGGCGGCCTGGGCCCCTCCCCCCAAGGTGAAGAGGAGGTGCGAGGCAAGGCCAAGCCGTGAGGCGCCTTCATCGTAGCGCGCGCGAATTTCGCTTTCGACCTGCGCGCACCTGTCGAGGAACGCGCGATCCTCGATGCGCAGTACGCGAAGGGTCATCAAGGCCGCGTGAAGCAGTTCGCCGGGCAGCTCGCCAAGCGGCAAGCGCATGCGACGCTGGGCCTGGCACCAGCGCGCCTGGGCCGCGAGAAACCGCATCGCGGTGTCCTGCGTCGCCTGGTCCGACGACGCGATGAGGGCCTGGAGCAGAGGCGAGACCACGGGATCGAGTGCCAGGCGCGCCTGCAAACGCTCGGACAATTGCCATTCGAGCGCGAGGGCGTGCACATGGGCAAGCAACTCGGGATTATCGATGAAGGCCTGCGCGAGGCTTGCCGACTGGCCGTGAGCCTCTTCATCGGCCGCCCGCTCGCCTGTATGATCGCGCAGGGCTTCCAGCAACTGGGCGGCGAGGTCGTTCAGCATCCCGCGCACCCGGGCGAGTATCTCGTCGCTGAACACCGAATTGTCCTCAGCGGAAATCAGGTGCCTCAGGATCGGCAGAACGGTTTGCGCGGACGCGTCTCCACGGGATAGTTCCTCGCCCATGAGGCGTTCGACCTGACGGGCACTGTCCGTGTGTGAAACCTGATCGTTCATCCCGCCTGCCTAAACCGGCCTTGGTTAAATCGAGGTTATATCTAAGGGCGCTTCACAAGAAGAAGTTGGGCCACGAGAATCAGCAAGGCGACGACCTGGACGACCGTCAGGACCTGCCCGAAGACCGTCGCCACCGCGAGCACGAGTGCCAGCACCGCCCTATCGCCAATCCAGGCCGCCGTCCGGGCATCGAGCGTGCGCGGGGCCAGCGTCAGCAACAGAAACAGCGTCACCGGCGCAAAGAACCACGTCAGCACGCTCTGTCCGGGAATGGCAGCGGTGGCCGCGAGCACCAGCCCGACCAGCGCCAGGTCGACCAGCCAGATCATCGCATCGGCTCTCTCGATCGCCGGGACGAGTACCCCCAGGGGCCGCCTTTCAGCCGCCCGCAGGCGTCGGCCGGCCTCGATCATGATCCACGCCACGCCGGCGCACACAAAGCCCGGAACCGTCACGCCCAGCCAGGCCAGGAAGGCCGCCAGTGCCAGGAGCGCGACGACCGCGACGCTGATGACGTTGCTTGCGCGCCCCACTTGGAGCAGTGAAGCGCCGAAGGCCAGCGCACCATATTGCGCAAGCAGGCGGCCGGGCGAATGAAGCCCCGGCCCGGTGAACTGTTGGTTCAGCCATTCCCGTTCGATCTCGATGGCCTCGGCCTCGCTGCGGATGAGACGCCAGGAAACTCCGGTACGAAACGTGGCGGGAACCTCACGCATTTCCGCGCGCGATTGCAATGCAATGCGGGTGAGGATCGAGATGGTGTCGGATTCGTCGGGGACTTCGCAAAGGCGCTCCACCAGGCTTCCCGGCAAACGCGCAAGTCCGGCGGCGCAGCGATTGAGGTCGATGCGCTCGAAGCCCGCCGTCTGCGCTCCTTCGACGGGCTGGACGAGGACGACGTTGCTTGCCGCCTCGACCATCGGCACCACGCCCGCCGGATCGGCGAAGAGTCCCTCGGTGATCATGATGAAATCGTCGCAGGCGTTGACCTGGGCGCAGACCTGGCGCGGCCCCGAGGCAATGTAGAACTGAACGCCCGCGTCTTCGGCAAGTCGCTGGACCGCGATCACTTCGGGCGAGACCTCGCGCGCAAGACAGATGATGCGATGGCACTTGAGTGCCAGCGCGAGCCCGAGCTGATGCTGCGCCAGGCTCGCTCCCGCCACACGCAGGGCCGCACGCGGGTACGGCTGTCCGGCGACGGCAGGCTCCGTCATCGATATCAAGGCTATTCGCAGATCATTCACTCCACCGACGAGCCCCTATCTAGGGCGCACGCCGCCACGTGCCAAGCGCCGGCGCGCTCAACTCTTCGGAAAGGCGTCGATATAGGCACAAAGACGGCGAATGACCCTCGGCTCTCCCGGGGCACTGGCAAGGGCATCCTCGGCAAGACCCAGCAATTCCCCGGAATGAAAGCTGGCGGCAAGACCTCGCAGCCGCGTCGCGGCCAGTTCCCAATTCCCATCGCAGCGCGCGCGAACGAGCAGATCGATCTGGCGCACCACGCTCTCGCGGTACGCCTCGCGAAGCTCGGCAAGCAATTGGGGGTCGCCCCCTGCAGCCGCCGCGAACGTCGCCTCGAAAGCTCCAGCCTCGTACGCCATATCCCCAGCTTACGAGACCAAGTCTTAATCCGGGGTTTCCTGAGCCCCCCGTCGTGGTATCCTCCCACCATGTCTGGGGATAGCAGGATCATATCGTTCGGCGGCACACCCGCCGAGGACGCCACCAATGCGCATGGCACCAACGCGCAAGGCACCGAGGAAACCCGGCTGCGCGACGCCCTCTCGACGAACGGCGAAAAGGACGCCGAGAGCGAAGGCGATTGGGATATGGCCTGGGTCTCGGGGAATGCTTCGGCGGAGCCCGAATGGGATCCCGACGCATCGCGGGCCTGGCTTGTGCCCATGCTTGCAGGCATCACGGCGCTGGGCTGGAGTGGACTTTTCGTCGCCTCCCAGTGGCCCGCACTCAAGGCCGGCATCGCGTTTTCCGATGTTCCCGCGCTCGTGACCCAATGGTGCGTCCCGCTGCTTCTTGTCGGCCTCGTCTGGCTACTGGCGCTGCGGCATTCCGCACGTGAGGGCAAACGTTTCGGCGATGTCGCGCGCACACTGTCGCACGAAAGCGCGAACCTCGAGCAACGCCTGGTCAGCGTCAACCGCGAGCTCAGCCTGGCGCGCGAATTCGTAGCAGCGCAGGCCCGCGACCTCGAATCGCTGGGCCGGCTCGCCACCGAGCGGCTTTCGACGAACGCCCAGCGATTGCAGGAACTCGTCCTCGAGAACAACGGCCGGGTCGAGACGATCGCCAGCGTGAGCAGCACCGCGCTCGACAACATGGAACGTCTGCGCGGGCAACTGCCGGTCATCGCCAGTTCGGCCAAGGACGTCACCAGCAACATCGCGAACGCCGGGCGCATGGCGCATGGCCAACTGGAGGAAATGATCAGTGGCTTCCATCGGCTGAACGAATTCGGCCAGGCCAACGAGCGCCAGATCGCATCGGTGCGCACATCCGTCGACGCGGCGCTCGCGCAGTTCGCCGGGCAGTGCGAAGACCTGGAAGTCCTGGCGCGCAAGCGCTTTGCCGCACTCGCCGAGCAGGGCGAGCAATTCCGCACCGAACTTGAACGCCACGAAGTCCAGGCCCTTGCCTCGATCCGCACGCGCGCCAACGCATTGCAAGGCGAAATCAACCAGACCCGCGAGCAACTGGACGAGAACGAAGCCAGCAGCCTGACGTCATTGCGCGCGCGCCTTTCGGCTCTGCGCGAGGAATGCGGCGTGGTCGCCCGCAGCATCGCCGAGGCGCAGCAGATCGCCGGGAACGAGGTTCGCGCGAACTTCGCGGCGCTGCGCGACGAACAGCAAGGCGCCCAGGCCGAGCTCTCCGCCGCCCACGACAACGCGATGGCGCAACTCGGCCAGCGAGCCTCCGCGCTTCGTAGCGACATCGGCTCGACCGAAGAGCGTATCAGCGCCAGCCAGGACGCCGCGCTGCGCCTTCTCGGTGAACGCCTTTCCGCGATCTCCGCCCAGGCCGAAGACGTCGATGCGCGCCTGCGTGAGCGTGACGCGCAATTCGCCTCCACGGCACAGGAACGGCAGACCCGTCAGGTTGAACAGGAACGCCACGCACTGGCACGTATCGAACACATGCTGGGCGAGCTCGATGCCGCGATCGCCGAGCGCCTCGAGCGCCATCGCCACCAGGCCGATGGCTTGAGCGAGCGCGCGCGTGCGGTGACGGCTGAACTCGAGCATTTCGACGCCCGCCTTCGATCGATCGCGACCCAGAGCGGCGACACCGAGAACCGCCTCGCCACGTCGCTGCGCGCGCTCAGTGACAACCTTGCCTCGAGCCGGGCATCCCTGGCCTCGGCCGACACCGATGTCGCCAAGCTCACCGAGGACAGCCTGCGCCTGCTCGACCTGCTTCGTGCCGGATCGCACCTCGCCCATGGCGAGCTCCCCGAAGCCATTTCCGTTTCGGAAGACCGGTTGATCCGGCTCGACGCCGGTATCAACGAGGTCCGCGCCAAACTCGAGGACGCCGCCGTCAACGGTTATGCCCTGTCGGGTTCGCTGGAGACCTCGAGCGCAAGCCTCGCCGGGCTCAACGATCAACTCACGTCCACGCAGCACGCGATCACCCAGCGCGGCGAGGAACATGCCGAACACTTCGCCCGGCTGCGGGCAACGCTACAGGACATCGAGAGCGCTCTTCTCCAGAACTCGGATCGTGCACAAGGCGAACTGAGCACCGCCGTCCAGACCTTGCGAAGCTCCCTCGACGAAGCGATCTGCGCGATCGAAACCGACGCGCCCGCGCGCGTGGATGCGGTTTCCCAATCGCTTGGAGACACCAGCGGCAAGGCCATCGACAAAGCCATGCGCACAACCGTCGCGGAGATTTCCGGACAGCTCGAACAAGCCGTCGCCCATGCCTCGGGGGTCAGCCGCGAGGCAACCGTCCAGTTGCGCGAGCAGATGGAAAAGGTCACCGAACTCGTCGCCAATCTGGAGACGCGCCTCGACGAAGCCCGCGAACGCGCCAGCGAACAAGTCAACAACGACTTCGCCCGCCGCGCCGCGCTCATCACCGAGTCGCTCAACTCGAACGCGATCGACATCGCCGCCGCCCTGTCGAGCGAAGTCTCCGATACGGCCTGGGCATCCTATCTGCGGGGCGACCGCGGCATCTTCACCCGCCGCGCCGTCAACCTGATCGATGCCAGCGATGCCAAGGCAATCCATCAGACCTTCGAGCGCGACGACGCCTTTCGTGAACATGTGAGCCGCTACATCCATGACTTCGAGTCGCTGCTGCGCCAGGTCCTCTCGACCCGCGACGGCAACGCCATGGGCGTCACCCTGCTCTCGTCCGACATGGGCAAGCTCTACGTCGCGCTGGCACAGGGCATCGAACGCCTGCGCAATTAAGGCAGCCCGGCACCGACCACCGGAGCGCTCCGGTGGTCAGTAACCCAGATCCTTCACCGGGGGATCGCCGAAGATGTTGAGCTGGTCGCGGGTAACCCAGCCATTCATCCAGTTCAGGTAGAACAGCCCGGTCAATACGGCCGCCATTACCGTCGCTCGAAAAACGACTTTCTTTGGACGAAAATTGACCGGCGCGGAATCGGCGTGGCCAGGCTCAACTTGATGCCCCGACACCTCGTCGGGAGTTCGCAGACCGATCGGCAGCGCCACCAGGGCGCCTAGGACCCAGAACAGTCCAAAGATCGCGACAAGCGACGTCCATTGCATTTCGGCATCCTCTCCTTAGCCCGCCCGCCTCCTCGCGGGTCTGCCGGCATCGGCCGGTATCATTCGTTGTCGATCAGCAGCACCTGGACCTGCGGCTTCTTGCCCGACCAGCGCGTCGCCGCGCGCCGGGCCGCGAGACGCACCGCCTCGTGCCGGTCATCCGGGCTAGCCTTGACCGTGCGGCGCAGCGCCTGGCGGACATCTTCCTCGGCTTCGGCGACGAAATCGGCGTAGTCCTCGTCGAGCGGCAGGCCGATCGCGCCCACCTTTACCTGCCCCTCGCGCGTGGCGGCCACCGAAACAACACCCTGGAACGAAATACGCCGGCGCATGACCATCGATTCCCCGTCGGCCGGAGCGATGATGTCACCATCGAGGATCAGCCGTCCGGCTCGAGCCTCACCGAACTTGCCCGGATTTCCAGGGGCGAGGCGGACCAGATCGCCGTTCTTCTGGAAGACGGACTTGGGAATTCCGCAGGAACGGCCAAGCGCTGCCTGCTCCTTCATGTGCCGCACTTCGCCATGGACCGGCATCAGGATCTGCGGTCGCAGCCAGCTATAGAGCGCTTCGAGTTCGGGACGCCCGGGGTGCCCCGAAACGTGGATCAGGCTCTGGCGATCGGTCACGACCCGCACGCCCGCCTCGGCAAGACGGTTCTGGATGCGACCGATGGGAATTTCGTTGCCGGGAATCTGGCGGCTCGAGAACAGCACCACGTCGCCCCGTTCAAGTTTGATCGCGTGGTTGCCTTCGGCAATGCGGGCCAAAGCCGCCCTCGCCTCGCCCTGCCCGCCCGTGGCGATGATCAGCACATCGTCGCGCGGCAGGTCCATCGCCTCGTCGGCATCGATCACCTCGGGGAAGTTCGGCAGGTAGCCGCAGGCCTTGGCGACGCCGATGATCCGGTCGAGCGAACGGCCCGCGACACAGAGCTGGCGCCCGGTGCGCAACGCGACCTCGCCCAGCGTCTGGAGACGCGCCACGTTCGAGGCGAACGTCGTCACCAGCACGCGGCGGCCCTCATGGCGCGAGACTTCCTCGAGCAGGCCTTCGAAGACCGCCCCTTCCGAACCGGATGCCGAAGGATTGAAGACGTTCGTGGAATCGCAGACCAGCGCGAGAACGCCTTCGTCGCCGATCGCGCGCAGTTCCTCTTCGGTCGCTGGCACGCCGACTTGCGGATCGTCGTCCAGCTTCCAGTCGCCGGTGTGGAAGATCCGCCCGTACGGCGTCTCGATCACGAGCGCATTGCCTTCCGCGATCGAATGCGCGAGCGGGACGTAGCGAATTCCGAAGGGCCCGAGTTCGAACCTTTCGAGATCCTCGACGACGATCAGTTCGATCTCGCCCAGGATACCCGCTTCCTCGAGCTTGGCCGCGACGAGCTTGGCCGTGAACGGCGTCGCGTAGATCGGCACGCCCAGGTCCTGTGCGAAATAGGGCACGGCCCCGATATGGTCTTCGTGCGCGTGGGTCAGCACGATGCCCAGCAGGTTCTCCCGCTCGGCCTCGATGAACTCGAGGTCGGCGAAGACGAGATCGATCCCCGGATACTCGTTCATGCCGAAGGTCATGCCAAGATCGACCATCAACCACTTGCCGTGGCAGCCGTAGAGATTGACGTTCATGCCAATCTCGCCTGAGCCGCCAAGCGCGCAGAAAATCAGTTCCTTACCGGGAATCACGTATTCAAAGCCCTCTCTGCCAGTATCGCCAGTCCCTCGAGCGTGAGGTCGGCTTCCACGGCATCAAAAATGTCGCTCGCCTTGTCGAACAGGACGGCCAGACCGCCGGTCGCGATGACCTTGGCCGGACGCCCGATTTCGGCGCGCATCCGCGCGATCAGGCCTTCCATCATCGCCACATAGCCCCAGAAGACGCCGATCAGCATCTGGTCTTCGGTATTGCGACCGATGACCGAAGTTGTCTCCGGCACGGCGATCGCGATGCGCGGGAGCTTGGCCGTGTTGCCGACGAGGGCATCGAGCGAAAGATTGATGCCGGGCGCGATGATGCCGCCCTTGTAGGCACCGTTGAAATCAACGACGTCGAACGTCGTCGCCGTGCCGAAATCGACCACGATCAGGTCGCCCTCGTACTTGGCGTGCGCGCCGATCGCATTCACTGCCCGGTCTGCACCGAGCGAACGCGGTTCATCCACGTCGATGTCTATGGCGTAATCCGCCTTTCCGACACCCGCCACGAGCGGCTCGACGTCGAAATAGTGGCGGCACAGAATTTCCAGGTTGTGGAGCGCGCGCGGAACGACAGTCGAGATGATGATGGCATCGATCTCGGCTCGATCAATTCCCCGGATCGCAAGCAATTGCATCAACCACACGGCGTATTCATCGCCCGTGCGCCGGGGGTCCGTGGCGATCCGCCAGCGTCCGCGCACCGTGCGGCCCTCGAACAGAGCGAACACGACATTGGTGTTTCCGGCATCAATGGCAAGTAGCATGACAGCCAACCTCTCGTTCAACCCGGGGCATCGGGCAGGAATACATCACCGGCATGGATCAGGCGAACTGTCCCGTCCGCGACGCGCAGCCGCAAGCTGCCTTCCGAAGAAAGGCCGGCGAACGTGCCCGTCACGGGAGGCTCTCCGGGCGGATGCACCTGCAAGGGCGTTCCCTCGGGATGCGCGGCACTTTGCCAGCGGCGCAGCAGTGGGGCAAGTCCAGCCCCGCGCCAGCGTTCGAGTTCGCGATCCAGCGACGCGGCCAACTTCTCCGCGAATGCATCGCGATCGACCGTAATGCCCCGCTCCTCGAGACTGACGGTCCGCCGATCTGGCACATCGGGCGCAACCTTCAGGTTGACGCCCACGCCGACAACAACCGTGTCGCGGATCATTTCGAGCAGGACACCCGAAAGCTTCGCGCCGTCCAGAAGCAGATCGTTGGGCCATTTCAAGCGCAGGCCGCTCCCCGCCGGAAGAAAGGCCTGGACCGCATCGTGGACCGCAAGGCCGACGACGAAGGCGAGCGTGGCGGGGCTCGGCTGCCCTGGCGCGCAACGCACGACGGTGGAGCCCATGAAGTTGCCCGAACCGTCGAACCAGTCCCGCCCCAAACGACCCCGTCCCCGAGACTGGCGATCGGCGACAAGCCAATCGCCCTCGGGGACGTAATCTGCATGCTTCAACCGGTCGACCAGATCCTGGTTGGTCGACCCGGTTTCCTCAACGTACCGGATCAAGGCCGGATACGGCTCAGAGCGCTGCGAACAGAGCGGTGGTCGCCTTGTTCGCGGTATCACCCAGCCACGAGGTCAGCAGGTAGCCGAGCGGCGAGATGAAAACACAGGCAATGGTCAGGATCGCCTTGTGCCAGATGTCGCTCTCGCCCTTCACCACGTCGGCGGGTTCGTCGAAGTACATGACCTTGACGACCTTGAGGTAGTAGAAGGCACCGATGACCGAGGCGGCGATGCCCAGGAACGCGAGCGGAAGCATGTCGGCCTGAACCGCGGCCTGGAAGACCACGAACTTGCCCCAGAAACCGAACAGCGGCGGGATACCGGCAAGGCTGAACATTACCGTAGCGAGCGCCAGCGCGATAGCCGGACGGGTCCGCGAGAGCCCCGCAAGCATCGGAACGTCCTCGACGTAGTTGCCGTTCTCGTCCTTGAGCATCAGGATCGCGGTGAAACCGGCAACCGACATCGCGACATAGATCGTGACGTAGACCAGCATGCCCGAAGCACCGGCCTGCGTCGCGGTCGCCAGACCAACGAGGATGAAGCCGACGTTGTTGATCGAAGAATAGGCCATCAGGCGCTTGATGTTCTTCTGGCCAATCGCACCCAGCGCACCGACCACGATCGAGGCCAGCGAGATGAACACGATGATCTGCTGCCAGGCGGCAGCCTGGTCGCCAAAGGCATCGAGCAGAACGCGCATGATGAGGCCGAGGCCCGCCACCTTGGGCGCGGTCGCGAAGAACGTCGTGACCGGCGTCGGTGCGCCTTCGTAGACGTCGGGCGTCCACATGTGGAACGGCACCGCACTGATCTTGAAAGCAAGCCCAGCCAGCATGAAGACGATTCCGAACAGCGCCCCGTTCGAGAGACCACCCGACACGCCCGCGCTGATGCCGGCGAACGAGGTCGAGCCGGCAAAGCCGTAAGTCAGGCTCATGCCGAAGAGCAGGATGCCCGAAGCCAGCGAGCCCAGCACGAAGTACTTGAGGCCCGCTTCGGCCGAGCGCCCGTCGTTGCGCAGGATGGCAGCCATCACGTAGGAGGCGAGCGACATCATCTCGAGCCCGATGTAGAGCGTCAGGAGATCGGTCGCCGAAACCATCATGCCCATGCCGACCGACGCGAACATGACCAGGAGCGGGAATTCCGCGCGCATCGAATTGAAACGCTCGAAATAGCGCGGCGCGAGCATCAAGGTGATCACGGCCGAGCCGTAGATCAGGATCTTGGCGAAACTCGCGAAGGCATCAGCCTTGAATTGGCCGAAGAAGGCCGAAGTCTCGGGCCCCATCGCCTGGCCGCAAAGGGCCGGTGCGACAAGAACCATGGCGCCCACGAGGACGACAGAGGCCAGGATGGAAATGAGGCGGCTCGCCTTGTCACCGCCCCAGGCGGCGACAAGGAGCAGAACCAGACCTGCAACGGTGATTGTTTCTTCCGGCGCGATCAGGCGCAGCGACTGCGACCAGTCCATCAGTGTGCCCCCTCATGCGCAGAGACGTCTTCGTGCGCAGGCTTAGCATGTCCTGCCGTTACCTTCGCGTCACCTTCGGGCGCCGCACGGGCGATCCGGGCTTCGAGCGCGGCAATGTCGCTGCGCATCGGAGCCATGAAGCTCTCGGGATAGACGCCCATCCAAAGGACCGAGAGACCCAGGACGAGAACCATCAGGATCTCGCGTGCGTCCAGGTCCGGCATGGCGGCGGCATCGGCATTGTTCTGGGGGCCAAAGACCACCCGGCGATAAAGGTAGAGCATGTAGGCGGCGCCCAGGATGATACCGGTGGTGCAGATGAAGGCTGCCCAGCTCGATGCCTGGTAGATGCCCGCAAGGCTCAGGAACTCGCCGACGAAACCGCTGGTGCCCGGAAGGCCGATCGAGGCCATCGTGAAGAGCAGGAAGAACAGCGAGTAACGCGGCATGTTGATGGCAAGACCGCCGTAGCGGCTGATCTCACGGGTGTGCAGGCGCTCGTAGATGATGCCCACGCACAGGAACAGCGCGCCCGAGACGAGACCATGGCTGAGCATGACCAGCATCGAGCCCTCGAGACCCTGAGTGTTGAAGGCGAAGAGACCGACCGTCACGATCGCCATGTGCGCGACCGACGAGTAGGCGATCAGCTTCTTCATGTCGTCCTGCACCAGCGCGATGAGCGAGGTGATGACGACGGCGGCCATCGACAGGCCCCAGATCAGCGGCGCGAAGTACGCCGAGGCTTCGGGGAACATCGGGAGCGAGAAGCGGATGAAGCCGTAGCCGCCCATCTTCAGGAGCACGCCCGCGAGGATGACCGAACCAGCGGTCGGGGCCTGGACGTGCGCGGCAGGAAGCCAGGTGTGGACCGGCCACATCGGCATCTTCACCGCGAAGCTCGCGAAGAAGGCCAGCCAGAGCCAGGTCTGCGCCTGCGCCGGGAAGTCGTAGACCATGAGCGTGGGGATGTCGGTCGTGCCCGCCGTGTTCACCATCCACATCATCGCAATCAGCATCAGGACCGAGCCGAGCAGCGTGTAGAGGAAGAACTTGTAGGAGGCGTAGATACGGTCCGCACCACCCCAGATGCCGATGATGAGGTACATCGGGATCAGGCCGGCTTCGAAGAAGATGTAGAACAGGAACAGGTCCTGCGCCGCGAAGACGCCGATCATGAGCGTCTCGACGAGCAAGAACGCGGCCATGTACTCACCCACCCGCTTCTCGACCGACTTCCAGCTCGCACCGATGCAGATCGGCATGAGGAAGACGGAGAGCATGATCAGGAGGAGAGCAATGCCGTCGATACCCAGGGCGTACTTGAACCCCGCGAAGAGCGCATGGCTCTCCTGGAATTGCCACTGGGCACCGCCCACATCGAAGTTGAGCCACAGGACGACACCCAGGGCGAGGTCCACCAGCGTAGCGGCCAGCGCGAGCCAGCGCGCCGCCTTGGCTTCAAGGAAAAGACACACCAGTGCCGCCGCAAGCGGCACCAGGAGCATCAGGCTGAGGATCGGAAAACCACTCATCATCTTATCCCGCGATCACCCAGCTGATGGCGCCGACAAGGCCCAGCAGCATGACAAGAGCGTAGCTATACAGGTAGCCCGTCTGGACCTTCTGCGCGTAAGTCGAACCCTTCGACACGACCCAGGCCGCACCATCCGGTCCGAACCGGTCGATAATCCCGATGTCGAGGACCTTCCAGAACAGCTTGCCGAACTTGAAGGCGCCCTTGACGAACAGGACGTTGTAGAGCTCGTCGAACATCCACTTACGGTAGACGAAGGTGTAGACCGGACCGATCTGCTCGACGACCTTGGCGGGGAACGACGTGTTCTTGATGTAGCCGTACCAGGCGATGACCAGGCCGATCAGCATGACGATGAAGGGCATGTACTTGGCGACACCCGAGATCGAGTGCATCGCGTGGATCAGGTGCTCGTGGAACACCAGACCGTTCATCCAGAACGCGCCCTCGCCTTCGCTGACGAAGTAGTGCTGGAACACCGCGCCCGCGAGGACGGCACCCACCGACAGAACGATCAGCGGAATGGTCATGACCAGCGGGCTCTCGTGCGGGTGGTAACCCGCCGTGCCGTCGCCGTGATCGTCGTGGCCATGGGCATGGTCGTCATGGCCGTGGCCGTGATCACCGTGACCGTGCGCGTCGTGGACGGCGTGCTGGATGTGCTCCGAACCGGCCCAACGCGGCTTGCCGAAGAAGGTGAGGAACACCAGGCGCCACGAGTAGAAGCTCGTCATCAGAGCGGCGGCAATACCCATCCAGTAGGCGAACAGGCCCATCTTGGTGCCGCTCATGTAAGCGGCCTCGATGATCGAGTCCTTCGAGAAGTAGCCCGCGAAACCGAAGCCGAAGAGGCCGACGCCGGTGATCGCGAGGGTGCCCAGCGTCATAGCGACGAAGGTCACCGGGATCTTCTTGCGAAGGTTGCCGTAGAACCGCATGTCCTGCTCGTGGTGCATCGCGTGGATGACCGAACCGGCGCAGAGGAACAGCAGGGCCTTGAAGAAGGCGTGGGTAAAGAGGTGGAACATCGCCGAGCCGAAGGCGCCGACACCGATCGCGAAGAACATGTAGCCCAGCTGCGAACAGGTCGAGTAGGCGATCACGCGCTTGATGTCCCACTGAGTGCAGCCCACCGTCGCGGCGAAGAAGCAGGTCGCGGCGCCGATGAACGTAATCACGGTCATCGTCGTCTCGGACGCGGCGAACATCGGCGAGAGGCGGCAGCACATGAAGACGCCGGCGGTGACCATGGTCGCGGCGTGGATGAGAGCCGAAACCGGGGTCGGGCCTTCCATCGCGTCGGGAAGCCAGGTGTGGAGGCCCAGCTGGGCCGACTTGCCCATAGCGCCCACGAACAGCAGCAGCGTGATCACGGTCATCGTGTCGGCGCGCAGGCCGAGGAAGCCGATCGTCGAACCGGCCACACCGGGAACGGCGTCGAGGATCGCGGGGATCGAGACGGTGCCGAACACGAGGTAGGTCGCAAAGATGCCGAGCATGAAGCCAAGGTCACCCACGCGATTGACGACGAAGGCCTTGATCGCTGCCGCGCCGGCCGAAGGCTTGCGCAGGTAGAAGCCGATGAGGAGGTACGAGGCGAGGCCCACGCCTTCCCAACCGAAGAACATCTGCACGAGGTTGTCGGCGGTCACCAGCATGAGCATCATGAAGGTGAAGAGCGACAGGTAGGCGAAGAAGCGCGGCTTGTCCGGCTCGTCGTCCATGTACCCCCACGAGTAGAGGTGCACGAGCGAGGAGACCGAGGTCACAACCACCAGCATGACCGCCGTCAGCGTGTCGACGCGCAGAGCCCAGTCAAACGCGAAGCTGCCCGAGGCTACCCACTTGAGGACCGGGACTACTTCGGGGGTCGCCGAACCGGTGAGGTAGGGGATGAAGACCGACCAGGACAGGGCGGCCGAGACGAACAGGCCCAGCGTGGTGATGAGCTTGGCCGGCATCGCGCCCAGGTCCTTGTTGCCAAGGCCGGTGATGATCGCTGCCAGAAGCGGCAGGAATACGATGATCAGGATCGGGTGCACGGCCTTATCCCTTCATCCGGTTGACGTCGTCGACGGCGATGGAGCCGCGGCCACGGAAGTAGATAACGAGGATCGCGAGACCCACGGCAGCCTCACCGGCCGCCACGGTCAGGACGAACATGGCGAAGATCTGACCGGTCAGGTCGCCCAGGAAGGCGCTGAACGCGACGAGGTTGATGTTCACCGCAAGCAGGATCAGTTCGATCGCCATGAGCAGAACGATGACGTTCTTGCGGTTGAGGAAGATGCCGAGGACGCCGAGCACGAAGAGTATCGAGCTCACCACGACATAGTGTTCGACGCCGATCACAGCGTTACCCCCTTGCCCACTTCGGGCTTGACGTTGACCGTCGCCTCTTCGGGACGACGTGCGTTCTGCTTGCTGATCTTCTGACCGCGGGTGTCGTTGCGCTGACGGTGGGTCAGCACGATCGCGCCGATCATCGCGACAAGCAGGATGATGCCGGCCGCCTCGAACAGGAAGAGGTAGCGGCTGTAGAGAAGCGCACCGATCGCGGCGGTGTTCGAGACACCCTCGGCGACCGCAGCGGTGCCGTCCGGCGTCCCGAGCTGGATCGAACCGACGCGGTAGGCGCCGATCCCGAGGACCATTTCGGCCAGCAGCACGAGCGCGACGAGCGCACCCAGCGGGAAGTAGCGCACGAAACCGGCCCGCAGTTCGGCGAAGTCGATGTCAAGCATCATGACGACGAACAGGAACAGGACCGCCACCGCGCCCACGTAGACGATGACAAGCAGCATCGCGATGAACTCGGCCCCTGTCAGGACCATCAGGCCCGCGGCGTTGAAGAACGCCAGGATCAGCCAGAGCACCGAGTGGACCGGATTGCGCGACAGGATCGTGATCGCTGCGCTCGCAACGGTCATCACCGCGAAGAGATAGAAGGCTATTACGTGAATCATGAGACCATGTTTCCCCTGGGCGAGCCCCTACCGGTACGGCGCGTCGGCTTCAAGGTTAGCGGCGATCGCACGCTCCCACTTGTCCCCGTTCGCCAGTAGCTTAGCCTTGTCATAGAGCAGTTCCTCGCGCGTTTCGGTCGCGTATTCGAAGTTCGGCCCCTCGACGATCGCGTCCACCGGGCAAGCTTCCTGGCAGAAGCCGCAGTAGATGCACTTCGTCATGTCGATGTCGTAGCGCGTGGTGCGGCGCGAGCCGTCCTCGCGCGGCGCGGCCTCGATCGTGATCGCCTGTGCCGGGCAGATCGCCTCGCACAGCTTGCACGCGATGCAGCGCTCCTCGCCGTTGGGATAACGGCGCAGCGCGTGTTCGCCGCGGAAGCGGGGCGAGAGCGGGTTCTTCTCGAAGGGATAGTTGATCGTGGCCTTGGGCTTGAAGAAGTACTTCAAGGTCAGGGCGTGCGCCTTCACGAACTCGTAGAGCGTGAAGGATTTTACGAGTTGAGCGACGCTCATCAGGAATACCTCGTCAGCATCAGGTAGCCCGAGACCAGGACCACGAAGAGAAGCGATGTCGGCAGGAAGATCTTCCAGCCAAGACGCATGAGCTGGTCGTAGCGGTAGCGGGGCACGGTCGCCTTCACCCACGAGAAGACGAAGAAGAAGAAGAAGACCTTGAGCAGGAACCAGATGAAGCCCGGAACAAGGTACAGTGGCGCCCAGTCGAGCGGGGGCAGCCAGCCACCAAAGAACAGCGTGGTGTTGAGCGCGCACATGAGGAGCACGTTCGCGTATTCACCCAGCCAGTAGGCGGCGAAGGCCATCGACGAATATTCGGTCTGGTAACCGGCCACGAGTTCCGATTCCGCCTCGGTCAGGTCGAACGGCGCGCGCTGCGTCTCGGCGAGCGAGGAGATGAGGAACATCACCCACATCGGGAACAGCAACGGGTTGAACACGAAGCCGTTGAAGATGCCGAAGACATGGCCCTGCTGCGCCTTGACGATGTCGTTCAAGTTGAACGTACCTGCCCAAAGCACGACGCACACGATGATGAAGCCGATCGAGACTTCGTACGAGATCATCTGCGCCGAGGCGCGCATCGCCGAGAAGAAGGGATACTTCGAGTTCGACGCCCAACCGGCCATGATCGTGCCGTAGACCCCCAGCGAGCTGATCGCGAGGATGTAAAGCAGGCCGACATTGATGTTGGCGAGCATCGCACCCGAGTTGAACGGGATTACCGCCCAGGCCATCAGCGCGACGGTGAAGGTGATCACCGGGGCGATCAGGAAGATGCCCTTGTTCGCGGCCGAAGGGACGATTGTTTCCTGGAGGAAAACCTTCAGGCCGTCCGCGAAGGACTGCAGCAGGCCGAACGGGCCGACCACGTTGGGGCCACGGCGAAGCGCCATGGCGGCCCAGATCTTGCGGTCGACGTAGATGATCATGGCCACCGCAAGCATCAGCGGCAGCGCGATCAGGAGGATGCCGCAGACGGTCGAGACGAACCACGCCCAGTCATAGGTCATCCCGAGGGACTGGAAGAAGGCGGTCATTCTGCGGCCTCCGCGATCTCTTCCCCATGAAGCAGCTCAGCCGAACACTGCTGCATCACGGCGCTGGCGCGCGCGATGGGGTTGGTCAGATAGAAATCCTTGATCGGATAGGCGATCACGCCCGAAGCCGAACCACCGCCGGCGGGCAGGTCCTGCCCGTAGTCGGCGAGGCCCTCGACACCCAGCGCGGGGACTTCGGCGGCCATTGCCGCGCGAAGCTCCTCGAAACTGTCGAAACCGACCGAGACGCCGAAGGCATCGGCCATCGCGCGCAGGATCGTCCAGTCTTCGCGGGCATCGCCCGGTGCGAAGACGGCCTTGTCCGAAAGCTGAACACGCCCTTCGGTGTTGACGTAAGTGCCGTTCTTCTCGGTGTAGGCGGCGGCCGGCAGCACGACGTCGGCCGCGTGCGCGCCCTTGTCACCGTGATGACCGATATAGACCACCATCGAGTTGGCGAACTTGGTGAAGTCCACTTCGTCGGCGCCCAGAGCGAGCACGACCTTGGGCGCAGCTGCGGCGAGGTCGGCGATGCCGCCTTTCTGCGCGTAGCCCAGCATCAGGCCGCCCATGCGGGCCGCCGACAGATGCAGGACGTTGAAGCCGTTCCAGGTCGAACCGTCCTCGAGCTCGCGCACGAGCTTGAGCTGACCGGCGATCGAAAGCGAAGCTTCCAGACCACCACGGCCCAGCCCTGCCCCGCCGACGATCACCGCCGGACGCTTGGCACCCGAAAGGGCATCCCAGACGTGCTGAGGAAGCTGGTTGAGGACCGAAAGGTCTTCACCGAGGAACTCGCCACCGAAGGTGGTTTCCCAAGCCGGGCCGACCAGGAAGACCTTCGCGCCGCGCTTGACCGCCTTGCGCAGGCGGACATTGACGAGCGGAGCCTCGGTGCGGACCTGGCTGCCCACGATCAGGATCGCGTCGGCGGTCTCGATGCCGTTGAAGCCGGAGTTGAAGTTCACCGCGGCAAGGCTCGAGCAATCGTAGTCCATGCCGGTCTGGCGACCTTCAAGAAGCGACGAGCCGAGCGCGCCAAGCAGCTTCTTGGCGGCGAACATCGTTTCGCAGTCGACCATGTCGCCCGCGACGGCGGCAATCGAATTGCCCGGATTGAGCGTGGCGATCGCCGAGAAGGCCTCCTGCCAGCTGACCGGAACGAGCTTGCCGTCCTTGCGCAGGAACGGCTTGTCGAGGCGACGCTTGGTCAGGCCATCGACCTGATAGCGCGCCTTGTCCGAGATCCATTCCTCGTTGACGTCGTCGTTGATGCGCGGAAGCACGCGCAGCACTTCGCGACCACGGCTGTCGATGCGGATGTTGGCACCGGTCGCGTCCGAGACGTCGATGCCGAGCGTCTTCTTGAGCTCCCAGGGGCGCGCCTCGAAGGCATAGGGACGCGAGGTCAGCGCGCCGACCGGGCACAGGTCGATCACGTTGGCCGACATCTCGTGCGTCGCGGCCTTCTCGAGGTAGGTCGTGATCTGCATGTTCTCGCCGCGATAGATCGCGCCGATCTCGTCCACGCCGGCGATCTCTTCCGAGAAGCGCACGCAGCGGGTACAGTGGATGCAGCGCGTCATCGTGGTCTTGATGAGCGGTCCCATGTTCTTGGACGTCACCGCGCGCTTGTTCTCGTCGTAGCGCGAGCCGCCACGACCGTAGGCCACCGACTGGTCCTGCAGGTCGCACTCGCCGCCCTGATCGCAGATCGGGCAGTCGAGCGGGTGGTTGATCAGGAGGAATTCCATCACGCCTTCGCGCGCCTTCTTGACCATCTCGGAATCCGTGCGGATTTCCTGGCCTTCGGCGGCGGGAAGCGCGCAGCTCGCCTGCGGCTTGGGCGGTCCGGGCTTCACCTCGACCAGGCACATGCGGCAGTTGCCGGCGATGCTCAGGCGCTCGTGGTAGCAGAAGCGCGGGATTTCCTTGCCGGCGAGCTCGCAGGCCTGCAGGACGGTCGCGCCTGCCGGGACTTCGAGTTCTACGCCGTCTACTTTGACCTTGGGCATTATTCAGCAGCCTCCGGCATGTGTTCGGCAATCCGTCGTTCCAGCTCGGGGCGGAAGTGACGGATCAGGCCCTGGATCGGCCAGGCGGCCGCGTCGCCCAGGGCGCAAATGGTGTGGCCTTCGACCTGCTTGGTCACCTGGAACAGCATGTCGATTTCCTCGACCGAGGCGTTGCCGGTGCGCAGGCGTTCCATGACGCGCCACATCCAGCCCGTGCCTTCACGGCACGGCGTGCACTGCCCGCAGCTCTCGTGCTTGTAGAAGTACGAGATGCGGCTGATCGCGCGCACGATGTCGGTCGACTTGTCCATGACGATGATCGCCGCGGTGCCGAGGCCCGAGCCGACCGCCTTGAGGCCATCATAGTCCATCGCGCAGTCGATGATGTCCTTGGCGGGCACCAGCGGAACCGAGGAACCGCCCGGGATGACCGCAAGCAGGTTGTCCCAACCGCCGCGAATGCCGCCGCAGTGCTTCTCGATCAATTCGCGGAACGAGATCGACATCTCTTCTTCCACGACGCACGGCTTGTCGACGTGGCCCGAGATCTGGAAAAGCTTGGTGCCACGATTGTTCTCGTTGCCGAAGCTCGAGAACCAGGCCGCACCGCGCCGCATGATGGTGGGCGCAACCGCGATCGATTCCACGTTGTTGACCGTGGTCGGGCAGCCATAGAGGCCCGCGCCGGCCGGGAACGGCGGCTTCAGGCGGGGCTGGCCCTTCTTGCCTTCCAGGCTCTCGATCATTGCGGTCTCTTCGCCGCAGATGTAGGCGCCGGCGCCGCGGTGGACGAAGACGTCGAAGTCGTAGCCCGAGCCGCAGGCGTTCTTGCCCAGCAGACCCGCCGCATAGGCTTCCTCGCGCGCGGCGAAGAGCACTTCGGCTTCGCGGATGTATTCGCCGCGGATGTAGATGTAGGCCGCGCGGGCCCCCATCGCGAAACCTGCCACGAGCGCGCCTTCAAACAGCAGGTGCGGATCATGACGCATGATCTCGCGGTCCTTGCACGAACCCGGCTCGGATTCGTCGGCGTTGATGACGAGGAAGCTGGGCTTGGGATTGCCGTTCTGGTCGAGCGGCGCCTGCTTGGGCATGAACGACCACTTGAGGCCGGTCGGGAAGCCTGCACCACCGCGTCCGCGAAGGCCCGAGGCCTTCATTTCCTCGATGATGGCTTCCTTGCCCTTGGCGAGAATGTCCTTGGTGCCGTCCCAGGCGCCACGCGCCATGGCTTCCTTCAGGTTCCAGGGCTGGAACCCGTAGAGATTGGTAAAGATACGATCCTTGTCGGCGAGTGCCATGACTTACCACTCCCCTCGGTAATCGTGGTTTTCGCTGACCATCGCGGTCAGCGTGGTCGGACCGCCGGTCGGCTCGACCGTGTGGCGGTTGGGATCCTGCGTGCCCGCCTTGGGCGTCTCGCCGCGAGCCAGGGCATCGAGCACCTTATCGAAGTTCTCGACGTTGAGGTCCTCGTAGTTGTCGTCGTTGATCTGCACCATCGGGGCCGAGGCGCAGTTGCCCATGCACTCCACCTCGGTGAACGACCAGAGGCCGTCTGCGGTGATGTGCCCGGCCTTCATGCCGCGCTTCTTGCAGGCCGAGATGATGTCGTCCGACCCGCGCAGCATGCAGGGCGTCGTGCCGCAGACCTGGACGTGGAACCGACCGATCGGCGCGATGTTGTACATCGTGTAGAAGGTCGCGACCTCGACGACGCGGATGATCGGCATGTCGAGATAGGCGGCCACATATTCCATCACCGGGATGGGGAGCCAGCCTTGCGTGTTCTCTTCGGCACCCACCTGGCGCTGGGCCAGATCGAGCAAAGGCATCACCGCCGAGCGCTGGCGCCCTTCGGGATAGCGCGAAAGGACGTCCTTGGCCTTGTCGGCGTTTTCGGGCGTCCAGGCGAAATTGCCCCAGCGCGCCCGCAGTTCCGGCGTATCCGGTTCGATATAGCGGTCAGCCATGCTTACCTCTGCGCTTCAGCCACTGTTCCTGGCCGAAAAAGAAAATTTCAAAACCCGCGATCGCAGTCGCGAGCATCGCCACCGTCGGCGACGGCGCACCGCCAACCGACAGGATGCCGAAATAAAACGCGACGAGGCAGAGGCCCGTAAGCCCTGCCCAGACGCGCAGCATCTGCACTTGCGAGAGTTTCATCGGATGAACTCCACGCGCGCGCACTTGTCGCCCTCGAAGCTGTAGACGGCCAGCACGTCGAACGGCGCGACGAGTTCGCTGCCATCCGAGGCTTCGCCGCGTGTCACGTGCTCACGGAACACGACGAAGTTGTCGGTTTCCTCGATCGAGACGATCTCGGCGTGGTTGTGTGGCCACTTGGCGAAGGCATCCTTGAGCCCCGTGCGCGTGCCTTCCTTGCCCTCACGAACAACGGCACCGCGGTAGCCCGCCTCACAAGCGTCCTCGGTCATGTACGAAACGTATAGGTCGGCGTCCTGCGCGTTGTAGGCCGCGATCATGGCCTTGGCGATTTCAAGCTTGCTCAACGGTCACACTCCCCGAACACGATGTCGAGAGCGCCCAGGATCGCGGTCGCGTCGGGCAGCATGTGGCCCTTGCACATGAAGTCCATCGCCTGGAGGTGGCTGAACGCGGTCGGACGGATCTTGCAGCGGTACGGCTTGTTGGAGCCATCCGAGACCAGATAGACGCCGAATTCACCCTTGGGGCTTTCCGTCGCGACGTAGACTTCGCCCGCAGGCACGTGGAAGCCTTCGGTGTAGAGCTTGAAGTGATGGATCAGCGATTCCATCGAGCTCTTCATCTCGGCGCGCTTGGGCGGACCAACCTTGCGGTCGGCGGTCATGATCGGGCCTTCGGGCATCTGCGCGAGGCACTGCTTCATGATCTTGGCCGACTGGCGCACTTCCTCGACGCGGACCATGAAACGGCCGTAGCAGTCGGACTCGGTCGCGACCGGCACGTCGAATTCCATGCGGTCGTAGACGTCGTAGGGCTGGCTCTTGCGGATGTCCCAGGGGATGCCCGCACCGCGGATCATCGGGCCGGAGAAACCCCAGGCCAGCGCGTCTTCCTTGCTGACAACGGCGATGTCGACGTTGCGCTGCTTGAAGATGCGGTTGTCGATGACGAGGCTCATGGCGTCCTCGAACAGTTCGGGCAGGCGCGTATCGAGCCATTCGCCGAGATCGGCGAGCAGCTTGAGCGGCACGTCCTGGTGCACGCCACCGGGGCGGAACCAGGCCGAGTGCATGCGTGCACCCGAGGCGCGCTCGAAGAAGTTGAGGCAATCCTCGCGAATCTCGAATAGCCACAGGTTCGGCGTCATCGCGCCGATGTCCATGATGTGGCTGCCGATGTTCATCATGTGGTTCGAGATGCGGGTCAGTTCCGCGAAGAGCACGCGCAAGTACTGCGCACGCAGCGGAACCTCGACGTTCAGCATCTTCTCGATCGCCAGGACGTAGCTGTATTCCATGCCGAGCGGCGAACAGTAGTCGAGCCGGTCGAAGTAGGGCAGCGCCTGGAGATAGGTCTTGTTCTCGATCAGCTTCTCGGTGCCACGGTGCAGCAGGCCGACGTGCGGGTCGATGCGCTCGATGATCTCGCCGTCGAGCTCCATGACCATGCGCAAAACGCCGTGGGCCGCGGGGTGCTGCGGGCCGAAGTTGATCGTGTAGTTGGTGATGACGTCATCGCCGGTGGTCGGCGACTGCTCGAGCTGCATGCTCATGCCTTGTCTCCCTTCGCGTCCGTCGCAGGCGCGGGCGCGGAAGCCTTGTCGGCCGCCTTCGCATCCGCGCCCTTGTCGGCACCGGTGTCCTTGGGCGAATCCGTCGTCTTCTTCTGCTCGACCGGCGGCGAGGCCGGAGCGGCCTTCTCGTCACCCGGAAGGATGTAGTCCGATCCTTCCCACGGGCTCATGTAGTCGAAGGTGCGGAAGTCCTGCGCCAGCTTGACCGGCTCGTAGACCACGCGCTTATCTTCCTGCGAATAGCGCAGTTCGACATAGCCGGTGAGCGGGAAGTCCTTGCGGAACGGATGCCCCTCGAAACCGTAGTCGGTGAGGATGCGGCGAAGATCCTTGTTGCCGGCGAAGATGACGCCGTACATGTCGAAGACTTCGCGTTCGAGCCAGCCCGCGTTGTGCCAGAGCGTCGTCACGGTCGGCACCGGAGTGCTTTCCGAAGCCGTGCACTTGACGAGCAGGCGGTGGTTCTTGGTCACCGAGAGCAGCATGTAGACCACCTCGAAGCGCTCCGCGCGCGAGGGATAGTCGACACCGGCCATTTCCATGAGCTGCTGGTATTCGTGCTCGTCACGAAGCAGCTTGAGGGCATTGGCGATCTCGGGACGGGCGATCGTGAGCACGATCTCGCCGTGCTGCTCGGTGGCCGAAACCAGCATCGCGCCAAGCGCGGTGGCGAGGCTCTCGATGACGCCCTCGTTCGAGGCGTAGCGGGGAGCGGAGTGAAGAACGGGCATGTCTCGGTCCTCTCTCAACGCTCGACCGTGCCGACGCGGCGGATCTTCCGCTGCAACTGCATGATGCCGTAAAGCAGCGCCTCGGCGGTCGGCGGGCAGCCCGGGACGTAGATGTCGACGGGAACGATGCGGTCGCAACCGCGCACGACGCTGTAGCTGTAGTGGTAGTAGCCGCCACCGTTGGCGCACGAGCCCATCGAGATGACGTACTTGGGCTCCGACATCTGGTCGTAGACCTTGCGCAGCGCCGGGGCCATCTTGTTGCACAGCGTTCCCGCGACGATCATCACGTCCGACTGGCGCGGCGAGGCGCGCGGGGCAGCACCGAAGCGCTCCATGTCATAGCGGGGCATGTTGACGTGGATCATCTCCACCGCGCAGCAGGCCAGACCGAAGGTCATCCACCACAGCGAACCGGTACGGGCCCACTGGAAGAGATCCTCGGTCGAGGTAACGAGGAAGCCCTTATCGGAGACTTCCTGATTGAGGTCGTTGAAAAACGCCTGATCGGGAGGGGTGATCGCTCCCCCCTGCCCCGATGCGAGCGGCTGTCCGGATGCGTTCACGAGCGTGCTCATTCCCAGTCCAGAGCTCCCTTCTTCCATGCATAGGCGAGGCCGATGGCCAGCTCACCGAGGAACACCATCATCGTACCCCACCCGGCCCAGCGGGTGACGTCGAGCGAAATGGCCCAGGGAAACAGGAACGCAGCCTCGAGATCGAAGACGATGAAGAGGATCGCGACCAGGTAGAAGCGCACGTCGAACTGGCTACGCGGATCCTCGAAGGCGGGAAAACCGCATTCATACTCGCTCAGCTTGTCGGCGTTCGGCTTGGCCGCGCCGGTCAGGTGCGCCACGCCCATGGGCAGGAAAACAATCACCGCGGACAGGCCGAGCGCGATCACGAGGAAAATCAGAATCGGCAGATATTGCGACAGATCGGTCAATGCTCTCTTGCCTCTTACCGGGTCGGAATGCCGCTGGACAGTTTGCCCAATTGGCAGCTCCATCATTGATGAGCGGGTCCTTAGGCCACCCCTTGGTACTCCGCAAGGTACTCGTGGGGAATAATCCTCGCGAGCGCACTGCGCTGCAACAAAATGGCCCGATTTCGCGGATCCGATCGCGGCGCCCCCTGCGTTCACCCCGCATTCGCTGTAATAAACTGCATTTGCGCGCACATGTAGATGACCTTTTTGCAAGCCCACTATAGACGATTCGCCCCGCTTTCCTCTGCTTTCGCCGCCATTTAGTGCTATTGCGACTTATTTGCAGAAGAACATGGACTACGATCCGAAGTACAAGTGGGCGGCGCGGTCCGGATTGCGAAGCCCACCCCACGCTCGCCGGCAAGTGTCATCGGATCTCAGCATCGCGGGCGTAATGAGGCTCGGGAAACAGCGGCACGTGCACCATGCCACATTGAAAATGGCGCAGCGCAGCATTATCCGTGAACAAGGCATTCTACAATCGAGCAGGAGAGGCTCCGAGCCATGAACCAGATTTCCGCATCCGACCCCATCGTCATCCTTTCGTACGCGCGCACCCCCATGGGCGGATTGATGGGAGCCCTGGCCGATGTCGACGCGACGCAGCTTGGCGCCGCCGCGGTCAAGGCCGCCGTCGAGCGCTCCGGCGTGGCCGGAGAGGACATCGAGCGGATCTACATGGGCTGCGTGCTTCCGGCCGGGCTTGGCCAGGCTCCTGCCCGCCAGGCCGCACTCAAGGCCGGGCTGCCCAAGTCGGTCCAGGCCACCACGGTCAACAAGGTCTGCGGCTCGGGCATGCAGACCGTGATCATGGGCGCCGAAGCGCTCGCTTCGGGCTCGATCGATCTCGCCATTGCTGGCGGCATGGAATCGATGACCAACGCGCCATACCTCTCCAAGAAGCACCGCGCGGGTGCCCGCGCGGGACACGACACGATCTACGACCACATGTTCCTCGACGGCCTTGAAGACGCTTACGAAGGCGCCTCGATGGGCTCCTTCGCGCAAGTGACGGCCGATGAATACCAGCTCACGCGCGACATGCAGGACGAATACTCGATCGAGTCGCTGCGCCGCGCCAACGAAGCGATCACATCGGGCGCCTTCGCCGGCGAGGTTGTTCCGGTCACGGTCAAGACCCGCAAGGGCGAAATCCTCGTCGACACCGACGAACAGCCCCCCAAGGGCAATCCCGACAAGATCCGCACTTTGCGCGCCGCCTTTGCCAAAGACGGCACGATCACGGCCGCCTCGTCAAGCTCGATCTCGGACGGTGCCGCAGCCCTGGTACTCACCCGCAAGAGCGTGGCCGAAGCCAAGGGCCTGGCACCGGTCGCCACGGTCGTTGCCGTCGAAGCCCATGCGCAGGAGCCCAAGGACTTCACCACGGCCCCCGTCGGCGCGATCGGCAAGCTCTTGAAGAAGACCGGATGGAGCGTGGACGACGTCGACCTCTTCGAAGTGAACGAGGCTTTCGCCTGCGTCGCGATGTTTGCGATCAAGGACCTCGCCATCCCCCACGAGAAGGTCAACGTGAACGGCGGCGCGACCGCACTCGGCCACCCGATCGGCGCCTCGGGCACCCGCATCATCGTGACGCTGGTCAACGCCCTGAAGGCGCGCGGGCTGAAGCGGGGCATCGCATCGCTCTGCATCGGCGGCGGTGAAGCCACCGCAATCGCCGTCGAAATCGCCTGATCTTAGCTATTGCACCCGAACGAGAGAGCCCCGCAAGGTCCGGACCTTGCGGGGCTCTTTCGTTCCTGCATCAGGTTGGGCCGCGAGGATCAGGGTTCCCCCGAACCCCACAGATCGTCCTCGGGCACGAAGCCGCGATGCCCCTGGATATTGAAGGCGCACCAGTCGTGCTCACATTCCCCCAGCAAGCCTACGACACCCGGTTCGATCTTCCAGAGCACCGCGGAAGCGGAACTCGCCTCCGCGTGCATTTCGACAAGGCCTTCGCCGCGCACGATCCCGGCGCGTTGCCGCGAGAGCAGCAGATCGCGCATCCAGCCGCGCGTCCCGTCGGGATCCTCGATCTGGCGCCAGGGCCCTTCGCGACGGATCACCTTTACCGGCAGATGCGGCCGATGATAGACCCAGTCGATCCGGAAGCTGTTGCCCGGCCCCACGCGCAAGTTGGCCTCGTCGACGTCGATCGAGGCCCAATAGGGCACCTTGTCGTCATCGGCGGCCTGCGCGGACGGGGCGAGGAAGGAGACGGCGAGCACCGCCGGAATTAGGGATCTACACCACATCGCCCCGGCTTACCGCCGCTTGCCCACCCGCATCAAGACGTCTTGACCCGGAGACTGTGGACGGCGATAGCCCGAATTCGCAATGATCGAGCCCGCGACCCCGTTTCCGGAGCGTTCCGTACCCATCCGCCCAAGCGTGGTGGTAACCCGCCGGCTCGCGCCTTCGATCGAACAGCGCATGCGCGAACTCTTCGACGTTACGCTCAACGAAACCGATACCCCTTTCAGCCGCGACCAACTCGCTGAGGCCATGGCGTCCTGCGATGTGCTCGTGCCTACGGTGACCGACACGATCGACGAGGCGTTGATCGAAGGCGCGGGGGATCGCCTGGGCATGATCGCCAGTTTCGGCGCTGGAACCGAACATATCGACTTGCGCGCCGCGCGCGCGCGTCAAATCCTCGTCACCAACACCCCGGGCGTGTTCACCGACGACACCGCGGACCTCACGTTCGCCTTGCTCATTTTCGTGATGCGCCGCTTACAGCCGGCCGCGCAGACCCTGAAGAACGGCGAATGGCAAGGCTGGAGCCCGACCAGCATGCTCGGCCGCAGCCTCGCCCGCAAGAAACTGGGTATCGTGGGAATGGGGCGCATCGGCCAGGCCGTGGCCCACCGCGCCCGTGCTTTCGGGATGGACGTGCTCTATCATAATCGCCACCGCCTGCCCGAAGCGCTCGAGAACATCCTCGCGGCCCGGTTCGAGCCGGATGTCGAGCGCCTCTTTCGCGAGGCCGATGCGGTCACCCTGCATTGCCCGCTCACACCCGCGACGCACCACCTCGTCAATGCCGAGAGGCTCAACGAGATGAAGCGCGAGGCCTGCGTGATCAATACCGGACGCGGCGCTTTGGTCGACGAGGCTGCCCTGATCGAAGCCCTGCAATCCGGACGTATCGCGGGCGCGGGCCTCGACGTCTTCGCCCGCGAACCTAACGTCGATCCGGGCCTGCTGGCCGCTCCCAACCTCGTCGCCCTCCCCCATCTGGGAAGCGCAACTCTCGAAGGGCGCGAAACCGCGGGCGAGAAGGTCATCGCCAATATCCGCTTCTGGGTCGATGGCCACCGGCCACCCGACCAGGTGTTGCCAGCGTAGATCGTCGAGATTCTGGAGCCAGGCACTTTTACCCGCTTGACCAAGCACTTGTCTTCCAATGTTGCTGTGCTCTAAGCGTTCCCCAACGGTCAGGGGCTGGCCTTGGCCGGATCGGGAGTGGGCGGATGGATTGGCACGGCAGACAGCGCGGCTTCGCATCTTGGAGGCGCGCCTGGATCGGACCGCTCGCACTCCTGCTTTTGACTTCGAGCGCGCCGGCATTGGCCCAGGACGGAGCCTACGACATGGCCAATGGCGGCGACACCGCCTGGCTCCTGGCCGCGACGTGCCTCGCACTCTTCACCAGCCTGCCCGGCTTCGCACTCTTTGCAAGCGGACAAACCCCAGGGCGAAGCCAGGCAACCGTGCTTTTTCAATGTATTGAGGTCGCACTGCTGGGCGTGCTTTCGTGGACGCTCGTCGGCTACACCCTCGCCTTCGGTTCGGTCAGCGGGGGCATATTGGGCAGCGGAAACGCATGGATGCTGGCGAACCTCGCCAATATTCGCGCGGGCACACAGATTCCCGAGAGCGCCTATGCCCTGTTCCAGATGATCGGAGCGACCCTCGCGCCCACGCTTGTCGCGGGGGCGCTCGCCGGGCGCGTGCGCACGCGCTGGCTGCTCGCCTTCACCGGCCTGTGGTCGCTCGTCGTCTACGCTCCGATGGCGCACTGGATCTGGGGCGGCGGGTGGCTTGCCGCCTCGTTCGGCACGTTCGACTGGAATGGCGGCATCGTCCTGGCGACGACCTGCGGGACGAGCGCCGTCACGCTCGCCCTCATCGTCGGCCCCCGACGCCAGACCGCGATCGCGCCGCTGGGGCAAGTCCTCACCGTGCTCGGCGCCTTCCTGTTCATGGTCGGACGTGTCGCAAGCGCCGGCGCAGGCGCGATGACCGCGAACGACGATGCCGCGGCCGCGATGCTTTCAACCCTGCTCGCCGGGGCCACCGGAGCCCTCGTCTGGAGCGCTCTCACCCAATGGCGCTCGGCAACGGCTGGCGCGCTTTCCCTCGCGCGCGGCACATTGGCTGGCCTTGCGGCCGTAGCCACGAGCGCAGGCTACGTTTCGCCCGGCGGCGCGACCGTGGTTGCGCTCCTTGGTACGATCGCTGGCCATCAGGTGGCCTGCCTCCTGCACCGCTCCGCGCGCATTCACGACGCCGGCCTTGTCATCGCAATCTTCGCGGGCGCGGGCATTTCCGGTTCACTCTTGGCCGTACCGTTCCTCTCTCCCGCTCTGGGCGGAACCGGCTTCGATCCGCACTTTGCTTTCGCAAGCCCGTTTCTGGCACAAGGTTTCGGCGTCCTCGTCGCGGCGGCCTGGTCGATGATCGCCAGCCTCGTTCTCGCCACCATGGTCTCGGTTGCCCTGCCCATGCGGGTATCACAGGATCGCGAGGCGAATGGCCTAGACACGGCATCAAACGGCGAAGCCTGAACAAAAAAGCCCTGCAAGGAGAGAACCTTGCAGGGCTTTTCTCAAATGGAACGCAACCCGATCAATCGCCCGTCAGGATGCGATCGACGAGCTCCTTGACCGTGGGTGTAAAGCCGTTCGAGTAGAACGGGTCTGTCTTGAAGTGGTAGGCCGCGTGGCCCGCGAACATCAGGTTCTGCTCGACCGGACCACCATGCGCGATGTCCTGCAGCGTCTTCTGGATGCAGAAGCTGCGCGGGTCGGCGAGACGGCCGGTGGTGTAGTCGTCATGATCCTTCCACGAGGAGAAACCGCAGTGCGATAGGCAGCCCATGCAGTCGGCCTGGTCCTTGCGGATTTCGTCGCGCTCCTCGGGTCCCACGAAGACGATCGTGTCGTCGGGCGTACGCAGGCCATCGGTGAAGCCTTCGCCCGACCACGCCCGCGCGCGGTCGAGATCCTTGGGAGCGACCCAGAAGTTCTTGCCCTTCACGCCGACGTCGAGCTTGACCGTATGTTCGCCCGCCTCGACCTTCGAGTAGGGAATCTGGCGCTCCGAACGTGCCTCGAGGCTGCGCAGGAACGGGTTGCGCACGGCCGAGGAATAGAAGCCCGTCGGCGAGAAACGGTGGAGAAGCACGTCGCCCGGCTCGAGGTTGCGCAGTTCGTCCTTCCACGCCTGCGGGATCGGACTTTCCTTGGTCAGCAGCGGACGCGTGCCGTACTGGAAGGCGATCGAGCCGAGTTCGGGATTGTCGATCCAGTTCTCCCACTCGCGCAGGAACCAGACGCCGCCCGCCATGATGATCGGCACCTCGTCCGAAATCCCTTCCTTGCGCATGACGTCGCGCAGCGCCTTCACGCGCGGATAGGGATCTTCGGGCTTGAGCGGGTCCTCGGCGTTGGACAGGCCGTTGTGGCCGCCCGCCAGCCAGGGATCCTCGTAGACGACCGCCGCCATCAGATCGGCCACCTTGTGGTAGGCACGCTTCCAGAGCGCGCGGAAGGCGCGGCCCGAGCTCACGATCGGCAGGTAGTTGACGTTGAAGCGCGCCGCGATTTCCGAAAGGCGATAGGGCATGCCCGCGCCGCAGGTCACGCCGGTCACGAGGCCCGGGGTCTGCTCGAGAATGCCCTCGAGGACCTGCTGGGCGCCGCCCATTTCCCACAGCACGTTGATGTTGATCGCGCCCTGGCCGTTCGAGATCTCGTACGCGCGCTTGACCTGCTCGACACCGCCGTCGATCGCGTAACGGATCAATTCCTCGTGCCGCTCCTTGCGGGTCAGCGCGTTGTAGACCTGAGGCACGATCTTGCCTTCGGCGTCATAGCTGTCCGCGTTGACCGCGCTCACCGTGCCGATACCACCAGCGGCCGCCCAAGCGCCCGAACTCATGTGGTTGGTCGCAGAAACACCCTTGCCGCCTTCAATCAGCGGCCAGACTTCGCGTCCGCCATAGTTAATCGGCTTTAAACCCTTGAAACCCATCGTAACTCTTATCTTTCCCCCTCGGCGTCGAAGTTCCCGACTTAATACGTCGGATCAGCCATTCAACGCCCGTGAATGGAATTATCCTGCCCGAACCCTGGTCCAGTCTTATTTCATGTCTGCGCTACTGGACATACGGCATGGTACGATCGCCTCCGGTCCCGGTCGCCCTCCGGAGGCTTCGAACTGAGCGTAGTAGCCTTGAAGCTCGGGCTTACGGACAAATTGGCTCAAACGGAAGCCTACCGCTGCAAATTCGCAGAAGAGAAGTGCCGGCGGGATGCCATGCTCACCCGTCGGCCGGTCGACATCGACGACGATGACCTTGCCACCTGGCCGCAGGGCGGGGCGCAGATGCCAGAGGAACGCGTAAGGCTCGCTTACCTCGTGGTACATGTGCACCAGGAAGATGCGATCAAAGCTGCTTTCCGGCAGGCGCGGATCGTCGGGTGTCCCAAGCTTGATCGAGACGTTCTCCAACCGCTCGCGTTCGACGCGCAGGCCCAGTCCCTGGATGGCCTTGGGGTCGATGTCCTCGGCCAGCACGCGACCTTTCGCGCCGACGCGCTGCGCGAGGCGAACGGTATAGTAGCCCTCGCCCGCACCTATGTCGGCAACGGTCATGCCCTTGTCGATCCGGGCGAGGTCCATGACCACCTTCGCCTCGTTCACGCTATCGCGCTGCACTTCGCTGGAGAAGGAATCCATCCCGCCCGGCGAGACCGGACGGTCCGCGACCGGAAAGGCGCGCACCGCTTCCGGCCGGGAAGAATCGGACTTGCCGCGCTCACACGCCGCCAGCGGCTGCAACGCGATCGCCAACACGGCCGTGGCCAGCCAGGACTTACGAACGGTACGGGCCATGAGGCTCTTTAGCGTTTCCCATCGTTCTTGGCAAAATCCGCCGCAATCACCGCGCTAGCCCCCACCGCTTCTTGGAAGGTGAGGAACCCGGCGGCGCCATCGACGATCAATCGACGTCCTCGACCTCGACCTTCTCGCCCGTCACGCGCTGCGACAGGGCTGCGGCCATGAACGGATCGAGCTCACCGTCGAGCACGTCGTCGGGGGCGGTCGAAACCACGCCGGTGCGAAGATCCTTCACCTGCTGATAGGGCTGCAGCACGTAGGAGCGGATCTGATGCCCCCAGCCGATGTCGCTCTTGCTCGCGTGCTCGGCGCTTGCCGCTTCCTCACGCTTGCGCATCTCTTCCTCGAACAGACGCGACTTGAGCATGCCCAGCGCGATTTCGCGGTTCTTGTGCTGCGAACGGTCGATCTGGCTGGCCACCACGATGCCCGAGGGCTGGTGGGTGATGCGCACGGCCGAGTCCGTCGTGTTGACGTGCTGACCGCCCGCGCCCGAAGCGCGGTAGGTGTCGATCTTCAGGTCGGCCGGGTTGATGTCGATCTCGAAGGTGTCGTCGATCACCGGGTAGACCCAGACCGACGAGAAGCTCGTGTGACGGCGCGCCGAGCTATCATAGGGGCTGATGCGGACGAGGCGGTGGACGCCGCTCTCGGTCTTCGCCCAGCCGTAGGCGTTCTCGCCCTTGATGAGCAGCGTGCAGCTCTTGATGCCCGCGGCTTCGCCCGAGTGGTATTCGACCAACTCGACCTTGTAGCCCTTGCGCTCGGCCCAGCGCGTGTACATGCGCTGGAGCATCTCGGCCCAGTCCTGGCTTTCGGTACCGCCCGCCCCGGCGTGGACTTCAAGGTAGGTATCGTTGGCGTCCGCCTCGCCCGAGAGCAGGGCCTGGACCTTGTCCCGGTCGGCGCGCTCGGCAAGCGCGGCGAGCGTCGAGAGGCCCTCGGCGATGGTTTCGTCATCGCTTTCCATCTCGCCCAGCTCGACGAACTCGACCGCATCGTTCATTTCCGCGGTGATGCCGTTGACGGCACCGATAGAGGCCTCGAGGCGACGGCGCTCGCGCATCACCGCTTCGGCTTCCTTGGGCTTGTCCCAGAGCGTGGGATCCTCGACGCGCGCGTTCAGCTCATCGAATCGCCGCAGCGCACGGTCCCAGTCGAGCGACTTGCGCACGAGTGCGAGTGCCTTTTCGATACGATCAATGTGGGCCTGGCCCTCGGCACGCATGGCGCGATTCTCCAAAAAACTGCGGCGCTCGCTCTAACGCGCAAGCGGCCTGTTGCAAAGCCGCGCGCGAAAACGCGAGCCGGAAAATCCAGCCCCATATCCGCGGAAGGGAAGCTTGTTCAAGCCCCCTGCCCGTCAAATCGGACAGGGAGAGGTACCTGGCCTCAGCTGGCGAGCTTACGCACGGCCTCGAGCGTGAGCTTGACGTGATCGCGGTAATCGCTGTCGGCATGTACCATGACGATCTTGCCACTGGGCGCGATCACGTAGCTTACGCGCTTGGTCAGGCCATCGGGAACGCCCTCCCGCTTGAGCGCGACGTCGTATTCGCCGATCACCTTGGGCGAGGCGGTAGCAACCGCGAACTTGTCGCGGCATTCCTCGGTCGAGAACTTCTTGAGAGTGGGCAGGTCGTCGCCCGACATGCCGATCACAGTGGCCCCCATCTTCGCGAAATCGTCGGTCGCCTCGGCGAAGGCGTGTGCCTCCAGCGTGCACCCCTGGGTGAAGGCCTTGGGGTAGAAATAGAGGACCACCGGTCCCTTCTTGAGCGCAGCGGCAAGATCGAAAGAGATCTCCTTGCCGCCCTTGGCCCCCTTGGTCACGAACGTCGGGGCCTTGGCGCCGACCGGAAGGTCCGCCAGCGCGGCAACCGGCATGAGGGAAAGCCCGAGGGCGGCGAACGGGAGGACGATCTTGCGCATGCCCTCAGTCTGGCCCGACGATTATCGCCTGTCCAGTCTCAAACCGCGTTGCAATGCGCATGCCCCAAAGAGAAACCGCCCCACCGATCCACGTCGCATGACGTGACCGACAGGGCGGTGCGAGCGACCCGCAAAGTTTCCCGTGTCGAGCAGGAGAGAGAGTGAGAGAGACCGCGACACAGGGTTTTCTTGTTTTCACCGATTGCCGTGGAGGAAACGGCATCGACTGATGAGTCTTATAGACGATGCTCAAACGTTTGCACTAGAACTTTCGGTTTACGCAAAAATAACGGGGCCATGAGCACCCCGCCCCGCAGGACGATCAGCCCGGGTCCACCGGCTTGACCCGACAGGGCCGTCGCCGCAAGGAAGCGGGCCAAAGGAGATTTCCCGATGCCCGCAAACGCCCAGCCCCGCCCGCGCCGCAGCGCCCTCTACCTGCCTGCATCCAACGCCCGGGCAATTGAAAAGGCCCGCGGCCTGCCGTGCGACATCGTGGTGCTTGATCTCGAGGACGCGGTCGCCCCCGAAGCCAAGGCCGGTGCGCGCGAAGCGGCTGTCGCCGCGCTCGAGCAAGGCGGTTTCGGCCACCGTGAAGTGGCGGTGCGGGTCAACGGCATCGATACCGAATGGGGCGCACACGACCTCGCCGCCCTCGCCCGATCCAAGGCCGACGCGGTGCTCGTCCCCAAGGTCGCCTGCACGCAGGATATCGGACGCTACCATGAAGCGCTCGAAGGCGCGCCCGAAGCGATGCAATTGTGGGCCATGATCGAGACCTGCGGCTCGGTGTTCAATCTCGAGCCGATCGCCGCGATGGCCGCCTCCACCCGCCTGTCGCTGTGGATCATGGGCACCAACGATCTGGCCAAGGAAATGCGCGCCCGCCTGACGCCCCAGCGCACCCCGTTCCTGCCCTTCCTGGCGCAAGCCGTCGCCGCCGCGCGCCTCCACGGCCTCACCATTCTCGATGGCGTGTGCAACGAATTCCGCGATCTCGACGTGTTCGAGGCCGAAGCCCGGCAAGGGCTCGAATTCGGTTTCGACGGCAAGAGCCTGATCCATCCCGCGCAAGTGGCGCCGTGCAACACCGTCTTCAGCCCCGACGCCGAGGAACTGGACTGGGCCCGAGCGGTCATCGCCGCCTTCGACCTGCCCGAAAACGCCGGCAAGGGCGCGATCCGGGTCGACGGCAAGATGACCGAACTGCTCCACCTCGACCAGGCCCGCCAGGTCCTGGCCGTGGCCCACCAGATCGCCGCCATCGGCTGAGCCGGATCCCGAATTCGCGTCCTGCACGAGGACGCGACGGCGATCCCCCCGCTTGCAGCGCCCCGAGAGGCTCTGTAAGGGCCAAGACCAAGTTTCCAACCAACCAGACATTCGAGGACCGCATGGCCGCGCAATACGCCTACGTCATGAAGGACATGACCAAGACCTTCCCGGGCGCACCCAAGCCGGTGCTCTCGAACATCAACCTGCAGTTCTACCAGGGCGCCAAGATCGGCATCGTGGGCCCCAACGGCGCGGGTAAGTCGACCCTCATGAAGATCATGGCGGGCATCGACACCGACATCACCGGCGAAGCCTGGCCGGGCGAGAACATCACCGTCGGCTACCTGCCGCAGGAGCCCCAGCTCGACGAGACCAAGACCGTGCTTGAGAACGTCAAGGACGGCGCGCGCGAAGTGGCCGACATGGTCGACCGCTTCAACGCGATCTCGGCCGAGATGGGCGATCCCCAGGACGACACCGACTTCGACGCGCTCATGGAGGAAATGGGCACGCTGCAGGACAAGATCGATTCCGTGGACGGCTGGACGCTCGACAACCAGCTCGAAGTCGCCATGGAAGCGCTGCGCTGCCCGCCGGGTGACTGGGACGTCAAGAGCCTCTCGGGCGGTGAAAAGCGCCGCATCGCGCTGACCCGCCTGCTCATCCAGAAGCCCGACATCCTGCTGCTCGACGAACCGACCAACCACCTCGACGCCGAAAGCGTCGACTGGCTGGAAAACCACCTCAAGGAATACCACGGCGCGGTGCTGATGATCACCCACGACCGCTACTTCCTCGACAACGTGGTGGGCTGGATCCTCGAGATCGACCGCGGTAAGTACTTCCCCTATGAGGGCAACTACTCGACCTACCTCGAGAAGAAGGCCAAGCGCCTCGAGCAGGAAGACCGCGAGGCGACCGGACGCCAGAAGGCGCTCAAGGACGAGCTCGAGTGGATCCGCGCCGGCGTCAAGGGCCGCCAGACCAAGTCCAAGGCCCGTATCCGCAAGTTCGAGGAACTGCAGAACGCGCAGGACCAGCGCACCCCCGGCAAGGCGCAGATCGTCATCCAGGTGCCCGAGCGCCTGGGCGGCAAGGTCATCGAGGCCAAGGGTATCTCGAAGGCCTTTGGCGACAAGCTGCTGTTCGAGGACCTCTCGTTCATCCTGCCGCCGGGCGGCATCGTCGGTGTCATCGGCCCCAACGGCGCGGGCAAGTCGACCCTGTTCAAGCTGATCACCGGCCAGGAGCAGCCCGATACCGGCACGATCGAGATCGGTCAGACGGTGCACCTGGGCTACGTCGACCAGAACCGCAACCACCTGAACGACAAGCACAACGTCTGGGAGGAAATCTCGGACGGGCTCGACTACATGAAGGTGAACGGCCACGACACCTCGACGCGTGCCTATGTCGGTGCGTTCAACTTCAAGGGCCAGGACCAGCAGAAGAACGTCGGCAAGCTCTCGGGCGGTGAACGCAACCGCGTCCACCTCGCCAAGATGCTCAAGCAGGGCGGCAACGTGCTGCTGCTTGACGAACCGACCAACGACCTCGACGTCGAAACCCTGGGTGCACTCGAAGAAGCCATCGAGAACTTCGCGGGTTGCGCCGTGGTCATCAGCCACGACCGCTTCTTCCTCGACCGTCTGGCGACGCACATCCTCGCCTTCGAGGGCAACAGTCACGTCGAATGGTTCGAGGGTAACTTCGAGGCCTACGAGGAGGACAAGCGCCGTCGCCTGGGCGATGCGGCGGATCGTCCGACCGCGCTGGCCTACAAGAAGCTCACCCGCTGAGCCTGACCCTTCGATCGGTTACGAACGGCCCGCCCTCGCGCGGGCCGTTTTGTTTTGGGGGAAGGCCGAGTGTTCCGCGCGCGGCCAGCGGCGACGCCATTTCGCACCCAAGCTCGCCCGCTCAATCATGTTCATAAAAAATCATTGCAACATGAACAGCCGCCAACCGGGCAATTCATCCTTAAGTCAGTCACCGAGGCCTAAGCAGACGTTCATAGTGATTTTTCAGCGACAAGAACGCCCCGGTTCCAGACAGAGCACGCCATCGTGCCCCCGTGCGGACCGGAAACGAAAGGGTGCGGCGACAATGGCACGAACATTCTTCAAGGCAGGCGCCTGGGGCGCCATGCTTCTCGCAACGACCGGCATGGTCCTGCCCGAAATGGCGGCAGCCCAGCAAGGCAACCACGACCGTGGTGGTCACCAGGGCAGCGGTTCGGATCGGCATGGCGGCGGTGGCGGTGGCGGCCGTTCGTCGGCGCCGCGCCAGGAGCGCTCCGCTCCGCAGCAGCGCCAGGCGCCCCAACAGCGCCAGGCACCCCAACCGCGACAATCGCGTCCGGAACAGCGCCCCTCCCAGCCCAACCGTGCGCAACAGCCCGGAAACTGGCGCGATGGCGTAACGCGTCCCATGCCGCAGAGCCGGAACAATCGACCCGACTCGCGCCCCCCGAACCGGGGAGACGACGGTCGCGGCGGGCGCCCCGACGGTCGGGACGGTCGCTACGATGGTCGAAACGACGGTCGCAACAATGGCCGGGATGGCCGCCCCGACGGTCGGGACGGTCGAAACGACGGTCGCGACAATGGCCGGGATGGCCGCTTCGATGGGCGCGGCAACGACCGGGATAGCCGCTTCGATGGGCGCGGCAACGGCCGGGATGGCCGCTACGATGGGCGCGGCAACGGCCGGGATGGCCGCTACGATGGCCATTCGGACCGTCGCTGGGATCGCGACGGCTGGCGGCGGGACAACCGCTACGACTGGCGCGACTACCGCTCGAGCCATCGCACGACCTATCGCCTGGGGCGCTACTACTCGCCGTACCGCGGCTATAGCTACCGCCGCCTGAGCACCGGGTTCTTCCTCAGCTCGCTGTTCTACGGCAACCGTTACTGGATCAACGATCCCTGGTCCTATCGCCTTCCCGCCGTCTATGGCCCCTATCGCTGGGTCCGCTACTACGACGACGTTCTCCTGGTAAATGTCTATACCGGCGAAGTGGTCGACGTGATCTACGACTTCTTCTGGTAAGCCCGGAGCGGATCGATAGCCAAAGCCCCTCGGGACCCCGATCCCGAGGGGCTTTGCGTATTGCCGACCAACAGCTCGCCGCGAATCCGCGATTGATCCTTTCGATCGAGCCTGTACGCTGGTGGCAATGGACAGCCCCGCGCCCTCCGATTGTTCCACCCTCGCCCGCCTCGGCGAACGGGTCCGCAACCGTCTGGACTCGACGCATTCGGTACGCCGACTGGCCGATGCCCGCGCAGAGATATATGCGGTCGATTCCTTTCTCGACGCCGACTGCTGTGCGCACCTCATCAAGCTGATCGACGCGCAAGCTACGCCTTCATGCCTGGTTGACGATTCGGAGCGCCGCGACACCCGAACCAGTTCGTCGAGCGACATCGATCCGCAGGACCGGGTCGTACGCCAGCTCGAGGCCAGGCTTTGCGCTCTCACCGGCCTCTCCGGCCGACGCAGCGAGGCCGTACAGGGTCAGCGCTACGAGTGCGGCCAATTCTTTCGCGAGCACTGCGACTGGTTCGACACCACCGCCGACTACTGGTCGCGCGAAAAATCGTGCGGGGGTCAGCGCAGCTGGACGGCGATGGTCTACCTCAATGCCGTCGAGGAAGGCGGCTCGACCGAATTCACCCGGCTGCCCCTGACGATCTCGCCCTGGACCGGCGGGCTATTGCTCTGGAACAACGCGCGCCCCGACGGGCATCCCAACCCCTTCACACTTCATGCCGCGCGCCCGGTGCTCCGGGGCTGCAAATATATCGTCACCAAATGGTTCCGCACGCACACCTGGCAATGATCCGCGTGGCCCGCGCTTCGAAAATTCGCCTACTTACGCGTCTCGCCGGGATTGCCGCGGGGGGTCTTCTGCTGCTGGGAACCCCGTCCTATGCGGCCGAGCCGGCGTGCCCGTCACGTGCCGGCCGATCGCCACAAGTCTCCCAGCCGACTGCGGAAACCACGCTCCTGAACCTTTTCACGCAGGACCGCCTGCGCGAGGAGCAGCTTCATCCGCTTGCCGCCATCTACCGCGGCGACGTCACGCAGGACACCGCGCTCGAGCGGATCTTCACTGACGCGCTCGAACGCGACCGGCTTGCCTCCGCGCAGCGCAGCCTGATGGAGGCCGGAGCGGTCGACGCCTGCGCACTGAGCGAGGACATGCGCCTCTCGCGCATCCTCTTCATGCGCGACAAGAGTGCCGAAATCGATCGCTTGCGCCCCGAAGTGCGCGTGTTCGAAGGCGTCCAACCCTTCAACCATTTCGGCGGCATCGACCTCGAGCTGCCCTCGCTCGTCGCGCCGGGTGGCGCCTTTGCCTACGAGACACCGCAGGATTTCGCGAAGGCCCTTCGTCTCTACCGCGCCTATCCCGTGATCATCGACAACGCGATCGCGCGCTTTCGCGAAGGCATGGCGAAGCGTATCGTCGAACCACGCCTGACCGTTGCCAATCTGCTCCTGCAACTGGATGCGCTGCTCGACAGTCCCGACGCCGGCGCCCCGTTTCTCGCCCCCATCGCGGCCCTGCCCGCGAGCCTTGCAAAGGGCACGCGCGACGCGATCGCCGGAGAGTTTCGCGATGCGACCGCCCACGACGTCTTTCCCGCCTACCAGCGCCTGCGCCAATTCCTCCAGAGCGAATACCTTCCCGCGGCGCGCGAGAGCATCGGCCTGTCCGACCTTCCCGGCGGCAACGCCTACTACCGTTCGCTGATCGCGCGCGAGACGACCCTGCCGCTCGACCCTGACGCGGTCCATGCTCTGGGATTGGCGGAGGTTGCCCGGATCGAGGGCGAGATGGATCACGTCTCGCACCAGTTGGGCAACACCGGATCGCTGCACGACTTCTTCGAGGCCATCCGCAGCGATCCGCGCTTCCACCCCCACTCGGCCCAGGATCTGCAACAGCGTTACGAAGCCGTCGCCCGGATCGTCGATGCGCAGTTACCGCGCTTCTTCGCCCATGTGCCCAGCACCCCGCTGCTCGTCGAACCCTATCCCGCATTCCGCGCACGCTTCGAGGCGGGCGGGTCTTATTCCGAAGGCGGGGTGCAGAGCGGAGCGCCCGCGACCTTCTTCTACAACACCTACGACCTGAAGCATCGCTTCGTCTCTGGCGTGACGACGCTTTACCTCCACGAGGGCATGCCCGGGCACCACCTCCAGATCAGCCTGTCCCGGGAGAACACGCGGTTGCCCGCCTTCCAGCGCGAAGCGGACAACAACGCCTTCGTCGAGGGCTGGGCACTCTACGCTGAGACGCTGGGCTACGACATGGGCCTCTACGCCGATCCGCTCCAACACTGGGGCACGCTCGACGACGAGATGCTGCGGGCCATGCGGCTCGTCGTCGATACCGGCATCCATGCAAGGCACTGGTCGCGCCAACAAGCGATCGACTACATGCTGACGCATTCGGGCATGGGGCGCAGCGACGCCGAGACCGAAGTCGATCGCTACATCGCGCTTCCCGCACAGGCGCTGTCCTACAAGATCGGCGCGCTCGAGATCCAGAAGCTGCGCCGCGAGGCCGAGACGCGGCTCGGCAGCCGTTTCGACATCCGCGCCTTCCACCAGGAGGTCATCGGATCGGGCGCCCTGCCGCTCGACGTGCTCCAGGAGCGGGTCGAGCGCTGGCTTGCCGCGCAGGCGGGCGCTCCCCCCGCGCGGCAAGCCCGCTAGCGATCAATCGGCCGAAAGCGCTTCGGCGATCAGCTTGCGCGTTTCGGGGATGCCGTAGAGCGCGATGAAGCTGCCCATGCGCGGCCCTTGCGACGAGCCCAGAAGCGTCTCGTACTGCGCCTTGAACCAGTCGCGCAGGCTCTCGAAGCCGTACTGCGGGTCCTTGCCGATCTCGTAGACGATATTCTGCAAGTCCTCCGCCGAGGCATCGGCCGCGATTGCCGCAAGCTGCGCATCGAGCGCGGCGAGCGCGGCCACTTCGCCGCCCTCCGGCTTGCGCCGCTGGAGAGTGGGCGCGATGTAGTCGCGGTTGTAATTGAGCGCAGCAGTCACCATCGCATCGAGCGCGGGGTGCGCAGCCGGATCGGCGCTTTCGACGTAATTCGAAAGGTAGGACCAGACCTGCTCGCGCGTCGCATTGGCGCCGAGCACGCCGACGAGATTGAGCAACAGCGCAAACGTCACCGGCGGGACCGCCGCTTGCGCGTCGCCAATGCCGTTCGTGCGCGTGAGGTGCCAGACCGGGTTGCCGAGCTGCTTGTCGAGCGCCTGCCCGGCAAGATTGCCGCTGAACTGCCAATACTCGTCAACCGCCTTGGGAATGACGCCGATGTGCAGCTGCTTGGCGCTCTTGGGCTCGCGGAACAGGTAGAAGCCGAGCGATTCCTCGGTGCCGTAAGTCAGCCACTGCTCGATCGTGAGGCCATTGCCCTTGGACTTGGAGATCTTCTCGCCGTTCTCGTCGAGGAACAGCTCGTAGATCAAGCCTTCGGGACGGCGGCCGCCCAGGATCTTGGCGATCTTGCCCGATTGCGTGACCGAGTCGGTCAGGTCCTTGCCGCACATCTCGTAGTCGACACCGAGCGCCACCCAGCGCATCGCCCAGTCGACCTTCCACTGCAGCTTGGCCTGCCCGCCGAACACGCTCTGCTCGACGCTTGTGCCGTCCTCGTCGGTGAAGCGGATCAGGCCGGTGGCCGGATCGAGCACTTCGATCGGCACTTGCAGGACGACGCCCGTGCTCGGCGAGACCGGCAGGACCGGCGAATAGGTCTTGCGACGCTCTTCGCGCAAGGTCGGCAGCATGACGCCCATGATGGCGTCGTAATGGGTCAGCACCCCGCTCAGCGCCGCGTCGAACTGGCCCGAATTGTAGCGATCGCTTGCCGAGACGAACTCGTAGTCGAAGCCGAACCGGTCGAGGAAATCACGCAACATCGCATTGTTATGATGCGCGAAACTCTCGAACTTGCCGAACGGATCGGGAATCCGGCTAAGCGGCTTGCCCAGGTTCGCGGCCAGCAGTTCGGGCTGGGGAATGTTGTCGGGGACCTTGCGCAGGCCGTCCATGTCATCCGAAAAGGCAACCAGACGGGTGACGCCGTCCTCGGGCTTCGCTCCGACCAGGGCTTCGTAGGCGCGGCGAACGAGCGTCGTGCGCAGCACTTCCTGGAACGTGCCGATATGCGGCAGGCCCGAAGGACCGTAACCGGTCTCGAACAGGATCGGTTCTGGAGAACCGTCCGCACCGCTCTTGCCATTCGGATAGCGCTTGAGCAGTTTCTGGGCCTCCTGGAAGGGCCAGGCCTTGGACACACGGGCGGCTTCGATGAGGTCGTTTTCAGTCATGCGCGCGCTCATCTGCGATCCCGCGCGATTTCGCAAGCGCCTTCGGGCGTCAAAACGCACAAGGAACCCTCAGCGCTGCTGAACAGTTAGGTGCAGAAGGCACCAGAAGGACGGAAATCTTACGTGAATTATTTCGATACCCTGAGCAAGGAAATCGAGGGCATGGCCAAGGGCTTCATCCAGCTTCTGCCATCGCTTGCCATCGCAGTTCTCGTGCTTGTCGCGACCTGGATCATGGCCCGCGTCGTCGTACGGATCATCGGCCGGGTTACCCAGCGCGCCAATCTGCGCACCGACCTCCAGCAGTTGACCGAGACGATCACCAAGCTCGCTGTCTGGATCGTGGGTGCGCTTATCGCGATGACCGTCGCCATCCCGAGCTTCACGCCGGCCGGTGCCTTCGCCAGCCTCGGCGTCGGCGCCCTGGCGATCGGCTTTGCGTTCCAGGACATCTTTGAAAACTTCCTCGCCGGCGTCCTGATCATGTTGCGCGAGAAGATGAACATCGGCGATTCCATCAAGTGCAACGGCCTCACCGGCAAAGTCGAACGCATCACTTTGCGTGAGACCTACGTGCGCCAGTTCAGCGGTGAGCTGACGGTGATGCCAAACTCGATGCTGTTCAAGAATCCTGTCGAGATCCTGACCGACCAGCACTTGCGTCGCAACGAGGTGATCGTGGGCGTCTCCTACGACACCGATCTCGACCAGGCCCGCGCGATCATCGAAAGCGCGCTCCAGACGGTCGAGGCAATCGACGCTGAAAAAGGCACCGTCGTATTCGCTCAGGCCTTCGGCGCCAGTTCGATCGACTTCCTGGTCCAGTGGTGGAACGACACCTCGATCCAGGATCTGCGCCTAACCCGCAGCCAGGTGATCTTCGCCGTCAAGGCCGCGCTCGACGACGCCGGGATCGAGATTCCCTTCCCCTACGTCACCAACACCTTCAAGGAGCCGCTGCGCATGGAGCGCCCGAAGGCGCTGGAGCAGCACGGCGCGGCGTGAATGCGGACGGGGTACGTAGTGCACATGTTCCATGAGGCGTTCTCCCCAAAACAGTGATCGGGTCTCGTGCCCTGCCGCCAGATGGCGGCAAGGCACGAGACCTCGAGCAAGTCGAGACGGTCAGTCTGCCGTTTCGACCCAGTTCCACTCGTAGACGAGCGGCGCTTCGCGAAACGCGAAACGATCGATGTGGCGCGCGACGACATCGGTAAGCGGCTCAACTTCCTCGCGGGAAACTCCGCTGATCGATATGGCGATCGCCTCTTCGTCCGCTGCCATCACCGCCCGGGCGCCGGGGAACGTTACCGTCCCCACGTCGCCCTCGATGGTCGTCTCCAGCTTGTGGCTCCAGTGCTTGCACAGTTGCCGCACGTACTTGCCGCCATTGGGCGTAGCGACCCGCGCCGCGATTGTGTTCATACCTCGATCCTCTCGATCTTGCGGGTCGCCTCATCAAGCGCATCGGCGATCTGGAGGACATGTTCGCGACTGGCATTTTCCTGCGAGAGGCGATCGAAGACCGCGGTCCGCAGCGCCTGGATCGCGCGCCGCACGGGGGCCGGGTCCGTCCTTTCGCGCGCATCGGCAAGCGCCGCCAGGCGCTTGCGCAGACCTTCGGCCTTTTCCGCGTCTTCTTGCGCCCTTGCGCGCCCCTCCGGCGTCGCCTCATAGGACTTGCGCGCGCCTTCGTCGGTCGCGATCGCGATCAGACCGCTCTCTTCCATGTAGGTGAGCGCAGGGTAGACCACGCCCGGGCTCGGAGCGTATTCGCCCCCCGTGAGCGCCTCGATTTCGCGGATGAGGTCGTAACCGTGGCGCGGGGCCTCGATGAGCAGCGACAGGATCAGCACCTGAAGCTCCCCCTGGTCCAGGACCCGGCGACGGCGCCCTCCGCCCATGCCACGCCCACCACCGGGGCCACCGCGTCCGCGGCCACCGCCGCCTCCGAAACCACCTGCGCCGAAGCCACCGCCCATCGGGTCACCCCGAAAGCCGGATCCTTCCCCGCCAAACGGGCCGCGCGCGCCGCCATGGCGACCGCCCCACCGACCGCCATGGCCGTGCATGCCTCGCGGACCGTCAAATTCGAATGCGCCATCGCGGCGCTGTCCATGCTTGCTTCGCATCTTCATATCCATATTCTTCATGATGGTTTCAAGATATATCTTGTAAGCAATTTAACAAGAGTAAAATTGTATCAGGCCGTCGCATCAGGTGCGGATAGACCGCCGAGGCATGTTCCCATCGTCCAGCACCGCTCCTAAGGATGGAGAGATGTCCGGCCCTTTCCTCCCTGCCCTTCACGCCAGCCATGGAGGTTGCTGGATCGCCGACGCGGGCGGACATGCGCGCGGCATTTCCAAGGGCCAGGCGGTAACGGCGGTTGCGGACAGCCCGCACCTCATCCTCAACGCCCCGCTGCTGGCGACGCGTCTTGGCTATCCCGACCTTGCCGGACTCGACCTCCTCGAACTCTTTGCCTTCATCCACCCAGCCCGCTTCGTGGTGCCCACGCCCAAGGGCCTCGCCGACGCGCTGGGCATCGATCGAGCGGATAGCGACGCGCGAGTCGCGCACCTTCTCCAACGCGCCGCAGAACGGCTCCTGCGCACGTGCGAGGAGCCAGACTGGGCAGAGCGCGAAGGCGCCTGGACCTCGCTCCAGTCGCTTATCAAGATGCGCTGGCCCTGGGCTTCGCTACTCGTCCAGCGGATCGCCAAACCGCTGCGCGCCGAGCGCTGGATATTCACCCGCCTGCCCGAATGGGAGGAAAAGCCCGAACCCGCCCAGCCCCGCCAGGTGCTCATGCCCGACGGCGCGGTGCTCGATCGGCTGTCCGAGCTCACCGGCAGCGGCGCCGAGGAGCGCGAAGGGCAGAAGGCCTTCGCACTCGCCGCGGCCAAGGCCTTCGCACCGCGCACCAACGCGGGCCAGCCGCATGTGGTTCTGGCCCAGGCCGGAACAGGTGTGGGCAAGACGCTGGGCTACCTTTCCCCGACCTCGGTCTGGACCGAGGCGAGCGGTGGCACGGTTTGGGTATCCACCTACACCAAGGCCCTCCAACGCCAATTGCGCAAGGAAAGCCGCCGCGCCTGGCCCGAGCGCCGCCCCGACGGCAGCCAGCCCGTCGTCGTGCGCAAGGGCCGCGAGAACTACCTGTGCCTGCTCAACCTGGAAGATGCCCTCCAGGGCGGCTTTGCGGGACGCGCGGCAATCCTCGCGCAATTGGTCGGGCGTTGGGCAGCCTACACCCAGGACGGCGACATGATCGGGGGCGATCTTCCCGGTTGGCTGGGCACGCTCTTTCGCAAGCGCGGGATCGCCGCGCTCACCGACCAGCGCGGCGAATGCGTCTATGCCGGGTGCCCGCATTACCGCAAATGCTTCATCGAGCGCGCGACCCGTGCCAGTGTGGGCGCCGATCTCGTCATCGGCAACCATGCGCTGGTCATGATCAACGCCGCGCGCGGACGCGATCCCGCTTCGCGCCCGACCCGCATTGTCTTCGACGAAGGCCATCACGTCTTCGACGCCGCCGACTCGACCTTTGCCGCTGAACTCTCGGGCAGCGAGATGATCGAATTGCGCCGCTGGGTCATCGGCCCCGAGAAGAAGTCCCGGGGCCGACGCCGAGGCCTCGCCGCGCGCCTCGCCGACGTCGCCAGCTACGACGATGCCGGCGACAAGGCCATTCTTACCGCGCTGTCCGCCGCCGAGGCCTTGCCCAGCGACGGCTGGCTCCAGCGCATCACCGATGGCGAACCCTCGGGCCCGCTTGAGGAACTGCTCGCCGCCGTGCGTGCCACGGTCTATGCGCGCGACGAAAGTGGCGGGCAGGAAGCGGGCTACGGGCTCGAGACCGAGGCCGCCGCGCTCGACGGCTCCTTCGTCGAAGTCGCGCAGGCTGCGCGCCTTGCCCTCACCGAACTGCGCCAGCCACTCATCCAGCTCGGACTGCGGCTCGAGGCCCTGCTTGAAGACGGGCCCGACTGGCTCGACGGCCAGGGCCGTGCGAGGATCGAAGGTGCGCGCCATTCGCTCAATTGGCGGATCGACCTGCTCCTCGCCTGGGAGGCAATCTTGGAACGCCTGGGTGGCCCCACCGACCCCGAATTCGTCGACTGGCTCGCGCTCGATCGCTCCGAAGCCCGCGAATTCGATATCGGCATTCACCGCCACTGGCTCGACCCGATGAAGCCTTTCGCCCGCGTCGTCCTCGAACCGGCTCACGGCGTGGTCATGACTTCGGCCACCTTGCGCGACGGTGACAACTGGGACAACGCCATCGCCCGCTCGGGCGTCGCGCATATCGAGGTCACGCCCCGTCTCTCGCTCAGCCCGAGCCCGTTCGACTACGCCAGCCAGGCCGAAGTGCTGATCGTGCGCGACGTGCCGCGCGGTGATATCGCCGCGCTCGCGGCTGCTTACGGCCGCTTCATCGAGGCCTCGGGAGGTGGCGTACTTGGCCTGTTCACCGCGATCCGACGCCTGCGCGCGGTTCACGGGCGCATCGCCGATCGCCTCGCACGCGGCGGCCTGCCGATCTACGCGCAGCACGTCGATCCCATCGACACCGGCACGCTCGTCGACATTTTCCGCGACGATCCATCGGCCTCGCTGCTGGGCACCGACGCGCTGCGCGACGGCGTCGACGTGCCGGGCCATTCGCTGCGTACGGTCGTGATGGAACAGGTGCCCTGGCCCCGCCCCACGATCCTGCATCGCGCCCGGCGGCTGGCCGGTGGCGGATCGGCCTATGACGACAGCATCATCCGGGCTCGCCTCGCGCAGGCCTTTGGCCGCCTGATCCGCAGCAAGGGGGACCGTGGGCATTTCGTGGTGCTGTCCTCGGCGTTCCCCTCGCGGCTGCTCGATGCCTTCCCCGAAGGCACTCCCATCCATCGCATTTCGCTCGACGAGGCTTTACAGCGCGTTGCCGGTCATGCTTCAGGGAATGCGATATCGGACAGGACCGATCCGGCCGCCCACCAATGATGGCTTGGCGCTGCGACCCCCTGGCCGACGAACACACGTCTAGAAAGCGGCAGACCCCATGAAGACCCTTGGAATATTTCGCCACGCCAAGTCCGACTGGAACGATGCCCGCTTGCGCGATTTCGATCGCCCCTTGAACAACCGCGGTCGCAAGGGCGCCGCGATCATGGGGCTGCACATCCGCGATCATGCGGTAGGCTGGAGCCGCGTGATCGCCTCACCCGCCGTCCGTGTGACACAAACGCTGGAAATCGCCTGCGAGGCGGCTGGCGAGACGCCGCCGATTACTTGGGACCGGCGCATCTACCTCGCCAGTTCAGCGACCCTCATCGATATCCTGCGCGAACAGGACGGTGACCCCCGCTCGATCATGATGGTGGGCCACAACCCCGGACTGGAAGACCTGATCTTCGATCTCGTCCCCGACGATGGCCGCTCGCCGCTGCGCGACGTCGTAGAAGAGAAGCTGCCGACAGCCGCCTACGCCGTCCTCGAACTCGATATCGAGCGCTGGGACCAAGTCGATATGGCCTGCGCGAAGCTCGTCCATCTCCAGAGGCCACGCGACCTGGACCCCGAGCTTGGCCCCAACGCCGAATACTGATTCAACACCGGCTCGTTTCAGGTCCATTCCCGAAGTGATTTAAGGTCCTTCCCTTCGGAAAATACTATCAATTTACTAGCTGGAAGCGAGCGAAACAGCCAAGCGATCGCGCAATTTCTTGAGCGAATCATGTAGAGATTCGCCATCGGGATCGGCGGGCACCGTTGCGGCCTTCGATTGCAACGCGGCCGCATTACCAGCCTGACCTGCCTCTATCAGCTGGCAGGCCCCCTTCAATGTATACCCTTCCTGGTGCACGAGCCGATCGATCGTCGCGAGCAGTGTGATGTCTTCGGGGCGGTAATACCGGCGCGATCCACTGCGCTTTACGGGCTGCAGCATGGGAAACTGGGTTTCCCAATACCGCAACACGTGCTGACGGATGCCAAGGGCATCGCTGACCTCGCCAATCGTGCGCATGGCACCCGGCCGCTTCCCCAAAGCTTTCTCCGAGGAATTCATCAAAACATTGGAATTATTCAGAATAATTTCTCCAAAATGCCTCAGATTCCGGAAATCCGGTCTTTCAGCATCTGGCTGGCCCGGAACGTTAGCACCCTGCGCGGCGTGATCGGAACCTCCACCCCGGTCTTGGGATTACGCCCCATTCGCTCACCCTTGTCACGCAGAAGGAACGTTCCGAAGCCCGAGATCTTCACATTCTCGCCGTCGCTGAGAGCCGTCACCATGTGCTGGAGAATAGCCTCCACCATGGTCAACGATTCCGCCCTCGAAAGTCCGAGTTGACGATGAATGGCATCGGCGAGTTCCGCCCGCGTCAATGTATCCACTGACCCCATCAAGCCTGCATCCCCTTCATACGCTTTGCCTGAAAGGATGATATGAAAATCAACGAAAAATGCAATGCTGGGTCGAGTACTGAGCGCAATCGCAGTGCGTCTGATCGAGTTTAGATGCGAAGTAGACTTGCACCCCAGGTGAAGCCCCCGCCCATGGCTTCCAGGACGACAAGATCACCGGCCTTGATGCGCCCGTCGCGAACGGCCTGGTCGAGCGCGAGCGGCACCGAGGCGGCCGAGGTATTCGCGTGCTGATCGACCGTCTTCACGACCTTTGCCGGCGGCAGGCCAAGCTTCTTTGCCGTGCCATCAAGGATACGCGCATTGGCCTGGTGCGGAACGAGCCAGTCGATGTCCGCGGTGCCGAGCCCTTCGCTTTCGAGAACCTCGTTGAGGACATCGGCCAAGTTGACCACCGCATGGCGGAATACCTCGCGCCCCTTCATGCGCAGCTGCCCGACCGTGCCGGTCGTCGACGGCCCGCCGTCGACGAAGAGAAGCTGGTTGTGCGCCCCATCGGCATGAAGCTTGGTGGCAAGGACGCCGCGCGGCGTCTCGCCCTCGGCCTGTTCCTGGGCCTCGAGAACCACCGCACCCGCACCATCGCCGAACAGGACGCACGTCGTGCGGTCCTCCCAATCGAGAATGCGGCTGAAAGTCTCCGAGCCGATCACCACGGCGCGCTTGGCCATACCCGTGCGCAGCATCGAGTCGGCGACGCCCAGCGCATAGAGGAAGCCCGAACACACCGCGGCCACATCGAACGCGATGCCCCCGCCACAGCCCAGGTTGTGCTGGACGATCGTGGCGGTCGCGGGGAAAGTCTGGTCGGGGGTGGCGGTTGCCAGGACAATGAGGTCAATGGACGCGGGCTCAAAGCCTGCAGCCTCGATTGCCCTGCGCGCCGCGTCGGTCGCCAGGCTCGAGGTCGTCTCGCCTTCGTCCGCGATATAGCGCTGGGTAATCCCGGTGCGCTCGACGATCCACTCGTCGCTGGTGTCGACCCGCTGGGCCAGTTCGCTGTTGGTAACGACCTTCTTGGGAAGTGCGGAGCCCGTTCCGACCAGGACAGAACGGCGCATCAGGCCCGCTCTTCCTGCTGGCCAGGCATCCAGAGCGAAGACTCGCCCACGCGGGCAAGGTCGGCACTGATACGCTCGGTCACTCGTTCCTCCAGAAGGCGTGCGGTCACGGCCACCGCATTGGCGACACCCGCCGCGTTCGCTCCACCGTGGCTCTTCACGACAATGCCGTTGAGCCCGAGGAAGACCGCGCCGTTATGATTGTTGGGATCAAGATGGTGCTTGAGCAGTTCGGTTGCCGGGCGCGAGATCAGGAAGCCGATCTTGGAGCGCAGCGAACTTGCGAAACTGCGACGCAGGAGATCCGCGACGAACCGCGCGGTCCCTTCCACCGCCTTGAGGGCGATGTTCCCGGAAAAACCGTCGGTCACGACGACGTCGACGTCGCCACGCGCCATCTTGTCGGCCTCGGTGAAGCCGTCGAAGGAAATGGCAAGATCCTTGGCCGCCTCGCGCAGGATCGCGGACGCGTCGCGCAGGAGCTCAGTGCCCTTGATTTCTTCGGTTCCGATGTTGAGCAGACGCACACGCGGCTGCGAGCGGCCGGTGGCCACGCGCGCATAGGCCGCACCCATGATCGCAAACTGGACCAGGTTGCGACTGTCGCACTCGGTATTGGCACCGAGATCGAGCATGATCAGGTCGTTATCGCCGAGCGTGGGCAGCAAGGCTGCCAACGCCGGACGATCGATGCCGGGCATCGTACGCAAGGTGAGCTTGGCAATCGCCATGAGCGCGCCGGTATTTCCGCCGCTCACGGCGGCCCCGGCATCACCTGCCTTGACCGCCTCGATCGCACGCCCCATCGACGTCCCCTTGGAACGTCGCAGGGCCTGACTGGGCTTGTCCTCTCCGCTGATCACACCATCGGTATGGATGATCTCGGAAGAGGCCCGCAGGTTCGGATGATCCTGCAACGCGGCCTTGATCCGCTCCTCGTCGCCGACGAGGAGGAACTTGAACCGGTCATGACGACGGCGCGCAAGTGCAGCGCCCTCGATCATGACGCGCACCCCCTCGTCGCCGCCCATCGCGTCAATGGCGATACGCGGCAAACTCATGGGCAATCTCCGAACTCGTACGTGGTCTTAGATTTCGACCGCGACGATCTCACGGCCGTTGTAGTGGCCACAAGCGTTGCAGAGGTTGTGCGGGCGCTTCAGTTCGCCACAGTTCGGGCACTCGTGAAAGGCCTCGACCTTGAGCGCGTCATGGCTGCGACGCATACCCCGGCGGGACGGGGTGGTTTTTCTTTTGGGGACTGCCATCTCGGCACCTGTTCCTGGAAATGCGTTAATGTCAAAAAGGCCGCCAGGGACCGTCTTCGGACCGGCGGCTTGCGAAGGCGGGCCTATACCCTATTTCGCGAGAGTTGCAAGCCGTTCGTCATCATCGGGTAAAGTTGATGACTTCAGGAGATCGATTGGACCCATGATACTTCCAACCACCCTTTGTCTATGCGCCTGCGCCGTGCTGGTAAACCTCTGGCTGGGGCTTCGCATCGGCCAGATCCGGGGCAAGGAGCACATCCTGCATGGTGACGGCGACAACCCCTTGCTCATGCAGCGCATGCGCGCACAGGCCAATTTCATCGAGAACACGCCGTTCCTTCTGCTGCTGGTCGCAGCGATTGAACTGACCGGCAAGGGCGGCACCTGGCTGGCGCTGGCGGGCGGGGTCTACATGGTCGCCCGCATCGCGCATGGATTCGGGATGGATCGCACGACGATCAATCCGCTGCGCGCCGGCGGGTTCGGCATCGGCCTGCTGATCTCGCTCGGCCTCGCAGTCGTCGCCGTGCTGATCGCGCTCGGGCGCTTCTGAGGCGCCTGGCCGCTCAACTCATCGGCAAACCCCGCGCGAGCGCCGCGTCACTCACGTAAGGATTGGTCCTGCGCTCGTCGCCGAAAGTGCTGACCGGCCCATGGCCGGGAACGAACGTCACGTCGTTGCCCAGCGGCCAGAGCCGCTGGGTGATCGAATTGACGAGATCCTCCAAATTGCCGCGCGGAAAGTCCCAACGACCGATCCCGTTCTGGAACAGCACGTCGCCGACCATCGCAAAACGGCTCGGCGCGTGGTGGAACACGACGTGCCCCGGCGTGTGCCCGGGGCAGTGGACGACGTCGAGCACGAGCTCGCCCACCGTCACGGTATCGCCGTTTTCGAGCCAGCGATCGGGCTCGAAGGTGTGCGCCTCCATGTTCCAGCGCGGACCGTCATCATCAAGCTGCGCGATCCAGAAGCGATCGTCTTCGTGCGGCCCTTCGATCGGCACGCCCATCTCCTTGGCGAGGACGCCCGCCTGACCGCAATGGTCGAGATGGCCGTGGGTCACGAGAATCTTCTCGAGCGTGACGCCCGTGCTTTCGAGGGCCTGCTTGAGCTTGGGCAATTCGCCACCGGGATCGACGAGCGCGCCACGCATCGTCTTGGTGCACCACAGGAGCGAGCAGTTCTGCTGGAGCGGCGTAACGGGAATGATCCCGACGCGCATGGGCTGGGTCGTTTCGGTCATGCCTGCCGACATGACTCGCCCGCCCCGCGAATGCAACCATGCCCCGACCTGACGCGACCTGGACGCATGCACCAAGCGCGAATCAGATGCGCCCGCCCTTCCAGACCACTCGGCCGATCACCGACAGGTCCGTGATGGCGCATTCGATCAGGCGGTAGGCCGGGTTGTCGCTGCGCAGGTAGACCCGGCCCGAGCGCCCCATCTCGACGCGCTTGACCAGCACGACATCGTCGAGCCGCACAACGCAAATCCCGTCTTGAAGTCGGCGCGTCTCGCGATCGACCAAAATCTCGTCGCCGTCGCGCAAGGTCGGCTCCATCGAGTCGCCCCGCACCTCGATCACCGCGAGACGATCGGCACGCAAGCCCATCGCGCGCAACCAGCGCGCGGAAAAGCGCAGCGAATCGAACGCGACCTCCTGCGAATCCACGGCACCCGGCCCCGCCGAGGCTCCGAGCGAGAGGCGTGGAACGGCGACCCAATCGGAATCGCCCTTGCCGCTCCCGGGTAAGGAAAATTCCTCCGGCCGACCAAGCTCCTGCTCGCTCACGCGAAAGAAACGCGCCAGCGCCGCTCGGTCGACTTCTTCCAGCTTGCGCGGGCTGCCCTTCCGGATGAACTGCTGAAGATAGCTAGGGTTCTTGCCGAGCATCCGCGAAAGCGCGGAAAGGCTCGCACCGCGCGCCTCGGCCAGTTCGAGAAGTCGGGTGCGGACGGGATCGCTTGCCATAATGTAATCCATAGCCGAAGGATTTTTCCTAGACAAGTAGGATTTGAAAAGGAACATAGCATGAACATCAGTTAAGGAATTTCGCCAAGCAATCCCCCCACCTCGAAGAAGAAAGGGAAGAGCCCTTCATGTTGATCTGCCAGATCGAACGCTTTCTCCGGACGACCCGGATGTCGCGGACCAAGTTCGGCCGCCTGTCCGTGGGCGATCCACGGCTGGTAAGCGACTTGCGCAATGGGCGCGAACCGCGCGCGGCAATGACCAAGCGCATCGAAGGCTTCATGACCGGCTATCTTGCCGCCACTGCGGAGAACACCATCCATGTTCGTTGATCTCGTTAACCCTGCCGCCAAGCCCGCCACGCTCCCCGTCAAGAACGAGGGCCCTGCCCGGACCCGCACCGGTGCACGCCGGGGCCCCTGGCTTCAGATCGTCACGCAAGTGCTGCAACTGGCCGGTCCCCGGGCCGAATTCCTGCGCCATGGCGAACGTCCCTGGGCGAGCGCAACCTTCTCCGGCGCGCGCCACACCATCGCCCTCTCCTTCACCGGAGAGGACGCGCTGGTCGACGGCGAGGCTTTCGTGGAGGCGCTGCCCGAACACGAATTCGCGATCGCCGGCCATCTCGTGGCCGATTCGACACTTCGCGGCATCGAGCACGTCAATGGGCCCGAGCCGCAGATGAGCCTCGAGATCGAGATGCTCCTACTCGAAGACGTCTGAGGTAATCGGGCGCCAGGGCGCGGGCTTCACCGGGTGCACGGGCCTGTGGCCCGTCTCAATAGCCCCTTGCGTAGTCCACCTGATGCATCAGCGGTTCGCCCGCGATGAACCTTGCAAGGTTACCGGCGAAGCGGGCCGCCGCGCGGCGCAGCAGGCTATCCTGGGCCAGCCCCGCACAATGCATGGAGATCTCGACGTTATCGAACCCCCAGAGCGGGTGCCCCTCGGGCAACGGTTCGGGATCGGTGACGTCGAGATAGGCCTTGCCCAGATGCCCCGAGGAAAGCGCCGCGACGAGCGCCTCCTGCACCACGACATTGCCCCGCGCGATGTTCACGAGCCCGGCTCCGGGCTTCATCGCCGCAAGTTCCTCGGCTCCGAACATGCTCCTGGTCTCAAGCGTCGAGGGCACGACGAGCACCACCCAATCGAATTCGCCCAGAACGGCGCGCCATTGGTCCTCACCAAGGTCGCTCCCTTGCGCCGTACGCCGGGCCAGAGTGACCTTTGCATCGAACGCTTCGAGAATCGCGCGAAGGCGCTGCCCGATCTCACCAGCGCCGATCACGAGCACCCGCGCATCGAGAAGTTCCTCGCGCCCCGGAGGCTGCACGAGCCACTCCCCCCGATCCTGCGCACGCAGGATCGTGCGCCATTTCTTGTTGAGCGAGAGCATGCCAAGCACGGCGAACTCCGCCACGCTGTGCGCGTGAAGCCCGGCTCCGTTGGTCAGCGCGATTCCCCCTCTAGCCAGGCGATCGAGCGGCAGCCAGTCCACTCCCGACGACATTACGCTGCACCAGGCAAGGCCGCTGCCCGCCCCTATCGCCTTGGCAAGCCCTTCGCGTGCGGCGGCCTTGATCGTGACGTCGGGCCAGACCACTGGGCACGTCGAAACCGTGTCGCGAAACTGGTCTGCATCCTCGTACCAGACCAGTTCGGCCCCTTCGGGCACGTCAGCTTCGAGAAAGGGGCGGAAACGGGCATGTACGAGAGCGCGGGTCACGGATCATCCATCGGGCTGGCGGTGGCAGGCAAAAGGTCTTGCCTCCGATAACGAACCCGATGCGCACCGGTTTCAAGCGCGTTTTCTGCATGCCGGTCAGCGTCCGGGGCGAACCGGCCCAGGCAACGCGCCATCCCGGCCGGGCGTTCAGGCCAACTTCCATTCCCAGCCGAGCGGATCGCCGTCCATGACCTCGACACCCTTTGCCGCGAGATCGTCGCGCAGCGTGTCGGAGGTGGCGAAATCCTTTTCGATCCGGGCCTGCTTGCGCCGCTCGAGCACCGCCTCGATCTCCGCTTCGTCGATCGCGACCGAAACCGGGCGCAGGCGCAAGTCTTCCCGCCCGGTCTCGAACAGGCCAAGTCCGAAGACCGCGTCCATCATCTCCACCACCGCCCGCTTGGCGGAAGGGTCGACCTTCTTGGCCGCCAGCACATCCTCGAGCGCAGTCAATGCGACGGGGGTGTTGAGGTCCTCGGCGAGCGCCTTCTCGAACGTCTCGATCATGGGCGCGAGCTTGGGATGCACGGGTTCGCCGGCCGGCACGTCCGTGAGCCGTTCGGCCGCCATGATCATGCGCTTGAGGCGCGTGAGCGCCGCGCCGAGCCCATCCCAGGAAAACTCCAGTTCCGAGCGATAATGCGCCTGAAGGCACATCATGCGGTAGCCGAGCGGGTGGTAGCCCTTGTCGATGAGCAACTGAAGGCGCAGGAACTCTCCCGAGGACTTGCTCATCTTGCCCGAGCGTTCGACCAGAAAATTGTTGTGCATCCACACCTTCGCGCCCGAATTGGCGGGCACGTCGAGACCGTTGGTGCAGCAGAACGCCTGATTCTGCGCGATCTCGTTGGGGTGGTGGATCTCACGGTGATCGATGCCGCCGGTGTGAATGTCGAACGGAAAGCCCAGCAGCTTGCCCGACATGACCGAGCATTCCAGGTGCCAGCCAGGCGCCCCCTTGCCCCAGGGCGAATCCCATTCCATCTGGCGCGTCTCGCCTGCGGGCGTCTTGCGCCAGATCGCGAAATCGGCCGCGTTGCGCTTGCCCTCGACCGCCTCGATGCGCCCCTCACCCTCTTCGGTGACGGCACGCGCAAGCCGACCGTAATCGGCCACGGTCGAAACGTCGAAGTAAAGCCCGCTCTCGAGTTCGTAGCAATGCTTGGGCGCGATTTCCTTCGCGAAGTCGATCATCTGCTCGACATAATCTGTCGCGATCGACCAATGCGCGGGCTGGCGAATGTTCAGCGCCTGAATGTCCGCCCAGTAGGCCTCGGTGTAGTGGCGGGCAATGTCCCAGATCGACTGGGCCTTTTGCGCCGCCATCTTCTCCATCTTGTCCTCGCCCGCATCGCCATCGTCGGTCAGGTGGCCGACGTCGGTGATGTTGATGACGTGGGTGAGCTTGAGGCCGCGATGGCTGAGCGTTCGCCCGAGGATGTCCGCGAAGACATAGGCGCGCATGTTGCCGATATGCGGGTAATTGTAGACCGTCGGCCCGCAGGTATAGACCTTCGCCTCGCCGGCGTGGACGGGCTGGAAGGGTTCCAACTGGCGGGTCAGGCTGTTGAACAGCGTAAGTGCGGGAAGATCGGTCATGATGCCAGCGGCATTAGGCAGGCGACGCGTACAGTCAAGCGTGCGCGATCATCAGTACGCTGACACCAATCGTGATCAGGATGAAGCCTGCCCATTCGCGCGAGGTGAGCCAGCGCCCCGACATATAGCGCGAGACGAGCGCGACAACCGGCATCTCGATCAGCGCCAGCGTGCGCACGTTCGCCGCCATGGTCAGCGAAAAGGCGATGAACCAGCCCGCCGAGGCGAGCGCCCCCAGCGCGCCTGCGGGCACGCTGAGGCGCCACTCGCGCAAGGACTGGGTGAAGGCCCGCGCGTCACGAACGACGAACCAGACTGCCATGACCAGGGTCTGGATGCCCAGCGAGGCGACCAGGATCAGCAGGCTGCGCATCATGAAGGTGCCCTCGCCGACCGCGCCGATCGAGGCGCGAAAGCAGATCGCGGTGAGCCCGAAAAGCGCCCCGCTCGTCACCCCCACCAGCAACGACTTCCAGTCGGCGAGCGCTCCGGCCCCGTGATCGGGCTTGAGCGAGGCGAGGACCACACCCACGGTCACCACCATCACCGCGAACCAGCCGAGCGGCGCAAGCTGGTCTCCGATCAGCACGAGCCCGAGCACGGCCACTGTCACCGGTTCGGTCTTGATGTAGGCATAGGCAACGCCGAAGTCGCGCTTGGCCATGACCACCAGCATCAGCGCCGTGGCGGCGATCTGGAGCACGCCGCCCAGCGCCGCCCAGCCCCAGGCACCAGCCGGAATGGTGGGAATGGCCTGCCCGGTCACACCCACGAAGAGCGCGAGCAGCGCGGCGCCGAAAGGAAGGCCGTAGACGAAGCGGACCTGCGTGCCGCCCGCCGTGCCGATCCGGCCAGCAAGGCGCGACTGGAACGCGTTGCGAAAGACTTGCGCCAGCGCTGCCGCCAGTGTGAACGGCACCCACAGGTACGTCTCGATCATGATTTCAATGCCTTCAAACGGACGGTCAGAAGCCGTCGAAGCGGACCTGTTCGTCCAGCGGCACGCGCTCGCGCGCGAAGGTGTTGACCGGGGCCTCGCGATCGCCGTGCCCGATGGCGAGGCCGCAAAAAAGGATGTGCGTCTCGTCGCTCACACCGATGTGATCCTTGATGAGACGACCGTAGTCGCTCATCCACTCCTGCGGGCAGGAATCGAGCCCTTCCTCGCGCAAAAGAAGCATGATCGTCTGGAGCCACATGCCCACGTCGGCCCACTGCGGCGCGGCGTGGAGACGATCGATGTGGACGAGCAGCAGGACCGGTGCCCCGAAAGAGCGCACATTGGCCTCGGCGAAGGCCGCCCGCGCTGCCTTGTCCGCGCGCGCGATCCCCATCGCGCCATACATTGCAGCCCCCAGACTCCGGAGACGCGGGAGATAGACTTCGGACTTCTGTGGTTCGGAGTAGCTGTATTCGATCGGGTCCTGCGGTGCGCTCGCCAGCATCCTGGCCTGGAGCGCGGCCAGCGGCGCGCCAGTCAGCACGGTTGCCTCCCAGGGCTGGAAGTTGCAGCCCGAAGGCGCCATTCGCGCAGTATCGAGCACCCGGCGAAGGACCTCGAGCCTGACCGGTTCCTCGCTATAGGTGCGGATCGAACGGCGGCTGAGGACGGCCTCGGTCACGTTCATGCTATTTCTTCTTTTCGTCCTCGAACAGTCCGGCGAGCTGCTCGATCATCGTGCCGCCCAGTTGTTCAGCGTCCATGATCGTCACCGCGCGCCGATAGTAGCGCGTGACATCGTGGCCGATGCCGATGGCGACGAGCTGGATCGGAGACTTGCTCTCGATCCACTCGATGACCCGGCGCAAGTGCGCCTCGAGGTAGCCCGCCGAGTTCACCGAGAGCGTCGAATCGTCGACCGGCGCACCGTCGGAAATGACCATCAGGATGCGGCGGTCTTCCGGACGGGCCAGCAGGCGCTCGTGCGCCCAGAGCAGCGCCTCGCCGTCGATGTTCTCCTTGAGCAGGCCCTCGCGCATCATCAGGCCCAGGTTCTTGCGCGCGCGGCGCCAGGGCTCGTCGGCCTTCTTGTAGATGATGTGCCGCAGGTCGTTGAGGCGGCCGGGGTGCGCCGGCTTGCCGTTGGCAAGCCAGTTCTCGCGGCTCTGTCCGCCCTTCCAGGCGCGCGTCGTGAAGCCGAGGATCTCGACCTTCACCCCGCAGCGCTCCAGCGTTCGCGCCATCACGTCGGCGCTGATCGCCGCGATCGAGATCGGCCTTCCACGCATCGAGCCCGAGTTGTCGAGCAGCAGCGTGACCACGGTGTCCTTGAATTCGACGTCGCGCTCGATCTTGTAGGAGAGCGACTGGCCGGGCGAGACGACCACGCGGGCAAGGCGCGCGGCATCGAGCATTCCTTCCTCCTGATCGAAGTCCCAGGAGCGGTTCTGCTGCGCCATGAGGCGGCGCTGCATGCGGTTGGCCAAGCGCGTGACGACGCCCTGCAAGCCCTTGAGCTGCGCGTCCAGATAGGCGCGCAGACGCGTCAGTTCGGCCTCGTCGCACAAGTCCGAGGCGCTCACCACCTCGTCGAAGGCCTCGGTGAACACCGCGTAGTCGAAATCGGCGGGAATGTCGGTCCAGGCGCGGTTGGGGCGCACGGGCATCATGCCCTCCTCGCCCTCGTCACCTTCCTGGCCTTCCTCCATGTCGTCCGAAGCGTCACCCTCGGCGTCGCTTTCGCCCTCGTTCTCGCCCATCTGGGGCTCGGCCGCCATTTCGGAGGGTTGCGGCTCTTCCCCGGCATCGTCGCCCTGCTGGTCTTCCTCGGTCTCCTCATCGCCGTCGAGATCGTCGGTGTCCTCGGGCGGGACATCCGTCGGTTCCATGCGGGTCAGCTCGAGATGCTGGAGCATGTCGAGCGAGAGCGACTGGAACGCGGCCTGGTCCTCGATCGAACCTGCAAGCGCGTCGAAATCGGACGCTGCCTTGCTCTCGATCCAGTTGCGCACCATGTCGACGCCGAGACGGGCAACCTCGGGAATGTCCTCCCCCGTCAGGCGTTCACGCAGGAGCAGTGAAAGCGCGGTCGCAATCGGCACTTCGTCGGGCGCTTCGGCGCGGGCAATGGGATCGGTCGCGATGCGCGCATCCATCGCCGCGGCAAGATTTGCGCGCATTCCCGCATAGGCGTTGCTGCCCAGCGCCTCGTAGCGCACCGCCTCCACCGCATCGTAGCATGCGCGTGCGACCGGCTCGCTGGGCGCCTCGCGCATGTGCGCCTTGTCGTTGTGGTAACGCAGGCGAAGCGCGAAACGGTCGGCGTCGCCGCGCGCGCGCATCGCCGCCTCGAGCGGAACGTTGCGGCCGGGCATGGGGATGCGGAACAGGGAGCCGGAGGAACTGGGGCTGTCGGCCGTCCAGTTGACCTCGATCGCATCGTCCTTCGCAATGGCGCGCGAGGCGACGGCAAGGGCGGACTTGAAGCGATCTGCAGGGGATTCGTCGGACATAATCATGACAGCTAGCGCATCCAGCGCCGGGCCTCAAACGGCTTCGCGCGGACAAACCTTTGGATTCGCTCCGTGGCGAGACTCACGCACGACGAAGAACGGCACGGACACGAAACAAATAAGCCCGCTTCGGGACTGCCAACCCCGCAATTCGAACGCGCCGTGCGTCAGAGGCGCTTGTCGGCGCTCGCATGCCAGCGAAGACGGTCGGAGGCGTCGATCACCTCTCCACCGTTGGCGGTTAGGCGATCGAAATCGGCGAAGGCCTTTTCGATGGCCTCGCGCTTTTCGAGGATCAGCGCAGCAACACCGCTGGTCAGGCCACCTTCGTCCCCCACTCGCCCGAGTATGGCGGCGATATCGGCGACGATCGCCGTCGACGCGGAGGTATGAAGATGTCCTCGTTCGTCAACGTAGGCTTCAATAACTCGAGCCATTTAATTCTCCCAAACCGGAAGCAAGACAGACGGTGGAGTCTTCGGATTCTTCGAATCAACCGAAGGTCCGTGGAACAGACTACCACAGCTTGCAGGTGCCGGAATCGGGGTTGTTTGGGAGAAAATGGTTCACAATCGGAGCAACTCGGCCTGTAAAAACCAAAAGCCCACCATTTCAAAATTTTAAAGGAACGACCGCACAAATGACTGTTGCAGATTTACAACTGCATCATCCGACAATTCCAAAATCCCCAAATAAAAAACGCCGCAGAAGAGTATACAATCGAACTCCTGCGGCGTTTTTTAGTATTAATCAGTGAGCGCAATACAATTCGCACTCAAGCCTGAAGTTCAAAGCGTCTGACCGGTCTTGGCCCAATCGGCCAGGAAACCCTCGATACCCTTGTCGGTGAGGATATGCTTGAACAGACCCAGGATCACCTTGGGCGGCATCGTGGCGACGTCGGCGCCGATCTTGGCGCACTGGAGCAAGTGGATCGGATGACGGATCGACGCCGCGAGAATTTCGGTCTCGTAGGCGTAATTGTCATAAATGATGCGGATGTCTTCGATGAGCTGAATGCCATCGAAGCCGTTGTCGTCATGACGGCCGATGAACGGCGAGATGAACGAGGCACCGGCCTTGGCGGCGAGCAGCGCCTGATTGGCCGAGAAGCACAGGGTCACGTTGACCTTGGTGCCATCGCTCGTCAGGGCCTTGCAGGTCTTGAGGCCGTCGACGGTGAGCGGCACCTTGATGCAGACATTGTCGGCGATCTTGCGCAGGATTTCGGCCTCGCGCATCATGCCCGCGTGGTCGAGAGAAATGACTTCGGCGCTCACCGGTCCATCGACGATGGCGCAAATTTCCTTGGTGACCTCCATAAAGTCACGGCCCGACTTGGCGATGAGCGAGGGGTTGGTGGTCACGCCATCGAGCAGACCGGTGTCGGCCAGTTCCTTGATGTCGGCGATTTCAGCGGTGTCGACGAAGAATTTCATGGGACGAGTAATCCTGACTGGGCCGTGGCACCGCGTCGGTCGCGCGCTGCGCGCTTCCGCTCGTCGGTTCGTGCCACGGGCACGGTGGGCCTGTGGATTCGGCGAATCTGCCGTCCCTATAGGCCCCGCGCCCCACCTCGGCTAGGCCTTGAAAGACCATGCATGCCGGGCCCCGCGATCACCGGCGGCCGCCGCCTTCAATCGAGCGCGACGCTCGTCCCGTGGCGCAAGGCCAACTCCGAGTGCGTCACCTTCCTCCAGATCATGTCGTCGACGACGTGCGCCATCTGCACCACCAGCGCCTCGCGTCCGGCCCGATCGAGGCCCTGCAGGTAGCGCGCGATCTCGGGATCGCGGCTCTCCGCCAGCGCACCGTAGAGCCGCGATTCCACCGTGTTGAACGAGGCGCTTCCAAGCGTGCGGTGGAAGAACTCGGTAATCGGCATCTGCCCTTTGTATCTCTGCGCGCCGAACTTCATCGGGACCTCGCTCGCCGCTTCGCCGAGAAACGACTCCATCCCGAGCGCCACCGCAAATTCGCTATGGCGCAGCGCACGTTGGAGCGCCGCCGAGGTCACTCCGGCCGGCAGGGCTTCGGGGTGTTTGACCACCTCCGACCCGATCGCGGCTTCGCCGTCCTTGTGCAGGGCGACGAAGGCCTGGTCGACCGAAGCGCGCAGCAACTTGCGCCCCTTGGGCCCGGCACTATGCGCATAATCCTGCCCGAAAGCCGCGCCTTGCGCGCGCGTGGCTGCCTCGGCGTGAGCGGCCTTGGCGACAGGCACCGGATCGAGCGGGACGGCCTTGCGTTCGGGGAGCACCGGCACCAGTTCCTTGGTGGCGACAGGTGTATCGGGATGGTCCTGCGCTTCGGCGTTGCGTTCGACGCGCTCGCGCATGGCTTCGTCGGAATGAAGCAGGGTCATGCAGCCCGACAATGCGACCACGAACAGCGACACCACCGGCGCCGTCGCCCATATCCGGGTTGGCCGGCGGGCGGCTGCACCAAGCCCCATGCTCCGTTCGCGCCCGCTCGATCCCACCCGCATGCCCGCAAATCTCCTGCCATTCTGCGAGCCGGAGGTCTTAATGGGCTGACGTAACACCCGTGTTCCGCGTCTTTTGCAGGGCTTTGCCACTGTGTTGCACCGTGCACACAGAGCCGGACCATTGCTCGGCCGGTACGAGCGCGAAACCATTGATCCCCAAGATCGAAGCCCCCGCGCCTTCACGTCCGCGACCCGGGATGCCAATACGGCCCGGCCATGAACCGCGTCCGCCTCATTGTCTTCAACGCCGCGCTCGGCATCCTCGACTACCGGGTCCCCGAGGGGATGCAGGTCGAGCCGGGATCGGTGGTGATCGCCCCGCTTGGCCCGCGCCAGGTGCTCGGCATCGTCTGGGAGCCCGAACGCTTGGAGGCGCAGGACGTGCCCGCCGAGAAGCTGCGAGGCCTGCTGGAGGCGCTTCCCGTCCCTCCACTCAAGAGCGAACTGCGCCGCCTGATCGAGTGGACCGCCGACTACTACTGCGCCTCGCTCTCCTCGGTCGCTCGCATGGCGCTAGGCTCGATGGCAGCGCTGCGCGGTGGCGGGACGACAACCGAGTACCGCCTGACCGGCCTCGAACCGAGCCGCCTGACCCCGCAGCGCGCCGCCGCGATGGACGCGCTGCAACACGAACAGGCCTCGATCCGCGAACTGGCCGAACTGGCTTCGGTTTCCGAGGGGGTGCTGCGCGGCATGGTCGGCGCCGGCCTGCTCGAACCCGTCACCGTCGACCTCGACCGGCCCTACCCTGCGGCCAATCCAAACCACAACGCCCCCGCGCTCAGCGACGACCAGCGCCGCGCGGCCGACACGTTCGTCGAGGCTGTCAACGCCGATGCCTTCGCCCCCTTCCTCCTCGACGGGGTCACCGGATCGGGCAAGACCGAAACCTATTTCGAAGCGGTCGCCGCCGCGATCGCAGCCAACAAGCAAGTGCTCGTGCTCCTGCCCGAGATCGCGCTTACCGAGAATTTCCTGCGCCGTTTCGAGGACCGCTTCGGGGTTGCCCCGATCCAGTGGCACTCCTCGCTCAAGTCGAGCGAACGACGCCGGGCCTGGCGCGCGATCGTCAAGGGACCGGCGAACGGCGGCGCGCAAGTGGTGGTCGGCGCGCGCTCGGCGCTGTTCCTGCCTTACGCGCGCCTCGGCCTCATCATCGTCGACGAAGCGCACGAAGTCTCCTTCAAACAGGACGAGGGCGTGCGCTACAACGCGCGCGATGTCGCCGTCATCCGCGCCCGCTTCGAGAAGGCGCCGGTAATCCTCGCCAGCGCCACGCCCGCGCTGGAATCGATGCAGCTGGCCGAAGCCGGGATCTACCGCAAGATCGAGCTGCCCGCCCGCTTCGGCGGTGCACAGCTGCCCGATATCCAGATCCTCGACTTGCGCAAGGACGTACCCGACCGGGGCCGCTGGATCGCCGGGCCACTGGTGGAGCAGATGAAACTGCGCCTGGAGCGCGGCGAGCAGTCGCTGCTCTTTCTCAACCGGCGCGGCTATGCCCCGCTCACCTTGTGCCGCAACTGCGGCCATCGCTTCCAGTGCAAGCACTGCACCGCCTGGCTGGTCGAGCACCGCTTCTCGCGGCGCCTGGCCTGCCACCATTGCGGGCACGAGGAGCCGGTGCCCGAAGCCTGCCCCGAATGCGGCGCGAACGATTGCCTCGTTGCCTGCGGCCCGGGCGTGGAGCGCATCGCCGACGAAGTGGCCGAACTCTTCCCCGAGGCGCGCGTGGCGCTCGTCACCTCCGACACGATGAACACGCCCGAGGCGATCGCCGAATTCGTCGAGAAGGCCGAAGGCAAGGCCATCGACGTGATCGTCGGCACCCAGCTGGTCACCAAGGGCTACCACTTCCCCGACCTGACCCTCGTCGGCGTGATCGACGCCGACCTTGGCCTCGAGGGCGGCGACTTGCGCGCGGCCGAGCGCACCTACCAGCAGGTCGCCCAGGTTGCGGGCCGCGCCGGACGCGGCGAGAAGCCGGGCGAAGTGCTGATCCAGACCCGCCACCCCGAAGCCCCGGTGATCGCCGCACTTGCCGCAGGCGACCGCGACGCCTTCTACACCGCCGAAACCGAGGCCCGCCGGGATGCCGGCGCCCCGCCGTTCGGCCGCTGGGCGGCGATCATCGTCTCGTCCGAAGACCTTGCCGAAGCGCGCGACGCGGCCCGCGCGATCGGTGGCACCGCGCCCGACTTGCCCGACATGCTCGTGCTCGGCCCAGCCCCCGCCCCACTCTCGCTGCTGCGCGGACGCCACCGCTTTCGCCTGTTGATCAACGCAAGGCGCTCGGCCGAGCTCCAGAAGATCGTGCGCGCCTGGCTCTCGCCGCTCCAGTTCCCGCGCGGGGTGCGCGTCCACGTCGACGTCGATCCCTACAGCTTCGTCTAGCCCCTTTCCCCATGCGCGGCGACAGGGCTGTGGACAGCGAACCGGAAGCTTGGACAAAAGAACAAGCCGCAGGCGTGAACAACTTTAACCGATGGCCCAAAAGCCGGCCCTGCGCTTCAGACGCAAGGCAGACTATCGCAGCTGAGAACCGTCCTACCGAACCTCACGATCACGAGCATCCGTGTAATTCCTAAGCGAAATCACGAATTTCAGCTTGCGATCGTCTATTAGTCCAAGGCGAGCCTAACGCATCGCTGCGACAATACTGTGAACGCTACCGCCGCGCGCGATTTGCGGCTAAGTTCCCAATTGATCGTCAGCAAGGGCATCGGGGCACCTTGCATAGTCGCATTATCGCCGCTATGCGCGCCCCGTCTGCAGGCCGGGGGGACTTGCTCTTTCAGGTTTCCCCAAAGTGTCTCAGCCCACCCGATGTAAGGATAGGACACGCGTGGAGAACTCCGGCGGAATCAAGGCCAGCTTGCAAGGACGGTACGCTTCGGCGCTGTTCGAACTTGCCAGCGAGAACGGCACCGTAACGACAGTCGAAAGCGATCTCGACAAGACCGGCGTGGCGATCGCCGCGAGCGAAGATCTGGCCAGCCTGATTCGCAACCCCGAAGTCAGCCGTGCAGCTACCGGCAAGGCCGTCGAAGCCGTTGCCGACGTGCTCGGCCTCTCGCCGTTGACCAAGAACTTCCTGGGCGTGCTGGCGGAAAACCGTCGCCTGGCCGCGCTTCCCGAAATCATCCGTGCCTTCCGTGCCATCGCCGCCGCCGAGCGTGGCGAGGCGACCGCCGAAGTCACCTCGGCCCATGCGCTCGACGAAACCCAGGTCGAACAGCTTCGCCAGAAGCTCGAAGCGCGCGAAGGCCGCAACGTCAAGATCACGACGAGCGTCGATCCGGACCTGCTCGGTGGCCTCGTCGTCACCATCGGCTCGAAGCGCATTGACAGCTCGATCCGCACCCGTCTCAATTCGCTCGCCCAGGCCATGAAGGGCTGAGAAAGGCCCAAGAGGAACTAAACGCAATGGATATCCGCGCAGCAGAAATCTCGAAGGTCATCAAGGACCAGATCGCCAACTTCGGCACCGAAGCCCAGGTTTCGGAAGTCGGCAAGGTGCTCTCGGTCGGTGACGGCATTGCCCGCATTCATGGCCTCGACAAGTGCCAGGCCGGCGAAATGGTCGAATTCGCCAACGGCGTTCAGGGCATGGCCCTCAACCTCGAAGCCGACAACGTCGGCGTCGTGATCTTCGGCTCGGACGCCGAGATCAAGGAAGGCGACACCGTCAAGCGCACCGGCACCATCGTCGACGTGCCGACCGGCAAGGGCCTGCTCGGCCGCGTGGTCGACGCACTCGGCAACCCGATCGACGGCAAGGGCCCGATCATTTACACCGAGCGCCGCCGTGTCGAGACCAAGGCTCCCGGCATCATCCCGCGCAAGTCGGTGCACGAGCCCGTGCAGACCGGCCTCAAGGCGATCGACGCCCTCGTCCCCGTCGGCCGTGGCCAGCGCGAACTGATCATCGGTGACCGCCAGACCGGCAAGACCGCCGTCGCGATCGACACCTTCATCAACCAGAAGGGTCCGAACCAGAGCGACGACGAAGGCAAGAAGCTTTACTGCATCTACGTCGCCGTCGGCCAGAAGCGTTCGACCGTCGCCCAGATCGTGCGCCAGCTCGAAGAGAACGGCGCGATGGAATACTCGATCGTCGTCGCCGCGACCGCGTCGGAGCCCGCTCCGCTGCAGTACCTCGCGCCCTACACCGGCGCCGCGATGGGCGAGTTCTTCCGCGACAACGGCATGCACGCCGTGATCGTGTACGACGACCTTTCCAAGCAGGCCGTCGCCTACCGCCAGATGTCGCTGCTCCTTCGCCGTCCCCCGGGCCGCGAAGCCTACCCCGGCGACGTGTTCTACCTCCACAGCCGTCTCCTCGAGCGCGCTGCGAAGCTGAACGACGAGAACGGTTCGGGCTCGCTGACCGCACTGCCGATCATCGAGACCCAGGCGGGCGACGTCTCGGCCTACATCCCGACCAACGTGATCTCGATCACCGACGGCCAGATCTTCCTCGAGACCGGCCTGTTCTACCAGGGCGTGCGTCCGGCCATCAACGTCGGCCTCTCGGTCAGCCGCGTGGGCGGTTCGGCCCAGACCAAGGCGATGAAGAAGGTGGCCGGCTCGATCAAGCTCGAGCTCGCGCAGTACCGTGAAATGGCGGCCTTCGCGCAGTTCGGCTCGGACCTCGACGCCTCGACCCAGAAGCTGCTCAACCGCGGTGCGCGCCTGACCGAGCTGCTCAAGCAGCCCCAGTTCTCGCCGCTGCCCTTCGAAGAGCAGACCGTCTCGATCTTCGCGGGCACCAACGGCTACCTCGACACGATCGCGGTGGGCGACGTGGTGCGCTACGAAGCCGAGATGCTCGGCTACATGCGCTCGGAGCACGCCGGCGTCCTGGCCGAGATCCGCGAGAGCAAGAAGTTCGAAGGCGAGATCAAGGACAAGACCGTCGCCGCGCTCGACACGTTCGCCAAGACCTTCGCCTGAGCCTTTGCGTCGCCCCGGTGCAAGCCGGGGCCGCACCCGGCCCGGGCGCAAGCCCGGGACGCACACGATCCCGGCCTCGTCCGGGATGACGAATGGAGAAAATTGAGTGGCATCGCTCAAGGAACTCAAGGGCCGTATCAACTCGGTCAAGTCGACCCAGAAGATCACCAAGGCCAAGCAGATGGTCGCGGCCGCAAAGCTGCGCAAGGCTCAGGAAGCCGCCGAACAGGCGCGCCCCTATGCCGCACGCCTCGCCGAAGTGATGGGCTCGCTCGCGAGCAAGATCACGATCAGCGAGAACAGCCCCAAGCTCCTCGCCGGGACCGGCAGCGACCAGGTTCATCTCCTCGTCGTCGCCAACTCGGACAAGGGCCTGTGCGGCGCGTTCAACTCGAACATCGTGAAGGCGGCGCTGATCAAGGCCCGCAAGCTCGAGGCCGAGGGCAAGACCGTGCTGTTCTACCTCGTGGGCCGCAAGGGCCGCGCGGTGATCAAGCGCGAATTCCCCAAGCAGATCGTGCACGAGTTCGACACGACCGGCGTGCGCGAACCGGGCTTCAACGAAGCCGAACAGATCGCCGACGAACTGGTCGCCCTCTACGACAAGGGCACCTTCGACATCGCGCACCTGTTCTACGCCAAGTTCCGCTCGGCGCTGGTCCAGGAGCCCACCGGCCAGCAGATCATCCCCGTTCCCGCTCCAACGGCCGCGCCCGCCGCTGCCGACGCGGTCACCGAGTATGAGCCGGAAGAGGAGGAAATCCTCGCCGCGCTGCTGCCGCGCTACCTCAAGACCCAGATCTTCGGTGCCCTGCTGGAGAACGCCGCATCCGAACAGGGTGCGTCGATGACGGCCATGGACAACGCCACGCGCAACGCGGGCGACCTGATCCAGAAGCTGACGATCCAGTACAACCGCAGCCGCCAGGCCGCGATCACCACCGAACTCGTCGAAATCATCGCGGGCGCGGAAGCGCTCTAAGACATCGCAGGCAAGGAAACCTAACATGGCCACTGCACCCGTGTACAACCAGACCACCGCCGGCAAGATCAGCCAGGTCATCGGCGCCGTCGTCGACGTCATCTTCGAAGGCGAACTGCCCCCCATCCTCACCGCGCTCGAGACCTACAACAACGGTCAGAAGCTGGTGCTCGAAGTTGCCCAGCACCTGGGTGAGAACACCGTTCGCACGATCGCCATGGACGGCACCGACGGCCTGACCCGCGGCCAGGACGTGACCTCGACCGGCAAGCAGATCTCGGTGCCCGTGGGCCCCAAGACGCTCGGCCGCATCATGAACGTCGTGGGCGAGCCCATCGACGAGCGCGGCCCGATCGGTTCGGACATGCACGCCCCGATCCACGCCGAGGCTCCCCCGTTCATCGACCAGTCGACCGACGCGGCGATCCTCGTCACCGGCATCAAGGTCATCGACCTTCTCGCGCCTTACGCCAAGGGCGGCAAGATCGGCCTGTTCGGCGGCGCGGGCGTGGGCAAGACCGTGCTCATCCAGGAACTGATCAACAACATCGCCAAGGGCCACGGCGGCGTCTCGGTCTTCGCGGGCGTCGGTGAACGTACCCGTGAAGGTAACGACCTCTACCACGAGTTCCTCGATGCCGGCGTTATCGCCAAGGACGCCGAAGGCAACGCCACCTCGGACGGTTCGAAGGTTGCGCTCGTGTTCGGCCAGATGAACGAGCCCCCGGGCGCCCGTGCCCGCGTCGCGCTCTCGGGCCTGACCATGGCCGAGTACTTCCGCGATCAGGAAGGCCAGGACGTCCTGTTCTTCGTCGACAACATCTTCCGCTTCACCCAGGCGGGCGCCGAAGTGTCGGCCCTGCTCGGCCGTATTCCCTCGGCCGTGGGCTATCAGCCGACCCTGTCGACCGACATGGGCCAGCTGCAGGAGCGCATCACCTCGACCACCAAGGGTTCGATCACCTCGGTCCAGGCCATCTACGTTCCCGCGGACGACCTTACCGACCCGGCCCCGGCTGCCTCGTTCGCCCACCTCGACGCGACGACCACGCTGAACCGTGCGATCTCGGAGCTCGGCATCTACCCCGCCGTTGACCCGCTCGACTCGACCAGCCGCGTTCTCGAACCGCGCGTTGTCGGCACCGAGCACTACGAGACCGCCCGCGCCGTCCAGGAAATCCTGCAGAAGTACAAGTCGCTGCAGGACATCATCGCCATTCTCGGCATGGACGAGCTCTCGGAAGAGGACAAGCTGACCGTTGCGCGCGCCCGCAAGATCCAGCGCTTCCTCTCGCAGCCGTTCCACGTCGCCGAGGTCTTCACCGGCATCTCGGGCAAGTTCGTCCAGCTCGAAGACACCGTGAAGTCGTTCAAGGCCGTCGTCGAAGGCGAATACGACCACCTGCCCGAAGCCGCCTTCTACATGGTCGGTGGCATCGAGGAAGCGGTTGCCAAGGCCAAGAAGCTGGCTGAAGACGCCTAAGGAATTTGGTGTCCGGGTGCGCCCCTCTCGCGAGGGAGGAGCACCCGGCCCATTCCCGAAGGCACGCCCCGGCCGCTATCGTTGCGGGCACGGGGCACTCTTCCAAGTTCAAGGAAACCGAACATGGCACTGCATTTCGAACTCGTGACGCCGGCCAAGCTGGTCCGCTCGGAAGACGTCCACATGGTCGTCGTCCCCGGCACCGAAGGTGAGTTCGGTGTTCTTGCCGGTCACGCCCCCTTCATGTCGACCGTCGCCGATGGCGCACTCAAGGTCTACAAGACCGAGAACGGCATTCCCGAAGAGATCGTGATCTCGGGCGGCTTCGCCGAAGTCGGCGATAAGGGCCTGACCGTGCTGGCTGAACACGTCGGGAGCTGACCGGCTCGCTGCCCCGCGCATCCCGCGCTGGATTTTGACAAAAGGGCGTCGCGGCTGGGCCGTCGGCGCCCTTTTGCCGTCTGGAGCCCGCCTTGCCCCCGTCAACGCTTGCGGTGCGTGGGCGCGTGGAAATCGGGTGGCTTGCCCGCAATCCATGTCAGGAACCGCGCCAGCTCGGGACGTGCGCGCAGAAGCGCCGCATCACCACCGAACTGGGCGAGCTGCACGTTGGTGAAGCTCGCGTGCAAAGTGCGATGGCAGATCGGATGGACGGGCTCGGTCGCCCGCCCTCCCCGGCTTTTTGGTACCGGATGGTGCCATTCCACCTTGCGCCCGAGCGCGCGCCCGCAGAGCCAGCACGTGTGTTCAAGGTCATCCATTTTCAGCACTTTAGGCCATCGCAGTGGCCTTGCGAAGGGCTCCCGCGCTGTCCGCGCCATTAGGGAGTTATCAAAGTTTCAACCTTAATCTCGGATTCGAGATGAAGAAATCGCCCGGCCCCGAGGCCGGGTACGGCTAGGGTTGACCATAAGATGACGGCATTCGGGCGGCGCAGTGGAGTTGGCGGCATGGGTCAGGGCGCGCGCCCGGCCTTCGGTGTGGCCAAGCCGCTCAAGGGTGGCCCAACCGGGCTCGACAAGGCCGCACCTGGCCCCGGCTCGGCGCCGATTCCCGGCGGCGAGCCCTTCCCCGCCGCCCCTTCCGCCGACAAGGCGGTCAGCGCGCAGGCCCTGCGCGAGGACGCGATGACGCGCCTTGCCGATCGCGCCAACGCCGTCCACGAGAACCAGGAGCAGGACAGCTTCGAAGCCTCGATCCACAAGATCAAGGAACAGGTGCTCCCGCGCCTGCTCGAGCGCGTCGATCCCGAAGCCGCCGCGACGCTCACCAAGGACGAGCTTTCCGAAGAATTCCGCCCGATCATCATCGAAGTGCTTGCCGAACTGAAGATCACCTTCAACCGGCGCGAGCAGTTCGCTCTTGAAAAGGTTCTGATCGACGAACTGCTTGGCTTCGGGCCGCTCGAGGAACTGCTCAACGATCCCGATGTCTCGGACATCATGGTCAACGGCCCCAACCAGACCTACATCGAAAAGAAGGGCAAGCTGCAGCTCGCCAGCACCAAGTTCCGCGACGAGCAGCACCTGTTCCAGATCGCCCAGCGCATCGTGAACCAGGTCGGCCGCCGCGTCGACCAGACCACGCCGCTGGCCGACGCCCGTCTCAAGGATGGCAGCCGCGTCAACGTCATCGTGCCCCCGCTCTCGCTGCGCGGCACCGCAATCTCCATTCGTAAGTTCTCCGAGAAGCCGATCACCATCGACATGCTCAAGGACTTCGGCTCGATGAGCGACAAGATGGCGACCGCACTCAAGATCGCGGGCGCATGCCGCATGAACATCGTCATCTCGGGCGGTACCGGTTCGGGCAAGACGACGATGCTGAACGCGCTCTCCAAGATGATCGACCCCGGCGAGCGCGTGCTCACCATCGAGGACGCCGCCGAACTTCGCCTGCAGCAGCCGCACTGGCTGCCGCTCGAAACCCGCCCCCCCAACCTCGAGGGCCAGGGCGCAATCACCATCGGCGATCTCGTCAAGAACGCGCTGCGCATGCGCCCGGACCGCATTATCCTGGGCGAAATCCGCGGCGCGGAGTGCTTCGATCTGCTCGCCGCGATGAACACCGGCCACGACGGATCGATGTGCACGCTTCACGCCAACTCTCCGCGCGAATGCCTTGGCCGTATGGAAAACATGATCCTGATGGGCGACATCAAGATCCCCAAGGAAGCCATCAGCCGTCAGATTGCCGAATCGGTCGACATCATCGTGCAGGTGAAGCGCCTGCGCGACGGCTCGCGCCGCACCACCAACATCACCGAAGTGATCGGCATGGAGGGCGACGTGATCGTGACGCAAGAGCTCTTCAAGTTCGAGTATCTCGACGAGACCGACGACGGCAAGATCGTCGGCGAATTCCGCGCCTCGGGCCTGCGCCCCTACACGCTCGAGAAGGCGCGCCAGTTCGGCTTCGACCAGGCCTACCTCGAGGCCTGCCTCTGATCCGCCGCCCCTGCGCGCTTGCGCGGGCCGGACGTCGCTTGGCTCAGCCGGTCAACCAGTGTCGGCCGCCCAGGCCGATCAGCAGAACCGCGCCCAGGAACGAGACGAAGAAGATCGCGTTCCAGGGCATGAACCCGACGCGCTCGAGGTCGCGGCGCTTGACCCGCCGTCGTTCGGCAAGACTCGCGATTCCCGCAATGACGGCAAGGGCGCTCCCGGCTACGAGCATGAACTGATCGGTCGGATCCATCTCCTGCCCTTGCCCCGAAGCGCGCAGGAGTTAAAGCACCCTTGTGACTTCTTCCCCTGCCCGCCACACTGCGCCTTCTCCGGATCGCCCGCATAACCCCTTGCTCGGCATAGCCTTGCGCCTCGGCTCGACCCTGGCGCTGGCAACGATGTTCATGCTCATCAAGCTCGCCGGCACGCACGGGGTTTCGATGCCAGAGCTCATGTTCTGGCGCCAGGCGATCAGCGTACCGCTCATCCTCGGCTGGCTGCTTGCAAGCGGGCAAGTCGGCAAGCTCGGCACGCGGCGCCCCTTCGCGCACTTCGGCCGCGCGGCGGTGGGCACCGCCGGGCTGTTCTGCAATATCGCCGCATCGACGCTGCTCCCTCTTCCCGTCGCGACGACCTTGGGCTTCACCGCCCCGCTCTTCGCGGTCCTCATCACCGCCCTCATCTTGCGCGAACACGTCGGGCGCTGGCGTTGGACGGCGGTCATCGCGGGCTTCGCAGGCGTGCTCGTGATCGCGGGCCCCGGCGAAATCGCCAATGTGCCCGTCCTTGGCGTCGCAGCGGGCCTTGGTGCCGGCGTGATCGTCGCCACCGTCAGCTTCCAGATCCGCAGCCTCGCACGCACCGACACCCCGATCTCGATGGTGTTCTGGTTCGCGATGTTCGGCGCTCTGGGAGCCAGCGTGTTCCTGCCCTTCTACGCCCAATGGCACGATCCGGTGGCCTATCTTATCCTGCTGGCGTTGGGGCTGGCGGGGACCCTGGGGCAATTCCTCATCGCGGCCTCGCTGCGCCAGGCCCCCGTCGCGACAGTCGTGGTGATCGACTACGTCTCGCTGATCTGGGCAACGACGTACGGCCTTTTCATCTTCGACAGCTGGCCGCCGCAAACGACCTGGCTCGGTGCGCCGCTGATCATCGCGGCGGGCCTCATCATCACGTGGCGCGAGCACGTCCTGGCGAAGCGGATTTCGCCGACCTCTGCCATGGATTCGAGCGCGCTCGAGGAAGCGTCCGAGGCGCAGGAGCCGGCCGGAACCTGATCCGGGCTTGCGAGTTTCTCCTTCCAAGTCGGCCGCCTGCGGCCGGACTGGATGGAAGGAAGGATACCCAAGTCATGTTCAAGAAGCTCACTCTTGCTCTCGTCGCCAGCGGTCTCGTGCTCGGCGCGAGCGCGTGCAACACCGTCAAGGGCGCCGGCCGCGACATCGAATCGGTCGGCCAGGCGGGCGACAACGCGATCAACTGATCGACAGCTTATCGCCCGGACTGTTCTGCAGTGCGGGCGGCTGGCACGGCTGGCGAGCGAAGCCTGCGGTGAAAGGCGAGCTGGGCGACTTTTCTTGATGCGGGCGTTGTCCTAGAAGCAACGCCCCATCAACCGGAAAGACACGCCCCGCCATGACCGGCAAAATCCTCACCCTTATCGCCGCCACCGGCCTTCTTGCCAGCCTTGCCGCCTGCAACACCGTCAAGGGCCTCGGCCGCGACGTGGAATCGGTCGGCCGCGCGGGCGAACGCGCGATCAACTGAGCGGATTTCCCCGCCCGGCGCGGGAGAGACAAGAGCATGAAAACGGCCGCGCCCCGGATGGGGACGCGGCCGTGTTTCATTGGGCGTGACGCGTGGTTCAGGCGCGCGCGTCGGCCTTCCACACCAGCACGGGCTTGCGCGCCGCGCGGGTCTCGTCAAGGCGGCGGCGCGGAGCGAAGTGCGGAGCCGAATGCAGGCTCGCATCCTCCTCACGCGCGCGCTGCGCCAGGTTGCGCATCGAGGCGATGAAGCGGTCGAGGCCCGGCTTGCTTTCGGTTTCGGTGGGCTCGATCAGCATCGCGCCCTTGACCACCAGCGGGAAGTAGACCGTCATCGGGTGGAAACCCTCGTCGATCAGGCCCTTGGCGATATCGAGCGTGGTGAAGCCCTCAGGCAGACCCGCGTCGCTGAACAACGCCTCGTGCATGCACGGACCGCTCTTGCCGAAGGGAGCCTGAAGCACGTCCTCGAGGCTACGCAGCACGTAGTTCGCGTTGAGCACCGCGTCCTCGGCCACTTGCTTGAGGCCATCGGCGCCGTGGCTCAGGATATAGGCGAGCGCGCGGGTGAACATGCCCATTTGGCCGTGGAAGGCGACCATGCGGCCGAAAGCGCGCGCGTGGCCCTCGCCCCGGTTCTCTTCCTCGACGAGGTGCACGTGGCCGTCCTCGCCGCGCGCCACGAAGGGCAGCGGGGCGTAAGGCGCGAGCGCCTCGGACAGCACCACCGGACCCGCACCCGGACCGCCACCACCGTGCGGGGTGGAGAAGGTCTTGTGCAGGTTGATGTGCATGGCATCGACGCCCAGGTCACCCGGACGCACCCGCCCGACGATGGCGTTGAAGTTGGCGCCATCGCAGTAGACGTAGCCACCCGCCGCGTGAACCGCGTCGGCAATCGCCTTCATCTCGGGCTCGAACAGGCCGCAGGTGTTGGGGTTGGTGATCATCACGCCCGCAACGTCCGGGCCCAGCTTGGCCTTGAGCGCGGCGAGATCGACGCGGCCCTCGGGCGTTGCCGGGATGGTCTCGACCTTGAAGCCCGCGAAGGCGGCGGTCGCCGGGTTGGTGCCGTGCGCGCTCTCGGGCACGAGCACGACGTCGCGCGTCTCACCGCGTGCGTCGAGCGCGGCGCGGATGCACAGGAGGCCGCACAGCTCGCCGTGCGCACCCGCCTTCGGGCTCATCGCCACCGAGGCCATGCCGGTCAGCGTGATCAGCCAGTCGGCCAGCTGCTCGATTACCTCGAGCGCGCCTTCGACCGTCTTTTGCGGCTGGAGCGGGTGGACATCGGCGAAGCCGGGCAGACGCGCCATCTTCTCGTTGAGGCGCGGATTGTGCTTCATCGTGCACGAGCCGAGCGGGAACGGGCCGAGGTCGATGCCGTAGTTCTGACGCGAGAGGCGCGTGTAGTGGCGCACCGCCTCGGGTTCGCTGAGGCCCGGAACCGCCGGAGCCGCCTTGCGGCGGAACTTGGCCAGCGCGGGCGAGACCGCCTTGGCCGGGGCGTCGAAATCGACGCCGGTCTGGCCCTCGCAGCCCAGTTCGAAGATCAGCGGTTCCTCGAGCATCAGCGCATGGTCGCCGCTCTGCGTTTCGGGTACCGAGACGCCGCCCTCGGCGCTGTTCATGCTCGGGCGCCAGCCCGCCGTGTTGACGCCGCTCATGCCGCCACTCCTTCCAGGACCGCCGCCAGTTCGGTGGCGAAGGTTTCGATATCCGCATCGGTGACCGTCTCGGTCGCCGTGACGAGCAGGCCCTTGTGCAGGCCGTCAAGCTCGGGGAACAGGCGGCCGAGCGAAACACCGCCCAGCACGCCGCGATCGGCAAGGTCGCGCACCACTTCGCGCGCGTCACGCGAAAGGACGAGTGTCACTTCGTTGAAGTAAGCCTCCGACAGCGCCGAGACACCCGGGATCTGCGTCAACCGCGCAACGAGCGCCTGCGCGCGATCGTGGTTGATCGCGGCCAGCTGGCTCAGGCCCTCACCGCCCAGAAGGCTCATGTGAATGCTGAAAGCAAGCGCGCAAAGACCTGAATTCGTGCAGATATTGCTCGTGGCCTTCTCGCGGCGAATGTGCTGCTCGCGGGTCGAGAGGGTAAGCACGAAGCCGCGCTTGCCTTCGGCATCGACGGTCTCACCGCACAGACGTCCCGGCATCTGGCGCACGAACTTTTCGCGGCAGCCAAAGAGCCCGAGGTAGGGACCGCCGAACTGGAGGCCGACGCCGAGCGACTGGCCCTCGCCCACGACGATGTCGGCACCAAGGTGACCCGGCGCTTCGAGCAGGCCGAGCGCGACCGGCTCGGTCACCACCGCGATCAGCAGCGCACCCTTGGCGTGCGCGGCTTCGGCGATGGCGGCAAGGTCGGGAATGCGGCCCAGGATGTCGGGGTACTGGACCACGACGCTGGCGGTCCCATCGTCGATCGCCGCGATCACCGCAGCGTCGTCGGCCTCGGCGGTCAGTTCAGGCGCAAGGCTGACGATGTCGTCGCGCGTGAACTTGGCCATCGTGCGCACGACTTCGCCGTAGTGCGGGTGCAGGCCGCCCGAGAGGACCGACTTGCCCTTGCGGGTAACGCGCGCGGCCATGAGGATGGCTTCCCAGCACGCGGTCGAGCCGTCGTACATCGAGGCGTTGGCGATGTCGGTGCCGAACAGCGCGGCGACTTGCGTCTGGAACTCGAAGAGAACCTGCAGCGTGCCTTGCGCGATTTCGGGCTGGTAGGGGGTGTAGGCGGTGAGGAACTCGCCGCGCTGGATGAGGTGGTCGACCGAGGCCGGCACATGGTGGCGATAGGCGCCCGCGCCGAGGAAGAACGGGGCCGAACCGGCGTTGAGGTTCTTCGCGGCGAGCGCCGAGAGGTGGCGCTCGACAGCCATTTCGCTGGCGTGCATCGGCAGGCCCTCGATCGGGCCGGTAAGGCGCGCCGCTTCGGGCACGTCGCAGAACAGCTCGTCGACCGAGCTGGCGCCGATGGTCTCGAGCATGCTCGAGCGATCGGCCGGAGTGAGGGGGAGATAGCGCATCAGGCTTGTAATCCTGGCTGGGAGAGAGGCGCCGTGTGAACCGGGTTCCACGGCGCGGGAATGGCCCGTCGTCCAAGCTGCGACGGGCCGGGGATCATCACAGGCCCGCGACGAACTTCTTGTAGGCCGCCTCGTCCATGAGCTCTTCGAGCTCGGACGGATCGGACAGCGTCACGCGGAACAGCCAGCCACCGACTTCGGCGTCGGAATTGACGAGTTCGGGCTCGTCGGCCAGCGCCTCGTTGATCTCGGCGACTTCGCCCGAGACGGGGGTGTAGACGTCGCTGGCGGCCTTTACCGAATCGACAACGGCAACCGAATCGCCCTTGGCGACCTTGGCGCCTTCCTGGGGAAGGTCCACGAAGGTGATGTCGCCGAGCTGGCCCTGCGCGTAGTCGGTGATGCCGACCGTACCGAGGTCACCCTCGACTTCGATCCACTCGTGATCCTCGGAATAATAGACAGTCATGGGGCAAGCTCCTCAGCGGTAATAACGGTTGGGTACGAAGGGCATGGGGACGACGGTGGCGTCGAGCCGCTTGCCGCGCATTTCGATCTGGAGGGCCGTTCCGTCAGCCGCCTTGGCGGCATCGACGTAGGCCATGGCAATGGGGCGTCCGAGCGAAGGCGCGAAGCCACCCGAGGTCACCACGCCGACTTCGGCGTCACCGCAAAGCACCTTGGCGCCCTCGCGCGCGGCCATGCGGCCTTCGAGCGCAAGGCCGACGCGCGTGCGCGCCGTGCCCTCAGAAAGGTCCTTCTGCACGCGTGCGGCGCCGGGGAAGCCCCCTTCGCTGCGGCGGCGCTTATTGACCCCGAAGATGAGCCCGGCCTCGACGGCCCCCTGATCGGGGGTCATGTCGTGGCCGTAGAGCGGCAGACCCGCTTCGAGGCGCAAGCTGTCGCGCGCGCCCAGACCGATCGGCTTGACCTCGGGTTCGCCGCAAAGCAGTTCGGCGATCTCGGCGGCGTTTTCGCCGGGAATCGAGATCTCGAAACCGTCCTCGCCGGTGTAGCCCGAACGGCTGATCCAGGCGTCGACCCCCGCCAGCTTGAACGCGGCGCCCTTCATGAACTTGAGATCGGCAAGTACGGTGTCGCCGGTGACGTGACGCGCCAGCGCGTCCACCGCCTTGGGGCCCTGCAACGCCAGCAGCGCGCTGTCGTCGAGGTGGTTGATGTTGACCTCGTCAGGGAGGTATTCGCGCAAGGTGCCGATGTCGTCCCACTTGGTCGCGCCGTTGACGACCATGTAGATACCGCTCTGCCAGCGCGTGACCATGAGGTCGTCAAGGATGCCGCCCTCCTCGTCGAGCAGCAGCGAGTAGCGCACCGAATCGGTCTTGAGCGTCGAAAGATCAATCGGCAGCGCGGCTTCGATGGCGGCATCGAGATCGATCTCGGCACCCTCGGCAGGAGCAAGATAGAGCTGGCCCATGTGGCTGACGTCGAACAGGCCCGCGCTCTCGCGCGTCCACAGGTGCTCGGCGAGGATGCCCTCGTACTGCACGGGCATCGGATAGCCGGCAAACTCGACCATGCGCGCGCCCCTGCCGCGATGCCAGGCATCCAGCGGAAGGATCGCCGGCTCGATGGGCTCGAGACCCAGTTCGTCCTCGAATTCGGAAATTTCGCTCAAGTCATAGCTCCGCAACCAACAGGTAACACCAATTCAGGTGCCCCCTCTGTCACGGAAGCCTGAGAGTTTTCCCCCTTGGACAAAGCGGAAAGCCCGTCGTCGAGGTTACACCGTCGGCGGCCTGCCTCGTTTTCTCGGGGGCAGGCACTTTCCAGAGTTCGCTATCGGCAGGCGCGGTCCTTTTGCCTGAGAGTTTCCGGGGCGGTTGCTCCTTCGGCGCCCGTTTGATGCCCGCATCCTGAAAGGACACGCGAATCGGGTGGGTCTCTCCCGCGCTGCCAGCGATGCACTCACGATTGGTTCAGGCTTGCGGCCAAGTCAACGCCCGAGCGCATTCGTGCACGTTTATGATGGTATTTTTTGTAATACCTTCCGGAAGGCATCGTACTCGGCAACAAAATGCCCCTCTGGCTTTTCCGAAGTTAGCGCCAGAATCACGCGCGCAAGATCGCGCGCGCGCACCGAGCGGAACCGTCGCCAACCTGCGTGCAGCACCAGCGCATCGGCCAGCGGCGCCACGACCTGCCCGATCCCTTCCAGCCGACGTCGTTCCGCCCGCGCCCCACGCAGCAATCCGGGGCGCAGAATGTCGAGCCGTGCGAAGCCCAGCTTGGCCAGAGCTTCCTCCATCTCGCCCTTCACCGACAGGTAGAAATTGCGACTGGCCCGCTCCGCACCAGCCGAGGAAACGACGATCATGTGCGCGATCCCGGCCGCTCGGGCAGAGCGCGCGCAGGTCAGGACAAGGTCGAGGTCGACCGCGCGAAACGCCGCCTGCGATCCGGCACGCGCGATGGTGGTGCCCAGCGCGCAGACAAGCACGTCGGCCCGCGAGGCGGCGATCAGCTCGTCCCAGCGCTCGACCGGTCCCGTCAGGACTTCCATGCGCGCGCCCTCGGGCAAGGACACCTCGCCGCGCGCCACCGCGACCACCCGCACGTCCTCACGCCCGACCGTTTCGGAGAGGACCGCCTGGCCGATCAGCCCGCTCGCCCCGACAAGGCAGATGCGCCGAACGTCCGGGTTCGGCGCGGGCACCTCAGACATTGCGCAGGCCCGCCGGTGTGCGGCCGTAAATCTGCTCGTGGCAGGTAATCGCGTAACGGTCGGTCATGCCGGCGATGTAGTCGGCAATATGGCGGCTGCGCTCGGGCTCGGTGCGCGGCAGGGTGTCGATCCAGCTCTCCTCCATCAGCACCGGTTCCTGCGAGTAGGCCGCATAGAGCTCGGCGAGCACCGCCCTCGCCCGCCGTGCCGTCTCGAGTTGGTCGGGATGGTAATAGAGCTTCTCGTACATGAAGCGCTTGAACGCACGCTCGCCCTCTTCCATTTCGCTGGAAAAGGCGATCAGCGCCCGGCCCGCGGCTCGGACCTGCTCGACGCTCTCCACCCCGGCGAGGCGCCTACGCGATTCCGCGATCAGATCGTTGACCATGACCCCGATCTGGCTGCGCAGCAACTCGGCAAGCTGGCGGTCGCGCGGGACACCGGGATAGCGCCGCTCCACCTCGCGCCAGTTGGCAACGATGAAGGGATGCGCGAGCAGTTCGTCGAGATCGAGGAACCCGGCACGCAGGCCGTCGTCGATGTCGTGGTTGTCGTAGGCGATGTCGTCCGAGAGCGCGGCGACCTGGGCCTCGAGCGAGGCATGGGTGCCCAGTTCCAGGTCGTAGGCGGTGTTCAGCTCGGTCAGCGCCCAGTTGGGATTGGCGACCGGCCCGTTGTGCTTGGCGAGGCCCTCGAGCATCTCCCAGGTGAGGTTGAGCCCGTCGTGCTCGCAATAAGGGCTGTCGATCCGCATCAGCGTGCGCAGGGTGTTGGCGTTGTGATCGAAGCCGCCCGCCTTGTGGAGCGCGGCGTCGAGCGCCTCTTCGCCCGCGTGGCCGAACGGGGGATGGCCGATGTCGTGCGCGAGGGCGAGGCCTTCGGTCAGGTCCTCGTCGAGCCCGAGCAGGCGCGCGATCACGCGCGCGATCTGCGCGACCTCGAGGCTGTGGGTCAGACGGACGCGGTAATGGTCGCCGTCGGGGGCGATGAAGACCTGCGTCTTGTAACGCAGGCGACGGAACGCGATCGAGTGGATGATGCGGTCGCGGTCGCGCTGATAAGGGCTGCGCTCGCCGCGCGCGAGGCCGTTCTCCATCGGGAATTCACGTCCGCGCGAACGGCTCGGATCGGAAGCGTAGGGTGCAAGCATCAGGCTGAAGATCTTTCCTGCAATCGGCGTCTGGCAGTTCCCCGTCCCTAGCGGGCGAGGCCGGTCCGGCACAAGGCCGCAGACGAGACGGTCACCAGCACGACCTTGCCATCGTCCACCGCCGCGACCGCGCGCACCCAGCTTTTCAGCGTCGGTTTGTCACCTTCCAGCTTCTGCAGCCGGGCAAGCTGAAGCAGGCTGAGCCGCCGCGTCAGGCGCCCGGTCATGCATGTCGCGACGCGTTCAGAAAGGCCCGCGTCGCGAAGCGCCGCCTTGAGGCGCCAGGCCGCATAAGCGTGCGCGCCGAACCAGACGATGGCCACCAGGCCGACGAGGATGAGAATCCGCTTCAAGAGACGTAGCATGGGCGCGCCTCTTAAAGTGGTTTGCTCAGTCCGCCAGCGCCTTGTTGATCTCCTCGACCATCTTCTTCGCATCGGCCAGCAGCATCATGGTCTGGTCCATGTAGAAGACATCGTTGTCGACCCCGGCATAGCCCTGCCCGCCCATCGAACGCTTGATGAAGAAGATCGTCTTGGCCTTGTCGACGTCGAACACCGGCATGCCGTAGATCGGCGAGCTCTTCTCGGTCTTGGCGGCCGGGTTGACGACGTCGTTCGCCCCGATGATGAAGGCGACGTCGGCTTGCGCAAACTCGGAATTGATGTCTTCCAGTTCGAAGACGTCGTCATAGGGCACGTTGGCTTCGGCGAGCAGCACATTCATGTGCCCGGGCATGCGCCCCGCGACCGGATGGATCGCGAACTTCACGCCGACGCCATGTTCCTTCAAGAGGTCGGTCATCTCGCGAAGCGCGTGCTGCGCCTGCGCCACCGCCATGCCGTAGCCGGGAATGACGATGACGTTCTCGGCCTCCTTCATCAGAAACGCCGCGTCCTCGGCCGAGCCGCGCTTCCACGGCCGCTGCTCCTTCGCCGCGCCGCCACCCGAGGCGCCTCCCGCGTCCGCGCCGAAACCGCCCGCGATCACCGAGACGAACGAACGGTTCATCGCCCGGCACATGATGTAGCTCAGGATCGCGCCCGAAGATCCGACGAGCGCCCCGGTGATGATCATCGCGGTGTTGTGAAGCGTGAAGCCCATCGCCGCTGCCGCCCAGCCCGAATAGGAATTGAGCATCGAGACGACGACCGGCATGTCCGCCCCGCCGATCGGGATGATGAGCAGGAACCCGATCACGAAACTCAGCGCCACGATTGCCCAGAACAGCGTGGGCGTGTCCCAGTGGAACAGGCTTACGAGGATCACGATCGCCGCGAGCGCCGTCAGGTTGAGCGCATGGCGCCCAGGCAGCAGGATCGGCGCGCCCGACATGTTGCCGTTGAGCTTGGCGAAGGCGATGACCGAGCCCGAGAAGGTGATCGCGCCGATCGCGACGCCGAGCCCCATCTCGATCCGGCTGCCCTTGAGGATATCGAGCCCGCCCGGCTCGAGGATCCCGAAGGCGCCGGGGTTGAGATAGGCCGCAACGCCAACCAGCACCGCAGCCAGGCCGACCAGCGAGTGGAAGGCGGCGACGAGCTGGGGCATCTGCGTCATCTGGATCTTGCGTGCGGTGACCAGGCCGATCACCGCGCCGATCGCGATGGCAACGAGGATCTCGGGCAGGCTCGCCACCTCGTGGGTGACGAGCGTCGTCACCACCGCGATGGCCATGCCGACCATGCCGTAGCGGTTGCCCGCACGGCTCGTCGCCGGCGAGGACAGTCCACGCAAGGCAAGGATGAAGCACACGCCCGCGACGAGATAGGCGAAGGCCACCAGCGGATTGACGGCATGTACTTCCATCACTTCGCCTCCTTCTTCGCCGGGGCCTTGTCCTTTTTCTTGTACATCGCAAGCATGCGTTCGGTGACCGCGAAACCACCGAAGATGTTGACGCTGGCCAGCACCACGGCGGCGAGGCCCAGCCACTTGGCCCCGGGCACACCGGCCGCCGCGCTCGCCACCAGTGCGCCGACGATGATGACCGAAGAAATCGCGTTGGTGACCGCCATGAGCGGGGTGTGCAGCGCCGGGGTCACCGACCAGACGACGTAGTAGCCCACAAAGCAGGCCAGCACGAAGATCGACAGAATGCTGATGAAATCCATGACCTAAGCCTCCCCCTCAGCCCAACAGGCGTTCGTGGACGATCCTGCCGCCCTGCGTCAGGCGGATGGCGCCGCCGATCTCCTCGTCGAGCACCGGTCCGCCCGCCTCCTTGTCCCAGAAGGCACTCAGGAAATTGTAGAGGTTGCGGGCAAAGAGCGCCGAGGCATCGGCGGGCAGATGCGCGGGCGTGTTGGATAGCCCGATGATCCTGACCCCGTGCTTCTCGACGACCTCGTCGGCCACGGTGCCCTCGACGTTGCCCCCTTGCGGTGCGGCGAGGTCGAAGATCACGCTGCCCGGTTTCATCGAGGCGATCTGCGCGTCCGAAATCAGACGCGGCGCGGGGCGCCCTGGGATCAGCGCGGTGGTGATGACGATGTCCTGCTTGGCGATATGGTTCGACACCAGCTGGCCTTGCGCCTTCTGATACTCCTCGCTCATCTCGGTTGCATAGCCGCCCGCACCCTCGCCCTCGATCCCGGCCACGTTCTCGACGAAGATCGGCTTGGCGCCGAGCGAGAGGATCTGCTCTTTCGTCGCCGAACGCACGTCGGTGGCCGAAACTTGCGCGCCAAGACGCCGCGCGGTGGCGATCGCCTGGAGGCCCGCCACGCCCACGCCCATCACGAAGCACTTGGCCGCGCTGATCGTGCCCGCCGCCGTCATCATCATCGGGAAGGCCCGACCATAAGTGTCGGCCGCCAGGATCACCGCCTTGTAGCCGGCGAGGTTCGACTGGCTGGAGAGAATGTCCATCGACTGCGCACGGGTGATGCGCGGCATGAATTCCATCGCCAGCGCCTCGAGCCCGGCCTGCGCATAAGCATCGATCCGCGCGCGTTGGCCAAAGGGGTCCAGGCCCGCGACGATCCAACCACCCGGTTTCATTCCCGCAAGCAAGCCCGGCTCGGGTCCCTGCACGCCCAGAACGATGTCGGCGCCTGCGATCACCGAACCCGCGTCGCCAACCTCGGCGCCCGCCACGCGGTAATCGTCGTCGGCGATCGAGGCACTTGCCCCCGCCCCGCTTTCGATGGCCAGCGAGGCCCCGAGAGCCAACAGCTTCTTGACCGTCTCGGGCGTTGCCGAGACGCGCGTCTCACCGCTCGCCCGCTCCTTGAGAACGGCGATCTTCCTGCTCGCAACCATGTTCGAGCCCCCGTTACTGAATGAAAGAACCGCGCGGGGCGATCAGGAGGCGATGAGCCCGACCACGAAAGCCACTACCAGAATGCAAAAACCGGTCCCCCAGGTCGCCGCCTTGATGAAGCCGTTGTAGGTTTCCTGCGAAGCCTTGATGTCGTGCCCCGATGCCATTTCCCGTCCTTCCCCTATTCTGTCTGTGGCTGGATGCTACACAGGCTTGCGGCCGGCCTCAACCATTCGTGTAGCGATCCACGAAAGATCACGTGTCTACATACCAGCTCTGTATTCGGCGAGGGCCCTCGTCCCAAAGTACGACTTGCCCCCAGAGACCTCAGGAACAGGCTTAATCCCGTCTTTACCTGCGCTACCTAAGGTGCTGTATCAAAGCGGTACACCAAGGGAATGCGACGCGGACCATGGCGGAATTCGAGCAACGCCTCCTCATGCTGATCGACGACGAGCCGGCGCAAAGCCGCCTGATCTCGGCGCTGGCTGCGCGCGAGGGCTGGCGCACGATCCTCGCCAACGATCCCGAAACCGCCATCGCGACGCTCGGCACGCGGCAAGGGATGCAGCTTTCCGCGATCATTCTCGACCAGTGGGTGCCGGGCGACGATGCCTGCGCGCTCATCGCCGAACTCAAGTCGCGCCGCCCGGCCCTCCCGATCCTGATGATCACCGCCAGCACCTCGCCGCTGCTCGCGGTCGAGGCGATGCGTGCGGGCGCAAGCGACTATCTGGTCAAGCCCGTCGCGCCCGAACGGCTGATGCACGCCTTGCGCTCGGCCACCACGCGCGAGGCCGCGCGCGACGAACTCGCCCCGCTTACCGAGAAGATGCCCGCCCGGCCCGACTTCGAATCGATGATCGGCGCCGCCCCCAATTTCCGCAAGGCGCTGGCGGTGGCCGCCAAGGCCGCGCGCGGCAGCAGCCCGGTCCTGATCGAGGGCGAGAGCGGCACCGGCAAGGAAATGCTGGTGCGCGCGATGCACGCGGCCTCCTCGCGCGCCAAGATGCCGCTGCGGCTCATCAACATCAGCGGCATTCCGGCGAACTCGATCGAATCGGTCCTGTTCGGTCATGAGAAAGGCGCCTTTCCTGGGGCCTTCGAACGCCAGGTCGGCGCGCTCCAGCATTGCGACGGCGCCACGCTCGCGCTCGACGAGGTCGATCGCCTGCCGATGTCGGTACAGGAGCGGTTGCTCGAATCGATCCGCCGCAGCGACGTGCGCCCGATCGGCGCGCGCCACTCGTTCCGGGTCGACGTGCGGTTGATCTCGGCCAGCAACCTGCCGCTCGGCGACCTTGCCGCGACCGGCAATTTCCTTCCCGAACTCGCCGAAGCGCTCGGCCATACCAAGGTGCACCTGCCCCCCTTGCGCGAGCGCACCGGCGACATTCCCGCTCTCACCCGCTACTTCCTCGCCCGCATCGGCGAACAGCCGGGCCTGCGCGAACTGGGCATCACCGATGGCGCGCTCTCGCTGCTCGCCGCCTACGACTGGCCCGAGAACGTGCGCCAGTTGCAGGCCGCGCTGTTCCGCGCCTCGGTGTTCTGCGACAGCGACGCGCTAACCTCCGAAGACTTCCCCCAGCTCCTCAACATCCTCGGTCCCGGCCCCTCCAACGTCGCGGGCAACCCCTTGCAGGAGAGCGCAGGCGTCATGCTCTACACCGCCGACGGCAACTTGCGCCCGCTCGGCGAGATCGAGGCCGACGTCATTCGCCTCGCCATCGGCCTCTACCGGGGGCGCATGACCGAAGTGGCCCGCAGGCTCGGGATCGGCCGTTCCACGCTCTACCGCAAGCTGGCCGAACTGGGCATCGACAACGCGGCCTGAACCCCCGCTCAGGCAGACCAGTCCAGCGTGTGGCTGACGAGGGGCACCCCATCCGAACGACACAGCGTGAGGGCCAGCTCGCGCGTCGCCCAATCGATCTGGACTTCGCCGAAGTTGTCGTCGCCCACGCACATGCCGAGCCGGTCCGCGTCGGGTTCGCGCTCGGAGGCCTGCGCGTTCGAGGCGTTGGAACGGTTGAGCGAACTGGCCGTCATTTCGAAGAGCCCTTGCGCGAAGCCCGCAACGTTCTTGCGGTAAATCCCGCCGACGTGGCGGTCACCTGAAAGCAGCACGAGTCCACCACCGGCCCTTTCGGCCAACACCGAATAGAGCCGTTCGCGCTGGTGCGGCATGAGCTCCCACCCCTCCCACAAGTGGGCATCGGAGAGGACCTGGATCGAGGAAACCACGATGCGCACATCGGCCGGCCGCGCCAATTGGGCCGCCAGCCAGCGCCACTGCGTCTCGCCCAGCATCTGCGCGGCTTCGCTGGTATCGGGCACGTAGCGGCCATTTACCGGCAGCGTCGTGCCCTCGGGCGGTGGCACCAGCGAACTGCGCTGGAAGCGCGTGTCGAGCAGGATGATCTGGAGGCGCCGTCCGGGCGGACCATAAGTCCGCGCCTGGTAGACGCCCTCACGTCCACGAACGTCCTCGGGCGAATTCCAGAAGGTTTCGTAGATGTGCTCGGACCAGCGCTTGAAGGGAAACACCGTGCCGCCATCGTTGAAGCCGAAATCATGGTCGTCCCAGACCGTCAACATCGGCACTGCCTGGCGAAAGGCCCGGAATTGCGCGTGTCCGTTCAGGCGCTCATAGGCGCGGCGCAGCGAGCCCAGGTCGGCCCCGCCGTCCCACCCCGGATCGCCGTAGACGCAGTCGCCGATGTAGAGGAACAGCTGCGGATCGCGCGAACGGATACCCTGCCAGAAGGCCTGGTCACCTTCCTGATTGTTGCAACTGCCCACCGTCAGGCGCGTGATCAACGTATCTTCGGCAAGGCTTGGTCCTTCGGGCGCTCGCGGCAGATCGATCGCCGGGGCGATTTCGCGATAGTAGGGATCGAGCAAGGACGCGGGGGTCGCGGCCCCGGCATGTGCGGCCGAACCGGTGACGATGCCAAGCGTGGAGGCCTTGAGCAGTTGGCGACGGGACGAAACGGGTTTCATGGGCCCACTCCCTTCCATCACCTCGTGACCGTTTCAAGACTCCTGGACAGACGAACGCCGCCGACTTCGAAAGCCGACGGCGCCACGTCACCCGAGTCCGGGACTGGAGCTCGAGAAATCAGTTCTCGATATAGACCCGGGGAACCGAATAGCCCTTCTTTTCCATGTACTTCACGTAGGTGACGCGCTCATGCTTGAGCTCATGGGCGTATTCGCCATAGGCATCGCGCGTATCCTCGAGGTCGCTCGAACGGCGCAGGTCACTGGCCAGCTCCTTCTTGGTCTCGTTGATATTGGTGCGGTAATCGTACCAGTGCGAGTTCTGGATGCCGGCGATGGGCGCCTTGATGATGTACGATTCCTCGATCTGCGCCATCTTCTGCTCGGCGGTCACGGGCGCATTGATCGCGGCGACGGCGGCGGTGGTGGGGATGGCCAGGGCAGCGGCAGCGGCGGCGATACGAAAAGTCTTGGTCATGGGACGTTCTCCCTCTCGATCAGTTGGTGCGAGGCCTGATTGCCTTGCGTTCGAGAGGTAAACGGGCGAAGCGGCGAAATCCCTCCCGGCGAAGAGATCAAAAGTGCACATGACGCGATGAAATGCGCTTTGCGTGACCGGGTGCACAGACTTTGGATGCCTGGTTCATCCCGCAGAAATCTGCGGTTCACGCCAGTGCAATCTTTGTCGCGGGATTCCGCCTGCGGGCGTCCGCTCAGTCAGCGAGCTGGCTGAAATCGGTCAGCGCGGCATCGCGCATGCCGCGCCAGACGCGCACCGCCTGCACGGTTTGCGCCACGTCGTGCACACGCACGATGTGGGCACCGGCCTCGACGGCCTTGAGAGCCAGCGCGATCGAGCCGCCCAGCCGCTCGTGCGCGGGAGCCTCGTTGGAAAGCGCTCCGATCATGCGCTTGCGGCTCGCCCCGACAAGCAGCGGCTGGCCGAGCGCGTGGAACAGCGCGAGCGCGTTCATGAGTGCCAGGTTCTCGGCCAGCGTCTTGCCGAAGCCGATGCCGGGATCGAGCACGATGCGTGCACGGTCGATCCCCGCCGCGATGGCCTCGTCGCGCACGTCGGCAAGCCAGTCGAAGACGTCGAGCACGACGTCGTCGTATTGGCCGTCGCGGTGCAGGTCCTCGCCCTTGCCCGGTGCGTGCATGAGGACCACCGGCGCCCCCGAGGCGGCCGCAAGCGCGAAGCTGCGCGGATCGTAGCGCAACGCGGATACGTCGTTGATGATGTGCGCACCCGCCGCAAGGCCCGCCTCCATCACCGCCGCGCGGCGCGTGTCGAGACTGATCGCCGCCCCCATCATCGCGAGGCGCTCGACCATCGGCACCACGCGCTTGATCTCATCGCCCTCCCAGACCGCCGCCGCGCCGGGACGGGTCGATTCCCCGCCCACGTCGATTATCGCGGCGCCTTCCTCGAGCATGCCGGCGGCATGGTCGGTCGCGACGTCGGGGTTGTCGAGAAAGCGCCCCCCGTCCGAAAAGCTGTCGGGGGTTACGTTGAGAATACCCATGACTTGCGGCTGGTCGAGCCGGATCGTGCGCGCACCGCACTGGATCGGCGGATGCACGCGGGCAAGCGCCTGCCACTGCGCGCGGGCTTCGGCGGCAAGCGGCGGCGCGAGCGCCTCGATCGCCCCTGGCACATCCTGCGCGCCCAGGACCTGGCGGGCGACGACCTTGCGCCCCTTGCGTTCGATCAGCGCGAAGCGGCTGGCCCAGACCATCGAGCCACCGAGCCGCAAGGCCCGGCCCTCCTCGCACTGGGGACTGTCGACCAGAGCGATCGGGCGAATGTAGATCTTGTGGGCCATCGCGGCTCCTTAGCCCCTTGGGCGGGACTGTCGAGTGGCCCGCCTCGAAATGCAGGCCACCCCGGGGCGGAACCTCAAGGTTCGGTGGCGAGAATGTAGAGCTGGCGGATGTCGTCGAGCGGCTTGAGCTTGCCTTCGTGCTGGATGTTCCAGAAGGTCCAGCCGTTGCACGAGGGGGCGCCCTGCAAGTCCTTGCCCACGCCGTGGATCGATCCGGTGACCGTGCCCGAAGCCAGCGAGCCGTCGGCGCGAACGGTGGCGGTGAACTTGCCCTTCTTGGCGGTCAACTGCGTGCCGGGTTCGATCCAGCCGGTCTCGACCAGCGTGCCGAAGGCGACCTTGGGGGCCGAGCGCTTGGACTGCATCGTCTTGAGCGAGCTCTCGTCGAGCTCGAGAGCCATCTCGATGCGTTCGAGCGCTGCCTCGCGGTAGTCACCCTCGCGCTCGCAGCCGATCCATTCGCGGCCCAGGCGCTTGGCGACCGCACCCGTGGTGCCGGTGCCGAAGAACGGGTCGAGCACGACGTCGCCCTTGTTGGTGGTGGCCAGCAACACGCGGTAGAGCAGCGCTTCGGGCTTCTGCGTCGGGTGCACCTTGCGGCCACCCTTCTTGAGACGCTCGGCGCCGTTGCAGATCGGCAGATGCCAGTCCGAACGCATCTGCAACTCGTCGTTGAGCGTCTTCATCGCGCGGTAGTTGAAGGTGTACTTCGACTTTTCCCCCATGCTCGCCCAGATCAGTGTCTCGTGCGCGTTGGTGAAGCGTGTGCCCTTGAAGTTGGGCATCGGGTTCGCCTTGCGCCACACGATGTCGTTGAGGATCCAGAAGCCCATGTCCTGCATGATCGCGCCGAGGCGGAAGATGTTGTGGTACGAGCCGATCACCCAGAGCGAACCTTCGGGCTTGAGCACGCGGCGCGCCTCGGTCAGCCAGTCACGGGTGAACTTGTCGTAGGCCGCGAAGCTGTCGAACTTGTCCCATTCGTCGTTGACTGCATCGACGCGGCTGCCGTCGGGACGGTCGAGATCGCCGCCCAGCTGCAGGTTGTACGGCGGGTCTGCGAAGACCATGTCGACACTCGCATCGGGAATCTGGCGCATCGCCTCGATGCAGTCCCCCGGGATGATCTGGCCGAGCGGCAGCAGCTCTTTCGGCGTCGGCGCAGGCGCGCGCGCGCGAATTCGATCCTTGAGCAGTACCTGACCCATTATGTCCCCGTCTGAAAGCGTATGTAACTGTGGAAAGACGGCCATAATGATTCCTCGACGAGTCCCCGTCAAGCCGCGACTCGCCGGGATTCCTGATGATTCAAGGTATCATGAAGGGAGAACAAAACGAATCCGACACACGATGTAGAGTCTTGCGAATCGCCCCGGACTCAACATCTTGTGGCGCGCCCCGTTCATGCGAGCTGCGCAATTTTTTATCGACAGGCTTTCGATTCGTGTCTCTAGCCGAGGCTCAAAACGGCATGGCGAGCTGCGCGACGGGCGCGAAACTTCGGCGGTGGTGCGGGGTCGGGCCATGTTCGCGAAGCCCGGCCAGGTGCTGCGCGGTGCCGTAACCCGCGTTCCGCTCCCACCCGTAATGGGGATAGTCCTGGGCCAATTCGCGCATGATCCTGTCGCGGTGCTCCTTGGCCACGATCGAGGCCGCCGAGATCGCCGCCTCGCTGGCATCGCCGCCCACGATCGCGCGCGCCTCGTTCCAGCGCCAGCCCTCGCAGCGCCCCTGCGGGGTCTTGTTGCCGTCGATCAGCACCGCTTCGGGCTCCACCCCGGCCTTCTCGCAAAGCGCCTCGGCCGCACGGGTCATCGCCAGCATCGTCGCAGCGAAGATATTGATGCGATCGATCGTCGCAACGTCGACCACGCCGACCGCCCAATGACAGGTTTCGTGAATTAATGTTTCCAACTGCAACCGGCGCTTCGCCGAGAGCTTCTTGGAATCGTCGAGCCCGGCGGGCGCTCGCTTGCCAAGCAGCACCGCCCCGGCCACAACAGGCCCGGCCAGAGGACCGCGCCCCGCCTCGTCGATGCCCATGACGAGAGGGCGAGCCAATACGATGCCCCCGGAGGGGCGAGAGGGAGAACGCGTCATGACCTTGCGAAAATCCTTGTGCCTGCTGCCCCTATCGGCGCTCGGCGTGGCGCTGGCAAGTTGCGGTTCCTCGGCTTCCGGAGACACGAGCCCCGCCCCTGCCGGATCGCAAGCGCAAGCGCAGGTGCCCTTCACGGTCGAGACTCTCGCCAGCTTCGATGAGCCCTGGGCAATGGACATCGATCCGGCCACCGACACCGCCATCATCACCGAGAAGGCGGGGACGATCCGCCTGTACCTCTCCGACGGCAGCAAGGGCACCGTCACCGGCGCCCCCAAGGTTGCCTATGCCGGACAAGGTGGCCTTGGCGACGTGCTGTTCGCTCCGCAACCCGACTGGAAGGCGCCCGCGAACGGGTCTCTCGACGGACGGCGCGTCTATCTCAGCTGGGCCGAGGAAGGCACGGGCGATACGCGCGGCGCCGCCGTTGGCCTGGGCACGCTTGCCTGTTCCGCCCCGGCGACCTGCGCGCTGACCGGCCTCAAGGTGATCTGGCGCCAGACCCCCAAGGTCTCGGGCAATGGCCACTATTCGCACCGTCTCGCCTTCTCGCCCGACGACGCGTACTTGTTCATATCCTCGGGCGAGCGGCAGAAGCAGGCGCCCGCGCAGGATATCACCAACACGCTCGGCACGATCGTGCGCCTTCTGCCCGACGGACGCCCTGCCCCCGGCAACCCCTTTGCCGACAAGGGCAGCCCAAGCGACCAGATCTGGTCATACGGCCACCGCAACGTGCTGGGACTTGCCTTCGACGGAGACGGGACGCTCTGGGACCTCGAGCACGGTCCTGCCGGCGGCGACGAGATCAACCGCATCCAGCCTGGCCTCAACTACGGCTGGCCGCTCGTCTCGGACGGCGATCACTACGATGGCAAGCCGATCCCGCGGCATTCGACCCGCCCCGATCTCGCCGCGCCGGCGATCAGCTGGAACCCGGTCATCGCGCCGGGCGATTTCATCTTCTACAAGGGCGACAAGTACCCCGGCTTCCACGGCAAGGCGGTGATCGCCTCGTTCGCGGTGCCCGGGCTCGTCCTCGTCGCGCTCAACGGCACGACCGGGGTGGAGGAAGCGCGCTACCCGCTCGACAACCGCATCCGCGAAATCCAGGAAACTCCCGGCGGAACGATCTGGCTGCTCGAGGATGGCCCGGCTCCGGAGAGCGGACATCTTCTGAAACTCGTACCTCCAAAAGCACCCTCCGACGCGAATTGAATCGACAAACGCCGCGCCCACCCCTATCGGCGCGCGCCATGTCCAACACGTCTGATACAGCGACCATCATTCCGCTCGACAATGTCGACCCCGCTCTCGTCGAGGCGCTCCTCGACCGCGCGTTCGAACCCGAGCGACACAAGCGCACCGCCTACAAGGTGCGCGAGGGCATGGAATGGCTGCCCGCGCTCAGCTTTGCGGCGATGGACGAGAACGACATGCTGGTCGGCACCATCCAGTGCTGGCCGGTCGCGCTGACCGACGACGATAGCCGCGCGCATCCGATGATCATGGTCGGCCCCGTGGCCGTGCTCCCCGAACAGCAGAACCGCGGCTACGGCCAGGCCCTGATGTCGGCGGCAATGGCCTGCATCGACGACCGCGCGCCACTGCCACAGGTGCTCATCGGCGATCCCGAATACTACGGCCGCTTCTGGGGCTTCACCAATGCGTCCACTGGTGGCTGGGCGCTGCCCGGACCGTTCGAGGCGCACCGCCTGCTCGTGCGCTGCGCCAACCCCGCCGTGCTCCCCGAGAAAGGCAACCTCGGCCCCTGGACGCGCTGAAGCGCCTTCGCGTTTCGGTGCTGACCGAACAGATCGGTCGACCTTCGAAGCGATTGCCTCGACTTGGCGCTTGGCGCGTTCGTGCCTATCTGGCATCGCACACGCCATGCCCTACCAAGCCCCACCCGACCTTGCCGGCCTGACTCTGGCCGAGGCCGCCCGCCTCGTTGCGGAGCGAAAACTGCCACCGGTCGAGACCTGGGCTCCCGAAGTCTCGGGGCAGAGCCACATGCGCATTGCCGCCGATGGGCGCTGGTATCATGAGGGCGGACTGATCAGTCGCCCGGCGATGGTGCGTGCCTTCGCCTCGCTGCTGATGCGCGACGAGGCGGGACAGCATTGGCTCGTCACTCCTTACGAGCGACAGGCCATCGAGGTGGAGGACGCCCCCTTCCAAGCCATCGACGTGAAGCGCGAGGACGACGCTCTCGTCTTCCGGCTCAACACCGACGATCTCGTCATCGCCGGCCCCGACCACGCGATCCTCGCCGAGGGCGATCCCGATACCCCTGCGCTCTATCTCGAGGTGCGCCACGGCACCCGTGCACGGCTCAACCGCAGCACTTATGCCCAACTCGCCGAGATCGCGCTCGAAGACGAAGAGCTTCGCGTGACGAGCCAGGGCGCCACCTTCTCGCTGCGTCCGGCATGAGCCCACTGTTCGAAGACGTCCGCCGCCGCTTCCGGGACGGCATGGCGGCCGAGGTGCCGTACCGCTTCACCGATCCGCGCACCGCGCAAATCACCGAGTTCACTCCTGCCGCCGTTCTTGTCGCCTTCACCGAGCGCACCGAACCGGGCATGCTCCTGCTGCACCGACCGTCCTCGATGCGCGCCCATCCGGGTCAGGTCGCCTTTCCCGGTGGCCGCATCGATCCGGGTGAAACGCCCATCGAGGCCGCATTGCGCGAGGCGCAGGAAGAACTGGGCATCGACCCGCAGGCGGTGCGCGTCGTCGGTACCGGCGATCTCTACCGCACCGGCAGCGGCTACGAGATCACCCCCGTGCTCGGCGTGGTCCCGCCCGACCTCGAGATCGTGCCCAACCCCGCCGAAGTCGCGCGCTGGTTCGAAGCCCCGGTCGATTTCGTGCTGGATCGCGCCAACCACGTCACCAAGACCCTGGAATGGGAGGGGGCGCTGCGCGAATACGTCGAGATCCTCTGGCAGGGCCACCGCATCTGGGGCGTCACCGGCGCCATCATCTCCACCCTTTCGCACAGGCTCAACTGGCATGACTGAACGGCTCGAGGCCGACTGGATGCGCCGCGAGGATCTCGCCGCGCTGGTTCGAACACTGGGCCGCGACAACGCGCGCTACGTGGGCGGCGCGGTGCGCGACAGCCTCCTTGCCCTGCCCGTCAAGGACATCGACATGGCGACGCTGCTTCGCCCCGAGGAGGTGATCGCGCGCCTGAGCGATGCCGGTATCCGCCACGTGCCGACCGGGATCGAGCACGGCACCGTTACCGCCGTCCTCGCCGGTGGCCCGGTCGAGATCACGACCGTGCGCCACGATGTCTCGACCGACGGGCGACGCGCAACGGTCGCCTTCGCCAGCGACTGGCAGGAGGACGCGGCGCGGCGCGATTTCACCATCAACGCGCTCTACGCCGACCCGCTCGACGGCACCTTGTTCGACTATTTCGGCGGCAAGGCCGACCTTGCCAGGCGCGCCGTGCGTTTCATCGGTGACGCGCACCAGCGCATCCGCGAGGATCACTTGCGCATCTTGCGCTACTTCCGCTTCCAGGCCCGCTTCGGTTCGCAACCGGCCGATCCTGTGGCCGAACAGGCCTGCCGCGAACTCGCCGCCACGCTGAAGGGCCTTTCGCGCGAGCGGGTGGGGATGGAGACGATGAACCTCCTGGGCCTGGCCGATCCTGCCCCGACAATTGCCCGCATGGCCGAACTCGGCGTGCTGCCGGTCATCCTGCCCGAAGCCGATCCCGCAGCCCTCGCCGCGCTCGTCGCCCGCGAACGGGCGCATGGAGTAGCGCCCGATCCGGTGCGCCGCCTGGCCGCGCTGCTCCCCGCAGACCCGGCACTGGCCGAACAGATCGCTGCGCGCTTCCGCCTCTCGGGCGCCCAGAAGAAGCGCCTCGCGCTCGCGGCCGCGCGCGATGGCGAACCCGGCTCGCCGCGCGCCCTCGCCTTCCGCCTCGGCGTCGAAGCCGCGCTCGACCGGCTGCTGATCGCAGGCGCAGACGTGTCCGAGCTCGAGGGCTGGACTCCGCCCACCTTTCCGCTAAAGGGCGGCCAGATCGTCGCCAGGGGTATCGGCGCGGGCCCCGAAGTCGCGCGCATCTTGCGCCGGGTCGAAACGCTCTGGATCGACGAAGGCTTTCCTGCAGAAGCCCGCGTGCACGAATTGCTCGACGCCGTCATCGCCGAAGTCCGCGCGTGAGCGCCGACGAACTCGGCTCGACGCTGGGCCAGCAACCGCTGCTGGCCCTCACCATCGGCGCGATCGTGCTGGCCGTCGCCGCGCAGATGGTGGCCCGGCGCCACCCCGGGCTTGGCGTGGGCATGCGCAACGCAGCCTACCTTGGCATGCTCGTCGCCGGGCTGTTGACCGTGGTCGGCTTTGCCAGCCACAACCGCACTTCGGACGCCGCGCTGTGGCTCGATCATACCCAGGCCGCCCTCATAGAGGGCGGCGAGACCGTTGTCGCGATGCGCGCGGATGGCCACTTCTGGGTCAAGGCCGCGCTCAACGGCGAGCCGGTCGAATTCCTGATCGACACCGGGGCAACCTACACCACCGTGCCCCAGACGATCGCCGAACGTGCGGGCCTGACGCTCGCCGAAAACGGCGAAGGCCGCCTGCTCGACACCGCCAACGGCACCGTCGTCGCGCGCATGGCAAGCGCACGTTCGCTCGACTTCGGCAATATCGAAACGCGCGGTCTGGCGCTGGCCGTCCTGCCCGATGCCCAGAACGACACCGCCGTCATCGGCATGAACCTGCTTTCGCAACTGGCCAGTTGGCGGGTGGAGGACCAGCGCCTGATCCTCGCGCCTCGCCCGGCTTCGAATGCCTCGTGAACGCGCCCGTGCCAGCACCGAGGCCGGTCAGGAACCGGCAAGCCCTTCGCGTGTAGAAGGAAACGCATGGACATCGCCATCCCTTCCCAGCTCGACGAAGTGACCCGGCTTCTCGCCGGCCAGCCCTTGCTCGCGCTCGCGCTCGCCGCGCTTTTCGTCAGCATCCTGGGCGGACTGCTGCGCGCCCCCCTGCCTCTGCTCGGCGGATTCATCAAGGGGCTGGGCAACCTCGGCCTGCTCGCGGCCTTCCTGCTGACGCTCGCCCAGTTTGCCCGCTTCAACACCGGCTTCGATCTCGACATCCCGCAGCTCGGCATGGAGCGCCAGAGCGTCGAGGGACGCGAGACCCGCGTGCCCATGGCGCGCGACGGGCACTTCTGGATCACCGCGAAGATCAACGGCGTGGAGCGCGACTTCCTCGTCGACACCGGCGCGACCCTCACCGCACTCGCCCCCGCCACGGCCGACGCCGCCCACATCGAACCGCCCAGCGTTCGCCGCTCGGTCGCCATGCGCACCGCCAACGGCACGGTCGCCGCCGATCTCGTCACCATCGACGAGATGCGCTTTGGCAACATCGTCGCACGCGATCTCGACGCGCTCGTCGCGCCAGGCCTTGGCGAGCAGAACGTGATCGGGATGAACTTCCTCTCGCGCCTCGCCAGCTGGCGGGTCGAGGGGCGCACGCTGATCCTCGTGCCCAACCACCCCCAACCCGACGCGGAAGTCTAAGCCGCCCCCCAGGACCGCCGGAAAGCGCGGATCAGAACTTGTTGTCGCGCGGGAAACCGTTGGGTGGCAGACGCCCGGCCGCGCCGCGCGCAACCTTCCACATCGCGATGTCCTTCTCGGTGCGCGTGCGACCGCTGTCGCCACCCATCGTCCAGGACAGGCCGTCCTCGAGCCTCAGCGTGGTCACGTCCGCCATGCCGCCATCGCGGTAGCGCTGGAGCGTGACGCCCTGTCCCTTGGCCATCAAGGGAAGCTCTTCCAGGCTGAAGACGACCAGCTTGCGGTTGTCGCCGACCACCGCGACGTGGTCGTGCTCGGGCGGGATCTCACGCACCACGGCAAGCTTGACTCCGGGCTTGGTCGACATCACCGCCTTGCCCTTGCGGGTTTCGGCGAGAATTTCGCCCGTCTCCACCGCGAAACCGCGACCGAGGCTGGAGGCCAATAGCAGTTGCCCCTTGGGCTTGTGCGCGAAGGCCGCGATGATCTGCGCATCGGCGTCGAGATCGACCATCGTGCGGATCGGCTCGCCAAAGCCGCGCGCACCCGGAAGCTTGTCGCCCCCCAATGTGTAGAAGCGGCCATTGTCGAGCGCGATCAGCAACTTGTCGGTCGTCTGCGCGTGGAATGCGAAGGCCGGGCCGTCACCTTCCTTGTACTTGAAGTCACCGTCGAGCGCGACGTGGCCGCGCGCCGCACGGATCCAGCCGCGCTGCGAGAGGATCACCGTGATCGGCTCCTTCTCGATCATCGCGTCCATCGAGAATTCGACCGTGGGCCTGGCCTCGGCGATCGTCGTGCGCCGGCGTCCCAGTTCGGTCGTCTCGGCGTAGTCCTTGCGCAGCGTCGTCAGGTCGCGCTTGAGGCGGGTGCGCTGGCGCGCCGGGCTCTCGAGCAGCTTGGTGAGCTCATCCTGCTCCTTGAGCAGTTCCTCGTGCTCCTGGCGCAGCTCCATTTCCTCGAGCTTGCGCAAGGAGCGCAGGCGCATGTTGAGGATCGCCTCGGCCTGGCGGTCGGTCAGGTTGAACTCGGCCATCATCACCGACTTGGGCTCGTCCTCGGTGCGGATGATCTCGATGATCCGGTCGAGGTTGAGGTAGGCGATGATGTAGCCTGCGACCAGTTCCAGGCGCGCCGCGATCTTGTCGAGGCGGTGCTGGGTGCGGCGCTGGAGAATGTCGATCTGGTTGACCACCCACTGGCGCAGGAGGTCCTTGAGGCCCACCACGCCCGGCGTCCGCTCGGCATCGAGCACGTTGAGGTTGAGCGAGAAGCGGCTCTCCAGGTCGGTCAGCCGATAGAGACTTTCCTTCAGGAGTTCGGGATCGACGTTGCGGCTCTTGGGCACGAGCACGATGCGGATCTGCTCGTCGCTTTCGTCGCGCACGTCCTCGAGGATCGGCAGCTTCTTGTCGGCGATCAGCTGGGCGATCTGTTCGATCAGCTTGCCCTTGGCGAGCATATAGGGGATTTCCGAAACGACGAGCTGCCACTGGCCGCCGCCCAGCTTCTCGATCCCCGTCTCCTCCCAGTTGCCCGCCTCGTCGCGCCCGTTCGAGAAACGCCCGCGCATGCGGAAGGCGCCCTTGCCGGTCTCGTAGGCCAGGCTGATCGCCGCGGCACTGTCGACCACGAGGCCGCCAGTCGCGAAATCGGGGCCATGGAAGACCTCCATGAGCTCGGCATGCTCGACTTGCGGATTGTCGATCAGCAGCATCGTCGCATCGATGACCTCGGCGACGTTGTGGCTGGGGATCGAGGTCGCCATGCCGACCGCGATGCCGGTGGCGCCATTGGCGAGGAGATTGGGGAACAGGCCCGGGAACAGGTCCGGTTCGCTGTCCTCGCCGTTATACGTGGGGACGAAGTCGACCGTGCCTTCGTCGAGGCCCGCCATGAGCTGGATCGCGGTCTTGGTCAGGCGCGCTTCGGTGTAGCGGTAGGCCGCCGCGTTGTCGCCGTCGATGTTGCCGAAGTTGCCCTGGCCTTGGACCAGCGGATAGCGCAGCGAGAAGTCCTGCGCGAGGCGCACCATGGCATCGTAGACCGAGGCGTCGCCATGGGGGTGGTACTTACCGATGACGTCGCCGACCACGCGCGCCGACTTCTTGTAGGCGCTCGCCGGATCGAGCTTCAGCTGGCGCATCGCCCAGAGCAGGCGCCGGTGCACGGGCTTCAGTCCGTCGCGAAGGTCCGGCAGCGAGCGCGCGGTGATCGTCGAGAGCGCGTAGACGAGGTAGCGCTCGGACAGCGCGGCATCGAAGGGCGCATCGACAATGGCGTCGAAGGGATCGGAATCGTCGTCGAGAGTAGTCACCATGGTGCACAAGGACTAGCAGCCGCGCCCCTCGCACCAAAGCGACAATTCACCGTTTTCCAGAACTTGCGTCTCCCTCTAGGCTCGCCAGCGAATCAATTGGGGGATTTCATGCGCTTCTCGAAACGAACCATCCGCAGCGCCCTGCCCGCCGCCTTCTCCGCCGCCATATTGTCCAGCCTTCTTGCCGGTTGCGGGCAGAGCTACCACGCCTCTGAAAAGGTCACCTCGGTCGACGTAAAGGAAGAAGCCCCTGGCGATGCCGGAGGCAGCGGGGAGATTGCCGTCAGCGTCCCCAGGATCGCCTATACCTACAGCTACGAATACCGGCTGGCGGCCGACCAGATCGCCACAGTCCAGAACAGGCAGGCAAACCTGTGCGAAAAGCAGGGGGTGGCCGTGTGCCGCGTGATCGACATGAAGCAGGACACCGGCGATGGCGACTATGCGAGCGGCTCGATGACGCTCGCCGTCGCCGCCCCGCGCGCGCGCGCCTTCGGGGCCGAACTGGCCGCGATCGTCACCGGCGCGCAAGGCAAGCCGATCTCCAGCTCGATTGCGGGCGAAGACCTCTCCAAGGCGATCGTCGACACAACTGCGCGCCTCAAGGCCCGCACGGTGTTGCGCGACCGGCTGATGGAGATCCTCGCCACGCGCAAGGGGACCGTGGCCGAACTGGTCGAAGCCGAACGCGGCGTCGCCAAGGTCAACGAGGAAATCGACCAGGCACGGAACTGGCTGGCCGAAATGAACGGTCGTGTCGACTACAGCACGGTGAACCTCAGCTATGTTTCGCAGGCGCCTTCCCAAAGCGGCTTCCTCTCCCCGATCCGCGAGGCCATCGGCAGCCTCGACACGATCCTGGGAACGCTCATCGCGATCTTCATCCTGATCGCGGCGGTCGGCATTCCGATTGGGCTTGCGATCTGGGCTGTGCGCCTTGCCGTCGTTCGGCTGCGCCGGTCGCAAGCGGACGCGTCCCCGGACTGAGCGCGCCAGACCGCCCTTCCCCGGTCCGTGCTGCGCGCGAGCTGGGGCGTGGCCGCGCCGGGAACGCAAGACCGCCGAGCCGTGTTGCTTGAGGTGAACGCACAGAAAAAGGAGGTCCCATGACCCAGCGCATCCTCATCCTGGCCACCAACGGCTTTGAACAATCCGAATTGACCGGCCCGCGCGACGCGCTGCGCGAGGCGGGCATGGAGGTCGTCGTCGCCAGCCCCGAGACCGGCGAGATCAAGGGCTGGCAGCACACCGACTGGGGCGACAGCGTCCCCGTCGACATGGCGCTCGACGACGTGCGCGTGAGCGCCTTCGACGGCCTCGTCCTGCCCGGCGGCCAGATGAACCCCGACATCCTTCGCAACAACACCACGGCCGTCGAGCTGGTGCAGGCCTTCGCCCAGTCCGGCAAGCCGGTGGCCGCGATCTGCCACGCACCCTGGCTTCTGGTCGAAGCCGACGTCGTGCGTGGACGCACCGTCACCGGCTGGCCCTCGATCCGCACCGACCTTGCCAATGCCGGCGCGCAAGTGGTCGACAAGGAAGTCGTCGTCGACGGCAACCTGATCACCAGCCGCAAGCCGGACGACATCCCGGCCTTTGCCGCAGCCATGATCGCGGCCGTGCGCGCGCCCGCCGAAGCGGCCTGAGCACGCCGCCGTCACGGTGTTCGGCAAGCGCCCGCCCGGCCCCTCGAGGCCGCGCGGGCGTTTCGCGTTGAAGCTTGACGTCAGCCGATCTGCATGTCGCGCGCAACGCCCGGGATCCGCACTTCGAGGCCATCGAGCGCCTCGGTGAGTTCGATCTGGCAGGCAAGGCGGCTGGTGCGCGCGACCCCTGCGGCGAGATCAAGCATGTCCTCTTCGTCCATCGAGGCCGGCTCGACCTTGTCGAACCATTCGTCGGACAGATAGACATGGCAGGTCGAGCAGGCCATCTGGCCCTCGCACGTCCCTTCCAGCGGCATGCCGGCCGCCTGGGCGACTTCAAGCAGCCGCACTCCCGTCTCGGCCTCCACCGAGACCTTGTTTCCATCGGTCGTGACGAATTGCACGTTTACCACGTTCAGACTCCCTGCGCCGCCGCAGCGGCTTCTATTTGAGCGCAGGCATCCTCGACTTCCCGTTGCGTACTATATCGCCCTAATCCCAGACGGATAGAGGCTTTGGCTCCGCTGTCCGAAAGGCCGATCGCGCGCAGCACGTGACTGGGCCGGCCTGATCCACTCGCGCAAGCCGAACCCGCCGAAAAAGCCACTGTGCGAAGATCGGACATCAGCCGCGCCACGTCCACGCCCTCGCGCCGCAGGTTGAGATTGCCCTTCCAGCGCGTCTGGGCCGACCCGTTCAGCTCCCAATCCGCAAGTCCGGCCCGCGCCACGTCCCACAGCTTCGCGACATGGTCCGCTTCCTCTTGCGCACGAACCCGCGCGAGCGCGGCCGCTGCCCCGAAACCGGCGCACAGGGCCGGGCTCAACGTGCCCGAACGCAAGCCCTGCTCCTGCCCCCCGCCGCGTATCAGCGGTTCGAGGTCGAGGCCATCGCGCAGCCACAGCGCGCCGATGCCCTTGGGCCCGTAAAGCTTGTGCGCGCTGATCGCGATCATGTCCGCACCTTCGACGGGCGCGAGCTTGCCCGCGCCCTGCACCGCGTCGCACAGGAACAGCGCGCCCTGGGCCCTCGCCCGCACGGCCAGTTCCCCGACCGGCTGGACGGTACCGATCTCGTTGTTGACCTGCATGACCGAGACGAGTTCACAGCCTTCCCCAAACGCCGCATCGGGTGAGACGAGCCCCTCTCCATCGACCGGGATCACCTGAAGATCGGGATCGATCCAGCGCGCGGTGTCGAGCACGGCGACATGTTCGATCGCCGAGACCGCGAGCCGCTTCGCGCCGCTTCCCACGAGCGCGAGGTTGATTGCCTCGGTGGCGCCCGAAGTGAAGATCACCCGGCCGCCGCGCGGCAAAAGACCCGCCACCTGCTCGCGCGCCACTTCGACGGCGGCGGCGGCCATACGGCCCATGCGGTGCGGGCTATGCGGATTGCCGAAGCCACTCGTCTCCGGACCACCCAGCCAATGCAGCATCGCCTCGCGCGCTTCGGGCGCGAGCGGGGTGGTTGCCTGGTGGTCGAGATAGATCATGCGTGGATCCCGGCCCAGGCCTCGCGGAAGGCCGTGAGATCGGCCGGGGTGGTGTTCCAGCCGACGCTGACCCGAACCGTGCGCCGCGCGGTGTCCTCGTCGATGCCGAAGCCCCTGAGCACGCGGCTCTGCTTGAGCGTGCCCGAGGAGCAGGCGCTCCCCGCCGAGATCGCGAAGCCCATTGCATCGAGACGGATCAGCGTGGCCGTGGCCGCCAGTTTCGGCGCGGCCAGCGCGAAGATGTGCGAGCACGCCTCGCCCGGCTGAACCAATGCCCCGTGCCTGGCCAATGCCTCTCGAAACGCCATGCGCTGCTCCGCGCTCGTTGCCCAGCTCTCCAGCCCGCCCGCCTCGAGCGCCGCAGCCAGCGCCAGTGCGCCCGGCAGGTTTTCGGTCCCCGCGCGGTAGCCGCGCTCCTGCCCCCCCGTCGGGGCAAGCATCGCATAATCGCGCACGAGCAACGCGCCGATGCCGACGGGACCGCCCAGCTTGTGCCCGGAGACGACGACCATGTCCGCCTCAGGCAGCGCGACCTTACCCGCCGACTGCGAGCAATCGGCCAGGAACAACCCTCCCGCCGCGCGGACCTGCTCCGCCAGCGGATTGGCCCCGAAGGGCAACAGCACCGTGCCCGTTTCCGAATTGATCGACTGGACCGCCACGACGGCGCGCTCCTCCGCCTTCAGCAGCCCCGCCAATGCCTCGGCGTCGGGCACGCCGTCGCGCATGGCGATCTCCTGGGCATCGGGGGCCGCGCGAAAGACGGCGTCGTGCTCGACCGCCGAAACCAGCTTGCGCGTCGCCTTCGCACGGCCAAGCCCCAGCGCCAGCGCCTCGCTCGCCCCCGAGGTGAAGATCAGTTCGCCGCTCCAGCCGAGCGCGGCCTTCACCCGTTCGCGCGCCTGTTCGAGCGCCGCGCGCGCGGCGCGGCCGGCCTTGTGGGGACTGGACGGATTGGCCCAGAGGGCCGCGCCCTCGAGCCAGGCATCGCGGGCCTCCGGCCGCAGCGGGCTCGTTGCGGCGTGATCGAGGTAGACGGGGGAGGAAATCGGCCAGCTCCGGTAATGTCGTGATGATTGTTTTTGGCACAAATGTTTCTATATAGCGAACCTTCCTATTTCCACTCCCGCATTGGTTGGCCATGCTTCGCGCCACCGCTTTTGCGGGAGTTTCAACAAGTCAGGTTTGCCAGCTCCATGCCCGCAGTCATTTTCCCCGGACCCGAAGGCCGTCTCGAAGGCCGCTTCCAGCCGGCACCGCGCCCGCGCGCACCGGTCGCCATGATCCTGCATCCCCACCCGCAGGCCGGCGGCACGATGAACGACCGCATCACGCAGCACCTCTACAAGACCTTCGTGGCGCGCGGCTTCGCGACGCTGCGCTTCAACTTCCGCGGCGTGGGCCGCAGCCAGGGCAGCTTCGACAACGGCATCGGCGAACTTTCGGACGCGGCCGCAGCGCTCGACTGGGTGCAGCAGATCCACCCCGAAAGCTCGACCACCTGGATTGCGGGCTATTCGTTCGGCGCGCTGATCGGCATGCAGCTTCTGATGCGCCGCCCCGAGATCCGCGGCTTCATCTCGATCGCGCCGCCGGCCAACATGTACGACTTCAGCTTCCTGGCTCCCTGCCCGGCCTCGGGCATCATCATCCAGGGCGAAGGCGACACCGTGGTGACGCCCAACGCGGTGCAAAAGCTCGTCGACAAGCTGCGCACGCAAAAGCACATCACCATCCACCACGACGAAATCCGCCGTGCGAACCACTTCTTCGAGAACGAGACCGACGACCTCATGAAGTCGGTCAACAACTACCTCGACATGCGCCTCGCGCCGGACTGCCCGATCAAGTAAGCGATCGGACCGGTCAGGATTTTCCAAGGGCGTCGCAGGTCTACTGCGGCGCCCTTTCCTTTGGGGCGCCCGCGGCCAGCGTCTCGCCCGAACGGGTCGGGACGGTGAGGATCGTGACGTTGGCCGCCATCACCGCCGCGAGCACCAGCATCAGCACCGCCTGCTTGCGATAGCCCGCACGCCGCCACAGGACCACGGCCCCCACGACGAGGGCGATCGCGGTCAGGACGAGAAGGGAGAGCACGGCATCCATGCCGCTCTGCCTAGCGCAGGGCGCAAGGTCTGGCGAGCCACGAAACTGGGGATCACTATCCCCGGGGACGTTTGACTTGTCCGACTGGCGGAGCCAGTTTCGCAGCCATGACACAAGATACGATGGCAAGGATGCCACTTTCCCGCCGCACCGCCCTCCAGGTCCTGTCCACCGGCGTCGCCGCCCTTGCGCTGCCGGGCGCCGGACGCGCCCTGGCCGCCACGCCAGCCACGGGGCCCTCCGCATCCGCCGGTGCCCTGCTCGACCAGGTCGCCTGGAACCTGCTCGAACAGAACCCCGGCAACGCCACCAGCCTGGGTGTCGACACCGGCGTCCACGCCGCGCTGCGCAGCCGTATGGAGGACCGTTCGCCCGAAGGCGTGGCGCGCCTCGCCGAAACGCTGCGCACTGACCTCGCCCGTGTCTCGGCCGTGCCCGAAGCCGACCTCGATGCCGCCACCCGCACCAGTCTCGAAGTGGTCAAGAGCGCCTACTCGACCTCGCTCGAAGGGTTCGCCCAGCCCTACGGCGATGTCGCGGTGGGTGGCTGGCGCAACACGCCCTACGTGGTGATCCAGAACGTGGGCGCCTATCTCGACACACCGCGCTTCCTCGACGCCGAGCACCCGATCAAGTCCCCCGAGGACGCCGACGCCTACATTGCGCGGCTGGGCCAGATGGACGACCAGCTCGACGGTGAGCTCGCGCGGATGAAGAGCGCGACCGACAAGGGTCTCGTCGCACCCGACTTCCTGCTCGACCGAGCGATCGCGCAGATGCAAAGCACGATCGCCGAGGCCGGCAAGGACGGCGGCGGCCTCGTTGCCTCCGTCGAGAGCCGCACCACCGGCTTCAAGGGCGCGTGGGGCAAGCAGGCTCGCACCATCGTGGCCGGTGAGGTGCTCCCCGCACTCCAGCGCCAGCTTGCCGAACTCCAGCGCCAGCGCGGCCTCGCCAGCTCCGCGCCGGGCCTTCGCGAGCGGCCCGACGGCGCGCAGTTCTACGCCTGGGCGCTCAAGGCCAGCACCACGACAAGCGTGCCCGCCGAGGAAATCCACGCGCTCGGCCACGCCCAGCTCGAGGAGCTCCATGGCCGGATGGACCCGATCCTCAAGAGCCTGGGCTACACGCAAGGCACCGTGGGCGAGCGCATGACCGCGCTCTCCACCGACCCGCGCTTCATGTTCTCCAAGGGCGACAAGGGCCGCGACGAGATTCTCGCCTTCATTCGCCACCGGATCGACTGGATCAAGGCGCAGATGCCGCGCGCCTTCCGCCAGCTCGTTCCCGGCAATGTCGAGGTGCGCCGCCTGCCTCTCGCCGAGGAGCCGGGCGCGCCGACCGCCTATGGCGGCGCGGGTTCGAAGGACGGCTCGATCCCGGGCAAGATGTGGATCAACTTGCGCACGACGGACCTCCACCGCAAGTACGACCTGCCCACGCTGGTCCACCACGAATCGATCCCCGGGCACGTCTGGCAGGGCGAATACGCCAACCGCCTGCCGCTGATCCGCTCGATCCTCGCCTTCAACGCCTATTCCGAAGGCTGGGCACTCTATGGCGAGCAGCTCGGCGACGAACTGGGCGCCTACGACGAGGACCCGGTGGGACGCCTGGGCTACCTCCAGTCGATCGCCTTCAGGGCCTGCCGCATGGTGGTCGACACCGGGCTCCACTCCAAGGGCTGGAGCCGCGAGGACGCGATCCGCTTCTTCATGGAACGCAACGGCAACAAGCGCGAGGAAGTGGTCAACGAGGTCGACCGTTACTGCTCGTGGGCGGGCCAGGCCTGTGGCTACAAGATGGGCCACAACCAGATCAACCGCCAGCGCACGCGGGCCATCGCCGAGCTGGGCAGCGCCTACGACTTGCGCGATTTCGACCAGGCCGTGGTCGATGGCGGCAATGTGCCGCTCGACGTGCTGGCCGACAACATCACGCGCTACATCAAGACCGCGAAGGCCTGATCTCATCCATGAAGAAGGGCCCCGGAAGCAAACCTTCCGGGGCCCTTCTTCATGCGAAAAGAGCGCTTATTTCTTGCCGAAGAACGCCGAGGCCAACCCCGTCAGCTCGTCGCTCAGATCACCGTCCCCGTCGCGGTCGAGCAGGCCCATGATCTGCGGGTTGGAGGCGATCTCCCCGGCGAACTGCGCCAGTGAGCCCTCGCCTCCGATGGCGGCGATCACCTGCTGGATCGTGCCCAGATCAAGACCGGTCTTCTGCGCCGCAAGGCTCGCGGTATCACCAGGCTCCTGATGCGCTTGCCCCAGCGCTGCCACGGCCTTTTCCGCCATCGCGGGGTCGATCCCGATCTGGCTCGCCATATTGGCAATGTCCACCTGCCCGCCGAGAATGCCGTCCAAAAGTCCCATGTCCGTCTCTCCTGTGTTCGCCACGCCTTATGCGCGTATGCGCGGGGCAGGACAAGCGTCCAGCCGCACTGCCCGGCGAGGCGAGGACACGGCCCATCTGGCCCTTCACAGGTCTTGCCCCGCAGGCTGCGATGGCGCATCCCCTGCCCACGTCCAGTTCGCGATGCCCCGGCACGACCGACCTTGCCCCAAGGATTGCCCGCCATGCCCACAACCGCCCCCGGACCCGATGGTTTGCCGCGCTGCCAATGGGCGACCACGGTTGATGCCTTCATTCCCTATCACGACGCGGAATGGGGCTTTCCCGTCGCCGACGACACGCGCCTGTTCGAAAAGCTGTGCCTCGAGAGCTTCCAGTCCGGCCTGAGCTGGCGCACGATCCTTGCCAAGCGGGAGAATTTTCGCGCCGCCTTCGCCGGCTTCGATTTCACCAAAGTCGCCCGTTTCGACGCGGCGGACGTCGCGCGCCTGCTGGGCGATACGGGCATCGTGCGCCACCGCGGCAAGATCGAGGCGACGATCGCCAACGGCCGGTGCGCCTGCGAACTGGTGGAAACCCACGCGAGCCTTGCCGCCTACTTCTGGAGCTTTGCGCCTTCGCCAGCCGAACATGAGGCCCATCGTGGCCTGTCGACCTCGCCCGCCTCGGTTGCGCTGTCCAAGGCCCTGCGCAAGCGTGGTTGGAAATTCGTCGGCCCGACCACCGTGCACGCTTTCCTGCAGGCCGCCGGCCTCATCAACGACCACGCGCGCGAATGCCACGCCTTCGCCAGCGCGCAGGAGGCACGCGCGCGCTTTACTCCACCACGGCCACCGGCCTGATCGCGCGGACTGTCGACACGAAAGGGCCCCGAAACCAAGCCGGTTCCGGGGCCCTTTCCTTTTGATGGCGTCATCCGGTCAGGAGACCGGGCGCAGGCATCACACCAAAGCGGGAGCTGCCTGGCGCACGCCCTCGTCGACGTGGGCCTCGAACTGGGTGAAGTTGTCGATGAACTTCTTGACCAGGACCTGCGCCGTGGCGTCGTATTCGGCGCCATCGGCCCAGGCACCGCGCGGATCGAGCAGCGCGCTGTCGACACCGGCCACCGCGACCGGAACCTCGAAGCCGAAGTTCGGATCTTCCTTGAACTCCGCGTTGTTGAGGCTGCCGTCGAGCGCGGCGTTGAGCAGCGCACGGGTCGCCTTGATCGGCATGCGCTTGATACCTTCCATGGTCGCCTTGCCGCCCGACCAGCCGGTGTTGACCAGCCAGCACTTCACACCGCCCTTGGCGATGCGCTCCTTGAGGAGGTTGCCGTAGACGGAAGGGTGACGCGGCATGAACGGCGCGCCAAAGCAGGTCGAGAAGGTAGCCTCAGGCTCGGTAACCCCGATCTCGGTGCCCGCGACGCGCGCGGTGTAGCCCGAGAGGAAGTGGTACATCGCCTGGTCGGGCGTCAGTCGCGCGATCGGAGGCAGCACGCCATAGGCATCGGCCGTGAGGAAGATCACGTTCTTCGGCACCGGCCCGAGGTTGTCCTTCGAGGCGTTGGGGATGAAGTCGATCGGGTACGAACCGCGGCTGTTCTCGGCCAGCGAGTTGTCGTCAAGGTCGATCTGGCGCGTTTCGGGGTCGATCACGACGTTCTCGAGCACCGTGCCGAAGCGCTTGGTGGTGGCGAAGATTTCCGGTTCCGCTTCGGCCGAAAGGCGAATCATCTTGGCGTAACAGCCGCCCTCGAAGTTGAACACCGCGGTGTCCGACCAGCCGTGCTCGTCATCGCCGATGAGCGTGCGCGAGGCGTCGGCCGAAAGCGTCGTCTTGCCCGTGCCCGAAAGGCCGAAGAACACGGCCGTGTCGCCCTCGGGGCCGATGTTGGCCGAGCAGTGCATCGGCATCACGCCCTTGACCGGCAGCAGGTAGTTGAGGATGCCGAAGACCGACTTCTTCATCTCGCCCGCATAGGCGGTGCCGCCGATCAGGATCAGCTTTTCGGTGAAGTTCACCGCGATAACGGTTTCACTGCGCGAGCCGTGACGGGCCGGATCGGCCTTGAAGCTGGGCAGGTCGATGATCGTGTACTCGGGCGCAAAGCTTTCGAGCTGCGCCGCGTCCGGACGCACCAGCAGGGTGCGGATGAACAGGTTGTGCCAGGCGAACTCGTTGATCACGCGCACGTTGACGCGGTGCTCGCTTTGCGAGCCCCCGAAGAGATCGGCAACGTAGAGCTTGTCCTTGTCGGCGAGCGCCGCCAGGAAGTCTTCCTTAAGCGCCGCAAAATGCTCGGGCGTCATGGGAACATTGGTGCTTCCCCACCAGATCGAGTCCTCGGTCTGGGCATCGCGCACGATGAACTTGTCCTTCGCCGAACGGCCGGTGTGCTTGCCCGTCGCGACGACGAAAGGTCCATCCGCCGCGAGCGTCCCCTCCTCGTTCCGGATGGCATGCTCAACCAGGGGCGCGGTGCCCAGGTTCGCAAAAATCTCCGCCTTGGTGGCGATCCCTTGTTTGGCGAGCGGGTAGCTTAGGGAAGCGGTCAATGTCATCTCCTCCAACGTGACATGTCTGCCGGTTTATCCAGCGACTGTGTCAGCAATTCCTCCTCAGGAATCGCGCCGCGGATAATCGACCACATCTTTTCCGTCAATTTGAGAACAAATGGAACCGCAAAGGGCCAAAAAGCGAAAGAAACGGGATGAACTACCAGTGCGTTGCCAGAGGCTTCGCCAACGGCTAGGCACCCCTTTCGCGACTTGCGATGGAAAGGACCTGGACGCCCGCGATGCCCGAGCCATCGTCACCGTCATCCCCTGCGGGCCCAACGCCCGAAGCCGGCGAAACCCGGCGCCACTCGATCGCGCTGGTTGATGACGACCGCAACATCCTCACCACCGTCTCGATCGGTCTTCAGGCCGAGGGTTTTGCCACGCGCGTCTATACCGACGGGGAAACCGCCCTCAAGGCCATCCTCGACAACCCGCCCGATCTTGCCATCTTCGATGTAAAGATGCCGCGCATGGACGGCCTCGAACTGCTGCGCCACTTGCGCGAGAAGTCGAGCCTTCCGGTCATCTTCCTGACCTCGAAGGACGAAGAGCCCGACGAGGCGCTCGGCCTTGCGATGGGGGCGGACGACTACATCACCAAGCCCTTCAGCCAGCGCCTGCTCGCCGCGCGCATCCGCGCCATCCTGCGCCGCAGCGAACTGGTGCGCACCGGACCCGAGCAGCCCTCGCAGGAGCACCTGCCCGACCCGGTCGTGCGCGGGCGCCTGCGCCTCGATCCCGCGCGCCACCAGGTCGAATGGGACGGTCGCCCGGTTTCGCTGACGGTGACCGAGTTCCTTATCCTCGAGGCGATGGCGCTGCGCCCGGGCGTGGTGAAAAGCCGCAACCAGTTGATGGACGCGGCCTACAACGACGACATCTACGTCGACGACCGCACGATCGACAGCCACATCAAGCGCCTGCGCCGCAAGTTCCGTACGGTCGACCCCTATTTCAACGCCATCGACACGCTTTACGGGGCGGGCTACTCGTACTCCGACGATCATTCCGGCATCGAGACGTGAGCAAACCGCCCGCGCTGGCCCGAGAGGAAGACTGAGACCATGGCCGAGCGTTCGCACGCCCGGATCGCCGCGCCACTCTCGGTTCGCCTCGGATTGTCCTGGCGGGTCTCGCTGACCGCGCGCATTCTTGCGGTCAACATCATCGCACTCGCCCTCCTCGCGGGCAGCCTTTTCTACATCGACAGCTATCGCCGCGAACTGCTGGACGAGCGCTATCGCCTCGCACGAAGCGAAGTCGAGATTCTCGCCCACGCGCTCGCCGGAGAGAGCGCATCGCGGCGCGCGAAGCTGCTCGCCCGGATCGGCACGGCCCAAAACCTGCGCTTGCGCCTCTACGGATCCGACGGGCGCCTCACGGCCGACAGCTTCGACCTCGCTCCGCCCTCGTTCCGCTTCGTCGATCCGTCGACCGAACCCTGGTACCAGGATGCCGCACGCCTGCTCGACCGGGGCATGGACCTCCTGCTCGGGGCTCCGCGCATCCCCCCCTACCGCGACCCCGCCCAGCACAACGCCCGCGCCTGGCCCGAAGTCATGCAGGCGCTGTCCTCGCACGCGACCGTGATCGGTCTCAAGGAAGCGCCCGACCAGACGCCGGTGATCATCGCCGCCACCGCGCTCGACAACAGCGGCGAGGCACTTCTCGCCACCCGCAACGCGCGCGACATCACCGAGAACGTGCGCATGGCGCGCCAGACGCTGGCGATCATCGTGGGCGGCGCGCTGGTCATCTCGATCCTGCTGTCGCTGTTCCTTGCCCGCACCATCGTCGAACCGCTGCGCAAGCTGGTGCGCGCGACCGTGCGCGTGCGCCTTGGCCGCGAGCGCGCCGTGGTCGTCCCCCGCCTGCCCGACCGGCGCGACGAGATCGGCCTGCTCGCCCGCGCGGTCTCGGACATGACCGGTGCGCTGCGCCAGCGCATCGACGCCGTCGAGCGCTTCGCGGCCGACGTTGCACACGAGCTCAAGAACCCCCTGACCTCGCTGCGCAGCGCACTGGAAAACCTCGACCGTGTCGAGGACCCTGCGCTCCACCGCCAGTTGCTCGCCGTCGCCAACGACGACGTGCGCCGCATCGACTTCCTGGTCACCGAAATCGCCGATGCCAGCCGGATCGACGCCCAGCTCAGCCGGACCACGTTCGAGCCGGTCGACATGACCAGCCTCGTGCGTGCGCTCGTCGCCGAACGCCAGCAGCGCGGCGTGAACGGATCGAACGAGACGAGCGTGCACCAGACCGGCGCGGGCCCCCTCGTCGTTCCGGGCGACGCACCCCGACTGGAGCGCGTCCTGCAGAACCTGCTCGACAACGCCGTCTCGTTCTCGCCCGAAGGCGCTGCGATCGAAGTCACGCTCGAGAGCACGCGCGGCAAGGTGCGCATCAGTGTCGCCGATCATGGCCCGGGAATACCCCGCGCCGCACGCGAACGCATCTTCGAGCGCTTCCACTCGCTGCGCCCGGCTTCGGAGGAATTCGGGCGCCATTCGGGCCTCGGCCTGTCGATCGCGCGCACCATTGTCGAGGCCCATTCGGGGACGCTCTTCGCCACCGACCGTGACGACGCGCAGGCCGGGGGCTGTTTCGTCATGACCCTGCCCCAATGGCCAAGCTGACCATGCCCCCCGCGCGCACCCATCAGGCCACCTGCGTGGCACTGGGCCCGCGCGCGGTGCTGATCGAAGGTCCTTCCGGAAGCGGCAAGACCTCGCTCGCTCTCGAACTCATCGATCGCGGCGCGGTGCTCGTGGGCGACGACGGCGTTGTCCTCGACGGGACGGGTAAAACCCTGATCGTTCGACCGCATCCGCGCACGCAAGGCCTGATCGAGGTCCGCAACCTCGGGCTCCTGCCCGAGCCGTTCCGCGCGATCGCCACGGTCAGCCTGCTCGTCACCCTCGACACCGAGGCACCGCGGTACATCGAGGCACCGGACCGGTGCCTCCTGTTTGGTCACGCGATTCCCCGGGTCCGTCTTTGGCCCCATGCCGGCCCGCTCGCGATCAAGGTCGAGCGTGCACTCACCGCATATGGTCTGCCCGAACCGCACGATCCCTGATCGGGACTCGAGTCGAACCCGGGAAAATCGGTCGAATAAGACTTATCTCTCCCTTTCCTTTCGCGTTCAGCGCGCGCAAACAGGCGCGATGAACGCAATCTTCCAGTCACCGGAACCGGCTGGCGTGGACGACACCCACTCCGACACGGCTTCGCTCCCCGCGCAGAAGCGCCAGAAGGTGCTTCTGGTCACGGGCATGCTTGGCGCCGGAAAGACCACCGCCCTGCGCGTCCTCGAGGACCTGGGATGGGAAAGCATCGACAATTTCCCGATTCGCATGCTCGAAGGCCTGCTCGAAGGCACCCCCGAAGCCGAACGCGACGTCGACACGCCGCTCGCGATCGGTTTCGACTCGCGCACCCGTGGCTTCGACCCCGAGCGCGTCATCGCGCAAGTGAAGGCGCTTGGCGAACGCCACGAGATCGCGCTTTCGACGCTGTTTCTCGACTGCAACAGCAGCGAGCTGGAACGCCGCTACAACGAGACGCGACGGCGCCATGCGCTGGCCAGCGACGCACCGGTCGCCACCGGCATTCGCGCCGAGCGCGAACTGCTTGCCCCGCTGCGGCGCTGGGCGGACCTGTTGATCGACACCAGCGAATTCACCGCCAACGATCTCCAGCGTGCGATTCGCGAGCGATTCGCCGAGAGTGCCCCCGAGGATCTTACCCTCACGATCTCGAGTTTCGGGTTCGCCCGCGGCACGCCCCCGCTCGCCGACCTCGTGTTCGACATGCGCTTTCTCGACAACCCGCATTGGGATCCGGACTTGCGCCCACAGACCGGCCAGGATGCTCCGGTGGGCGACTATATCCGCAAGGATCCGGCCTTTGCCGAGGCCTTCGCGCGCATGCGCGACCTCATCTTGCTGTTGCTCCCGCGCTACAGGGCCCAGGGGAAAAGCTATGTGCACATCGCATTTGGCTGCACCGGCGGGCGCCACCGCTCGGTATTTACCGCCGAACAGATGGCATCGGCCTTGCGCCACTCGGGATTTTCCCCCACATTGCTGCACCGCAACCTGGGCTCACGAGCAGCCGATCTTCTTGAAGGAGAGCCGCGGCGTGACGACAAGCACTAACCACCAGGTGCAACCGCAGGGATTTCGGAGCGTTTCCTCAAGATGATCGGGATGATTCTGGTCACTCACGGCAATCTGGCCGAAGAGTTCGTACACGCGATGGAGCACGTCGTCGGGGATCAGACTGCGGTGGAAACCGTGTGCATCGGTCCCAACGACGACATGGAACGCCGGCGTGCCGAGATCGCCGAGGCGATCGTGAAGGTCAACAGCGGCGAAGGTGTGATCATTCTCACCGACCTGTTCGGGGGAACGCCGTCGAACCTGGCGATTTCGCTGATGGAGGCCGGTACCGTCGAAGTCATCGCCGGGATCAATCTTCCGATGCTGATCCGTCTCGCCAAGGCCCGCTCGTGCATGTCCGTGCGCGAAGCCGCCGCGGCCGCGCGCGAAGCCGGGCGCAACTACATAACCATTGCAAGCGAGTACCTGGGGCAGGATGCATGAATGAATGCCGTGAGACGGTGATCATCGTCAACAAGCGCGGACTGCACGCAAGAGCCAGCGCCAAATTCGTCAACTACGTCACCGAACTTCCCGACAGCGTCGCCGTCACCGTCACCAAGGACGGGACGAGCGCGGTCGGCAACTCGATCCTGGGCCTGATGATGCTCGGCGCGGCCAAGGGCGATTCCATCGAGATCGCCTGCGCGGGCGATGGCGCTGACGCGGCCCTGCTGCGTCTGACCGAGCTCGTGCGCGACGGCTTCGGCGAAGACCAGGGCTGAAGAGGCACACCGCCGTGACCCAGCGCCGCACGATTACCGGCTTCTCCAATCCGCTCGTCAAGTTCCTGCGCTCGCTGCGGGACAAGAAGTACCGCAAGCGCGAGCAACGCTTCCTCGCCGAGGGCCTGCGCCTGCTGACCGATGCGCGCGAGTCGGGCATTCTGCCTGAAATGCTCGTCATGGCGATCGGCCGTGCACCACATCCACTACTCGACGAGCTCGAAGACGCGGTGATCGCCGCAGGCGGCGAAGTCATCGAGATGGACGAGGAAATTCTCGCCAAGGTCACCGGCAAGGACAACCCCCAGGCCGTGGCCGGGGTTTTTGCCGAGTTCGACACGCGCCTCGCCGGGCTCGATCGCGGGGCGGCCCCGATCTGGCTGGTAGCGCAGGCGCTGCGCGACCCTGGCAACCTGGGCACCATGCTGCGCACTGGCGATGCCGTGGGCGCGGGCGGCCTCATCCTCATCGATGATTGCGCCGATCCCTTCTCGGTCGAAGCCGTGCGCGCAAGCATGGGCGCGATCTTCACCCAGAAGCTGGCGCTGGCACGTTGGGATGAATTCCTTCCCTGGCTGCGTTCCGGCGACGGCCAGCTCGTGGCCGCTTCACTGCGCGACCCGACCGACTACCGCCGCGCGCCTTACGCCGCGCCCTGCTTCCTGATGGTCGGCAACGAATCGCAAGGGCTTCCTGCCGAATACGAAGCCGAATGCGATCTGCGCGTGACCATCCCGATGCGCGGAAGGGCCGACAGCCTTAACGCTGCCGTCGCGGGCGCGGTGCTGGCCTACGAGGCTCTGGCGCACCTCGACGCCTGACAAAACAGCGTTTTACCCGAGGCTTCGTTCATCGAGGTCTCATCCAACCCAGTGCATCGTGGCGTCCATGCCTGGATTGATTCCCATCCCCCGGGCGATGGCCGCCGCGCTGCTGATGCTCGCCCTCGCCGATTGCGCTCCTGCCAGCCACGGGGCCCGGCTCAGCGCGACGCGCTGGGAATTCGCACTGATCGATGGCCAGCGCCCTTTCTCCGACGCAGCCGACATGCGCTTCGACAATGGCCAGATCTCGGTCCTCGTCGGCTGCAACCGGATCTCCGGCCCCTGGCGCATCTTCGAAAGCCGCCTCCTGGCCGGCCCCCTCGTCCAGACCGAACTGGCCTGCCCGGCTCCCGCCTGGGACCAGGAAAAAGCCGTGAGCTCGCTCCTCGCCGCCGCTCCGCGCATGCGGCTCGAGAAGGAACGCCTCATTCTCCAGTCGGGCGGGCACTCCGCCGAACTCGTCCGCGCGGACGAATGAACGGTCGGGCCATCCGGCAGTCGCGCGCCGCGCTCAACTCTCGAGCGTTTCCTCCACCGCACCGGGAAGCGCAGGATCGGCGAAACGGGGCGCGGTCTCGACCATCGGGACCTCATCGGTAATCTCGCGCTTGCCGATCTTGATGTGCTTGTCCGAGAGGCGGCGCGCCCGGCTCATCACATTGCCCTCATAAGTTCGCGCGAAGTCGTTGAAACTGTTGACCGCCCGCCCAAGGTGAACACCGACCTTGCCGAGATCGTCCTGCGTCTTGGCGAGACTGTCGTAAAGATCGCTGCCCAGCTTGCCGATCTCGCGCGCCTCCTTGGCGAGGCCTTCCTGCTGCCAGACTTGCGCGATCGTGCGGCAGATCGCGACAAGATTGGTCGGGCTGGCCAGCAGCACGCGCCGGTCGAAGGCATAGTCCCAAAGACCCGAATCGTGTTCGAGTGCGGCCGCGATGAAATGCTCGCCCGGCACGAACATGATGACGTAGTCCGGCGCGTTCTCGAACTGGCTCTGGTAGCTCTTGTCTCCCAGCGTCTTGATATGGTTGCGCATCGAAGCCGCATGCTGGTCGAGAAAGCCCACGCGCGCTGTCTCGTCCTCGGCCTCGAAGGCGTCCTGGTAGGCGTTGAGCGAGACCTTGGCGTCGATCACGAGCTGCTTCTCGCCTGGAATCCGCACGATCGCGTCGGGACGCAGGCGTCCGTCCTCGGTGTTGATCGAATGCTCGGTCACGAAGTCGGTGTGCTCGGTGAGGCCGCACTGTTCGAGCACATTCTTGAGTTGCTGCTCACCCCAGCGCCCGCGCGCCTTGGGGGCATTGCGCAGCGAATTACCCAGCCGCACCGCTTCGGCGCGCACCTGCTCCTGTCCGACCCGCAGCGCCTCGATCTGGCCATTGAGCTGGCCAAAGGCATCGACTCGCTTGAGTTCGAGAGCAGCGACCTGCTCCTCGTAGCTCTTGAGGCGCTGGCCGACCGGCGCGAGCAGCGTCGCAATCCGCTCGGCACTGGCCTTCTCGCTTTCCTCGAAACGCGCGCCCGCCCGGCGCAGAAAGGCCTCCTGCGCACCTTCGAGCACTTTGGCCCCAGCGTTCTCGAACTCCTTGCGCAGCGCTTCCTGCGCCTCGATCAGGAGCCGCTTCTGCTCCTCGAAATTGGCGGTCTTCTCGCGCAGCGTAGAGAGTTCGTCGGAGGTCGTGTGCAGGTTCTGGCGTAGCGCGGCAAGCTCGCGGTCGTAACCCGCACGCGCGGCGTCGTAACGCACGGTCGCCTCATGGCGCAGCGCATCGAGCGCAGCCCCCGATTCGCGACGCAGATGGTCCATCTGCTCGGCATGGGCCCGGCGCTCGTCGACCACGGCGCGCGAAAGTTCGTCCGCACGCGCGGCGCGCTCCTCCGCGCCCGCAAGGTCGCGGATCGCCGCCCTAAACCGTTCGTCGAGCTCGGCCGCCGCGCGTTCGCGCTCGGCCACTAGGCGCCGCGCCTCGGCAACGGGGCGTGATCCGAAAAACCAGCCTGCGAAAAGGCCGACGACAAGCGCAAGAATGGCGGCAATGGTAAGTTCCATGCCGCCATCCTAGTTAGAACAATTCAGGAACGCCAGCCCTCGCTGACGGTTTTCCTCAGGTCCGGATCAATCAGGCCGCGCGACGCAGTTTCTCGAGCTTGCGCAGCGCCATCTGGCGCTTGAGGCGCGAGAGGTGATCGATGAACAGGATACCCTCGAGGTGGTCCATCTCGTGCTGGAGACAAGTGGCCAGAAGGCCGTCCATCGCCTCTTCGTGGGTAGCGCCGTCAAGGTCCTGGTAGCGTACGCGGCAGGTCGAGGGACGCTCGACGTCGGCGTAGATCTCGGGAACCGAGAGGCAACCTTCCTGATAGACCGTGTGCTCCTCGGAGGGATCGAGGATTTCCGGATTGATGAAGACCCGGGGCTCCCTGATCGTGGGCTGGTGGGTGTGCTGGTGCCCGCCATGGTTGCACACTTCGGGTTCGGCGTCGGGATCGTCGGGCTGGAGATCGATCACCAGCACGCGCAGGGGAACGCCGACCTGGATGGCGGCAAGACCGATGCCGGGGGCATCGTACATCGTCTCGAACATGTCCTCGACAAGGGTCTTGAGCGCATCGTCGAACACTTCGACGGGCTTGGAGACCTGCTTGAGGACGGGATCGGGAACTTCAAGGATTTCGCGGATAGCCATGGATTGCAGATAATGCCGACACGCGATTCTCGCAAGATTGCGTTGGTGATGACTGTAATCGCCGCATTCGTACCGTGTTCATACGACGGGACGGCGCGCGCGTATCGCCTGCGCCAGGGTGCCCTCATCGAGATAGTCGAGCTCGCCGCCGACCGGCAGGCCGTGGGCGAGCTGGGTCAGACGCACCGGCTTGTTCTCCAGCTTTTCGGCGATGTAGTGTGCGGTCGTCTGGCCCTCGAGCGTGGCGTTCATGGCGAGCAGCACCTCGTCGATCCCGCCCTCCTCGATCCGCGCGAGAAGGCTGTCGATCGCAAGGTCCTCCGGCCGCACACCATCGAGCGCGGAGAGCCGGCCACCCAGCACATGGTAGCGGCCAGTGAACAAGTGCGCTCGGTCGAGCGCCCAGAGATCGGCCACCTCTTCCACCACGCACAGCGCGCGCTGGTCGCGCCGCGGATCGCGGCAGATGCCGCAAGGGTCGCTGGTATCGACATTGCCGCAGACCGTGCACTCGACGAGGCTCTCGCGCACGGCGGCAAGCGCTTCCACGAGCTGGACGAGCGAGGTTTCACGCCGCTTGATCAGCCAGAGCACCGCGCGCCGGGCCGAACGCGGACCGAGCCCGGGAAGGCGGGCCAGCGCCGCGGTCAGCGTCTCGATCTCTTGCGATGCCATGGGATGAGAGATAGGGCCTCCCCGCTGCCGACGGAAGCCCGCTGGCCCGTCGATCGAGGGAGTTGCCCACAATATGCGTATCATCTTCATGGGAACGCCCGATTTTGCGGTCCCCGCGCTCGAAGCGCTGGCCGAGGCCGGGCACACCATCGTGGCCGTCTATTCGCAGCCACCCCGCCCCGGCGGACGGCGCGGGCGCGAACTGACGCCGACCCCGGTGCACAAGGCCGCCGAGGCGCGTGGTTTCGAGGTGCGCACCCCGGTCTCGCTGCGCGGCGCCGAGGAGCAGGACGCCTTCGCCGCGCTCGAGGCGGACGTCGCGATCGTCGCCGCCTATGGGCTGATCCTGCCGCAGGCAATCCTCGATGCGCCGCGCCTGGGCTGCCTCAACATTCACGCCTCGATCCTGCCGCGCTGGCGCGGGGCCGCACCGATCCAGCGCGCGATCCTTGCGGGCGATCCCACCACCGGGGTCACCATCATGCAGATGGAGGCCGGGCTCGACACCGGGCCCATGCTGGCGACGCTGCGCACGCAGATCGAGAGCAAGACCGCCGGCGAGCTGACCGACGAACTGGCCGAACGCGGTGCGCAGCTCATGGTCGGAACCTTGCGCGACCTGGCCCTCCACCGCCCGGTGACCCAGCCCGAGGAGGGAGTCACTTACGCCAAGAAGATCGAGAAGGCCGAGGCGCGGATCGATTTTTCACAGGGAGCCGATGTGATCGAACGGCAGGTGCGCGCCTTCATGCCCGCGCCGGGCGCCTTCTTCGAACTCGAGGGTGAGCGCTACAAGGTCCTTGCCGCTAAAGTGGTCGAAGGCTCGGGAACGCCTGGCGTCACGCTCGACGATGCGCTCACCATCGCCTGCGGTTCGCTCGCACTGCGCGTCACGCGCATCCAGCGCGCGGGCAAACCGGCCATGGACACCTGCGACTTGCTGCGCGGCCGCCCCGTGCCCACGGGAACCGCGATCGCATGACCCGCTTCGCGCTTACCCTGGAATTCGACGGAGCGCCGTTCATGGGGCTGCAGCGGCAGTCGCACGGCCCTTCGGTTCAGCAATCGGTCGAGGATGCCGCGCACGCGATTACCGGCGAGAATGTCATCATGCACGCCGCCGGGCGGACCGACGCGGGCGTCCATGCCCTCGCCATGCGCGCGCATATCGAGATCGCGAAGCCCTTCACGCCGTTCCGCCTGATGGAGGCGCTGAACGCCCGGATGCGCCCCGCACCGGTCGCCGTCACCGCCTGCGAGGTGGTGCCCGACGACTGGCACGCGCGCTTCTCGTGCATCGCGCGCTCCTACATCTACCGCATCGCCAATCGCCGCGCCCCGCTCACGCTCGAGCGCGGAAAGGCCTGGCAGGTATCCAGGCCGCTCGACGAGGCTGCCATGCACCGCGCCGCGCAGGCGCTTGTCGGACGGCACGATTTCACGACGTTCCGCTCGGTCCATTGCCAGGCGCAGAGCCCCCTGAAGTCGCTCGACCGGCTCGACGTGCGGCGCGAGGGCGAGATGATCCTGATCGAGGCCGAAGCGCGTAGCTTCCTACACCACCAGGTGCGCTCGATGGTCGGCTGCCTTGCGCTCGTGGGCATGGGCCGCTGGGCCGAGGATCAGGTCGGCGCGGCTCTTGCGGCGAAGGACCGGCAGGCACTTGGCCTTAACGCCCCGCCCGATGGTCTCTACTTCGTCCGCGCCACCTACCCCGAAGATTGACCACCGCGCTATCCGAAGGGCAAGAGCGCACACGCACGCCATCTTGACGAATGCTGCAACTGCTCACAAGACATTCAGGTCGCAGGTTCTCCGGCTGGCCTCGGCCACGCCGGAGCTAAGACGGGAAGACGGTGACATCCCCATTGACGGGATGGAATCCGGCGCTGCCCCCGCAACTGTAATCGGAGAGCCTGGGAACACCCGCGTGCCACTGGCCGCTTCGGCAGCCGGGAAGGCCTGCTCCCTTGCCGTGACCCGAGAGCCAGGAGACCTGCCCGCGACGCGATAACGACCACCGGCGGGGTGCCCGGTCTGGCCGTTCGCTTCGAGCGGGTGGCTGCCAGCGCCCGCGCGGCGGCGTGCGTCCTGTTCCACCTCCTTGCCCAATGCGGGAAAAGCTATGTCCTCCGATTTCCACACTCCGCCCGAGCTCGTTGACACGCAAACCTTTGCGGACTCCTCGGTGCAGCTCATCGACATGATCTTTCCGGGCGACACCAACCACCATGGCACGCTGTTCGGCGGCGTGGCGCTCGCCCACATGGACAAAGTGGCCTTCCTCACCGCAACCCGCCACGGCCGCGCACCGTTCGTCACGGCCTGCTCGGAACGGATCGATTTCAATGCGCCCGGGTTTTCGGGCGAGATCGTCGAAGTGAGTGGCCAGCTCACCCGCGTGGGGCGCAGCTCGCTCGACGTCGAAGTGACGGTGACCGCCGAGGCGCTGGTCTCGGGCGAGCGCCGCACGCTCACCCGCGGCCTCTTCACGATGGTGGCCCGAAAGGGGCCGGAGACCCGTCTTCCTCTGCCCCCGATGCCACCGCGCCCCGCGATCGAGGACGAGAACGCCCCCTTGCGCATGGTCGAGATGGTCTTCCCCACCTCGACCAACCACCACGGCAACCTTTTCGGCGGTGATGCCATGAAGATGATGGGCAAGGCCGCCTTCATCGCGGCCACGCGCTTCACGCGCGAGATCGTGGTAATGGCCTCCTCCAGCCGCATCGACTTCACCTCGCCGATCCGCGAAGGCGCGATGATCGAGCTTATCCCCCGCGTGCGCATGGCCGGGCGCAGTTCGCTCCTCGTCGAGGTGCAGATGTGGTCGGAAGAACTGCTCACCGGCGCGCGCAACCACGCGGCGACCGCCCGCTTCACGATGGTTTCGGTCGACGAAGAGGGCAAGTCCAAGCCGTTCACCGCCGCGACGCCGCTGTGATCGGCGGCCCGCCTGACCGCAGGTCGTGTCGACCGGTCAGGCGGGCACGACCTGCAGATAGGCCACCCGTCTCTTGCTCTTGGCGTCATAGAGGCGGGCATCGGCCTGCTCGAGCAGCCTTTCCAGCTCCTGGTCCGTGCCCTCGCTGACGATCGTACCAACGCTCGTCGAGATCGTCAGGGCAAGCCCTTGAATGTCGAATGGCGCGCGGATCGCGGCGGAGATACGCCGCGCGAGAACGTCGGCTTCGGCAGGCGAATCGAGACCGAACTGAACGATCACGAATTCGTCGCCGCCAAGGCGCGCCGCAATGTCGCCCGCGCGCACCGCCCCGCGCAGGCGCTCGGCTACGTCAGCGAGCAACGCGTCGCCCACCGCGTGGCCATGCGCGTCATTGACAAGCTTGAATCCGTCAAGGTCGAGAAAGTGAACGGCCAGCAGACGCTGTGGCGCTGTCAGCACCGCCTCGCGGAAATATTCGGCCAGAGCCAGCCGATTGGGCAAAGCGGTCAAAGCGTCGTGCCGGGCCAGGAGCGAAGCCCTCAGGCGCAAACCAATTTCGCGTTCGTAGGCCCGGCACCGCACGATCACCGATTGGCCGCCTGCCGCGAGAAAACCCAAGGTAATGAGTGCAGTTGCGACATAGGCGGGATCGTTGGCAAGGCACGAAACGGTGACCATGGGAACGACCGCAAGCGACATGCTGGAAATGGCCAGCCAGGGACGCAGGGCGCAGTTGGTCGCAACGCCCGCACCATAGCCCATGACAAGGCAAATCGTGACGATGTGAATCTGCGGGGGATGACGCAGGAAAGCCAGCGCTGCAAATAGCCCGAGAAAAGTCGAAAACGTCAGGTAAGGCCCTGCAAAGATCATCTCCAGCCTTCGCGCTGCGCGACGATCGAGCGGAGCCGTCAACGCGTGATCGCGCAGAAGCAGGGTGACTGCGAGGCGCGTTGCGCAGCCCAGGAACGCAATTGTTCCGATAACTTCCATCGCGCGCGACGGACGCCCGCTGTAGGCGATCACACCTGTTATGCCGAATGCCACGAGCATAAAGGTCGCCGGCACCGTGTTGGCAAACAGGCTACGCACTTGCTCGACCAGAATCTTGTCGCACAGCGCCTGCGCAGAAGTGGACTTCACGGTACCCATCCCACATTTATAGTGAGAATTGGGTTATACCTGCGCGTGCTGGACAACCTCCTGCCGCATACTCCGGATTTCTACCGGATTCTGATCCAGGCGGTGTCTATACCTCGGGCGGGGGCGGCGCGCTGCTGCCCCCCGCTCCGAATTTTCAAGCCTTGCCAACCACGCTTTCGGGCAAATCCTTGCCAAAGACGCGCTGGTAGTACTCGGCCACGAGCATGCGTTCGGTCTCGTCGCACTTGTTGAGGAACGAGAGACGGAAGGCGAAGCCCACGTCGTTGAAGATTGCCGAATTCTGCGCCCAGGTGATCACCGAACGCGGGCTCATCACGGTCGAGATATCCCCGTTCATGAAGCCCTGGCGCGAAAAATCGGCGACCTTGACCATCTGGGCGATCACGTCCGGAGCGACCTGCGGCACTTTCTTGGTGACGATGTCGACTTCGGTTTCGGACGGCAGGTAATTCAGGCCCACGACCAGATTCCAACGGTCCATCTGGCCCTGGTTGATCTGCTGGGTTCCGTGGTAGAGCCCCGAGGTGTCGCCCAGGCCCACGGTATTCGCCGTCGCGAAGAGGCGGAAGTTGGCGTCCGGGCGGATCACGCGGTTCTGGTCGAGCAGCGTCAACTTGCCTTCGGTCTCGAGGATGCGCTGGATCACGAACATCACGTCCGGGCGGCCCGCGTCGTATTCGTCGAAGACGAGCGCGACCGGGTGCTGGAGCGCCCAGGGCAGCAGTCCCTCGCGAAACTCGGTGACCTGCATGCCGTTGCGCAGCACGATCGCGTCGCGCCCAATCAGGTCGATACGGCTGATGTGCGCGTCAAGATTGATGCGGATACACGGCCACTTGAGGCGTGCGGCGACCTGCTCGATGTGAGTCGACTTGCCGGTTCCGTGGTAACCCTGCACCATCACGCGACGGTTGTAGGCAAACCCGGCAAGGATCGCGAGCGTGGTATCCGGATCGAACACGTAAGTCGGGTCGAAATCGGGCACGCGTTCGTCCGCCTCGGAAAAGGCGGGAACCTTCATGTCGATGTCGATCCCGAAGGTCTCGCGGACATCGAGTTCGATATCGGGGGCGGCGAGCACGGTGGCTTCGCGGTTTTCGGCTTGGGTCATCGCAGTCTCTGTCATCGCCACACCCGCCTAAAGGACAGCGCATCGCACCGCAACATGCTTTGCGCCTTGGCGGACCGAACCAGGCAACCTTTTGACGCATTTGCGCGCTTCAGGTGCTGGTTTCGTCAGCTTTCCGGGCGAACAGCGCAACGAAACGGCTGGCCAGTTGCGGATCGCCCTCGCATATCAGCTTATGGCCATCCTTGCCGAGTGGCGCCCCTTCGAAGAAGACCGGTGCAAAATCGGTGGCGCTGCGGGCCGCGAAACGCAAGTCCGGCGCCTGCAGCGCGTCACCTCCGGGGTGGATCGTGAGACCACCGGGCAACAGGCGTCCGGCGAAGCGCTGCTCGGCGATGTCGAAGGCGATCCAAAGATCCAGGCCACCGATCCGTTCGGGGCGAAGCCGCGCCACCAGCGCCAGCATCAGCGAGACCGGGGTCATCGGCAAGGCCGCATTGCGTATCACCGAAGCTTGCGCCCAGCGCACCATCGCCTGGAGCACCGGAGCCAGTTCCTGCCCCCAAGCGGTGAGACCATAGCCACGCGCACCATTGGCACGCTCTAGCCGATCGCTCCGGACGATTCCTGCAACTTCGAGCGTCGCGAGTCGCTCGCTCAGCGTCTTGGCCGAGAGGGCCGGAAGCGCGGCGCGTACTTCGTTGAAGCGACGCGGCCCGAGCAGCAATTCGCGAACGATGAGCAGCGACCAGCGTTCCCCCACCAGTTCCATCGTCAGCGCGCAACCACAGGCATCGCCGTACCAGCGGCCATGGCGCAAGGCCTCGATCGATGTGCCGCGAAGCGCGGCAGAGGAGCAAGCGGTGTCGTCGAGCGCCATGGTTGCGTTTGGTAACCGGAGCCACGCCCCCACTCCACCTCAACCCGCTCCAATTCGGACCTTGGGCGAGCGAAGCTTCGAACCGGCTCGGCACGACGTCGCCAACGCCCTGCCGTAACACGATTGACGCCGCCCCTTCCATCGCCCAGCCTCTCTGCAACCGGACTCGCCGCAACCGGCGACCGGCACACTCGAGGAGAGCGGTTCGTGACGGATTACACGTTCTACACCAACCCCATGTCGCGCGGTCAGATCGCCCGCTGGGCCCTGCACGAAGTGGAGGCCGACTACGACCAGGTTCTGGTCGACTGGGGCGCCAAGAGCGCCGATTTCCTCGACGCGAACCCGATGGGCAAAGTGCCCACGCTTATCCATCACGCCAACGAAGGACCGCGGGTGGTGACCGAGGCCGCCGCGATCTGCCTCTACCTGGCCGAGATGCACCCCGAGGCTGAGCTACTGCCCGACGACACCCAGATGGCCGATTACTATCGCTGGACCTTCTTCTGCGCCGGGCCGGTCGACCAGGCGCTCACCGCCAAGGCGCTCGGCTTCGAACCCAAGGGGCCCAAGCAAGAAGGCCTCGTCAGCTTCGGCAGTTTCGAACGTCTCATCGGCGCATTCACGGCCTTCCTGGCCGAACGCGAATGGGTCTGCGGCGATCGCTTCACGATGGCCGACGTCTACGTCGGTTCGTCGGTCGACTGGGGGCTCAACTTCGGCCTCCTGCCTCCCAACGACGCCTTCGCCGCCTATGCCGAGCGCTGCCAGGCACGCCCGGCGTACCAGGAAGCCAAGGCCATCGACGGCGCCCTCATCGCGCAATCGAGCAAATAGCCGCCACGGCAACACCAAGGTTCTGCAAAAACCATGTCGCTCGAACTCTTTGGCCACCCCTTCTCGTCCTATACCTGGAAGGCGCTGATCGCGCTCTACGCCTTTGACATCGCCTTCGACTTCCGGATGGTCGACGGGGATCATCCGGACAACGCCGCGCTCGTGGGCGCGGCCGGTCCGGCGGGCAAGTTCCCGGTGTTCAAGGACGGAAGCGAACTCCTGTTCGAGGCCAGCGTCATCATCGAGCACCTTGCGCTCACCCACGGCTCGGCGCGCGAGCTGGTGCCCGAGGACCCGCATCTGGCGAACACCGCGCGCATGCTCGACCGGGTCTTCGACAACTACGTGATGACCCCCATGAACGCGGTGGTCGTCGAGCATATGCGCAACCGTGGCGCGCCCGAGACCGCGCGCATCGAGGACGCGAAGGCGCGGCTCGGCCGGACGTACGCCTGGCTTGAGCAATGGCTCCGCGCAAATCCGCGCGAACCTCGGATCACGCTCGTCGAATGCGCGGCCGCACCTTCGCTGTTCTACGCCGACTGGGTCCATCCGATACCCGATGCGCTGGTGCACTTGCGCGAATGGCGCCGCGACTTGCTGGCCCGCCCGCCCGTTGCCCGCTGCGTCGAGGAAGCACGCCCCTACCGCGCCTGGTTCCCGCCTGGCGCACCCGATCGGGACTGAAAGGAAATGACGATGGCCACGATCCCTCTCGACGCCGGCGGGTGCACGACATGACATTTGCGGGTGCCGAAGGCGGCTGCGATTGCGGCAAGATCCGCTATCGCCTCGAAGCCGAGCCGATTGTCCTCAAATGCTGCCACTGCCACGCCTGTCAACGCCAGAGCGGGAGCGCTTTCGCGCTCAACCTGGTGATCGAGACAGCCAATGTCGCATTGCTTGGCGAAGCCCCGGAAGTGGTCGAAATGGCTACCCTGAGCGGCCACGGCCAGGCCAACGCCCGTTGCCCGCACTGCCGGGTCTCGGTCTGGTCGACGTTCCACCAGGCCGGCGACAAGGCCCGTTTCGTGCGCGCGGGCACCCTCGACGAAACGCGTGGCCTCGTCCCGGACCTGCACATCTTCACAAAGGCGAAGCAGGATTGGGTCGTGATCCCCGAGGGCGCCGAAGCCTTCGAGGCGTTCTACCGCGGCAAGGACGTGGTGCGCGTGTTCGGGGCGGAAAACGCGGCGCGCTGGAAGGCCGTGCTGGAGCGATGAGCCCCCCACGGCGCCTCCGTCACCCGAAAGCCGCCGCCTTCTTGAGAAGCTGGTAGGCCTCCACCACCTGCTGGAGCTTTTCGGCGTGGCCATGATCGCCCCCGTTCTGATCGGGGTGGTACTGGCGAAGGAGCCGCGTGTAGCGCATGCGCAAGGTCTTGGCGTCGACGTCGAGTTCGAGCCCGAGCACTCTCAGCGCCCCGCGCTCGGCAGGGGTGAAGCGCGCATCGGCACGCATCTCCTCGGCCATTTCGCCCCTGCGACGGCGCACATGCGCGCGGGCGCGCGACTGGATCGCCTCGAGCGGATCGGAGAAGTTGGCCCAGTGCGGCGCGCCGTCGACCGCTTCGCCCGGACGGAAGGCACGCGCGGTGTTCTCCCAGCCGTAGATCGGCGACTGCGCGCGCAAGATTTCCTCCGCCGCCATGCCTTCGAAATAATCGTAACCCGCGTTGAACTTGCGCACGTGCTCGAGACAGAACCAGCGGTAGTCGCCGGGCCCGTCGAAGCTGGACGTACGCGCGCCCGGAGCCCGGAACTCGCCCGCCTCCTCGCACCCCGGCCAGCTGCATTCGCGCCCGCCGGAATCGAACCTTCCATGAAATCTATGCTGTCTCACCGGCTTTAAGATGGGACATGTGCACCCTAAATGGAAGACCATGACCGGACCCATCGCCCAGGAAATCGCCCAGCGCCTGACCGCTGCCTTCGCCCCCACCCAATTGGAGGTGATCAACGATTCGGCCCACCACGCCGGCCACATGGGCGATGACCAGAGCGGCGAATCGCACTTCACCATCCACATCGAAAGCGCTGAATTCACAGGCGTTTCGCGCCTGCAACGCCAGCGCCTGGTGAACGCCGCGCTCGGCGACATTCCCGGTGAGCGCGTCCATGCGCTCGCCATCAAGGCCCGCGCTCCGGGCGAGTAGGCCGCCGTGATGGGACAAGGCGATCGGCGCGCGCGAAAAAATCGCGGCGTTCTGCCGGTTGCCCTTTCCCGCGCGCGCGCCTAAATGCGCGCACCATGCCGAAACCTTTGATCTTTGCCGTGCCCAAGGGGCGTATTCTCGATGAAGCTCTGCCGCTGATGGCACGCGCGGGCGTCGTGCCCGACGCCGAGTTTCATGACAAGAAGTCGCGCGCCCTTTCGTTCGCGTGCGAAAACAGCGACATGCGCCTGATCCGCGTGCGCGCTTTCGACGTCGCGACGTTCGTCGCGCATGGCGCGGCGCAAGTCGGCATCGTCGGTTCGGACGTCGTCGAGGAGTTCAACTACCCCGACCTCTATGCGCCGGTCGACCTTAACATCGGTCATTGCCGCCTCTCGGTCGCCGAGATGGTGGGCGAGCAGACCGACACGCTTCCCTCGCACTTGCGCGTCGCGAGCAAGTACCCCAACCTGACGCGCCGCCACTTCGAGAAGATGGGCGTGCAGGCTGAAGTCGTGAAGCTCAACGGCGCGATGGAACTGGCCCCCACGCTCGGCCTCTCCAGCCGCATCGTCGACCTTGTCTCGACGGGCCGCACGCTGAAGGAAAACGGCCTCGTCGAGACCAGCCGCATCCTCGACATCTCGGCACGTCTCATCGTCAACCGCGCCGCGCTCAAGACCGACGAGCGCGTGGCCGCGCTGGTCGAGGCCTTTCGCGCGCTCGTCGCGGCCGAGAAGGAAGCCGCCTGATGCTGCGGCTTTCCACCCGCGATCCGGGCTTCGAGGACGCCTTCGCACGCGTCGTCGATGACCGGCGCGAAAGCGCGACCGACGTTGCCGCCGACGTTGCCGCGATCCTTGCCGACGTGCGCGCGCGCGGCGACCAGGCGCTCGCCGAACTGACTGCGAAGTTCGACCGCCACGATCTCGACGCGACCGGCTGGCAGATCGACGCAGGCACCTGCAAGGCCGCCTTCGACGCGCTCGATCCCGCCTTGCGTGCCGCTCTGGAAACCGCTGCAAACCGCATTCGCGCCTACCACGAAGCGCAAATGCCCGAGAACCGCGACTACATCGATGCGCAAGGCGTGCGCCTCGGCGCGGTCTGGCGCGGGGTCGATGCGGCCGGGCTCTACGTGCCCGGTGGCCGCGCCGCGTACCCCTCCTCGATGCTGATGAACGCCATTCCCGCCAAGGTTGCAGGCGTGGAGCGGCTCGTCGTCGTCACGCCCACGCCGGGCGGCGAGGTCAACCCGCTGGTTCTGGCCGCCGCGCACCTTGCCGGGGTCGACGAAGTCTGGCGCGTGGGCGGCGCGCATGCCGTGGCCGCGCTTGCCTATGGCACGGACAAGATCGCGCCGGTCGACGTCATTACCGGCCCCGGCAACGCCTGGGTCGCCGAAGCCAAGCGCCAGCTCTACGGCGTGGTCGGCATCGACATGGTGGCCGGCCCCAGCGAAATCCTCGTGATCGCTGATGCCAAGAACGATCCGGTGCGCATTGCCGCCGATCTCCTCAGCCAGGCCGAGCATGACCCGACCTCGCAGTCGATCCTGATCACCGACGATGCCGCTTATGGCGATGCCGTCGCCGAAGCCGTCGAAAGCGAACTCTCCAAGCTGGCGACGCAGGAGACCGCGCGCACCTCGTGGGATGCGAACGGCGTCATTATCGTCGTCGAGAGCTTCGACGAGGCCCCCGTACTCACCAATCGGCTCGCAGCCGAGCACGTCGAGATCGCCACGGATGATCCCGAAGCGATCTTCGCGCAGATCCGCCACGCCGGCTCGGTGTTCCTCGGGCGCATGACTCCCGAGGCCGTCGGCGACTATGTGGCCGGCCCCAATCACGTTCTTCCCACCGGGCGCCGCGCGCGCTTTTCCTCGGGCCTTTCGGTCCTCGACTTCATGAAGCGCACCAGCTTCATCCAGCTCGACGAGGCAGCCTTGGCCGCGATCGGCCCCGCCGCCGTCGCCTTGGCCGAGGCCGAAGGTCTTCCCGCGCACGCCCGCTCCGTTTCCGTAAGGCTTGAAAAGTAATGTCCGCATCCAAGAAGGCCCGCGCGGCCGCTCGTCTTTCCGCCGTCCAGGCGCTTTACCAGTTCGACATGGAAGGCACGCTGATGGCCACCCTGCTCGACGAATTCCACCGCCATCGCCTGGGCATGGAAATCGACGAGGAGAAGTTCGAGAAGGCCGACGTCGCTTTCTTCGACGACATCGTGAAGGGCGCCGTCGCCCGCCGCGAAGAAATCGACGCGGTGCTTTCCCAGAAGCTGGCTTCGGGCTGGTCGCTCGAGCGCCTCGACAAGACCATGCTCCAGATCCTGCGCGCAGGTGCTTACGAGCTGATGGCGCGCGCCGACGTGCCGACCGGCGCTGTGATCACCGAATATGTCGACGTTGCGCATGCCTTCTTCGAGGAGCGCGAGGCCAAGTTCGTGAACGGCGTGCTCGACGCCGTCGCCAAGTCGGTCCGCTGATCACGGCAAATCACATTGACCGGGGCCCGGCGGCCCCGGCAATGTCGCGGCGATGACCAAGGAAAGCGTCTTCATCGCCGCGCTGCGCGGCCTGGCCACCAATCCCGCCGCGCGCGGGCTTGCCGACGACGCCGCCGTGCTGAACCTCGGCGGCGAGCGGCTGGTCCTCACGCTCGATACGCTGGTCGAAAGCGTCCATTTCCTCCCCGACGATCCCGCCCGGGACGTCGCCTGGAAGCTGGTCGCGGTCAATGCCTCCGATCTTTCCGCAAAAGGCGCCGAGCCGCTCGGCTGCCTCTATTCGCATGCCCTCGGTGAGGAGGCCTGGGACAAGGCCTTCCTCGAGGGACTGGGCGAGGCCTGCCGCCATTTCGCGCTGCCCCTGCTCGGCGGTGACAGCGTGCGCATGCCCCAAGCAAGTGCGCGCAGTTTTTCGCTGACCGCGCTCGGCCTCGGCCCCAGAGACCTAGACGTGCCTTCGCGGACCATGGCGCGGGCCGGCGACGAAGTCTGGGTGAGTGGGACGATCGGCGATTCCGGCGCGGGCCTGTCCCTCAGGCTTGGCACGAGGAACGGCAAAGGTCCCGAGGTCGCGTGGCTCGAGGAGCGCTACCGCCGTCCGATGCCCCAAACCGCGCTCGGCCCAAGGCTCGCCCCCCATGTCCACGCGATGATGGATATCTCCGACGGGCTGCTCGTCGATCTCAAGCGCCTGTCCGAGGCAAGCGCCCTCGGTGCCCACCTCGACCTTGCGCGCGTGCCGCTTTCGCCCGCCTTTCGCGCAATCGCGGGCGAGGACACGGCCGCGCTCATGGAGGCGGTCTGCGCGGGCGACGATTATGGTCTCCTCTTCACTGCCGCTCCCCGCGACGCCGCAGAGATAGAGCGTCTCGCCGAGGAGGCGGGCGCGCTCCTCACGCGGGTCGGTCGCATTACGCCCAGCCCGGGCCTCCACCTCGCGTACGATGGCGAAGCGCTAGCGCTTCCCGAACGACTGGGTTACGAACACTAAGGTTCAGACTTGACCCGCGTCAGTTTGCACCTCCGCTTCCCATGTTAGACATCCTCCTTGCCAGTCTTGCGCCTCAGGCGTAGCCCTTGTCGTATCCGGGTGGAGAAAACCCACCGGAAAAACGATAAAAACAGTGGGAAGGGGACAATCGCGTGAACACACTCACGGTTGCAATAGTCCTGGGACTGATGGCCATTCTCTATGGTTTCATCACCAGCAGGCACGTGCTCGGCGCCGACGCCGGAAATGCCAAGATGCAGGAAATCGCCGCCGCCATCCAGGAGGGGGCACAGGCTTATCTCAAGCGCCAGTACACCACCATTGCCATCGTGGGCGTGGCTGTCGCAGCGATCCTCGCGCTCACCCTCGGCGCCATCTCGGCCACCGGCTTCGTCATCGGTGCGGTGCTTTCGGGCACGGCGGGTTTCATCGGCATGACCATCTCGGTGCGCGCCAACGTACGCACGGCCTCGGCCGCGCAGGACGGACTTCAGGCGGGCCTGACCCTTGCGTTCCGCGCGGGCGCGATCACCGGCCTTCTCGTCGCGGGGCTCGCCCTTCTCGCGATCGCGGTGTTCTATTGGTACCTGACCGGACCCGCCGGACATGGCGTGGGCGGTGAGGACCGCACCGTCATCAACGGCCTCACCGGGCTTGCCTTCGGCGCCTCGCTGATCTCGATCTTCGCGCGTCTGGGCGGCGGCATCTTCACCAAGGCCGCCGACGTCGGCGCGGACCTCGTGGGCAAGGTGGAAGCCGGCATTCCCGAGGACGACCCGCGCAACCCCGCCGTCATCGCCGACAACGTGGGCGACAACGTGGGCGATTGCGCCGGCATGGCCGCCGACCTGTTCGAGACTTATGTCGTGACGGTGGGTGCCACCATGGTCCTGACCGCGCTGCTGCTGGGCGGCATCGGCGAGAAACTGATGCCGATGATGGCTCTCCCGCTCCTGATCGGGGGCGTGTGCATCGTCACCTCGATCATCGGCACCTTCTTCGTCAAGCTGGGCCGCAGCCAGAACATCATGGGTGCGATGTACAAGGGTTTCCTTGTCTCGGCCGTTCTCTCGGTCCCGGCGATCTGGCTGGCGATCTCCTATTCGCTCGGTGGCATGGCGACCGACTTCGACATCGCCGGACGCACCATTCACGCCTACGACCTGTTCTACAGCGCGCTCGTGGGCCTCGCCATTACCGGGCTCATCATCTGGATCACCGAGTACTACACCGGAACCGCGTACCGGCCGGTCAAGTCGATCGCCAAAGCCTCGGTCACCGGGCACGGCACCAACGTGATCCAGGGCCTTGCGATCAGCCTTGAGGCAACCGCCCTGCCCACGCTGCTGATCGTCGCGGGCATCGTCGTCGCCTACCAGATCGCCGGGCTGCTCGGCATTGCCTATGCGGCAACCGCGATGCTGGCGCTCGCCGGCATGGTCGTCGCACTCGACGCTTATGGCCCGGTCACCGACAACGCCGGCGGCATCGCCGAAATGGCCGGACTCGACGACAGCGTGCGCGCAAAGACCGACGCGCTCGATGCCGTGGGCAACACCACCAAGGCGGTCACCAAGGGCTATGCCATCGGCTCGGCGGGCCTCGCCGCACTCGTGCTCTTCGCGGCCTACACCACCGACCTCAAGGAGTTTTTCCCCGGGCTGGATGTCGATTTCAGCCTCGAGAACCCCTACGTCATCGTCGGGCTTTTGCTCGGTGCGCTGCTGCCCTACCTCTTCGGGGCGATGGGCATGACCGCCGTGGGCCGCGCGGCGGGCGACGTGGTGCGCGACGTGCGCGAGCAGTTCAAGGCCAATCCCGGCATCATGACCTACCAGACCAAGCCCGACTACGCGCGCACGGTCGATCTTGTCACCAAGGCCGCTATCAAGGAGATGATCGTCCCCTCGCTGCTGCCGGTGTTGGCCCCGATCGCGGTCTATTTCGTCATCACGCTGGTCGCGGGACGCGAGAACGGCTTCGCCGCGCTCGGTGCGCTGTTGCTCGGCGTCATCGTCGGCGGGCTGTTCGTGGCTCTGTCGATGACATCTGGTGGCGGTGCCTGGGACAACGCCAAGAAGTACATCGAGGACGGCAACTTCGGCGGCAAGGGATCGGAAGCCCACAAGGCCGCGGTCACCGGCGATACGGTGGGCGATCCCTACAAGGACACCGCAGGACCGGCCGTCAACCCGATGATCAAGATCACCAACATCGTCGCGCTCCTGCTCCTGGCGGCGCTCGCGGCAGGCTGATCGCACGCTTTCCGGCTCCGAAGCGTACCAATTCGGAGCCGGAAGGCACGGCCTTGTTGCACTGCGGAAGGTTCTGCGGGTAAAATCGCGGCACGCTCCCTCGACCGCGGGCAAATCGCGGTCTCGACGCTCGGATTGATCGCCTTGGTGCCCTTCGACGACGCCACCACCTTCCTCGAGCCACCGCCCCGCACCGGTGCCCCCGACGCGCGCGGCGCGGCACTACCGGACCGGATCGAAAGCCTCGACTGGCGCGAATTCGAAACACGGCGGGACGAGTGGGACGAGCTCGCGCGCACAGCCAGTGAACCCAATCCCTTCTTCGAAAGCTGGTACCTGCTCCCCTCGCTGCGCCATCTCGAAAAGGGCGCGAGCGTCCGCGTCCTGCGCTTCGAGCAGGACGGGAGGCTTGCCGGGCTGCTGCCGATGGTTGCCAGCGGCCGCTACTACCGCTGGCCGCTGCCGCATCTTGCGAGTTGGCTGCACGAAAACTGCTTTTGCGGTACTCCTCTGGTTCGCGCGGGCGCGGAAGTGGCCTTCTGGCGCGCCGTGCTCGACTGGGCTGACCGCAAGGCAGGTACCGCCTTGTTCCTTCACTTGCGCGAAATGGTGATGGATGGGCCCGTCCACGTCGCACTTCTGGCGGTCGCCCGCTACGAGGGGCGGCAGGTCGAGCAGGTCCATGCCGAGGCCCGCGCGATGCTGGCCTCCGACCTCTCCCCGCAGGCCTATCTCGCGCAGGCCCTTTCCACCAAGAAGCGCAAGGAATTGCGCCGCCAGGCCAATCGCCTTGCCGAAGAAGGCGCCCTGGCTCACCACGTCCAGCGCGGCGACGAGGACCTCGAAACCTGGTGCACGGCCTTCCTCGCGTTGGAAAAGGCGGGTTGGAAAGGCGCGGCGGGTTCGGCGCTCGCCTGCAATGAACGAACCGCCGCGCTGTTTCACGAGGTCCTGCAGGGCGCGGCCGACCACGGCGCGCTTGAGCGGCGCAGCCTCCTTCTCGATGGTCGGCCGATCGCCATGCTCGCCAGCTTGCGCAGCGGCAACGCCGCCTTCTCCTACAAGACCGCGTTCGACGAGGGCTACGCCCGCTTCTCGCCCGGCGTCCTCCTCCAGCAGGAAAATCTCAGCGCGCTCGACGACCCCGAGCTCGCCTGGATCGACAGTTGCGCAAGTGCCCACCACCCGATGATCGACCACCTCTGGCGCGAACGACGTGGCATCGCGCGCCTCTCCGTCGCGTTGGGCGGACCCTTGCGCCGCGCCGCGTTTCGCCGCATCGTGGCCGCCGAAATGAAGCGCAAGCCGAAGATGCCACCGGCATGACCCCGCCCAGCCCCGAAACCAGCGTCCCGCTCGCCTTTACCGAGGAGACCCGCGAGACCTTTGCAGCGGCCTATCCCGAAACCCCGCACGTCTTGCGCCATCGCCTCGGGCGTCATCCGCTGCTCGAACTCGAGGCGCTCGCCGCCCTTGCCGAGCGCCTGCCTCCCGCCTCGCTCGAATGGAACGCCGCCGACCAGCCGATCGGCGTCGACGGCAAGCCCGCCCCCACCGGCATCGCGATCGGCGAGACGATCCGCTCGATCGAGGTCAGCCGCTCCTGGGCCGTCATCAAGAATATCGAACAGGACCCGGCCTACGCCGCGCTAATCGAAGCCTTGCTGGACGAACTGCGCGCCGTCATCGAACCGCGCACGGGCGCGATGATGAAGCTGCAAGGCTTCGTCTTCGTGACCTCGGCGGGCGGCGTCACGCCCTACCACTTCGATCCCGAGCACAATATCCTGATGCAGGTGCGCGGCTCGAAGGTCATGACCCAGTTCCCCGCCGGCGATGCCCGTTTCGCACCCGACACCGTGCACGAGACCTATCATACCGGCGGCGGGCGCGAGCTGCCCTGGGACAACGCCTTGCTCGAACACGGTCGCGAATTCGCGCTGGGTCCCGGCGATGCCGTCTACGTGCCGGTCATGGCGCCGCATTTCGTGCGCAACGGAGCGGAACCCTCGGTCTCGCTCTCGATCACCTGGCGCTCGGACTGGAGCTTTGCCGAGGCCGACGCGCGCGCCTTCAACGGCGTGCTCCGGCGCATCGGCATCACCCCGCGCGCGCCGGGACGCTGGCCCGCACGCAACGCCGGAAAGGCGATGGCCTGGCGGGCCTTGCGCAAGCTGGGCGCGGCGAAGCGCTAGTGCCCCCTCACCCGCTGGGGTGGTAGAAATCGTAGATCGTGCGCGCCACCGTGGCGCTGACGCCAGGCGCCCGCTGCAAATCCTCGAGGCTGGCCGCACGCACTTTGCCCGCCGTCCCGAAATGCAGGAGCAGCGCGCGCTTGCGCGCGGGACCGATGCCCGGGATCTCGTCGAGCGGGCTGGCGGTGATCGCCCGACTGCGCTTGGCACGGTGCGCACCGATGACGTAGCGGTGGACCTCGTCGCGCAGGCGCTGGAGGTAGAACAAGACCGGTGAATTGACCGGCAGCATCTTCTCGCGTCCATCGGGGAAGTGGAACACCTCGCGCCCCTCGCGGCCATGATGCGGCCCCTTGGCGATCGCGATCAGCGTCACGTCTTCGACGCCAAGCTCCTCGAGCGCCTCCTTGACCGCGCTCATCTGCCCCTTGCCGCCGTCGATCAGGACGAGGTCGGGCCAGGTGCCGCTCTCCCGGTCGGGGTCCTCCTCCATCGCACGGCCAAAGCGGCGGGTCATGACCTCGCGCATCATCGCGTAGTCGTCGTTGGTCTGCGCCGACTTGATGTTGAACTTGCGGTACTGGTTGGTGATGTAGCCCTCGGGCCCCGCCACCACCATCGCGCCCAGCGCCTTGGTGCCTTGGATATGCGAGTTGTCGTAGACCTCGATGCGCTGGGGTATTTCGGGCAGTTCGAGGAATTCGGACATCTCGCGCAGAACCCGCGCCTGCGTGCCCCGTTCGGCGAGCCGCCGCTCGAGCGCCTCGACGGCGTTGCGCGTCGCCTGCTCGACGAGGCGGCGGCGCGAGCCACGCTGGGGCACCGAAATCTCCACCTTGTGCCCGGCCACTTCGCGAAAGGCCTCGGAAAGCAGCTCATTCTCGGGAATTTCGCGATCGACGAGGATCACCCGCGCAGGGGGGACTTCCTCGTAGAACTGCGTCAGGAAGCTTTGCAGGACTTCCTCTTCGTTGAGCCCCTCGGTGTGAGTCGGGAAGAAGGCGCGATGCCCCCAGTTCTGCCCGCCGCGGATGAAGAAGGCCTGGATGCCGACCTGCCCGTCCTTGACCGCGAGCGCGAAGATGTCGGCGCTGTCGAGCCCCTCGGCGTTGATTGCCTGGCTGCCCTGGATGAACGTCGCCGCGCGCAGCCGGTCGCGCAGCATCGCCGCGCGTTCGAAGTCGAGATCCTCGGCCGCCTCGGCCATCTGGGCCTCGATCTTGCGCTGCACCGCGTTCGACTTGCCGCCCAGAAAGTCCTTGGCCTCGCGTACCAGTTCGTCGTAGCCCGCCGCGTCGATGCGCCCGACGCAAGGCGCCGAACAGCGCTTGATCTGGTAGAGCAGGCAAGGCCGGTCGCGCCGCGCGAAGAAGCTGTCGGTGCAGCTGCGCAGCAGGAACAGCTTCTGCAGCGCGTTGATCGTTGTGTTGACCGAACCCGCGCTGGCAAACGGGCCATAGTAGTTGCCCTTGGCCTTGCGCGCGCCGCGGTGCTTCATGATCCGCGGATAGTCGTGATCGGCGCGCAAGAGGATGAAGGGGAACGACTTGTCGTCGCGCAGGAGCACGTTGTAGGCGGGGCGGAAGCGCTTGATGAGCTGCGCTTCCAGAAGCAGCGCCTCGGCTTCCGAATTGGTCGTGACGATCGTCATCGAACGGGTCTGGCTGACCATGCGCTGGAGGCGCGAGGGCAACCGTTCCCACTGCGTGTAGTTGGCGACGCGGTTGCGCAGCACGCGCGCCTTGCCGACATAAAGCACCTCGCCGCGCGCATCCTGCATGCGGTAGACGCCCGGACGCGAAGGCAGCGTGCGCACGGTGTCGCGGATCACCTCGACACCCGCCTGCAGGTCGGGCTTGTCGCTCCCGCGCAGGGTCGAGGTGGCCCGATCCTCGTTGAAGCGTTCGGTGCCCTGGGGTGTATCCGGAGTTCCGGCCGGTGTTCGCGACATGCAAGGCTAGATAGGGAGCAGGACCGCGCTTCTCCAGCCCTGCTCCCTCGCCTATCCGCAGCTACGTGGCGCGTCAGAACATCTTGCGAAAATCGATGCCCACCACCCGACCAAGCGGCTCGCGATAGGCACCCTGGTAGGCGATCGGGATCTCGCCCGCGCTGTTGGTGACCTTCTGGCGCGTATCGAAGATCCGGTCAGCGGTCAGCGACAGGCGGCTACCCTTCAGGAAGGGCATCTTCGTGACCAGCGATTCGCGCTGCCCCAGATCGATGAAGAGCCTGAGGTTCGCGACCGTATAGGCCCCGAAGCGCAAGTCCGAACTGCCCGGGGCACCGCTCCCGTTGACGTGGGCGGGGCCATTCCAGGTGGTCTTGAAACGCAAGCCGATGCCGTTCAGAAACAGCCCGCCCTCGGCCTCGATCTCGTGGCGCGGCACGCCGCCGGCGGTAAGCGCGTCGCCCGCGAGCTCGTCCAGCACCGGACTGCCCGGGCCGATCCGCACGTCCTGCGACAAACGGTAGGTGTGGTAGATCGAGACGTTCCAGCGCCCCCCCGAAGGGCCACGGCGACCGCCGAAAGACGGCGCACCACCGCCCGCCGGACGAGCGGAGCGGCCATCTGCCGCTTGCGCGGCCTGCGGAGCCCCCTCGGGCGTTCCGGCACCACCTGCTGCCGTTGCGCACAGGCGCGCGCGCATCGCCTGGACGCGTTCCATGTCGATGCTGCCGTCTTCCTTGCGCAGGCGCGCCTGCATCGGCTCGGGCAACGTGGAGATGTCGGGAACGCCCTCGTCCTTGCACAGCGCGGCGCGGATCGCGGCGAAACGCGCGGGATCGAATGCGGGCGGCGTCGCCCCCTCGGCCGAGCAGATCCGCGCTTTCATCCGATCAAGGCGCGCAGCGTCGACTTTGCCGTCCGCGCCCATGAGCCGCGCGCGCATCCCCTCGGGCAGAGCGGAAAGATCGGGTTCGCCCCCTTCGGCAACGGGCGCGCACAGGGCCTTGCGCATGGCAGCGAAGCGTTCCGGATCGAACATCGCCCCACCCGGCCCCGACGGCGCCGAACCGGCAGGTGCAAGGCCCGGTTCGGCGCCGGCCTGCGGGCCTCGCGGAGCGCCGCCCCGTCCGCTCCCGCGCGATGCTTCGTCCGCGGACGAGGCGCCAAGCCGGCCTCCGAAATTCACGCCCCAGCGAATGCTCGAACTGGTCACCTCGTCGAAAGTCACCGCACGCCGGTCGATCGCCACGAGATTGCCGTAGGCATCGCGCGTCACCCGATCGGGAAAGGCGTCCTCGACCGCCGAGGTCAGCGTCGGGAAGCTCTCGCTCACGTTGTTCGAGCGGTTGTGGAAGTATTCGACGAGAAGGTTCGAACGATCGAGGATCGGCAGCTTCCAGTTCGCCGAGATCTTCCAGTCGCGGCGCTTTTCCTTCTGGAGATCGGGATTGCCGCCACTCGTCGTGGTCACCAGCGCCGTCGTCGAGTTGACGAAGTCGTAGACCGAAACGTTGTACTTGGTGACCAGCGGAGCACCCAGTTGCGCGAGCGTGGGGGCCGCTTCCTCGACGAGATAAGTCGCCTGGAACGTCAGCGCATCGCTGGGCGACCAGCTGAGCCCGGCGGTCCAGTTGGTCAGGGTGCCGAAGTCGGAGAGGTGATTGAGGCCCCCACCCAGGTTGAGCGAGAGGTCGCCGATCGCGTCGAGGAAGTAGCCCGAGCGGCTCGTCAGCGGCAGCGTCAGGTTGGCGCCGCCCGAGACGTCTCCGCGCGACAGCGTGATCGCGCCGAGGTCGCTCGCGGTATCGTCGCTTCGGGTATGCGAATAATCGTAGCCGCCCTTGATCGTGAGATTGGCGGGGCCAGCCGGCAGTTCGAACGGGCTGCCCGCCAGCGTTGCCAGCGAACTGAGCGTAAGCGCCCGGTTGCGGGCGACGTCCACGCCCGCGCCGGGCAGATAGGGCAGGACGCCGTCGATGGCGAAGTCCCCGGCAAGTGCCGCGTCCTGAAGTGCCGACATGTCGCGGTTACGATCGGTGCGCGTCTCGGTGTCGGCATAGCTGCCATCCCCGGTCACGCTGAACTGCCAGGCACCGAACTGGGTGTTGTAACCCAGCCCCGCCGAGAAGGTGTCCGCCGAGACACGCGTCGCCAGCGGATCGTCGTAGGTGCGCGTCGCCGTCGCACCATCGGGCGATTCGAGCACGAACGTGTCGAGCCCCGAGAGCGAATTGGACACCGTCCGGTCGTAGGAGACATTCGCTGTGAGTTGTCCGTCGAGGCCGCCCTCGCCCACCCCTTGCGTCATCGTGCCGTTGACCTCGAATTCCGATTCGCGATCGGCAAGGCTTCGGTAGCGGCGCGGGTCGGGGTCACCCGCGACCGTCGGCATCTCACCGTCCTCGCGCACCACGTTGCGCTCGTCCTCGGTGAGCATCGAGGTTTCGGTCAGCTTGGTGGTGAAGTTGTAGCGACGCGGCCCGGCGATCTTGAAGATGCCGCTCTCCAGTTCGTAGTTGTCGAAACCGCCGCGCGTCGGACGATTGTACTCACCCGAACCGGTCACCGCCGCGAAGCTGTCCTTGAGGATCATGTTGACCACGCGCTTGTCGGCCGGATAGCCGAACTGGAGCGCCACTTCCTCGGGAAGGACCTCCATGCGCTTGATCGCCTCAGGCGGAATGTCGCGCATCTCGCGCCAGCTGGTGATGCGCTTGCCGTTGACGAGGATCACCGGACGCCCGCTGTCGCGGCCGCGTCCGCTGCCCGTCTGGGGCGAGATCGCATCGAGCAGTTCTTCGATCGAGGACGCGCCATAGGCGGCGATGTCCTCTTCCTCGAAGGTCTGGATCGGCGCGTAAGGGGTATCGACCGAGCCCGGCAGCACGCTCTTTCCGGTCACGATGATCTCGTTGCCGGTCAGCGCCGCGGGACCTACCGCAGCCTTGGTATCGTCCCGTTCCTCATCCTCGTCGCTCGCCTGCGTCCCCGTCGCACTCGGGGGAGCGTTTCCGGCCCCCGCAGCCAACGCGGGTGTCGAAACGCTCGTCGCCAGGACAAGCAGATAAGTAAGTCGCAATTGGTTTCCTCCGCCAAGAAGTTGCCCTCTCCCAGCCCACCCTGCTGCCGCGACTTGCTTCCTCGAACAAGCCGTCTTGCCGTATCAGATTGTCGCAAGATCAATGGGCAGGGTGACATGAATATGTCCTGATCCGGGCCCTGGTTCCGAGAAGGCTTCCATTTTGGCCGGTTGATGGCTATGTCGCGCCGCAAACACCCTCCAAAACGATTGGATATTGATCGCCAATGGCGAAAGAAGAACTTCTCGAAATGCGCGGCAGGATTGTCGAGCTCCTTCCCAACGCCATGTTCCGCGTCGAGCTGGAAAACGGCCACGAGATCCTCGGCCACACTGCGGGCAAGATGCGCAAGAACCGCATTCGCGTGCTCGTCGGCGACGAAGTGCTCGTCGAACTGACCCCCTACGACCTCACCAAGGGTCGCATCACGTACCGCTTCATGCCGGGTCGCGGTGGCCCCGGCGGCTACTCGTCCTGATCCGCACCTTCGCATGACCGACGCTGCCAGGGCGGCCCCTTCGCGGCAACTGGTCCTTGCTTCCGCCAGCCCGCGCCGCCGCGAACTCCTCGCGCGGCTCGGGCTGGTCGCCGATGCCATCTCGGCCGCCGACATCGATGAAACCCCGCAGCCCCGCGAAATCCCGCGTGTCTATGCCCAGCGCATGGCCCGCGAAAAAGCGCGTGCGGTCCAGGCAGACAATGCCTTCATTCTTGCGGGTGACACCGTCGTCGCCTGCGGGCGACGCATTCTGCCCAAGGCCGAGGACGAGGCCACCGCGCGCACCTGCCTCGCGCTCCTGTCCGGGCGGCGCCACCGCGTGCTGAGCGCCGTCGCGCTCAAGCATCCCGACGGTTCGCTGCACGAGCGCCTGAGCGAGACGATCGTACGCTTCAAACCCCTGACGGCCGAGGAAATTGACGCCTACATCGCCAGCGGCGACTGGGACGGCAAGGCGGGTGGTTATGCCATCCAGGGCCGAGCCGAAGGCCTGATCGCCTGGATCCAGGGCAGCCATTCGGCCGTCGTCGGCCTTCCCCTCTTCGAAACCCGCGCGCTGCTCAAGGCCGCCGGTTTCCCGCTCGGCTGAACACGCCATGCTCGAATGGCTGATCGAGAACGGCATCGGTGAAACCCGCGCCGTTCTCGTCAACGCGGGCGAAGTGCTCGCCGCCCAGCTGTTCCTCGAAGGCGAGAGGCGCGCCGGCGAAGTAACCGATGCCGTGCTGATCTCGCGCCAGAGCGGCGCCCGGCGCGGCACCGTGCGCCTGCCCTCGGGCGAGGAAGCTCTCATCGACGGTCTGGCCCCAAGCGCGAGCGAGGGCGCGGCCCTTCGCGTGGTCGTCACCCGCAGCGCGATCCAGGAGGGTGGCCGCACCAAGCGCGCCCAGGCCCGCCCCACCGATCGCCCCCTCGCGCCGGCACCTTCACCCGAAGACATCCTGCGCGCCGACGGCTTCAACCTGCGCCACCTTGCGCAATTTCCCGAGGACCCCTGGCCCGAGATCGTCTCGGAGGCGCTCGAGGGGCATGTCGCCTTCCAGGGCGGTGCCTTGCTGGTCAGCCCCACGCCCGCGATGACGCTCATCGACGTCGACGGGACCCTGCCCCCCGCCGCCCTTGCGCGCGCGGCGATCCCCGCGATCGCCGGGGCGATCGGCCGATTCGCACTCAATGGTTCGATCGGCATCGATTTCCCAACGATCGAACGCAAGGACGAGCGCCGCGCCGTCGACACCGCACTGGCCGAAGCGCTCGACCATTGGCCCCACCAGGCGACCGCGATGAACGGCTTCGGCTTCGTTCAGCTCGTCGCGCGCTGCGAGGGGCCCTCGCTCCTCCACCGCGTGCGTGGCGATCGGGTCGGCTCGGCCGCACGGCTTCTCTTACGCCGTGCCGAGCAGGTTCGCGAACCGGGCGTGCTCCTGCTGCGCGCGCATCCGGCCGTGATCAAGGTGGTGACGCCGCAATGGGAAGCCGAACTCGCCCGGCGGACTGGACGCACGCTACGCTGGGAGCCGGATGCAGGCCTTGCCCTCTGCGCGGGATTCGCGCAGGCCCTGTCGGCATGACGAATCCCCCTTCCTCGAACACGCGGCGCAAGTGTCCGATCTGCGGCAAACCGCGCCAGGCCGACCATTCACCCTTCTGTTCCAAGCGCTGCCGCGACCGCGACCTGCTGCAATGGCTGGACGACGGCTACGCCATCCCGGGCCCTCCGGACCTTTCGGCGATGGAAAGCGACGGGTTTTCAAACAATCCACAGGATGATTGAAAATTACTCGTCATTTTAGGGTTGCAAAGGTCCGCGCGCTTCGCCATAGGCCCGCAACCAGCTGATCAGCGGCAACTTACGAAGCCGGATCAAGCCCTCGCCCGGGTAGCTCAGTTGGTAGAGCATGCGACTGAAAATCGCAGTGTCGGTGGTTCGAATCCGCCCCCGGGCACCACTTCCCCAAGCGCGGAAGACCTCTTCCTCCCCCTCAGGAAGCCAGCAAAAAAACTGCACACCGATCGCTATCGAAGGCAACGATTCGATATAGTGATCAGGACGCCGCAAGGTGTTCCCGTGGCAAACCTTTCCAGAGCCATGGCCATGGCCTTGGAATGCCGCTAGCGTGCCCGAAATCCCCCCTCCGCTCCGGTCGGCGTGCCCGCCTGCTGGAGAAGGCGTCGTAATTTGTCGCATTCCACGCTCGAAGCCTTGCGTTGGATGCAATTTCTTAGAATACGGCGCTTTCCTTTGCGACAAGGTTATCCGCGTGACCCTCTCCCTGCTTCCCCGTCTTGCCCAGCCCTATAGCTCGGCCATTGCCGCAATCACCCTGGTGACGCTTCCCCTCGCTGCCTGCAGCGACAAGGCCTCGATGGCGGGCAAGGGCGGCAAGGAGACGACGGTGGGCTACATTGTCGCCCAGCCAAGCTCGGTCCCGGTGCCCGTCACGCTCTCGGCGCGCACGGTGGCCTTCCAGACCTCGGAAGTGCGCCCCCAGGTCGCGGGCGTCATCAAGAAGATCTATTTCACGCCGGGAACGACCGTCCGCGCCGGCGAGCCCCTGTTCCAGATCGACCCCAGCCTCTACCGCGCGGCGGTCAACGAGGCCTCGGCCAACCTCGCGAGTGCAAAGGCCTCCGCCGCTGCCGCACAGGCCAAGGCCGATCGCTATAAGCCGCTGGCCGACATGGAGGCGGTCGCCAAGCAGGACTATACCGACGCGCTGGCCGACGCGCGCGTCGCCAAGGCCGCGATCGCCCAGAACGCCGCAACGCTCGACACCGCACGCATCAACTTGCGCTTCGCGACCGTTCCCGCCCCGATCTCGGGGACGATCGGGCGCAACCTTTCGACCGTCGGCGCGCTCGTCAGCGCCAGCCAGACCGATGCGCTCGCGGTGATCCAGCGCACCGACCCGATGTACGTCGACATGCAGCAGTCCGCGTCCGAACTCATGGCCTTGCGCCGCCAGCTGCGCACCGGCGGGGTCGAGCCCGGCAGCGCCGAAGTCCGCCTCAAGCTCGACGACGGCAGCGAATATCCGCTGCCCGGCACGGTCAAGTTCTCCGAAGTCACCGTCGACCAGGACACCGGTACGGTCACCTTGCGCGCGCAGTTCCCCAATCCCGACGGCGTGCTGCTGCCCGGCATGTTCGTCAGCGCCGTATTCAACCAGGCCAATTCGCCAGGCGCCTTCCTCGTCCCCCAGGGCGCCATCCAGCGCGACTTCGACGGCTCGGCCTACATCATGGTCGTAGGCAGCGACGGCAAGGTCGCGCGCCGCAACGTCGAGGCGAACCGGACGCTCAAGGCCAATTCAGTGGTCACCAACGGCCTCAAGGCCGGAGACAAGATCATCGTCCAGGGCCTAAACGGCCTGCGCCAGGGCACGGCCGTGAAGGCGGTCCCTGCCGAAACACCGCAGAAGGTCGAAAAGCCCTCGGCTGCGAAGCAGGGCGGCTGAGCAGGACATGTCACGCATCTTCATCGACCGGCCCATCTTCGCGTGGGTCCTTGCCATCGTCGTCATGCTCGCCGGCCTCGGCGCGCTCATGTTCCTGCCCAACGAGCAGTATCCCGACATTGCACCCACGCAGGTCAACATCAGCGCGACCTACACAGGCGCCTCGGCCGAGACGATCGAGAACAGCGTCACCCAGGTCATCGAGCAGAACCTGACCGGAATCGACGGTCTGCTCTACTTCAGCTCGCAGTCCACCAACAGCGGGCGTGCCACGATCAGCGCGATCTTCGCCAAGGGCACCGATCCCGACATCGCGCAGGTCCAGGTCCAGAACAAGGTCCAGTCCGCGCTTTCGCGCCTGCCCCAGACGGTGCAGACCCAGGGCGTCAAGGTCACCAAGTCGAACCCCGACCAGCTGATGGTCATCGCGGTCTTCGACGAAACCGACAGCCGCTCGAACCAGGATGTCTCGGACTACCTCTCGTCCAACATCCAGGACCCGCTCTCGCGCATCGAGGGCGTGGGCGAAGTCGACGTGTTCGGCGCGCCGCACGCGATCCGCGTCTGGCTCGACCCGGCAAAGCTCGCCGCGGTCAAGCTGATGCCCAGCGACGTGACCTCGGCCATCACCGCGCAGAACACCGAAGTTGCCGCCGGTTCGATCGGCGGCCTTCCCGCACCCGACGACCAGTCCCTGACCGCGACCGTCACCGCCGGTTCGCGCCTGCAGACGCCCGAACAGTTCCGCGAGATCGTGCTCAAGACCAACACCGACGGGTCGACCGTCACCGTGGGTGACGTCGCGCGCGTCGAAATGGGCGCCGAAAGCTACAACATCGTCACCCGCTTCAACGGGCACCCCGGCGCTGGCATCGCGATCTCGCTCTCGCCCGGCGCCGACGCGCTTGCCACGGCCGAGCGGGTCAAGGCCAAGATGGACCAGCTCGCCCCGAACATTCCCGATGGGGTGACCTTCTTCTACGGCCGCGACAGCACCGAATTCATCAAGCTCTCGGTCGAGGAAGTCGAGAAGGCACTGTTCGAGGCGATCGGCCTCGTCGTCATCGTGATGTTCGTGTTCCTGCAAAGCTGGCGCGCGACGCTGATCCCGGCCATCGCCGTCCCGGTCGTGCTGCTCGGCACTTTCGGCATCCTTTATGTCATGGATTTCTCGCTCAACACGATGACCCTGTTCGGGCTCGTGCTGGCGATCGGCCTGCTCGTCGACGACGCCATTGTCGTGGTTGAGAACGTCGAGCGCCTGCTCGAGGAAAATCCGGGCATGAGCGCGCGCGACGCAACCATCGAATCGATGAAGGAAATCCAGGTCGCGCTGATCGCGATCGGCCTGGTGCTCTCGGCGGTGTTCATGCCGATGGCCTTCTTCGGCGGCTCGACCGGCGTGATCTACCGCCAGTTCTCGCTCACCATCGTGGCCGCGATGGGGCTCTCCGTCCTCGTCGCGCTGGTCTTGAGCCCGGCGCTGTGCGCAACACTCCTCAAGGGCAAGTCGCGCGCGCCCGATCGCAAGCGCACGTTCATCGAGCGCCGCCTTCCCGTCGTCGCGCGCGGCTGGGAAAAGTTCCACACCTCCTTCAACAGCGGCTTCGAGCGCCTCAGCAACGCCTATGCCCGCAAGGTCGAGACGGTCGTCGAACACAAGTGGCGCTGGCTGGGCCTGTTCCTTCTGGCCTGCGTCGCAACCTACGCGCTGTTCGTGCGCCTGCCCACCGGCTTCCTTCCCAACGAGGACCAGGGCGACGTGATGGTCCAGTGGCGCCTGCCTGCGGGCACGCCCCGCTCGGAGACCGAAAAGGTCCAGCGCGAGGTGGAGAAGTACTTCCTCACGCAGGAAAAGGAAAACGTCGACGGCATCTTCACGATCTCGGGCGGCGGTCCGGGTGGGTCCGGCCAGAACTCGGGTTCCAGCTTCGTGCGTCTCACCAACTGGGACATGCGCACCCGCTCCGACCAGTCCGCGAACGCCATCGTGCAACGCGCCAACAAGGCTTTCAGCGCCTTGCGCAACGCACAGGTCTTCGTGCTCGTCCCGGGCGCCATTCGCGGCCTTGGCCAGTCATCGGGTTTCACGATGGAACTGCAGAATCAGTCCGGCCTCTCGCGTGAGCAATTCGAGGAGGCACGCGACACGCTGCTCGCAGCGGCGACGACCAACGACCAGCTCTCGAGCGTGCGCCTGTCCGACCTTCCCGACGTCTCGACGCTCAAGGTCGACACCAACACCCGCGCCCTCACCGCCTTCGGGCTGACACCCGCCAACGTCAATTCCACGCTGGCGACCGCCTGGGGCGGCACGTACGTCAACGACTTCATCGACAAGGGCCGCGTCAAGCGCGTCTACGTGCAGGGCGAGGCCACGGCCCGCTCGCGCCCCGAAGACCTCTACAAGTGGTTCGTGCGCGGCTCCGACAGCCAGATGGTGCCCTTCTCCGCCTTCGCGCACACCAGCTGGTCGACCGCACCCAGCTCGACCTCGCGCTTCAACGGCCTGATGGCTTACGAATTCTCGGGCAGCGCGGCCTCGGGCGTCAGCTCGGGCACCGCGATGAACGTGATGGAGGCGCTCGCCAGCCAGATCCCCGGCGTGGGCGTGGCCTGGGCCGGATCGTCCTACCAGGAACGCCTCTCCTCGGGGCAGGCGCCCTTGCTCTACGCGTTGTCTCTGCTGGTGGTGTTCCTGTGCCTTGCCGCGCTCTATGAAAGCTGGTCGATCCCGATCGCGGTGATCATGATCATCCCGCTCGGCCTCCTCGGCGCGATCCTCGCCGTCACGCTGCGCGGCCTCGAGAACGACGTCTACCTCCAGATCGGCCTGCTCACCACGATGGGCCTCGCCGCCAAGAACGCGATCCTCATGATCGAGTTCGCCGAGCAGGCGGAGAAGCAGGGCATGCGCGTGATCGAGGCAGCTATCGAAGCCGCCCGCATCCGCTTGCGCCCGATCCTGATGACCAGCTTCGCGTTCATCTTCGGCGTGCTTCCGCTCGCCACCGCCACGGGCGCTGGCGCCAACAGCCGCATCGCCATCGGCACCGCGGTGATCGGCGGCATGCTGACCGCGACGATGCTCGCCATCTTCTTCATTCCGCTCTTCTTCGTGATCGTGCGCCGCAGCGTGCGCGATGGTCTGGCCAAGGCGCGCACCTACCTCCAGGAGCGCCGCGTCCGCAACGAAGGCAACCGCTCGGGAGACGCCGCATGAACCGCCTCGCGAGCCTGAAGCGCAGCACCGGCCTCGCCTGTGCCCTGGCGCTGGGTGCCTGTTCGATGGCTCCCAAGTACGTCCAGCCCGAAAGCCCGGTGCCCGCCTCCTGGCCGCGCGGCGACGCTTATCTCGCGCACAGCGAGGCCGGACTTCCGGTGGTGTCCTACAAGGACATCTTCCAGGATCCGCGCCTGCAGAGTTTGATCGAGAGCGCGCTGGTCAACAACCGCGACGTGCGCGTCGCGGCGGCGAACATCGTGGCCGCGCGTGCGCAAGTGCGCGTCACCCGCGCCGACCAGTTCCCGACGGTCGGCACTTCGGGTTCGGCGACCGACAGCGAGACCGGCGGCGGCTTCGGCCTCAACGGCTGGTCCTATTCGCTGACGGGCGGCATCTCGAGCTTCGAGCTCGACCTGTTCGGCAAGCTCGCGAACGCGACCGCCGCGCAACGCGCCACCGCGCTTTCCACCGAAGCGGCGGCGCGCACCGTGCGCCTTGGCCTCGTGGCCGACATTGCGCAAGCCTGGGCCAATTACGCGGCGGACAGCGAACTTCTGCGCATTGCGCAGGAAACGGCAAGCAATGCGCAAGATAGCGTGCGCCTGTCCGAAGCACGTCTCAAGGGCGGCGTCGCGGCCCGCACCGAGCTGCGCCAGGCCCAGCAGGTGCTCGAGACCGCAAAGAGCGACCTGGCCTCGCAGACGACCGCGCTTGCGCAGGACGTCAACGCGCTTCGCCTGCTCGTCGGCGCCGAGATCGATCCTGCGCTGCTGCCCACCAGCATCGCCCGCGTGAACGAGAGCCTGGGTGAAGTGCCGGCCGGCACCGACACCCGCGTCCTGCTGCATCGCCCGGACGTGCTCGAAGCCGAGTATGACCTGCGGGCCGCCAACGCCGACATCGGCGTCGCGCGCGCGCAGCTTTTCCCGACGATCTCGCTGACCGCGCTCCTGGGCTTTGCCAGCACCTCGCTCTCGGACCTCTTCAAGAGCGCCTCGGAAACGACCACGCTGGGCGGCGATGCCGACTGGACGATCTTCAACGCAGGCGGAAAGAAGGCCAATGTCGAAGTCGCCAAGGCGCAGCGCGACGCGGCGCTCGCGACCTACGAAAAGGCCATCCAGACCGCCTTCAGCGAGGTAGCCGACGCGCTTGCCGACCAGGGCACGATTGCCGAACGGCTGCGCTCCGCGCGGGCCTATACCGAGGTCACGCAGGACAACGCGAACCTGATCGAGGCCACCTACAAGCGCGGAATTGCCAGTTCGCTCGACAATCTCGACGCCCAGCGCAGCCTCTACACCGCCCGCCAGAGCGAGATCGCCACGCGCCTGGCGCTCGCCTCCAACCGCATCACGCTCTACCGCGTGCTCGGCGGGGACCAGGCGAGCCAGCCCCGCCCCGACGCGCCCAACACCCCGTAGAGCCGCACCCCTCGATCCGTGCGGCACGCGCGGCGGTTACAAAACGTCAAGCCGGGGCTACCCGCTTGACGCCTCGCGCGCCAAGGTCGAAGGCCTGTGCAAGCCGATCAGTCCCTGCCAGCGCTCTTGTGCTTGCTGACCGGGAGAGGCAATCAGGCGTTTGCGAGCACCGAAGCAGCCCCACGCGCCGGGGCCCGGCGAACGGAGGCCGCGCGCGACATTGGACAAGGATAGTTGCTTGAAGACGGACGCAATGTGCCAGAGCACCTGCAAGACGATGAAATCGCTCTTCTTCAAGGGCGATACCATCCAACGTCAGATCTCCATTCGGTTGACGGTTCTGGCCCGCCTCCTGCGCAACAACTTCGACCGCAAGGTCTCCGCTCTCAACGGCAGCCTCTCGCAATGGACGATGATCGGCATCGCCGCGCGCTATCCCGGTGCGACGCAACGCACGCTGGCGGAACACCTGGGCATTTCGGAAGCCTCGGCCGGGCGGCTGATCGACAAGCTGTGCACCGAGGGCCTGCTTGAACGCGCCGACCGCGAGGACGACCGCCGTGCGCGCGCGGTGCACGTCACCGATGCCGCGCGCCCACTCCTCGAAACGATCGGCCAGATCGCGACCGAGAGCGAGGAAAAGATCTTCAAGGGCTTCAGCCATGAGGAGCTCGAGCAGATGCGCGACTTCCTCGACCGCATCTATGCAAACGCCGGCAAGGGCTGACCTCGCCGGCGTCTATGTTTGGCGTCGCGACGCAAGGTCGCGGCTCAGAGGAAGGCCTTGACCTTCTCGAGCACCATCTCGGCGTGCTCCTTACGGCAGATCAGCAGGTCCGGCATATAGACGTCCTGCTGGTTGTAGACGAGCGGGCTGCCGTCGATGCGCGAGGCGTGAAGGCCCCAGCCCAGCGCCACGGCCGCCGGTGCGCAACTATCCCATTCGTACTGGCCGCCCGAGTGCAGGTAGATGTCCGCCTCGCCGCGCAGGATGGCCATGGCTTTCGCCCCGGCCGAGCCCATCGGCACCAGTTCGCCGCCGATCGCCTCGCACACGCCCGTCGCCTCCTTGGCCGGACGGGTGCGACTGACCACCATGCGCAGCTTTTCCGGCGCGGGCGGGATTTCGCCCGGCTGGTCCGAGCGCAGCACCTCACCCGCCCCAGGCAGCGCCACCGCCCCCAGCACCGGCGCGCCGTTCACCGCCATGCCGACATGGACCGCCCAGTCCGCGCGCGCCTCGCCATATTCGCGGGTGCCGTCAACCGGATCGACGATCCACACCCGCTCCTTGGAAAGGCGCTCGGCGTTGTCCTTCTCCTCTTCGGAGAGCAGACCGTCCTCGGCGCGCTGCTGGCGCAGCGCGTGGACGAGGAACTGGTTCGCGGTCTGGTCGCCGGCCTTGCCCAGCGACTTGCCCTCGAACATGCCCGACTCGCGCACTTCGAGCAGGATCTTGCCCGCCACGTGCGCGAGGTGAGCGGCGAGATCGCCGTCCGCCATCGTCATCAAACGTCTCCCAGCAGCGTGTCGACGATCAGGTCAGCCGCTTCCTCAGGCGAAAGCCGCGTGGTGTCGATCCGGATCTCGGGACTGCGTGGCGCTTCGTAGGGGCTGTCGATACCCGTGAAGTTCTTGAGTTCGCCGGCACGCGCCTTCTTGTAGAGGCCCTTGACGTCCCGCGCCTCGGCCACCTTGAGCGGGGTGTCGATGAAGACCTCCAAGAACTCGCCTTCGGGCAGCATCGAGCGCACCAGTTCGCGGTCGGCCTGGAAGGGCGAGATGAACGCGGTGATCACGATGAGGCCGGCATCGGTCATCAGCTTGGAGACTTCGCCCACGCGGCGGATGTTCTCGATGCGATCCGCCTCGGTGAAGCCAAGATCCTTGTTGAGGCCATGGCGCACGTTGTCGCCATCGAGCAGGAAGGTGTGCCGGTTCATCCGGTGCAGCTTCTTCTCGACCATGTTGGCGATCGTCGACTTGCCCGAACCCGAGAGCCCTGTGAACCACAGCACGGCCGGCTTCTGGTTCTTGAGACCGGCGTGCTGAGAGCGGGTGATGTCGACCGCCTGCCAATGCACGTTCTGCGAACGGCGCAGCGAGAAATTGATCATGCCCGCCGCCACCGTGGCGTTGGTCATCTTGTCGATCAGGATGAACCCGCCAAGCTGCCGATTCTCGGCATAGGGTTCGAAGACGATCTGCTTGTCGGTGGTCAGCTCGGCCACGCCAATCGAGTTCAGTTCCAGCGTCTTGGCCGCCAGTTCGTCCATCGTGTTGACGTTGATCTCGTACTTGGGCTCGGCAACCGAGGCCGAGACCATCTGCGTGCCGATCTTCATCCAGTAGGCGCGGCCGGGCACCATCGCCTCGTCGGCCATCCACACGAACGTCGCCTCGAACTGGTCGGCGGTCTGCGGCGGCGCATCGGCGATGGAGATCACCGACCCGCGCGAACAGTCGATCTCGTCCGCGAAGCAGACCGTGACCGACTGGCCAGCGACCGCTTCTTCCAGATCGCCGTCGAAGGTCACGATCTTGCTGACCGTGCTGGTCTTGCCCGAGGGCAGGACGCGGATCTTGTCACCCGGTTTGACCACGCCCGTCGCGATCTGGCCCGAGAAGCCACGGAAGTCGAGGTTGGGACGGTTGACCCACTGCACCTGCATGCGGAAGGGCTTGTCGGCATCGTCCGAGGTCATGACCTCGACGGTTTCGAGGTGCTCGATGAGCGGCACGCCCGCGTACTTGGGCGCGGTGTACCAGGGCATGTTGGGCGAGAGCGAGGTGATGTTGTCGCCCTTGAAGCCCGAAATCGGCATCGCGGTGAAGCTCTCGATCCCGATCGAGCCCGCAAACTCGGTGTAGTCGGCGAGGATCTTGTCGAAGACCTCCTGGCTGTAGTCGACGAGGTCCATCTTGTTGACCGCGAGGACGATGTTCTTCACGCCCAAGAGCTTGCAGATGTAGCTGTGGCGGCGCGTCTGGACGAGCACGCCCTTGCGCGCGTCGATCAGGATGACCGCGAGGTCCGAGGTCGAGGCGCCAGTCACCATGTTGCGCGTGTACTGCTCGTGGCCCGGGCAGTCGGCGACAATGAACTTGCGCTTCTCGGTGTTGAAGAAGCGGTAGGCGACGTCGATGGTGATGCCCTGCTCGCGCTCGGCCGCAAGGCCATCGACGAGAAGCGCGAAGTCGATCTCCTGGCCTTGCGTGCCCACCTTCTTGGAATCGTTTGCCAGCGCGTCGAGCTGGTCCTCGAAGATCATCTTCGAATCGTAGAGCAGGCGACCGATCAGGGTCGACTTGCCGTCGTCCACGCTGCCGCAGGTGATGAAGCGCAGCATGGTCTTGTGCTCATGCTGGTCGAGGTAGCTGTCGATGTCCTCGGCGATCAGCTTGTCGACGACGTAGTTGGCTTCGGTGTTTTCGATCGTCGCCATCAGAAGTACCCCTGCTGCTTCTTGACTTCCATGCCGGCACCGCCGGCGTCCTTGTCGATCACGCGGCCCTGACGCTCGCTGGTGGTGGTGAGGAGCGTCTCCTGGATGACGTCGGTCAGCGTCGCCGCCTTGCTCTCCACCGCACCGGTCAGCGGGAAGCAGCCGAGCGTGCGGAAGCGGATCGACTTCTCGGTGATCTCGGGCATGTAGCCCAGCACCTTCTCGAGACGCTCGGGATCATCGGCCATGAACAGGCCCCCTTCCCACTCGAAAGTCGGGCGCTTTTCGGCAAAGTAGAGCGGCACGATGGGAATGTTCTCGAGGCGGATGTACTGCCACACGTCGAGCTCGGTCCAGTTCGAGATCGGGAAGACGCGGATCGATTCGCCGCGCGCCTTCTTGGCGTTGTAGAGGTTCCACAGCTCGGGGCGCTGGTTCTTGGGATCCCAGCCATGCGAGGAAGTGCGGAACGAGAAGATGCGCTCCTTGGCGCGGCTCTTCTCCTCGTCGCGGCGGGCACCGCCGAAGGCGGCGTCGAAACCGTACTTGTCGAGCGCCTGCTTCAAGCCTTCGGTCTTCCACATGTCGGTGTGGAGCGAGCCGTGGTCGAAGGGGTTGATGCCCTTTTCCTTGGCTTCGGGGTTGTTGTAGACGAGCAGTTCCATGCCCGACATCTCGGCCATCTTGTCGCGCAGCTCGTACATCGCCTTGAACTTCCAGGTCGTGTCGACGTGGAGCAGCGGGAACGGCGGCGGCGAGGGGTAGAAAGCCTTGCGCGCGAGGTGCAGCATGACCGCGCTGTCCTTGCCGACCGAATAGAGCATGACGGGCTTTTCGGCCTCGGCGGCCACTTCGCGAATGATCTGGATGCTTTCGGCTTCCAGTCGCTCAAGATGCGTAAGTTTCTTCATCGAACTCCCTCTTCGCGCGCCGGCGCGTCGGTCGGTTTCCCGCGTCTCCAAACGGAACACGGGTGAAACTACAGGGATGACAGGGACGCGAACCTCCCATATGGGAGGGTATGGCCCTCACCAGCATCGACGAAACGGACCTGATCCTTCCGCTCCTGAGCGGAATGCGTGAAAATCCGCCATTTTCGTCGTTTCTTGAACGGGTTCGCCGCCGCACCGAGGCACGCTGCGTCGCCCTGCTGGTCCGCCGGGGCGAGGCGAGCCAGGGCGAAATGACGCTGTTCAGCGCCGGCGATCCACTCGCCTACGCGCAATTGCAAGGCAAGATGACCACCCTCTTCGCTCTCGAGCGCGCCGACTACGACAGCTTGCGCCCGGGACGCGTCTACGCAATCGGCGAAATGGTCGACCATGATCCGGTGCTGCGCGCCGAAAGGCGCCGCCAGATGAGCGAGCTGGGCCTTGCCGACGAACGCATCGTGCGCGTGCTTGCCGAGCCGCGCCTCAACGTCTGGCTGGTCCTTGCCCGCACCAGCGCCTGCCGCGCCAGCGACAGCGCCCTGCTCTCCACCCTGGCGCCCTATGTCGCCGAGGCGATGCGCTCGGCCAGCGAACTGGAGCTGGAGCGACGCAACGCCCGGATCAGCGCCACGGGCCTTGCCCGCTCGGGCAATGGCTGGATGGCATTCGACCGCGACGCGCGGCTCATCGCCTGCGCACCGGAAACGGCGGCATGGTGGTCCCAGCACAAGGATCACGTCCCGCGCGCCGGCGAGCGCCTGCTGGGCCTGTCTCGCACGGGTGAGAAAGCCCTGTCGTCCGCGATCCAATCGTTCGACCATGACCCGGCTCAGCAGGGTGTGCCGTGCCTGCTGAGCGAGACGCCACGTATCGAGGCGCTGCTCGTTCCCCTGTCGCCGCCGCCATCCACGTCCGACGGTGCCCAGGACGATCACACGGCCGGCCTTTCCGGCGAATTCCTGGCGCTGTTCACGCTGCCGCGCGACTTGTCACAGCAAGCTGCCGAAAGGCTGCGCGCGGTGCACGAACTGCCCCGGCGCGAAGCGGAATTGGCGCTGAAACTCGCGCAAGGCCTGACAATCGCCGAAGCCGCGCGGGCGATGGGCCTCACCGTCGAGACCGCGCGCAACTATTCCAAGCGCATTTACGCCAAGCTGGGCGTGCGCGGTAAGGCTGAACTGGTCCGGCTCGTGCTCGAGGGAACGGCGGGCATGGCCTGAGCCACCCCCACCGAAAGCCCGCAAATCAGGCCATGGCCTCGGCGATGGCCGCCTTGAAGGCGGCGACGGCGGCGGCCTCGTCGCCGTTCCACACCGCGCCCGAAACCGCGATGAAGTCGGCCCCTGCGCGCACCAGATCCCCGCAGTTCTCGGGCGTAATCCCACCGATCGCGACGCAGGGAATCTCGAAGATCGCCTGCCACCACTCGAGCAGGTCAGTGCCTGCGACGTGCTTGGTTTGCTTGGTCGTCGTCGGGAAGAAGGCCCCAAAGGCCACGTAGTCGGCTCCCGCCTCGCCCGCTTCCATCGCGAAATGGCGGCTGTCGTGGCAGGTAACGCCGATCTGCGCGTCCTTGCCCAGCGCCTCGCGCGCTTCCTCGACCGTGCCGTCGTCCTGGCCCAGGTGCACGCCATCGGCCTTGAGGCGCTTGGCAAGGCTGATCGAGTCGTTGACGATGAAGGCCACCTCGCGCTCGGCGCAGATCGCCTGGAGCGGCTCGGCCAGCCGTGCGGCCTCGTGCTGGTCCACGTCCTTCACCCGAAATTGGAAGGCCGCGACATCACCCGCGTCGAGAGCCCGCGCCAGACGCGCGGGAAAGTCGCCCCCCACTTCGAGCGGGGAGATCAGATAGAGCAGCGTGGGCTCGCGATCGACGTCGGCTTCTTCGTTCATGGCGTGTGCCTTAGAAAAAAGCGCGGGCCATGGGAAGCGCACAAAGCAAACGGGGCGCCCTCTGCCCGAGGACGCCCCGCCAGATCACGTCGTTAGCAATGCGATCAGGCTGCCGCGGCAGCCGCGACCTTCTGGGTCGAACCCGCGTAGATCGCGTCGATCGCTTCGCTGAGCGCGGCGTCAAACTCGGCATCGCTCATCTGCGCGCGCAGGTCGTTAAGCAGCGCACGGCTGAAGCTGGCGATGATGCCCTTGTTCTTGGCCAGCTCCTCGCAGGCCTCGTCGCGCGAATAGCCGCCCGACAGCGCGACGACGCGCAGGACCTTGGGGTGGTCGACGAGCGCGTCGAACGTGCCCGGCACGATCGGCAGCGAAAGCTTGAGCATGACCTTCTTGCCCTCATCGAGGGCATCGAGGCACTTGAGGATCTCGGCCGCGAGGATCGTGTCGCACTCGGCGCGCGTTTCGCTCTTGATGTTCACTTCGGGTTCGATGATCGGCATCATGCCATGCGAGATCACCTGCTCGCCGATTTCGAACTGCTGCTTGACCACGGCGGCGATGCCTTCGGCGTTGGCCGAATGGATAACCGAACGCTCCTTGGTGCCGAACACGCCGAGCGCACGCGAACGCTCGAGCAGCGCGTCGAGCGTGGGCATCGGCTTCATCATCTGCACGCCGTTGGCCTCGTCCTCCAGGCCCTTGTCGATCTTGATGAAGGGCACGATCCCCTTGGCGATCAGCGCGGCGGGCGTGGGCACGCCGCCAACGGTTCCGTCCATCGTGCGTTCGAACAGGATGGCCCCGATGACCTTCTCGCCGGTGAACACGGGCGAGGAGATGATGCGGCTGCGCATCTCGTGGATCAGGCCGAACATTTCCTCATCGCTCGACCAGGCACCCTCCTCGATACCATAGCCCTTGAGCGCCTTGGGGGTCGACCCGCCGCTCTGGTCCAGCGCGGCGATGAAACCGTCACCGTCGGCCATCTTGGCCGTCATTTCCGAAACCTGCATAAAACTCCTCCTCAAGTCATGCGTCGTGTGAAAGGCAGGCTAGAGCCCACCCGGGAATTTCGCAACTGCGGCAAAAAGCCCCCCGGGTCGTTCTGCCGCAGCAACAGTTCGCCTCTTCGCGAATACATCATCGCGAACACTTGGCGCGGTGAAGCGCACACCCGCAGCGTTCGCCCCAGACATTGCCGGGCTGGCGCAGACGACTTTGTTCGGGGCGTCCTTTCGGGACTGGCCGGACGCGTACTGCCCGCGCCGGTCCGATCAGACCGAAAGCGCCGCGACGCCGGGAAGTTCCTTGCCTTCCATCCATTCGAGGAAGGCGCCGCCCGCCGTCGAAATATACGAAAAGTCCTTGGCGACACCCGCATGGTTGAGCGCGGCAACGGTATCCCCGCCTCCGGCGACCGAAGTCAGCGTTCCCTCGATGGTGAGCGCCGCGGCCGTGCGCGCAAGCGAAACGGTCGCGGCGTCGAAGGGCTCCATCTCGAACGCGCCGAGCGGGCCATTCCACACCAGCGTGCGGCAGGTCTTGAGCGCGTCGGCCAGAGCTTCGACCGCCAGCGGCCCGGCGTCGAGGATCATTTCGTCCGATGCCACCTCGTGCACGTTGCAAGTGCGAAGGCTGTCAGGGTTGGCCGCGAATTCCTTCGAGACGACGACCTCGTAGGGCAGGTGCACGGTGCAGCCGCTCGCGTCGGCCTTGGCGAGGATCGCGTTGGCGGTGTCGACAAGGTCGTGCTCGCACAGCGACTTGCCCACGTCCACGCCCTTGGCCGCGAGGAAGGTGTTGGCCATGCCCCCGCCGATCATCAGATGATCGACCTGGGTCACGAGGTGGGTCAGCACGTCGAGCTTGGAAGAGACCTTGGCCCCGCCGACGAGCGCCGCAACCGGCTTCACCGGGGTGCCCAGCGCCTTGTCAAGCGCCTCGAGCTCGGCCTGCATCGAGCGGCCCGCGTAGGCCGGAAGAACGTGTGCGAGGCCCTCGGTCGTGGCGTGCGCGCGATGCGCGGCCGAAAAGGCATCGTTGACGTAGAAATCGGCATTGGCGGCGATCGCCTTGACCAGTTCGGGGTCGTTCTTTTCCTCGCCCTTCCAGAAGCGGGTGTTCTCGAGGATGGCGACATCGCTGCCCTTGAGAATGCCGATCGCCTGGGCGACCACGTCGCCCGCGATCTCGGGCACGAACATCACTTCCTTGCCGATCACCTTCTCGACCGCCCCGACGACCATCGAAAGCGACATCATCGAGTTGCGCTCACCCTTGGGGCGGCCGAAGTGGGCAAGCAGGAGGACCTTGGCGCCCTTGGCGCACAGGTCGTTGATGGTGGGCACGGCGGCGCGAATGCGCGTGTCGTCGGTCACCTGGCCGTCGTTCATCGGCAGGTTGAGGTCCACGCGCACCAGTGCGACCTTGCCGGACACGTCACCAAGGTCATCGAGCGTCTTGAAAGCGGTCATTACAGTATCCTCACCTGGTCACCGACGGAAACGGGTCCGTCACACAGTACCCGGCCCAGCACACCGCCGCGCCAGTCCGGCGTCAGCGCGGCCATCAGGCCCGGCGTCAATTCGTCCATGCGGCTGCACGGATCGCATTCCATGGTCGTCTCGATCCGGCAGCTTTCGCCGATCGCGATCACGCATCCCGCGGCGCGCGGAAGGCGCAGCCCCTCCACGCACAAGTTCGCACGGCGCGCGTACCAGGGCAGAGCCGTGCCCTCGAAGAGGGACAGCTCGTCCATCGCGGACTGCCAGCTTTCCACCTCGATCAGCGCGACCTGTCGCCTGGGAATTTTGCCCGGACGTACAGCGCCGCGGAAATCCCCCTGGATTCCCGCGGCGACCGTAATGGCGACAGACTCCAATGGCTCCATCGGCGCGCGAGACTTCAGCCGCCTCGCGATGCCCACCAGAGTGCCTGTCGCCCCATTCACGTTCAGAGGAACTTCGCCATCGCTCCAGCGGTGTCGAGCATGCGGTTCGAGAAGCCCCACTCGTTGTCGTACCACGAGACGACGCGCACGAACTTGCCTTCCATGACCGCCGTTTCCAGGCTGTCGACGGTCGACGAGGCCGGGTAGTGGTTGAAGTCCGAGGAAACCAGCGGCTGGTCGGTATAGGCGAGCACGCCCTTCATCGGACCTTCGGCAGCGGCCTTGAGCGCAGCGTTGATCTCTTCGACCGTGGTGTCCTTCTTGGGGACGAAGCACAGGTCGACGAGACTGACGTTGGGGGTCGGCACGCGCACCGACGAACCGTCGAGCTTCCCCTTGAGTTCGGGCAGCACGAGGCCGACCGCACGGGCAGCACCCGTGGTGGTCGGGATCATGTTGGCCGCACCCGCACGGGCGCGACGCAGGTCCTTGTGGATCTGGTCGAGCATGCGCTGGTCGTTGGTGTACGAGTGGATCGTGGTCATGAAGCCACGCTCGATGCCCACGGTGTCGTTCAGCACCTTGGCGACGGGCGCCAGGCAGTTGGTGGTGCACGAGGCGTTCGACACGACGATGTGGTCGGCGGTCAGGCTCTCGTGGTTCACGCCGAAGACGACGGTGTTGTCGACGCCGGTGGCGGGAGCCGAGATCAGCACGCGCTTGGCACCGGCATCGAGGTGCGGCTGCGAGGCTTCCTTCGACTGGAAGATGCCGGTGCATTCCAGAACGATGTCGATGCCCTGCGCGGCGTGCGGCAGCTTGGCGGGATCGCGCTCGGCGGTGACGATGATGTCCTTGCCGTTGACGGTGATCTTGCCTTCACCCGCTTCCACGGTGCCGGGGAAACGGCCGTGGGTGGTGTCGAAGCCGAAGAGGAGAGCGTTCGACTTGGTGTCGGCCAGATCGTTGATCGAGACCAGTTCCAGACCGCAGTCGGGGCGCTCGAGAATGGCGCGAGCGACAAGCCGCCCAATACGTCCGAAACCGTTGATCGCAACCTTGGTCGCCATATGCAAATCTCCTCTTAGACGCTGAGCTTATCGAGAATCTTGGGCACGATGGATTCGGCCGAGAAGCCGAAGCGTGCGAAAAGATCCTCGGCCGGGGCCGACGCGCCGAAACGGTCCAGGCCGATGTTGAGGCCGCCGTTGCGGCTGATCGCGGTGTAGCGTTCCCACCCCAGCGTCGAGCCCGCCTCGATCGAGACTTTCAGGATCGAAGGGTCGTGCGGCAGGATCTCGTGCTTGTAGGCCTGTTCCTGCGCCTCGAAGAGCTCCATGCACGGCATCGAGACGACGTCCGCGCCGATGCCCTGGGCTTCGAGTTCGTCGCGCACCGCACAGGCCAGTTCGACCTCGGAACCGGTGGCGATGAGGATGACCTTGCGGTCGGCCTTGGCGTGGCGCAGCGTGTAGGCGCCGCGCGCCGAGAGCATTTCGCCCGACGTGCGCAGCTGCGGCAGGTTCTGGCGGCTGAGCGCCAGGACCGAAGGCGTGTCCTGGCTCTGCACCGCGATGTTCCAGCATTCCGCCGTCTCGATCACATCGGCCGGGCGGAACACGTAGAGGTTGGGGATCAGGCGCAGCGACATGACCTGCTCGACCGGCTGGTGGGTCGGGCCGTCCTCGCCAAGGCCGATGCTGTCATGGGTCAGCACGTAGATCGCGCGGACCTGCTGCAGAGCCGAGAGACGGATCGCGTTGCGGCAGTAGTCCGAGAAGATCAGGAACGTCCCGCCGTAGGGGATCACGCCGCCGTGCAGCGCCATGCCGTTCATCGCCGCGGCCATGCCGAACTCGCGAATGCCGTAGTAGACGTAGCGGCCCGCGTAGTTGTCGGCCGTGAACGGTTCCTGGCACTTGGCCTTGGTGTTGTTCGAGCCGGTAAGGTCGGCCGAGCCGCCGATCATCTCGGGCAGCGCGGGCGCCAGCACGTTGAGGCAGTTTTCCGAAGCCTTGCGCGTGGCGATCTTGCTGTCACCCTCAAGCCAGCCGGCGAAGGTCTGGGCGACATCGTCGGACTCGGGCAGCTCGCCAGCCATGCGACGGCTGAATTCGGCAGCTTCGGGGTGCGACACCTTGCGCGCTTCCCAGGCTTCGCGGGCCTCGGCACCCTTGGCACCCAGCGAGCGCCAGTCGGCAAGGATCTCGTCGGGCACGACGAAGGGCTCGGCGCTCCAGCCCAGGAATTCGCGGGCGGCAGCGACTTCGGCATCACCGAGTGCGGAACCGTGGACGCCCGAGCCGCCCTGCTTGTTGGGCGCGCCCTTGCCGATGATCGTCTTGCAGGCGACGAGCGAGGGCTTGTCCGAGGCGGCCGCTTCGCCCAGCGCGCGCTCGATGTCGGCGAAATCATGACCGTCGCACGAGAACACGTCCCAGCCCGAGGCGCGGTAGCGCGCAGGGATGTCTTCCGAGGTCGACAGGCCGGTCTTGCCGTCGATGGTGATGTCGTTGTCGTCCCACAGGACCTTGAGCTTGCCGAGCCCCAGCGTGCCGGCAAGGCCGATGGCCTCGTGGTTGATGCCTTCCATGAGGCAGCCGTCGCCCGCGATCACCCAGGTGTTGTGATCGACGAGTTCGTCACCGAAGGTGGCATTGAGCTGGCGCTCGGCCATCGCCATGCCGACCGCCATCGCCACGCCCTGGCCCAGCGGGCCGGTGGTGCATTCGACGCCTTCGAGCAGGAAGTTCTCGGGGTGGCCCGCACAGGGGCTGCCCATCTGGCGGAAATTGCGGATGTCGTCGATCGTCGGGCTCTCGTAGCCGGTCAGATAGAGCAGCGAGTACATCAGCATCGAGCCATGCCCCGCCGACAGCACGAAGCGGTCGCGGTCGGCCCACTTGGGGCTCTTCGGGTCGAACTTGAGGTACTTGGCATAGAGAACCGTGGCCACGTCGGCCATGCCCATCGGCATGCCGGGGTGGCCCGAATTCGCTGCCTGGACCGCGTCCATGGAAAGCGCGCGAATGGCGTTGGCCATCGGGGCGAGACGATCGGGGGCAAGGGTCATCAGACGGGCTCCGGAAAACGGATTATTACACTGTGATTCGAACTTGCCGACCCCCTTTAGGGCGAGCCCGCTTCGCGTCAAGTTCAGCTCCCGCGAATTGGTGCCTCCACCCGACCGATTACTCTTTCAGTGTATCTATGCCGTTGTGAACAATTCGGCCTTGGCGATTGCGTTATGACGACAGTGCTCTAGCCACAAATCCATGGAAGAGACAGATCCCGTCAGGGGCAAGGACGAGGGCGCCGATCCGCACGCGGCGGCCATCGCGCGGCTCGAGGCGGCGCTTACCCGGCTCGAAGCTGCTGCCGAGCATCGGATCAACACGCACGACGCCCTTGCCCGTCGTCACCTTGCCTTGCGCGCGACGGTCGAAAGCACGCTCGGCGAACTCGACACGCTCATTGCACGCAGCGCGCCATGAACAACGTCAGCCTCACGATCGGCGGGCGCGAATTCGTCGTCGGCTGCACGCCGGGCCAGGAAGACCACATCCGCCTGCTCGGCGAAGCCATCGAGAGTAAAGTGGTCGCCGCCAAGGCGCGCGGCCTGTCCGAGGCACGCATGCTCCTCTTCGCAGCGCTGCTGCTCGCCGACGAGAACGACGAATTGAAACGCGCCGGCAAGCTGCCCCCGACCCCGCCCGCGCCAGCGCCCGACGCGTCGCGGGACACCCAACGCCTGCTGCGTATCGCCGAAACGATGGAAAAACTTGCCCAGCTTCTTGAATGCCCACTTGAGGGCGAGGCCAACGATCTCTAATTAGGCCTATGACGGGATCTGCCCGGCACGAGCCGTTCGAACATCCCTGAGGCTATAAGCAATCCAAGGGGGCTGTCCCTGCCCGGACCGTGGTCCGACGCACATGGTCCCCACCTGACGTTGAGGCGTCAGAGGATTTCTAGGAAAACGACCCATGGTGGACCCGTCACCCCCCAATTCCCTGACCGGCAGGAAAGCGCTTTTGCGCAAGGCCTTCCGCGAGGCGCGGGCCGAGCATGTCGATGCGCTGCCGCAGAACTTGCGCGCGCTGATCCTCAATCGCCCACCTGCCCCCGTCGTCGAGATGATCCCCCACGGCAGCGCGGTCGGCCTCTATTATCCGCTGGGAGCCGAGGCCCCTTCGCTCGGCTGGGCACGCTGGCTTGCGGAGAACGGCCGGGAGGTCGCCCTGCCCCGCTTCGCCTCGCGCAGTTCGGCGATGGAATTCCGGACCTGGGACAACCCTTTCGACGATGGCGAACTGGAAGAAGGCCCCTACCGCATGCTCCAGCCGAGCGGCATGGCCAACTTCGCAGCGCCCGAAGTCGTGATCGTCCCGCTCATCGCCTTTACGCAGGAAGGCCATAGGCTCGGACAAGGTGGCGGGCATTACGACCGCTGGCTCGCCTCGCACCCCGGCACGCGCGCCATCGGTCTTGCCTGGGATTGCCAGTTGGCCGAGGAACTTCCGATCGAGGGCCACGACCAGCCGCTGAGCGCCGTGGTCACGCCCACGCGCATCTATCATGGGGCAATGGACTGACATGCGCGAGACACCAACCTGGCGCATTCCCGTGGGCGTGCTGGCGCTTTTCGCTGCGCTTCTGGTCTACGGCCTGCTCATCGCGCGCTACGTCCATCCCATGATCGCGCAGTGGCACGCTCTGCTGCAGATGCCAGTCTACATCGTGCTCGGGATCGTGTGGATCTTCCCGCTCAAGCGCTACCTTATCTGGATGGAAACGGGTCGCTGGGGCTAGCTGCCGCCGTTCTGGCCCTCCGGACGGATCAACCCGCCGACGTATCGTCCGCCGACCACTGCGCCAGATCGCCCGACTGACCGATCATCGCCAGACCATGGGCGATCGAGGTCAGCTCGTCCCCGCTCGCCAGCCGCTCCTCGCCAAAACGCGCCTCGAACAGCGCGCGCACGGCCGGAATCAGCGACGAACCACCGGTGAGAAAAACGTGATCGATGTCCGAAGGCGCGAGCGCGGCCTTGGCTAGCGCTTCGTCCACGGTTTCGCCGATGCGCGCGAGGTCGGGCGCGATCCAGCTCTCGAAGTCGGCGCGGCTGACCTCGGCGTGGATGTGCAAGTCCTCGCTCTCGAAATCGAGGGTAGCATGTTCGTCACCCGACAGCGCCTTCTTGAGCGCGCCGACCGCTTCGTAAAGTCCGAAACCGAGCTCGTTCTCGACGACCGCGATCATCCGCGCGATGGCGGCCGGGTCAGTCGCGCTCTGCTTCAGCTTGTTGAGTTGCTCGAGCGTACGCTTGTTGCGCATCATGGCGAGCCGCGACCAGTCTCCGAAATCGGTGAAGTGGCCTGGCGGAATCTCGAGCACCTTGTCGAACGAGCGGTAAGTACCGCCCTTGCCCAGCTGCGGCAGAACGAGGTGATCCATAATCCGGAAGTCGAAGCGATCGCCGGCAAGACCGATCCCCGCCGCGGCAAGCGGCGTGCACCGCTGCGCGGTTCCGGGCGCCTCGACACGCACGATCGAGAAGTCGCTGGTACCCCCGCCGAAGTCGGCCACCATCAGCGTGGCGGGATCGGACAGGCGCGAGGCGAAGCTGAACGCGGCACCGACCGGTTCGTAGACATAGTGCACCGGACGGCCGAGCGCCTTGAACATCGCATCGTAGCGCGTGCGCGCCAGCGCGGCGTCGGCGCGCGCGCCGACATAGCGCACCGGACGGCCAACCACGACCTGCTCGGGCAACTCGCCAAGGGCATCGCCCGCATGGCCCAGGAGATGCTGGAGGAACACTTCGCCCATTTCTTCGAAGCGGAAGCGCTTCTCGAAGATGCCCGCGGTCTCGAAGGCGGGATTGGCGGCAACCGACTTGAACGACTGGATGAAGCGCGAACCCTGCGGGTATTCCAGGAATTCCTCGATCGCCCAGGGCCCCGCTTCATGCGCAAGGCCGCCGCGCACACCTTCCTCCTGCCAGAAGCACAAGGCCGAGCGGAACACCGAGCTGTCACCCGAAGGCGCGGCGAAACGGATCATCTGCGCCGAAGTCTCGCTGCCCGAAAGCGCCATGACCGAATTGGTGGTGCCGAAGTCGATTCCCAGGGTCTGATTCGCGAACGAGGCCATCGCAGGGCATCCTCTTGCAGAAACGGAAAATATCAGGCCGAAAAGGAAAAAGGCCGGGTGTTACCCCGGCCTCTTGCGCGTTGCATGGCCACTTCGGTGAGGAAGTGGCGCGAGTGACGGGACTCGAACCCGCGACCTTCGGCGTGACAGGCCGACACTCTAACCAACTGAGCTACACCCGCGCAGCGATTAAAAAAGGCCGGCGAACCGACCCCTTAATTTTCCTCCGGTTTCCCGGAAAACCCCGTCCTGCACGAGGCAGGAACGAAGCATCTCCCAAGTGGCGCGAGTGACGGGACTCGAACCCGCGACCTTCGGCGTGACAGGCCGACACTCTAACCAACTGAGCTACACCCGCATACTTGGGCGGTGCGTCCGCTTGGGAGCCGCGCAACTATGACAGGGAGCCGGGCCTGTCAACTGGATTGCACGGACACCTTCATTTTTTTGTGCCCTTTGCTTCCCCCTCCCCCCGAGAGCCGCAGAAATCCGTCATGATATCCACAGCCAGGTCCGTTCAGGCATCCCGCGCGCCGTGCCGAGCGCCCTTTCCGGCCTGCATTTTTCCCGGTTCAGCCGACCAGAATCAGCGCAGGCGCCTCGATCAGTTTCTTGAGATCCTGCGCGAAGCTCGCCGCGTCCCACCCATCGACCACCCGGTGATCGCAGGACATCGAGATGTTCATCGTCTTGCGCTTCTCGATCCGCTCGACGCCGTCGGCGCCTTTCACGAACATCGGCCGTTCGACGATGCGGTTGGGGCCGATGATGCAGACTTCGGGGCGGTTGATCACGGGCGTCGTCGCAACGCCGCCCATCGGCCCGAGTGAGGTCACCGTGATCGTCGAGCCCGACAGCTCTGCCGACGTGGCCTTGCCCTCGCGTGCGGCGTCGCCAAGGCGCCGGATCTCGGCGGCGAGCTGCCACAAGTTGCGCCCCTGCGCGTCACGGATGACCGGGACCATGAGCCCCGACGGCGTCTGCGCGGCCATTCCCAAATGGACCGATCCATAGCGCGTCACCACACCGGCCTCGTCATCGTAATGCGCGTTGAGCATCGGGTAGCGCGGAAGAAGCTTGCAGATCGCCGCGATCAGGAACGGGAGCATGGTCAGCCTTGGCCGGTCCCCTCGCCCTTCGTTGAGCTGTGCCCGCGTTTCCTCGAGCGCGGTCACGTCGTATTCCTCGACATAGGCAAAGTGCGGAATGTGCCGCTTGGACGCGGCCATGTTCTCCGCGATCCGGCGGCGCAGGCCAATGACCCGGACCTGCTCGTCCGCCCCCTTCGCCGCGACCGGCTGGAAGCCGCCGCCCGCGTTGTAGGACAGGAAGGCGTCGAGATCGCCGTGGCGCACGCGTCCATCCTTGGCGGGGCGCACCTCGGACAAGGCGATGCCCAGGTCCGCCGCGCGCTTGCGTACGGCGGGGCTGGCCATGACCCTGGACGAAGGGCTCGGCGCAACCTTTGGTGATGCCGGGACAGATGGCGTCGGAGTTGCCGGCGTCGGGGCTACCGATTCGACTTCGGGGTCGCGCGTGGCGACAGGCTCGACCGCAACCGCAGCCACCGGCTCCGCATCCGCGGCCCCAATGTGAGCGTCGTCTTCCTCAACTTCCCCCTCGATTTCTATCACGACCAGCGGCGCGCCGATCGCGATCGTATCGCCGGTCTCACCCGCCACTTCGACCACGACGCCCGAAACCGGGCTTTCCATCTCGACCGTGGCCTTGTCGGTCATCATGTCGGCGAGACGACCGTCCTCCTCGACCCGGTCGCCCACAGCAACATGCCAGGCAACGATCTCGGCTTCGGCGATGCCTTCCCCGATGTCGGGCAGGCGGAATGTGTAACGTCCCATGGGGATCACTCCTTCATCAGGCGATCGACCGCTTCGCCGATGCGTACGGGGCCGGGGAAATAGGCCCATTCGAGACTGTGGGGATAAGGCGTGTCGAAACCGGTCACGCGCTCGATCGGGGCTTCGAGGTGGTAGAAGCAGCGCTCCTGGACGAGACTGACGAGTTCGGCACCGAAGCCCGAAGTGCGGGTCGCCTCGTGGATCACGAGACATTTCCCCGTCTTTTCGACAGACTTCTCCACAGCCTCGATATCGAGTGGCCAGAGTGTGCGAAGGTCCAGGATCTCGGCATCGACGCCCTTTTCTGCGAGCACCGCCTCCGCGACGTGGACCATGGTGCCGTAGACCAGCACGGTCATGGCCTGCCCCTCGCGCACCTTGCGCGCCTTGCCGAGCGGGATGGAATAGTAGCCCTCGGGAACCTGGCCGCCGGGGTGGTTCTTCCAGGTCTTGCTCGGGTGGTCGTAATAGCCGTCGAAGGGCCCGTTGTAGATCCGCTTGGGCTCGAAGAAGATGACCGGATCATTGTCCTCGATCGCGGCGATGAGCAGGCCCTTGGCGTCGTGGGGGGTGGACGGGATCACCGTCTTGAGGCCCGAGACATGGGTGAACAGCGCCTCGGGGCTCTGGCTGTGCGTCTGGCCGCCGAAGATGCCGCCCCCGAACGGCGAGCGGACCGTGATCGGCGCGGTGAACTCGCCCGCCGAGCGGTAGCGCAGCCGCGCCGCCTCGGAGATCAGCTGGTCGAGCCCGGGATAGATATAGTCGGTGAACTGGATCTCGGGCACAGGGCGCAGGCCATAGGCCGCCATGCCCACCGCCGCGCCGATGATGCCGCATTCGTTGATCGGCGTGTCGAACACGCGGGTCTTGCCGTACTTCGCCTGGAGTCCGGCGGTAGCGCGGAACACCCCGCCGAAATAGCCCACGTCCTCGCCGAAGACGACGACGTCGGGGTCGTGCCCCATCATGATGCCGAGCGCATCGTTGATCGCCTCGATCATGTTCATCGCGCGCGCCGGGCTCTCGTGCAGGCTCACCGCTTCTTCCTCGATCATGCGCCCTCTCCCCGTTCCCTGGCCTTTTCCTCCGTGCCTGGCGGCGCGCGATCGGGCCATTTCGTCGCGCGCTCGCGAATGGCCTGTTCGGCCTGTTCGCGCAGGTTCCACGGCAGCTCCTCGAAGACGTCCTCGAACATCGTGTGGAACGGATGGTGGAAGCCGTGGCCGAGAATGCCGTTCTTTTCCGCCTCCTTGGCCGCCGCGCGGACCTCCTCGGCCACTTCGCGGTCCATCGCGGCGTGGCGTTCGTCGTCCCATTCACCCAGCGCAATGAGATGGCGTGCAAGGCGCATCACCGGATCGCCGAGCGGCCATTCCTCGCGCTCGTGCGCCGAGCGGTAGGCGCCCGGATCGTCCGAAGTCGAATGCCCTTCGGCGCGGTAGGTGAAGTGCTCGATAAGCGTAGGACCCTTGTTGGCCCGCGCGCGGTTGGCGGCCCACTGCGTCGCCGCATAGACCGCGAGCGCGTCGTTGCCATCGACGCGAAGCCCCGCGATGCCATAGCCCACCGCGCGCGCCGCAAACGTCGAGCGCTCGGCGCCCGCGAACCCGGAGAAGCTCGAGATCGCCCACTGGTTATTGACGACGTTGAGGACGACCGGCGCGTTGTAGACCGCCGCGAAGGTCATGGCCGCGTGAAAGTCGCCTTCCGCGCTCGAACCCTCGCCCACGAAGCTCGTCGCGATGCGGGTGTCGCCCTTGATCGCGCTCGCCATGGCCCAGCCGACCGCTTGCGGAAACTGCGTCGCAAGATTGCCCGAGATAGTGAAGAAGCCGTAATCGCGCGCCGAGTACATGATCGGGAGCTGGCGCCCCTTCAGCCGGTCCGCACGGTTCGAATAGATCTGGTTGACCATTTCCACGAGCGGGTAGTCGCGCGCGATCAGAATGCCTTGCTGGCGATAGCTGGGAAACACCATGTCATCGCCGGCGAGCGCGAAGGCGTGGGCAACCGAAACCGCCTCCTCGCCCGTGCACTTCATGTAGAAGCTCGTCTTGCCCTGGCGTTGGCCGCGGTACATCCGGTCATCGAAGGCCCGGGTCAGCGCCATCGTGCGCAAGATCCGCCGCAAGGTTTCCGCATCGAGACGCGGGTCCCAGGGGCCGACCGCCGCGTGTTCCTCGTCGAGCACGCGGATCATGCCCATTGTCGCGGGAAGCGTGTCGCGGGCCTCGCAAGCCTCGTCGAAGCGCGGCAAGGCCCCGGCGGGCGGAATGTCGAGCCAGGAATAATCGACCGGATCGCCCGGCCGGAAGCGGGGTTCGGGCACGTGCATCTCGAGCGGCGGCAGGTTGCCGCGCGCCATGCTGCCTGATGCCTTGTGATCGACCATCGTGTTCTCTCCCGCCAAATACGGACCGTGAGAACAGGCGCCTGCGCTTATTCGCTGCAGTGCATCAAAATTCCACGGTTAAGTCATAATATTTCAAACCGTGGCAATGTCAATCAGACCTCGTAAGGCTCCCGCTCAGACCGCGACCGGGGCCGCGATGTGGCCCTGGGGCGCATAGCCTTCGACCCGGAAATCCTCGATTCCATAGTCGAAGATCGAAGCCGGCTTGCGCGCGAAAGTCAGTGTGGCGCCGCCTTCGGGCTCGCGAGCCAACTGCTCCTCCACCAGTTCGCCGTGGTTGAGGTAAAGATGGACATCACCTCCCGTCCAAACGGCGTGACCGGGCTCAAGGTTGCATTGCTGCGCCATCATTCGCGTAAGCGCAGCGAGCGACCACATGTTGAAGGCGAAGCCGAGGCCCAGGTCACAGCTGCGCTGGTAGAGCAGGCACGAGAGGCGTCCGTCGGCGACGTGGAACTGGTAGGTCTTGTGGCAGGGCGGCAGTGCCATCGCGTCGAGCTCGGCCACGTTCCAGCCCTCGATGATGTGGCGCCGGCTACCCGGATTGGATTGCAGACTCTCGACCACCTGCGCAACCTGGTTGATCCCCGGCCCTTGCCGATAGAGACCCTCGCCCACCGCCTGGTACGTCGGCCAGTCGACCCACTGCTTGCCGTAGACAGGCCCCAGATCGCCCCACGCTTTCGCGAAAGCCGCATCCTCCACGATGCGCTGCGAGAAGGCCTCGCGACTGATGTCCTCGCCAGTCTCGCGGCGGTAGCGATCGAGCGGCCAGTCGGTCCATATCTGCACGTTCTGGGCGCAGAGCGCGCGGATGTTGGTGTCACCGGTAAGGAACCAGAGCAGCTCGCGCGTCGCGGTCTTCCAGTAGACCCGCTTGGTGGTGAGCAAGGGCATCGCGTCGCCGGCGAGATCGAAACGGATCGTGGCGCCGAACACCGAACGCGTTCCCACCCCGGTGCGATCGATCCGTTCATCGCCCGCTTCCCAGATGTGCCGCATGAGATCGAGGTATTGCCACTCCCAATGCCGTGATCCGGAGTCCGGCGTCGAAACGGCGGCGGTGGGCGAAGCGGGAGCGAGAATCGATTCCATGCCTCAGGTCCTACAAACATCGTTCGTCCGGGGCCACCCATTTGCCCCGACCGGGGCATTGGCGGACGCGTCATCAAATCGCGCGTGCGGTCTAAGGGTTGCCCCATAGCGGCCCTTTGGGGCCGTTGAAGTGCCCCGTACGCTAGACGACGCGCATGAAGGCTCGAGACACGAAGACGATACGACATTGGCTTAAGGGGCCACTGGCCCTCCAGGGGTTCGTCGCGACGGGCGTCCTGCTCATGGCCCTGTCCCCGGTCGACGGCGGCACGGCGCTCTACCTTCCGATCGGCGCCAGGAGCGCGGCGGGGACGATCGCCTGGGCGCGCGCGCAAGGGGCCGCACTTCTCGCGCCCGGCCCCTATCGCGGCGCGTTCTTCCTGCGCCTTCCCGATCACAACGTTTCGGGCGCGGCCCTGCGCAGCGGTGCGCTGCTCTTCGCCGTTCCCGAATTTCTCTGCGGTACTCCTCCCAAGAACAAGATGGCCCAAAGATCATGAATGAACTCGACGAATTGCGCCGCAAAGGCGCTGCAAGCCTGGTCGCAATCGGATGGATCTGCGTTTTCCTCATCGCCGTTTCGACGTTTCTCGCCGGCAGTGGTTTTCTGCCTCTCGTTCTGGCCGTGGCGGTCTCGATCGTCCCCACGATGCTGACCTTTCGCGGCTCCGAAGGGTTGCAGGCACGCCTGTCACTCGGCTTCGCCTACCCGCTCTACCCGGCCATCATGCTCTGGCAGTGGACCGGACATCACTGGATGCTCGACCTGCACATGATCTTCTTCGCCGCGATCGCGATGCTCATGTTGCTGGCGGACTGGCGCCCGGTCGTCCTGGCCGCCGGCGTCACCGCCGTCCATCACCTCTCGACCAACCTGATCGCGCCTTCGCTGGTGTTCCCCGACGGGTCGGACATCGGCCGGGTCATCGTCCACGCGGTGATCGTGGTGGCCGAGACCGCCGTCCTCTACATGATCGCGCGCAACTTCGAGGTGCTGGTCGTCGAGCAGGCCGCCGCACAGAATGCCCGCGAACGCGCCGAGGAGATCACCGCCGAGGAACGCCGGCTCGCCGCCGAAAACCAGCGCGTGGTGATCGAGCAGATCGGACAGGGTTTGCGCTCGCTGGCCAGCGGCGACCTGTCCTTGCGGCTCACCAGCGCCTTCCCGCCCAGCTACGACCGATTGCGCGGCGACTTCAACACCGCCGCCACCGACCTCGACCGCATCGTGCGCGACGTGACCCAGTCGGCCAACCAGATCGAGACCGGTTCACTCGAAATCCTGACCGCGACCGACGACCTGGCCCTGCGCACCGAGCAACAGGCCTCGACCCTGGAGGACATCGCCAATACGCTGCGCCAACTCAACGTCACGGTGTCCGACAACGCCTCCTCGGCGAACGAACTGCAAGGTAACGTCGCAAAGGCCCGCAGCGACGCGCTCACCGGAAGCGAGGTCGTCGAAAGCGCCGTCTTCGCAATGAGCGAGATCGAGCGCTCGGCCGACGAGATCGGCAAGATCATCGCGCTCATCGATGGCATCGCCTTCCAGACCAACCTGCTGGCGCTCAACGCGGGCGTCGAGGCGGCCCGGGCCGGCGAGGCAGGCAAGGGCTTTGCGGTGGTCGCCACCGAAGTGCGCGCTCTCGCCCAGCGTTCGGCCGACGCCGCGAACGATATCAAGGCCTTGATCAGCACATCCACCGAGCAAGTCTCGCGCGGCGTCAAGCTGGTCGGGCAATCGGGCGAATCGCTCATGACGATCGTTTCGGGCATCGCCGAGATCAACGAGGCGATCGAACGCATCGCCTCGGTCTCACAGGACCAGGCCTCCGAAATCGGCCGAATCAACGAGCGCGTCGCGCGTCTCGATTCGGCGACGCAGCAGAACGCGGCCATGGTCGAGGAAGGAACCGCAGCCGCGCGGCACCTTTCCAGCGAGGCGGAAGCCATGGCGCGGCTCGTCACGCACTTTCGCGTTACCGCCCAGGAAGGCGGGGAAAGCCTGGGTTCGTTGCGCCGCGCGGCATAAAGTCGAAATCGGCCCTTGCCACCTGAAGAATCGCCCTATATAGGCGCGCTCCTGCCCCGGGACGCTTCGGCGTTCCAGCATCGGTCGGGGAGTAGCTCAGCCTGGTAGAGCACTGTCTTCGGGAGGCAGGGGCCGGAGGTTCGAATCCTCTCTCCCCGACCATTATTCCAAATACTTGAGGGCCCTTGGGTCCATCGCGAAAGCATCTTGCCGCGATGGACCCAAGGGCCCCTTTGCATTGCCGCTTAGCCCCTCC
>NZ_JABWCU010000011.1 GCF_018491765.1 Novosphingobium profundi | reverse complement strand
TGCGAGTAGTTCAGGCAAACCTTGCCCGCCTCGAACATGCCTCCCACCAGGTAACGGTCGCGAAGCTCCTCGTTCGACACGCACTCCATCATGTCCGGATGCGTCGCGTGGTAGGTCTTGCAGAACATGGGCTTTCCTCTCATCTCCTTGGGGCAGCCATGCAAGGTCCACAGGCCACCGGGACGGACTCACAAAGTCCTTATTGTGGGACTGAATTGCACATTGTGGACCATCGTTCAAGGCCCGTTCGCCCCTCTATGCACACACCCCGAGCTTTGAGCCAGTTGACCCGGGCGCGACAGGCCCTACAGATTTATGGGACAAATGGAGTCGCGTCCCATAAAGTGGACCTCCCGAAACGAGGCAATGCAAATGACGACTGTTGCTGACGAGAAGACCCCCGACGAGCGCGGCGAAGTCGAAGTGAAGGGCGCGCAAACCCTGATGCGCGCGCTCGACATTCTCGACGAAGTAATCAACGGCCCGATCCGCGCCGCTGACCTCGCCCGCAAGCTGGGCATGAGCAAGACCACCGCGCACCGCCTGGTCCAGGCGCTCAAGGCGCGCGGCTACCTGTCGGTGACCAACGACGGCTTCGGGCTTGGCCCCAAGCTGCTCGAACTGGGAGTCATGGCGACCGAACAGATCGACTACGTGCGCATTGCGCGCCCGTTCATGGAGGAGCTGTCCGAACTGACCGGCTTCTGCGTCTTCGTGGGCAAGCGCGAAGGCGACTGGTCACGCCACCTCGACCGCGTCACCGGGCGCCAGCGCCTGCGCGTCGCGACCGCACCGGGCGACCGGCGCCTCATCGCCGAAACCGGCCTCGGCAAGGCGCTGCTGCTCGACCAGGACGAGGCGACCTGGGCGCAGCTCTATCGCGATTCGCGCAAGGGCACGGCAAGCGACGAGCAGGTGGCCGCCTATGTCGCGCAGATGAAGGTCCACCAGGCGCGCGGCTACGTGCTCCACGATAGCGAGGCGGGTGACGGCGTGCGCTCGATCGCGGTGCCGGTGCGCGACGCGCGGCGCCAGATCTGCATCGCGCTTTCGATTGCGAGCGCCGCGCACTACCTGACCGACGATATCGTGCCCGACCTGGTCACCGCCATCGTGCGCACCGCGGGCAAGGTCAGCGCGGCGGTCGGCTACCGCCCGGCCCGCAGCTGACCGCGCGCCGGGGCGCTCCCGCCGCTCAAGGTTGCGCGTCGATCGGCTTGCCGGTCGGCGCGCCCTTCGTCTGGGCCTCGCGCACGAGCGGGTTGCGGCCCCACAACTGGTCGTAGCGCCAGCCGGACAGATCCTCGACGACAGCCCCTGCCTCCGCGCTCGACGGTGTGCGCGCGCCCGAACGCAAATGCTCGATCTCGGCCATGAGGATGTCGTGCGTGCGCGGCGAGAGCCGGAAGCGCAGTGAGACGGTCACGCCGAAGATCAGCATGCCCACGGTGCCCACGCCGAGCAGCAGCGCGATCGTGAGAATCGCCGAGTGGCTCTGCACTTGCGCGCCCGAGACGAAGCCGCCCGCCTGCATGACGAAGCCCACGCCCGCCACCGCGACCGCCTGCGTCGCCTTGCGCACGAAGGTCATGACGCCCGCAAAACTGCCCTCCCGGCGCGTGCCGGTGACGATCTCGTCGACGTCGGCCATGTAGTTGTAGGTGGCCCAGGGAATGTAGTTGAGCGCGCCGCGCCCCAGTCCCGCCAGCACGATCGGCAGCCACACCGCCGCGCTGCCCGCCTGGATCCCCAGCCCCCAGAGCCCGACCAGCGTGATCGCACCTGCCGCGAAGGAGGCCGCCGCGACCTGGTAGGCCCGGCTCGGCGAGAAGCGCAGCGCCATGTTGATCGCCGCGATCACCGCCACGAACTGGACGATGTACATCGTGCCGAGCAGTTCGGACGCGAAGGCCGTGGTCCCCGCCAGCGCGAAGATCACGAAGAAGGTAAAGGCCGCATTGAACACGTCCTGGCTGATGTAGCCGCCCAGGTACATGCCAAGGTGGAGGCGGAAGGCGCGAATGCGCATCGTCGAGAAGAGGTTGCGGTAGAGCGCCTTCAAGGCCTCGAGCGGACTGGCCGAGGCGTCGCGGGTGTCGGCCGGAAGCGGCACGCCGCCCGGGCCGTGGCGCTCCCAGCTGAACAGGTAGAGCAAGCCCGCCGTCAGCATGAACAGCGCCGCGAAGATCAGGCCCATGTAGAAGAAGGTGTCGGCGCTGTCGCGGCCCAGGGCATTGATCAGCCAGAGCGGCAGGAACCCGGCAAGGATCGCCGACGCCTGCCCGAACAGGATGCGCCAGCCGGCGAACTTGGCCTTGGTGTGGTAGTCGCTCGACATCTCGGCGGCGAGCGTCTCGAACGGGATGATCTCCATCGCGTAGACCAGCTCGAACAGCACGTACGTGACGAGGTAGTACCAGAACTCCTGCCCTGGCAGCCACATCAGGCCGAAGCTCGGCAGCAAGGGGATCGCGGCCAGGATGAAGAAGCGCCGCCGCCCGAAACGCCGCCCGAGTGCGGTGGCCCCGAAATGATCGGAGATATAACCGATCATCGGCGAGGCGAAAGCATCGAGCACGCGCGCCACCGCGAAGATCGTCGCCGCCTCGCCCGCCGAAAGCCCGCAGAACTGGGTGTAGAAGATCAGCACCCAGCCCGAGATGACGGCCATCGAGCCCGCCCCCAGCACGTCGTTCGAGCCGTAGGCCAGAAAGTTGGGCAGACGCACTTTGCGCGCGGTTGGGCTGGGTCGTGTCACCACAGGCTCGATCCTCTTGTCCAAAAAACGATCCGCTTGCGGGCGCACTTCTTGTCTTGGTGCACCTCGGGCGATTCTTAATATGTCGGAGTATTTGTCTTCGCATCACTCCGAATGCAATGGCCGCTGCGCGCGCCGGACAGGCCCTGCCCGGCGCACGAGGCTCAGATGTAAGTGCGCAGGAACTCGGCGAGCGCGCAGATCGCGAGGCTCTGCCCGTAGGGCATCGAGGTGAGCGCGATGTCCTTGTAGAACTGCTTGGTGTCGCCCATCGCCGTGCCGAAGCTGACCTGCTGGAGCTCGCCCGCGCCATCGATATTGGCGAGCACGCCCTCGACCGCCTTGATGCCGACCGCCTCGTAGCTGCGCGGCAGGTAACCCTTGCGCACGGCCTTGAGGATACCATAAGCGAAGCCGGCCGTGGCCGAGGCTTCGAGGTAGCTCGAGGGATCGTCGATCAGCGTGTGCCACAGGCCCGTCTCGGCGTCCTGCGTGGCCGCAAGCGTCTTGACCTGGGCGGCGAGCGCGTCGGTCAGGAACATGCGGAAGGCGTCGCCGGGGGCCAGGTCGAGCAGCTCGATGATCTCGGGAATCGCGATCGTCACCCAGCAGTTGCCGCGCGCCCAAAGCGCCTCGGCGAAGTTGTGCCGCCCGGTGAAGTCCCAGCCGTGGAACCACAAGCCGGTCTTCTTGTCGGCCAGGTACTTGATGTGAATGAGGAACTGGCGCTTGGCTTCCTCGATGTACTGCGGACGATCCAGCAGGAGGCCGATCTTGGCGAGCGGCAGAACGCTCATCATCAAGGTGTCGTCCCACAACTCGCCGGGGTTCACGTCGTTGTAGACGATGTGCTGGAAGCCGCCCTCCTCGGTCTTGGGCAGACCGTCGGGGGCCATGAGCCACTCCGCCCAGGTATCCAGATAGGGGATGTAGCTGGGATCGCCGTCAAGCTCGTAGAGGTAGGCGAGCGTGATGAACGGGGCGACCGTGTTGATGTTCTTGGTGGGCGTACCTTCGGCGAAACGGTCGACGAACCACTGGCGGATGATGCCGAGTGCGGTCTCGTCGCCGGTCTGCTCAAAATAGCGCCACATGCCGAACAGGCCAATGCCATGGGTCCATTCCCAGCCGGCCCAGCCCTTGGTGTCGATGATCCGCCCGTCTTCGAGGTGGAGCAGGAACTCTCCGGTCTCGTCCTTGATATTGACGAGGTTGTCCATCAGCCGGGCGATGGCAGAAGTCACATCCGCGCGCGGAATGTCATGGGTAATGGCGGCCAATCAAGGTCTCCTGGAGTACGAAAGGGAACGGCGCGCGCGGCGCGCAAGGTGAAGGGGACGCAGCGCTCATTGCAGTGCGTCCGGTGTCCTGGGGGCCTCGACCAGGCGCACCGGGATGCCGCCCCGGCTGTTGCGCAAGGTGACGAGGCGCACCTGTTCGAGGGCATCGCCCGGTGCCCCGTCGGAGGTGACGGCCAGCGCCAGGGTGTTGGCCCCGTGGTGATCGAGAATGCCCTCGGGAATGGGGAAGGTCCGCTGCGGGCCGACATGGGCGATGAACTGCCCCATGTTCCAGCCGTTGACGAAAAGCAGGACACGGTAGCGCCCCGGCGAACGCGGCGTGTCCGCATCGCCGATCGAGACCCCGATCGTCGCGTCCTCGCCCTTGGGCACGTCGAGTGTGAAGTGGGTGCGGTACCAAGTGGTGCCGGCCTTCGCACTGCTCGCAGGAACGGTCGCTGAGGCCCACGCCGCGTCATCGAAACCGGGCAGATGCCAGCCGACGCGCTCTCCGTAGAGGCCACCGTTGTTCATCACGCCGCGCGTGCGGTCGGGCAAGTCCTCGCCCCCGCGCGCGCCCTGGATCTTCCAGCTGATCGGTACCGCAAAGCTGCGCGCTCCGGGCGCGGAAAGCGAGGCCGACACGAGCCCGCGCGCCTCCTTGTGGAAGTCGTCGGAATCGAGGTCCCAGTTGTGCCCGTTGGAGCGGACCATGACCGAGACGACATGCTCGCCCGCGGCTTGTGCGGCAGCGGGCAACGCGAAGGTCTTCATGCCCATCGTGATCGGGCGTGGCAGGCCGCCGGGTGTCTCGGCCTCGCCGACGAAGGCGCCGTCGACCCAGACCTGGACAAGGCCCGAGCCGCCCGCGCCGAAGGCCAGCGTCAGTTCGCGCGCATCGGCGCTGCCGGTAAAGCGCCCGCGGTACCACACGTCGCCCTCATGGAAGCCATAGGCGTCCATCGTCATGTCGGGCTGGCCGTCGGGGCGCGCGGTGATGCTTGCCCCGCGCTGGCTACCCACCAGTTGCCAGGCGCTATCGTCGAAACCGGGCGCGGCTTCGGGCGAGCCCTGTGCCATGCGCCACTGGGTCAGCGCGGGAAGCGCGATCGGCTGCGGACCGGCAAGTGGCGCGCGTGAAATGACGCTACCCGAAGCCGTCGCGGTGACCGCAACGGGCGCGCCGTTCCAGCTCAGCGCCTTCACCGCTGAAGGGCCCCAGGCCTCGAGCCGTGCGGGCTGGTCGGTATCGCCGGTCAGCGCCAGCCTGGCGCCCGTGACGGCGGCCGTGCGGACCAGTTCGGGCCCCCGCACGAGCAGCGTGCCCGCCGTGCTCGCGACGCGCGAATAGCGGGTGCCTTCGGCCTCGTCGGCAAGGATCAGCACGAGCGGCTTGCGCCCTCCCCCGCTGATCCGCACCAGCGTGCGGCCCGTATGGGTGTAGGACAGCTTGAGATCGCCCTTGGCCGTATCGAATGCCTGTCCGGCCAGCTGCCCTTCGAGCACCTCGACCTTGGGCGCCGAGGCGTAGCGCAGCACGGTCTCGCCCGCCTCGCCCGCACGGCCGTAGAACAGCAGGAGATCGTCGCCCCCCGCCAGCTTCGAGGCGCTCTGCAGTTCCGAGGTCGAATAGACCAGCCGCTGTCCGCCCAGGTTCGCGCCCGCGATCAGCCACTTGGCGTCGAAGCCATCGAGCACGAGCGGCAGGGTATAGCGTCCGTCGGGCAAGTCGGCGGTGACCGTGAAGGTATCGTTCGAACGCCCATTGGAGGGCTTGTGCGTCACCAGGAGGAAACGCGCGTCCGTCTCGGGATTGCGGTTGTGGTAGACCTGCACCTGATCAGAGGAGATCATGGGCTCGCCCGCGGGGATCATCCCGGCCAGGTCGGGGAACGAGGCGATCAGCCCGCCCAGTTGCCGCAGTTCGAGCGCCTTGTCGCGCAAGTTGCGCGTCTCGGAAATGGCCGCGCCGTAATCGTAGCTGGTGAAGACAACCGGGGCCGGAAGCCAGCCCCAGCTTGTCCCGCCGTAGGTCATGTAGAAGCTCTGGATGCCGATCCCGTTGGCGAGGTTGGTGCCGTAGAACACGCGTTGGTACCGCTTGCCGCGCTGCACCGCGTTGCATTCGTAGCCCCCGTTCGAGCCCCAGTAGTCGAACCAGCCGCCGCCGAATTCGGCGAGGAAACCTGGCGTCCCGGGCGAGGCCGAGGCCCCGCCGCGCGCGCCGCCACTGCCATAGAAGCCCCAGTCGGGCGCGGGCGATCCTTTGGTCGGCTTGCCCTCGACCGTGCAGGTGCCGCCGGGATAGCCGTCGAAGGCGTAGAGGTCGTTGGGTCCGTGCACGACCTGCTCCACCTTCGAGCTTTCCGGCGTCCAATAGCCGTTGCGGCCCTGGTCGTTGTGGAAGATCGGCACGGTGATCCCGTCGGCCCGTGCACGGGCGTAGAGATGGTCCATGTAGCGCCGCTGCGCAGGCGTGGTCAGCGCCAGTTCGTTCTCGATCTGGTGGAGAATGACGGTGCCCTTGTGGCCCTTGCCGTCGCCGTTGATCTGGTGGCGCGCGATGATCGCGTTGACCCGCGTCAGCCATTCGTCGGCGGCCGCGAGGTACTCGGGCGCGTCGGTGCGGGCCCGCGCGCGTTGGTTGACCAGCCAGCCCGGATAACCCCCGCGCGACAATTCCGCATTCACGTAAGGCCCGGCGCGGGTGATGACGTAGAGCCCCTCCTCGGAAGCCATCGTCAGCAGCCGGTCGATGTCGCGGATGCCCTCGAAATCGTAGACGCCCTGCTTGGGCGAATGGTAGCCCCAGTCGAAGTAGAAGGCGACGGTGTTGAACCCGCTCGCCTTCATCTTCTGCAGCACGTCGCGCCACAGGTCCGGGCTGGGAAGCCGGAAGGGGTGGAATTCACCCGACCAGATCACGGTGCGCTTGCCGTCGATCATCAGCGAGCGCGCGTCGAACGAGACGCGCCCGAACGTCTGGACCGGCGCCTGAAGGTCGGGCAGCGCCGTCGCCACTTGCGCCGTGGCCGGGATCGGCGTGGCGCAGATTGCCAGAAGGGCGATCAGAAGGGATGCGCGCTTCATCGCCTCAGTCCATCCGGAACATGAGCTGGAGCGGCCATTCGCAGGGCCGGTTGTCGGCCTCCACTTCCATCAGCGGGGCCATCCAGTCCCACCAGCGCCGCATCACCGGGTGGTCGGGCAGAGCCTCTAGCCTGGCATCGGGCGTGGGGTTCATCACCGCGAAGAGCGCGTGGGTCTCTTCGTCGAGAAAGATTGCGTAATCGCGCACGCCCGATTCGGTGAGCAGCGCGGAAAGCTCGGGCCAGATTGCATCGTGGCGCGCGCGGTATTCTTCCACGTTTCCGGGCTTCAACTGCATTCGAAAAGCTCTGAGCGCCACCTGGTCCATCTCCCGTAGGTTCCAATATATGGATACCAATACCAATATTTGGTAGCTTGTCGCAACGAGACCGTCAATGCCGCGCGTTGTGCAATTCCACGCCGGATTTGGTGACCCGCTCCACGCCCGCCAGATCGAACGCCGCGCGTGCATCGAAGCGATCGGTGCGCGCGGTGAAGTTGCGCAAGTCGAGGTGGGCCACGTGGCGCGCCCACAAGGCCCAGGCCGGCACCACGCCGAACATCGAGGGCTCGGGATAGGCATGGGGCAGTTCGGGCACGTCGCGAGGCACCGCCGCGCTGCCGCCTGCAAAGCCAAGATCGATGTCGTGGAGCTGCACGTCCTCGATCGCGCGCTCGGCCAGTCCGGCCACGATCACCGGCAGCGGCACCGCGATCCCGCGCGCGGTGATCTCCCGGATCGAGACGCCGCGCACCGCGCCAAGCCCGGTGCCCTCGGGCCCGCGCCGACGGTCGCCCAGACGCACGAAGATCGGCGCGGTGGTGACCGAATCCATGACGAGGCGGCGCACGACGACGTTTTCCATCACCCCGCCGTCGACCGTCTCAAGCGCAAGCCCGCGGCAATGGGTGAACGTGCAGTCCTCGATCAGGATATTGCGATAACCCCCGTTGCTTTCGGTGCCCAGCTTGATGCGCCCGGTCACCCGATCGCGGTCGGGTGCGAGGAGCTGCGTGCGCTGGCGCGTTCCGTCGAGCAGCGTGCCCCGGTCGAAACCCGAGACATGGCAGTCGCGCACGACGACGTTCTCGCTCGGCACGCTGCGCCCGAGCGCGTAGCTCGACTTGATCACGATGGCATCGTCGTTGGGCGAATTGACCCGGCACCCGCGCACCAGGGTATCGCGCACGCAATCGAGGTCGATCCCGTCGCGCTCGGTATCGATGACGAGGTTCTCGATCACCAGCCCCCGCGTGCCGGTCGCCAGGATCGCCAGGTGCCCGCCGCGGTCGATGGTGAAACCGGCCAGCCGCACATTGCGCCCGCCTTTCAGCGAAATCGCCTTGTTGCCAAGGCCGGCCATCGCCGCGTGGTCGGGTTCGAGCCGGGCGATATCGGCCTCGGTCATCGCGGCCATCGAGAGGGGCCGCTCGCCGGTCTGCGCCTTCCAGAGCGCGCCGGGGCCGTCGCGGGTAAGCCCCTCGCCCTCGATGCGCCCCGGCCCTTCGATGACGAGGTTCTCGATTTCCTCGCCCCACATCAGCGAATTGCGCCAGTGGCTATGCCCGAAGTCCTGGTAGAGCCCGGAGGCCGGTTCGGGCGCGTCATAGGCCCCGCCCCCCTCGCCGGGCTTCGCCGCGACCACGACCGCGCCGGGCTCGAAGGCGATGCGCAAGTTCGAACAGAGCCGGATCGAGAAGCAGCGGTACCGCCCCGAGGGAATCCGCAGGGTCCCTCCTCCCGCCCGTTGCAGGACCGCGATCGCCCTGTTGAAGGCGGGCGTGTCGAGCGCGAGCCCATCGCCCCGCGCGCCCTGTTCGCGCACATCGACGATAGGGCCCTTCGCCGCGGCAAAAGCCAATGGCCCCGCCGCCACGCCCATTCCTAGGCCCATTCCCGCCATGCTCCACGTACGCCGTGACATCATCATCGCTCAGTTGCCCGCCGGTTTTTCGTCGAGCCGGGCAAGGCTGGGCGCGATCACGATCGTGTCCGGCAAGGGCGGATGCGCGGGTTCGAAGGCGCCCAGTGTCACGTGCGGGGCAAGCTCGGGGAGCGTCGCGCGAATCCGGTTCGCGATCGCGCTGGCGAAGAGCCAGGCGCCGTAATTGTTGTTGTGCGTGCGGTCCGCGCCGCCTTGTGCGAAGGCTGTCGCGGCGCGTTCGGGGCCGAGCGCCTCCATCATCGCGATGCTGTCCGCGTTGAGGTCGATCAGCGGCACCTTGTCTTCGCGCGCGACCTTGCGCACGGCCTCGGCATAGGCGCCAAGGGTGTCCTTGATGCGCCCTTGCGCGTCGTAGTTGCGCCGCTCGGGCGAGGTCACGAGCACCGGATGCACCCCGCGCTCACGCGCTTCGGCGATGAAGGCGCGCAAATAGGCAGGATAGGTCCGATCGGCCGAGACATAGGTCAGCGGCCAGTTGCTCTTCTGATCGTTGTGACCGAACTGAATGAACAGCCAATCGCCCGCGCGCGCCTGCGTCAGCACCTTGGAGAGCCGCAACTGCGCGATGAAAGCCTTCATCGTGCCGCCCGACTTGGCGTGGTTGGCAACCGCGACCTGATCATCGAACATCGCCGGAAGCATCTGGCCCCAGCTCGCGTAGGGCTCGGCGTACTGGTCGGCGACGGTCGAATCGCCGACAAGGTAGATCACCGGCGCCGTTGCCGGCTCGACGCGGATGTGCTCCACGCGCGGCTCGCCGAGGAACTCGAGGCTGAGCCGATCGTCCCAATCGTAATCGGACGCATCGCGCGCGTCGATCTGGACTTTGTCGGGCAGGACCGGCGCGCCCTCGGGCGGCGCGGGCAGCTGCGTGTCGCGCACCGCGACGAGGAAGCTGCGCTCGACCTGCTCGCCCGGCCGCGTCGTGACGTCGCGCAACGCGAGACGCCGGCTTTCAGCCTTGACCGTCGTGCGACCCGCCCGCGCGCGATCGCCCAGCGTCAAGGTGACCTTGTAAAGCCCCTCGGGCAGGGTGAGCGAATAGACGAAGCCCTGCTTGCCGCGCCGCTCCACGCCGCGTCCTCCAAGGACGAAATCGGGCAGTTCGGCGGAGCTCTTGCCCGAAAGGTCGATGTCGATCGGCGGGACGCCCCTGGCAGGCGCGGCCTCGCGCGCGGCGAGCGGAGACACCGTCATGCCCGCCAACCCGCCAGGCACCCCGGCAGCCAATAGCGCGGCCCAGACCAGCCCGGATTTCTCGTCCCATCGAATCCACCGTGTCGGCATCGCTCCACGCTCCTCTCTCCCGTGATGGTGCGGGCTCGTTTGGACAGCCGTTTTTGATCGCACCTGCAAATCCCCTCTGGAACTTGCTCGAAAAGGTGTATATGGTAGAACACTATTCCGCAATATGGGACTTTATGAAAAAGAAAGCCCGGTCGGAGAGTTTGGGACCAGGCTGCTGCACATCCTTGATCATCCCCTCCCGCCCGGATGTCCCGATCCGATTCCGGCTGGTTCCTCCCAGGCCGGACCTGGTGGCCCCTGCGTCCTCCAACCAGGGGCCACCCTTTCACATCGCCTCGATCCGCTGCAGGTCCTCGCGCGTGATGCGCACCAGCGAGCCGTGACGCGCGCCTTTCGGCAGCGCCAGGCGATCGCTCACGTCCTGCCAGTGGATCATGTCGCGGGTCATGGCCGCGCCCCAACGCCCGTCGCGATAGATATCGTAGTAACAGACCAGGTCCGCCCCGATCCGCGCGGTCATCGGCCCCTCGACCCAGCTTGGCGAGAACGGTGCGCCAAGCGCACCAAAGGGACCGAGCGGTCCCTCGGCGGGCGCGGCGCGCAGCCACTTGCGCTCCGGCGTGACGGTCTCGTCCTTGACGATCAGCCACAGCGCGCCTCCCGGCCCTTGCGCAAACGTACCGTCGATCATGCTGAAGCCGGGATCGTAAAGCACGCGGGGCGGCTCGAAGGTCTCGAAGTCGGCGGTGGTGGTGCACCAAAGGCGGTGGTTGTAGCCGTTCTCGGAAGAACCCTCGGTCTCGATAAAGCGGCCCGTGACCGTACTCGACCAGAACAGCACGGTGCGCCCGCTCACCGGGTCGCGCATGGCCTCGGGCGCCCAGCAATTGCGCGTGCCCGGCACGTCAGCCATGACCGGCAGGGCGCGCTGGGACGACCAAGTCACGAAATCGCGCGTGGTGGCATGCCCGATGGTGACGCCCTCCCAGGCCGTCGTCCAGACCGCGTGCCAGAGCGGTTTGGGGCCGGCATCGCGCCACACGAAAGGATCGCGCAGCAGCTTCTTTTCGCCCACGTGCGGCACCAGCACAGGCGCCCCGGCACGCAGCGCGCGGAAGGTGAAACCGTCCTCGCTCGCGGCGAGCTTGAGCCCGTCGCCCTCCCCCTTTCCGGTCGAAAAATAGGCGAAGAGCAGGATCTCGCCTTCCCGTTCGTCCTGCCCCGACGGAACGAAGCCCAGGCTGCGGCACCCGCCCAGCATCGCCGCCCCGCCAAGGCCGAGGCAGAAATGACGCCGTCCCACGCTCATCGCGTGGCCTCCCCGGCCGGAGGCACCAGCCGAACGTGCGTCGGCGCCTCGCGGTCGACCGTGAGCACGTCGCCTTGCACTTCGAGCTCGGCGATCTGGAGCACGCTGCGCCGGTGCCATTGCGGGTCCTGCTTCGCCTCGTCCTCGCCGTCCTGATGCACGAAATAGACGATATAGGCCCGCTCGCCCGAAACGATCACGTCGGGATGCTGCCCCTTGGCGCGGTCGCTGGGCGAGGTTCCGGGCTCGGCGAGAATGTAACCGGGCTGGCGGGTCCAGGTCTCGCCGTCGTGCGAACGCATCACGAGGAGCCCCTTCCAGGCATCGGAGACGAGCCACCAGGCCCCCCTCCAGAAGAACGCCTTGGGGCCTTCGCCGGGCGTATCGGTCAACCGCGCGCCGAGCTTCCAGTGGACGAGGTCGGTGCTGGTCGCGGTGCGGATCGCCTTGCCCATGCGCTCGTCGTTGAAGAAGAGGCGGTAGCCCACCTTGGGATCGGCGACCACGCTGGCGTCGATCACCCGGTCGGAGCCGAGCTCAAGCCGCTCGCCGCAGCTCCAGGTCACAAGGTCGGGACTGGTCAGATGGACGAGGAAACGCGGCGCGTTCCAGTCACGAAACACACCGGGCACCACCGTCACCCACATGTGCCAGGCTCCGTCGAAACGCTCCACGTCGGGCGCCCACAGCGTCGCGCCGGTACAGGCTTCGGGGATCGCCGCGGTACCGCCGTAACGCCAGTTCACCCCGTCACCCGAACGCGCGATGCCGATGGCAGTGCCGTGGACCCAGCGCACGTCCTTGTCGTCCTCGAGCGGCAGGTCGGCGCGCCGGTTGGTGTAGAACATCAGCCATTCGCCGCTCGCGGGATCATAGACGGTGCTGGGATCGGCCGCGCCGTCGTGGATCGGGTCGCGGTAGAGCGGTTTGGGGGCGACGTCGGCCGAACCACCCATTCCGGCAGACGCCGCGAGCGCCAGCAGCGCCGCCGCGATCACGCGTCCGCTCCAAAACGGGGGACTGGGTTTGCGAAACGCGAAATTCCAAGCATGACAATCCTGACTAAAGTGGTTTGATTACAAGGGAGAGAAGACGATGACGAGTGACCGCCGCGCATTCCTGGGAGCGCTCTCGGGCGTGGCCTCGGCGCTGACGCTGGCCCCGGAACTTGCCGCGAGCGCCGCGCGAGCCGCCACACCGGCCTCCGACGAGATGCCGGGCACGGCGCGCTTCGCGATCTGGCCGGGCGCAGCGCCGGGACGGCCCGATAGCGGCGTCAAGGACGTGCGCATCCTGCGCAGCAACAAGAGCAACCCCGACGACTTCGCCTGGACCAGCGTCGAGACGCCGATGCTGACGGTGTGCCCGGCTCCCAAGCCGACAGGTGCAGCGGTACTGATGATCCCGGGCGGCGGCTATGCCCGCGTCGCGATGGGCACGAAGCCCTCGGCCATCTCGCGCTGGTTCGCGAGCCAGGGCGTAACCTGTTTCGAACTGCTCTACCGCCTCGCCCACGACGGCTGGAAGGGCGGCCCCGACACCCCGCTCCAGGACGCGCAGCGCGCGATGCGCGTGATCCGCGCAAACGCCGCCAAGTGGAGCATCGACCCGGCGAACCTGGGCGTCATCGGCTTCTCGGCGGGCGGGCATTTGTGTGGCAGCCTTGCCACGCGCTGGAACGTCAAGGCTTACGAGCCCGTCGATGCGACGGACGCGCAGGACGCCCGGCCGACGGTCGCGGGCATGTTCTTTCCCGTGGTCAGCATGGAGCCCCCGCTCGCGCACAGCCAGTCGCGCCACGAACTGCTTGGCAAGGAACCTTCGGCCGAACTGTCGCGACGCTACAGCGTGAACCTTGCGGTACCTTCCACCACCCCTCCGGTCCTGCTCGGCCACGCGGCCGACGACAAGGTGGTCGACTGCGGCAATTCGATCGCGATGTTCCAGGGCTGCCGCGAGGCACGGATACCGAGCGAACTCCACATCATCGAAAAGGGCGGACACGGCGCACCGCTGTTCGAAGCGGATGGCCGCGCGGGCGCGTGGCTGACCCGCTTCGCCGCCTTCGCCCGGCGCCACGGTCTCAAGATCCCCTCGCAGTTCGCCTGAGGGCGCGGGGGGCGCGCCTTGCCGCCCTCCCCCCGTCCGCTCAAGGCTGCGCGGGCGCATCACGAGGCACGATACGGAAGTTGCGGATCTTGAGGTGGCTCTTCGTCGTGCGCAGCGCGAACCAGCCGCGCGTGTAGGGTGACGCGTCCGCCAGCGTGAAGAGCCGCGCGCCTGCGTAGTCCACCGCCGCCCCTTGCCCGTCCGCCACAAGGCGCACGTGGCGCCACGCATTGGGCACGAGCAGGCTTGCCGGATCATTGCGGTCGTTCTCAGGCCGAAGCGGACGATCACCGAGGCGCCCGACATAGCGGCGCAGGCGCGTCGTCGTGTTGCGATTGCCCCCGATCCCAACGTAATACATCCGCAAGGTATCGTAGGTCGCGAAAGCCCCGCTGCGCGGGTTGTCGAGCGGCGAGCCGGAAGCAACCGAAGGGTCCGTGGCCATCCAGAAGGCATTGACGTCGCTCACCGCATCGTTGGGCCCGCCTGACTTGACCGCCAGGACGTCGAACTCGATCGCGACCGGGCCCGTGATCGGCGCCCGCCACCAGAGCGAGAGGCCTTGCGGGGTATCGATGTCGAGCACTCCGTCCTCCACGCGCACATGCGCCGCCGATCCAGCCTCGGCTTCGACCACCCAGTGCGAGAGACCGTGGCGAAAGTCGTCGGCCAGTTCCGGCACGCGGGAGACCTCGCCCGCATGGACGCAGCCTCCCACCAGCAGGCAGGCCAGCAGGAACCCGCGCCCCCTCATTCGAGCCGGTCGCCGATCAGCGCGAGATTGACCGTAGCGGCGATGCCCCACTGCGCGGCGTCGTTGGTCGAGACTTCGTCGATCTCGTCGACAGGCTTGAGCACCGCGGGGCCCTCCACGCGGTGACTGCCGCGCGTCTGGTCGCGGCCTTCGCGGTCGCCCGCCCCGAAGAACTCGCCCCAGGCGCGGGTGACGAGTTCGGGCTTGTTGCGCTCCACGGCGGCATAGGCGGTGTAGCGCGAATGCGCCTGCGTAAGCCCGCGCCCCCGGCCCGAGGCCCCGGTGCGCGCGCGGAATTCCGCTTCGGGCGCGTTGTAGAGTTCGCAGTAGTCGAGCCAGGCCTCGCGGTAGGCAGGCTCGTCGACCAGTTCGAGCAGTTCGGCGGTAATCTCGAAGACGCCGAAGACGCCGTTCAAGTGGCTCATGTTGACCGAGTCTCCCGCCCCCAGGAACGCGCCGGTCTTGAGGTCGAACGTGGCGCCGCCGACCAGCCAGCCCTTGGGGAACTTTCCGATCGAGCGCATGCCGGCCACGATACGGTCGCGCCAGCGCGTTTCTCCGGTGCGCTCCCATTCGGCCAGCCAGGCCGCGATCAGCGAGCCCCAGCTGGTGCCGAACTGGAGGAACACCTGCCCCTCGGGCAGAGGCTCGGAATTCACCACGGCGCCGGTACCGGCGGGCGGCTTGTTGGCGCCCTCGCGGTGCAGGACCTTGCGCCCGATATCGACGTGCCGGAGCGTGTAATCGCCCTCGAGGCACCCGCGCATGAGATCGCCGCAGCGCTCGTCGCTGGTGAGGTAGTAATAGAAACGCCGATAGGCCGCGTTGGAGATGCGCGGCTGCTTCGAACTGTCGGCCCAGTGCTGCACCCCGTGGCGCGTGCCCAGTCCCTTGAACCGCCCCGAGTGGTAGACGTCGACTTCGCCGGTGTGACGCGTCATCGCCTCGGCAAGGCGGAACACGTCGGCGCGCCCGCTGCGCAGGAACGCATACCACAGCCACATGTCGGTCGAGAGTTCGGAGTTGTCCCAGGCGAAGCCGCCGATGTCGTAGCGCCAGACGTGCCGGTCGTTGTCGTAGCTGTGCATGACATCGCCATAGTTCCAGAACCCGTACCAGCGCCGCTGCTCGACTTGGCCGATGTAGAAATCGAGTTCGCGTTTGGCCCGCGTCTCGATCTGCGTGCGCCGCGCGTCCCCGGCCGCAATCGGCGCCCATGGGCCGAACATCCCGGCGGCCTTGACCCGCGCGACATTGGCGACGAGGCGCGGCGGCGTCGCCAGCAGGCTGCCCATCTCGGCCAGGCGCGCGCGCTCGGGCGTCGCGGGCAAGGCCCAGATGCGAAATTCCGTGGTCCGCGCGATGCCCGAAGGATCCCCCCAACCCGGCTCGTAGTCCTCGTAAGTGACATCGAGGCCCAGGTTCTGGTGGACGTAATCCTCCATGCCCATCACGTCGTGGTAGAAGCGCATGTCCATCGCGGGCGCGTCGGGCGCATGGTACCAGACGGTGAAACGGGCGGTGTCGCTGGCCGCGTCCGCGACGTCGAGGCCGACCGGGCAGCGCTGCCAGAAATCGTGCATCCCGAAGGCCACGCCCCCCGAGGCGCCGCCAACATAGCCAAGGCCCGGCGCGCGGCGCGCGGTGTCGACGTCGATCCAGCCGAAGCCGGGGGCGGTGCGCTTGATGATCGAGAAGCCGTCCGAATTGGGTTGGCGCAGGCGAAAATCACCCCAGGCGGGGATGTAGTCGAGCTTCTCGCGCACGGTCGCGGCCATCTGTTCGATCGGCGGGACCGCGCGGCCCGCCACTTGAGCCTCGCGAAAGGCCTTGCCCGGATCGCGGCGCAGGCCGGTCAGCGGGCGCACCGCCTCGCCCCAGAGCCCGCCATCCTCGCCCGCGAAACGCACGTGGCGATCGTGGAGCGCATCGCGCATCGGCACCGCGCCCTCGAGACCCAGCCCGCGAATGTAGCGCTTCGAGGGATCCCCCTCGAAGATCATCGAATGCACCACCCGGACACAGGATGATCCGGCGTGGAAGTAGAGACGCAGCGAGAACGGCAACCAGTCCCCCGCCGCGCCTTTGTGTCGCCCATCGAGCTTGATCACCGCGCGGATCGGGCCCGCCTGCTCGACTTCGGCGCTCTCGATGGTACCCGTCCAGCGCGCAAGTTGCGGCGCCCCGTCCTCGTCATCGGGGCGATCCTGCGCGCTGGCGATGAGGCGGACTTCACCCAGCACGGGTTCTGTGCCGATCGTCGCCGAGCGGATCAGCGCCTCGCCGCTGCGCCCGACCGTCCACTGCGTCTCGCCCACGGTCACGGTAATCGCCTCGCGCGCTTCGCTGACCTTGAGCACTTGCGCCGCGCCGACGCCGCCCGCGCGCACGCGCAAGCCCTTTGCCCGGCCGCCACCGGCCGCCAGGGCATGCCCCGTCCACTTGATCGAGCCATCGGGCCACCAGGCCAGGGGCCATGTCTGCACCGCCTCGCGCGCACCGTCGGCGCGCTCGAGATGGTAGCCCTTCTTGTCGTAGCGGGTGCCGCGCGGCCAGGGCTGGCCCCAGGCCTGACCTTCGTGCGCGGCGGGCTGTGAACCATCGAGCCAGACGAGATCGTCGCCAAGGTCGAGCCCCGAGCCGAGCGGTTCGGCCACCGCCGCTTTCGGGACGGCCGCCCCCACTTGCACCGGCCCCGCCAACAACGCCGCCGATCCGGTCGCCGCGGTGGAGGCCAGCAGTTCACGCCGGCTCCAGACAGGTTTGCTCATTACGATCCTCTCCTGACCCTATAGTTCTTTATGTGGAATTCTATTTCACATTGTGGGCAAATTCGTCAACCGCCTCGCGCCAGAAAGGCGCGTTCAGCGCTGCCCCTCCGGCCCGGCCCCGATGTAGAAACCGGGATGCGGCGGCTGGTTGTAGGCGGTGTTCTGCCAGGCAACGCTCAGGCGGTACTGTGGATCGTGCATCAAGGTCACGAAGCGGTGCGCGGTCGGCCAGGGTGTGGTGTAGACGCGCAATTCGCGGTTGTCGGCCGAACGCCACACCACTTCCTCGCGCCAGTCGCCCAGTATGTCGGCCTGGAGCGCGGGGGTCGCCTTGGTCGAATTGTTCGAGGCAAGGCCAAGGGGCGAAAGCAAGGAAAATGCCTTGCCCGTCTCCCAATTCCATTTCGAGATCGTGGTCTTGTCGAGCAGTTCGCGCAGAAGATCTCCATCCCACCAGATCGCGAAATTGGTCTGGCGCGGCGCCGGGCCGACCGACTGGCCATGGACGTCGAACAGGCGATCCGAATTGGAGCCCCAGCTTTCCACCCCGTAGTGGCGCGGGTCGATGTCGGCGGCAAGCCCGCGCCCGGTGTCGTTCTCGGCGGGCTTCGACCACAGGACTTCCCCCGTACGCGCATCCATCATGGCCGAGCCGACATGGCCATTGCGCCTGACGTCCTCGAAGACCGAGAACTTCTCCAGTCCCGGGCGGGCGGGATCAAGGTCACTCACGTGCATCGCATCGCCGTGGTAGAGCGGCTGCGTCCAAAGCCCTTTGCCATCGTCGTCGATCGCCATCGAGCCGTAGACGATCTCGTCGCGCCCATCGCCATCTACGTCGGCCACCGAGAGCTGGTGGTTGCCGCGCGCGCCATAATCTTCGTTGCCAGGCGCGGAGCTGTCGAACAACCAGCGCTCGGTCAGCTTGCCTTCGCGCCAGTCCCACGCGGCCAGAGCGGTGCGCGCGTAGTAGCCGCGCCCGAAGACCATGCTGGGATGCGCGCCATCGAGGCAGGCGACACCGGCAAGGAACCGGTCCGAACGGTTGGCATAGCCATCGCCCCAGCTTTGCCCGAGTTCCTCGGGCGTGGGATTGCCGCCGGGATAGCGCGGGGGATCGTAGGGCGCGCTCGCCAGGGCGCGCCCGGTGGCGCCCTCGAAGACCGTCAGGTATTCCGGCCCCCTGACGATCCGTCCCTGCATGACCGCGACCTTGGTGCCATCGGCGAGCACCTTGGCCCCGGTGCGGTCGGCCTGCGGCACTTCGCCATCGTGGCTGCGCCAGTCGGCGGCGGCGTCGCCGAGCACGCGGCCCACGCCATCGACCGTGCCGTCGGCGGTCTTGAGCGCGATCTCGGACCGACCGTCGCCATCGAAATCGTAGACGAGGAACTGCGTGTAATGTGCGCCTGCGCGAATGTTGCGGCCAAGGTCGATGCGCCACAGCCGCGTCCCATCGAGCGTGTAGGCATCGAGATAGACGTCGCCGGTATAGCCCGACTGGCTGTTGTCGTGGCTATTGGTGGGATCCCACTTGAGCACGATCTCGTAGTTTCCATCGCCATCCAGATCACCCAAACTCGCGTCATTGGCGGTATAGCCATAGCGCTGCCCATCGGGCGTGACGCCTTCGGGCGGCGGGGACAACGGGATCGACAGGTAGCCCTTCGCCCACATCGGCGCGGCGACACCCTCTTTCGCAGTCCGGCCGTTGCCCGGAACGACCTCGTAGCGATCGGAGGGCGAGCCCGCAGCGTAGCGGAAGGCCGTCGCCTCGCCGCGGCCGGTGCGGTGGATCACCTTGCCGTTGCGCCGGATCTCGAAGCGCGCGTCGACCGGGTCGTCGGCCAGCAGCCGCCAGCTCACGAGAATGCCTCCGCCCACCGCCGGCAGCGCCACGGCACCACGGGTGAGCGGCTCGGGTGCGCACGAGGCATGGACCACCTGAGGTGCCGCCAGAAGCGCAGTCGACCCCAGCGAGAGGGCGAAAAGCGACACAGTTTGAAATTTTTTTGAAATTTTTACCCACCGCAAACCCGCGATTTGCCTCATTTTCCGTCTCCCACGGTAATATGGTCCAAATTATAGAATTGCATCCCACATATCGGTTTTATAAGTGTCGGTCTAGAAATTGAGTCGTCAAGACCGTCCATGCGGGCGAACAGAATACAAACAGGGATGAGAGAGGAGCGGCTATGCAAAAGCAAGCCATTGAAAGTGCGGGCAAGAATAACGTAAATTGGCGGATCAACGGGGCCTTTTGCAGCGCTTCGTTCCTCGCGCTGGCCGGTGCAATGCTGTTCCCCGGCGTAGCAACTGCTCAGACAAATCAGGATTCCGAGACCGAGCAGGCCAATTCCGAGGAAAAGCCGGCCGAGATCACCAACAAGGAAGCCGAAGGCATCATCTCGCAGGCGCGTGAGATCGTGGTCGTCGGCACCCGCGCTTCGCTCCAGTCCGCGATCAACCGCAAGAAGGAAGCGGGCACGATCGTCGATTCCATCGTCGCTGACGACATCGCCAGCTTCCCCGACAAGAACGTGGGCGATTCGCTCGCGCGCATCACCGGCGTCCAGCTCAGCCGCGACTTCGGCGAGGGCACGCAGGTCTCGATCCGCGGCGTCGAGCCCGATCTCAACCGCGTCGAGATCAACGGCGTCAGCCAGGTCAGCGCCACCGGCACCCGAGCGGGCGACTTCCGCGAATTCGCGACCGAACTGGTCAAGTCGATCGACGTCTACAAGGGCTATTCGGTCGACCTTACCGAGGGTGGCATCGGCGGCACCGTGCGCATCGAGACGCGCAAGCCCCTCGACCTCGAGAAGCCGCTCCTGACCGGTGTGCTCTCGCAGCAGCACCTCGACACCGCCGAGACCTGGAAGCCGCGCGTCACTTTCGTGGCCGGCACGCCCAAGTTCCTGATCGACGGCCTCGGCGTCCTGGTCAACGTCACCTACAGCGACGTCGACACCCGCCAGGACTATATCTCGAACACCAACTGGAAGCGCCTCGCCGACTTCGACCATTCGACCGAGAAGACCGTCGCCGATCCGCTCTACGCCGACTACGACACTTACGAGAGCTGCGCCAACGTCTCGGGGGGCACCTTGGCCCGCACCGCATGCGAAACCCAGTTCTTCGACTGGGCACCGACGGTCCCGCGCTATCGCAGCTGGAACCGCCACGACCAGCGCATCTCGGGCGACCTCACGCTGCAGTACCAGGTCGCGCCGAACTTGCGCGCCTATGGCAACATGCAGATCAACAAGCGCAACCAGACGCTTGAAGACGTCAACTACTCGATCGACCTGACGCGCATCCAGCGCTTCAACCTCGATCCGGCGCTGGCGACCAACGCCTCGGGTGCCACATCGGTCCCGCGCGTCGCGCTCGGCACGTCGACGGTCAACGAGAACCACGTCGTCACCAACCTCCTGACCGCGCTCAACGCGGTCAACATCGGCTCGGCCACCGCGCCCAACTACAACGGCGCGGCGAACATCGTGGGCGTGCAGCGCCGCGACTTCAGCTACGATCAGGATTCCAAGTACTTCTCGGGTGGATTCACCTGGGACATCGATCGCTTCAAGGTCGATTTCATGGGCAGCCATGCCACCGCCCATACCGACCAGCAGACCAACCTGATCTCCTTCGGCACGAGTGTCTCGGGCATCACGATCGATCGCAACAATTCGCAAGGGATCCCGGTCTTCCAGTTCCCGAGTGACTTCGATCCGGGCGATCCGGCGGTCTATTCGGACTTCACGCGCACCGACGCGAACGGCAACGTGCTGCCCGTCTACGGCCCCTCGATCCAGTACCGCCCGGCCGAGTACAACAACACCGAGGACCAGTTGAAGCTCGACGTCGACTGGGACATCGATCACCCGATCATCAGCCGCTTCCAGTTCGGCGCGCAGGCCCGTCGGCAGAAGTTCCTGAACTACGGCGCGGGTGGTTCGCGCCTGATCGACCCGGCGACCGGCACCTACCAGTCGAACGCCAACGTGTCGTACAACACGATCATCGACGACAACTACACCCAGCGTCGCGTGAACAACACGTACTACATGACGACCGCCGAGTACCAGTCGCTGCTCTCGCAGATCTCGTCGACCACCGGCGGCGCGCCGCTGTTCACCGGGCTGTCGGGCGCACCCTCGAGCATCCCGGGCCGCATCGCCTATCCCAGCTTCGATGCCGAGGCGCTGTCGGAGTACTACGACCTCTCCGGCTTCAACCACGACCTCGTGCTTTTCGCCGACGGCTATCCGCAGATCCCCTCGGCCAAGATCACCGAGACGATCTACTCGGCCTATGCGATGATGGATGTCGACACCTACGTCCTGGGCATGCACCTGACCGGTAACGCCGGCCTGCGCTGGACGCACACCGAGGACAAGGGCCTTGGCACCTACGTCAACCGCGTGACGCGTTTCACCCAGACGGGTAGCACCGAGACGGTCACCCTCTCGGCTTCCGAAGCCGAGATCACCAACACCTATGACGACTTCCTGCCGGCCTTCAACGCCAACCTGGAACTGGCCGACAACCTGTTCCTGCGCGCCAACTACGCCAAGAACCTGGCCCGTCCCAAGCCGACCGACCTCGTCCCGAACATCAACTGCCTCGACGACCAGACGATCACCGGCACGGACGACGTGTGCTCGGCGGGTAACCCGGACCTCAAGCCCTACCGCGCCGACCAGTGGGAAGTGAACCTGGCATGGTATCCCAATCCGGACACCATGCTGAGCCTGGGCTACTACAAGAAGTACGAGAGCACGTTCGTCATTCCCGCCACCACGCGCGATAACGTCGACCTGTTCCACGACGGCAACACCTACACCGTGCGCCAGCCGATCAACGGCGAGGGTGCCCTGCTCGATGGCATCGAAGCCAGCGCGCAGACCGTCTTCACGTTCCTGCCCAAGCCTTTCGACGGCTTCGGCGCGACCGCGAACATGACGTATGCCCGTGCCATCCGCACCAACCTCACCAACGATGCGACCGGCGAACCGCTCACCGAGTACCCGGGCCTTTCGAAGTACACCTACAACGCCAGCATCTTCTACGATCAGGGCATCCTCAACGCGCGCCTGAGCTACAACTACCGCTCGAAGTGGCTGGTGACCGTGCTCGATGCCAACAACGGCAACAACCCGATCTACCGCAAGGGCGAAGGCTACCTCGACGGGAAGATCACGCTGCGCTTCCCCGACTGGCACTTCAACGTCTTCGTCGAGATGCAGAACATCACGAAGGAATACTCGAAGACCTACATCAACGCCGACATGCCGGTCGACCTGTACTACCCCGGCCAGCGCACCTTCATCGGCATCCAGGCCAAGCTGTGACGCCCGCCTGATCCGGTCTGCCACGTGCGCCCACGAAGAACGGGGCCGTCTCCTTGCCGGAGGCGGCCCCGTTCGCGTTGGGCCCTGCACCTTCGCTACTTCGACGTTTCCCCCTCGTGGCGGATCGAGAGCGAATTGCTCACGCACTTGTCCGCAGGCATCCCCTCGGGGCAGGACGAGAGCTTGGGCGCGAGGCTGTTCGTGGCCGGCAGGCGCACCGTGAGGATGCGCAAGGGCTGCGTGCCGATCGTGCGCGAGGTGTGCCCACGCCCGGTCACGTCGTCGGCCAGGACGATGTCGCCTTTCGACAGGACGTACTTCGTCCCATCGCCAAGGCCGACTTCCAGTTGCCCGGCGAGGACGATCAGCAGGCGGGGCGTCGAGACACCGTGGTAGTCGATAAAGTCGCCTGGAAGCGTGTCGCCGATCTCAACATCAGTGGCGTAAAGCCGCGTCTGCACGCTTCGCCCCGGCTGTCCTCCCGTGCGTGGGAGCGCCAGCATCTCGACATGCGATTCCCCGTCGTCCCCGCCGTAGAGATGGGCCAGCGCAAGCGCCTCCGCGCCTGGGTCAATCGGACTGACCGGGGGTGGAGCTGAAGCTGGTGCCTGCGCCTGCGTCTGCGTTGCGAACAGCGCGCCGCCGAGCGCAGCCGCTGCGGCCAGGTTTCCCAAGGTACGTGCGATCATTGAAGCTCTCCTCGGTTCAGACAGGTTCGGCCACCGTTTCGTCGTGCGCGGCGGCAAGAGTACGCAGCCGCGGAATGAGTTCGCGCCCGTGCGCAGCGATGTCGGCATGAAGATCGAAACCGCGCAGCAGGAAGCCCGAAATCCCCATCCGGTAATAGTCCATCATCGCATCGGCGACCTGCTCGGCGGTGCCCACCAGCGCGGGCGGCAGCGTGGGCGTTGCAAACGCGATCGAGGCCTTGGTGATCCCGGTCCACAGCCGCTTGTCGAGCAATTCGCGTCCTTGCGCCAAGGCCTCCAGTTCCGCGCGTCCTGATCCCCCCTTGGTCGTCGCGAGGCGCGGATCGAGCCGCATACCGGTGGAAACCGCAGCCGCGCCTTGCGCGACCAGCGCCTCCTGTTCGAGTCCCTTCACACGCAGCCCCTCGAGCACGCCGCGCGCGTTGCGCCAGGCTTCTTCCTCGCTCTCGCCCAGGATCACCCGCACCGAGGTCTGCAAGCGCACCTTGCGCCCGGTGCGCGCCCAGGCCTGCTGCAACTGCGCCACCGTCTCGCGCATGTCCTCGAGCGGCTTGAGCCCGCCGATCGCATAGACATCGGCCACTTCGGCACCGACCTCCAGCGCCAGCGGCGAGGCGCCGCCCCAGTAGACCGGGATCGAACCGTTGACCGGCTTCAACTCGGACATCGCGCTGCGGAAGCGGTACCAGTCCCCGACGTGGTCGACCGGGCTCTGCGCGGACCAGATCGACTTCATCACCTGCACGTATTCGCCACTGCGCCGGTAGCGTTCCTCCTTGGTGTGAAAATCGCCGTCGCATTGCAGTTCGACGTCGTTGGCGCCCGTGATCACGTGAACGCCCGCGCGGCCGCTGCTGAGATTGTCGAGCGTGGCGAACATGCGCGCGGCCATCGTCGGTGCGATGAAGCCGGGGCGGTGCGCCACCATGAAGGCCAGCTTGCGGGTCATCGCCGCGACGTGCGCGGCGATCGCGAAGGGGTCGGGCGCGTAGGAATTCTGGAGGATGAGGACGCGATCGAAATCGTTCGCGTCGAACGCGCGCGCCATCTCGCCGATCATCGCCGCGTCGAACGAAGGGCCTTCGCCGGCCGGTGTGATTTCGGAGGCGTTTCGATGCAGGAGAACACCGAGAATTTCGAGAGACATGCCGCTATCCTTTTATTTCGCTGACCGGGGAAGGCAGGCGGGGCGCCGCAGCGCATTGCGGGCGCCGCGAGAGCGCCTCGCGGCGCGAACCACCCATCCCTCGGACTTCCAGGGTGGCAGTCGGCTATCGCAGCGGTAATTGAAAAAATTCCAGGCGGCGAAAAGGAAAGTTGATCACCTTGATCGCGCGCGATGCGCCTAGCATCGCCCACGCCCCCCTGGAGGAGACCGGCGTGAACATCACCAAGCTGGAACGGCTGATCGCCGTCTACGAAGCCGGAAGCTTCCGCAAGGCGGCCCGCATCTCGGGCGTATCGCAGCCCGCGCTGACCTGGAGCGTGCGCCAGCTCGAGGAAAGCCTCAACATCGCGCTGTTCGTGCGCGGGCCGCGCGGGATCAAGCCCACCGAAGCCTGCGAGAGGCTGATCGTGCGCGCGCGCCTGATCGTCAACGAACAGGCGCGCCTCGTCGCCGAAGTCGAGGACGCCAACCGGCGCCAGTTCATCGACCTTGGCATCCACCCGGTGCTCGCCAGCCACAATTTCGCGCAGGCTCTTTCCGAACTTCGCCGATCCGATCCCGACGTCGTGCTGCAGGTCATCGACGGCTACAGCGCCCCGCTGCAAGAGATGCTGCGCCAGGGTCGGCTCGACGTCGCCTTCTGCGCGCCCGCGTCCGAAGAGCTCGAGACCGGCGAGTTCGAATTCGAACCGCTGCTGCGCCAGCGATACTCGATCGTGGGGCACCGCGATCACCCCGTCTTCGCGCAAGAACCGCAAGCCTCTCCCGGCCACCACGACTGGGCACAGGTCGCTGTCCCCAATGTTCTTTACGGCCAGGACGACGCGGCCGACCTGATCGGCCTGCTCACCGCCCACGGCCTTGCCCCCGAGCGCGCCTTCGTGCGCACCTCCTCGATGCATCTCATCCGTTCGCTCGTCAAAGACGGCGGCCTGCTGGCCATGCTGCCCGACGACCTGGTGCGCGAGGACCTCGCCGTAGGCAGCTTGCGCGCGATCGAGGCCAGCCGCATCGAGGCGCCCCCGCTCGGCCTCCTGACCGTTGCTGGAAGCTACCGCAACCGCGCGCTACGCCGGCTCATGTCACTGTTCCGCCAGCAGTTCCGGGATTTTGCGGCAAAGGCATAAGGGCCCAAGCGGCGGGCACCGAAGTGCGATCAAGAACCTTTATCGCAGAACAGATTTTGCGCCCTATTCAAGCCTGCGCGCGCGGGTCAGGTTGTCCCCACAAGACAACATTACGTGCGGCGCGTGTCTCGCGTCCGTGCACCAGGGACAAGCACTGGGGATGGGCACCAGGCCCACCGGCAATCGGAAGGCAGCGCGCCTTTCGCGGCGGACTTGCCTGCCCGTTTCGATCGGGCCGGGCGGAGCACCGCCGAGGCAATCCGCCCCACCGGAGACCGGCGCTTTTCCCATAACCCCGGAGCGCGTAGTGGCGCGCTCCGCCCATTGGCCGGAGGATTTTCGTCGCATGAACCAGCGTCCGCTCAACCCCATCACCGCGCAGCACATCGCGGATTACGCGCGTGACGGCGTGGTCTGCCTGCGCCAGATGTTCGATGCCGAATGGATCGGCCGCCTCCAGCAAGCGGCCCGCGAGGTCCAGGCCGACCCCGCCCGCTTCGGCGCGACGGGCCCCTCGCACGGCGCGATGATGTCGGTCTCGCACCTCTTCCGCAAGCCCGGCGTCTTTCGTGATTTCGCACTCAACTCGCCCGCCGGCGAGATCGTCGGACGGGTGATCCAGGCCGACACGGTGCAGATGTTCCACGATCACCTTTTCGTGAAGCCCCCGCTTTCGCCCTCGATCATGCAGTGGCATGCGGACCACCTCTGGCCCTTCACCGGCACGATGATCCCCAACCTTTGGGTCGCGCTTTCACCCGTCAACCGCGAAAACGGCCGTATCGAGTTCGTCGCGGGCTACCACAAATTCTGCATGGAGACAGGTTCGCGCTTCGGCCCGGCGGGTGACGGGACCTTCCGCTTCCCCGACTTCGAAAACGAGCGCGACAACCCCGACTTCGCCTTCGAGTTCAAGACCTGGGACCTCGAGCCCGGCGACGCGGTGCTCTTCCACGTCGACATTCCGCACTATTCCAAGGGCAACGATTCCGACGCCCTTGCCCGCGCGGGGCTGGCCATGCGCATGCTCGGCGACGATGCCTACTGGTGCCCGCGCGAGGGCCTGATGCCGGTGCAGGGGCTCGACCTGCTCAGCCAGGAGGAAGGCGCGCATCCCGCCCCCTGCCCCGAACTTCCGGTGATCTGGACGCGTCCCGCCGACGAACCGCGTGCCTTCGCTCCGCGCGAGAGCCTGTCCGCATGACCTTGCACTCCAAGCGCGACGTCCTCTCGGCGGGCGGCGCCTGGCTGGCGGGCCTTGGCCTGACCTCGCTCGCCTCCACGCCCGCCGCGGGCACCGAGCGGGTGACCAGGGTCGGCCCGGTCCCGGGCGCGGTCTTTCCGATGGAGTTCGAGCCGACCGGCACGGCGATGCCGTGGATCCGACGCGTGTTCCACCTCTATTCCGGGCCCGACGGGCTCACCCGCGCCGAACAGCTCGAGGTGGTCGAGCCCAGGGGACAGAAGATCGCGACCCTGCTGCGTCGCAACGCCGAGCGCGTGACGATCGGCTCCTCGCAGGCCGGAGCCGGCTTCGGTTTCCACGTTGCCAACAACCCCACCTTCCTGATCCCGATCTTCGGCTCGATGATCATCGAGCTGCACGACGGTAGCCAGGTCGAGCTGCGCCACGGCGATCTTGCCTTCGCCGAGGACTGCACCGGCAAGGGCCACATCTCGCGCTCGGGGCCCGAAGGCTCGATGATGGTTTCGGTCCAGTTGCCCAGGGACGGCTGCCCGCTCAGCGGCAGCTCGGACCTCGCCACCGTGTGGACCGAACCCACCCCCTGATTTTCCCGGCCCCGCCCCCACCGACGAAGAGCGCAGCCCATCCGAGAGAGAGAGCCATCGATGAAGAAGAGTGCATACCTGGGCTGGGCGATAGGCTCGTTCACCTCCTCGGCGCTGGTGAGCGCGGTGGGACTGCTGCACTTGCGCTTCATGACCGATTCGCTGGGCATCTCCATCGCGATCGCGGGCACCTTGGCGGTCATCGCCAAGATCTACGACGCGGTGACCGATCCCGTGATGGGGCACCTGGGCGATCGTACCCACACCCGTTTCGGGCAGTTCCGCCCGTACCTTCTTGCAGGAGGCCTGCTCTCGGCGCTCGCGATCGCGCTGCTCTTCAATGTGCCGAGTGCGCTCACCGGGCATGGCCTGTGGGTCTACGTCGGCATGACGCTGCTGCTCTATTCGAGCGCCTACACCATGTTCCGCATCCCCTACCTCGCGATCGGGCGCGCCATTACCGAGGACTTCCACGAACGTTCGCGGCTGATGACCTTCAGCGTCTACGGCTCCTCGCTCGGCAGTTTCGCGGCGACGTCGGCCGCGCCGATCCTGCTTTCGCGCATCGGCAGCGACCGCGCCGGACACGGGCTCGTCGCGCTGATCCTGGCCGGTGCCATTGCGCTGGGCGGCATGCTCGCCTTCGCCCTCCTCAAGGAGCGCCGCCCGGTGCACCGCGAACCCCGGCCCGCCGGCTCGCCGCGCGCCACCTTCGCGGCCCTGCGCACCAATACGCCGTTCCTGTGCCTGATCGGCTTCAAGCTGGTGCTGTTCACCGGCTTTGCCGTGCACATTTCGGCGCTGCCCTACTACACCCGCCACGTGCTGGGGGTGTCGGACAGCGTATTGGGGACGATCTTCGCGATTCAGACCGTGCTGATGGTCATCTCGCAACCCTTGTGGGTCCGGCTCGCCCGGCAGTTGGGCCGGCGCGGCGCGCTCGTCGCCTCCGGGTTCACCTGTACCCTCGCCTATCTGGTCTGGGCGATGATCCCCACGTCCTCGCCGATGCCGATGATCTTCATCGCGCCGGGCCTCTCAGGGCTGGGCACGGGCGGCGTCTTCCTGGGGCTCTACACCGTCCTCACCGACACGATGGACTACGCCAAGCGCGCGCAGGGCGAGAACCGGGCCGGCATGCTTGCCGGGGTCTTCGTGATGGTCGAGAAAGGCACTTCGGCGATCGGCATGTTCGCGTTCAGCATGGTCATGGCCTGGGCCGGCTTCCAGTCCGCGATCGGCAGCGGCGCGGGCGAACAGCCCGCCAGCGTGAAGAGCGGCCTGCTCGTCACCGTGGCGCTCGCACCGGCCCTCGCCAGCGTGCTGGCGACCCTCATCATGACCCGCTACCGGCTCCCGGCGATCCCCGGCCCCGCGTCGGACCACGCCCAGACCGCGGCGCAAACTGAAATCGCGCCCGGATGAGCGGCCTCGCCGATACATTTCAATCCTTATAGAAACTATTTATCCGATTAGCGGATATAAAATACAAATTTCATGGATCAATTCGCGATACTAGATCAGCGTCTAAAACAATAATATTTCGAATCCAAGACATATATTAACGCAGCTTTACGGCGATAACATTTCCTTATTGCCAGAGAACTTCACAATTCAAAAGCCAATTTATTGCTTTTGAAGGTGATGAACCGTGACCCAAGCAAAACACAAGGGGGGAACTATGAGAATGACCCAGGGCCTTTCCGGCCTCGCAACGATGACGTCCTGCGCCGCCATGGCGGCCAGCCTTGCCCTGCCGCTCGTGCCGACGGGCGCACACGCGCAGGAAGCACCCGCCCCGGCGCAAACCGGCAGGGCCGGCACCGAGGCAAGCGCCGGTGACATCGTCGTCACCGCGCGCCGCCGCGAGGAGAACCTCCTCGAAACCCCGATCGCCATTTCCGCCTTCACCGGCGAGGCGCTGGAAGAGCGGGGCATCAAGAACCTGCAGGACCTCGGCAGCTTCGTACCCGGCCTCAACATCGTGGGCCAGGCAACCGGCGGCGGCGCGCGCGCGGACCGTTCGTTCGTCGGCGTGATCCTGCGCGGCATGCAGCCTTCGACGTCCTCGGCGCAGACCACCTCGATGTTCATCGACGGCGTCCCGGTCTCGCAGGCGACCGCGTTGCAGGTCCTCACCAACCCCGCACGGGTCGAGGTCCTCAAGGGCCCGCAGTCGGCGACCTTCGGCCGCCAGACTTTCGCCGGCGCGATCAACGTCGTCACCAAGGATCCCAGCGACACCCTCACCGGCCAGATGAGCGGCATGGTGGGCACGCGCGCCAACTACGACGTTTCGGGTGAACTGAGCGGCCCGCTCCTGGGCGATATCCTGGGCTTTCGCGCCACCGCACGCGCCTTCGGCAAGCACGGTTCCTACAAGAACGCGGCGAACCCGAACGAGACGCTGGGCGACCAGTCCTCGAAGGCCGCGACGCTCGCGCTCAAGTTCACGCCGACCTCCAACCTCACGATCAAGGGCTTCGGGCTCTACTCGAAGCTGAGCGACGGTCCGGCCGCCAACGGCTACATCAGTGCGTATGGTCTCACCGACGATGACGGCAACGTCATCCGCCAGGACCAATCGAACTGCAACGTGACCGGTTCGAGCGGCGTGACCACGCGCTGGTTCTGCGGAACGGCTCCGTCCCTGTCCAGGCTCAGCCCGCAGGCCGACACCGCCAACACCGCCTTCATCACCAACTTCCTGAAGTCCGACCAGGGTCGCCTGTTCCACAACGACCTCGACGGCTATGGCCTGCGCAACGACTACTACCACATCCATCTCGATGCGAACTGGGACATCGGCGATACCGGCCTTGCCCTCCACTCGCTCACCGGCTGGAACACCGAGCGCAAGAACGAACTGGCCGACCTCGACAACTACAACGGCGCGAACGACACCGGCACCGGTTCGCTCTACCCCGACGGGACGTACAACTTCGTCTACTATATCGAGGCGGAAAGCCGCGACTTCTCGCAGGAGCTGCGCCTGAGTTACGACAAGGGCGGCCCCTTGCAGGCCACAGTCGGCGCCAGCTACCTCAACGCCCGCGCGCAGAGCGCGAGCGGCAGCCCGAACCTTTCCGGCACCAGGCGCTACGGCGCGACCCAGTCGAAAACCTACGGATTTTTCACCAGCATCAACTACGACGTCACCGAGGCCCTCTCGCTGGCCTTCGACGGCCGCTACCAGATCGACAAGCTCTACGCCTATGCGGGTGAAGGCGGCGTCACCTCGACCGGCGCGACGATCCCGGCCGGCTTCTACGCCGAGGACGAGGAGATCGCGCAAGGGACCTACAAGAACTTCCTCCCGCGCGTGATCGCCCAGTACACGATCGGCGAGAGCATGCTCTACGCCTCCTATTCCAAGGGCGTGAACCCGGGCGCGTTCAACACGCTGTTCATCACCGCCATCCCCGAGGTGGTCCAGGCCGCCGAATCCTACGGCTACAAGGTCAAGGTCGATCCCGAGAAGATCACCAACTACGAGATCGGCCTCAAGGGTCACGCGCTCGGCAACCTGTTCACGTACGAGCTGGCCGCGTTCCTCGCCGACTGGACCAACCAGATCCAGTCGCAGTCGACCCAGATCAACGTCGACACCAACGGCGACGGCGTTCTCGAGCCTTACCAGGTGAGCGGTTCGACCAACACCGGCAAGGTGCGCGTCAAGGGCATCGAGGCGAGCGTCTCCACCCGTCTGTCCACCGCCCTCAATCTCGACCTCTCGGGCGCCTACATCGACAGCGAGATCCTGAAGGCGGTCAACACCGGCGTCACCGCGCTGACCGGCATCACCGACTTCCACGGCAACCAGAGCCCGTTCGTCTCGAAATGGTCGGGCACCGCCGCACTCAATTACCAGGCGCCGATCTCGGCGGCGCTCGACGGCTTTGCCCGTCTCGACTTCATGTACAAGTCGGGCACCTACTCCGATGTCTCGAACCTCGTGAAGTCACCCGACCTGACCCAGACCAACGTGCGCGCAGGCATCCGCAACGAAACCTACAGCATCGAGGCTTTCGTCACCAACCTGTTCAACAACAAGGCTTATTACAGCATCTCGGACAACAGCCTGATCATGAGCAGCAATTCCTCGCCAAACTCTTCGGTCTACGGCGGGCTCGTCGCCCAGCTGCGCGAGCTGCGCACGATCGGGATCCGCGGGACCTTCAACTTCTGAACACGCAAGACGCCTGAGCTTTGGCCCGGACGATGAGACCTCCATCGTCCGGGCTTCTTTTGGGGCCTGGTCTCCGCTCCCGTGAAGAGCTAGCGAGGAACACGGAACACACGAAGGCCGGGGAGCTTCTGCAGCCCCCCGGCCTTCGTGCCTTCGCGATCCCGATAGATCTAGTCGCGGGCCGCCAGGGCGTGCGCCAGGCGTGCACGCATCTGCGCCTCGACGCCCTCGCCAAAGCCGATTCCCATGACCATCGCGGCGTCCTCGCCCTCCTGAGGCCAAGAGCGATGGCCCTGACCGCTCGTGTCGAGCATCACGAGCACGTCGCCGGGTCCAAGTTCGCGGCACTCGCCGTCGCTCGCCTCGATCTGCCAGCGCCCGCGCAGCGTGATCGAAAGCCCGGCCTCGCCGCAAGTGTGCCACGCGCTGTAGCCCAAGGTACTCCCCCCGCCGGCAAGCCCCCAGACACGGGCGGGCGCAATGCCCTCCCAGTGCGAAGACCCGTCCGCGTTCTCGACCTTTCGGGTTACCGGCAGTTCGATGTCGACAAGACGCGACTGGCCGTCGGGCAGCGCGTGGATGCACAGGACGGTCCAGCCCGTCGGCGGCGCCTTCACGGGTACGTGCGTCATCGGCGGGTCAGAAGATTTCGGGCTGCGCGTAAGCCGCCGCGCCGCTGGCGAAGCGGTTGGCGGGGCGTTCGAGCCCAAGGTTTTCGCGCAAGGTCGCACCTTCGTAGGCGGTGCGCACGTGGCCGCGCTCCTGCAGGATCGGCACGACCTGGTCCACGAAGTCCTCGAGACCGGCGGGCAGGAACGGGGGCGAGACGACGAAACCGTCCGCCGCACCCGCGTTTTCCCAGGCAATGAGGACGTCGGCGACGTCCTGCGCCGTTCCCACCACGGTGTGGCTGGTGCGCCCGGCTGCGACGCGGCGCGCGAGTTCGCTGATCGGCAGGCCCTGCCGCTCGGAAAGTTCGAGGACCCGGTCGCGCGTCGAGTTCTGGCCGGCCAGCGCCTCTTCGGGCAGCGGCGGCAGCGGTCCCTCGGGGTCATGCCCGGAGAGATCGACCTGCCCGAGCAACGCTTCGAGCTTGGAAATGGCCAGTCGGGTCGGAATGAGCTGGTCGAGTTCGGTCTTGAGGTCCTGTGCCTCGGCGCGCGTGGGCGCGATGATCGGCGTGATCGCGGGCATGATCTTGAGCTGGTCGGGTCGGCGGCCGAATTCGGCGAGCTGCGCGTGCATCGCCGCGCGGAAGGCCTGCGCCGTCTCCATCGTGGGATGCGAAGTGAAGATGACTTCGGCGTGGCTCGCGGCGAAGCGCTGCCCCGTCGCCGAGGCCCCGGCCTGGACGAGAACCGGATGGCCTTGCGGCGAGCGCGGCACGGTCAAGGGGCCGGCCACGCGAAAGTGGGTGCCCGCATGGTTCACCGCCGAGATGCGCGCGGGGTCGGTGTAGTGCCCGCTCGCCTTGTCGGCGAGCACCGCGCCATCCTGCCAGGAATCCCAGAGAAGGCGCGCGACCTCGACGAACTCGCCTGCGCGCTCGTAGCGCTCGGAATGGCCCAGATGCGCCTCGAAGCCGTAATTGTGCGCCTCGTTCTCCATCGTCGAGGTAACGATGTTCCAGCCCGCGCGGCCCCGGCTCAGATGGTCCAACGAAGCGAAACGGCGCGCAATTTCGTAAGGGTGACCATAAGTGGTCGAGGCCGTGCCGATCAGCCCGATGTGGTGGGTCGCCGCGGCGATCGTTGCCAGCACGGTGACCGGGTCGAGTTTGGGCGTCTCGATCCCGGCGAAGATCTCCGCCCCGCGCACCGGATGATACCCCAGGTAATCGGCGAGGAACACGCCATCGAAGAATCCGCGTTCGGCGGTCTGTCCCAGCGTGCGGAAATAGTCGAGGTCGCACAAGGCGTCGTGCGCCGCGCGCGGGTGACGCCAGCCCGCAATATGGCCTCCGGTCTGCATCATGAACGCGAGCAGTTTCATCGTGGTTCGTTTCGTCTTCCAGGTTGATCGGGAGAAACCGGCCCTCGACGGGCCGACCGTATCGGTCTGGCGCGTCGCTTCGAATGGCCGGATTGTGCGCCTCCTGACAAGCATGGAACCGGCGCCAAGCGCCAATCAAGAATTGCTGCAGGCGATAAAGCAATCTGATTTCGACCCCACCCGGCCCGCTGATACTCAAAGCCATACACAAAACCGTGAGGCCGTCTTGCCCCATGTTCGGGCAGGATGCAGAAATCGAGCCGCGCGAAGGGGAAAGCCGTTGACCATGACACGAACCGGTAACGCATCCGCATGCTGATCAACCGCGCGCGCGCCGATACCCTGATGGATCGTGATGGCATCGATGCGGTCATCGCCTCGACACCTGTCAACACCTACTACCTTTCAAGCTGGGCCACTGACGCGAGCTGGGGTTTCGGCGACCTCGCCCTCGCCATCCTTCCGCGCGACCACGCGCGCGACGCCGCCGTGCTCACCGTCGAGGTCGACATGGGGCAGCCCCAGCAGGGCCAGGGCACCTGGATGATCGTGCGCGGCTATGCCCGCAAGCCGGGCCTGGGGGCGGGCGGCGTGCAAGGCGTGCTGACGTCCGAGGGGCTTCCCCAGAACCACCCCGAGGCGATCGCGCAGTACTTGCGCGAGGTGGCGCTCGACCGCGGTCGCATCGCCTTCGAGGACCGAGGTCTCGGCCTCGACGTCGATGCCCTGCTCGGCGGCACGCTTACCGTCCTGCCCGCCCGCGATCTCCTGCGCGACATGCGCATGGTCAAGACACCCGCCGAAATGGCGCACATGCGCGCCGCCGCGCGCAAGACCGAACTGGCGCTCCAGGTCGCGGCCGAGGCGGTGGCCGCCGGTGCCACCTGCGCCGAGGCCGAGCGGGTGTTCTGGTCGGCCGCCGCGCTTGCCGGAGGACGCCCGGTGTTCCTCCTCATCACCCCCTATCGCGCCGGGCTGGGCCGCCTGCCCAAGACCGCCACGCTGGAACCGGGCGACATGGTGACGTTCGATGCCACCGCCGAATTCGCCCATTACACCAGCGACATCGGCCGCACCGCCGTGATCGGCGAACCGAGCGCCGAACAGTTGCGCCGCTACAACGCCACGCGGCTGGGCTGGCAGGCCGCGCTTCCCCATTTCCGCCCCGGCGCGCTCTCGCGCGATGTGGAAAACGCCGTGATCGCCTCGATCCAGGACCACGGCAACCCCGATTTCAAGGCCGCCGGGCTGCATTCGGTGGGGCTCGAGCACACCGACCATCCCCATCCGGGGGGCGGCATGCACGCCTTCGAACTGGTCGACAACATGGTGCTGAGTTGCGACCTGCCCTGGATCGGCCCCGATATCGGCAAGTTCCACTTCGAGGACATCATCTACCTCGATGGGGGCGGTGTCGAAATCCTCAACGACGCCGACGGGCGCCTGCTCGCCTGCATCGACGGGCGCACCGTGCGTGTCGACTGATCCCGCCATGACCACCGCCCCCCAAACCCGGACGCTGCCCGAGGCCGAGCCCGCCCCCTTCCCGCCGCTGCGCCAGAGCCTGTGGCCCATGCTGCTCCTGTTCCTCGCAGCCAATTTCTACAGCATCGACAAGGCCATCGTCGGCGTGCTCGCCGAGCCGATAAAGGCCGACCTCGCCATCGACGATATCCGCATGGGCCTGCTCATGGGGCTCGCCTATTCGCTGCTGAGCGGGATCTGCGGGCTCTGGCTCGGCACTCTCGTCGACCGCCACGTGCGCAAGAAGGTGCTGGGCTGGGCGATCATCGTGTGGAGCCTGTCCACCGCGCTCGGCGGGCTGGCCCCCAATTTCGAGGTGTTCTTCGTCCTGCGTGCGCTCGTCGGCCTGGGCGAGGCAGCGGTTGCCCCCGCCGCGCTCTCGCTCATCGCCGACATGTTCCCACCGGCCCGGCGCGGCCGCGCGATCAGCGCCTACCTCATCGGCGCGACGATCGGCACTTCGCTGTCCTCGGTCATCCCGGGCATGATCGTGGCCGCCGACCTCCACCTGACCCTTCCGGCCATCGGTCGGCTCGTGCCCTGGCGCACCGCCTTCCTGCTGTGCGGGATCGTCGGCCCGCTGGTGGGCCTGGGCTTCTTCACCATCCGCGAACCCGCCCGGCGCGGCGCCCCCCCGGTGCCTCGCGAACCCGCCCGCGTGCGCGCGAAGCTTGCCTACCTCTGGCGCCAGCGTGCGGTGGTCGTCCCCCTCTTCACAGGCTTCTGCCTTTACTACGTCGCCTTCGTCGGCGTCGCCTCGTGGACCGCGCCGCTGCTCATGCGCACCTTTCACCTGAGCTTGCCGCAGATCTCCAACGCGCTGGGCCTGGGCATGCTGATCGCGGGGGTCTGCGGCTACCTGCTGGGCGGGGTCGCGGCGGATTCGCCGCTGGGCAAGGCGCGCGGCGGGCGGCTCATGGTCATGGCCGCCCTGCCCGTCCTCGCCCTGCCGAGCGGGCTAGCCGGACTTGCCCCGGGTCTCATCCCCGCGATCGTGTGCCTCGCCACGATCAGCCTGACCACGCCCATGCTCAACGTCGCGATGAACGCCACCGTGCAGGACATCGCACCCAACGACATGCGTGGCTTCACGTACGCCTTCCTCAGCGTCGTCTCGGCGCTTCCCGCCGGCGCGGGCGGCCCGCTGCTGATCGCCTGGGTCTCGCAGAGCGTGCTCGGCGACGAGGGGCGCATCGCGACAAGCTTCGTGCTCGTGGTGCTGCCCTGCCTCGTGCTCGCCGCGCTCTGCTTCCTTCTCGCCCTGCGCGCCTACCGCGCGCTCGCTCCCGACAGCGAACTGGCCCGCGTCGTGCGCACCAGCCACGCCTGATCCTCCACGAAAGTCGAACGATGACCGACCCCAAGCGCCAGATGATCCTGGCCACTTTCATCCACAATTCGGGCGCCCATCCGGGTGGCTGGCGCTGGCCCGGCGGCCCCGCCGTCGACCAGCACGACTTCGCCCACTACGCGCACCTCGCCCGGACCGCCGAGCGCGGCAAGATGCACTGCTACTTCTCGGGCGACAGCGTGGGCTTCCCCTCAATCTCGGGCAAGGAGGCCTTCGCCGCGACCGACTACGCGGGCAAGCTCGAGCCGACCACGCTGCTCGCCGCGCTGGCGATGGTGACGCAGCACATCGGCCTCGTCGCCACCGCCTCGACGACCTACAACGAGCCCTACAACATCGCCCGGCGCTACGCCTCGCTCGACCATCTGACCAAGGGGCGCGCCGGCTGGAACGTCGTCACTTCGGCCAGCGACGGCGAAGCGCGCAACTTCGGGCGCGACATGAACCTCGACCATGCCCTGCGCTACGAGCGCGCCGAGGAATTCGTCGACGTCGTGCGCGGCCTGTGGGACAGCTGGGAAGACGGCGCGATCCTGCGCGACCGCGCGGCGGCCAGGTACTTCGACCCGGAAATGGTCCATGAACTCGGCCACGAGGGCAAGCACTTCAAGGTGGCCGGACCACTCAACGTCGCGCGCCCGCCACAGGGCCATCCGATCATCGTTCAGGCGGGCGGGTCGGGCGCAGGCCGCGCGCTCGCCGCGCGCACGGCGGACCTCATCTTCACCGCCGCGCGCTCGCTCGAGGTCGCGCAGGAATTCTACGCCGACATGAAGGCGCGCGCTGCCGCCTTCGGCCGCAACCCGGACCACATCAAGGTCATCCCCTCGGTGCAGTTCATGGTGCGATCGAGCGAAGAGGAGGCCCGCCGCGCCGAAGCCGAACTGCTCGATCTCGTCCCCGAAGCGCTCGCGCTGCGCACGCTTTCGCTCCAGCTCGGCGTCGACCTTTCGCACCTCTCTCCCGAAGATCGCCTGCCCGACCTGCCCGAGACCAACGGCGGCAAGTGGGTGCAGGAATCGATCGTGCGCATGGCCCGCGAGGAAGACCTGCCGATCGGCGTGCTCGCCCGGCGGGTGGTCGTAAGCCGCGCCAGCTTCTCCTATTCGGGCACACCCGAGCAGGTGGCGGATCTGTGCGAGACATGGTTCCGCGAGGGCGGTGCCGACGGCTTCTCGCTTTCGCCCAACTACCAGCCCGGCGCCCTGGAGGATTTCGTCGACCAGGTCATCCCGATCCTGCAGAAGCGCGGTCTCTTCCGCACCGAGTACGAAGGCGCCACATTGCGCGAGAACCTCGGGCTCGCGCGTCCCGAGAACGCCTTCGTCGCCAATCCCGCGCTTGGGCGCGAGCCGCGCATGTGGGCCTGAGCCCGCCGCCTTCCTCTTCCATTCGACCCACAACCAACAGGGAGTAGCACCGATGATCAGCCGTCGCGATTTCGCCAGCCGGGCGAGCCTCGCCGTGGCCGGGACCGGCCTCGCCGCCCTGGCCGCGACGACCTCGCAGGCCGCCCCCGTCACCAGCAGCGCACTGGCCCCGACGCCTGCCCTGCCCTTCGCGGGCGAATGGACCGCCAGCGGATCGCTGCGCCGCGCCGGCGGCACGCTCAACTTCGCGGTGGTTGGCGAGGCGAAGGCCGGCGTGCCGCCGGTGATCCTGCTCCACAAACTGGGCGGCTGGCTCTCCGACTGGCGCTTCGTCGCCCCGCTGCTGGCGCAGGGCCGCCAGGTCATCGCCTTCGACCTGCCCGGCCACGGCGGATCGCGCTGGGACGGCGCGGCCCCTTACATCCAGACCCTGGGCGAAACCGCCGCGCTGCTGGTGGGCGCCTTTGACGAGATGGGCTTCGACAAGGTTGACCTCATCGGCACCTCGCTGGGCGGCTGCCTCTCGGTCCCGCTCGCCGCATTCTGGCCCGAGCGCGTGCGCTCGCTCGCGCTCGTCTCCTGCGCGCTGGGCGGCCGCAAGACGCTGGACGAAATCCGGACCGGGATCGACGAGAAGCAGACCGACCTGTTCGACGCGAACGGCAACCCCGTGCCGACGCCGCCCGAACTGATCGAGAAGATCTTCGGCATCGTTCATCCCGCCAAGATCAACGCCGAAGGCATCCTCAGCCGGCGCGCGGCGGGCAAGTGGATCCAGCCGAGCGAGCGGGGCGTTGGCATGACCGACATCGCGGGCACCCTGCCGCGCATCGCGGCCCCCACGCTGCTGGTCTATGGCGAATTCGACAAGGCCTATGTCAAGTTTCGCAAGGGCGCCGAAGCCGCGCTCAGGAACGGGCGAACGCAGGTGGTCAAGAATGCCGGCGCCTTCGTGATGCAGGACAATCCCAGCGAAACGGCGCGTATCCTCAACGCCTTCCTCGCCAGCCTCTGAACGCCTCCGGCCGTGTTCGCGCCACCGCGCGCGGGCATGGCCGGGTTCAGGTCGCGCCTGCGTTCAGTTCTCGCAGGACCGGCGGATCGCGGCCTTGAGCTGGCGCACCAGCCGCGTCTCGTACTTGTCCTTGAGCGTGGCGAAGCCGAACACCGGCGAGGCGATCTGCGAGCCCTCGATACGCACGAGCGTGCCCGCAGCGAGTTCGTCGGCGACGGCCTCGCTGCCGATCATGCCGATCATGCCCGCATCGACGATCATCGACTTGTGCAGCGCGGCCGAGGAAATGCGCACGACCTTGCTGTCTTCCCCGCAGCCGAAGGAGCGCACCATCGCGGCGAAGTCGTCGGTTTCGAAGGGATCGAGCGAATCGTAGGCGCTGAGCTGCGCCCACATGAACTGGGCGGGGTCCGCGTCTGGATCGCCCGTCACCAGCGGATGGTCGGGCCTGGCCACGATCGCATAGTCGCGCTGGAGCAGCGGTTCGAAATCGTAGGCATCGTCCGCGAAGTCGATCGGCACACCGACGAGCGCGAAGTCGATCTCGCCCGAGGCCAGCATCGTGATCAGCTGCGTGGTGTAGCCGTCGCGCAGCTTGAGGTCGATCGGCGGCGATTGCTCCACAAAGCTGCGCAGGGTGTTGGCCAGCGCGGGAGAGTGCAGCCCGGGATGCACCCCGATCGCGACGCGCGGGCGCCGGTCGGCTTCGGTCAGTTCGTGGACGATGCGCCGCTCCTCGGCCAGCATCAGGCGGGCGCGCCGCACCAGCCGCTCGCACATCGCGGTCGGGCGCACGCCCGAGGGACCGCGCTCGAACAGGCTGGTGTTGAACTCTTCCTCGAGCTGCTTGATGCTGAGCGTCAGCGCGGGCTGGGTGATCCCGATCGCCTTGGACGCCTTGCGCAGACTTCCGCTCTCGTAGATCGCGATCATCCGCTTGAGCTGCACCAGGTTCACGCGCGTTCGTCTCCGTATCAGTCGGCGGCCTGATCGCCCAGGAATTGCGCGATGACAGCCACGACCCGCTCGCGTTCGAGCTTGAGTACACCGTGCGCGACGCCAGGCCAATCCACCCTGCGCCCATTACGGAAAAGGTGCGAGGTCGCGCGGGTCACCTGCCAGAGATCGTCCTCGGGGTTCATGACCAGCACCGGCTGCTCCACTTCGGCCATCGCGCCCAGGAAATCGTAGCGGTAGACCGAGATGTAGCCCCAGGGCATCCGCTCGCCGAGGCGCAGGCACTCAGCCATCGCGACGTGGCGCTCTTCGTAGCCGATACGCGGATCGCTGAGCGTGCCGATGATCGCCCAGAGCTTCTCGACATGCTCGAGCGTGGGCCCGGGCCTGGGAAAGGCGCCGCGCAGATTGGCGAGCTTGGCCGCGCGCACTTCGGCCTCGTAAGCGGCGAGGCCGAAGACCACCACCCGGCGCACGCGCTCGGGCCGGCTGCGCGCCAGTTCGGTCGAGAGCAGCGAGCCGGTATGGAAGCCGAGGACATCGTAGGGCCCTTCGGCCAGCTCGCCGCGCGCGGCGAGGTCGCGCATCGCGGTGTCCGCCACCGTCGCCAGTTCCTCGATCGAGACCGGTTCGGGCGGCGCATCGCTCATCCCGTAACCCGGCGTATCGAGAGCGATCACCGTGCGCCCTTGCGAAAGCGGCTCCATGATCGGCTCGAAATCGGCGCCGTTGCTCGGCGTCTGGTGGAGACACAAAAGCGGCGGTGCGTCATCTGGTCCGGGGACGATGCGGTAGTGCACCTGTCCGAACCGGCTTGGCACGTAGCCGCGAACGATCGCGTTCATGGTCTATGATCCTTTCCCTCACGAACGATCGCCCCGCCGGCAAGGAATGCCAGCGCGGCCGAGGCCAGCAGCGCGAGGCTGCCCACCACGGCCATCGACCAGCCCACGCGCGCGGGGTCGGCAAAGACATGTTCGGTAAGCCCCGCCACCGCGAGCGGCCCCAGCGAGGCGCCGATCATCGTCATCACGAAAGCGTAGAGCGCGACCGCGAAGCCGCGCAGCGACAGCGGGGCGATCTCGGCCACGACCGAAAGCATGCAGGTGCCGTACATCGCCAGGATCGCCATGATCGAGCCCAGCAGGACAATCGCCACTTCGCTGTCGGAGATGAACACCGCCAGCGCCGAGGGAATGGCCAGCAGGGTCAGCACCCCGGCGAGACGAACACGCCCGGCAAGCCCATAGCGGCGGCTCACCCGGTCGATCACGAAGCCTGCCAGAACCGCGCCGGGAATGGCCCAGGCGATCTGCGCGGCGCCGAGCCGTTGCCCGGCCTCGCCGATCGCAAGTCCGAACGTGCGGGTCAGGAACACCGCCCCCCACCCCGTCGCCACCGAGCCGCCCACCGCGAGCAGCGCCAGGGCGCCGTAGAACGGCACGAACACCGCCCAGCGCGCGCGCATCGCGGCAAGGCCGTCGCGAAAGCTCATTGCCTCGACGAACGTCTCGCCCGAAGCGCCGCGCCGTTCCGGTTCGCGCAGCAATACCAGCGCGACCAGGATCGCCGCGCCGCTCAGGCCCGTCAGGATGAAGGCCAGGCGCCAGGGCGCGAAGTCGCCGATGATTGGCAGCCCTGCAAAGACGCCGCGCGGCGCCGCCTCAAGGATCGAGCCGGTTACCAGCGAGCCGAGGCCGAAGGCGATCATCGAGCCGAAGACGTAGAGCGCCATGGGCCGCCCGCGCTTTTCGGGCGGAAAGAGGTCGCTGATCATCGTCACCGCGCAAGGTCCCAATACCGCCTCGCCCACGCCGATGAAGATGCGCGAGGTGAACATCGCCCCGAAACCTTGCGCGAAGCCGCCCCCGATCGCGGCGATACTCCACACCACGATCCCCGCGATAAGGAGCTTGCGACGGTTGACCCGATCCGCGACCGCCCCGAGCGGCAGGCCGATGGTCACATAGAAGACCGAGAACGCGAAGCCCTGGAGCAGCGCGATCTGGATTTCGCTGATGGCGAGGTCCTGGCGCACCGGGTCGATCACCAGGGCGAGCATGCCCCTGTCGATGTTCGAGATGACTTGCGCGAGGAAGAGCGTGGCGACGGTCACCCAGGCGAGCAGCGCTCCCGGGCGCTCACGGATGGAACCGGGCTCAGGCACCATCAGGCCTTCCCCACGCCGGCTGAGAGCCGCAACGAGGGCACGATGCCGGCCTGTCGAAGCCTGCGCCCGGTCATCATCGCGGAACAGCCGGAGCGCACGAGCGCAGTCCGGCAGCGGCACATAGGCCCTGCACTTGTGGTCACCTTCGCTTCTTCCCCGATCCCCCGTTGCCATCGCCTTGTGCGGGCCATGGCCGGGTCGTTTGAACCAGCGCCGACGCCGGGCACATTGCGCCCGTCGTCCGCCGTTGGCCCCGTGCTATCACCCCCTTGTGCCCCTGCGAAATAAGAAGCCCTTATCGGCGCGAGAGATTCTTGATTGGTAGCGCCGCGCCCGTCATGCTCCAAGCCTGCGTTGCGCCAGGCTCGCGCGCTGCGCCGGCCTCCTCCCACAGACAAAGGCAGGACCGATGATCGAGCCGTTGCAGCCCCTGATGAACCGCCCCGTCGCCCAGCGCGTCCTCACCCAGCACGGGGTGGACGCGCTCGTCCTGAGCGAGCCGACCAATATCTATCAGGCGACCGGGTTCTGGCCGCAGCTCGTCGCGATGGGCCAGGCCGGAGTCGCCTTCGCCATCGTGCCGGTGGATGCGAGCGCGCCGGTCACGCTGATCTCGAGCCAGTTCATCCACTACCTCCACGACGTCGGCGCGCCTCCCGCCGGAAGCCCGGTCGACATCGTGCTCTACACCGCGCCCGATGGACTTGACGGCGATGCCGCCCCGCCGATGTTCCTCTCGATGCCGCCCGGCGGTCGGCCCGACGCGCTCGACCATTTCGCGCAGGAAGCCACGCTCGACGTGCTCGAGCGCCATCCCGCGCACCCCGATGCCAGCGCGGCGCTGCGCGCGGCGACACAGGGGCTTAGCGGCCGGATCGCCACCGATTCCCCGATCATCGCGGCCTTGCTTGGCGAACGCCTCGCCTATACTCCCGCCGCGCCGCTGCTGCGCACGATCCGCATGATCAAGTCGCCCGCCGAAATCGCGCTCATGCGGATCGCCGCGCAGAACAACGCCGACGCCGCAATCGCCGCGATCCAGTCGGTCTCGCCCGGCGACACGTACGAGGCCTTGCGCATCGCCTTCTACACCGAAACCGGCAAGCGCGGCGGCATCCCGCTGTTCCTCTCCACCGACAGCATGACGATCCGCAAGCGCGACGGGGTGATCCGCGAAGGGCGCAGCTTCCAGATCGACGCCGTCAGCCACTATGCAGGCTACCACGGCGACTATGGCCGCACCGTCTTCGTCGGCGAACCCGACCCGGTGATCCTGCGCATGGTCGAAGCCGCGCAGGTCGCCAACGATGCCGTCGCGAACGCGCTGCGTCCGGGACTTCGCTATTCGGACGTACGCCGGATCGGTCAGGAAGCCGTTGCCAGGGCCGGCTACGACATTGCCATTCCCTGCTCGCCGCACAGCGTGGGCCTCTACCACACCGACGAGGCTTATGCCGGGGATGCTCTCCATTTCCGCAAGGACGACCATCTGATCGAGAAGGACATGATCCTCAGCGTCGACTGCCCCGTGCTGCATCTCGATGCGGGCGGCAACGTGCACCTCGAGGATCTCTGGCTGATCACCGAAAACGGCTGCGAGGCGCTCAACCTTCGCGGCTCGCCCTACCTGACGATCGGGCGGTGACTAGAGCGTCTGCCCGTCGTCGATGCGGATGTCGGCGCCGGTGAGGAAGCGACTTTCGTCCGAGAGCAAATGGAGCAGCGTGGCGTCGAGCGCCTCCTGCTCCATCAGCCGCCCGCGCGGCATGGCCGAAAGCTGGCGCTTGCCTGCCTCGGTCTCGAACCAGTCGCCCGCAAGTTCGGAGCGGAAGTAGCCGGGCGAGACCACGTTGACATTGGGGCCGCTGCGCACCCATTCGTTGGCGAGCAGGCGCCCGAGGTGCGAGACGGCCGCCTTCGACGCGCTGTAGGCGACGAGCCCGCTGCCCTGCGTCTGCGCCGTGATCGAGGAAACGAGAACGATCCGGCCCTCCTGCGCGATCCCGGCGGCGTGCATGCGCCGCGCCGCCTCGCGCGCCGCGATGAAGGCGCCGCGCACGTTGATCGCGAAGACCGTGTCGAGATCCTCGACGGAAAGATCCACCGCCCGCCCGCTGCGGTTGACACCTGCGTTCACCAGCACCGAGGAAACCGGCCCCCACCGTGCCTCGACGCGGTCGAACGCGTCGATCATCTGGGCTTCGTTGGCGACGTCCGCCTCCAGGGCCAGCGCTTCGCCGCCCGCCTCGCCGATCTCACCGGCAAGACGCGCAAGCGCCCCCTCGCGCCGGGCGACGAGCGCGACACGCGCCCCGCTGTGTGCCGCCAGCCGGGCGACGTGCGCGCCGAGGCCCGAGGATGCGCCCGTGATCATGAGCGTACGCCCCGCAAGGCGCGTCGTATCGTGCATGGTCGCTCTCCCGTTCAAAATCCGCGCGTGGCGCGCAGCGCCAGTTGCGCCAGTTCGCCGAAAGCCTCGGCCCGCTCGCGCGCCTGGGCGTTGGCGGCCGTGCCTCGGATCACCCGCCCGCGAATGCCGTGGAAGATCGCGGCAAGCCGGAACAGGTTGAATGCCATGCAGTAGCGATAGTCATCCGCCCGGGCACGCCCGGTTCGGCGGCAATAGGCGGCAAGGTAGTCCGCCTCGCCCGGAATGCCGAGCGCGGCGCAATCCGCCCCACCCAAGCCCGCCACGATGTGCGCCGGCACGTGGTACATCATCGCGTGGTAGGCGAAGTCGGACAAGGGATGCCCCAGCGTCGAGAGCTCCCAGTCGAGTACCGCCAGCACCTCGGGGCGGGTCGGGTGGAAAATCAGGTTGTCGATGCGGAAATCGCCGTGGAGCACGCGGACCGTGCCATCGTCGGGCGGCAGGTTCGCCTCGAGCCAGGCGATCGCCGCGTCCATCGCCGTATCGCGCCCCGCCGCCTCGTCCTCGCGGTATTGGCGTGACCAGCGGGCAAGCTGGCGCGCAAAGTAATTGCCCGAATGACCGTAGTCACCGAGCCCGATCGCCGCCGGATCATAGCCATGCAGCCGTGCCAGCGTGGCGTTCATCGCATCGTAGATCGCGCCGCGCTCCTCGCGGCAAGCACCGGGAATTTCGGCGTCCCAGAAGATGCGCCCCTCCACCATGTCCATCACGTAGAACGGGGTGCCGATCACGCCAGCGTCCTCGCACAGCGCGTGGATAGGGGCGACCGGAAAGCCCTGCGCGTGGAGTGCGGCCTGGACCCGCGCCTCGCGCTCGACGGCATGCGCGCCCTTGATGAGCGCGCCGGGCGGCTTGCGCCGAAGGACATAGCACCGCTGCGGCGTCGTCAGCCGATAGGTCGGGTTCGATTGGCCGCCGCGAAACTGCTCGACCTCGAGTGGCCCCGCGTAATGCGTCACATGGGCCTTGAGCCACGTCTCGAGCGCGGCGTGATCGAAATCGAAGCCCGCGCGCACGCGGCCCGCGCCGGTGTTGCCAAGCGCGATGTCGCTCATGACCCGCCCCCCTCCTGGCTCGCCTTCCACTCGCGCTTGATCGCCTTGGCCAGGCTCCACTTGTGGACTTCACTGGGCCCGTCATAGATGCGAAAGGCGCGCACTTCGCGGAACACCTGCTCGACCACGGTGCCCTCGCGCACCCCGCTGCCCCCCATCACCTGCACGCAATTGTCGGCGATGGTCATGAGCGCCTCGCTCACCGAGACTTTCGCCATCGAGCTTTCGAGCGTGCCGCGCGAGCCGGTATCGAGCACGTCGGCACACCAATCGATCATCAGTTCGCATTGCCGAAGCAGGATGCGGTTCTGGGCGAGCAGGAAGCCGACGCCTTCGTGGTCGATCAGGGTCTTGCCGAAGGCCTCGCGCCGGCAGGCATAGTCGGTTGCGATCTCCTGCGCGCGGATGCAGGCGCCCAGCCAGCGCATGCAGTGCGAGAGCCGCGCGGGCGAAAGGCGCGCCTGGGCATAAGCAAAGCCCTCACCCGGCTCGCCCAGCATCTGGTTTGCCGGGACCCGCAAGTCGTCGATCCGGACAGTGGCGTGTCCGCCCGGCATCGAGCTGTCGATCGTGCGCGGCACCTCCTCGATCACGATCGCCGGATCGGGCAGGTCTACGAGGAACATGCAGGCTCCGCCCACCGTATCGGCCTGCGCACTCGCGGCCATCACGATGCCCACCTGCGCCCCTTGCACCCCGGTGATGAAGGTCTTGCGCCCGCGAATGATCCAGTGGTCGCCATCCTTGCGGCAGGTCGTCTTCATCATCGAGGGGTCCGAACCCGCTCCGCCCCACGCGGCCGGTTCGGTCATGAAGAAAGCCGAGCGCGCGCGCCCTTCGACCAGTGGCTTCAGGAATCGCGCCTTGAGCTCGTCCGAGGCGACGTGGCCGATCAGGTACATGTTGCCCTCGTCGGGCGCGGCGGTATTGCAGGCGAGCGGTCCCAGCGGCGACAGCCCGCTGCGGATAAGGACATGCGCCGTCTCGCGCTGGCTCAGATGGGTGCCATCCGCCTTGATATGGGGCGTGAGCACGCCGGCTTCGCGCGCCTTGTCGCGCATGGCCCAGACCAGATCGTCGCGCGGTGCGCCGTGATGGTCGCGGCGCGGATCCCGCTCATAGGGCACGACGACCTCGCGCACGAAAGCCTCGACCCTGTCTCCCAGAGCACGGACATGCTCGCCGACCATCCTCAACCGCCTTTCCGTTTCTTACTTGCTTGATTAAATAATTGCCTTCATGGTTGCGCTTGTCAATGAAGCGGGAGAGCGGCGCGATGGATTTCGACCTGGGCGAGGAACAATCGATCCTGAAGGACACCCTCCGGCGCTATCTCAAGGACCACTACAGCTTCGAACAGCGCCGCCGCGCCCTGCGCGCCGAACCGGACGCCCAGGACCTCTGGCCGGGCCTCGCCGAACTCGGACTGCTCGGCGCACCTTTTGCCCTCGAACGCGGCGGATATGGCGGCGGGGCCGTGGAAGCGATGGTCGTCATGGAGGCACTGGGCGAAGCGCTGGTGTGCGATGCGTGGAACGAAAGCGTGCTGCTCTGCGGACGCTTGCTCGAGGGCATCGGCACCCCGTCCGCCGCGGCCTTGCTCAGCGGCCTCATCGCGGGCACGCACCGGCTGGCGCTCGCGCATTGGGAGAGCGGCGCGCGCCGCGATCTGTCGGCCGTCTCGACGCGCGCCGTCAGCGAGGGTGAGGGTTGGCGGCTGAACGGTGCGAAGAGCCTCAGCATCGGCGCGCCCCACGCCAGCCACCTCCTCGTCACCGCGCGGACCGCGAACGCCACGCGCGACGAACACGGCTTATCGCTTTTCTGTGTGCCCATCGACGCCCCCGGCCTGACCTTGCGCCCCTTGCGAATGATCGATGACCGCGCCTGTGCCGACATCGTGTTCGACGAAGTCCAGCTCCCCGCGAGCGCCCTTCTCGGCCCGCGCGACCAAGCCTTTCCCGCCCTCGCCGAGGCCCACGAAGCCTATTGCGCCGCGCTTTGCGCCGAGGCCCTTGGGGTGCTCTCGCGCCTCTACGAGGACACGGTCGAATACACCGCGCAACGCCGCCAATTCGGCCAGCCGTTGTCGCGATTCCAGGTCCTCCAGCACCGTCTCGTCGACATGCGGATCCAGCTCGAACTGGCGTGCGCCGCCAGCCTGCACGCGACGCTGCACCTCGCAAGGCCCCCGGCCGAGCGCCGCCGGGCCCTCGGCGCGGCGGCGATCGTCGTGGTCGAGGCGCTGCGCTTCGTGGGCGAAAACGCCGTCCAGCTCCACGGCGCAATGGGCCTGACCGACGAGCTTGCCGTCAGCCACTACTTCCGCCGCGCCACCGTCCTGATCGAACAGCTGGGAGGCCGCGACCACCTGCTGGCCGAACAGGCGAAGGCCCTTCGGGCCGCCTGACGCGAAGGCCTTGCGGGCCGCCTGACGCGGCGAACCGGGAGCGCGCTCAGACTCCGACTATCGCGCGGGCCAGAATGTTGCGCTGGATCTCGTTGGAGCCGGCATAGATGGAAGCCGCGCGCTCGTTGAAGTAGCGCAAGGGCGCCAGCGCGTGCCAGCGTTCCCCGGCAAGGTAGCCGTCTTCGGGCGCGGCGTAGAACGGGATCGGCCCGCCCGGGCGCACCGCATGGGGCTGGTAGACGAGCGCCTGCGGCCCTGCTGCCTCGAGCGCGAGCCGCGTCAACGCCTGCGCGGTCTCGGTTCCCAGGACCTTGAGCATCGAGGACAACGCCCCCACGCTGCTGCCTTGTCCGGTGCCCGAAAGCAGGCGCAGCTCGAGCGTGCCCAGCACATCGATCCGCGCGCGCAGCGCCGCCAGCCGGGACGCGAACAGCGGATCTTCGATCAGTGGGCACCCATCGTCGCCACCCTGCGCTTCGGCCTGGGCCGCGAGCCGTTCGGCCCGCACGTGAAGGTCGGGCGCATAGGCGGAACCGCCCCGCTCGAATTCGAGCAGGTACTTGGCCACCGACCATCCATCATCCACCTCCCCCAGCACGTTGGCGACCGGCACCCGGACATCGGTGAAGAAGACTTGCGACTGCACTTCCTCGCCCGAACTCATCAACATGGGCCGCACCTCGATCCCGGGATCGTCCATGCGAAGGAGCAGGAAGGTGATGCCCTTTTGCGGCCGGTCCTCGCGCGCGGTGCGCACGAGCGCGAACATCCAGTTGGCCTCGGTGGCGTGCGTGGTCCAGATTTTCGAGCCGTTGAGAACGAAAGCCTCGCCCTCGCGCACCGCCGCCAGTTGCAGCGAGGCAAGGTCCGATCCGGCACCGGGCTCGGAATAGCCCTGGCAGAAGAACACTTCCCCGGTCAGGATGCGCGGCAGGAACCAGGCCTTTTGCTCCTCGGTCCCGAAACGGGTGATGACATGGGCCACCATGTGGATGCCCATGGGCGATAGCGAGGGAGCCCCGGCCGCGATCCGCTCGCTCTCGAAGATGTAGTGCTGCGCCGCGCTCCAGTCCTGCCCGCCGTGCTCAAGCGGCCAGTGCGGCGCGGCCCAGCCCTTGGCGTGCAGGATCGCCTGCCAGCGCATGCTGGCCGCGTGATCGGGGTAGACGCTCGTCGCGAGGCACCCGGCCGCGGCGAGATCGGCGTCGAGATTTTCCTGCAGGAAAGTGCGCACCTCATCGCGGAAGGCCTCTTCCTCGGCGGTCCAGTCGAGGTCCATGGTCAGGCCACTCCCGCCCGCGCATCGATGTCAGCCCCGACCATTTCGGCAAGTCGCCCGGAAATCAGCGCCTTCGCCTCGATCACGATGCGCTCCACCAGTTGCGCCACGCTGGGCACGTCGTGGATAAGCCCCTGCACGAGCCCTGCGGTCCAGATGCCATGATCGAGATCCCCGCTCACCAGCCCTTCGCGTCCGCGCGCGCCCTTCACCAGATGCGCGATCTCCTCGAAGGCAAGCCCTCGCGCTTCGGCGGCCACCACTTCGTCCGAAATCGCGTTGCGCGCGACCCGCGCGGAATTGCGGTAGCTGCGGAAGATGAGCCTTGTCGCGCGCTCGTCGTTGGCGACGAGAGCCTGCTTGAAATTCTCGTGGATCGGTGCCTCACGCGTGGCGCAAAAGCGCGTCCCCATGTTGATCCCGTCCGCGCCGAGCGCCAGCGCGGCGACCAGCCCGCGACCATCGCCGAAGCCGCCGCTGGCCAGGATCGGCACCGAAAGCCGCTCGGCCGCTGCCGGGATGAGGATGAGGCCAGGAATGTCGTCCTCTCCGGGGTGCCCGGCGCATTCGAAACCGTCGATCGAGACCGCGTCCACCCCCATGCGCTGTGCCGAAAGCGCGTGGCGCACCGCCGTGCACTTGTGGATCACCTTGACCCCGTGCGCCTTGAAATGGCTGACGTGCTCTTCCGGCCGGTGCCCCGCCGTCTCGACGATGGTGATGCCCGATTCGATGATCGCCGCGCGGTATTCGGCGTAAGGCGGCGGAGATAGCGAAGGCAGGATCGTCAGGTTCACGCCGAAGGGCTTGTCGGTCATCTCGCGCGTGCGGGCGATCTCGCGCACAAGCGCTTCGGGGCTGGGCTGGGTCAGCGCGGTCAGGCAACCGAGCGCGCCGGCCTCGGCGACGGCGGCGACGAGCTCCGCCACCCCCACCCACATCATGCCGCCCTGAACGATCGGGTGCTCGATACCGAATTCGCGTGTGAAGCGTGTCTGCAGCATGGTCCTCGCCCTCCCGTGCGCCCTTGCCAAATTTTCCTCCACTGTTATTTATCTGAGCAATTAATTCAAGAGGGGAGTTCGGCTATGGCGAATGGGCAGACACTGGAAGCGGCACAAGGCGGGGCCGACCGTATCAATTCTGTCACCACTTATGCCTGCATCGAATCGGTGGCGGTGATCACGATTGACTCGCCTCCGGTGAACGCCCTCAGCGGCGATGTGCGCCGCGGCCTGCTCGCAGGCTTCCGGCGCGCGCACGAAGATCCCACCGCCCAGGCCGTGGTGCTTGCCTGTGCGGGACGCACTTTCATCGCGGGCGCCGACATCCGCGAATTCGACGCGCCCGACACCGACGCGCCGGGGCTCCACGCGGTGCTCGACGCCATCGAGGCCTGTCCCAAGCCGACGGTCGCCGCGATCCACGGCACCGCGCTTGGAGGCGGGCTGGAAACCGCGCTCTGCTGCCATTTTCGCGTCGCCCTGCCGGAAGCCAAGCTGGGCCTGCCCGAAGTCGCTCTTGGCCTCCTGCCGGGCGCGGGCGGCACGCAGCGCCTGCCGCGCATCGTGGGCGCCGAGGCGGCGCTGGAGATGATGGCGCTGGGCAAGCCCGTCACTGCGACCAAGGGACAGGCCATGGGGCTCGTCGACGCGCTCATCGAAGGCGACCTCCTTGCCGGAGCGATCGCCTTTGCCCAGGACGCGGCCCGGTCCGGTACGGCTGCCGTCCGTGTGCGCGACCGCACCGGGGGCCTTGCCTTACCCCATGACGCGCACGTCTTCGACGAGTTCCGCCGCGCCAACGCCCGCGCCTTCCGCGGATACGAGGCGCCCGAGAACATCGTCCGTGCGGTCGAGGCCGCGGTCACCCTTCCCTTCGCAGACGGCATGAAGCGCGAGGCTGAGCTCTTTGCCGAACTCTTCGCGAGCCGCCAGTCTGCCGCGCTACGCTATCTCTTCTTCGCCGAACGCCAGACCGCGCGCGTCCCGGACCTGCCCGCCGCCACGCCCATCCGGCCGATCGCGACGGTCGGCGTGATCGGGGCCGGCACGATGGGCAGTGGCATCGCGATGAACTTCCTCAACGCCGGCCTTCCCGTCACCCTCGTCGAGCGCGAGGAACCCGCGCTCGAACGCGGCCTGGCCGCGATCCGGCGTAATTACGAAGTGTCGCAAGCCAAGGGCAAGCTCACCGCGCAGGCGCTCGAGGAACGCATGGCGCTGCTGCGCCCCTCGCTCGACATGGCCGACCTCGCCCAAGCCGACCTCGTCATCGAGGCCGTGTTCGAGAGGATGGACCTCAAGCAGGAGATATTCGCCCGGCTCGACCAGGTCGCGCGGCCCGGCGCGATCCTTGCCACCAACACCAGCTTTCTCGACGTCGACGCCATCGCCGCCGCGACCTGCCGCCCCGCCGACGTGATCGGGCTGCACTTCTTTTCACCCGCCAACGTCATGCGCCTGCTCGAGGTCGTGCGCGGGGGTGCCACGGCCCCTGACGTCATCGCCACCGCGATGTCGCTCGCCCGCACGATCCGCAAGGTGCCGGTGCTTTCGCGCGTGTGCGACGGTTTCATCGCCAATCGCATGATGACCCCGCGCATGAACGCCGCGCAGGCGCTGATCCTCGAAGGCCCGATGCCCTGGGAGGTGGACCGCGCGCTCGTCGACTACGGTTTCGCGATGGGCCCCTTTGCAATGCTCGACCTCGTCGGGCTCGACGTGATCGGTTGGGACGCGGCGACGAGCAATTCCTCGAGCATAACCCAAGTCCTGTGCGAGATCGGGCGCTGGGGCCAGAAGCGCGAGGGCGGCTTCTACGACTACGACGCGGCGCGCCGGGCCACCCCCTCGCCCGTCACCGAAGGCGTGGTGCGCGACTTCCAGTCCCGCAGCGGCCACCAAGCGCGCACGTTCGTGCCCCAGGCGATCGTCGAACGATTGCTCTTCCCGGTCGTCAACGAGGGCGCGCGGATTCTCGAGGAAGGCATCGCCTTGCGCGCCTCGGATATCGATGTCGCGCTGGTCATGGGCTACGGCTGGCCGCCCTTTACCGGGGGGCCGATGTTCTGGGCCGACGGGATCGGGCTCCAGCGGATCGTGGACGCCCTCGAAGCCATGGGCGAGACGCCGAGCGAGCTGCTCCGCCGCCTGGCCCGCGAGGGCGGTGCGCTCTCCACCTGCACCGGCCAGGCCTGACGGGAGAACGCGCCATGAACGATCTTCCCATGCTCGATACCTCGCGGCGCCCGATCTACGAGAGCGAGCACGAACTGTTCCGTGACCAGGTGCGCAAGTTCATCGGTGTGCACGTGCTCCCCCATCTCGATCGGTGGGAGCGCGATGGCATCGTCGAGCGCGCCTTGTGGAGCGCCTGCGGCGAGGCCGGAATCCTGTGCCCCGGCATTACCGAGGCGCATGGCGGGCTCGGCCTCGACTTTCGCTACAACGCGATCATCGGCGAGGAACTGGCCTACGCCGGCTCCTCGACCGGGATCACGCTGCAATCCGACGTCTGCGCGGACTACATCGCCCATTACGGATCGGACGAACAGCGCGAGGCCTGGCTGGGGCGCATGATCGCGGGGGAAACGGTCGTCGCAATCGCGATGACCGAACCGGGCACCGGCTCCGACCTCCAGGGCATCCGCACCACCGCCCGCCGCGAAGGCGAGGACTACGTGATCGACGGCGCGAAAACCTACATCACCAACGGCCAGCATGCGGACCTCGTGATCGTCGTCGCCAAGACCGAGCCCGCGATGGGCGCCAAGGGCATCTCGCTGATCCTCGTCGAGGCCGACCGCGCCGGCTTCGCGCGCGGGCGCAATCTCGACAAGATCGGCCAGCACGCTTCCGACACGTCCGAGCTGTTCTTCGCCAACGTGCGCGTGCCCGCGAGCAATCTCATCGGCCAGGAAGGGCGCGGCTTCGCCTACCTCATGCAACAGTTGCCACAGGAGCGCCTGACCATCGCGGTCGGCGCGCAGGCGAGCGCACAGCGCGCTTTCGACGAGGCGCTCGGCTTCACCCGCGAACGCAAGGCCTTCGGCAAGGCGATCCTCGACTTCCAGGCGACCCGCTTCGCACTCGCCGAGATGGCGACCCAGCTCCAGGCTGGCTGGGCCCACCTCGACTGGGCCATCGCGCGCCACGTGGACGGCAAGCTCACCGGCGAGGAGGCCGCCGCTGCCAAGCTGTTCCACTCCGAACTGCAGAACCGGGTCTGCGACGCGGCGCTCCAGCTCCATGGCGGGGCCGGTTACATGAACGAATACCCGATTGCCCGCCTCTGGCGCGACGCGCGCGTCTCGCGCATCTACGGCGGGACGAGCGAGATCATGAAGGAAGTGATCGGGCGCGCGCTCTAGCCACGCCCGATCGAGCGGCGATCAGCGATAGACGGGCTCGTCCCACCAGGGGAAATAGTCGGGCATATCGCGCGAGACCTGCTCGGGAAAACACGCAGCGCGCTTCTCGATGAAGGCCGCCACGCCCTCGCGCGCGTCGGCGCTGCGCCCCCGGGCAAGCACCCCGCGGCTCTCCACCCGGTGCGCCTCCATCGGATGCGCCATGCCCAGACCACGCCACATCATCTGACGTGTCAGCGCAACCGAGACAGGGGCCGAGCCTTCGATATAGGACCGCGCCCGGGCATGCGCCCGCGCCAGAAGCTCCCCCTCTTCGATGATCTCGGATACCAGTCCCGCCGCCTGCGCTTCGGCGGCATCGACCAGACGCCCGCTCATGCACCAGTCGAGCGCCGTCGCGATTCCCACGATCCGGGGCAGGAACCAGGCCGATCCACCCTCCGGCACGATCCCGCGCCGCACGAACACGAAGCCGAACCGGGCCGCAGGCGTGCACAGGCGTATGTCCATCGGCAGCAGCATCGTCGCCCCGATGCCGACCGCCGCGCCATTCACGGCCCCGATGACCGGCTTGAGGCACTCGAACATCCGCAAAGTGAGCCGCCCTCCGAAATCGCGCGCTTTCTCGCTCGCATAGTCGATCGTGCCATCCGCGCGCACCGGCGAATCCGGGTTTCCCGTGGCATCGAAGATCTTCGCACCCATTTCGAGATCCGCCCCGGCGCAAAAGGCACGGGCACCCGATCCGGTCACGATCACCGCACCGATGCCGTCGTCACGGTCCACACGGTCGAAAGCGTCGATCATCTCCTCCATCATCCGCACCGAATAGGCATTGAGCTTGTCCGGCCGATGCAGCGTGATCGTCGCGACGCGTTCGCGCACGTCGAAGGTAATCTGTTCGTAAACCATCGCCTTGTCGGCCATCGCTGCTCTCCTCCTTGCCAGGGCCATTGCCGGATTGGCGATTTTCCGATGCGCCGAAGCGCCAAATACCGCGAGAACGCCCCTCACCCAGCGCACACGAAACTACCTCGGCATTTTTATTTGTTCAATTGATTAAATTTGATGATAGGCTTTGGGCCAGGAGCGCAAGGCGCCGGAATCGCAACCGCTGGAGAGGAACCAATGCCCGCTGAAACCGCCTATATCGTCGATGCCGTCCGCACCGCGGGAGGGCGTCGACGCGGCAAGCTCGCCGACTGGCATCCCGCCGACATGGCCGGCGCCACGCTCGATGCCCTGGTTGAGCGCACCGGGCTCGATCCGGCCGGGATCGACGACGTGATCATGGGCTGCGTAACGCAAGGGGGCGAGCAATCGATGCACCTCGGGCGCAACGCGGTGCTCGCCTCCGGCCTGCCCGAGTCCGTACCTGCCGTGACGATCGACCGGCAGTGCGGCAGCAGCCAGCAAGCCGTTCACTTCGCCGCGCAGGCGGTGCTCTCGGGAACGCAGGACGTGGTGATCGCGGCGGGAGTCGAATCGATGACGCGGGTACCGATGGGCGCGACCATGTCGCTGTTTGCCGAAGCCGGCCTCGGCCTGCCCAAGTCGCCGCGCCAGGAAGAACGCTACCCCGGCATCGTGTTCAGCCAGTTCACAGGCGCCGAGGCGCTCGCCCGGAAGTACGGCTTCTCGCGCGACGACCTCGACGCCTTCGCACTGGAGAGCCATCGCAAGGCCATCGTCGCGACCCAGGCCGGGCATTTCGATGGCGAGATCGTGCCGCTGGAGATCACGACTTCCGAAGGCCCCGAGCTGCACGTGCGCGACGAGGGCATCCGCTACGACGCCACGCTCGAATCGATCCAGTCGGTCAAACTGCTCGCCCCCGATGGAATGATCAGCGCCGCGAACGCGAGCCAGATCTGCGACGGCGCCTCGGCGGTGCTGATCGTCTCGCAGCGCGCCCTCAAGACGTTCGGGCTCGAGCCGATCGGGCGCATCCACACCCTTACCGTGACCGGCGGCGACCCGGTGATCATGCTGGAGGAGCCGCTCTTCGCAACCGACCGCGCACTTGCCCGCGCGGGCCTCTCGCTCGACGACATCGACCTTTACGAAGTCAACGAAGCCTTCGCCTCAGTCCCCCTTGCCTGGCTCAAGCACACCGGGGCCGATCCGCAGCGGCTGAACGTTCACGGCGGGGCGATCGCACTGGGCCATCCGCTCGGCGCCAGCGGCACAAAGCTGATGGCAACGCTCATCCACGCACTGGGAACACACGGCAAGAAATACGGCCTGCAGACCATGTGCGAAGGCGGCGGGCTGGCCAACCTGACCATCATCGAACGCTTCTGACAGGAAGGGCAAACACCATGAAGATCGATACGACGACGGCCGCCGTCGTCACCGGAGGAGCCTCCGGCCTCGGCGCCGCGACGGCGCGCGCCTTGGCCGAAAAAGGCGCGAAAGTCGCCATCTTCGACCTCCAAAGCGAGCTTGGCGAAGCGCTCGCCGCCGAACTTGGCGGCGTGTTCTGCAAGGTCGACGTGACCGACGAGGGATCGGTCATCGCCGGGTTTGGCAAGGCACGGGCCGCGCATGGCCAGGAGCGCATCCTCGTCAATTGCGCGGGTACGGGCAGCGCCTTCAAGACAGCCTCACGCTCGCGCCAGGACGGATCGATCAGCCATTTTCCGCTCGGGGTCTTCGAGCGAACCATCGCAATCAACCTCACCGGCACCTTCCGCTGCACCGCGCTGAGCGCGGCGGGCATGCTCACGCTCGATCCGCTCGAGGAAGGCGAGCGCGGCGTGATCGTCAACACCGCCTCCGCTGCCGCACAGGACGGGCAGGTCGGGCAGGCCGCTTATGCGGCCTCGAAGGCCGCGATCATGGGCATGACCCTGCCCATCGCCCGCGATCTCATGACCGAGGGTATCCGGGTCAACGCGATCCTGCCGGGTCTCTTTGACACCCCGCTGATGAATGCCGCGCCCGCGCAAGTGCTGGACGCCTTGGCCGCCTCGGTACCCTTCCCCAAGCGCCTGGGCAATCCGCGCGAGTTCGCCGCGCTTGCGCTCTGCATGGTGGAGACGACCTACTTCAACGCCGCCGCCGTGCGTCTCGACGGTGCCATCCGGATGCCGCCGCGCTGAAGTGGCTTTGCGATCGCCGGGGTCGCGCCGTCAGTTGACCGCGCGCTCCCGGCCCTGCCAATAGGGATCGCGCAAAAGGCGCCGCATGACCTTGCCCGAAGGCGTACGCGGCAAGGCCTCCACGAAATCGATCGATTTGGGGACCTTGTGCCCGCCGATGCGCGAACGGGCGAAGGCCAGGATCTCGGCTTCGCAGGGCACACTACCGGGCCGCAGCACGACCACTGCCTTGACCGCCTCGCCCCAGCGTTCGTCGGGAACACCGATCACGGCGACTTCGGCCACCGCCGGGTGGCCGTAGATCGCGTTCTCCACTTCGGCCGGATAGACGTTCTCCGCTCCGCTGCAGATCATGTCCTTGAAGCGGTCGCAGATATAGAGATAGCCCTGCGCGTCGAGGTAACCGGCATCGCCAGTGCGCAGCCACCCCTCTCCGTCGACCACCTCGCCGGTCTTGTCGGGCGCGTTCCAGTAGCCGATCATGTTCGCGACCGAGCGTGTTTCCACTTCGCCCACCTCACGCACGGCAAGCGGCGTGCGTGCGATGGGTTCGACCACGCGCAGTTCAACGCCGGGCATCGGCAGTCCGGCCGACCGCATGCGCTCGTTGCCGGCGGGATCGTGGTCCTCGGGCGGCAGGTAGACGATCGTGCCGCAAGTCTCGGTCATGCCGTATTGCTGGACGAATTCGCAGGCAAAGACCTCCGTCGCCTCGCGCAGCAGGTCTAGCGCGATCGGACTGGCCCCATAAAGCATCGTGCGAAGGCGCGGAAATTCGCGCTCGCGAATGCCCGGACGGGTCAGGAGAATCTGGATGGCGGTGGGCACCAGGAAGGTCTTGCTCACCCCTTCTTCGGCCAACGCGTCGATAAAGGCATCGGGCACGAACTCGGCGTGGATCAACGTGGTGGCACCGTTGTAGAAGCCCACGATCGCCCAGCCCACCCCGCCGATATGACCAAGCGGCAGGGCCACGAGGTTGACGTCCCCTTCCTGCCATTCGTTCCAACGCATGTTCGCGCGCATAGAATCGCGGCGACCAGCCAGGATATTGGCGTGGCTGAGCATGACTCCCTTGGGCTCTCCGGTCGTGCCCGAGGTGTAAAGCTGGATCGCCGCCTGCGTCGCCTCGACTTCGGGAAGCCCCGGGTTCTTCCCCGCGGCCCCCGCCAGCCAGGCCTCCCATTCGGGATAGGCGCTCCCCGGCGAGAGGGCGATGCAGCCCCCTCCCGTCAAGCTCGCCGCGTATTGGTCGATCACGGCGAACTGATCCTCTTCCACAAAGAGAAGTCGCGCCTCGCTGTGACGCAGGATCGCCTGCGCTTCGGGAACCGCGAGCCGCCATTGCAGCGGCACGAGAACGATGCCTGCGCGCGCGGCGCCGAACATGAGTTCGAAAAAACGATCGCTCCCCTTGCCGATGAACGCGACGCGCTCCCCCGGCGCGACCCCGCTCGCGAGCAGGGCCGCGGCCACGGCGCTCACGCGTGCATCGAGTTGCGCCCAGTTCGTCGCGTGCCCGCCAAACCGCATGGCGGGTGCATCCGGATGAAGCTGCGCATAATATGCGGGAATGTCGCCGAGCCGCGGCATGCGTTCGAAATCGATCTGCCGGGGGCGCGCGTCGATCGCACTGCCCCCTTGTGTCCGGACGTCTCCCATCGCCGTACCCCCAAGCTGTTCGTTTCGCGGATCTCTGTCCCGAGTCCATCCTTATTTAATTAATCAATTAAGTTCGGTCGCGCAAGCCACCACCTCAGGCCCGCACGCTCTCCAGCAGGACCGAGGCGACATGCTCGCTGTAACGGCGGCGCAAGTCATCGTCGATTTCCTCCACTCCGAAGGCGAACTTCAGCGAATGGCGGGCATTGAACAGGTGGTCGCACGAGCCGATCACCGAAAAATAGAAAAGCATGGGATCGATCTTGCGGAACAGCCCTTCGCGCTCGCCCTGTTCGAGGATGCGCCGCTGGGCATCGGCCAGCGTCTGGGTGAAGCGTTCGGCAATGAAGCGCGCGGCTTCCGAATCGCTTTCGAAGGACAGGACCGCAACCAGTCGGTTCATGTAGGGATAGCGCCAATATGTCTTGATCACGCCGTGTACGTGGTGGCGCAGTTTCTGATCGGCGGGCATGTCGGCGTTCACCAGCGCTTCGAGATTGGCGAACGTGCCGCCCGCGTCGCGCTCGAGCAAGGCCATGAACAGGCCCGCCTTGCTGCCGAAATGATAACGGATGAGTGCGGCGTTGAGCCCCGAACTCTCCGCGATGTCGGCAAAGGTCACATCGGCCGAATTGCGTTCGACCATGAGACTGCTGGTCGCATCGAGCAGCAAGTCGGCCGTCGAGACCTTCGCATTCTTCCTGCGTCGCCCGGCTGGCTTCTTCCTGCCTCGAACCTCCGTAACCGCCACCTGATACTCCTTGCTGGCCCGCACCACGCGGACATTCCCAAAACGTTCGCGCCGCACTAGAGGCGCGTTGACACATATCCCAGTTCAATCGCGCGCTGCGCGGTGCGCAGTCGCCCACTTTCCCCCAGCTTCGCGCTCGCCTTCTTCATGTGAAAGCGCACGGTGGGCGCCGCAAGGCCCAGAATCGTGGCGATCTCCCCGTCGGTCTTGCCCGCCGCAACGAGCTTGAGGCACTGCACCTCGCGCCGGGTCATCGTGCAGAGCCCGACCTCCGGCACTCCATGCGCCACCCCATCGCAGGCCGAAATGAAACGCGTCGCCATCCCGTGCAGAACAAGGGCATGCTCCTCGAACACCTCGCGCACGTCGAGCCCTTCGCGGTCGGTCGCCCAGACCACCGCACCGATCGTGCTGCGCGGCAAGCGCACCGGAACGACGATCGCGCTGCGCACGGCGTAGTTCACGCTGCGAGCGAGGCGCCCGAGCTTGTCCGAAATCCGGATCGGCCGCCAGCCGCCGATCACCCCGTCCTCGAAGTGGAAGGGTTCACCCAGGTGGCGAACCATCGCGACGATCGCGTTGCGCAAGGCAAGATCGCCCTTTTTCCAATACCCTTGCGCCGGTTCGGTGAAATCGAAATGGCTGGCAACAGGCTTGCCGTCTTCGTCAAGCGTGGGCCGCGCCGAGCTTATGTCGGCGCATGTCGCGACCAGGGGCAGGCCGATTTTCCGGCCTTCTTCGCGCAATTGCAGGGCAAGTCCGCCCAGTTCCGTCTTCCGTCCCATACCCCTATCGATTCCGATAGCTTTTGCGCCGCGTCGCAGAATGTAATTATGCAAGTAAACAATAAGTACGCCAAGCCCTAAAAAAGGGACCGCAGGAGAGGGGAATGAAGATGCGCAGAACAGCACTTGCGAGCAGCACGGCCCTGATGGCTTTCGGGACGTTTCTCGTGCCGGTCGACCGGGCGCGTGCGCAAGGCGGCAGCGAAGCCGAACCGAGCATGCCCGAAATCATCGTCACCGCCCAGCGCAAAAGCGAAAGCATCTACGAAGTCCCGCTCGCGGTGCAGGCGCTCAGCCAGAATACCCTGGAGGACCTGCGCATAGACAACGTGAATGCGCTGGCGACGGCCGTGCCCGGGCTCAGTGTCTCGCCGGCCTATTCGGGGGTGCCGATCTTCACGCTGCGCGGCATCGGCTTCAACACCGTCAACATCACGGCGACCTCGACGGTGGGCATCTATCAGGACGAACTCGCCTACCCCTACCCTTCGATGGCGGGTGGTCCGATCTTCGATCTCGAGCGCGTCGAGGTGCTCAAGGGACCGCAAGGCACGCTCTACGGCCGCAACACCACGGCCGGCCTGATCGACTTCATCACCGCCAAGCCGCAATTGGGCACCACGTCCGCAAGCATCCAGGGCGAATTCGGCAATTACCAGACCTACAATTTCGAGGGCATGGTCAACCTGCCGCTTGGCAAGTCTGCGGCGCTGCGCGTCGCGGGCCGCTGGGAGAACAGCGACAAGGGCTGGCAGATCGACCAGACGCGCGGTGATCGCCTGGGCAAGAAGGACCGCCTTGCAGGCCGCGCCTCGCTCGCCTTCGAGCCCGACAGCGACTTCGCCGCCTTCGTCTCGGTCTCGGGCTGGCGCGACCGTTCGGATACCCAGGCGGGACAGGCGATCAGCCTCAACCTCACCAACCGCCTCTCGCTCGCCTCGCCCTCCTTCGGCCCGGGCGACGCGAACGTGCCCGGCCTTATCGACTACCTGGCGAACTACCAGCCGACCAAGGCCAACCAGGCCGGCTTCAACACCCCCGAGCAACTCGGCCAGACGGTAGGCCTCGCGCCCGGCATCGGCGCACCGCGCGCGGACAGCGACTTCATTTCGGCGCAGTTGCGCCTGACCTGGACGCCCAACGATCGCCTGCGCATCATTTCGATCAGCGGCTACAACGACTTTTCCCGCAAGGACGTGGTCGACTTCTCGGGCGCGCCCTACGAGATCATCGCAACGCGCTACGATGCGGCGATCAAGTCGTTCCAGCAGGAAGTCCGCGCCGAAGTCGACGGTGACGGCTTCGACTGGACGATCGGAGGCTATTTCGCCCACGACACCATGCACGAGAACACGGTGTTCCTGATCGGCGAGAATTCCTCGGTGCGCTACTTGCGCCTCGCCACGCTCGGCATCCTGGCCAATCCCGTGCTCAACGCGATCTTCAACACTTCCGGTTTCACCGCCAGCGACGTCGCCGACGCGTTTCGCGCTGGCGGCGGGCGCTCGCGCGGCAAGTCCGACACGATGAGCGCCTTCATGAACGGCGAGGTCGAACTGGGGGCGCAGGTCACACTCACCGGAGGGCTGCGCGTGGGAATCGACAAGACCCAGCTCGACGGCTGCTCGACCGAGGTCAACGGCAATTACCTGCCCATCGTCAACACCGCGGCGCGCGCGATCATCTTCGGCACTTACGGGGTCATCGCGCCCGAAGTCGTCAAGAACGGCTGCACGACGTACGATCCGGCCACCAACACCGACCACGAGGTCCATTCGCAACTCAGCCAGGACAACGTCTCGGGCCGCCTCGCGCTCCAGTACGAACCCAATTCCGAGACGCTTCTGTTCGCCTCGGTCGCGCGCGGCATCAAGTCGGGCAACATCCCGATCGTACCGGCCAACCGCGCGGTGCAGTTCACGCCGGCCTCGCAGGAGAAGCTCACCGCCTACGAACTCGGCGCGCGCCTGGGGCTCTGGGGCCACAAGGCGCAAGTCAACGTGACCGGCTTCTACTACGATTACACCGACAAGCAATTCAGCTCCTACGTCCCAGACCCGACCTTCGGCGCGCTGCAAAGGCTGGTGAACATTCCCAAGTCGCGCGCCTGGGGCATCGATGGCGAAATCGTGCTCCAGCCGATCCGCGAACTCACGCTGAGCTGGAACGCCACGTATCTCGACACCAAGGTGAAGGACTATGTGGGCGCCAATGCGGCGGGCATAGCGACCGACTTCAGCGGCTCGGACTTTTCCTTCGCGCCCAAGTTCTCGACCAGCGCGACGGCGGTGGTGACGGTGCCGCTGTCGAGCACGCTCGATTTTCGCACCACGCTCAACGGCAGCTACCAGTCCAAGACCCACTCCGATTTCGGCGAGGATCCCCTGTTCGCGATCAAGGACTATTTCCTGCTGAACGGCAGCATCGGCATCGAGAGCAGCGACCGGCGCTGGGGCGTCTCGGTCTGGGGCCGCAACATCACCAATACCTATTACTGGACGAGCGTGGTCGACAACCAGAACCTCAACGTGCGCTACGCAGGCATGCCGCGAACCTATGGCCTCACCCTTAGCTACGGTTTCTGAAGGAGAATTGCATGGCACGCGTGCAGACAGTCGACACGTCCGGTCCCACTGCCGGCACGCCGGCCACCCCTGCCTCCCAGCCGACCATCGATTTCCGCAGCCCAGCCGGCGCACCGGCCTGGTACGCTCCGGAATCGGTGGCCTGGCAGGTCTACAAGAACCCGATCTCGCTGTTCGTCGGGGGCATTACCGCGGTCCTCCTCGAACTGGGCGAACCGCGCGTGCGCGAGGGGGTCTGGGGCCATTCGATCTTTCCCAAGGATCCCATCACCCGGCTACGTCGCACCGGGCTTGCCACCCACGTCAGCGTCTACGCCCCTCGCGAGACCGCCACGAAGCTGATCCGGGGGGTCGTGCGAATGCACGAGAAAGTGCGCGGGACGACGCCCGAGGGCGAAGCCTACCACGCGAATGACCCCGTCCTGCTCGACTGGGTTCAGGCCACGGTCGGCTACGGCTTCATGGAAGCCTATGCCAAATGGGCCTGCCCGCTCGACGACGCCGAGCGCGACCGCTTCTATGTCGAGAGCGAGCCGATCGCCCGGCTGTTCGGCGCTACGGGCGCACCGCTCAGCCTGGCCGAACAGCGGGCCTGCTTCGAGGCGATGAAGCCGCGCATCGTGGCGCACCCCATCGTCTTCGAATTTCTGGGCATCATGGAGCGCACACCCGCGCTGCCGCTGCCCTTGCGCCCCTTCCAGCGCATCCTCATCCGCGCCGCGATCGACACCCTTCCGGGCTGGACGCGGGCGCAACTGGCACTCGACACCCCGCGCTGGCGCCTCGCGCGCTGGGAACGGCATCTGGTGGGCGCCCTTGGCGCACTGTTCGAACGCCTCGCGATCCGCAGCGCGCCCCCCAGCCAGGCCTGCCTGCGCATGGGGCTGGGGTACGACTGGCTCTACCGCAAGAGGAAGCCAGTCGCCTGAGCGCATTGGCCGATCAGACGGGCAGTCCCACGTAGTTCTCGGCGATCGAACGCTGCGCCGCCTCGCTCGAGGCGATGTAGTCGAGTTCGGCCAGCTGCATGCGTCGTTCGAACGCGCCGTCCTCGGGGAAGCGGTGCATGAGCTTGGTCAGCGTCCAGCTGAAGCGCTCGCTCTTCCAGACGCGTGCCAGGGCTTTCTCGGAATAGCCCGCGATCGCATCGGCATCGTTCGCCTTGAAATAGCCGAGCAGCGCCTCGGCAGCGTAGTGCACGTCGCTTGCGGCGAGGTTCAGCCCCTTGGCCCCGGTCGGCGGCACGATGTGCGCGCTGTCGCCGCAGAGCATCAGGCTGCCGTGACGCATCGGCTCGAAGACGTAGGAGCGCAACGGCGCAATCGACTTCTCCAGCGAAGGGCCACGGGTGATTCGCGCCGCCGCGTCGGGGCCGAGGCGGATGGCCAGTTCGTCCCAGACCCGGTCATCGGACCAGTCCTCGACCTTTTCGGTCAGCGGCACGTCGATGTAATAGCGGCTGCGCGTCTCGCTGCGCATGGAGGCAAGCGCGAAGCCGCGTTCGTGGTTGGCGTAGATCAGCTCGTGGTTGCACGGGGGCACATCGGCAAGGATGCCCAGCCAGCCGAAAGGGTAGACGCGTTCGTAGCCACGGCCCACGCTTTCGGGGATCGCCTTGCGCGACGGCCCGTGGAACCCGTCGCAGCCGACGATGAAGCGCGCATCGAGGCGCTGTTCCACGCCGCCCTTGGTGAACGTCACGTAAGGCGCATCGCTCTCGATCTCGTGGAGCGCGACATCACCGGCCTCGTAGATCACTTCGAGCCCGCGTGCGGCGCTGGCCTCCATCAGATCACGGGTCAGTTCGGTCTGTCCGTAGACCATCACTTCCTTGCCGGTGAGCGCCTTGATGTCGATCCGGATCAGGCGCTCGCCGTCGGCAAGGTTGAAGCCATCGTGGGGCAGGCCTTCGGCCTTCATCCGCGCGTCGAGCCCCAGACGCTCCATCAGCCCGACCGTCACCTGTTCGAGCACGCCCGCGCGAATGCGCGACAGGACGTAAGGCCCGGTCTGCCGCTCGAGGACGACGCAGTCGATCCCTTCCTGGCGCAGGAGATGCCCCAGCAGGAGCCCTGCGGGACCTGCACCGATAATCGCCACCTGAGTACGCATATGCCTTAGACCCTTTCCCGTTCGCGCATGAAGTCTGCGCTTCGTCGAAGCGACTTGTGGCGCAACCCGGGGTCGGTGCGGAAGGGCCGCGAGAACCATTCTTCAGGTACATTTGGGACAACCCGTAATGGCCAAATCGCTCATAACTGGACGCAATGCGAGGTCAGATTTTCCCGAATTTCGTAATCTGTTTGGCAATCACCTTGGCGGGCTTGGAGACAAACTAGGGTCAAACACGCCAGCCAGACTGGCATCGAGAGGACATGGCACGGAACCTGTTCAGGCCTCCCCGCCCCCCGATGCGTGCGCCCTTCAATCCTGCAGGAAAGCGGCCAGCGCCTCGCCTGTGCGCACCGGACTGTCCTGAACGGGAAAACCACTGACGTCGGGCAGGACGATCGATCGGCCTTGTCGCAAGTGCCCAAGCGCCTCGTCGCGGTAGGCGAGGAAGTAAGTGTCGCGCGCGCCATAGAGAAGCAGGGTCGGCGCCGTGATGCGCGGCATCAGCCGGGTGAAATCGGTCAGCGCCACGCCGCGCTCCTGCGGCCGGATCCAGTGCCCGGCGACACGTCGGCTCGCGTTCTGTTCAGCCGCGATCTCGCGCGCGTGGTCGAGATGGAACACCGCCTTCGAAAGCGCCGCGTCCGTTGGCAAGGGGTCCCCTTCCGCGCTGAACTGACCGTCGCGCGCCTGCTTCGCCTCCTTCTCGAGAATGGCCTCCCAGCTCGTCCCTGCGCCCAGCACGCACGAGGGCAAGGCCAGCTTGCCGACGAGTTCAGGACACAGCGCCGCCAGAGCCACCGCTACGCAGCCGCCAAGCGAAGTGCCAGCCACGTGCACATGGCCGAAACCCAACGTTCGTCCCAGTTCGAGCAGCGCCCCGCGCACCAGCATCGCGGTCTCTTCGACGGTCTGTACCGCGGGCGGCGTGCCGTTCCAGCGTGATTGGCCGTGTCCGGGCAGATCGATCGCGATCACCGGGCGGTCCTGCGCCAGGAGCGGAGCCACGCCGCGCCAGTCCGCGACCCAGCCCCCCAGCTTGTGCAGCAGGACGACCGGCGCCCTCTTCGCCGCAATGTCCGTCTTCGCATCGAGGAGCGCGTAGTGCAGTACCCCGCCTGCCCGCGCGAGCGTTCCGTGGCGGGTCCAGATATCGTCCGGATCGGGCGCGAATTCGACCTGCGCGCGCGCGCCGCGCGGGCTTGCGGCAAGGCCCAGTCCGGCAACAAGGGCACCCATCGAAAGGGCATGTCCAGCCATGTCTCGGCGGCTCATCACGGTGCGCATCTCCTTCCAGGGCAAGCCGCGCGCCGGTGAAGGGCAGCCCCAAAAAGGTTTTGGCTTGCGCGCGTGTCCTCAGGCAACCTCCCGGCCCCGGACCGCCGGGTCGAGCCGAGCCCTCCGCGCTATCCGCCAGCCGGAATTGCGAATTTGCGCGGCAATGCCCGGTCAGAGGCCCCGCAGGACGAAGGGAATGTCAAGAAAACCTGGCACTTCGACCGGTTGTCCATCGCGCACGATCGGCGCCCAGCGCCAGTGCCGGACCGCGCCGAGTGCCGCCTTGTCGAGACGCTCGAACCCGCTGCTCGTGGCGACTTCGATCGTCTTTACCCGGCCATCGGTTCCCAACAGGACACGCAGGCGCACCGTCCCCTGCTCCTTGAGGCGACGACTCTCGAGCGGATAGCGCGGCGGCTCCCCTGCGATCATCCGAATGCCATTGAGGTTTGCCGAGGCCATTCCGACGGCACCCGCCGCACTCGACGTCGAGGCCGATGCGGCTTGCGCGGCCGGCGCAGGAGGTGGCGGCGGAGCGTCGACCCGAACCGCTGGCGGCGCGGCTACCGTCGCCGAAGCCAGCGTGAGCCGCGCGACCGGCACCGGCGGCACGACCGGTTCGGAAACCGGGATCGTCCGGTGCACATCCTCCACCGGCTTGGCTGCGGGGCGCTTTTGAGGTTCGCGATTCGCTGCCGGAGGTGCGGCCGGTGTCAGGTCGATGGCGACGACGTGGGCAGGCTCCTTGCGGTGGAGTACGCTCGCGCCAAGGCTCAGCAGCAGGGGTATGGCCAGGAGCTGCACGCCCAGCGCCGCAGCCAGCCCTGCCGCATTGGGCCCGCGCCGCTCGCCATAGCGCTGGGCTTGCTCGCGAACAGGTTCGACGCGGCGCTGCTCGGCATCACCAATCTCCGGTTCTGCCGGAAATGACACGATGAGCTCGGTGACGTCGGGTTCGCGTTGCAGCAGCATAATGCCTCACTGATATTCCGCATCGGCGGCAGACATAAAAATTATTGCAATTAGTTCGCAATAGTGGAAACTTAGAGTTCGGGCTGCGACGCGGAGATGAAGCGAATTCCCCGCCACCGAAAGCCACCCCCAAGCACAGCAAAATTGATATTGCAAATGATTCGCATTGTCAATTATACGGCACTCTGTTAGCCGCCGCGTGCAAGCGCCCCTCCGTCATACCGACGAAGCTCTTGCAATGCCGCCAAAGTCTTGCCCCTCAGGAGGTCCGGTTTGAACAGCGCCCATCCCGCGGCCACGCAGGCTCGCAGTCCCTTGCGCGAGGGCGAACCGGTGCCGCCTGCCATTCCCCGCCCGGCCACCAATTCGCGCAAGGCCGGCAAGCCGAAGCCGAAGCCGCAGGGCAAGTCGATGCGCCAGTTCTGGCTCAAGCAATTCCGTACCTGGCATTGGGTCAGTGCCGCGATGTCGCTGACCGCCATGCTGCTTTTCGCGGTAACCGGAATCACGCTCAACCATGCCTCGGCGATCCCGGCTACGCCCGTCGTCGTCTCGAAGGACGCCGCGCTTCCCAAGTCGCTCCTGCATGCCCTCACAGGGGACATGGCCGAGAGCGCCCCCCTGCCCGAAGCTGTCGCCGCCGAGGTGGACGAGCTCGTGGGCATCGACGTGCGCGGCGAGCCGGTCGAATGGTCACCCGAAGAGGCCTATGTCGCCATTCCGGGGCCCGGGCGTGACGCCTGGGTCAGCATCGATCGCGCGAGCGGCGCGATCGCCTCGGAACGCACCGATCGCGGCTGGATCTCGTTCCTCAACGACCTGCACAAGGGCCGCCATACCGGCAGCGCCTGGTTCTGGTTCATCGACGCCTTCGCGCTCGCCTGCATCGTCTTCACCATCACCGGCCTGCTGCTGCTGCAGATCCACGCGAAGAACCGCCCATCCACCTGGCCACTCGTCGCGGGCGGAACGCTGGCGCCGATCGTGATCATCATCCTGTTTCTCCATACCTGATCTACCCGAGGGCACATTCCCATGAAGAAGAGCTTGATACTCGCTGCCGGCAGCGCGGGCGCGATGGCCGTTCCGGCCGGCGCGGCGACCATCACCGTCACCATCCCGCGCCTCCAGGTTGCCGAATACAACCGCCCTTACGTCGCGGTCTGGGTCGAGCCGACCGATGGCAGCAAGCCCCGCACACTTGCGGTCTGGTACGACGTCGACAAGACCGGCCACGAGCCCGGCACCAAGTGGCTTGCCGACTTGCGCACTTGGTGGCGCAAGGGCGGGCGCAGCCTCGCGATGCCCGCCGATGGCGTAAGCGGCGCGACCCGTGCCCCCGGCGCCTACCGCATTCCCGTTCCCGCCAACCTCAAGGCGGGCAGCTACACGCTCTACGTCGAGGCGGCGCGCGAGGAAGGCGGACGCGAATTCGTTTCCGTGCCCCTCCAGGTCCCCGCCAAGGACGCGCGCGCCAGCGGGTCGCGCGAACTCGGATCGATCACCATTTCCGCCCGTTGAACAGGGAAACTAGCATGCTGAAGAAAACGCTTCTCCTCGCGGCAAGCGCGCTTGCCGCGGCCTCGGCTCCGGCGAGCGCCCACAACTTGTGGCTGCTGCCCTCGATCACGGTCCTCTCCAACACCGGACAGACGGTGACGGTCGACGCCGGAGCCTCGACCCACGCCTTCGAACCCAACCACGCCGCAGTCGGCTCCGAACAGGTCCGCGTGCGCGAACCCGACGGCACGCAGGGCAGCGTCACGAATGCCGCGAAGCTGGCCAACCGCGCGGTCTTCGACGTCGCGATCGACAAGGAGGGCACCTGGCGCATCGGCATGACCCGCGAGGGCATCAGCGGCCGCTTCAAGGTGAACGGCGAGGACTGGATGGTCGGTGGCCGGCGCGGTCCGCCCCCCGGTGCGGCCTCTGGTGCCCCCCCGCGCGGCGGCGCGCAAGGTCCGCGCCCGGGCGAAGGTGGCCGTGAAGGCGGCCCCGGTGGTCCCGGCGCCCCCGCAGGACCGGGCGGCCCTGGCGGCCGCATGCGGATCGATCCCGCGCACATGGTGGCCAGTGTCGCGGACATCCCGGCCGGCGCGACCGATCTTGATCTGACCGAAAGCGCGAGCACCAACGAGTTCTTCGTCACGGCCGGCAATCCCACCCCGGCGAGCTTCACGCCGACCGGCAAGGGCCTTGAATTCGTGCCCGAAACGATGCCCACCGACCTTGTCGCCGGTGAAGCCGCCCGTTTCCGCTTCCTTGTCGACGGCAAGCCGGCGGCCGGCCTCAAAGTCGAAGTAATTCCCGGCCCCGCGCGCTTTTTCGAAGCCGCCGACACCCAGACCCTAACCACCGACGCCAACGGCGTCCTCACCGTCACCTGGACCAAGCCCGGGTTCTACTGGCTCAACACCGAGTACGCGGACAGCAAGCCTTCGGACAGCCACGCGCAGAAGCGCAAACTGGGTTACACCGCCACGCTCGAAGTGGTGGCTCCGTGACGACCCTGGCTCGGGCACCGCGTATTGCGGTGCCCGAGCAAATCCAGCCGGGCGCCTTTCGCGGATTCGACCGCGAGGCCCAAATCCTTGCGCTGGCGGGTACAACGATGGGCACACGCTGGAATGTCCGGCTTGCCGCTGCAGATGTGACGCAAGGCCCGCACCTGACACGTCTCGTACAGCAAAGGCTCGACGATCTCGTCGCGCAGATGAGCCATTGGGACGAAAATTCGGACCTGGATCGCTTCAACCGGGCACCGGCCAACAGCTGGCATCACCTGCGCCCCGACTTCGCCAAAGTCGTCGCCTCCGCCCTTGCGATCGCCGACGCCTCGGACGGCGCCTTCAGCCCCGCCCTCGGCCGCCTGACCGATGCCTGGGGGCTGGCGGCGCGGCAGGTCGACGTATCGCCCGCCGCTGCCGAACTTACATCCCTGTCCGCCCACTCGGACTGGCGGACACTTGCTTTCGACCCGCTGGGTGCGCGCCTGCGCCAACCCGGTGGACTCTGGCTCGACCTTTCGGGCATCGCCAAGGGCTATGCCGCCGACGCCGTGGCCGACCTGCTGGCCGCGCACGACTTTCACCACGCCCTCGTCGAGATCGGCGGCGAGTGCGCCGGGCGCGGCCTGAAGCCTTCGGGCGAGCCCTGGTGGGTCGACGTGGAAACGCCACCGGGCCTTGCCACGCCCCCCTTGCGCGTCGCGCTCCACGCGCTCGGCATCGCGACCTCGGGCGATTACCTGCGCGGGGCCCACACGCTCGATCCCCGGACCGGGCAGCCTGCGATCCACGCGACGACCGCGGTCACCGTGCTCCACCCCCGCTGCATGCACGCCGACGCCTGGGCCAGCGCGCTTTGCGTCCTCCGTCCCGAAGAGGCGCGCGCCCTGGCCTGCCGCGAAGGCCTGATGGTCCGCCTTCTCCTGCGCGACGGCGAGGAATGGCTTTCACCGGCTTTTTGCAAATTGCTCTGAAGTGCAACGATGTCGGAGCCGCGATACAACCCGATGCACAATGATGCAGTTGCGGCAAAGTGCTGCGACAGGTCGACGGTAGTCTGCGACCCATCGAGACGATCTCGAGGGGACACACGACCATGCTGCCTTGGAAACCACTTCTGGCCTCGCTTGCCGCTTCGTCGATCGTCGGCGCATTTGCAACGGTCGTGTTGGGCCCGACGCCGCCCGCACCGACACACGACACCTACCTCGGGCGCTTCACGGTCGAGGCAAGTGCCCTGCCGGCCACCCGTCCAGCAGAGCCTGGCCAGACGGCGTTCGAGCGAACCGCCGAAACCATCGACCTTTCGGCACCCTCAGGGTGCTGCACGCGCACCTGACGGCTGCTTCGCCGCCGCGCCCCGAACGCGCCGAATCTGGCTGGCGCTGCGTGCGTGAAGGCACCGGCTGCCCGGTGTCCTGCCTCATCCCTGCACATTCGATTTGCGCACGAAACCTTGCACGCGCTGCAAAGACACGCTCGCAGGCAGCACGCGCGATCGTTTCGCCGGAGCATGCTGCCCTTCGCCTGCGAATTGCGCGGGACGCGCCGAACCGGCGTGAAAGCGGGCTTTCACAGCCCTCGCACCATGAGGCCAGCCGCAAGTGCCGCCCGAAGACAATTGCCAATCACGGAAAGCCAGCCGCGCTTGCCGCGCGGCGCGAGCCCCCCTCCAACATACTGTTACAAATTGATTCTTGCTCTTAATGCTAACGGTTCGCATTACCAATTTTGGTGAGCATCCATAGGAATTAAGGGGAATCAAGTGTCTCGTAATCGCGCAATCTATCAGGCTGCGACGGCCGCACCCGCGTGCCTCGCCCTGAGCTGCGTCACATTCCTGGCCGCACCGGCCTTGGCGCAGGATGGCAGTGCCGAAACCCGCCTTGGCGGCATGACCGTGACCGACACCGCCATCGACGAGGACAACGGCTACAAGGTGGAAAGCGTCCAGTCGCCCAAGCACACCGCACCACTCGCCGAAACGCCGCAGACCATCCAGGTCATCACGAAGAAGGTGCTGCTCGACCAGGGCGCGACCACACTTACCGAGGCGATGCGCAACGTCGCGGGGGCCGGCACCTTCAACGCCGGCGAAGGCAATGGCGGCCCAACGATGGGCGACGCGCTCTACATGCGCGGTTTCGACATGTCGAACAGCATCTACGTCGATGGCGTGCGCGACCTCGGCACGATCTCGCGCGATGTCTTCAACATCGAACAGGTCGAAGTCACCAAGGGCGCGGCGGGGACCGACTACGGACGCAGTTCGCCCGGCGGTTCGATCAACCTTGCCTCGAAGCAACCCACGCTCAAGGACAGCGTCGATGCGAGCCTTGGCTACGGCAGCGGCGACTTCAAGCGTGGCACGCTCGACATCAACCACAAGTTGTCCGAGACCGTCGCCGCGCGGCTGAACTTCATGGGCCAGGACGCGGGCGTGGCGGGTCGCGACCATGTCGAGAACAACCGCTGGGGCATTGCCCCCTCGCTCGGCTTCGGGCTCGGCACCGATACGCGCGTCTTCGTGAACCTGCTCCACGTCGAACAGAACAACGTGCCCGACAGCGGTGTCTCGCTGGTCGGCTGGAGCGGCTATTCGGGTACCAACGAAGCGCTCAACACGGCCACCAAGGCCAATCGCAGCAACTACTACGGCAGCACGGATTCGCACGACGATTCGGTCGCCACGATGGCCACGCTCATCGTCGAACACGATTTCGGTGCTGCGACGACCTTGCGCAACACTACGCGCTGGGGGCGTACCACGCAGGACTTCCTCGCCGTCACTGCAGGCGGCGTGACCTATGACGTGGACGATCCCTCCGCCTCGACCATTTCGCGCCTGGGCGCTGCCAAGGATCTCAGGAACGAGATCCTCACCAACCAGACCAACCTCAGCTCGCGCTTCGACACCGGTTCCATCCGCCATTCGCTCAGCGCAGGCGTCGAACTGACGCGCGAGAAGCAGACCAACTACGGCCTCACCAAGACCGGTTCGCTGACATCGCTCAGCCTTTACGATCCCGAATACACCGCAAGCGGCCTCACCATCGCGCGCAGCGGCGACAACGCCTACTGGCAGACCGACACGGTCGCGGCCTACCTGTTCGACACCGTCTCGCTGACCGAGCGGGTCCAGCTCGACCTTGGCCTGCGCTACGACCACTACAAGACGACCTACGCTTCCAGCTCGGCCGATCTCGAGGCCGATGGCGACCTGTTCACCTACAAGCTCGGCGCGCTCTACAAGCTGACCGAAACTGGCAACATCTATGTCAACTACGCCGTTTCGCAGCAGCCCCCGGGCGCGACCGGAAGCTTTGGCGCCTATTCGCTGTCCTCGAGCGAAAGCAGCGCAAGCAATCCGAACATGGACCCGCAAAAGGCCCGCACCCTGGAGGCCGGGACGAAGTGGGAGCTGTTCGACAAGAGCCTGCTGCTGACCGGTTCGGTCTTCCGCACCTGGATCGAGAACGAGGTCTACGCCGAGGACGACGGCACCTATTCGCAGATCGGCAAGAAGCGCGTGACCGGCGTCGAACTGACCGCCACCGGCCAGATCACGCCCGACTGGAACGTGATCGCCTCCTACACCCACCAGAAGACCGGGATCACGGTCGGCGAGGCGACCGCGCAAGATGGAACGTCCTCGCTGCCCTATGCCCCCGAGAACGCGTTCTCGCTGTGGACCACCTACCACACGCCGGTGGGCCTCACGATCGGCGGCGGCCCGCGCTATACCGGCGTCGTCAAGCGCCAGGCGAAAGTCGCGACGACGCCGAGCGAAATTCCCGACTACTGGGTGGTCGATGCCATGGCCAGCTACACCATCAACGAGCACGCCGACATCCAGCTCAACGCGTTCAACATCTTCGACAAGAAGTACATGACCTCGATAAACTACCTCGGCTTCCGCTACACGCCGGGCCTCGAACGCTCGGTGCGCGCGACGCTCAACCTGCACTTCTGACCCTCGGGCCAGATCAAGCGGGAAGCCCCGGTGCCGCCCGTGCACCGGGGCTTCCCGTTCAAAGGACAATGACACCATGATGCTGCATATTCCCGGCGTCCTCTCGCGCGAGCAGGTGCGAGCGATGCGCACCGCCATCGAGGCCGCCGACTGGATCGACGGACGCACCACCGGGGGCAACCAGGGCGCGCAAGTAAAGCGCAACCGCCAGTTGCCCGAGGATTCGCCCGTCGCGCGCGAACAGGGCCTGATCGTGCTCGAGGCACTGCGCGCCAATTCGAGCTTCTTTCGCGCCGCTCTGCCCGCGCACTACATGCCCCCGCTGTTCAACCGCTACGCCGGCGAGGGCAACGAGACCTATGGCTACCACGTCGACGGCTCGCTGCGCGGGGTTCCGGGCTCCCCCCAATGGCTGCGCACCGACGTCTCGACCACGCTTTTCCTGACCGACCCCGACGAGTACGAGGGCGGTGAACTCCAGGTGCTCGATACCTATGGCGAACACCGGGTCAAGCTGCCGGCGGGGGACCTCATCCTCTACCCCTCGACAAGCGTGCACAGCGTCGCGCCGGTCACGCGCGGCGAGCGGATCTGCTCGTTCTTCTGGACCCAGAGCCTCATCCGCGAGGACGCGAAGCGCACGATGCTCTACGAAATGGACCTGGCCATCGACGCCTTGCGCCAGCGCCACGGGGATTCGCAGGAAACGGTGACGCTCGCCGCGCAATACCACAACCTGCTGCGGCTCTGGAGCGAGCCCTGACCGGCTTCGAGTTTCCCGGCCCGATCCCGCAAGTTCCAGCCCGGATCGAAAGGCCCGCCAAAGCTCCAAGGCCCTCAATCCTTACGAAAAAGGGACTATCCCCGAAACCGAATTAGGGAAAACCCCGATGAGAGCGGCCTTGTGCACGCGCTAATGTGGCGATGGACGGAGAGCCGGCACATCGCGCGGCTTTCCGTCCCGTCGATCGATCCCTGTCACGGCGCTCCCAAAAGGCGCCTCGGGCGCCTCGCTCGGCGCATCTAGCCTCGCGCGCGCCTCCCGCGTTCGCAAGGTACCTGCAAGAGGACGGCGAGATGGAACAGGAATGCCGCGCAAGTCGGCGGACACAGGGATGGCATCATCAATTCGAAGCGAATGGCGGCGCCTCGTTCCGCGTGGCTTATGGCCTCGGCGCGCTGGCCCTTGCCCTGGCCTGGCAGGCACCCGCCCGGGCCCAGACGCTGGACGACAATTACTGGATCAACGTCCAGGCCTTCTATCCCCGGGTCGACACCCAGGTGCGCGTCACCGCCAAGACCGAAACGCAGATCGGCACCAACATCGATCTGGAGAAGGACCTCGACCTCGATCGCGAGAACGTCGTGCCCGCCGTCTCGATCGGGTCGCGCTTCGGACATGTCGTGGTCGGCGCGGACTATTTCCGGCTCAAGCGCTCGGGCGAAGTGGGGTTGCAGCGCGACATCACCTTCGATGACACGACCTATCCCGCCGAGGCCAGCGTACGCAGCGGCTTCAACAGCAACATCTACCGCCTGACCGTAGGCTACGCCTTCATCCAGAAGCCCGACCTCGAAGTCGGCGGCGCAATCGGTCTTCACGCCACCAACTTCCGGATCTCGATCTCGGGAGAGGCCTCGGTCGGGGGCAGTTCGATCGATGCCACCACGCGGGTCAAGAAGGTCTTCGCGCCCCTGCCGACGGTCGGCCTGTTCGCCACCTGGAAGATCGCCCCCCGGCTCGAAGCTGCCGGTCGGGTGGACTATCTCTCGCTCAAGGTGGGCGACTACGACGGCAAGCTGGTCAACGTGCAGGCCGGCGTGAACTATCGCGTGTTCGACCATGTCTCGCTCGGGATCGCCTACCGCTACGTGGACTATCGCCTCGGCGTCGACAAGGAGTACTGGGACGGGCGCGTGCGCTACAAGCTCAACGGACCGGCGCTCATCCTCCAGGGCTCGTTCTGACAACCTCTGCGTGATGGCCTGCCCGGTCTTCAGGGGCGGGTCATCACGCGAAGCAGCGGAACGCAGACGATGCCCGAGACGATCGCGGCGAGCGCGATCGCCGCGGGCGCCTCATCGGCCAGCGGAAAGCTGTGCGTCGCGATGGCGATGGCGGCGCCCGGATGACGCGTGGCCGCCGCCAGCGCCAACGCCGAACGGTTGCCGCGTTCCCGCCCCCCGAACAGATACCCGAAGACCACGCCCGCAGCCACCGAGAGCGTCAGGACGACGAGCGTTCCCTCCCCGATGACCCCCAGGATGCCCGGCACGAGCAGGACCACCAACCCGAGCATGCCCACCAGCAGCAGCGCGGTTCCCACCCGGCTCGCCCAGGTGGCGACAGGCGCGACGAACCGGCCGAGCAAGGGCCGCGCGATCAGCCCGAGCACGAGCGGCGCCAGGATCGTGACTAAGAGAGGGGCCGCGACGCCCATCGGGGTAAGCGTCCCGGAATGGGCGTCGAGCAGCGTGGCCGCGAAGGGCACGCCCCAGGGCGCGAGTACGATCGAGGCCAGCGTCGCCAGGATCAGGAGGCCGGTGACGTAGTCGGCACTCGCCCCCAGCTTGACCTGCTTGGCGGGCAAGACCGGGGGCACCGGCGAGAAGGCCAGCGCGACGAGCGCCACCTTGACGTCGGGACTGATGTCGAGCCAGGCCGCCAACGCAATGGCAACCGAGGGCACGATCACGAACATGGCGATCAGTGCGCCGAGCCCCTCTCGCCAGTTCGCGATCATGTAGCCCAGGTCCGCGAACCGCGCGCGCAGCGATAGCGCGAAAAGCATCAGCACGATACTGAGGGCAACCCCCAGCTTGAGCGCAAGCACGATGGTCATGGCGCCCTCCTCCTTGCGCTCCGCTCGCCGTCCACGGGTTCAGCGCGGAGGATTGACCACGACATACTGGACCGATGAGCCGGAGTAACGCGGCTCGTACCACGTGCTGCCGCATTGCGAGTAGCTGACGCCGTTGACGATCACCGTGCTGCAATCGGGCGGGATGGAGCGCACGATGCTGCCGACCACCGCCGCCGTCACCGCCACCGTCGCGGCGGTCTCGAGCGGATGCCAGTGATCGTCCCAACTGTCCCAGTGGTCGTAGTGGTGGTGATTGTCGTAATGTCCACCGTGGGGCGGTGGAGGTGGGCGACCATGGTCGTAATGATGGACCGAACCGTGCGAACTGCCGCGCGCAGGAGGTCGCGAGTGACCGCCCCCGTGGCCGCCACCGTGACCACCTCCTCCAGGTGGGCGCCCGCCACCGCCGCCGGGTGGCCGTCCGCCGCCTCCGCCGCCCGGCCGGGGTCGGCCCTGGGCCATGAGCCCCGCATCGGGCAAGCCGGGATCGCCCGAGACGCGTGCGCGCGCCGGCACGGTATCGGTGGGCACGGGCATCGCCTCGATCGAGACGCTCGCCAACACGAGCGGAAATGCGCTGAACAGCGCTGCCCCCTTGCCGCCAAAACGCGTCATTGGGCTTCTCCCTGTACTGCCGGAATTTCGGTGATCGCGATCTTGTGCGCGCCCGCCGGCGGGGTGAAGGCCAGTTGCGCGACGCTGACCGGCGTCGTCAGGTCCCACTGCAACACGGCCGAATACTGTGGCATGGCCTCGTCGTCGCGGTTGGTGATCACCAGCTTGCACGGCAGCGGCTGCCCGCCCTGGTCGATCCAGACCTGCCAGTCGACGTGCTCCTGCCGGAAGGCGTAGTGCATACAGGTGCGATTGCCGATCGTCTCGGGTCGAACCACCAAGGCTGCCTGCACGCGGCTGCGGATGGTCTGATCGGTTCCCCAGAGGAACAGGTCGGCGAGCGGAACCTCGATGTCGAACTGGGTGCGCGCCTTGTCGACCGTCTGCCCGATCGTCGAGGGTGCGGCAAAGCTGGCGAAATAGCCAAGCTTGGGCGCGAAGATGGTGAAGCTCTTGCCGTCGTAGTACATCTCGCGGCTCTGGGTGTCGGCCTTCGTCGTCACCTTGAACGCGCTCGGTCGATGGACCTGGAGTTCAACGCCGCCACTGAACTGGATCTTCTGCCCATCCTCGAGGACGACCTCGTTGGTGGCGTCGGATTTCACGGTAAAGCTCACCAGTTTCTGCAACGCGGCGCTCATCGCGTCGACCGCGGCCATGGCATCGGGATCGATCGGGTCCGCCGCGGGCGCGGCGACATCCGCGCTCGCATCGTCCTGCGCGGTAGCGCTCTGCGGAGCGGCCAGCCACAGGCCAGCCAACACCGCGAGGCCCGCCGTTCGAACCGCCAGCCTTTCCCGCAACCGTTCCCGTCGCATGTTCGTCTTGCGCATCGCTTTTCCCTCCTCCTCATTCCGGTCCGGGCCGGCGTTCGCGAGATGCCGACTATCCCCTCCACAGGCTCCGAGCCCCATCGGGAATTGTGCTGAGTGCAAAGGGGACAGACCCTTGGCCGGGTCGCGACCGGATGTCGCAGATGTCCCGGTTCATTTGGGAAACAGGAACGTCGTCACGAAACGCAGCCCCCAGGTCGGCCCACCCGCCGGACGTTCGGCATAATAGCGCGCGCCGAGCGCGAAGCTCATCGGCTGCTTGCCGATCGTGTAGACATGGCTCACCACGAAATTGAGCGGCACCGTCCAAGTCTTGGACTTCCAGTCGCGGGTGGTTTCGGTGTTGAGCGTGAAGGCCGTCGAATCGGGCAGGGTCTTGGTCACGAAGGGCTGGATGAAAGTGGCGCTCACCCCCGGGCGATGCGAATCCCCGGCATAGGACCAGATGTGGTTGGCGAGCAGGCCCAGGGTCATCCCGCCCCCCTGCTTGAGCACGACCACCGTCGGCCCTGCGCCCCACTTCTCGCCCGAGAACCCCGTCTTGCCGGTCGGATAGAGCATGACCGGCCCCACGCCCCAGACAAGACCATTCTTCGCCTCCTTGGGCGAGAGGAAGAAGCTCTGCACGACATCGCCCAGCCCGGTCATCCCGCCCGCGCCCTCGACCGTCTCGCCCTGGCTGATGACGGGGAGGATCGTGCGGGTGATCAGGTTCCAGTCCTTGCCGACCGAAAGCGGGATGACGGGCTGGATGTTCACCGTCAGCCGGTCGCCATCCGCCGGGCCGTAGCAGCAATCGTAGTTGAACTGAATCGGCACCGAGATGAGGTTGGCCACCGGGTTGGCCAACTGTTCGGCAAGGTCCGCGCCCGAGCTTTCGGCGGGTGTCGCTGCCGTCTCGTTTTCCTGCGCGTGCAGCGCCGGAGCGGCCAATGCCGCAAGAAGGCCTGACAGGGCGACAACGCATGCTTTCATGAAGACAATTCCCTTTCGAATCCGGGCCTCTAACCTCGCGCGGCCGCACGTGAACCGACCATCGGCATTAACCCGTAGATGCGCGTGAACACGCCGCGAGCGCGCGCCATGCCCGCCCGACGCGATACGCCCGAAGCGAAAGGCCCTGCGGGCAAGGGACAAGCCGCAGGGCCTTTCGCAGCTTCACCCCGCAGGCATCTTCATGTGCAGGGGAATTGTGAAATCGAGCCAGAAGGACGTACCCTCGAGCCGGTTGGTGGCATCGAACTCCTCCATCACTCGCCCCCGGAAGGTCGCGGGCATCCCCCCCATCATGACCGTCGTCGCCGCCGTTCCGCCCAGAGCGAAGACTTCGCCGCGGAACGGACCGAGCGCCCCGCCATCGTCGCTCACCTGCTTCTGGTAGTAGCCCTGGACGCCGAGCGAGAACTTGGGCGAGAAGGCTTTCTCGATCGCGCCTTCGAAGTGAATCTCGTCGCCGCTGTCGTACCCGGAATCGCGGTTGTGCCCGTTGCCGGTGTAGCCCCCCTTCGCGGTCAGGTCCCAGCCGCTGTCGGCATCGTGCCACGACAGCGCCAGCGAACCATCAACCGCCCAACGGTGCAGCGAGAGGTTGGCGAGCGCGCCTTCGCGGTAGTGGCCGATGGGCACGTTGGTCATCGTCGAGACCTGGATGTTCAGCTTGCCCGCCGCCCAGCCCATCTGGGTGAGCACCACCGGGTCGCCGGTCGTGAGCGCGCTGTCGTGCACCGAGGCGGCGAATGCGGCCCCTCCCGGCGCCGTCAACAGGGCATCGACGTCGATCATCGGCGCGCCGATCGGCTGGGTGACCCCGATCGCCAGGGTTCCGCCCAGGAAATTGGTCGAGGGCACGAAGAGCAGCGTTTCGAAGTCGGCGACGATCGTCGTGTCGAGACCGACCGCGATGTTGCCATTGACCGGAAAGCTGCGGTCGGCCTTGGCGGAACCGTCATAGACCCAGGTCAGCTTGTCGTAATAGACCCCCTCGAGTGGAGGCATCACCGCCGTCCCCGGTCCACCCGAGCCCAGCAGGTAGAGCGAGGCCCCGCTTTCAGTCGCCTGCGCCTCGCCCGAAGCCATCACCAGGGCCAGAGCGCCGATTACCCCCGCCTGCGATGCATGCCGTGCCAGCCAATTCATAGTCGGTCTCCGCCGAGAATCTGTATCCTGCGTCAGCCTAGGCACCCAAAGTCTCGCGCGAATCCGGAATTACCCGCAGGCAAGCCGCTGATCGCCCCTCGCCCCCGGGCTCAGAAGGCCTCACCGATACCGAAGTAGTAGGCCGCCCCGTCCTTGCCCCAGGCCACGTCGAAGCGCAGATTGACGTTGTTCGCGCGCGAAGCGAGGTAGCGCAGGCCAACGCCCCCCGAACCCAGCACGTAGCTGTGCTTCCAGATGTCCTTGCTGCTTTGCGCGATCCCGCCGACGCCCCCGAAACCGACCATGCCCAGCTTTTCGGTCAGCCCCTGGCGCAGTTCGAGCTGGAACGCCCAGGTCGCCCCGTCACGGTAGCGTCCCGCCTCGTAGCCGCGCAGATCCGCGTGCTGCCCGAACATGCACACGTCGTAGAAGGGCGCATTCCCCTTCACCGCGCAGGCCGTCTTGCGCACCGCCAGCACGGTCTTCTTGCCGAGCGGGAAATAACCGGTCGAGAGGATCTCCAGCTTGCGGTGTTCGAAATCGCTGCCCAGGAATTCGGCGCCGAACATCCAGGTTCCGGTCACCAGCACACCCTTGTGCGGATTGAAGGGGTGGTCACGCGTGTCGAAGGTGAACGATGGGCCGATGGCGGACACGGCGCTGCGCAATTCGAAATCGGGCAGTTCAAGATCGGGATGCCCCGGGGTGGGAATGCTGAGCGCGGAGCGCACGCGCAAATAGCTGACCCGCGCCCCGACGTGGAGGTTCGAAAGCAGTCCATGGTCGAACAGGCGCACCTCGCCATCGAGATAGGCCGTGGTGCCGCGATTGCGCAAATCGACCGAGATACCCGTCTGCCCCGCATTCGCGCCGATGCCATAGAACTTGAGTTTTGCATCGGCATAGCCGGCAAGCGCCGCGACGCGGAAGCGGTCGCCGCCGAACGACATCTGGTGGAAAAGCCCCCCGCCCCAGGTGTCGGTGCTGGTATAGCCGGCGCCCACCGCCGTCACCCAGGGCGTGGGCTCGTCGTTGGGGTTGTAATAGAGCACGCCCGCCAGCATCAGCCCGGTCCCGAGGGCCGGATTGGAAACGGGGATTGGGGCCACCACCAGATCCTTTCCGAAACGCGGACCGCCGCGAGGCGCCGGGGCCTCTGTGTGGACTTCCGGATCGGCCCCCGGCGTCAGCGTGTCGGCCTGCCTGTCGATTTCCTCGGGCAGGTTGATGGCCGCCTGGCCGAAAGCGGGCTCAGCGATGGTGCAAAGGCCCGCCATTCCGGCCCCGAAGACCACCGCATTCACCAGCCCCCGCATCGGCCATCCTTTCGTACCTTTTGCAACCAAACCAGGAGAGCTAGCCCGGCATCGCCGCGCGCGCCTATCGGGTGTACTCCCCAGAGAGACCCGTGGCGGACCGCCCCCCGGGCGGAGCACACCTCGGCAGGATGGGGATTCCACCCGATGGCGCCATGTCCGCACGCGGGCCATCCTCACCCCATGTTGCAACGCTACGCGCTCGCCTCGCTTTCCTGCGCCCTCGCGCTGACCCCCCTCACCCTGCGCGCACAGGATCTCGCCATGGCCGCGCCCGGCGAGCCGGCGACGACGTCCGGGCCTGCAGATATACAGGCGGTGAACTACGCGCCCGAAGGGGTTTTCGCCAATTCCTCCCAGGCACCGTGCTCGAACGATCCGGACGCCGAGACACCCTGCCCGGTGGCCGGTGCAAGTCGCGCCGCTATCGAGGCGGATAACCCCAAGCCCCGCCACCGCCTCTTCCCAATCGGCGGAAACGCCGCGATCGCGCGCGGCTATCGCATACCCGAACCCTGGGGACTGGGCATGCTGATGGTGTGGAACCGGACGAGCTTTGATTCGGAAAACTTGTCCGCCGCAGTCAGCAAGGGTAGCGCACCAGCGTCGGACGTGAACATGGCGCCCCTGCCTTTCGTGACCACCAGCAAGCTCGAAGGCGACAACCGCATGCTGGGGTTCAAGGCCGACCTCTGGCTGTTTCCGGGCGTCAACCTCTTCACGTCGATCGGCAAAGTGCGCGGCACCAACCGCATCGATGTGGACATCGACGTCGACGCCTTCGCCCCCTTCCCGTTCTGCCGACCGGCCAAGCCCTGCGGAACGGTGAACCTGCCGATCGAGACCAAGGTCTCGAATACCACCGTCACGCTGGGCACGATCCTCGTCTACGGCAACGAGCACTGGTTCGTGCTGGGCTCACTCGCCAAGACCGTAAGCATCTCCTCCAAGGAACGATCCGACGTGAAGTCGACGAACATCGGCCTGCGCGCCGGTCCGCGCTTCCGCCTGGGCGAAGATACGTATTTCGCGCCCTATTTCGGCGGCAACTACTTCGACCTCGACACCACGGTCCAGGGCGTCGTCGCCAGCGGCCCGGTGTTCGACGACGGCGACCCGATCTACTTGCGCTACAAGGTCGACATGGAAACGAAGGATCCCTTCGCGCTGGTCGCCGGTTTCAATGTCGAGCTGGGCCGGCATCTCTCGCTGCAGGCCGAACTCGAAGCGAGCCAGACCTCGACCCGAATCCTGGCCAGCACCGGCGTGCGTTTCTAAAGTTCTTATTTTACTATTGCGATGGACTCAGGGTTTACCCCTATGTTGCCTTGCGAGGGTTCCCGATACACGCTGTCATGATCAACGTGCATTGTCGGACTATTGAGCACATGTGAAGGAGATAGCCACCTTGCCGCAGACCACGCCGCCCGACTTGCCCAAACCCGATCTTGCCGGCCCCGATCTTGCTGGCCCCGAGCTTGCGGGAATGGTGCGTCTCGAGGGCGGGACCTACTGGATGGGCTCGGACGGGCACTATCCCGAAGAGGCGCCGGCGCACAAAGTCACCGTCGACGGCTTCTGGATCGACGAGACACCGGTGACCAACCGCCAGTTCCGCCGCTTCGTGGAGGAAACCGGCCACGTCACCTTTGCCGAGATCGCGCCCGATCCGGCGGACTACCCCGGCGCTCTGCCCGAAATGCTCTACGCGGCCTCGCTCGTGTTCCAGCCGCCCGAACGTCGGGTTTCGCTCGGCGACATCGGGCAATGGTGGGACTTTCGCCGCGATGCCAACTGGAGACAACCGCTCGGCACCGGCTCGGGAATCGACGATCTCGAGGATCATCCGGTCGTGCACGTCGCCTACGAAGACGCCCTTGCCTATGCCCAATGGGCCGGCAAGGAGCTGCCGACCGAAGCCGAATGGGAATTCGCCGCGCGCGGCGGCCTCGACCGGGCCGAGTATGCCTGGGGCGACGAACTGATTCCCGATGGAATTCCGCTGGCCAATACCTGGCAGGGCGAATTTCCGAACGAGAACACCCTGCTCGATGGATATCTTCGGACGTCTCCCGTCAGCACATACCCTGCCAACCCTTACGGCATCTACGATATGATCGGGAATGTCTGGGAGTGGACGGCCGACTACTACTCGGACAACCACGTGGCCGCGACGGGGGGCAAGCCGTGCTGCGCACCGCGCAATCCGTTGGGCGGTGCGCGCGAGAACAGCTACGACCCCGCGATGCCTCAGATCCGGATACCCCGCAAGGTGCTCAAGGGCGGTTCGCACTTGTGCGCGCCCAACTATTGCTATCGTTACCGCCCGGCGGCACGCCACGCCCAGCCGATCGACACATCGACCAGTCATGTGGGATTTCGCTGCGTCGTCCGCCAAGCCTGACGACGGCGGAAATGCGCACTTTTAAACACTATACTCTAGATTAATTTAGGATTAATATTAATTACTGGTTGCTGTCAGGCAACATTGATGAGAGTAAATTACTGAGAAATTCCGAAACATTTATAATAATAAGAAGCATCGCCCCGTAACCCCTTTGGATCGCACTTCAAACGATGGGGGAACTATGCAATCTGTCGCAACGAAGGCTCTCAACTCCCGGAAAGGCGCCTTGCGCGCCTTCGAGCGGAGATCGGCGGTTTCGGACAAGAAAGGAGAGGCAACTACCCGTCTCAGTGTATTGAAGGCGCGCAACGACGAACGCCGGCAGATCGCACGCGAACTGCACGACGTTACCGCACAGCTCCTTCTCGAACTTCAATTCGAACTTGCCAGTTCGGAGCGCGAAGGCGCAAACTGGTCCGGTGGGAGCGCGCGCGAGATCGTGGCCCGCCTGCAGGAACAGATGCGCTGCCTGACGTACATGCTGCATCCGCCCGAACTCGAGAAATACGGTCTCGACGGTGCGCTCGAGGCACTTTGCCTGGGCATGTCGGCCCGTACGGGGATCGACATCCACTTCAAGTCGCGCGGCTATCGCGACGATCTACCCGCTGAAATGGAGCTCGCCGTCCTACGCATCGCGCAGGAGGCGCTCATGAACGTCTTCAAGCACAGCCATTCCGACCGTGCCGAAGTGCGTCTTCACTGCACCTGCAACTGGCTGTGCCTGCGCGTGCGGGATTTCGGTCTGGGCAACAAGGCGCGCGAAGCGATCGAGTCCGGCCTTGGCGTGGGCCTGCGCGGGATGGCCACGCGCATGACCGAAGTCGGGGGCGAGGTCCGGGTCACTCCGCTGGAACGAAGTCGGGGGCGAGGTCCGGGTCACTCCGCTGGAACAAGGCACGGCGGTCACCGCGATCGTGCGCAGCCCCATCGGTCTGTGCTCCGAACTGAACTGCCCGCCATCATGCCCGAGCCCCTCGAAGCGTTGGGCCTTCAAGGCTCAATGATATTGTTGCGCACCGCGTAACGGACCAGGTCCGCGGTGCTCTTGAGGTCGAGCTTACGCATGGCGGCCGCGCGGTGCGTTTCGACCGTCTTGATCGAGAGATCGAGGATCGCCGCGATTTCCTTGTTGAGCCGCCCTTCCGCGATGAGCTGGACAATCTCCCGCTCACGCGGGGTCAGGGCGGTTGCCGAAGCTTCACGCGCAGCCATCTCGACAAAGCGGTCGAGCAACGTCTGCGAGACGTTCCCCGAAAAATAAGGCCGGCGCACCGAGAGCGCCTCGACCGCGGCCAGCAAGTGCTTGCTCGCCTCGGATTTCAGCAGATACCCACGCGCGCCCGCCGTCAGCAATTCCGCCAGCACATCTTCGCGGTCGTGCATGGTGAAGATCAGGATCTCGGTACGCGGCAGTTCCTTCTTGATCGCCCGGGTCAGTTCAAGCCCGTTCATCATCGGCAGCGAATAGTCGAGGATCGCGATGTCGGGACGAACCGAGCGAATGACCTCGAGCGCTTCGCGGCCGTCCCCCGCCTCGCCCACGACGCGCCAGTCGGGATGCGCCGAGAGCACCGAGCGTACGCCCAGGCGAATGGCCTCGTGATCGTCGGCAAGCACGATGCGGCGAACCGGGCTGCTCATTTCCCCTCCTTGGTCCGAAGGCGGCTCTTGGTGTCGATTGTCATGATGCCATCATGATCGCGCGGCGACCGGACTGCCCATCGGGGCTGCCCCCTATTCGCGCGATGGCGCGCCCTCAAAGCCATGTCTTCTGGTCCCCCACCTAGTAACAAATCCTGAGTCATCGGATTCGCCACCCCAAACTATCGGGTAAACACCTATAGGAACACGGATAAGTCTGAAGAAATGTGACCCCCTCGCACCAGCAGGACTTCGCACGTGGCACAATGGCTTCTGATGGCGCCGATCCCGATCATCGGCCTGGTCCTCTACGGAGGGATGATTCTCGCCGCCGCGCTCGGGTGGTATTTGCGCACCCGCCATGCCCAGCCCGAATCCGACCGCGCCTATGCTGCCGAGGGCTATGTCGTCTCGGCGGTGACGGGGCTGCTAGCGCTGCTGGTCGGGTTCACCTTCGCGCTCGCCATCGATCGCTACGAAACGCGCCGCTCGCTGGTCCTCGACGAATCGAACGCGATCAGCACGGCCTACTTGCGCACCCAGCTCCTGCCCGCCCCGCACCGCGCGCGGATCAGCGAGCTGCTCGCTCAATACACCGCCAATCGCGACGCCCTCGCCCGCCAGCGCATGGGCACCGACCAGAAGCGGCTCCTTGAACGCAGCGACACGCTCGTCATCGATCTGTGGAAGGCGACGCTGGCCGCCTTTCCCACGATCAGCTCCACCGACTTCTCGAGCGCCTACCTCGATTCCATGAACGCGCTGATGGACATGGATTCGGCCCGCCAGCATTCGCGCCGCACGCACGTGCCCGCCGAAGTGTTCCTGCTGCTGCTCATCTACCAGATCATCGCATCCGGGGTTCTGGGATTCGTCATGAGCGCCAGCCGCTCGCGCACGACCTCTGCGCTGCTGCTGCTGCTCTTCGGAGGCTCGCTGATCCTCGTCATCGACATCGACCGGCCGGATTCCGGCGGAATTCGCGAAGACCAGTCCTCGATGGAGCAGGTGCTCACGATGATCCGCGATAACCCTCCGCAAAGTTTCGACAATTTACCCGCGGATTCCCCCGACCAACGCGCAAGTCCGGGGAATTGAAGCGGCCGGGGCAACCTTGCGGTGCAACCGTCCGGGTAGAGGCCGCCCGGCTTTATCCGGCCTTTCCCCGATTGGCGCACACCGGTCCCGCAGGCCATGTTGGAGGCGGGGTCGGACAGGCTCAACGCCACCGGGTTTTGCCGACCCTAACCCCCCGGCTGAACGCGCGACCATCGCGCGATGGCTTCACGGGATCAGCTTATCAGCCGCTCGCAAGAGCCGGCTTGCCGGGCCGTCACGTCCCTCACCCCCCTGTGGCGGTCCGGCACCTCGTTTCGAGCGAGCCCCTCCTCGATGCACACATCGACCGCCCGCGAACACCGGGTTCGCGGGCGGTCACTGCATGCCTGCCCAAAGGCGAGGATCAATCGAGGCTGGCCGAGGCGCCCGACCCGCCCGATCCGTTCGCCGAGGCCGAGGCACTGGCGCCAAGGTTCACGCCATCCGACGATGCCGAACCCTGGCCCGCGCCCGAGCCGCTGCCCGAGGCCGTGCCGAGCGGCGTGTCGGCCGAGCCTTCGCCCGAACCCGAACCGCTACCCGAAGCTTCGGCCCCGCTCACCGCACCGGTCAGCGTGCCCGCGCCGGTCTTCGCCTTCGAACCCGCCTCGGTCAGCGCGCTAGCCGCCGTCGACTTGGCGCCGCTCGCCGCGCCCTCAGCCTTGGAGACGGCCGAACCGGCTGTCGAACCCGCGCTCTCGACCGGGGCAGTGAGTGCCGAGCGCGCACCGGACAAAGCCGATCCCGCCCCGCTTGTGTCGGCCGCCCCACTGCCGGTTCCGGTCAGTGCCAGGCCATCACGCGTCGCCGAGGCGCTGCCATCGGCCGCTCCGGTGACAGAGCTGGTGGCATTCGTCGCGGAAGAACCTGCCGAGCCAAGCGTTCCGGTGAGCGTACCAGCCTGACCGCGCGCCGAGGAGGCCGCGTTACCCGCCGAGGAGGTCAGGTTGCCGGCAGCGCCCTGGGCCTGCGACGCCGCCGAGCCCACGCCTCCCGTCACCGACGAGGCGTCGGGCAGGCTGGCCGAAGGAGTCGAAACCGCGCCATCGGCCTTGCCCGAGCCGCTCCCCTTCGCCGACGAGCGAACCGTACGGGTGGTGCGCGAAACCGTGCCCGAGGCGCTGCCCATCGTGTCGAACGAACTGCCCACGCTGCCCATGGTCCCACCCATCATGCCACCGAGCGAACCGCCCAGGCTGCCGCCAAGACCTCCACCGAGGCCGCCTCCACCCAGAAGCTGAGCATTGGCCACGCCCGGCATGGCGATCAGGGCAAGCGCTGCGGCGGTGCCGAAAAGGGTCGTCTTCATGATCTTTCTCCTTCCAGAGTTTCCAGTGCGCCCTCGCATGAGCAGGTCCTGTGCTCGCCGCGAGGGTCTCTGGTGGAAGGAACGGATCGGCCTTCGAACTTCATCCACGCCGCATCCATTTTTTTCGAAATCTTTTTCGAACGGCCCCCTTCTAGAGGCCCGAACGGCAGATATTGCACAGGATTCCGCGCGCCGTGCCCTTGCCGCCCGTGACCGCTTCGGCATCGAGCGCGTGCAGCGCCGCCGCGGCGTCGAGCCCGCCCGCGCGGCGGGCGGCAAGGCGCGAGGCGACGAGCGGCGCGGCGAAGGACGTGCCGCGCAGGTCGATCCGGCCCTTGCCCGGGACACGGGCCGACAAGTCGGCGCCCGGTGCCGCGTAGTCGAGGTGCGCGGCCCGCCCAGCCTCGATCAGAACGCGTCCCCGCGCATCGACCCCCGTCACCGCAATGACCCCCGCATAGGAAGCCGGGTACGACGGGGGCGAGGCCGCCCCGTCGTTGCCCACCGCGGCGACCACCTGCATGCCCTTCGCCTGGGCCCCACGCACCGCCCGCGCGAGCAGCGGGTTCTGGGGGCCGACCAGGCTGATCGAAACCACCGGCACGCCCTTGGCCTGCATCCAGGCCAGCGCGCGCGCGATCGCCAGCGCGTCCCCGCCCGCCGGGTCGCTCCCGTAAACATCGGCAGAATAGATCCGCGCCGTTCCCGCGCCCGCCAGCAGCGATCCGATCGCCATGGCGTGCTCGTCGGGACGCGGGGCGCCCTTGGCGAACCCTTCCTGCGCGGCCAACCGGTTCGACGCGGTCATCCCGCCATCGATGACCCCCACCCGCCCGCCGCGCGGCAACGCGGCGGGCGCGGCGCTGACCGCCCCGGCCAGCCCCGGCGTCACGCCGGCACGGAAATGGATCTGGTCCGCGCTCACATCGTGATCGGGCAAGGCCTTGCGCAATTGCGCGAGCGCCTCGCCAAGCTTCGTGCCAGCCGGCACCGAGAGGCGCGCATAGCCGATATCGAGCCCGTCGAGCGCGCCCTTCTCGATCAGCGCGAACCCCTTGGTGCGCGCGATCTCCAGCGCGCGGGGATCGGGGTCGAGCAGGAGCACTTCACCGGCGCGCGCCGGGTTATCGGCATCGTCAAGCTCGACACCGGGCGTCGTCTCGACGAACCGCTTGAGGCGTGTCGCCCGAGCATCCTCGAGCTTCTCGACCACGCTGCGCACGGTATCGCGCGTGCCGTTGCCAAGATCGCTGAGGGTCCCGCGCAAGTTCGCGCCGATTCCCCCCAGAGTGTCGCCCAGCGGCCCTGTCGGCAATCCCAGTTGCGCACGTGCCGGCACCGCCAGCGCAAGCAGCAGCAGCGCCGCGCCGATGCGGCGCCAAGGTCGACGTCCAAGTCGATTTCCGGGTTCCCATTTCCTCATGCTCTTGTCCGATAGCAGAAATTCTTGCACTCGTGGATGAAACGCGCAGGCCCATCCGTTTCATCCTCAGGCACGACATTTCGTATGAGCACAACGCACTTCTGCACCGAATTGACCGCGCTGCTGCCGCGCCTGCGGCGCTTTGCGCGCGGTTTGACGCAGGACATCGCCGATGCCGACGACTTGTGCCAGCAAACCGTCGAGCGCGCGCTCAAGTCCCGCCACCAGTGGCAGGATGGCACCCGGCTCGATGCATGGGTATACAGGATCATGCGCAACCAATGGATCGATGAAGTACGCGCCCGGACACGCCGTTCGCAGACATTCGTACACGAGGACGAGGGGCTCAACGTGGGTACCGTTGGCGCGCCTGCGGCCGAGAGCCTCGTTGAACTGGGCAATGTCGAACGGGCACTGGCACGCCTGCCCGAGGAACAGCGCGAAGCCGTAGTCCTCGTCATGGTGGAAGGCTTCGCGTACAAGGAGGCAGCCGAGATTCTGGACATACCCCAAGGCACCCTGACATCGCGGCTGGGGCGCGGACGCGAGGCGCTCCTGAAGGAACTGGGAGAGATCGCATGACCATCAGCACGCAGCAGCTCCTTGCCTATGCGGACGGCGAGCTGGACCCGGCCGAGGCACGCGCGGTGGAACAGGCGCTCGCCGCCGACCCGCTGCTGGCGGCCCGGCTCGAAGCGGAACAGCGCCTGCGCGCCACGCTCAAAGGCCATCTCGACCCCGTCGCGCACGAACCGGTGCCCGATGCGTTGAGCGCGATGATCGCCGCGGCCATGGCCGAAGATGCAGCAGTTCCCGAAAGCCAGGATGAGCCGGCTGCGAACACGGCCAACGCCGCGTCGACGCGCGCCTCGAAGCCCGCCCCTGTGCTCGATTTCGCCGCTGCAAAGGCGCGTCGCGAAGAAGAGCGCAAGGAACGCGCGCGGGCCAAGGCGAAATCCGCCTTCAAGCTGGGCCGCCCCGGCGCGAACGGCCTCAACGGCAAGGCGCCGGTCCGCGGCGGACCGATCTTCGCGCGCCCCGGGCTCGCCGCCGGACTGGCCGCCTCGCTGGTGTTGGGGCTGATGATCGGGACCAGCCTCGACCTCGGCCGCTTCGCCACGCCCGACGCCGACGTGGTCGAGCAGGACGGCCGATTGCTGGCCTCGGGCGATCTCGCCAAGGGCCTCCAGACCCAGCTGGCGTCGAACCAGGGCGAGGATGCCGCGCTGCGCATCCTGACCAGCTTTCGCAACGAGGCGGGGCAGTTCTGCCGCGTCTATTCGGATAGCGCCAGCGCGGGCATTGCCTGCAACGCCTCGGGCGACTGGGTGCTCGAGCGCACGATGGCGCAAGTGCCCACACATGGCGCCTCACCGGCATACCGGCAGGCAGGATCGGCCGAGGCAGAGCTGATGCAGGCCGCACAAGGCATGGCGCAAGGCGATGCTCTCGATGCCGAGGCGGAGCGCAAGGCCCTCTCCGAAGGCTGGCGCGCACCGGAGAACTAATCCCCGAGCCTGGCGGCAAAGCGAGACCGGCCCCCGGCTGAATAGCCCAAGGACCGGCCTCGCCCCTCGTCCACTCCCCGGGCCGAGCTTTGTACGGGCCGGTGGCTACAAGGGATTGATTACCAATCTATTTCGAGATTCTTTCCGCAATGCATTGCAGCGAAATCTCGTCTTGCCGAAGCGCGCCGTCGGCAGGGCGCTCCATTGCTGCGCCGATCAGGAGCAGCGCCGGACCATCGCCGAGCGCGGTGCGCGCGGCGAGCGCAAGCAGGTCGAGACGCGTGTGGAAATGGCGCTCCTCGGGCAGGCTGGCGTTCTCCACCAGCGCGACCGGAGTGGAGGCCGGAAGCCCCGCTTCGATCAACCGCGCCGAAAGGGACGCCGCCGCCGCCTTGCCCATGTAGACCGCCAGGGTCGCCTCGGGATCGGCGAGCCGCTTCCAATCCAGATCGAGTTCCTCCCCGGCCCGCGCGTGGGCGGTCACGAAGGTCAGCTTGCGAGCGAGGCCGCGCAAGGTGAGCGAATTCCCCAGCCCGGCCGCCGCCGCACTCGCCGCGGTGACGCCGGGGCAAACGCGCACCGCAACGCCCGCACCGCGGCACGCCGCCAGTTCCTCGGTCGAACGTCCGAAGATCGACGGATCGCCGCCTTTCAATCGCACCACCCGCTCGCCCGCCAGCGCCGCCTCGACGATGAGCGCGTCAATCGTCTTCTGCTCCTTGGAATGGCGTCCCGATCGCTTGCCGACGTAGACCATCCGACACCCGCGCGCGGCCAGCTCGAGCACGCCCGGCCCCACCAGCGCATCGTGGAAGATCACACTCGCCGACGCGATCAGGCGCTCGGCCTTGCGGGTGAGCAATTCGGGATCGCCCGGCCCTGCACCGACCAACCAGACCGTGCCCTCGGGGAAATCGTCGTGATGGCCCAGCGGGCCCGAACTCCGTGTCATTACGCAGGCTCCCTTGCACTGGTGGAACAGGTGGCAAGCAGTTTGGAAATAGCGGGGCGGCACGATCCGCAATTGGTGCCCGCGCGCGTGCAGGTGCCGATCTCGGCCACGCTGCCCGCACCCGCGCTGGCCGCCTCGAGCACATCCTTCTCACCCACCCCGTGGCAGACGCAGACGATCGCGCCCCGATCGGGGGCGGGCGTGCTGGGGCGCGCGGCCAGCACTTCGCTGGCGCTCGCCGCGTCTAGACCGAGTTGCCCCGCAACCCACCCGCGCGGCGGCAAGGTGCCCGAGCGCGTGACGTAAGCCGCCGCCAGGAGCTCCCCGCCCTCGCCGCGCACCGCGACCCGGCGCATCCCGCGCGCGAGATCGGCCACTTCGAGCTTCTCGCCTTCGGGCAGCAGCGCATCAAGGTCGACAGCTCCGGCACCGGCAAGTTCGTAAAGCCAACCCGCCTCCACCCGCGACCGCGTCCAGTAGAGCAGGCCTTCGGGCGCAATCACGTCGCCGCGCAGCAGGAAGGCCTGCCAGTCGGGCGTGACCGGTTCGAGCCGGGCCGCACCGTTCTTGAAGGCGGGTTGCCCCGAATGCGGGTCAACCTTCTGCGCCGAAAGCCGGTTGGCGCGCCCCCCCGCGCTCATCGCGTCGGCCCAATGCATCGGCACGCAGATCTCGCCGGGACGCTGCCCTTCGCTCACGGCCACGCGGAACACCGCAGCGCCCTGCCGGGTCAAGACCCGTGCGAGAGCGCCATCGGCCAGGCCAAGGCGCGTGGCGTCTTGGGGATGCACCTCGACCAACGGTTCGGGACGATGCTGCGAAAGGCGGGGCGAAAGCCCGGTTCGCGTCATCGTATGCCATTGGTCGCGGTAGCGTGAGGTGTTGAGGGTAAGGGGAAAGGCCGGGCTCGCCGCCTTGGCCGCCGGACGCACCCGCACCAGTCGCGCCTTGCCCGAAGCGCGCGGGAAATGCCAGGCGAGCGGGCGCTCGCCGCCCCACTGGAACGGCTCGAGTGCGTCGTATCCGGCGTCCGTGATATCGGCCCAGGCCGTCAGGTCGAGGCGCTTGCCGCGCGCGGCTGCAAGCCCGGTCATCTGCGCGTACTCGCGGAAGACCGAGGCTGCATCGGGCCAGTCGAACGCGTGCTCCCACCCCATGCGTGCGGCGACGCCCGCGATGATGCGCCAATCCGCCCGGACGTCGCCCGGGCTCTCGAACAGGCGGCGCTGGCGCGAAATGCAGCGCTCCGAATTGGTGACGGTACCGTTCTTTTCGCCCCAGGCCTCGGCGGGCAGGAGAATGTCGGCGAAGCGCCCGGTATCGGTGTGCGCGATCACATCCGAGACAACCACCGTCGGGCAGCGTTCGAGCGCTTCGCGCACGAAATCGCTGTCGGGCATCGAAACCGCAGGGTTGGTCGCCATGACCCACAGGAATTTGATCTCCCCGGCGTGTACGGCACGGAACATGTCCACCGCCTTGAGGCCGGGCCCCGCGCAGACCTGCGGTGCCTTCCAGAACGCGGCGACCTCGCGCCGCTCCTCCTCGGAAAAGCCAAGGTGACACGCCAGTGTGCTGGCCAGCCCGCCCACCTCGCGCCCGCCCATTGCATTGGGCTGGCCGGTCAGGCTGAACGGCCCCGCCCCGATCCGGTTGATGCGGCCGGTCGCGAGATGCAGGTTGATGATCGCATTGCCCTTGTCGGTCCCGCATGCGGACTGGTTGGCCCCTTGCGAGAACAGCGTGACCATGCGCGGGTGCGCCGCGACAAGCGTGCACAGCGCCTCGAACACCTCGGGCGCAACGCCGGGATCGCCATCGAGCCCGTCCCAGAAGTCCGCGTCAACCTCGACCCGACCCGACAGGAAGGCGGTATCGAGCAGTCCCAGCGCGCGCAGCCGCCCGAGCAGGGCATTGAACAACGCGATGTCCCCGTCGGGCGCGACCGGGACGTGCAGGTCGGCCTGTTCGGCGGTTTCGGTGCGACGAGGATCGATGACGACGATCTTGGTGCCCCGCCGCTCGCGGGCCTTTTCGATGCGCTGCCAGATCACCGGGTGGCACCAGGCGGTGTTCGAACCCACCAGCACGATGAGATCCGCCGCATCGAGGTCCTCGTACGAACAGGGAACCACGTCCTCTCCGAAGGCGCGCGTATAGGCGGCCACCGCGCTTGCCATGCACAGACGCGAATTGGTGTCGATATTGGCCGTGCCGACGAAGCCCTTCATCAGCTTGTTGGCGGCGTAATAGTCCTCGGTGAGCAACTGGCCCGAGACGTAGAAGGCCACGCTTTGCGGGCCGTGGCGCGCAATGCAGGCCTGCAGGCGCGAGGCCACTTCACCAAGCGCCTGGTCCCAGTCGGCCCGTACGCCGTCCACCATCGGATGGAGCAGCCGCCCTTCGAGGCCGACCGTCTCGCCAAGATGCGTTCCCTTGGAACACAGGCGCCCCGCGTTGGCCGGGTGGCGGGTATCGCCGGAGATGGACACCCCCCGTCCCCCGTCCCCGGCGACCTCGGCGGAGATGCCGCATCCCACGCCGCAATAGGCGCATGTCGTGCGGATCGCGTTCATGGTGTTCAAGCCGCCTGGGGGGACGATTGCGCGGCGGCCGCCACGGCTGAACGCAACAGGTAGATGCGTCCCGCATCCAGCTTGAGCGGGATCGTCGGCACGCACCCCTCGTCACCGCCCAGCGCCCGGCCGCTGCGCAGCGAGATGTTCCAGCTGTGCAAGGGGCAGGTCACCACATCGCCATGGACGATGCCCTGGCTGAGCGGCCCGCGCTTGTGCGGACAGGCGTTGACGATCGCGAAGAACTCGCCGCCCAGCGTGCGGAAGATCGCCAGTTCCTCGGCACCTTCGACCGGAAGCGTGCGCGCGGTTCCCGCCTCGATCTGATCGATGGGGCCGATATCGAGCCAGTCGCCGTACATCATGCGTTCTCCAGATCGGGGGTCGGTTGGCCAAGGCGCACGGTGGCCAGGTGCTGGTGCAGGTCCGCGCGTTCGCCAGCCGCGCGCTTGGCCCAGGGGTCATCCTGCATGAACGTCTGCGAGTAGCGGAATCGCGCCGCGTACTGGCGCACCGCCGCAGGATCGGCGAGCGCGCGCTGGACGTGTTCGAGGCCGACGCGCTCGATCCACGGCGCGGTGCGTTCCAGATAGCGCGCCTCTTCGCGGTAGAGCTGGATGAAGGCGGCGCACATCTCCATGGCCTCCTCTTCGGTGGCGACCTTGCACAAGAGGTCGGTCGCGCGCACCTTGATGCCGCCATTCCCACCCACGTGCAGCTCGTAGCCGCTGTCGACGCACACCACTCCGAAGTCCTTGATCGTCGCCTCGGCGCAGTTGCGCGGGCAGCCCGAGACCGCGATCTTGAACTTGTGCGGCATCCAGCTGCCCCAGGTCATGCGCTCGATCTTGACGCCGAGCCCGGTCGAATCCTGCGTGCCGAAGCGGCACCATTCCGAACCGACACAGGTCTTCACCGTGCGCAGGGACTTGCCATAGGCGTGGCCCGAAACCATGCCCGCGGCGTTGAGGTCCGCCCAGACCGCGGGCAGGTCCTCCTTCTTGATCCCGAAGATGTCGAGGCGCTGCCCGCCGGTCACCTTGACCATCGGCGCATCGTACTTTTCCACGACATCGGCGATCGCGCGCAGTTCGCGCGGATTGGTGAGCCCGCCCCACATGCGCGGGACGACCGAATAGGTACCGTCCTTCTGGATGTTGGCGTGGAGGCGCTCGTTGACGAAGCGGCTCTTCTGATCATCGACGTACGCGCCGGGCAAGGCGCAGAGCAGGTAGTAGTTGAGAGCCGGGCGGCACGAGGCGCAGCCGTCGGGCGTCGACCAGTGCAGTTCCTGCATGACGTGCGGGATGCTCTTGAGGTTCTTCTCCAGGATCAGCGCGCGCACGTCGTCGTGGGTGAAGCTGGTGCACTTGCACATGGTCGCCGGACCACTCTCGACTTCGCCGCCGAGCGTGATGGCCAGCAGGCTTTCGACCAGCCCCGTGCACGAGCCGCACGAAGCCGAGGCCTTGCAGCCGGTCCGCACGGCATCCAGCGAATGCGCGCCGCCCTCGATACAGGAAACCACCTGGCCCTTGGAAACGCCGTTGCACCCGCAGATCTCGGCATCGGCCGAGAGGGCTGCAACGGCCGCGTTAGGGTCCGCCAGCGCACCCCCGGACGCGAAGGCCTGGCCGAAGATCAGCGCCTCGCGGATGTCCGAGACATCCTCGCCCTTGCGCAGGAGATCGAAGTACCACGAGCCATCGGCGGTATCACCGTAAAGAACCGCGCCCACGAGCCGGCCCTCCTTGACGATGACGCGCTTGTAGATGCCGCGCGCCGCATCACGCAGGACGATGTCTTCACAGCCCTCGCCGCCCGAAAAGTCCCCGGCCGAAAACAGGTCGATGCCCGAAACCTTGAGCTTGGTCGACGTGACCGAACCCGCATAGCCGCTGGGCTGCCCCGTCGCATGATCGGCGAGCGCGCGGCACATCTCCCACAGCGGCGCGACGAGGCCGTAGCACAGTCCCCGGTGCTGAACGCATTCGCCCACCGAGAGCACGTCGGGATCCGAGGTGACCATGTGGTCGTCGACGAGGATGCCGCGTTCGACCTCGAGCCCGGCGTCCCTGGCAAGGCCCGTCGCCGGCCGGATGCCGACTGCCATGACCACGATGTCGGCGGGAATCTCGGTGCCGTCCTCGAGGAGGACGCCCGTAACCTTGCCGTCCTTGCCGAGCACCTCCTTGGTGTTCGCGCCGGTCAGGATGGTCTGGCCGCGACGTTCGAGCTCGCTGCGCAGCAGGAAGCCCGCCGCCTCGTCGAGCTGGCGCTCCATCAGCGTGGGCATGAGGTGGATGACGGTGACCTTCATGCCGCGCAAGGTCAGGCCGTGGGCCGCTTCGAGCCCGAGCAGCCCGCCACCGATGACCACGGCCGAGCCCCCCTTGCCCGCCGCGGCCAGCATCCTGTCGACGTCGTCGAGGTCGCGGAAGGTGACCACCCCATCCAGATCCTTGCCCGGAACGGGAATGATGAAGGGATCGGAACCGGTGGCGATCAGCAATGTGTCGTAAGGCTCGATGCGACCCGAGGCGGCGACGACGCTGCGGGTGTCCCGATCGATACGCTCGACCCGGTCCCCCGACACCAGGGTGATGCCGTTCTCGGCGTACCACTCGGGCGTGTTGATGACGATTTCATCGAAGGTCTTCTCGCCGGCGAGGACGGGCGAGAGCATGATGCGGTTGTAGTTCACGCGCGGCTCGGCGCCGAAGATGGTGATCTCATAGCGGTCCGCATCGCGCGCCAGGATTTCCTCGACCGCGCGGCAACCGGCCATGCCGTTTCCGATCACGACGAGCTTTTCCCTTTGCCCCTTGGACGGGCCCTCGGGCTTGAGGTTCACAGGTGCATTCACGTCGATGCCTCCGTTCACGACGCGCACGCGAAAAAACCGCCTCGAACCAAACCCTTTGGTGGGTTGGTACGGGCGGCTTCGTTGCCACGCGTTGTCAGAATGATGGCGAGGCGCTTAAGATCGTCCAACTGCGGACGGCGCGTTCTCGCTTGGATGAGTTTTAACTGATTCGGTACGTAATCGGCAAGTGAAATCGTGCCGTCCAGGTATTGCGCGACGGCTTTTCGGCAAGCCGTCGCGGCGCGGAGCCCATTTCGAGCCCCGCAAGCCATTCAGAACGCGAAGCCCAGCTGCACCCAGACCTTCTCGGTATCGGTGCCGAAGCTCTGCGCGTTGTAATTCGCGTACTTCAGCAGGATCGCGTAGTTCGAAACCTTGAATCCCAGGCTCGCGTCCCACTCGTGGCCATAGTCGATCTGCCCATAATCGCTGTCGAATTCATGATAGATCACCGCCGCGTTGAGCCCCTTGAGCGGCCCGGCGTTGCCCAGCGCCTTGGACAGGCCGCCGTAGTAATCCTGGATGCCCGCGTTCGGCGTCGTCAGGAACAGGTCCGCCCAGCCGTTGAAGGCGTGCGCAGTCGCCATCGGGGTCTGGAAGGCGGCCAGGCCATGGTCGCTGCCGAGTTGCTCGTACCCCCCCTTGAGGCCGAAGCCGGCCAGCGCGATGCCCAGTTCGCCGTTGAGGTAGTCGGTCGCATAGTCGCTCGGGTTTGCGCCGTAATCGCTCTGGCGCGCGTAGCGCAACTTGAAGTCGATCTTCGTCTTCGCGCCGAGCGGGATCGCCCCTGTCGCGATCGCGCCATACGTCTGGCTCGATAGGGCCAGGCGCGTGTCGTAGTCGAGCAGATAGGCGAAGCCCTTGAGGCTCACACCCGCGACCTTGACCCCGCCCTCGAGCAGGACAAAATCGCCGTCCCAGTACTTGTTCGGACTGTCGGCCCCGAAGATCGAGCGCTGCGAGATCGAGTAGCTGGCGTCGAGCAGGACCGGCCCCAGCGTTCCTTGCGCGCGCACCGCGTCGAACGTCTGTTCGTTCTGGCGCCAGCCGATGTTACCCACGAAACGCGCATCGTCGTGAATGATGCGCTGGCGACCTACGGTGATCGAGCCCGCCTTGCCCTTGTAGCCCACCTGGAGACGGTTCACTTCCACGTTCTGCGGGTCGGCGACGGTCGAATAGGGTTCGGCGCCGAGGTAGCCATGATTGCCGGGAATGGTGTCGTTGTAATGGTCGACGAGCGCCAGCGTGCTTTCCGCCTCGCCCAGCACCGAGAAGCCGTGCACGTTGATTTCCGCGCCCGCGCGAAGGCGCAGCGTCAGCGCGTCGGCGTCAAGATCAAGGTCGTCCTGGTCGACGTGCTCGTAGCGCAGGACCCCCTCGACGATCGGGTCGATCGTCACGCCCTCGCTCACCGTGACGGGATCACCCGCCTTGGCGAACGCGGGCGCCGATAAGGCAAGGGCCGCGGCTCCGGCCGCCAATGCCGCGATAGAATGTACGGTCTTCATCGTCGTTCACCTCCGATGGCGCCCCACCCCCAAGCAGGCACGCCGATTGCTTCCACAAACGGGTCAAAAGCAGAAAATCGAAGGCAGACGTCCTTGCCCGCCCGAGAGACGCCGGCGCCTGGCGACCTGGCCGTCCCGTGCAGCGCTTCGGATGACGAGCCCCCTTGCCCGTCCCCCGCCCCTCATGAGCGCGCGCCTGGTCCCGCGTGCGGAACCCTGATGTGTCTCCCGGAGCCAGCCCCCCGGCTCCGGGAGTTTTCCCAGACCGCCGTTGCGGTTCTGGTCGTCACGCGGCCTTGGCTGCGGGACCGTGATCGTATTCGGCGAGGAAGTGCAGAACTTCCTGGCGGTATTCGTAGAATTTGGGATCCTCAAGCAATGCCTTGCGGTCACGCGGGCGCGGCAGGTCGACCTTGAGCACCTTGCCGATCGTGGCGCGCGGGCCGTTGGTCATCATCACCACGCGGTCGGCCAGCAGGATCGCCTCGTCGACGTCGTGGGTGACCATGATCGCGGTCACCTTGGTGCGGTTCCAGGTTTCGACCAGCACGTCCTGCAGGTCCCAGCGGGTAAGGCTGTCGAGCATCCCGAAAGGCTCGTCGAGCAGCAGCAGACGCGGGGACAACGCGAAGGCGCGCGCGATGCCGACGCGCTGGCGCATGCCGTTCGACATCTCGGCGGCCATCTTGTCCATCGCATCGCCCAGCCCCACCCGTTCGAGGTAGTAATCGACGATGTCGCGGCGCTCGGCCTTGCTGGCGTGGGGATAGACGCGTTCGACGCCAAGCGACACGTTCTGGCGTGCGGTCAGCCAGGGCATCAGGCTCGGCGCCTGGAATACAACCGCCTTGTCGGGCCCTGCTCCCGTGATCTCGCGGTTGTCGAGGACAATGCCCCCCGCGCTGATCGCATTGAGCCCCGCCGCCATCGTCAGCACCGTCGACTTGCCGCAGCCCGAGTGCCCGATGAGCGAGACGAACTCGCCCCGGTTCATGATCAGGTTGAAGTCCTCGACCACGGTCAGCGGGCCCTTGGGCGTGGGGTAGACCTTGTGCAGCTTGAAGAACTCGAGATAGCGGTTCTCGACCGCCGACTGGCCGGCCTCGACATAGGCCTTGGGCAGCTCGACCTCCGCCTTCGGCTCTTCGCCCCTGGCGTAGAGGTCGATGGGGACCACTTCGGGCAGCGCGACGCGGCTCTCGCCCACGCTCGAGCCCGCATCGTTGAGCTGACCCAGATAGCCCACGATCTCGCGGCGCAGGGCCTGGAAATGCACGTCGTCGTTGACCGCCTCGCGCTCGCGCGGGCGCGGCACGTCGACGGTGAACAGCCGACCGATGCGCGCGCCCGGCGCCGGGGTCAGGACCGCGACACGGTCGGCCAGCAGCAAAGCCTCGTCGACGTCGTTGGTGACGAGAATGATCGTGCGCTTCTCCTCCTTGCGGATGCGCTCGATCTCGTCCTGCAATTTCGCTCGGGTGAGCGCGTCGAGTGCGGACAGTGGTTCGTCGAGCAGGAGGATCTCGGGCTCCATGGCCAGCGCGCGGGCCACCGAGACACGCTGGCGCATGCCCCCCGAAAGCTGCGCCGGCTTGCGGTCCATCGCGTGGCCGAGCCCGACGAGTTCGACCTTCTGGCGCACCAGTGCGGCGCGCTCGGCCCTGCTTCGGTCCTTGTGCACGGCATCGACCGCCAGCGCGACGTTCTTCTCCACCGTCAGCCAGGGGAACAGAGAGTAGGACTGGAACACCAGCCCCCGGTCCTTGCCCGGCCCGTCGATCGGCGCGCCATGCAGAAGGATGTCTCCGGCGTCGGGCTCGACCAGCCCGGCGATGGTGGAAATGAGCGTGGTCTTGCCCGCGCCGGAGAACCCGAGGATGGCGATGAATTCGCCCTCCTCGACATCGAGGTCGATGCCATCAAGAACGTTCGTCACGGACCCGGTCTGGCCGGTGTAGGACTTGCGCACACCCGAGAGCGAGAGGATCGTACCCATGGCATTCCTTCCTTTTAAGTCAGGTGGTTGGCGTGGTCAGATGGCGTGATTGCGGCCGACGAGGTTCTGGAGCGTCATCATCAGGCGGTCGAGCAGGAAGCCGATCAGGCCGATCACGATGACCGCGAACATGATGCGCGCCAGGCTCTGCGAGGATCCGTTCTGGAACTCGTCCCACACGAACTTGCCAAGGCCCGGGTTCTGCGCAAGCATTTCCGCCGCGATCAGCACCATCCAGCCCACGCCCAGCGAAAGACGCATGCCGGTGAAGATGTAGGGCAGCGAGGACGGCAGGACGAGCTTGGTCAGCTTCTGGAAGGTGCCCAGCTTGAGCACGCGCCCCACGTTCAGCAGGTCCTTGTCGATCGAGGCCGTGCCCACGGCGGTGTTGATCAGCGTCGGCCACAGCGAACACAGCGTCACCACGATCGCCGAGATCACGAAGCTCTTGGCCAGCATCGGGTCGGCGCTGGTGATCGTGGCCGAGACGACCATGGTCACGATCGGCAGCCAGGCCAGCGGGCTCACCGGCTTCATGATCTGCACCAGCGGATTGATCGCGGCGTTGAACAGCGGCGAGAGACCGGCGGCAAGGCCGATCGGCACCGCGACGACGGTCGCCAGGACGAAGCCGAGCGCGACCGTTTCGAGCGAGGTCACCACCTGGTCGAGGAAGGTCGGCGGCCCGGCATAGTCGAAGGCCATGGTCTGGGTGCCGGCCGCGATGCGCGCGTCCTGCGCCGCGTAGAAGTCGGCCTTGGCCACGTTCGAGGCCTGCCATTCATGGAACAGCGCCCCGCCCTGCTCGGCCACTTCGACCGGCCCCGGAAGCGCGCCGAGCGAGGTGTCGACCATCGGTGCGAGAGCCGCCCACAGACCCAGGAACACCGCCACCCCCAGGATCGGTGCAAGGATGGCCTTGCCGCGCCGCGCCAGGAATGCCTGGAAAGCTCCCGGCGTTCCTGCCGCCTGAACGGACGGGAGGGCCATCTCGCGGTCCGAGGATGTGGTGGGTTGGGTCGCCATGGAAATCTCCTTGCGGGCGGTCGGTTCGCGGGCCTCGGTCAGAGGCTTGGCGGGTGCATAGGCAGTTGCCATCGTTTTCCTCCTGGAGGCGCGAGGCGCCCGTGTCAGTTGCCGGTCACCCCCGAGGCGGTGACCTTCTGCCCCTTCTTGAGGCCGATCTTGAACTTGGCGAGATAGGCATTGGGCTGACGACCGTCGTAGGTGACCCCGTCGATGAAGCCCGACTGCTCGCCGCGGAACCCGTCGGTTTCGGGAACGTCGTCGGCATGGATCGTGCCCTTCTCGACGAGCTGCTTGGCCGCGGCGAGATAGAGGTCGGGGCGATAGACCGCCTTGGCCTGATCGAAGTACCACTGGTCGTCGTGGTCGGCCGGGATCTGGCCCCAGCGGCGCATCTGGGTGAGATACCAGATCGCGTCCGAATAATAGGGATAGCCCGCGAATTTGTCGAAGAAGATGTTGAAGCCGGGGGCGTCGCGGGTGTCGCCGGGTTCGAAGGTGAACTTGCCGGTCATCGAGGCCGCGATCACCGAGGCATCCGCCCCCACGTAGTTCGGCTTGGCCAGGATCGCGACGGCCTCCTTGCGGTTCTTGCCGCCGTCCGCGTCGAGCCATTGCTGCGCACGGATGATCGCGCGCAGGAGGGCCGCCGTCGTGCCGGGATATTTCGCGGCGAAGTCCTTGCGCAGCGAGAAGACCTTCTCGGGATTGTCGTGCCAGATCTCGTCGTCGGTGACGATCGGCACGCCGATCTTCTTCTGGACGGCGGCCTGGTTCCACGGTTCGCCCACGCAGTACCCCTCGATCGTGCCCGCCTCGAGCGTGGCGGGCATCTGGGGCGGCGGGGTCACCGAAAGCTGCACGTCGGCGAGCGTCGTCCCCTTGATGTCGCCGGGGGTGTAGTAGCCCGGGTTGAGGCCGCCGGCCGCGAGCCAGTAGCGCAGCTCGTAGTTATGGGTGGAGACCGGAAAGACCATGCCCATCGTGAAGGGCTTGCCCTGCTGCTTGAAGTTCTCGACCACCGGCTGGAGCACCGCGGCCGAGATCGGATGGACCGGTTTGCCGTCGGCCGTGCGCTGCAGCTTGCCCTTCACCATGTCCCACACGCGGTTCGAGACGGTGATCGCGTTGCCGTTGAGATCGAGGCTGAGCGGGGCGATCAGCTCGGCGCGGGTGCCGTAGCCGATCGTCGCCGCAATCGGCTGGCCCGCCAGCATGTGCGCGCCGTCAAGCTGGCCGCCGATCACACCGTCGAGCAGGACCTTCCAGTTCGCCTGCGGCTCGAGCGTGACGTTGAGGCCTTCCTCGGCAAAGAAGCCTTTCTCCTTGGCAATGGCCAGCGGGGCCATGTCGGTGAGCTTGATGAAGCCGAGCTTGAGCACCGGCTTCTCCACCGCGCCGCCGATCGCGGCGGCCTTCACATCCGACTGCGCCGGGGCATCACCCTTCCCACCCCCGCAGCCCGCGAGAGCGACGCTGGCCAACAGCGCGCCGACCACGGCCCGCCTCGAAAAACCGGAATGTACGGACTTTGTCATCGAACCAACCCCCAAGTCGAGACGCGCAAACGCAAAAAACCGCCACGGCGAAAGTCCGGGAAAGGACTACGACGAGGCGGCTACGGTGCCACGAATGTAAGAAATTTCAGACCAGCATGGATAGGTACCCATCCTTGGGAACCCGCCGGTGACTGCAATTAACTTGTAAGCGATTCGCACGAATTGCAGCAAGTCCTTTTTTGCGCGGATGCGAAATAGCCCTTCACGGCAATTGCGCAAGATAGCCCTGAACGTCTTGCGGATCGAACACCAGGCCGTCAAAAAAGGCGTTCGATTCCAGTGTAATGAGGCCCTGCTGCGTTCCCACCACGGTAGGGCCGGCAAGGCTCCCCTCGACCTTGGAACTGGCGCCGGGAAGCGGCTCTCCCGTCCCCAGCAAGGCAGCGCGGTAGATGTCGGGACGGAACACCCGGGCGGCCTTCCCGGCGTCCTCACGCGCATAGTCGAGCCCGTCCCAGCGCACCATCTGGGTGTAGAGCCATTCGGCCTGGCTGACCCAGGGAAAGTTCGCCGCCTCGCGGTACTGGAACATGAAATCGGGATAGTGGATCATGGCTCCGCCGCGCGCGATCAGCAACTGGTCGGCGATCGCGCGGCGGATCAATTCGGGCGCGCCATCGAGGTATTCACTGCGCGCGAGAATGGCCGCGTTGGTTTCCCAGTTGACCGGATCGACAAAGTGGGCCGCCGCCCGGCACAGCGCACGGATAAGCCGCAGCACGGCCTCGCGCTTCTCCTCGAGGACGGGCTCACGCATGGCCAGGACCTTCTCGACCCCGCGCCGCCAGATCTGCGAGGTCGACAGGACGATCTCGCCCGCCCCCTTCTCCACCGCGACGCTGTTCCACGGCTCACCGACACAGATGCCGTCGACTTCGCCCAGTTCGAGCGCCTCGGCGCAAAACGGCGGCGCCACGGTGCGTATCTCGACGTCCTGGTCGGGCCGGATCCCGCAAGCCGCCAACCAGTAGCGCAACATGTAGTTATGGCTCGAATACCGATGCACCACGCCGAAGGTCAGCGGCTTGCCCGCGTTCGCGCGTGCGAGCGCAATGGTCCGCAGCGCTTCGCCAACCTTCCGGGGATCGCCCAGGCCATGCCCCTCGCCGCAGACCTCCCGCGCCAATCCCGGGGCCAGCGTGATCGCATTGCCGTTCAGCCCCAGCACGAAAGGCGCGACGAGCGGCTGCGCCGGCCGGCCGCGCCCCAGCGTCGTGGCGATCGCCAGCGGGGCGATCAGGTGCGCGGCGTCGCTGTGTCCGTAGAGCAGCCGGTCGAGCACGGTCGCCCAGCTCATGTCCTTGACCAGACGCAGCGAGAGCCCTTCCTCTTCGGCAAAGCCATGCTCGCGCGCGAGGATCGGCAGGCAGGCGTCTACCAGGGGCAGGAAGCCGATCGTCAGTTCCACAGTCACTACAAGACCCCCTCGCTCGGTCCGCGTCGCCCGTTCATGCGCCACCCATCAGTTGGTGGGCCGTGACGACGGCCTCGGCAATGTTCACGATGCGCTTGCCCTGGTCCATCGCCGCCTTGCGCAACTCGGCATAGGCCTTGGGTTCGGGCAACCCCTTGCTCTCCATGAGGATACGCTTCGCCTTGTCGACCAGTTCGCGCTCGGCCAGCTTTCCACGCGCTTCGGCGAGGTCGTTCTGAAGTCGCGCGAAGGCGTTGAAACGCGTGATCGCAAGATCGAGGATCGGCCTAATCCGCCCCGCCGACAGCCCGTCCACGACATAGGAGGAGACCCCGGCTTCGACCGAGGCGACGATCGATTCGTCGTCGGCCTCGTCGACGAACATCGCGATCGGGCGCGCCAGCGCGCGGCTCACCGCGAAGTATTCCTCGAGCATGTCGCGCGAGGGATTGCCCAGGTTCATGAGCACGATGTCGGGATCGATCGCCGCCATGCGCGCCAGCATGCCGCGACGCTCGGTGATCACGATCAGCTCGCAATCCTCCAGCGTGGACAGGCCTTCTTCCATGATGGAGGCGCGCGCCGCGCTCTCATCGACAATCGCGATACGCATTGCGCTGTTGTGCACTGCACCATTGACCCAATGCAATCGCTAATTTGCCCGGACAGCCCCGCCTTGCGCACCCTCCCCGTCAGCCGATGTGCGCACGGCTCTTCATGAGCGGCTGAATGCGCGTACCGAACGCATCCACCCCGGCGAGGAAATCGTCGAAGGTCAGCAGAACCCCACCGGTTCCCGGCACCTCGGCCATCTCGTCGAGCATGCGCGCGACGCTCTCGTAGCTGCCCACAAGCGTACCCATGTTGATGTTGACCGCCCCTTCGGGCGCGGCCAGTTGGCGCACGTTGGTATCGGTGTTGACAGTGTCCTTTGCCCCCTGGTCGGCAAGCCAGGAGATCGCATCCACATCGACGCCCTCGTTGTAGAGCTGCCACTTGGCCAAGGCTTCCTCGTCGGTCTCGGCCGCGATCACCATGACCAGCACGAACATCGAGACCTCGCGCCCGGTCTCGGCGGTGAAGCGCGCGAGGCGTTCGTTGTTGAAAGCGAAGGCGGTGGGCGTATTGACCCCCTTGCCGAGGCAAAACGCGTAGTCTGCCCATTTCGCCGAGAAGGCGAGGCCGGCATCGGAAGACCCCGCGCAGATGATCTTCATCTCGGCACCGGGCTGCGGGCGCACCAGGCAATCGTCCATCCGGTAGTAGTCACCCTTGAAGTCGCTGCGCCCGGTGTTCCACAAGTCGCGCAGAACCCGGGCGTATTCGCCGAGCATTTCGTAGCGGTTGCGGAAGTGCTCGTCGCCCGGCCAGAGGCCCATCTGGGTGTACTCGGGCGGCTGCCAGCCGGTGACGAGGTTCACGCCGAAGCGGCCATGGCTGATCGAATCGATCGTTACCCCCATGCGCGCGGCGAAGGCGGGCGGCAGGATCAGCGTGGGCGCGGTGGCGTAGAGCTTGATCCGCTCGGTGACCGAGGCCAGCCCGGCCATCAGGGTGAAGCTTTCGAGGCCATATTCCCAGAACTCGGTCTTGCCGCCGAACCCGCGCAGCTTGATCATCGAGAGCAGGAAGTCGAGCCCGTGCGCCTCGGCCTTGAGCGCGATCTCCTTGTTGAGATCGAAGCTCGGCTTGTACTGTGGCGCGGTTTCGGAAATCAGCCAGCCGTTGTTGTTGATGGGAATGAAGACACCGACCTGCATTACGGACTAACTCCTCAGGTAATCGAGCACATAGCGGTTGAAGAGCGGCGCGTCGGTAACGTTGCAGGCGTGGCCGCCCCAGGCGAAGCTGTCCACCTTGGCGTGCGGCACGTAGCCCGCCAGGTCGAGCGCGGTGACGTAGGGCACGAGGAAATCGTCGCGCGTCGCAATCACCAGCAGACTGGAAAGCGCCGCGAGCCCCTCCGGATCGGGCCGGTAGGCCTGCACCGCCGCGATCCGCCGGACCATCGCCTCGACGCCGGGAAACACGGCCCGGTGATGCGCCAGTTCGGCCTTGAGGTGTTCGTCGTGGCTGGCGATCCAGTCGGGCGGATAGAGGAACAGCGGCTGCGCCTCGAGGAAGGCGTCCACGCCCGCGCCATGGAGCAGCGCCAGCCGCGCGGCAAAGCAGCGCCGGGTGTGGGGCGAGAGCGTGCGCCAGCCGTTGACGACCACCAGCTTTTCGATGCGCCCGGTGGTGATCGCCGTCTCGATCCCGATCGCCCCGCCAAGCGCGTGGCCGATGAAATGCGCAGCTTCGATCCCGAGCGCGTCCATCAGCGCGACGACATCGCGGGCCATCGCTTCCACGCTCTCGTCCGCGCGCGGGGTCCGATCGCTTCGCCCGGTGCCGCGATGGTCGTACGTCACCACCCGGAAATGCTCGGCCAGCGCCGGAACATTGGGCGCCCAATAGCCGCCTGCGCCGCCGAGCCCGCTCGAGAGGATAAGTGCCGGCGCTTCCGCCTCGCCATACTCCTCGAACCAGAGCCCTGCGGTCTCAGGCAATGTGCGCAACCGAGGCGATCTCGACGAGCAAGTCGGGCTTCACCAGATCGGCACGGATGCAGTAGCGCGCCGGTTTCGCGCCCGGAAAATACTCCGCGTAGACCGCGTTGAAGGCAGCATAATCGTCGAGGTCTTTGAGGAAGATGTGGTTCATCGCGACATCCTCGAGAGTCGCGCCCGCCGCTTCGAGCGTCACCTTGATCACGTCGAGCACGTGGCGCGTCTGCGCCGCCGCATCGCCGACGTGGAGCACGCTGCCCCCCTCGCCCAGCGCCAGCACGCCCGAGACGTAGACCGTGTTGCCCGCCTTTGCGCCCGCCGAATAAGGCGCGATGGGCGTCGGAAACTGGGGTGGATTGATCGCTTCGAACGGCATGGGGTCTCCCTTGATTGGGCCAACGGTGTCAGGCGGGTGGCAGTTGCCCCACCGCTGTCCGGAAATCGGCGCAGGTGCTCACCCAGCCGAAGAATTTCTCGATGTTGTAGAGGCTGGCCTCGCGGATGAAATCGGGGCCAAGATGGTGCACCGCATCCTCGAGCACGATGCCAAAGTACTCGAGGTGGAAGCCGTCGCGCAGCGTCGATTCGACGCAGACATTGGTGGCGATGCCCGTGAAGATCAGTGTGCGGATGCCGCGCTCGCGCAGCACCGCGTCGAGCTGCGAATTGAAGAAGGCGGAGTAGCGCGGCTTGTGGACCCGGATGTCGCCCGGCTTCGGGGTCAACGCCTCCACCAGTTCATAGTCCCACCCCCCGCGCGCGAGGAATTTGCCGGCGAGTTCCGGCCGCGCGCGCATGGTCTTCAAGGCATTGGACTTGTGGTAGTTGGGCGAGAGCGGCGTGCCGGCCTCGGCGTAGTCGGGATCCCAGCCGTTCTGGAGGAAGACGACCGGCATGCCCGCGCCGCGCGCGATGTCGAGGACCTCGGCGACATGCCCGATCACCCCGGCCGCGGGCCCCACATCGAACCCGGCCTCGTCGACATAGCCGCCTTTCGAGGCATAGGCGTTCTGCATGTCGACAACGATCACCGCCGTCGTCGCGGCATCGATGCGCAAGGGTTCGGGGCGGGCGGGCAGCACCACCGAGGGAGCGGAGCGCTGCGGGACGGGATCGACGATCGGACCACTCATCCCGTGGAGTATCAAGCAGGCTCGCCCCACAATCAAGGACGCAATTCAAGGCCCTGGATCGTGGCTGCGTATGGCGGGAGGGGGCTGATCATCCCCCCTCCTGAACAAGCGCCTCGACGCGGCACGGCCCCTGATGCAGGCTGGCACGGCAGCCCGAGGCGAGTTCATGCGTTCAATGGGTTCGACGCGCCGATCCTGATGGCGCCCCGCGAACAGGGAGCAAGGACATGATCACGGTCCATCACCTCAACAATTCGCGTTCGCAGCGCGTCTTGTGGATGCTTGAGGAACTCGAACTGCCTTACCAGGTCCGCCGCTACGCGCGCGATGCAAGGACCATGCTGGCCCCGCGCGAACTGCGCCAGGCCCACCCCCTGGGCAAGTCGCCCATCATCAAGCACGATGGCTACACACTGATCGAGAGCGCGGCGATCTGCGAGTACCTCGTCGAACTCGCCAATGGGCGCCTGGGCGCGCCTGCAGAGCTCGTCGGGAAACTGCGCTACCGCCAGTTCCTCCACTACGCGGAAGGCTCGCTCATGCCGCCGCTGCTGCTCAAGCTGGTGCTCGGGCGCATTCCCCTCATCGGATCGCGCGCCGCGCGCAAGATCGATCCGATGATCCGCATCCATCTCGAGTTCGTCGAGGCCGAGCTTGCCGATCGCCCCTGGTTCGCGGGCGATACGATCAGCGCCGCCGATATCATGATGAGCTTTCCGCTCGAAGCCGCGCGCGCCCGCGCCGGGCTCAACGCCCGAGCGCATCCACGCACGTGCGAATGGCTGGACACCCTGCACGCACGCCCCGCCTACCAGCGCGCACTGGTGGCCGGCGGTCCCTACGACTACGCCTGATCAGCGATCGAGGCGCTTCTGGAGGAAATAGCGCCGCTGGCCGAGGGGGTGGTCCTCGATCTGCCCGCAGACCGAAAAGCCCAGCTTTTCATAGAAGCCCCGCGCCTGGAATTCGAACGTGTCGAGCCAGATGCCGATGCACCCTTGCTCGCGCGCGATGACCTCGGCCCGCGCCATGAGCGCGGTGCCCAGGTCCTGCCCGCGCACGTCCTCGGGCACGCAAAGCAGTTCGACGAAGAGCCAGTCGTAGGAGCACTTGCCCCATAGACCGCCACGGTGGTTACCCTCCTCGTCGGTGAGCAGCACCGCGACCGGCCGCAGCCGGGGATCGCCGCCGCGCGCCAGGTTGTAGGCGCGCAAGGGGGCGAGAACGGCTTCGCGTTCCGCCTCGCCGGGTGTGTCAGGCACCGTCAGTTCGATCGCCATGGCCCGTCCTTCCCTTGCGCGCCGTCCATCAGTCCTGCGCGATCGGCAGCCAGACCGCGCTTGCCGCGTCACCGCCGCGCTGCACCGTCTCGGTCGCCTTCACGTAGTCCTCGGGCTTGGCCTTCATGATCGAAGGCACCCACTTCTGCGGGTTGCGGTCGTAAAGCGGGAACAGGCTCGACTGGACCTGCACCATGATCTTGTGCCCGGGCAGGAAGACATGGTCGACATTGGGGAGCGACCACTTGAAGTTGTAGCTCTTGCCCGGCTCGAGCGGCGCGGGCGTCGCGAAACCATGCACGTAGCGGCCGCGGAAGATCTCGATCCCCATCGGCAGCTCGTAGCCGGCAAGCGCAGGCTTTTCCGAGTATTCCTCGGGGTAGACGTCGATCAGCTTGACCACGAAGTCGCTGTCCTCGCCGCTGGTGAAGGCGTGGAGATCGACCTTGGGCGCGCCCTTGATGTGGACCGGCTTGTCGAGCACGCCGGTCTCGTAGCTGAGCACGTCGGTGCGGCTGTCGGCGAAGCGCTGGTCCTGCACCAGCCAGGTCTTCCACTCGTCGCCACTCATCTCGATCGGGCGCGGCAGCATCGGTACGGGCTTGGCCGGATCGGAGACGTAGCTGTCCTCGCCCGCCTCCGGCTTGCTCCACGAAAGCGCCGAATTGCCAGCGAGGTAAAGCGGCGTATAGGCGCCGTCAGGCCACTTTTGCGAGACTTCCCATTTGTCGGCGCCCGAGGTGTAGGTGATCACGGGCGGGGTCTTGCAGGCGGCCGGATGGCTCTTGAGGTGGCAGTCGAGGAACGGCAGCTCATAGTCCTCGCGGAACTGCTTGGCGGTGTCGCCCGCGAAGTCGATCGCGCCCAGCGAACGCCCCACGTAGTTGACGCCCGAATGGCGCCAGGGACCGATCGCCAGGCTGACCATGTCGTTGCCGGTATCCTTGGGCTCGAGCGCCTGGTAAACCGCCGGCGCGCCGTAGCTGTCCTCCTGGTCCCACTCGCCTACGACAAGCAGCATCGGCACCGTCAACGGACGCTTGGCAAGCTGCTTGTCGACCGCCTGGTACTGCCACCAGTCGTCGTAGGCGGGGTGCTCGAGCACCTTGCGGACCGCCGGAATGTCGAGCAGGCCGTACTTCTCAGCGTAATCGTAGGCCGAACCTTCCTTGAGGTAGGCCGCGTAGTCCTCGCCGGTGCCGCGCGGCACCGCGCCGCCGCCCTTGCCCGCCGTCTGGCCCAGGTCATAGTCATAGCCGAAGGTGCGGAAGGCGCCGTTGTGGAACCAGTCGTCACCGATCCAGCCGTCGACCATCGGGCTCTGCGGGATCGTTGCCTGAAGCGCGGGGTGCGGATCGACCGTGCCCATCAGCGCGGTGAAGCCCTCATAGGACGAGCCGATCATGCCGACCTTGCCGTTGCTCTCCTTCACGTTCTTCACCAGCCAGTCGATGGTGTCGTACGTGTCGGTGGCATGGTCGGTCTTGGTCTTGTTGAAGGCGCCGCGCAGCGGGCGGTTCATGACATAGTCGCCCTCGGAACCGTGCTGCCCGCGAATGTCCTGGAACACGCGGATGTAGCCGTTGTCGACGAAGAGCTGGTCGGAATAGCGCACGACCTCGTCGATGTCCTGGCTGCGGTTGCGGCTGGTCGAGCCTTCCGCGTCGTAGGGCGTGCGGGTGAGCAGCATCGGCGCATCGCTCAAACCCTTGCGGAAGATGATGATGGTGTGCAGCTTCACCCCGTCGCGCATCGGGATGTCGACCACGCGGCGCACGAAGTTGGCCTGCGGGCGCACCCAGTCGTATTCCTTGACCTTCTCGTTGGCCATCGTGTCGAGCGGCGCGCCGCTGGGCGCGGCCGAGACCGAAAGAGCAGGCAGGACGAGAGCGAAAGTGGCCACCCCAAGCGCGGCCGTGCGACGGATATGATGTATCATGGCGCACGGGATGGACCGAGCCTCGCGTGCGGTCAAGCGGCTGCGCGGAATTACCATGGGAATGGAGCGGCTTGGTCACGACGAATTACCCCCCAAACGTATCCGCCGTTCGTCCGCAGCGCGCCCGAGCACGAACCGGCTAGCGCGGGAGGGGCGCGTGGGACGATGTAGCGTGGTATATGTAGGTCTTTAGCGAGGCGACGCCATCAGCAACTATTGTCGCGAGGCTTGGAACACGCTCGTCGATCAGCGATGGCACATTGTGACTATTGCGCTGCGCAAAAGGGCGCGTCAGCATTTTCACAATTTTTCGAGATGGCTGGCAAATGGCAAGGTGCGCGCGGTGTTCGCGCGCACCTTGCGCTCGATTTAGTGCTCAGTAGGCGCAAGGCCGGTGTTGAGTGCCCATCCTACATTGTCGTTCTCGTCGGCGATTTCCCACCACAGACCATTCTTGTTGCCGGTGGGGTAGACGATCGCGCCCGCCGGAAGCGTACGGATGATCTTGCCGGTGCCGGTGGCGGTCACGCGCATAATGACGGGGCGCTGGGCCGTGAAGGTGCGTGTCGGTGTGGCTTCGGCGGTACCTTCCGAACCCGGTGTGACGAGGCCGAGGTCTTCGACCATCTTCGAATAGGCCTGGATGAACGACAGGGTGACGATGCGACCGATGTCGGTGTTGTCATAGCCGCCGCCCACGGCCGCGGCAGCACCCGCGCCAAAGAACCCGCCGCCACCGGCGGCAAAGCTCAGGTTGTTCTTGACCGCATAGCCTTCCTGCGTCGCGATGGTTTCGGTGGTGCGCACGTTGGTGAGCGACAAGACCGTGTTGGCTTCCAGCTTCTTGCTACGCATGCCGCCCAGCAAGCCACCGACACCGCCACCGATCAGTCCGCCGACCGCACCGCCGACACCGCTGCCACTGACATTGGCGTTTGCGCCTTGGACTTCTGCGACAAGAACGTAGTCGGCCGCCTTGATTTGTCCTTGACCGACGTTCGAGCCGCGCTGCATCCCCAGATGATTGCCGACCTGACGTTCACGTTCGGCGGCCTGCAAGCCGCTGCCGCGATCGACCAGATTGAAGCAACCCGAGCGCTGCACCAATACTTTGAGCAGCTTTTGCGGCGGGGCCAGCGAATACTGGGTCCAGCCCCGCGGGTCATCGCCGTCTACGATCGAGAGAGTACCAAGCTTGCGCGTGCAATGCGGCACGTCCGTGACGGCCTGCTCCTGCATGCGTTGCCCGCCACTTGCTCGCGCGTCGGACTTCGCCTGCACCGGACTGCCGGTGACGACCAGCGCGAGCACTACGGCGGTCGCCGTCGAAGACTTCAACATCGAGATTTCCCCTATTGCCAATCGGCGGCGCACCACCGGTTCCCACGGGAGGTATCGCATGGAGGCGTGACTTGCCAATATTTAACGTCAATGCAGAGCAATGATGGCAGCCCTGTGGCTTCATTCAGGAACCGACGGTCCGGGGTTTTTTTCGCGAAGAATGATTCCCGTCGAATACTTCTCAACATCACCCAAACTGCTCAGCCATCTCGCAAATGCCAGAACGGGCGGGAAAGCTGTTGCCTTCCCGCCCGTTCTTTGATTTCGAACCGCTCTTCCAAAAAGCGCTCAGGCCGCCTGGCTGTGGCGCTCGTTGGCTTCGAGGTTGAGCAGGTCGGCCATCTCGAAGGCCAGCTCGATCGACTGCGCACCGTTGAGGCGCGGGTCGCAGTGGGTGTGGTAGCGATCGCCGAGGCGCTCGTCGGTGATCGCGATCGCGCCACCGGTGCACTCGGTCACGTCCTGCCCGGTCATCTCGATGTGGATGCCGCCCGCGTGCGTGCCTTCCGCGCGGTGCACCGCGAAGAAGCCGCGCACTTCGGAGAGAATCCGCTCGAACGGACGCGTCTTGATGCCCGAATCGGTCTTGATCACGTTGCCGTGCATCGGGTCGCACGACCACACCACCGGGTGACCCTCGGCCTTCACCGCACGCACCAGCTTGGGCAGGCCTGCCTCGACCTTGTCGTGGCCGAAGCGGCTGATCAGGGTCATGCGGCCCGGCTCGCGGTTGGGGTTCAGGGTATCGAGCATCTTGATGAGTGCGTCGGGCTCGAGGCTCGGCCCGCACTTCATGCCGATCGGGTTCTCTACGCCGCGCAGGAACTCGACGTGCGCCGAGCCCTCGAAGCGGGTGCGATCGCCGATCCACAGCATGTGGGCCGAACAGTCGTACCAGCCACCCGTCAGCGAATCGCGGCGGGTAAGCGCCTGCTCGTAAGGCAGCAGGAGCGCTTCATGGCTGGTGTAGAAGCTCGTTCCCTGGAGCTGCGGCACGGTCGAGGGATCGACGCCGCAAGCCGCCATGAAGTCGAGCGCTTCGCCGATGCGGTCCGCCATTTGCGCGAACTTCTCGCCCCAGGGGCTGCGGTTGATGTGCTCCATCGTCCACTGGTGGACCTGGCTGAGATTCGCATAGCCGCCGGTCGCAAAGGCGCGCAGCAGATTGAGCGTCGAGGCCGACTGGCCGTAGGCCTGCAGCATCCGCTCGGGATCGTTGCGGCGCGCTTCGGCGGTCGGCTCGATGCCGTTGATGATGTCGCCGAAGTAGCTGGGCATCTCGACACCGCCGACCATCTCGGTGGGGGCCGAGCGCGGTTTGGCGAACTGGCCCGCCATGCGGCCCAGCTTCACCACCGGCTGCTTGCTGGCGAAAGTGAGGATCACCGCCATCTGCAGCAGGACGCGGAAGGTGTCGCGAATGTTGTTGGGGTGGAACTCGGCGAAGCTTTCGGCGCAGTCCCCGCCCTGAAGCAGAAAACCGCGACCGGCCGCCACTTCGGCGAGGTCCTTCTTGAGTTCGCGCGCCTCGCCGGCAAAGACCAGCGGCGGAAACTTTGCCAGGGTCGCCTCGACCGCGTTCAGCTTCGTTTCGTCACCATATACCGGAAGGTGGCGCGCTTCCTGCGCCTTCCAACCATCCGGGGTCCAATTGCTAGCCACGTCATTAACTCCTGAAAATCGGCCCTCTCCCAGAGCCCCTGCGGACGGGAGACGGACTTCCCCCATCTGCAGATGAGGGGCGCCCCATAGCCGCTGCCCGCAATTTTTGCAAAGACGCTTTGCCCGATCAGGGTAATCGGTTGCGCCGAATGCCTTTTCGAGAGGCACGACCGGCAACCCCGAAGAGGCTGCCGGTCACGCGCTCACTTGGACCCGGCGCTCGGGCCCTTGTCCTCGGGCAGCACTTCGAGGCGCCACGAATTGCCCTGCCCCAGATACTTGGCCGCGAGCGCCTGCATGCGTTCGGGGCTCGTCTGGGTATAGTCGAGCAGCACCGTGCGCACCGTGCCAAAGCGCGAGGGATCGAGGCTCGCGCCCTCAAGCTGGTTCATGAAGAACGCGGTGCTCGAGGCCGCGCGCGTCACCTGCTGGCGCAGCGGCTCGACCACGAGTTGGAGCTCGTCCGCGGTCGGCGGATTGGCGATGAGGTCCTGCGCGATTTCCTCGGCGGTCTGGTAGAACACGTCGACGGACTTGGGATCGACTTGCGCCACTGCGGTGATCGCACCGCCCGCCTGGAGATCGACCGGCCAAGTCGAATAGACATAGGGCGAATAGGCGACGCCCAGCTTCTCGCGCACCGCGTTCATCAACCGGTTGGTGAAGATCTGCGTCAGGATCTCGAGCTGGCGCGATTCGCGAATGCCCATCGCGCCGCCGCCCGTGGGCCACGAAATCACCGCCGCCGCCTGGTCGGGATCGCCATGGTGGTGGAGCACCACCGGCGCCTTCGAGGGCTGCGACACCGCGATCGGCGGCGCCTTGCCGGTCGACAGCGCGTTCTCGCGAGTCTTGAGCGCGCCGAAAGTCTTCTCCAGCGCGGCGATGGCGGCGGCCTTGTCGAAGTCGCCGTAGATCTGCACTTCGACCGGCCCTTCGGAGAGCGCCTTGGACCACACGCGCTTGAAGCCGTCGAGGGTGGTCTTGTCGATCTGCTCGGGCGTCGGGGTGGAATAGCGCGGGTCCTTGCCGTGCTGGTAGTACGGCAGGTCCCGGCTCAGCACGCCCTGCGGCGAGGTGGCGAAAGTATCGTACTGGATCTTCGCGGCGGCCTTGGCGCGGCGGAACGGGTTCTCGTCCCAACGCGGCAGGTCGAGCTTGGCGGCGAAGAGGTAGAGCTGGTCTTCCAGGTCCTGCGGACGGGTCTCGGCCTTCAGCTCGAAGGCCGCGTCGTCGACCGAGAAATCGAAGCCCATCTTGCGGCCCGTCGAGATCGCGTCGAGGTCGTCAAGACCCAGCGTCGCGAGACCCGAACCGACGAGCGCGTACTGGCCGAGCGCAAGGTAGGCCGCATCGGCCGGCTCGATCGAACGCGTACCGCCGCCGAAGCGGACCTTGGCGACCACGCGGCCAGGTTCCTCGGCGACCGGCCAGAGCAGCGCCTTGACGCCGTTGGCGAAGGTCAACTCCTCGATGTCGAGCAGGCCGGTGGGCTGGTCCGTGACCGGCGCGTGCGGCGTGCCGATCGCGGGCAGGGTCTTGAACGAGACCGGTTTGGCGTTGGCGGCGAGGCGCGCGCTGGCGTCGGGCTTGACCGGATCGATCAGCGCCTGGCGCAGCTGCGCATCGGTCACCTTGCCCGCCTCGGGGGTGGTGAACAGCGCGCGGGTCACCGTGCCCGAGAACAGCTTGCGGGTGTGCTCGAGCACCTTTTCGGGCGTGAACAGAGGCTTCGATTCGCGGAAGATGCGCAGAACGTCGTCGGGCGAGGCAACCGTTTCGCGGATGTCGAGCGCGTTGACGAGATCGTCGGCGAGCTGCGCGCCGGGCAGGATCCGCTGCTGCTCGACCGGCACCTGGAAGGCGACGTCGAGCTCGGCCACTTCGCGGTCGATCTCCGCCTGCGTGGGGGGACGGTTCATCGCATCGGCGATCACCCCGCGCACGTCCTTGAGCGCCTTGTCCCAATCCTCGCCGAGCGGCGTCACCGAAACGAACGTGACGTCGGCGCTGCGCGAGACCTTGTCCTCGTTGACCGAGGCCGAGAGATAGCTGCCCCCGGCCCGCGCGCGGGTCTCGAGGCGGCGGTTGATGATCGCTTGCGCGATCTGGTCGGTCATGATGCCCTGGTTGTAGGGGATATTGTCTACGACCTGGCGCCAGGGACGCAGCGTCGCGACCAGCAGCGAGGGCGGCAGGTCGGGCTCGACGAGCACCCTGGTCTCGCCCACGGGCGCCAGCTCGCGGTTGCTGCCGGTATTCCCGGTGGGCGCGACGGGATCGCCGAAGCTGGGCACGGGAGCAAGCTTGCCTTGCGCCTGCCAGCTCCCGAACCACTTGCGCACGTAGCTTTCGAGCATCGCGGGATCGGCGTCGCCCGCGACGATCACGGTCACGTTGTCGGGGCGATACCACCGGTGGTAGAAGGCGCGCACCGAGTTCTGGGTCGCCGCGTTGAGCGACTGCGCGGTGCCGATCGGCTCGCGTTCGGCCAGCGGCTGGCCCTTGTAGAAGGTCGCCTGCATCGCCTGCTGGACGCGCTTGGCGGCCCCACCCCGCTCACGCATTTCGGCAAGGACGATCGGCCGATCCTGCTTGAGATCCGCGCTCGAGAGCGTGGGCGCGGTGACCATGCCCGACATCAGCTTGAAGGTCTCGTCGAGCGACGCGGGCGTCGCGTCCGGGAGATCGAGCTTGAACACCGTCTGCGTGGTCGAGGTCACCGCATTAGTGTCGGTACCGAAAGTCGCGCCGAGACGCTGGAACATGGCGATCGCCTGCCCCGAGGGAATGTACTTGGATTCGCGGAACAGCATGTGCTCGAGCAAATGCGCGTAGCCGCGTTCGCCGTCGGTCTCGTTGAGCGAGCCCGCATCCACCCGCACGCGGATCGAGACCTGCCCCGGCGGCACACCGTTGCGCCGCACCGCGTAGCGCAGCCCGTTCGACATTTCGCCAAAGTGCCACTGCTTGTCATGGGGGATGTCGCTGCCACGATAGAGCCAGGGGTCCTGCTCGTCGGTCTGGAGGACCGGCGCGGCCGGGGTCGGGGACGGCGTCGCCGAAGACTTGGCGTCCTCCTGGGCGATCACGGGCGAAACGGGAAGCTGCGCAAGAAGGACAAGGCAGGCTAGCGAGCTGGCGGCGCGCGAAATAGTCGTCATTGCGCAGGCTATAGGCCGGGGACGGATTAAGGGCCAGTGAATAGAGCACGATCGGGCGATGCCGCGATGGCGATGCGAAGCTCTTAGCTGCCACCAAGCCCCCGCAATCCTTTGCCATCCGCAGCCCGGGCAATCCGCCACATGCGGGTGACGTCTGTATCGCACATGTAACAAAAAGCAGGTTTCCTCGCGGATGCCTTGATTAACCGCAGCAAAGGCCTAAATCGCGTGGGTCATGTTTATCGAAACCGAAACGACTCCAAATCCCGCGACGCTCAAGTTCTTGCCCGGCCGGGAAGTCATGCCCGCCGGTACGCGGGAATTTACCTCACCCGAAGACGCCACCGTCTCGCCGCTCGCCGAAGCGCTGTTTGACCTGGGCGACGTGGTGGGCGTGTTCTTCGGCCAGTCGTTCATTTCGGTGACGGCCGCACCCGGAGCCGAATGGTCCGGGCTCAAGCCGCAGGTCGTCTCGATCCTGCTCGACCACTTCGTCTCGCAGGCGCCGCTCTTTGCCGGAACGAACGGCAACGGTATCGCCGTTCCGCCCGAAGACGAGGATGTCGACTATGGCGAGGACCCCGCCGACGCGGACATCGTCGCCCAGATCAGAGACCTGATCGAGACCCGCGTGCGCCCGGCCGTCGCCAACGACGGTGGCGACATCGTCTACCGGGGCTTCCGCGAGGGCGTGGTCTACCTCTCGATGCAGGGCGCCTGCTCGGGCTGCCCATCATCGACCGCCACGCTCAAGCACGGCATCGAAAGCCTGCTCAAGCACTATGTACCCGAAGTAAGCGAAGTGCGCGCCGCCTGAAGCGGACGCTTTCGCCCACCTCCACCTGACGCCAGCAGACGATCGCCTCGCCCATGCCTGACACTTCGAGAACCGATGCCCTCCAGCGCACCCTGGTTATCGACAGTGCCACAGCGGCGTGTTCGGTCGCGCTCTTCGAAGGCACCACGCTGATCGAGGGTACGTTCCGAGTGCTCGGACGCGGACACGCCGAAGCACTCGTGCCGATGATCGCCGCCCTGCCCGAACGCGGCAAAGCCGATCGCATCGCCGTCGCGCTCGGCCCCGGCAGTTTCACCGGGGTGCGCGTGGGCCTGGCCGCCGCGCGCGCGCTGGCCCTGGCCTGGCATGTGCCCGTATTCGGTTACCCGACGCTCGCACTCGTCGCCGCGATGGACCGCGCGGCCTTCGGAGACGCGCCCGTCGACGTCGCCATGACCGGCGGGCACGGGGAATGGTTCGTCGAGAGCTTCGATGCGCAAGGGCGCTCTGCACAGCCCCTTGCCTCGCTGAAGCCCGAGCAGGCCGCGGACCAGCTGACGCTGGCCCGCGTCGCCGGCAGCGAGGCCGAAGCGCTCGTCGCCAGACGCGGCCACGGCAGCGCCCATTGCCTTCAACCCGACGCCCGCGCCTTCGCCCACTTACCCGACTTCAGCCTGACACAGAGCACGAGTCCCCTCTATGGCCGCGCGCCGGATGCCCGCTTGCCGGGCTCCCCCGCGCTTTGATAAGTCTCGCGACCTCACATCCCCAAGATCACCTCCGAGCACCATGACCGAAGACCTCGACAAGTTGATGGAAGTCATGAGCGCGGCTTTCGACCCGAACTTCGGCGAAGCCTGGACCCGACGCCAAGTCGAGGACGCGCTCTTATTTGGACACACGTACTACAACCTCGTCGCGGCAGATGGTTCCTGGCCCGATCTGGAAACTCCGGCGGTCGGCTTCACGCTCTCGCGCCTCGGCTTCGGAGAAGAAGAACTTCTGCTGCTTGGAGTATCGCCGGAATATCGGCACAAGGGGCTGGCTCGAAATCTTCTAATGAAACTTAGCGATTCCGCTAATAAACGCGGAGCGATGCGCCTACTTCTAGAAATGCGTAAGGGTAATTCCGCAGAAAAACTCTACAGAGCTTTCGGGTTTTACCAAATAGGGGAAAGACCCGAATACTACCGCTTCAAGAACGGCGAACGAGTGAACGCCCTCACTTTTGCCTATGACATCAAAATTTAAATTTCGTAAATTCAAACACTCAAAGAGCGAAACGGCGCACAATTTCAAAACAACTTAGGTTGGTACTTGAAATGGGCGATGAATTCAGCCATTGGAAGTATCGGCATACCACATTGTGGACGCCACCCCCCAAATGCCTCAAGGTCGCAATAGAGGAAAACATAATGGAAAATATTCAGCCCGACATGAGCGAGACGCTCATCACCCTCACCTCTGACATTGTCGCCGCACACGTCAGCAACAACAGCGTCTCGGTTGACGATCTGCCTTCGCTGATCAGCAATGTGTACGGTGCACTCTCGGGTCTTGGTGGCTCGAAGGTTGTCGAGGAAGAAAAGCCGGAGCCCGCCGTGTCGGTCCGCGCGTCGATCAAGCCCGACTACATCGTCTGCCTCGAGGACGGCAAGAAGCTCAAGATGCTCAAGCGCCACCTCATGACCCACTACAACATGACCCCGGAAGAATATCGCGCGCGCTGGAACCTGCCCGCCGACTACCCGATGGTCGCTCCCAACTACGCCGAAAAGCGCCGCGAACTGGCCAAGAAGATCGGCCTGGGCCGCAAGCCCAACGCACGCCGTGGCCGCAAGCCCAAGGCCGTGGCTGCCTGATCGGCGCCCATTGAGCAAAAGGGCACGGCCCGAACCCGCACGCCCCGTCCGGCCCGACCTTACCGGACATCAACCGTGCAAACGTTCGCCGTGCCCCTTTCCCCTTTCCCGATTCTTTTGGTATCGGGATGACACCGGCCCTCGTTGGCCGGTGTTTCCAATTGCACAAGACAGGTCAGACGTGTGAGCCAGCCCATCGACATTGAAGCCCTCTGCGCCGAACGTGGCCTGCGGATCACCGAACAGCGCCGTGTGATCGCCAAGGTTCTTTCCGAGAGCACCGACCACCCCGACGTGGAAAAACTCCACGAACGCGCTACCGCGATCGACCCAGGCATCTCGATCGCCACCGTCTACCGCACGGTACGTCTGTTCGAGGAAGCCGGCATTCTCGACCGCCACGACTTCGGTGACGGGCGCGCTCGCTACGAGGCCGCCCCCGAGGCCCACCACGACCACATGATCGACGTCGAGACCGGTGCGGTCATCGAATTCGTCGACCCCGAGCTCGAATCGCTTCAGAAGCAGATCGCCGAGAAGCTGGGATTCCGTCTTGTCGACCACCGGATGGAGCTGTTCGGGGTCAAGCTGGACCGTGAAGGCAACTAAGTCGACCGCCTCCTGCCTCTCGACTGCGCCCCCGCGCGGTCTTGCGTCCTGAAGGCATCGAACGTGGCTCTTCCCCCGGCGGCCGTCGTAGCAAGCCCTCCGCCGGGCCCCGGCGTGACGGGCTGGCTGCTTGTGATCGTGCGAATCATCCTCCTGCTGGTCACGCTCGTGGCCAGCCTGGTGGCCCATTACGCATTGGCGCCGTTTACCCGCCACAACCCGGTTCCCTGCACCTTCCTGCGCCTGGTCACCGTGATCGTGGGCGTGCGCCTGCGCAAGCAGGGCCGCCCGCCCACGCGTGGCGAGACCTGCATCCTTCTCTCCAACCACGTGAGTTGGCTGGATATTCCTGCTCTTGCCGGGGCCAGCCACTGCGCCTTCGTTGCCCACGACGGGCTCGCCGCGCTCGGCCCGATGCGCTGGCTGTGCGAATTGAACGACACCGTGTTCATCGCCCGCCACGACCGCACTTCGGTGGCTCGCCAGGTTGCAAAAGTGCGCGCGGCGATCACCGAGGCCGGCGCGCTCACGCTGTTCCCTGAAGGAACGACCGGCGACGGCCAGACGGTGATGCCGTTCAAGTCCTCGCTCCTGTCCGCGCTCGACGGAAACCTCGACGCCGTCCCGATTCGCCCCGTCTGGCTCGACTACGGACGCCATTCCGCCGAGATCGCCTGGCTGGGAGAAGAATCTGGACTTTCCAATGCATTGCGCATCCTCGGCCGCTGGCGCCGAATCCAGCTCACCGTGCATTTCCTCGACGCCTTGCCGCCCGAAAGCCTGGGCGATCGCAAGGTGATCGCCCGCGCGGCCCGCGAGACCATTCTGCGCGCGATGGATCGCTGCGCGAACGTGTGAGGTGCAACGAAAAAGGGCGCCGGCCCCAAGCCGACGCCCTTTTCAGGCCTACGCCTTGCAGCCGCTCCTTAACGTGTCGCGTTGTAGGCGACCTGGTCGTCGTTGAGCTGGAAACCGACCAGCACTTCGAACGTCGCGCGCGCGACCGCGGCCTTGACCGTAGGATCGGCCAGCGGATCGAGCGCGGCGTCCTGGTCGCCCGCGCGGCGCTTGCGGGTGATCCGCTCGCGCACTTCGGCCGGCAGCGTCGCCGCGGCGCGATCGACGTAAGCCGTGCCCGAGGCGGTTGCCTGGGCGCGATCCTGGCCATCGGCGAACTGCAGCGTGACCTGTCCGATTCGCTTGCTCACGACCGAGTTGCCGCCCTGCAGGACGCTCACAAAGTAGGGCAGCGTCACCGTGCGCGCGCCCTGCGTGTTGGAACGCTGGGCTTCGACGACGAAGTTCACCGCACTGGTCACCTTGTCGGTCCCCTGGGCCCGGTCATCGCACTGGGCACGCACGTTGGTCATCGAAGCGACGACGTCGATGTTGTCGGCCGTCTTGGCACCGCCAGGCCCGAACAGCGTGATGTCGCCGGTGTAATCGGGAATACCGACCGCCGGGCAGGTGCTGCGCACCGCGGTGATCCCGACACCGGAATTGACCACGATTTCCCCTTCCGACTTGCACCCGCCAAGAGCCGACACGGCGGCGGCGGAAAACAGGAAAGTTGCGGTCAGGCGGCGTGCATTCATCATGACATCCCTTGAGTGGCGTGCGCTTGCCCTAGCGATGCAAGCGGCAAAGCGCTAGAGGGCGCATTATGAACGCGCCCTTTCCATCCCCGGCGAAACCGCCGCTCCGTCTCATCATCGCCGCCCCGCGTGGGTTTTGCGCCGGCGTCGACCGCGCCATCGAGATCGTGGAGCGCGCGATCGAGAAGTACGGCCCGCCCGTCTACGTGCGCCACGAGATCGTTCACAACCGCTTCGTGGTCGATGGGTTGAAGGCCAAGGGGGCGATCTTCGTCGAGGAGCTCGACGAGGTGCCCGACGGTGTACCGGTGATCTTCTCGGCCCACGGCGTGCCCAAGTCGGTTCCTGCCGCGGCCACCGCACGCGGCCTCGAATGGCTCGACGCGACCTGCCCGCTGGTCTCCAAGGTGCACCGCCAGGCCGAACGCCAGATCGGCGAAGGGCGCCATATCCTGTTCATCGGCCACGCTGGCCATCCCGAAGTCATCGGCACTTTCGGCCAGGTGCCCGAAGGCGCGATGAGCCTCGTCGAGACGGTCGAGGACGTCGCCGCGCTCGACCTGCCCGCCGACGCCGACCTTGCCTACATGTCGCAGACCACGCTTTCGGTCGACGACACCGCCGCGATCATTGCCGCGATCCAGGCGCGTTACCCGCACGTCTCGGCTCCCAAGGCCGAGGACATCTGCTACGCGACCTCCAACCGTCAGGCGGCGGTCAAGAAGGTCGCACCCGAATGCCAGCTGATGTTCGTGATCGGCGCTCCCAACAGCTCGAACTCGCTGCGCCTCGCCGAAGTGGCGCAGCGCGCCGGCGTCTGTTCGCAGCTCATCCAGCGCGCCAGCGACATCGATCCCGCCTGGCTTGAGGGTGTCGACACGGTGGGACTGACGGCGGGCGCCTCGGCACCGGAATCGCTCGTCAACGAGGTCGTCGATCGCCTGAAGGACCTGCGCGAAGTCACTTCGGAGCAGATCGTGACCGCCACCGAGACGATCAGCTTCAAGCTGCCCAAGCAACTGATCGCGTAAGGGCACTAAAGATGGCGGTTTACACCCGGATCGGCGCGGAAGACATGGCCGCGATCGTCGACGCCTTTGACGTGGGCACCCTGATTTCGGCGAAAGGCATCGCCGAGGGCGTCTCGAACAGCAATTGGCTGGTCGAAGCGCAACGCGCAGGCGAGGAGCCGCGTCGCTTCATCCTGACGATGTACGAGGAACGTACCGAGGTGGAGGACCTGCCCTTCTTCCTCGATCTGCTCGACCATCTCTCGCTGGCCGGTTGCCCGGTACCGCGCACGATCCACGACCGGGCTGGCGCAAGTTACCGCACGCACCAGGGCAAGGCGCTGGCACTCATCGAGTTTCTGCCCGGCGTCTCGGTCAGCGAACCCACGCCCGAACAGGCCCGCTCGGTCGGCACGGCGCTTGCGCGCGTGCACCTCGCCGCTGCCAACTTCCCGGCAGAGCGCGCCAATTCGATGGGGCTGGAAACCTGGCAGCGCCTGCTTTCGGCCTGCGGCGAGGAAGGGCTGGCCCGCATCCACCCCGAATTGCCCGCGATCGTCGCACGCGAGCTTGGCGCGCTGCGCAGCGACTGGCCCGTCGGCTTGCCCCGCGGTGTCGTCCACGCCGATCTCTTCCCCGACAACGTGCTGATGCTGGGCAGCGAGGTGACCGGCCTGATCGACTTCTACTTCGCCTGCACCGACCTGCTCGCCTACGACGTGGCGGTGACTCACGCCGCCTGGTGCTTCAGCGACGATGGCACGCGCTTCGATCCGGCGATCTCGCAGGCATTGCTTGAAGGCTACGAGAGCGTGCGCCCCCTGTCGGGCGCGGAACGCGCCGCTCTGCCGCGGCTTGCACGCGCAGCCGCGATCCGCTTCCTGTCCACCCGCGCCTACGACTGGATGAACACTCCCGAGGACGCGCTGGTCACGCCCAAGGACCCGCTCGCCTTCGCCCGACGTCTCGAGTTCTACGCCGCCCCCGCCAACGCCAGCCTGTTCGGGGTGACCGCGTGAAGCAGATCGAGATCTTCACCGACGGCGCCTGCAAGGGCAACCCCGGCCCGGGCGGTTGGGGCGTGCTGCTGCGCATGGGGGAACACGAGAAGGAAATGGCGGGCTCCGAAGCCCAGACCACCAACAACCGCATGGAGATGACCGCGGTCATCAAGGCGCTCGAGGCGCTCAACCAACCTTGCGAGATCACGCTCTACACCGACAGCAAGTATGTCATCGACGGGATCACCAAGTGGGTCTTCGGTTGGCAGAAGAAGGGGTGGGTCAATGCCTCGCGCCAGCCCGTCGCAAACGCCGACCTGTGGCGCGAGATGCTCGCCGCCGCCAAGCCCCACAAGGTGACCTGGCAGTGGGTGCGCGGCCACAACGGGCACGCGGAAAACGAACGCGTGGACCAGCTTGCCAGCGACGCGGCCAAGGCGATCGCCTGAGCGGGCGGCGTGCAGTTGCGCGCGCTGATTCTTGATTGATAAAAACGCAACTTCGACCTGAGTCGCCCTGCCTATGGGCAAGCGACCCCGAGCGATTGCGCCCGCTGAAACGTGCGGCTCGCGCTCTTCGACATCACTCCAGCCGATTTCCATGGACTTCCATAGAAAAGGGCGCCCCTCCGCATGCCCCGCAATGCGGCAGACGCGAAGGATTATGCTGCATTTGCGAAAATGCAGGACTGAGTTGCACAATACGCACCCAGACCCGGCTTCTGGCATCCCGTTTTTCGCACCATAATTGGGGTCATGGTGAAGCTGATCTCCAATCACGTGCAAAGCGAATTGCGCGAACTTGCCCGTCCGGGGCCGCGCATGGCCGACGAAGTGGCCTGCGTGCTCTCGGTCATGCTTGCAATCGTCTTCGCCCAGCTCGCCGATGCGCGCATGGTCAACTGGGCTGCGGTCTCAGCGCTGATCCTGCTCAAGAGCGACACGCTCGAGACGCTGCTGCGCGGCGTGATGCGCATGGCCGGCACGCTGGTGGGCGGCGCGCTTGCCCTTGTGGTGGCGCCGCTTGCCGTCCACTCGCTTGCGCTGGCGGTCGCGAGCGCCGGGCTTGTCGGTGCGCTCGGCCTCTATGGCATGCTGACCGGGCGGCGCGCCTATGCCTGGTTCCTGTTCGGACTGACCTTCGAGATCGTCCTGCTCGACAAGATGGCCAACCCCTCGCTCGCCATTCTCGAGCTGGCGCGCACCCGCGTGGTCGAAGTCGGCGCGGGCACGCTCGCCTGCGTCATCGTGAGCCTGGGCGCGGCTCTCATCTCGGGCAAGGACTGGCTTGCCAACCGCAAGCCGCGCCCCGATCGCATGCGCTGGAACCCCACGGCCGCACGCCACGCGGCGCAGGCCGGTCTCGCGCTCGCCGCGCTGCCGCTCATTTACCACTTCGTCAAGATCCCCGAACTGACCCAGGCCGCAATCACCATCATGGCGGTGATGATCGTGCCGGTCGCAGGACTTGGCCGCAGCGGCCTCGTCCCCGTCAGCCGACGCCTGCTTCACCGCGCGATCGGCTGTGTCGCCGGTGGCCTCCTCGCGGTGGCGGTCCTGCTGCTGGCACACGGCAATCCCGCGATCGTCATTGCGGGCACCGCCTTCGGGCTGTTCCTCGGGCGCCACCTCGAGACCGGCGGTTCGGCCACGCAATACGTCGGCCTCCAGTTCTCGATCGCGGTCATCACCGCGCTCGTGCCCGACAGCTACAGCCAGATCGAACCCGGAATTGCGCTCGAGCGCCTGCTCGGCATCGGCGTGGGCATGGTCCTGCTCGAGCCCGTGCTGCTCGCCTGGCACTTCATCGCCAAGCAATTGCATGCCCGTGAGAGCACCGCGAGCCAAGCTGCCGAAGCGACGCGCGTCGCCGCCTGAGGCGGATCAGCTGAAGCGCAGCGGACTGTAGGGCTGCGGGTCGACCGCGCCGGCCGGCTCGCCCAGCAGAAGACGCGCAGCAAGGTCCGCGCCCGCAGGCGCCGTCTGGATGCCGAATCCGCCCTGTCCGGCGCACCAGAAAAACCCCTCCACGTCCGCATCGAAGCCGTAGACCGGAAGCCGATCGGGCGCGAACGAGCGCAAGCCGGCCCAGCGGTGCTCGACCCGCTCGATACGCCAGTCGACCACCTTCTGGAACCGATCGATCGCCAGCGCGATGTCCAGCTCCTCGGGCGCGGCGTCGCAAGGCTGGCTCGGCGTTTCGTCGTGCGGGCTGAGCCAGATGCGCCCGTTTTCCGGCTTGAAGTAGAACGTGCCCTCGACATCGAGAACGAGCGGAAGCGTGTCCGGCACGGCGTCGGCCATGACGAGCTGCGCGATCGTGCGCCGCAGCGGCGTGATGCCGAGCGGGCGCGCTCCGGCAAGGGTAGCGACCGTGTCGGCCCAGGCCCCGGCCGCGTTGACCAGCGTCGTGCAGGTGACGCACCGCCCGTCGGCAAGTTCGAGATGCCACAGCCCGCCCTCGCGCCGCGCCGTGCGCAGGCCCGCCCGGCACGCGACCTGCGCGCCCGACTGGCGCGCCGCCGAGAGGTAGTGCTGGTGCAGGCGCGCAACGTCGATGTCGCACGTCGTCGGCTCGAGCGCGCCGCAGGACCACGCCTCGCGCAAGCCCGGCACGCGTGCGGCGATCGCCTCGCGTCCGAGCAATTCCACCTCGACGTCCATCGCCCGGAAAGTCTCGGCAAAGGCGGTGACCGCACCGGCCTGCTCACGCCTGCCCAGCGTCAATCCGTGGCGCACCGCCAGGACGCCCAGCGCGTGGAGCTGCGGACCGGAGGCCGCGGTCAGCGGCTGCACGCCCGGCCCACCATAACTCTCCACCCAGAACGCGGCGGATCGGCCGGTCGCGTGGTAGCCGGGGGCATCCTCCGCCTCGAGCACGAGTACGCGCGCGCGATCGCCGACCGCGGCCGCAAGCGAGCCCCCGGCCATGCCGGCGCCCACCACGACGATATCGAAATTCTCGGACATAGGGGATCAGCCCCTAGCCGGGACGACCCGCTTCAGGAAAGCCCCGATTTCGGCAAGGGCATGTGCACGGATCGGATCGGATTCGCGCAGGATCTCATGTGCGCAGTTTTCCGCGTAGCCGATCAGCTCGCCATTGGGCAGGCGCGCGGCGGCCTGGCGGATCGCCGGCCACGACACCAGCCCGTCGTCGGGCGTTCCCAGCAGGAGCACGGGAATCGCAACCTTTTCAAGCACCGGGCGATGTTCGAGACGGCGGATCGAATCGAGCGCGGCGGCGACCCAGCCCCAGCTCGCCGGCCCCATCCTGAGGCCGGGGCGCTGCGCGTACCAGTCCTGCTCGTCGGCGTAGCGGTCCGCGTCGTGCGTGAGCAGGTTCTGCCGTGCCCGGCGCACCAGCTCGGGCCGCTCGCTTACCTTCCAGGCGCGCCGGCGGCGCAGGCCCAGCGCGCAGATGGCGCGCGCCGTGGCGCGCAGCACGGGGGTCGGGATCGAGGTCGGATGCAGTCCCAGCATCGGCGCCGAGAGGATCGCCGCATCGGGCACGACATGCCCCTCGGCAATCGCACGCAGCACGAGGTGCCCGCCCATCGAATGGCCAACCGCGACGTGAGGGCCCGGCGTGGACCGTACCCAGTCGCTCCACAAGGCGGTGTAGTCCGCGATCCAGGTCGCGAAATCGTCGATGTGGCCGGTCGTCGCATCGTCGCCCAGGCGACCGCTGATGCCCTGCCCGCGCCAATCGGCCGAAGTCACCGACCAGCCCGCGTCGGCCCAGTCGGATAGGGTCTCGAGCCATTTCTCGTAACAGTCCGCACGGCCCGGCATGAACAGGATCGAGCCCCGCTGGCCCCAGACATGCCCGCGTGCCGGAATATGGAGGCGCCGGATCGGGTGGCCGTCGCGCGCGATCCAATGGTCCTCGAGGGCGTCGGCCGGGATTGCCCGGCGCGGCGGGATGCGCGGTGCTGTCTCGAGCACGTCAATCATCTGGCTAATGGGAACCTCGAAGAACTGGATACTTTTTGGTAAGCGATGGCCGCTAGACCGGGCGTTCGTAAGGGGGACGGACCATGCCTGCCGGTTATTTTTCGTACGCATTGCTGACGGGCTTGGCAACTGCCCTGGTCATTGCCGCGTACACGGACATCAAGCGTAGAGAGATAGATAACACGCTTAACGCAGCCATTGCGCTGGCGGCACCGGTCTACTGGCTGAGCATGGGCCTGGGCTGGGAAGCGATCGGTTTTCAGCTCGGCCTCGCGCTCGTCACCTTCGCCATTGCCTGCGCCCTGTTCGTCGCGGGACAGATGGGCGGCGGCGATGTCAAACTTTTAACGGCGCTCGCGCTGTGGTTCACCCCGGCGAGCTTTCTCCAGCTCGTCGTGCTCATGGCGATACTCGGCGGAGCCGGTTCGGTGGCGATGGCGGCCCTCAACATGAAACGCGAGCCCGGCGAATCGCTGCGGGACGCGGCGGCCACGTTCGCCGCAATCGGTTGGGTCGGCCTCGCCGGAGCGGTTCTTTTCGCGCTTGCCACGGGCCGCCCACTGATTGACGGCGCCACCCTGCAATCGATTCGCGCAATACTTCCTCAAGGCTGGATCATGGGTCTCGTCGCGCTGGCCGTCCTCGCGGTCTTCATCCTCGGCTTTCTCCATATCGTACGCCGCCAGAAATCGCGGATTCCGGTACCTTACGGGGTTGCCATCGCCGTGGCGGGACTGTGGGTCCTGGGGCGCCACGCAGTGCAGGTTTCTCACATCGCGGGATAATCGCGGTTGACCCGATTTTAACCAATTTCTCCGAGAAGCGTTTGCAACGAGATCGGATTTTCAGGGGGCTTGAACAGCCATGGATAGAAAGAAGCTGCTGCTGCTGGTTATGGCGCTCGTCATCGCAGCGGGCACGGCATTTGCGGCACGCTCGATTTTTGCCGGAGCCTCGGCTCCCAAGGCCGAAGCCGTGGCGGTCGCCCCCAAGGGGCCCAAGGTCCTCGTGGCGCAGCGCGCGCTGCCCGTGGGCACGATCCTGACCGCCGACTCGATGTCGTTTCAGGACTGGCCCAAGGAACTGGTGAAGGACGTATACTTCATCGACGGCGAAGCCGACATGTCCAAGCTCCTGGGCACCGTGGTGCGCTTCCCGATCACTGCCGGCCAGCCGGTGACGCAAGGCTCGCTCGTCGCGCCGGGTGACCGCGGCTTCCTCGCCGCTGCGCTCGGGCCGGGCATGCGCGCCGTGACCATCTCGGTTTCGGCCAAGACCGGCGTGGGCGGCTTCATCTTCCCGGGCGACCGGGTCGACATGATGCTCACCCAGCAGGTCAAGGGCGAAGGCGAAGCGCTCAACACCACCGAGACGATCCTGCGCAATTTGCGCGTGCTCGCCACCGACCAGACCACCGACAACGAGGTGGACGACGGCAAGACCGTGGTGCGCGCCTTCCGCACCGTGACGCTCGAGGTCACCCCGCGCATCGCCGAAAAGATCTCGGTGGCCGAGGAAATCGGCGAGCTGAGCCTCTCGCTGCGCTCGATCGCCGACAACCAGGGCGATTTCGAAAGCATCCTCGCCAGCGGCGACATCAAGGTCCCCGAAGGCGCGACCAAGGAGCAGGAAGAGAAGCTCATGCGCCAGGCGATGACCCGGCCGATCGAAGGCAACACGACCTACGTGACCGGCGGCGACGTCTCGCGCTTCCAGCGCTCGACCCGCCCGCCCAGCAACGAGGGAGCCGCGGCTGCACCGATCATGACCGCCGCTCCTCAGGTGGCCGGCGCGCCCGCCGTCGCCCGCCCCGTCCGCCTCGGCCCCGTCGTGCGCGTCACCCGTGGCAAGGTCACCACCGAGGAAGCGGCTTCGGCCGCCGGGAAGTGACCATCATGACCTCGCTGCCGCTCCGCACCCAGACCCACCGCCAGGCAACCGCAAAGGGCCAAGCCATGACGCGCCGCCTCCTCACTTCCCTGCTGCACGCCACCTGCGTCGCCATGCCTTCGGCGGGCCTGACGCTCGGCCTGATGGCAAGCCCCGCCGGCGCCCAGACCACCGCCCGGCCCGCGCAGGACATCTCGCTCTCGATCGGCAATGGCCAGCTCATCACCGTTCCCGGCATGATGGCCGACGTCTTCGTCGCCAACGACGACATCGCCGACGTGCAGGTCAAGTCGACCAACCAGCTCTACGTGTTCGGCAAGGCCGGCGGCACGACGACCGTCTATGCCAGCGACAAGGGCGGACGCGTGATCTGGTCGGCCAACATCCGCGTCGGATCGAACTTCGACAGCGTCGATGCCATGCTGCGCCTCGCCATGCCCGAAGCCCAGATCACGGTCTCCCCGCTCGGCACCAGCACCTTCCTGCTGACCGGCACGATCAAGGCCCCCGAGGACGCGGCGGAAGCCGAGCGGCTCGTGCAGGCCTACGTCGGCGACAAGGCCAACGTGATCAGCCGGTTGCGCACGGCGACGCCGCTTCAGGTCAACCTGCAGGTGCGCATCGCCGAAGTCAGCCGCTCGCTGGTCAAGACGCTGGGGGTCAACCTGGCAACTTCGGACAGCACCAGCGGCTTCAAGTTCGGCATCGGCCAGGGTTCGGCGGTCAACTCGATGTTCACTCCGGGCGGACCGCTCGGCGTCGGCGTGACCGCGACCACCGGGCAAACCGACGTGGCGGCCTCGACCTCGGGCACGACGCTGGGCATGGCCGGCAAGCTTCTCGGCGTCGACATCCTGGGTGCGCTCGACGCTGGCGAGACGGTCGGCCTCGTCACCAGCCTCGCGCAGCCCAATCTCACCGCGCTCTCGGGCGAGACGGCCGAGTTCCTCGCCGGCGGCGAATACCCGATCCCGATCAGCCAGGGCAGCTCCTCGGGCAACAACGTCACCATCCAGTACAAGCAGTACGGCGTCAGCCTCAGCTACACACCCACGGTGCTTGCCAATGGCCGCATCTCGCTGCGCGTGCGGCCGGAAGTTTCCGAGCTTTCGAGCGAGGGTTCGGTGACGCTCAACGGCTTCGAAGTGCCCGCGCTGACTACGCGGCGCACCGAGACCACCGTCGAGCTGGGCTCAGGCCAGAGCTTCATGATCGCCGGCCTGCTCCAGAACAACACCTCGAACTCGATCCAGAAGATGCCCGGTGCGGGCGACCTGCCGATCCTGGGCTCGCTGTTCCGCTCGACCAGCTACAAACGCGGCGAGACCGAACTGGTCATCGTGATCACCCCCTACCTGGTCAAGCCGGTCGACGCCTCCCAGATCGTCCTGCCGACCGATGGCTTCAATTCGCCCAACGAATTGCAGCGCATCCTCGGCAACCAGCAAAGCGACGGTGTCGACGGGCAAAGGCGCCCGGGCCCCACGCGCTCGCCCGATACGGCCACGGTGCCGAGCGTGGGCGACGCATCGGGGGCCACGCTCCCGGCCACCGGCGCCCAGACGCCCCGCACCGCTTCGTCCGACAGCGACATCAAGCCCGGCTTCAACCTCAAGTGAGCGAGATGCACCCCATGCGCTTCACCTCTCCTTCGCACGGCGCCCGCGCCGTTGGCCTCGCCCGCGCCGCAGGCCTCGTCCTAGCCCTCGCCCTCGCGCCCGGCCTCGCCGGTTGCGGCGGGATCGCGACCAACCGCTCAATGTATTCCGAGCACCAGCCGGTGGTCGAGCAGGTCAACTACACCCTCGACCTCTCGGCGAGCGCCCAAGGGCTCGCCTATGGCGAAGACCAGCGCCTCGTCGGCTGGCTCGACGCGATGAACCTCAAGTACGGCGACAAGGTCTATGTCGATGACCCGGTCAACAACGGCGCCGCCCGCGCGGCCGTTGCCGAGGCCACCGGCAAGCGCGGCATCCTGCTCGCCGACGGCGCCCCGGTGACCAGCGGCTACGTCGAGCCCGGCACCATCCGCGTGATCGTGGCGCGCATGCGCGCTTCGGTGCCCGGCTGCCCGAACTGGAAGAGCGAATCGGACTTCAACCCGAACAACGGCCTCTCGAGCAACTATGGTTGCGCGGTGAATTCCAACCTCGCCGCCATGGTCGCCAATCCCGAGGACCTCGTCTCGGGCTCGCAAGGCTCGGGCGACACCCAGATCATGACCTCGTCGAAGGCCATCGAGGCCTACCGCAAGGCCGAAACCACCGGCAAGGGCAACACCGTCGCCGACACCAGCTCCAAGGATAACTGATCGATGAACGCTCCCTGGAAGACCGGTGCCGGAAACGGCCGCGACCAGTTCGCCGCCTACTTGTGCGACGAGGCCTCGCTCGACGTGATCCGGCCGATCGTGATGGAAATGGGCTGGCAGCCCGAGAAGTGCAACAAGGGTGGCCTCAGGAACGCGATCCAGTCGCTCTCGATCACCGCCTCGCCCAACATCCTGATGGTCGACCTCTCCGAGAGCGGCGACCCGCTGAGCGATATCAACGCGCTCGCCGAAGTCTGCGAGCCGGGCACGATCGTGATCTCGGTGGGCCAGGTCAACGACGTGCGCCTCTACCGCGACCTCATCGCCAGCGGCATCCACGACTACCTTCTCAAGCCGCTCTCGCCCGCCCAGGTGCGCGATTCTCTGGCCCAGGCGCAGATGGTCTATGCCTCGCCCAAGAGCAGCGATCCCAACGCGGCGAGCCAGCACGTCTCGACCGCCGTGATCGGCACGCGCGGGGGCGTCGGCGCCTCCACCATCGCCACTTCGCTGGCCTGGCTGTTCAGCGCCGATGCCAAGCTGCCGACCGCTCTGCTCGACCTCGACATCCACTTCGGCACGGGGGCGCTCTGCCTCGATCTCGAGCCGGGCCGCGGCCTCACCGACGCGATCGAGAACCCCAGCCGCATCGACGGCCTGTTCATCGAACGCGCCATGATCCGCGCCAACGACAACCTCGCGATCCTCTCCGCCGAGGCGCCCATCAGCAGCCCGCTGATGACCGACGGCGCGGCTTTCATGCAGCTCGAGGAAGAATTCCGCGAGGCCTTCGACACGACCGTGATCGACATGCCGCGCAACATGCTGATCAATTTCCCGCAGCTCGTCGCCGACGTGAACGTGGTCGTGCTCGTCACCGAGTACACGCTCGCCTCGGCGCGCGATTCGATCCGCATCCTGTCCTGGCTCAAGGCAAACGCGCCCCACTCGCGCGTGATCGTCGTTGCCAACAAGGTCCAGTCCGCGATCAGCGAGATCAGCAAGTCCGACTTCGAGGCTTCGATCGAGGCGCGCATCGCGCTTTCGATCCCCTACGACGCCAAGGCCGCCGCGCTCGCCGCGAAGCTGGGACAGACCTTCGTCGACGCCAACCGCGCCAGCAAGGCCGGGATTGCGCTGCGCGAGCTTTCCAACCTGGTGCTCGACACGCGCGACGAGGGTGGCGAAGGTTCCGACGGGAAGAAGGCCTCGCTGCTCGACAAGCTCGACCTCAAGTCGTTCATGTCGGGCATGGGCGCCAAGAAGGCCGGGGCCGACGCGCAGTAAGCGCCGCGGGGCTCTGGCGCGTGGGATCGAATTGACACAAGGTACGCAAAGGCGATGAATTCCTTTCAGCTCATCCTGTTCGCGGGCGGCCTCATGGCCACCTTGATGCTGCTCTATCTCGCCTTTTCCGGCCCTTCGCCCACGAAGGAGAGCGCGCGCCGCCTCAAGGCCCTGCGCTTCCGCCACTCGCAGAGCACGACCGACCGGGTCGAGGCGCAGATGCGCAAGGCCGTCGCCGCGCGCAAGCCCAAGGTGCGGCGTCTCGCCGGGTCGGGCTCACGCATCGAGGCGCTTGAACTGCGGCTGATGCGCTCGGGCACCTCGTGGACGCTCGCGCAGTACTTCTATGGCTCGCTCGGCATCGCCGCCTTCCTGACGATCGTCCTGTTCCTGAAGTCCGGCGCGCCACTGCTGGCCCTCACGCTCGGCGTCTTCGCCGGTGCCGGCATCCCCCACGCCGCGCTCAACTACCTCATCAACAAGCGCACCAACAACTTCACCGCGAAATTCCCCGATGCGATCGAGCTGCTCGTGCGCGGCCTTCGCTCGGGTCTGCCGGTGACCGAGACGCTGACGGTGGTGGCCAAGGAAGTTCCGGGGCCCGTGGGCGAGGAGTTCAAGCTCATCACCGAACGCATCAAGATCGGCAAGACCATGGAGGACGCGCTCCAGGAAACCGCCGACCGCATGTCGATCTCGGAATTCAACTTCTTCTGCATCACGCTCGCGATCCAGCGCGAGACGGGCGGCAACCTTGCCGAAACGCTCGCGAACCTTGCCGACGTGCTGCGCAAGCGCGCGCAGATGAAGCTCAAGATCCGGGCGATGAGCTCGGAATCCAAGGCCTCGGCCTATATCGTGGGCGCCCTGCCCTTCATCGTCTTCGGACTGATCTGGTGGATCAACCCGAAGTACATCGGCGAATTCTTCCAGGACGAACGCCTGATGGTCGCGGGCATGGGCGGCGCGGTGTGGATGGGCATCGGTGCCTTCATCATGGCCAAGATGGTCAGTTTCGAGATCTGAGCGAGGGACAGGCATAATGCTCGAGCAACCCGCAGGCCCCACCATCCTGGGCTTCGACGTCATCCTCGTCGGCACGTTCCTGGCGATGATCGCGACGATGGCCACCCTCTACGCCATCTACACCGCGCTCACCGTGCGCGATCCCATGGTCAAGCGCGTCAAGGCGCTCAACGCGCGCCGCGAGGCGCTCAAGGCGGGCATCACCACCGGCGCGCGCAAGCGCCAGAGCCTCGTCAAGCGCAACGAGGCCACCGACAAGATGGGCCAGATCCTGGGCGCGCTCAAAGTGCTCCAGGGCAGCCAGCTAAAGGAAATCCAGCAGAAGCTCGCGCAGGCCGGCATCCGCGACAAGCAGTGGGCCGTCGCGGTCGTGTTCGGGCGCCTCGTCCTGCCGATCCTGCTGGGCGGGACCGCCGCGATCGTCATCTACTGGGTCAACTACTTCCCCGAATGGGGCAGCTTCAAGCGCTTCATGGGCTTCGCGGTACTGCTGCTCGCGGGCTACAAGGGGCCCGACCTGTTCATCCAGAACATCGCCACCAAGCGCACCGCCGCGATCCGCAAGGGTCTGCCCGACGCGCTCGACCTGCTGGTGATCTGCGCCGAGGCGGGTCTCACCGTCGATGCCGCCTTCGACCGCGTCTCGCGCGAACTGGGCCGCGCCTACCCGGAACTGGGCGACGAGTTCTCGCTCACCTCGATCGAGCTCTCATTCCTCACCGAACGTCGCCAGGCCTTCGAGAACCTCGCCTGGCGCGTCAATCTCGATGCGGTCAAGGGCGTGGTGACGACGATGATCCAGACCGAGCGCTACGGCACCCCGCTGGCCTCGGCGCTGCGCGTGCTCTCGGCCGAGTTCCGCAACGAGCGCATGATGCGCGCCGAGGAAAAGGCCGCGCGCCTCCCCGCGATCATGACCGTGCCGCTGATCCTGTTCATCCTGCCCACGCTCTTCGTGGTCATCCTGGGACCGGCCGCCTGTTCGATCGCAGACGCCTTCTCGGGCGGAGGCCCGGGCAGCCACTGAGCGTTACGAAAACCGGCACGAAAAAAGGGGCGCTCCCACCCGCGAAGGTGGGAGCGCCCCTTTTTGCATGAGCTGCGAACCTAAGGCGTCAGGCCATCGCGGCCGCGGCCTCCTTGCTCGAGGTCAGCTTGCTCACCACCACGATCGCGAGCGTCGAGGCGAGGAAACCGGGGATGATTTCATAGACGCCCGGACCGCCCAGGAAGCTGGCGTTCCATTCCAGCACGATCCACACGATCACCACCAGCGCACCGACGATGAGGCCCGAGACCGCACCGGCTCCCGACATTCCGCGCCAGGTCAGCGCAAGGAAGATCATCGGCCCGAACGCGGCGCCAAAGCCCGCCCAGGCGTTGGAAACGAGCTGGAGCACTTCGGAATTGGGGTCGCTGGCAATCGCGATCGCGGCCAGCGACACCAGCAGCACCGCCACGCGGCCCACGTTCACGATCTCGCGCTCGGAAGCGTTCTTGCGCAGGAAGAGGCGGTAGAAGTCCTCGGCCAGCGAGCTCGAAGAGACCAAGAGCTGCGAGGAAATGGTGCTCATGATCGCGGCCAGCAGCGCGGCGAGCAGGAAACCGGTGATCAGCGGGTGGAAGAGCAAGTGCGCGAGGACGACGAAGATCGTCTCGGGATCTTCCAGCGGCAATCCGTTCCTCTGCATGTAGGCGCGGCCCGCAAGTCCCACGCCCAGCGCACCGATCAGCGAGACGAACATCCAGGCCATGCCGATGTTGCGCGCGACCGCCACGTCCTTGACGCTGCGCACCGCCATGAAGCGCACGATGATGTGCGGCTGTCCGAAGTAGCCAAGGCCCCAGGCCACCGCCGAAAGCCAGCCGACGAAAGTCAGCCCATGGGTCAGGCTGAAGAAGTTGGGATCGATCGCGGTCAGCGTTTCATTCATCTGCGAGAAGCCGCCGCCCTGGTCGCCCCACAGCACCACCACCGGCATCAGCACCAGCGCGATGACCATGATGCAACCTTGCACGAAGTCCGTCAGCGAGACCGCGAGGAAGCCGCCCACCATGGTATAGGCGAGCACGACGCCCGCCGTCAGCCAGATGCCGAACATGTAGTCGCTCATGCCCACGTTGCCGAACACGCCCGCAAAGCTCGTCACGAAGAGCTTGCCCCCGCCCACGAGCCCGGCCGCGGTGTAGATCGTAAAGAACACCACGATGATCACCGCCGAGACGAGCCGCAGCAGCACGGCCTTGTCGGGGAAGCGGTTCGCCAGGAATTCGGGGATCGTCAGCGCGTTGCCGTAAGAGACGGTCTGTTCACGCAGGCGCGGGGCGACGACCATCCAGTTGACGAGCGCACCGAAGAAGAGGCCGATGCCGATCCAGGCCTCGACGAGACCCGAAGCGTAAAGCGCTCCGGGCAGGCCCATGAGCAGCCAGCCCGACATGTCCGAGGCCCCCGCCGAAAGCGCGGCGACCGCCGGGTGAAGATCACGCCCCCCGAGGAGATAGCCCTCGGAAGTCTCGGTCGACTTCTTCCAGGCGTAAAGGCCGATGCCGAGCATCAGCACGAAATAGAGCGTTAGCGATATGAATGTTCCTGTCTGCATGGGCAGGGGACGTAACAAGACAAGGAACAAAACCCAAGGTTTGCGAGGCAGAAAGCCAGAAATTGACACGATCGGGCTGCACGACTCAACGATGCTTGCCCAATCGTTTGCCAGGGCGACATATCGTTAGGCCGCAAGCCTGGCACGTTTCGTCCACGCAGCTCATTTCGCGATCAGGCCGGCCCTTTCCGCGCCTCTCGCAAGGCGCGAAATTCGCTCGCGCCCCGCTCCTAAAGCCAGGCGCGCAGGCCGATCACGAAGCTGGTCTGGGCCGCCTTTTCGCCCGCAGCGCGCGCCAGGTCCGCGCTGGTGCCCAGGCGCCATTCACGCTCGATCCCGATGTAGGGCGCAAATTCGCGCGCGACCTGGTAGCGCAGGCGCAGCCCCGCCTCGATCCGGTCAAGCCCCGCGCCGATGCCCAGTTCGGGAACGTCCTGCGCGGCAAGGCTCAACTCGCCGCGCGGCTGAAGCACGAGACGCTGCGTCACGCGCTGGTCGAGTTCGGCCTCGATCCGCGCGGTAACGTCCCCCCGGTTCGACACGAAGGCGGCCGCGTCGACTTCGAAACGGTAGGGCATGAGCCCCTGCACGCCGATCACGCCGTACGTCCGGTCGGGTCCTGTCAGGTCCTGCCGGACACCCGCCTGCAGATCGAACCAGGGCCCGATCGCGCGGCTGTAGAGAGCCTGAACCTCGGCGCTTTCGGGCGCGTTACCAAAGCTTCCTTCGCCTTCGGACTTGAGCCAGAGCTTGTCGGTATCCCCGCCATAGTAGCCCTGAAGGTCCCACAAGTAGCCATCCTTGCCCGCATGTGCGCGGTATTCGATGCGGTCGGCTTGGAAATAGGTCACCGTCATGGCGCCGTTCATCCGCACGAGCTCGGCCCGGCTGGCGGCCATCGCATCGGCGCCCCACACCGCGTCGGCCGCGCGTGCCGGTCCCGTCCCAGCCGAGGTCGGGGGCGGGCCTTCCGGTGGCACCGCATGGCCCATCGCCGCGTGATCCATCGCCGAATGGTCCATAGCGCCGTGGTCCATGGTCGCGTGATCCATCCCCGACATGGCCCCAGGGCTCGACGGATCCTCCTGGGGCTCGTCCGCCTGGACGGACATGTCCATCGTGTGCCCTTCGTGCTGGGCACGCGCGCTGGTCGCCGTCAGCGCGAGAGCGGGAAGCGCGGCGCCAAGAAAAGCCGTTTTTGCGAGCCGACGCATCAGGCCTCTCCCTCGGGCGCGGCGACGGTCACGATCTGGAACATCCCCGCGTGCATGTGGTAGAGCAGATGACAGTGGAAGGCCCAGTCCCCCGGCTCGTTCGCGGTGAGATCGAAGGTCGCGCTGCCGCCGGGCTGGACGACGAGCGTGTGCTTGCGCGGGGCATGTCCCGCGGGCGCACCGTTGACGAGATCGAAGAAGTGGCCGTGCAAGTGGATCGGGTGCGCCATCATGGTGTCGTTGACCAGCTTGACCCGCACCCGCTCGTTGTAGGCAAAGCGGATCGGATGATCGCTGACCGCGTTGAACTTGCGCCCGTCGAACGACCACATGTAGCGTTCCATGTTGCCGGTGAGGTGGATTTCCAGGCTGCGCGAGGGTTGCCGCGGATCGGGATCGGGCGTGAGCGCGGCAAGGTCGCGGTAGGTGAGGACGCGGTGATAGACATTCGCGAGCCCGATCCCCGGATCGCCCATGCGATCCACCGGGTTCATCGCCACCATGTCGATGCCCGGGCCGACCTTGACGGTATCGGGAAGGCGCGCGGTGTCGCGCATCTTCATCGGCCCCATCGCCATCTCCGGCATGTCCATAGCGCCATGGTCCATCGCACCGTGATCCATTGCGCCATGATCCATTGCGCCATGATCCATTGCGCCATGATCCATTGCGCCATGATCCATTGCGCCGTGGTCCATCCCGCCCATATCCATGGAGTCATGGCCCATCGCGCCGTGGTCCATGTTCATGCCCATGTCCTTCATTGTGAGCAGCGGCGGATCGCGCAAGGGCGGCACTTGCGCGCGCGCACCGGGGCGACTCGCAAGCATGGCGAGCGCCATGCCCGAACGGTCCATCGCCTCCGCGACGATCGCGTAGGCCTCGCCCACCGGTTCGACGAGCACGTCGTAAGTCTCGGCCACGCCGATCTGGAACTCGTCGACCGCGACCGGCGCCACGTTCTGCCCATCGGCCGCCACGACGGTCATCTTCAGCCCCGGAATGCGAAAATTGAAGAACGTCATCGCACTGCCGTTGATGACGCGCAGGCGCACCCGTTCACCGGGGCGGAAGGCGAGTTCCAGCCCCTCGCGCGGGCCGAAACCGTTGGCGAGGTAAGTATAGGTCGACCCGGTCACGTCGAGGATGTCGGTCGCCATCATGCGCATGCGTGCCCAGTGGCGCCGCTCCTCGCCGCTCAGCGGGTAGTCATCGCTCCACGTCGTCTGCTGGTAGTTGAAGTAGCCCTCGCCCTTCTTGAGCTTCTGCATGATCGTGTGCGGGTGGAGCGGGGTAAACTCGCTCAACAGGAGGACGCATTCGCGGTCCGCCCGGACCGGGTCCTCCCCGGCCGGATCGATCACGATGGGGCCATAGTGCCCGGTCTGCTCCTGCAAGCCCGAATGGCTGTGCCACCAGTAGGTCCCCGCCTGGCGCACGGTGAATTCCGAGACGAACGTCTCGCCCGGCGCGATGCCGGGAAAGCTGATGCCCGGCACCCCGTCGTACTGGAAGGGGACGAGCAGTCCGTGCCAGTGGACCGAGGTATCCTCCTGCGTATGGTTGTGCACGGCGAGGCGCACCTGCGAACCTTCCTTGAGGCGCAGCAAAGGCCCGGGCACCGAGCCGTTGACGGCGAAGGCATGGCCGCTGCGCCCTTCGACATGGCGCATCCCCTCCCCCACCACGAGATCGACCTGCGGTCCTGCCACTTCGTCGAAACCGGCACGAATCATGCCCCCGTGCCCCCCTGCACCATGGCCGATATCGGCCCCGCGCGCCCAGGCCGGCACGGCCAGCGCCCCAGCGAGGAGGCCACCGGCGCGCAGCAAGGCGCGGCGATCGGCGATGAGGCCGGAGGAAGAAGGCTGGCGAAATCCGGGAGGGTTGTGTCGCATGATCCCCCTAGATTATATACCCCCCTGGGGTATTGCAAGAAGGATGAGATGGATGCACGACCACACCGAAACCGACCGCATCGTCAAGCGCCTCAACCGCATCGAAGGCCAGGTGCGCGGCGTCTCGCAAATGGTGGCCCAGGGCCGCTACTGCATCGATATCCTGCACCAGGTCCAGGCCATCAAGTCGGCGCTGGCCCGCACCGAAAGCGCGATCCTCAAGAACCACGCGGCCTGCTGCGTGAGCGAGGCCATCGCCAGCGGCGATGCCGCCGAACAGCGCGCCAAGTTCAACGAACTCGTCGATCTCATGGAAAGAACGCGCCGATAGCCCGAGGCGCAGCAAAAAGAGTTGATTTCGCGGCGGCCGTACCCCCGGATTAATCGCACTTTTTCAGCAACATTCGAGAAATCATCGCCTCTCCCGATCACACTTATCGGGCTAATGCGCTTTCGTGCACATAGGGTTGCAGCGTACTCAAGTGGCGCTCGCAGATCAGCTGAGCGTTCGTCGCAATCAGGTGGAGAGGCATCATGCCCGCTACAAAACAAGCTTTCCGCGCCTTCCTGCTGGGAACCGCGCTTTCCGTCACGGCCGCGCCGGCCTTCGCCAAGGTCGAGAACGAGACCGTCACCGAGCAGGACACATCGGTCCGCACCAAGATCGGCGGCATGACCAACGAGGACTGGTGGCCCGACCGCCTCGACCTGACGCAGCTGCGCCAGCACGAGGCGATGTCCAATCCCTATGGCGCCGACTACGACTACGCCAAGGAATTCGCGAGCCTCGACCTCACCGCCGTCAAGGAAGACATCCGCAAGGTCCTGCACACCTCGCAGCCCTGGTGGCCCGCCGACTACGGCAACTACGGCCCGTTCTTCATCCGCATGGCCTGGCACTCGGCCGGCACCTACCGCGTGGGCGATGGCCGCGGCGGTTCGGACGGCGGCGAGCAGCGCTTCGACCCGCTCAACTCCTGGCCCGACAACGTCAGCCTCGACAAGGCCCGCCGCCTGGTCTGGCCGATCAAGCAGAAGTACGGACGCAAGCTCTCGTGGGGCGACCTGATGGTGCTCTCGGGCACGGTGGCGCTCGAGGACATGGGCTTCAAGACGCTCGGCTTCGCTGGTGGCCGCGTGGATGCATGGCAACCCGACATCGTCTTCTGGGGCCCCGAGGCCAAGATGATGACCGACGCCCGCCGCGACGCAAAGGGCAACCTCAAGGGTTCGCTCGCCGCCACGCAGATGGGCCTCATCTACGTCAACCCGGAAGGCCCCAACGGCAACCATGATCCCGTCTCGGCTGCGGCCGACATCCGCCGCGCCTTCGGCAACATGGCGATGGACGACGAGGAAACGCTGGCGCTGATCGCCGGCGGACACACCTTCGGCAAGGCGCACGGCGCGCACAAGCCCGAGGAATGCATGGGCGCCGAGCCCACTGCGGCCGGGATCGAGAGCCAGGGCCTGGGCTGGAAGAACAAATGCGGCAAAGGCAACGCCGAGGATACCATCACTTCGGGCCTCGAAGGCGCCTGGTCGGCCGCTCCCACGCAGTTCACCACGCAATACGTCGACAACCTGATGAATTTCGACTGGGTGAAGACCAAGAGCCCGGCTGGCGCCACGCAGTGGATTCCGACCGATCCGGCGGCGGCGAACCTCGTCCCCGACGCGCACGTCGAGGGCAAGTTCCACGCGCCGATCATGTTCACCACCGACATCGCGCTGAAGGAAGACCCCAAGTTCCGCGCAATTCTCGTCTCGTGGCAGAAGGATCCCACGCTCTTCGCCAAGGCCTTCGCGCGCGCCTGGTTCAAGCTGACCCACCGTGATCTCGGCCCGCAGGCCCGCTACCTCGGCGCCGACATCCCGGGCGAAACCTTCACCTGGCAGGACCCGCTGCCCAAGGCGAGTTTCGCGCCGATCAGCGCGGCCGACGCACAGGCGCTCAAGGGCCAGATCCTGGCCTCGGGCCTGACCGTTCCGCAGCTGGTGCGTACGGCCTGGGCCTCGGCCTCGACCTTCCGCGACACCGACATGCGCGGCGGGGCCAACGGCGCGCGCCTGCGACTCGATCCGCAAACGAACTGGGCGGTCAACGATCCGGCCGAACTCAAGATGGTGCTCGCCAAGCTGACGCAGGTCCAGGCCGCCAGCGCCAAGGCGGGCAAGCCGATCTCGATGGCCGACCTCATCGTGCTGGGCGGCTCGGCGGCGATCGAAAAGGCCGCGCGCGACGCCGGCCACCCGGTCGCGGTGCCCTTCACCCCCGGCCGCGTCGATGCCACGGCCGCGCAGACCGACCCGGCCTCGTTCGCCTACCTCGAGCCCAAGGCCGACGCCTTCCGCAACTATTACCGCGAAGGCGCCAACTACGCTCCGGCCGAGGCGATGGTCGACAAGGCCGACATGCTGGGCCTGACCGTGCCCGAGATGACCGTGCTGGTTGGCGGCATGCGCGCGCTTGGCGCCAATGCCGGCGGCGCGAAGGCAGGCATCCTCACCAGCCGTCCGGGCCAGTTGACCAACGACTTCTTCGTCAACCTGCTGACGATGGACACGGTCTGGTCGAAGGGCGCCAATCCAGGCGTCTATGAGGGCAAGGACCGCACCACCGGCGCCGCGAAGTGGACCGCCACCCCGGTCGACCTCATCTACGGTTCGAACTCGGAACTGCGTGCAGTTGCCGAAGTCTACGCCTCGGCGGACGCGCAGGACCTCTTCGCCAAGGACTTCGTCGCGGCCTGGACCAAGGTGATGAACGCCGACCGCTACTAACTCCACAGCAAGTTACAAGTTCCACAGCAAGTTACAAGTAGTGTCAGAAATAGGGGCGGGTCTCGATTGCGAGATCCGCCCTTCCCATTCAACCCGCACCTCCCGCACTGCGCAGACTTGCGGGAACCGGCGATGACAAAAATGTAACACCTCGATAAAAATACTTATCCGATACTTTCAAGCCGCTTGAACAATTCCGCCTCGTCACGAAAGTTCGCGCCTTGCTCTGCGATCCCGCGTGGATCACATCGCAAATTTTGGCGGCGGCCCCTCCCATGCGACGGGAGGGTTCGAAAAATCAGCGGGTGCCCGACAGAACGCGGCCTTGCGAAGGGCTGCGCCCGATGGTGCTCGCGCAGAAAATGACGGGGCACTTATGAGGATTGCTGAAGACACCACGCGTACCATGGCGACACGCCGGCTCCTGCTCGGTTCGGTCGCTCCACTCGCCCTGCTCGCCACACCCGCGCTGGCCCAGGACGATACCAGCCCCTCCGGAGACTGGCTCTCCGCGCAGGCCGGTTCGGACATCAGCGTTTCCACGTCGTCCATGGCCGAAAGCCAGTCGCGCGTGAGTTCGATCGCTCCTGATCCGCAGATCGTGATCGCCGACCCGGGGGACAGCACGAGCAGCCTCGACCCCGTCGACGTCAATGGCGTTGGCCAGATGATCGTCGACCAGCAGAACGGCTTCATCGGCCTGTGCACGGCCACGCTGATCAATCCGCGCACGGTCATCTTCGCCGCGCACTGCGTCAACGACGAGCCCGGCAGCGCCTACGGCTCCGCCTCGGGAGGCAAGCCGATTGGCTTCGGCTTCTCGAACGACAACTACGCTGGCCTTCTCAACTGGTACTTCGGCGGCAACCAGACCGACACCTCGGCCGCGTTCTACAACGGCAACTGGGTGACCTATAACCCGGCTTCGCTCGAACCCGAGGCGGCCTCGTTCCTCTATGGCGATGTCGCGATGGCCTCGCTCGACACGCCCGCGGCCGACGTGCCGACCTGGGCGCTGATGTTCTCGCCCCTGCCCGACCCTGGCGCGATCGGCGATGACGGCACCGGCTACCACGTCACCATCACCGGTTACGGCCGCAATGGCTCGGCCTCATCGGGTTCGGCCTATGGTGTCGATTTCCGTCGCCGTTCGGCCGAGAACATGCTGGGCGCGCTCGCCAGCCTCGATCAGTTCGAGAACTTCCTGTTCGGTAGCAATTCGACGACCTACCCGCAGAACCTCTACTGGATCGACTTCGACGACCCCACCCGCACCAGCCCCTACGACTTCAACGCCTGGCGCGACGAGGGCCTGGAGAATGAGGGCATCACCGCCAGCGGCGATTCCGGCGGTCCGCTGATCCTCGATGACACCTACGACATTTCGGTCGTGATCGGCGTGCTCTCGGGAGGCTACACCCGCTTCTTCAACGGTCAGCCCGCCAATGGCTACGGCACTGCGAGCTTCTACCAGCCGCTCTACCTCTACTGGGATTGGATCGCAGCCAACAACCCTTATCACTACGCCTCGGCCAAGGCCGGCGATGGCGCCTGGGAAGATCCCGAACACTGGGTCACCACGCTCGATCCCAACTACATGGTGCTCGACGACGACGGCAACCTGGTGAACGGCGTGCCCACCACGGCCGGCGAGGGATCCACCGGCAACTCCGGCACGTTCGGCCAGGCCTGCTTCCAGCTGGGAGGCTCCGACGAATGCCTCGACATGGCAACCGGTGAATTCCTGGTCGATGGCCAGCCGACAGGTGGCACGGCCGGATCGGCGAGCGATGCCAGCGCGACGCTCTCCGTTTCCGACTTCGCGGCGCAGCTCGCGGCGCAGGCGGGTGGCTCGACTTATGCGCTGCCCGACCCCACGCTCGAAAACGGGTTGCCCGGCGCGTCCGACTTCGTACCCGACAATTCCGAAGTCGCCGGCGCCAAGCCGGCCTACTACGACGTCACGCTGACAGAGGACGGCACGACCACGCTGTCGAGCACGGTGACGGTCGATCGGCTCACGATCAGCGGCACCGGAGCCGCGCTCGACATCACCGAGGACGCCTCGCTCACCAGCCTCATGTCGATCAACCAGTACGCCGGCATGGTCCGGGTCGATGGTACGCTGGCCACCAACGGCGACTATTTCCTGATGACCGGCGGCCTGCAGGGTTCGGGCACGATCGCGGCGCCCTACTTCACCAGCGTGGCCGGGGTGATCGCGCCGGGCGGCGTGGGCACCCTCGGCACCTTGACGTTCCAGGGCAACCTCATTCTCGCCTCGGGCACCAGCACCCTCATCGACCTCGCCTCGGGCGGCCTGTCCGATCACATCGTGGTCCAGGCCACCGGCGCGGGCGATGGCCTGGCCAGCGTGGGCGGCCTTCTCGTCCTCAACCCCACCACCATGATCCGAGATGGCGACAGCTTCTCGATCCTCTCGGCCGAAGGCGGCATCTCGGGCACCTTCGACGGCTGGAACGCGATCAGCGCGATCCTGACCCCCGAGCTGACCTACACCGCGACCGGCGTCGACGTCGTCATCGAGGCCGGTCTCTACGCCGACGTCGTCGACACGGCCTCGCCCGTGCAATTCGCCTATGCCCGCCTGCTCGACCGCAACCGCTCGCTCTACAACCAGTACGCCGGTGTCTACGGTCCGCTCGACATGATGTGGGAAGACGACATCATGGCGACGCTCGAGGGCCTGGCCCCGCGCGAGCAACCCCTGCTCCAGTCGATGGCCACCGCCGCGCTCGACACCAACGCGCGCTTCATCCGCGATCGCATCGCCACCGTCACGGCGGGCGTCGAGGGCGGAACACTCGCCTACTACGGCAACCCCAGCGGCACGATGGCGGTGTTCGACACCAGCAACACTGGCGTGGATCCGAGTGTCGAGGGGATGGGAGCCACCCCGGAATCGGTCGTTTCCGGTGCCTTGCCCGACACCATGACCGGCTTTGTCGCTGGCGGCTACATCGACGGCAAGAGCGACGGCACTCCCACCGCCACGCCTTACGCAGGCGACAAGTTCCACGGCTACTACCTCGCTGGCGGCCTCGAGATCTCGGACGGCGATACCGGCTTCATCGGCATGGCGCTTTCCTACACCCGGATGGAGGGCGAGCCCGGCTATCCGTCGCGCTCGGTCGATGGCGACATGTTCCAGGTCAATCTCTACGGCGGCACACGCATGGAGAGCGGCTTCGGCTTCGACTTCCAGGCGAGCGGCGGCTTCTGGGACTTCGACACCAAGCGCGAAGTCTCGATCGGCGCGAGCGAGTGGACACTGCGCGCCAAGGACGCGCCGCTCGTGATCAACACCGAGGTCGGCGTGAGCCAGATGCTCGGCATGGGAAGCTCATTCAGCCTGACCCCGCGCCTCGCTTTCCGCGCCAACCGGATCGACTTCACCCGCACCGCCGAGCGCGGCGGCGGCCCGGCCTTGCAGTACGAAATGCAGGATTACCGCAGCATTCAGGGCCGCGCCGGGGCGCGCCTTGCCGGCAGCGGCGCGATCAAGCCCTACCTCGAGGCCACTTACGTGCACGACTTCGAGGACAAGCCCGGTTTCTTCACCGCCAACTTCGTCGGCGGTCTCGGCTCCGGGGTCGGCTTTGCGCTGCCCGGTGACGACCAGGACTGGGGCGAAGTGGGCGTGGGCATCACGACCGGCGGCAAAGTGGCCTTCTCGCTTCACGCCGAGACGACCGTCTGGCGCGACGATCTCAGCTACCAGTCCTACCGCGGCGCCGTGACGGTGACATTCTGACACTCTCTTTCGCACCGTCGCCGGATGTCTGCCGAGTACATCCGGGGGCGGTGCGAAAAAACACGACGCGCGAAGCCCGTGGGCCTCGCGCGTCCTGACTGGTTTTGGGATTGCTCGGGAAGACGAGCCGTCAGGCCTCGTAGAGGCCGCCGAGCACTCGCTTGAAATGGCCGTTGACATGGTCGTTGCACGAACAGGCCCGCTCGGAAAGCCCTTCCCGGTTGATCACCTCGATGGCTCCGCGGCGCGTGCGCAGCAGCCCGTCGCGCTTGAAGCGCTGGAGGACACGGCTGGCGTAACTGCGGCCCACCCCCATCATCGAGGCGAGCTGCTCCTGCGTCATCGTCACGCTCGGGCGCCCCATGCGATCCACCGCGGCGACGAGCCACTTGGCCGCGCGCTGTTCGATCGTGTGGACCGCGTTGCACGCGATCGACTGGAAGACTTGCGCCATCATGCAATCGGCATAGCGTGACAGGAGATGGGCGACCGCCGGATTGCCGCGCTTGATCTCCTCGAGATCGCGCAAGGCCATGCGACGGAAGAGGCCACCGTGCAGCACGTTGGCGCGTGCGAAGGCGGGCAGGTTGCCGTGGCTCACCACGCCGCCCAAAGCGCCTTCGCGTCCGACCAGGATCGTCTCGACCGCGATTCCTTCGTCCATCTCCACGAAAAACGAACAGAGCGCCGCCCCCATGGGAAAATAGCAGTAATCGATGGTGTTTCCCGGTTGGTAGATCACCGAACCGGCTTCCAGGGTAACATCCTCGAGCTTGTGCCCGAGCAGGCGTCGATCGGCCTCCTCGAGCCGTTCGAGGAGATCGTTGTGTCTGTCCAGGGCCATTGCGTCCATCAAGATTCCCGACGCCGCAGCGCCTTTTCCATCATTTGCCTACCTGCGTGAAACAAGGGGAGTGCCGACAAGTTCCCCGCAAATCCGAGCGCTTCGTCCTCTTGGGCACCTCGTTCGGCGCACACCGTCGAGTTGCGTGCACTATTGGACAGACAGGCCCCCGCCACACTGCTAAAGCGTGACTGAGGAACATTCGCCCCGAGGCGGCGTTGCAATCGTGGCAGGTTCGACGAACGCGCGGGACATATCCCGTGGGCGCGGCGTCGTTCTTGCAATTGATTGTGGTTCTATTAATCGAACGCGAATGGACAGCATGAAGACAGGCAGGGAAGACTCCGGGTTGTTGCACCGCTTGCGGGCCGTCACCCGGGCGTCCCACGAGAGGCTCGACGAGGCTTTCGGCGCGCTCGATCTGACCCGCCGGGACGATTGCGCCCGTTTTCTCGTCGCCCATGCCATTGCCTTGCAAGCCGTCCAGCCGGTCTTCGCCCGCTTCGTGGCCGAAGAACTGGACATGCCCGCCCCCGACTTCTCCTCCATGCTCGCCGCCGACCTCGCCGAGCGGGGCCACCCGACCGCACGTCTTCCCGCGCTCGACGCGGCCGAGGCGATTCGCGCGCCCGGTGGCGCGGCGGGCGTGTGCTACGTCATCGCCGGATCGCGGCTCGGCAACGCGGTGATCCGTGCCCAGGGCTATGCTGGCCGCGAGGCGGGAATTCCTTCGCGCTACATGGAAGACGATACCGGCCACGCGGTATGGAAGCAGTTCGGCACCTGGATCCGCTCGCGGACCTTCGGCGCCACCGAAGCGGCGGGTGTGGAAGCCGCTGCCCTTGCAACCTTTGAACACTTCGAGGCCGCCTTCGCCGTCGGTACGAAATGGGAGCTTCCGTACACCGATGGCTGAAGACATGCACCAGGTCGACCTGACGACCTGCGATCTCGAACCGATCCACATTATTGGCCGCATCCAGAGTTTCGGCTGGCTGCTCTCGTTCTCGAGCGACTGGATCATCAACCACGCCTCGGTCAACTGCGAGAATCTGTTCGGCCAGCCCGCACGCGACCTCATCGGCCTCAACGCCACGCAGTTCCTGTCGCCCAGCGCCATGCACGACATTCGCAGCCGCCTGCAGATCCTGGGTACGGCGCAGTCGGTCGAACGCATCTTCGAAGTCGACCTGCTCGCCGACGGACGGCTGTTCGATCTTGCGGTGCACACCTCGGGTCGCAGCTTCGTGGTCGAAATCGAGGAGCACGAGAGCGGCCGTCGGCGCGACTTCGTGTCCTACGTGCGCCCGATGATCGAGCGCATGCGCCAAAGCGAAACCACCGAGCGTCTCTGCGCGAGCGCCGCGCGCCACTTGCGCGGCCTCACCGGGTTCGACCGGGTCATGGTCTACCGCTTCTCCGACGACGGCGCGGGCGAGGTCATCGCCGAAAGCCTCAACGGCCTCGTCGACAGCTTCAAGGGGCTGCACTTTCCCGCCTCGGACATTCCCAAGCAGGCGCGCCGGCTCTATACTCGCAACCTGCTGCGGATCATCTCGGACGTCGATGATCCCACCATTCCGGTGATCCCGGCGACGGGCCCCACCGGCGATCCGCTCGACCTCTCGATGTCGGGCCTGCGCGCGGTCTCGCCGATCCACATCGAGTACTTGCGCAACATGGGGGTCAAGGCCTCGATGTCGGTCTCGATCATGCGCCGGGGCAAGCTGTGGGGGCTCATGGCCTGCCACCACTACAGCCCGCTGCGCCTGTCCTATTCGGTGCGCACCGCGAGCGAGCTGTTCGGCGAATTCTTCGCCTACCTGCTCGACCAGAAGGAGAGCGACGCCGCCTTCGAACGCCGTGACGATTCGATGCGGCTGCACGACGAGATCATGAGCCGGGTCGCGGGCGGCGGTTCGCTGCTCGACGCCTTTGGCGACTTCAGCGAATCGATCGGGCGGGTGATCGAGTTCGACGGTGCGATCGGCTGGGTCGACGGTGAATTCATGGCCCATGGCCTCACGCCCACCCGCGCCCAGTTCAGCCAGCTCGCCCGCTTCCTCAACACGGCAGGGGCCAGCACGGTGTGGGCGACCGATTCCATCGGCACCATCTTCGAACCCTCGCGCGAGTGGGAAGACAAGGCGGTGGGCGTGATGGCGCTTCCCGTCAGCCGCTCCCCGCGCGACTACATCGTCCTGTTCCGCAAGGAGCAGCTGCGCGAGGTCAAGTGGGCCGGCAATCCCGAGAAGTCGGTCGAGCTGGGCCCCAACGGCGCCCGCCTTACCCCGCGCAAGAGCTTCGAGATCTGGAAGGAAGAGCGGCGCGGCTACTCGCGCCCCTGGACCGACGAAGAGACGACCGCGGCGGAATCGCTGCGCATCACACTGCTCGAGGTGGTCCTGCGCATGTCCGATGCCGCCCACGCCCAGCGCGAGCAGGCGAGCCAGCAGCAGGACATGCTGATCGCCGAACTCAACCACCGCGTGCGCAACATCCTCAACCTCATCCGCGGGCTCGTCTCGCAGAGCAAGGATGGCGCAAATACCATCGACGAATTCGCCGAGATCGTCGGCAGCCGTATCCACGCGCTCGCTCGGGCGCACGACCAGGTCACCGAGAAGGACTGGCGCCCCTCCTCGCTCTACGACCTGATCCGCACCGAAACCGCGGCCTACGCCAGCGACAGCCTCGACCGCGTCGTGCTCGAGGGCCCCGATGCGCTGATCGCACCGAGCGCCTTCACCACGCTCGCGCTCGTCATCCACGAATTGATGACCAATTCGTGCAAGTACGGTGCGCTCTCCGACACCGGCGGGCAGGTCAACGTCACGCTCGGGCGCAGCGAAGACGGCGGGCTCGAGATCGACTGGCGCGAGGAAGGCGGCCCGCCGGTCGTCGCCCCCACCCGGCGCGGCTTCGGTTCGACCATCATCGAGCGCACGATCCCCCACGAACTGGGCGGCAGCGCCTCGGTGATCTTCCCCAGGGATGGTCTCCAGGCCTTCTTCCTGATCCCGCAGGAGCACATTGCCACTTTCGAGACCCCGGGTGCCGACCCGCGCCAGGGTGTGATCGAGGTGCCGGAGGGGACCGACATGAGCGAACGCCTGCCCGAAGGCGTCGCGTTGATCGTCGAGGACAACGTCATCATCGCGATGGAGGCGGAGGACTACCTGCGTGCCTGCGGCTTCACCGATTGCCGCGTCGCCGGCTCGGTACCGAGCGCACTCGACGTGGTGGACAGCTGCGAGATTGCCTTCGCCATGCTCGACATCAACCTCGGCAAGGAGACCAGCGCTCCGATCGCCGAAGCCCTGCGCGAGCGTGGCATCCCCTTCATCTTCGCCAGTGGCTATGGTGAGCGGACATTGCCCGAGGGCAACTTCACCGGCGTACCGGTGGTGACCAAGCCCTATGGCGAACGCGACGTACGCTCTGCGATCGCGCGCGCGACCGCCAACCGCTACTGAAACCATGCGCGAAAGGTCGGGGCCGATCCCCGACCTTTCGCGCGGCACGCAAGCTCAGCTATCGGGCAGCCCCTGGAGAAACGCCAGGAAGCCGCGTTCCTCGCGCGTCATCCAGCGCGTCTTGCGCGGCAGGTGGACGCCCCCTGCAGGCGTGATCTCGCCCTTGACCGCCGCTATCACGGAAGGGTGCACGTAGGACGTGCGCGCGACGGCGGGGGTGTTGCCGAGTTGCTCGGCCACCTCGCGCAAGACCTCGCCCAGCGTTACCTCACGATCGTGCCAGAAGCGGGCGAAGGCCATGGCGCTGGCGGTGAAGGTGCGAAACTGCTTGGCGGTGAACGCCGCGCCCATCGCTTCGCCAAGATAGTCGTTGACGTCGTGGCTGTGCACCGGATGCACGGCCCCTTCCGCGTCGCGGTACTGGAAGAGATGCTGCCCGGGCAGATCCTGCATGCGCCGCACGCAGCGCACCAGCACCGGGTCGGTGCAATCGATCGTGCGCGTGCGCCCCGACTTTCCCTTGAAGTGGAGCAGCAGATGTCCCTTCTCGATCCGGGCGTGACGCTGGCGCAGCGTCGTTGCGCCAAAACTGCGGTTCTCGCGCGCGTAGCGTTCGTTTCCCACCCGGATCGCCCCGGTATCGAGCAGCGCCACGACCGAGGCGATCACCCGGTGGCGGTGCAGGCCGCGCCCGGCAAGGTCCTCTGCCACTTGCGCGCGTAGAGCCGGGAGCGCCGCCCCGAAGGCAAGGCAATCCTCGAACTTGCGTGCATCGCGGTGGCTGCGCCACTCGGGATGGTAACGGTACTGCTTGCGTCCCCGCGCATCGAGCCCGGTGGCAAGGATATGCACGTCAGGATCGGGCGAGAACCAGCAGTGCGTGTAGGCCGGTGGCAGCGCGATCGCATCGAGCCGCGCAATCTCCAGCTTGCGGCGGATGCGCTTGCCGTCCGCCGCGATGTAGTGCCACGCGAAGGAGGCCTCTCCCGCTCCCTTGCCCGCCCCCTCGCCCGCTCCCTTGTCCGCAATCGAGCGGCGCGAGATGCCGGGCCGCGAACAGTCGGCGTAGCGTAATCCAGGGCACGGGCCTGGCGTTGGCGAAAGTGATGTCATGCCTTGCGAAAACGCGCTGCGGAGCTTTGAGTGCCTGCAAAAAATTCATGCCCGGTTTCGGGAAACCAAACCGGCTCCTGTCCGTTTGTTCATCAAACGACAGCACATTGGATAGGAGGACGTCTCTTGGCTGAGGCAACTATCTTCAAGCACCTGAAGGCGGACCACGACCGCCACCGCGACTTGCTTGCCAAGCTTGGCGAGACCCAGGGCGACAGCGAGGAGCGTCGCACGCTCTTCGAGGCCCTGCGCGTCGAACTCCAGGCCCATGCCGCGGCGGAAGAGGAATCGCTCTACGCCACCATGCTCGCCGACCCGGACTTGCGCGACGATGCGCGCCATTCGGTGTCCGAGCACAAGGAAATCGACGATTTCCTCGCGCAGCTGGCCGAGACCGAGATGAGCTCGAGCGCCTGGCTGACGACCTTCAAGGACATGCGCCACCGCTACCTGCACCATATCGACGAAGAGGAAGAGGACATGTTCCCGGCCGCGGCCAAGGAGCTCTCGAAGGAAACCGAGGCGAAGATCGCCAAGGTCTTCGAGAAGCGCAAGCCGCGCGAGCTGGAACTTGCCGAAGAGGAAGGTCCCGGCGACAGCCGCGACTGAGCCCTTCGCTTCGCTCTGAAAACAGTTGGGAGAGAGCGGCCCGCGACACCCCCCGCACAACAGGGTCGCCCATAGGAAAGGCCTCTTTCTTCGTGAAAGGGGCCTTTTTTCCGCCCGTCGAAACCACGGCGACGAGGTTTTCACGCATGAAAAAAGGCGCCCTCCCGGCCAAGAGATGGCGCCTTGCTTGTCTGCGGGAGATTGGAAAACCGACTTAGCGCGGTGTCGCGGTCACGAAGCTTTCGAGAGCCTGCGGCCGGGTGCCTTCAGGACACCCTTCGAGCACATAATGGATCGCAGCAAGGATCGCCTCGCGGTTGAAGGGCTTCTGGACCACCCCAACCGCCCGCGACGCCGGCGTACCGATTTGTCCGGGATTAGCCGTCACGTAGATCACGTGGACGCCGAACCGGTCGCACAAGTCACGTGCGACCTCGGGGCCGGTAAGTCCATCGCGCAAGTTGAGGTCGACGAGCGCCACGTCGGGGCGGACCGCGCTCTCGGCCAGCGACCCGAGGGCCGCGCGGTCACTCAACGTTCCCACGACCGCATGCCCGCCGTCCATGAGAATATCCTCCAGCTGCAAGGCGAGGAGGAATTCGTCTTCGACGATCAGGATTTTGGCAGCTTGGGCCATGGATCGATGTTTGCCCGTCTAGTTTCCGGGCGCTCCTTGCAGCGAGCGCCCGAAGCCCGATCAGGCCGCGATGCGGCGCAATTCGTCAATGTTGGATACCTTGCCGAGCTCGGCGAAGAAGGCGTCGATCGCTTCGCCGGTCAGCACGAATTCGTGACGCGAATCCGGCAGCTGGCCCGACTCGATGATCTTGGAGAGCATTGCGCGCGCACGGCAGATCCGGCTCTTCACCGTGCCCAGCGCGATACCGCAAATCTCGGCGATTTCCTCGTAGGAGAGGTTGCCCGCCGCAACGAGGATCAGCGCCTCGCGGTAGTTGGCGGGAATAGCGCCGAGGGCGCGCAGCACGTCGGCCAGTTCGACCGCACTTTCCTGCGAAGCGTCGGTGCGCAGGATGCGTTCGGCGGTCAGTTCGTCATACTCGCCGTGGAAGCGCGCGCGGCGCGCCTCGCTGTAGAAATGGTTGCGCAGGATCGTAAAGGTCCAGGCCTTGAAATTGGTACCGGCGGCGTAGCGCTCGCGCGCAGCCCAGGCCCGCAGCATGGCCTCCTGGGCGAGATCGTCGGCCCGGTCGCGGCAACCGCAAAGCCCGCGCGCAAAGGCACGCAGGTGCGGAGCGACATCGGCCAGCGCGCGCTTGAACTCCCCATCGGAAAGCGCAGTCGTCTCGCCGGTTTCGCTAGCTGTTGCGGTCATCTGGACAAACCCTCCGTTGAATTCCGTTGCCCCCCAAACGTGAAACCATTTGAAAAGGTTCCCGCAAATCCTCGAATTAACCTTACTGCGCGGCGAGGCGAGCACTCGACGCGACGAACTGCCACGAACGCATGCGCCCAACATGGCGACGATTGCAGCGCACCTGGCGAAGCGCGGGCCGCATCATTTTTTTCTGCGTTCCTGGGGAACATTACCGAAGCTGAAACTTTGAGGCCTCCGTTCACTGACGTGAACGAAGGCCTCTTGGGATCGGGTTGCCGCCGGATTGCGGGGGGATGAGGGGGTGGTCTCCGGTGGCAACACAAGCGTAACGCCGAAGGTGGGGAACGGTTCCCCGCAAGCGGCCCTTGAAGGAAAAATTTTGATGTTGCTCTCGAACCGGCTCCGCGCCAGACCGTAACCAAGTCCTGTCCAGCCTCCGCTGGCCGGAGATCCGCGGGCCCGCGCTTTTGATCACACCGCACCGGACCCTCGCATCTTCAACGGCCGCACGCCGCAAATCAGGCACTTTTGTAAAAGAATTCAAGGACGAGGAACCCGGATGTCCGTCTCAGACCAGATCGCCCTGCAGCTTCCCTATCTTCGCCGCTATGCGCGCGCCCTTACCGGTTCGCAGCAATCGGGCGACGCCTATGTGCGGGCGACGCTCGAGGCTGCCCTCGCCGACGCCGAACTGCGCGCGACGATCGCGGCCAGCCGCGCTGCGCTCTACGCCGCCTTTACCCGTATCTGGACGACCGGGCATATCGAAGGTGAACTCGGCTCCGCCATCGCCGAGAACCGCCACGAACAGGCCGCGCAGGCCCGCCTCTCAAGCGTCGCGCCCACCCACCGCCAAGCGCTGCTGCTCTCCACTGTGGAGGAATTCAGCCGCGAGGACACCGCGACCATCCTCGACGTCACGCCCGAAGCCGTCGACGCCCTGATCGCCCACGCGATCGCGGAAATCGAGGGCGAGAGCGCCACGCGCGTCCTCATCATCGAGGATGAACCACTCATCTCGATGCAGCTCGAAAGTCTCGTCTCCGACCTCGGCCACACGGTCGTCGGCACCGCGGCGACGCGCAGCCAGGCGCTCGACCTCTTCGAACGTGAACCGGCAGGCCTCGTCCTCGCCGACATCCAGCTCGCCGACGGCAGTTCGGGGATCGACGCGGTGGAGGACCTCCTGAAGTTCGGTGACGTGCCGGTGATCTTCATCACCGCCTATCCCGAACGCCTGCTGACCGGCGAGCGTCCGGAGCCGACCTATCTCGTCACCAAGCCGTTCAAGGAAGGCACCGTACGCGCCGCGATCAGCCAGGCGCTGTTCTTCGGATCGAGCAAGCCGCTGGGCTGAACGCTTCGGACTTGCGAGGTCGCAAGCTGGCAAAAAGGCCGCCCCATTGCGGGAGCGGCCTTTTTTTCGTTTCTGCCCGGAGTCCGCTCACACGAGGGCGAAGGCGGCGTACGCGTCCAGAAAGGACAGCGCCAGCGCCGAGACGATCGCCAGCGCGAACGTCTGTCCGGTCGCGGTAGTTTCGCCCACCTGCCCCTCGAGCCGCACGCTCGCACAGGCCATGAGCTGCCCGACGCACGAGGTCATCAGGCCCGATCGGGCGGGCAGCAGGGCAAGCGCCGCGTCGGCGTAAGCCCCCTTGCCCACGAAGGCGCAAATCCGCTCGTCCTGGCTATCACTAAGCCGCGCATGGGCGAAATCGCCGGGGCAATGGCTCAGCATGCGGCCCATCGCGAAGATGTAGGCGTCCTGCTGGTCCGGCTCGGCCTGTGTCGCGGCCATTCCCAATTCGTCGACTTGCGCCAGCCACTCGCTGATCGTCACCTTGCAACCCATCACTACTGCGTCCTTGTGCGTCGTGTCGCCCCGTTTCCAGGCCCACACATTGCGATGCAGCATTACCCCTTCGCGAATGCAATCCCCGGTAAAATCCCTAGCAATCGTTTGCATGGCCTGATTTCAACCGGCTTGTCCCCACTTTCCCGACGCGATCCATCCAGATGAGGTGCGGCGCGAGGTACTGGCGCCACGGCGCACGGCCTATTGGCTGCGAAGCACGAAATCGCGGTTCATGCGCACGGGCACCTTGAGCTCGCAGCGCACGCCTTCTGGCGGGAAGCGCAAGTCGACTTCGGACTTCAATTCATGCGCGACGATCTTCTCGATGAGGTCACGTCCGAAACCGCGTTTCACTGGCACGGCCACAGGCGGCCCTCCCTCCTCGCGCCACTCGATCGTCGCGAGATCGTGGGACACGAGCGCCCAGTTGACGTGGATGCGCCCTTCGGGCGAACTGAGCGCGCCATACTTGGCCGCGTTCGTGGCCAGCTCGTGAATTGCAAGGCCGAGCGACATGGCATCGTTGGGCGCCAGCTTGATGTCCGGTCCGGCCATCATGACATGGCTCTCGCTGCCTTCCATGTAGGGCGCCAGTTCGGAGCGCACGACATCGCCAAGTGCGGCATAGCCCCAGTCCGACTGCGAGAGAAGGTCGTGGGTCGCCGAAAGCGCCCGGATCCGTGCGGTCAGGCTGTCGGTAAAATCGTCGATGTCCTTCGAGCGCCGCCGTGTCAGGGCCGCGATCGAAAGCACGTTGGCGAGCGTGTTCTTGACCCGATGGTTGAGCTCCCGGGTCAGCGAATCGCGGATCGAGGCCTGGCTGCGCAACCATTCGAGCACGCGCCGGTCCTCGGCGGCCCGCTTGGTGATGAGCCGGCCAATCGCCATGACCATCAGCGAGGCGATCGCCCCGAAGAACAGCGTGATGCGCGAGAGTGGCGAGAGCAACCCGGCCTTCTTGTCGCGCACTTGCAGGATCCAGGCGTGCCCGGCGATTTCGACCGTGCGCTGCAGCATCGGCCCGTTCATCCCGCTGACGCGGTGCGCGGCAATCAGGTTCTCGGGCGCAACCGCACTGTCGTAGATTTCGAGTTCGAGACGCGAACTGGAGAACAGTTCGCTCGCCGAATTGAGGAAGGCCTCGGCCTGGAAAGGGCTGTAAATGAAGCCCTTGACGCGCTTGCCGCCCCAGCTGTCGACCAGCACCGGCATGTAGATCAGGAAACCCGCAGCGTCCGGGCGATCGTTGTCCTGAACAAGGTGCACTCTTCCCGAGGCGACCGGCTTGCCCAGCTTCATCGCGGTCTGCATGGCCTTTCGCCGCACTGGATCGGAGAACATGTCAAAGCCGATCGCGCGCTGGTTGAGAGCGCTCATCGGGCGCAAGTAGACGATCGGCGTGCTGTATTCGCGATCCGGTTCGGGACGCGGACGGACCAGGAAGTCGACGCGCCCGAGATCGGCCTGGGCGACTTCGAGCTTGCTGATGTCCCCGCTTTTCAAGAGCGGCGCCCAGCCGATCCCGAGCGATCCGTAGAGATCGCCTTCATGCTGCATGTCGCCGACGAACTCGCCGAACTGCTCGCTGGTCACCTCGTCCTGGGACGCGAAGAGCGCGCTGCCCGCACGCAACAGCGCGATCGTCTCGGTGGAGCGGCGCTGCAGCGCCGAGGACAGTTCGGTCATGCTGTTCTCGAGCGCGAGGCGCCGCGTTTCGCGGTCCGCGCGCTCGATCGCCATGACCGATACGGCGGTGGTCACGCTCGCAATGATGAATAGCAGGAAAGGCCAACCGCGCGGGTACTTGTGGAACCAAGCCTGCTTCTCGACCCTGTCCAGCAAAGGCTGGTCAACCACCGTTCATACCCCCACCGGCCGCGTCGGTTTGATTCCACGGCCTTGCAAGTCTGTGCCATGGCACAGGGCTAACCACAAATCGCCCATTAAATTTAAGTCGGTACTGGGCATGCATTCTCATTACGGGAACCATCACCATGATCGATGGTTCCTTGGGCAGATGGCAAAACTGCCGCCCGCCACGCGGCGCGCCCGAAGATCGGCGTCGCGGGCCCGGTAGTCCGCTGTTGAATACCCTGCCGGTTTCCAGAAGTGCGCATGACGCAAGGCCAGACGCAAGATGCGACGCCGCGCTTGACCCCGGCGTCTGGGAACCGCAAGGAGCAATCGAGCAAGGAGTCAGCTTTGGACCAGCCCAAGTCAAATGGCCAACCCGGCACGACGCCGGGTCTCCCGCCGGAGGTCCGCCGCGATGGCGAGCCCGGCTGGGCCGGCGGTCTCAGGAAGCTGTATAACTCCGTGGTGGACGAGCCGCTGCCGGACAGCTTCCAGGACCTCCTGAAGAAGCTGGACGACACCGGCGATGCCTGAGCGGATCACCCCCAGCTCGGGCGACGAAGGCTTCCGCCGCGAACTCATGGGCGTATTGCCGCATCTGCGCGCATTTGCCCGTGGCCTTTGCGGCCGCCACGATTTCGCCGACGACCTCGTTCAGGAAACCGCTGTCAAGGCGTGGACCGCCCGCGAACGCTATCAGCAGGGCACCAACATGCGTGCCTGGACCTTCGCGATCCTGCGCAATCATTACTTGTCCGAACTGCGCAAGTCGCGGCGACAGACCGACGTCGAGGACGCCGACATGGAGCGCATGCTGGTAATGGACGCCGACCAGGAGGCTCCCCTGCACTTGGGCGACATGGAAGCCGCGCTCCAGAAACTGGCGCCAGAGCGCCGCGAGGCGGTGCTGCTGGTGGGCGCCTCGGGCTTCAGCTACGAGGAAGCTGCCGATATCGCCGGCTGCCCGATCGGCACCATGAAGAGCCGCGTTGCCCGCGCACGTGGGGACCTGACGCGCATGCTGGCCGACGAGCCAGAGATCACGGCGGTTCGCTGATCCGGACTTTGGCCAAGGAGCGGGAAAGGGAGCGGAAGGGCGCTTGCCCTTCCCGCGCCCTGCCAAGCCGAGCTAGCCGGCGGGATTGGAGGCAACCATCGCGTCGTGCGTCGTGACGCCCTCGTCCAGTGCCACTTCGGCGGACGGGGCCAGCTCGATGGCGTCCGAAAGACGGATGCCGTCGAGCAGGTCGGCCATCGCATCGCGCGTCTGGAGCATCAGCGCGCGCAACCGGCAATCGGCCTCGGCCACGCAATTCTTGCAGGTCTCGTGGGCGTATCGGCTCGCGCAGGGCACCAGTGCGAGCGAGCCGCGCATATGCCGGATGAGATCGCCGTAAGTGATGTCGAGCGGGGCGATCGCCAGCCAGTAGCCGCCATCCTTGCCGCGCTGCGAATCAACCAGTCCGGCGCGCGTCAGTTCGGAGAGAATCACCGTCAGGAACTTGGCCGGGATGTTCTGCGCCGCCGCGATCTCTGCCAGCTGGATCGGCCCCTCGCCGTAGCGATCGGCAAGGTGCTGCATGGCACGAATGGCATAGCGGGTTTTCTGCGCCAGCATGACGATGCGACTCCGCGCGAAAAGGAAGCGGAGGCATCCTTGGCCTTGCGAGCGGGCCAGCGTCAAGATGGCCACGCAGCCATTCGCACGAAACGCCAGCGGATAACCTCGCCTGCCCGCCTCCCCGCCTGCCGACGCCCCTCGAACACGTTGCGCGCGCACACTTTTTCCGCGGGCGTCGGGCAACGCGGCACGCCCCCTCCCGGTTTCGCAGAACTGGAAAAATATTCCCGCTCCCCGCTTCGTGCAAATCCGGAACTTTTTCCCGCCCTGTGCCGTTTAGTGGACAATACATTGGCATTCGGAGACGGAAAAATGACACTTCTTCTTATCCTTCTCGTGGGCGGTATTCTTGGCTGGCTCGCTTCGATCCTCATGCGCACCGATGCGCAGCAGGGTATCTTCCTCAACGTCGTCGTCGGCATCGTCGGCGCTTTGATCGCTGGCTTCCTGATCACCCCGCTTATCGGCGGCGCGCCGATCACCAGCGGTTCGTTCGACCTGATGAGCCTCATCTCGTCGTTCCTGGGTGCGGTCGTCCTGCTCGCGATCGTCAACCTCTTCCGTCGCGGTTCGGTTCGCTAAGCCGCGAGAGGGTGGCGGCACGGGCGTCCAGCCCGTGTCGAGCCCCTGCCAAAAGGGATGGTGCCTCTCGGGCCCCATCCCTTTTTTGCGTGCCCGCGCCTCGCCTGTCCGGGCCCCGCGCGGCTCCGAAAATTTCAAAAATGTGCCTTCTGAACGCTTGATTTGTGGCGATGCAGCACAGACATAGGCCCAGTGCTTTCACGGGGCCCCGGGGGGCTTCGTCGTCACGCGTTCGAAGAAAACTCGAGAGAACAGGAAAGACCGACCATGACCATTTCCCTGATGCCGCTGCCCTACGCCCAGGACGCCCTTGAACCGCACATCTCGAGCAAGACTCTCGAAATCCACCACGGCGCACACCACAAGACTTACGTCGACAAGCTCAATGCCGCCATCGAAGGCACCGAGAACGCCGGCAAGTCAGTTGAGGAAATCACCAAGTCGGCTTCGGGCCCGCTGTTCAACAACGCGGCGCAGACCTACAACCACGGCTTCTACTGGATGTCGCTGAGCCCCGAGAAGACCGCGCCCAGCGAAAGCCTCGCCGCTGCCATCACCAACGACTTCGGTTCGATGGACGCGCTGCTCGAAGCGCTCGCCAACGAAGCGGTCAACCACTTCGCAAGCGGCTGGGCCTGGCTCGTCGTCGACGCGGGCAAGCTCAAGGTCATCTCGACCCACGATGCGGCCACCGCGATCACTTCGGACGTGAACCCGCTCCTCACCATCGACGTCTGGGAGCACGCCTACTACATCGACCAGATGAACAAGCGCCCGGCCTACGTGAAGGCGGTGCTCGAGAACCTCATCAACTGGAAGTTCGCCAGCGACAACTTCGACCGCGGCACGGCCTGGACCTACCCGGCCTGAGCCACTCGGCCAACCGGCGCCTGATAGCCCCGATTTGAGCGGGGCTGTCGGGTTCGCCGGCGCGATCGATCAACGAGAGGGCGTTTCGTCCGGCGAGCCCGGACGAAACGCCCTCTTTGCGTCGGCCAGCCGCGAATTGGGATCACCGATAGAGGCCAGCCACCTTCGTTCAGTCCGAAGCGGCCTTCTTGCCGCCGCTGGCGCCCTGCCCGCCGGTCGCTTCACCGTCTCCGCCGTCGCCCGCCTCGCTCGGCCCATCGCCTTCCTCGGAAGCCTGGGCTCGAGCAAGGACCTGCGCCATGTCTTCCCCCTTCCAGCCGGGATCGCTGCTGATCTTGTCGACCAGGGCCTGGGCGCTGCGCGACATCGAGCCGCCATGCGGGTTGTAGGCCACCGGCTGGAGGTGCACGCGCGCCGCCTGGGTTTCACCAAGCGCCAGCAGCGTGGTTCCCACCGTCATCTGCAGACCCAGGTCGAACGGCGCCAGCTCGGACGCGCGCACGAGGCCATCGACGGCAAGCTCGGGGGGCTTCACGCCCTGGTCGGCATAACTGCGGTAGTAATAGACGAGCGGCAGCGGATGGTCGTTCTCGATCCGGTTGAGCGCGACGAACGGCTTGCGCGCGGCGGCATAAGCGGCGGCCATGTCCTTGCCGGACGCCTCGTGCGCCTTGGCGAACAGTGCGTAGCCCTTCTGAAGATAGGCATTCACGTTGGCCGGATCGCGCGCGATCGCGCGGTCGGCCGCGGCTATCGCCGCATCGCGTTCGTGCACGTCGTTTTCAGCCTCGGCGAGCTCGGAGAGAACCCAGGCGTCCTCGGGGAACCGCATGGCAAGTGCACGCGCCTCGCTCACCACCTCCTTCGCCTGGTCCTGGTCCACCCCACGCTGCGACTGGATGCGCAGCGGCAGGCTCTCGGCCTCCCCTTCGCTCAGCGGAGTGATCATCACCGGCGAACCGACGCTGAGCTGCTCCGCCCCGAGCCGGAACGACAGGATCCGGCGCTGCTGGAGATAGCGGTCAAGTTCCTTGTCGAGCACCTTGAAGTCGCCGAAGGCCTGTTCCGCGGCGGCACGTTCGCCCACGCCCTTGGTCAGCAGGGTCAGGTAAGTGGCGAGCTGCCCCGCCCGCGCCTCGCTGAAGGTGAGGTAATGGTAAAGCAGCCAGCTCTTGCCATAGAAGGCATCGTAGCCCTTGCGACGGCGCTCCGCGTAAAGCTCAGGGTCCAGCAGCTGTTCCGCCGTCACTTCGGCGGCAAAGTAGAGCTCCCCGCCCCGGTGTTGCGCCGCGCGGCCCAGTTGCAGTCCGCCGTCGGCGAGAAAGGTGGTCGAGGCGAAGAACTCGGCGCTGCCCTCGCTTACCCAGCGCGGGATCGCATAGCCTTGTGCCGAAAGCAGGAAGTGGTGCGCGTATTCATGCATCAAGGTGAGCATGGATTCGTCGGGTTCCTTCGCGGTCGAGGTGATCGTGGGCACGATCGCCAGCGAATTGCCCGCGCGCGGCACGTAGAAGCCGTTCACGTACTTGCTGTCGCCCTGGTAGAGGCGCCGCACCTCGCGCTCGCTGCTGACGACGAAGATCGTGACGCGGTTGGAGGGGCTGGGTACATCCGCCTTTCTATGCAGGACCAGCGCCATGGCGGAATGGAAGCGTTCGAGCCGTTCCGCAAACGTGCGCAAGTCCCGCTCGCTGTCTTGCGCGTAAACGACGAAGTGGTCACTCGAGGCCTTGTACCACTGCGCCGATACCGCGCAGGGCCACAGTCCGGCGGCAAGAACCGCCCCAAAGATAAACGATCGCATGATATTCCCCCATCTAGCCGGAGAATAAGCCCGAATGAAAAGCTCAAGGCAAGAGGCCCTTGCGCACAATTAATGCGCGCGCCGTCTGGTGGTCGACGCTCTCCCCGCTCGCGCGCAATTCGCCTGTTTCCATTCGCGCACCAGACACTAGGTTGCCCGCCTGGAAGAGGAAAACGCATGCTGACCATCGATGAAACCCACGATCCGGCGCTCTTGTCGTGGGTAGAAAGCGCCAATGACCACGCCGATTTCCCGATCCAGAACCTGCCGCTCGGGGTCGTCTCGCACCTGGGCGGACCGGGCCGCGGCGCCATCGCGATAGGCGAGATGGTGCTCGATCTCGCCGCGCTGGCCGCCAGCGGCTTGCTGGAAGGCGACGCGCAAGCCGCCGCCGAAGCCGGTTGCGGCGAAAGCCTCAATGCGCTCCTCGCGCTCGGCCACCTGCCACGCCGGGCGCTGCGCCGCGCGGTGAGCGCGCTGCTCGCGGCCGGTTCCGCGCATCGCGATGCGATCGAGGGGTTGCTGATCCCGATGGCTCAGACCCGGCCACAATTGCCCGCGCGGATCGGTGACTATTCCGATTTCTACGTCGGCATCCATCATGCCCAGGGCGTGGGCGCGCTGTTCCGCCCCGACCAGCCACTGCTGCCCAACTACAAGCACATCCCGATCGGCTACCATGGGCGCGCCTCCACCGTGCGCACGAGCGACACGCCGCTGGTTCGCCCGCACGGGCAGATCCGCGATGCCGCCACCGGCGCGGTGCGCTACGAACCCACCGCCAGGCTCGACTTCGAACTGGAACTGGGCTTGTGGATCGCGCGGGGAAACCCGCTGGGAAGCCCGATCCCGCTCGCCCGGGCGCACGACCACATGGCCGGCCTCACGCTTCTCAACGACTGGTCTGCCCGCGACATCCAGGCCTGGGAGTACCAGCCGCTCGGCCCCTTCCAGTCGAAGAGCTTCCTCACCACCGTCTCGCCCTGGATCGTGACCTGCGAGGCGCTCGCCCCGTTCCGCCTTGCCCAGCCGGCGCGCCCCCAGGGCGACCCGCGCCTGCTCCCCTACCTCTTCGACGAGGCCGACCAGGCCCATGGCGCGCTTGGCCTCGAGCTGCGCGCCACGCTCGCCAGCGCAGCGATGCGCCGCGCCGGGACCGCCCCCTTAGAACTGTGCCGCACGCAGGCGCGCGCAATGTACTGGACGCTGGGGCAGATGGTCGCGCACCACACCGCCAATGGCTGCGCACTCGAAAGTGGCGACCTTCTGGGTACGGGGACGATTTCGGGGGCCGAGGCGGGAACGCGCGGCTCGCTGCTCGAGATTACGCGGGGCGGCGCCGATCCGCTCGCCCTTCCCGGTGGCGAAACGCGCACCTTCCTGGAAGACGGCGACGAAGTCGCACTCCACGGGCGCTTCGTCGCGCCCGGACGCCGCGCGATCGGCTTCGGGGCTTGCCGGGGCATCGTGATGCCCCCGGCGCTGGTGTAACGCGAAAATCGAAAAAGGGCGGGCGTTCAGCCCTTTGGAGTCACCCAGACTTCGACGGGGGTGATGAACTTGCCCGGCGCCGGCTTGCCGACCTGGACGCGGTCGGCAGTGACCTGTTCGCCATCGGCAAGGTGGAAGGTCACCCAGGGCTTGGGCATGCGCTCGAACTTCATCTTCTGGATGGCAAGACCGGTGGTCGAATTCATGATCGTGGCAATGATACTCATGGCGGCGCGATTAGGGCGCGCGCCCGGGCATCGTCCAGTCGCCGTCTCCGGGTTATCCCGAGTTCTTAGGCCGCCGCGTCCGAGCCCTGCGATCCGACCTGTGTCGCGCTGGCCGCTTCGGCGCGACCGGCGGCCTCGCCTTGCGCTGCAAACCGGCGTGCGAGCACCGCGCAGACCATGAGCTGGATCTGGTGGAAAAACATCACCGGCAGGATGATCACGCCCACCTGGGCCGGCGGGAACAGCACGCCCGCCAGCGGAACACCGCTCGCCAGGCTCTTCTTCGAGCCGCAGAACAGCATGACGATGCGATCCTCGCGCGAGAAGCCGAGCGCCCGGCCGAGAAAACCGATGGTGACCATCACCACGAAAAGCAGGACCAGCGCGATGACCACGATCAGCGCCAGTTCGCCGATCGAGACCTTGTGCCACAGCCCGTCGAGCACGGCGGCCCCGAAGGCAGTGTAGACCACCAGCAGGATCGAGCCGCGATCGACATAGCCCACCAGCTTCTTGTGGCGGGTGACGAAGCCACCGATCACCGGGCGCAGCAGGTGCCCGGCCAGGAATGGCAGGAGCAGCTGCGAAGCGATCGCGATGACCGGATCGGCCGAGAGTGCCTGGCTCTTGCCGGTGATCAGCAGCGCGGTCATCAGCGGCGTCAGGAAGATGCCCGCAAGGTTCGAGAACGAGGCCCCGCAGACCGCTGCCGCCACGTTGCCCCCCGCGATCGCGGTGAAGGCGATCGAGGACTGGACCGTCGAGGGCAGCAGGGTGAGGAACAGCAGGCCCGTCCCCAGGTTCGCGTCCATTCCCGGAAACGCGCGCAAGGCGAGGCCCAGCAGCGGGAATAGACCGAAAGTGACCGCCATCGTCGCGGCGTGGAGCTTCCAGGCCTTCGCGCCCGCCAGCACCGCCTCGCGCGAGAGCTTGGCGCCATGGAGGAAGAACAGCAGCGCGATCGCGACATCGGTCGCCCTGTCCGCGATGGCCGCCCAGATACCCTCGGCCGGGACCAGGCTGGCCAGCACGACCATGCTGACGAGCGCAAGCATGTAGGGATCTAGATTGAGACGCTTCACGAGGCTTTGCATGCCAAGCGCCTTAGCTTTTGCCGCGCGTCGGCGCCAGTCCCGGCGCATGAGCGCAGGCGCACGAAATCTTGGCACGCCCTGCCCTTGCGCCCCGCCGCGCCGGCGTCAGATCCACTTGTTCTCGCGGTACCAGGCCGCCGTGGTGCGCAGGCCCTCGCGGGTCTCGATGCGCGGCTGCCAGATCGCGGGAGGAACCCCCGCGCCGGGGGTGACGACCCAGTCGGGATGCGAAAAGTAGGCCGCACGGTCGCGCGTCATCTTGGCCTTGGTGCCACGCAAGAAATGGTCGACCGCGGCCGCCCTGTCGAGCGCCTTGCGCGAAAGACCCAGCACCTTGGGCCGACGCCCCATGGCCTGGCCGATCGCCAACGCGAACTCGGTATGTTCCCAGCCGTTCGGCTTGCCATCGTCGGGTTCGAACGTCTGGCGCAGCACGGCCTCGCCCGGAGGCACCAGCGCCACCAGCAGGCGCGCGAGATCCTCGACGTGGATCATCGAGGCACGCCCTTGCGCGGGAACCGGGACGATACCCCAGCGCGCCGCGCGAAACAGCTCCATCATCTCCTTGTCGCGCGGCCCGAAGATCGCCGGGGGCCGCACGATGGTCCAGTCGAGCGGGCTGGCCTTGAGCAGCTTCTCGGCGCGCGCCTTCGAGGCCCCGTAGTCCGACAGCCCGGGCTCGCGCGCCGAAAGCGAGGAGACCAGCACGAAGCGCGGGACGCCGTGCGCCACGGCCGCCTCGATCAGGTTGAGCGTGCCGGTGACGTTGCCGGCCTCGAAGCCGGCCACGTCCGGCGCGTTGGTCACGCCCGCGACATGGATCGTCGCCTCCGCGCCGCGCGTCAGCTCGGACAACGCGGCGCGGTCGGAAAGATCGCCCGCGATCCAGACCACGCCTGCGCGTTCAGGCTGCGCGCGCCGCGTCAGCGCGCGCACCTGGTAGCCTTGCGCGAGGAGTTCCTCGAGGACGCTGTGGCCGACAAAGCCGGTCGCGCCGGTCAGCGCGACAATGGGGCCTTCGCTGTGCATGCGGAAATGGGTGTCCTTCAGACCTTGTCCGTTACCTGCAGATCAGGCGACGGGCGGCACATACTTGATCGACATGAGGTCGCGATGAACGACCGAGGAGCGCGGCGCGTAGCCGAGCACGGCCTGCTGCTCGTTCGAATGCAGCCGGCGGATCGAATGGATCACCTTGGCATCGTATTCCGAAAGGCCATTGGCGATCACCACGCCGTCCGAATTGACGATCGAGACCGGATCGCCGCGCCGGAACAGGCCCTCGACCTCGATCACGCCCTTGGCGAGCAGGCTCGCGCCCTCGTTGATCAGCGCGTTCATCGCGCCGTCGTCGATGATGATCCTGCCCTTGGTGCGCAGCCGGCCGCCGAGCCAGACCTTGCGCGCGCCCGGCTTGCTGGCGCCGCGCCGGCGGCGGGGCAGGAACAGCGTGCCGATGCCCTGTTCACCGGGGCGCCCCATGATGCGCTCGACCGGGCGTTCGCAATGGCCATTGCCGATCACGACGCTCGCCCCCGCGATCGCGGCGATCTCCACAGCCTGGAGCTTGGAGACCATGCCGCCCGAGCCCATCCCCGAATTCGATTCGGTGCTGGCCATCGCCTTGATCTCGGGGGTGATGCCCTTGACCACTTCGAGACGCGTCGCGCCGGGCTCCTTGGGGTGGCGGTCGTAAAGGCCGTCGATGTCACTGAGCAGGAGCACCGAGCTCGCGCCCGAGGCTTGCGCGACGCGCGCAGCAAGACGGTCGTTGTCGCCGAAGCGCAACTCCTGCGTGGTGATCGAATCGTTCTCGTTGATAACCGGCACCACGCCCGCGTCGAGCAGCCGCTCGATCGTGGCGGTGACGTTGAGATACCGGCGGCGGTCTTCCAGATCCATCAGCGTGACCAGCATCTGCGCGGCGGTCAGGCCGTGGTTGTTGAGGAGCTGCGACCACATTCCCGAAAGCGCGATCTGGCCGACGGCGGCGGAGGCCTGTGCGTCGGCGAGCGAGCCGCGCCCGCCTTTCTCGAAACCGAGCGTGCGCGCACCCAGCGCGACCGCACCCGAGGAAACCACGATCACGTTCTGGCCACGCCGGCGGGCCTCGGAAATTTCCCCCACGAGGCCGTTCAGCCACACCGTGCGGACACCGTCGTCGTCGACGAGGAGGGACGAGCCCACCTTGATCACGATGCAGGGGTTGAGTTCAGGGTCGGCGAAATCGGCAAGTTTGGTAATAGGCATGTCTTTGGCTTCTAGTGGGTTTGCGCAAGAGTGCAAAGGTGCCCGGGGCGAACGGCCCTGCGACCCATGCGGCTGAGCGCATCGGGTCGACGAAAGAGCCCCCTTTGCTGTCGTGTGCAGATGTGAACGCAGCGCCCCCCCTCCTTGTTCCTGGGTTTTCCGCTCGCGCCTTGCCCCCGGCCCGGTCAGCCCAACATGCGCTCGGTCACCCACCACAGCGCCGCAAGCAGCGCCACGATGCCCAGACCGCGCCGGATCCAGGGCTCGGCGCATCGGCCGCGCAGCCAGAACAGCGCGGGCAGCACCAGCGCGACAAGGCCCAGTTGCACCAGTTCGATGCCAAGGTTGAAGCCCAGCGTCGCCAGCACCGTCTGGCCGGTCGACAAGGCCAGCTCGCGGATCGCGGTGGCGAAGGCCATGCCGTGGACGAGCCCGAAGAACACCGCGATCCAGGCCTCGCGCCGCGGATAGATCGGCGTGATCGCGTGGGCCGCCGAGACCGCGACCGAAAGCGCGATCAGCACCTCGATGCCCTGCCCGGCCTCGGGCAGCAGGCCCAGCGAAGTGACCAGCAACGAAATGGTGTGCCCCAGCGTGAAGGCGCTCACGCGCCACAGCGTATTGGTGAGCACCGTATGGTTGTTGCGCTGGGGCAGCCATTGCCCCGCCCGGGCGACGAGCGTGACCGACAGCAACAAGGTCACCAGAAACGCGAGATGGTCGGCGCCCTGCAAGATGTGGAAGGCACCCAGCTCGACCATCTGGCCAAGCGCGGCAAGCTCGCCGCCGCTGTCGCCCGTGATGGTAACGGTCCGGTCGTCCCCGGTCAGCCGCCCGAGCAGACGCGGATGGCCCGGCAGCAGCCCGCCGTGCCAGTCCTGGTCGAGCGCGACGACGGCGACGTCGGGGATCACGTCCCTGATCACCACGTCGTAGACCAGCACCGCCTTGCGCGGATCGGTGCCTGGCGGAGGGACCGCGTCGACGTCGATGGACCAGAACCGCGCCACCGAGGGGGGCGGCGTGATCCCCACCACCTTGACCGCCCAGGCGCGACCATCGCGCGCTCGGACGTGGATGCCGTCCTCGACGTACTTCGAAATCGCCGCGCGCGGCGGGACCGGATAGTCGCTGAACCCCGGCCCGGGATCGGCGATGCGCCCGGTCGAGATCAGCGCCATCGCGAGCCTGTCGAAGGGTACACTGAGATGCAGCCGCCAGCCCCCCTCGCGCATGCGCACCGAGACCGTCGAATCGGGCATCGGGTGCGCCCGGGCGCTGCCGCTGCCCAGGAACAGCAGCACCAGCCCGAGCAACAGGATCGCGACATGGATCAGGCGGCGCCGGCGCAGTCGCCGACGGTGGGCGCTTTCGGCCCTCGCCCCATTCGTGGTGCGCTCCAAGTCCCGATCCCGCTGGCCGAACACGTCTTCAGAAGCTGAAATTGCCGCCGTAGTCATAGGTCTTGTCGCGCCACACCGTGTGGTAGTGGTTGGCCGAGAAGACCACGCCGCTCTGCACCGAGAACTCGATCCAGATGCGCGGCCCGTCGATGCGCATGTAGGCCCCCTTGGTCGCAAGATCGGAGTAGTTCGACCAGGCGATGTAAGTCTGGCCGAGCGCCGTGCTGTCGACATAGGCGTCGTACTGGCCGGTGCCCTTGGCATCGCCTGCGTAAGTCGCGATCGCGGCCTTCACCAGAGCTTGCTGGTCGGAATCGAGCGCCGAAACGAGGATCCCCGACTGGGTCGTGGGATAGTTGCCGTCGTTTTGGGGGCCGACGACGAGATCGCTCACCGACGTCGAAAGCTTGGCCGAGGCCAGTTGCGAGGTGCTGAGCGAGCTCAGCACGGCAAGCATCGCGTCGTGCTCGGAGGCCATCGGGGTCAGCGTCGAGCCGCTCGAGGTGTAGCTGACCGGTTCGACGCCCACGAAATTGGGGGTGAGGCTGACCGGCGTGCCCGAGGAATCGATCGCGTAGAACCAGGTGTAGTGGTGACCGGTGAACTCGAGAATCCAGGCGCTGCTCGTCGAAGGCGTACCCAGGAACGAGATATGGTAGATATCCTCGCCGTACGAAGTCCCGCCACCGTTCTCGCGCAAGTACTGGTCGGCGCTGCGCAAGTTGGCCATCGTGGTCTGCCCCTGCGTGCTGAGCGCCGCGTTGATGAGCTGCTCGGCGATCGCGTACTGGTCCTCGTCGAGATCCGACAGCGAGATGCCCTTGCGGTTGCTCGAGGAGACCGGAAGGTTCGTCCAATAATCGGTCGCGTTGGTCTGCGTCAGCGAAAGCTGCACGGTCGACTGCCCGGAACTGTCGAGCGAATCGTAGAACGCCGTGGCGAGGCAGGTGACGTAGGCGCCCGCATCGCTGTCGTCGACGCAGTCGGTCGCTGCGGTCGTGCTGGTACTCGTGCTCGTGCTGCTCGTCGAGGTGGAAGTCGAAGTGGCCGTCGTGGTCGCGGTGGTCGATGTCGAACTGGTGGAACTCGACGAACCACCGTCCCCGCCGCACCCGGCCAGCAGCAAGGTCAACGCCAGGCCGGCCACCCCGAGCAGGCCCCGCTGCCCCCACGTCGAGCCGATTGCGTCATCCCTGGTCGCCATGAGCACCCGCTCCTGTGTGGCGGGAGCGCTGCGCCCCGCCCGGTTGTGAACGGTGCAAACGATAGGAAGGCGAAATCGGCGGCGGATTTCAGGAAGGGTGCAAAGACGTCCATCGCGGCGCCAAAGCGCGTCGCAATATCGCTACAAAATGGCAAAGAACGCTGGCAAAGGCCGGCGAGGCGCGCCCCGCCCGAACGGTCAGATCGGCGACCAGGGGGTGTCGTCGAGTTCCTCGCGTTCGCCTTCGGGGCGTTCGGTCACGGTCGCGGCCGGCAGGTGCTCGATCGCCGCATCGAGCAGCGCGGGCAGACCCGCCCCGGTCACGCCCGAGATCGGGAAGACTTCGTGCGCGCCGGCCTTGAGCAGCTCGCGCGCGTATTCGGCGGCCAGTTCGTCGTCGACGAGGTCGATCTTGTTGAGCGCGACGAGGCGCGGCTTGTCGGCGAGTTCGTCGGCGTAGGCGGCCAGCTCTTCCTCGACCACCCGCATCGCCTCGACCGGGTCCTGGTCGGAAATGTCGATGAGATGCAGCAGCACGCGGCAGCGCTCGATGTGCCCCAGGAAGCGATCGCCGATCCCGGCGCCGTCCGCCGCCCCCGCGATGAGGCCCGGAATGTCGGCCAGCACGAACTCGCGCCCCTTGTGGTAAACCACGCCGAGCTGCGGACGCAGCGTGGTGAAGGCATAGGCGCCGACCTTGGCCTTGGTGTTCGACAGCTTGTTGATGAAGGTCGACTTGCCCGCGTTGGGCATGCCCACGAGGCCGACGTCGGCAAGCAGCTTCAAGCGCAGCCAGACCCACATTTCCTCGGATGGGATGCCGGGCTGGTGCTGGCGCGGGGCGCGGTTGGTGCTGGTCTTGTAGCTCGCGTTGCCGCGCCCGCCCATGCCGCCTTCCATCAGCGTCACGCGCTGGCCCGCCTCGGTGAGATCGACGAGCACGGTCTCGCCGTCCTCGTCCGAGATCACCTGCGTGCCCACCGGGACCTTGATGACGAGGTCGTCGGCCGCCGCGCCATTGCGGTTCTTGCCCATTCCATGGCCACCGCGCTTGGCCTTGAAGTGCTGGGTGTAGCGAAAGTCGATCAGCGTGTTGAGCCCGGCAACGGCCTCGAACACCACGTCACCGCCCTTGCCGCCGTTGCCGCCATCGGGACCGCCGTACTGGATGTACTTCTCCCGGCGGAACGAGACCGCGCCCGGGCCACCGGCTCCGGAACGGATGTAGATCTTGGCCTGATCGAGAAAATGCATGAGTTTTGGGTCCGGCGGTTTCAAAGTAGGGCGTAGCGAGCGCCCTGCGGTTGCGCCTATTGCCCATAAACAAAAAACCCGGCCGTGGCGACCGGGCAGCGATCCGGTCAAGGCCGGAGCGTCTTACTGCGATGTGGTACTGGTGGAGCCGAGGGGGATCGAACCCCTGACCTCGTCATTGCGAACGACGCGCTCTCCCAGCTGAGCTACGGCCCCGTTCCAGTATCATCCCGCCGCGTTTTCACCGTGGCGGGAGCGCTCCCTTAGCGAAGCTCGCGCGTTTAGAAAAGCCCCAATTTACACTTGCGTGGCAAAGCCGCCCTGGCCTGTACCTGACGCGCCCGTGCCGGATCGGGGCCTTCGCTCAGGGCGCGTAGGTTTCCTGGGCGCGCGCGGTCTGCTGCTCGAAGCTCGGGCGCACGGTGACGAGACCACCGCCGAACTGCGATTCCCAGGCCGCGAGGTCGGCACGGTATTTCTCGAAGGCGTTGAAGAAGTCCTTGAACGGCTTCTCCATCTTGGCGAGGCCGATGTAGGACCAGGTCTCGAACTGGTCGGGAGTGACCGTCTCGAGGTCGCTCGCCACGCCCATTGCCGCCTCACAGAAGCCGGTGCCGGCCGGGGGCAGCGAGAAGTAATTGTAGACCTGCGTCTGGTAGCTCTCGCGCGCGACGATCGCATCACGGCGGGTGTGGCCGGTGCGGAAGCTGCGGTCGATCTCGGCGTTCGCCTTGTCGAGCGACTTGTCGTAAACGGTCAGGAAGCGCTTGTAGCCGGCGAGGATCGGCGCGTACTGCGCCTCGGTGCAGTTGAGCGCGGCGACGTTGAAGGCCGAGCGCAAGTTCCACACCGCCTGCGGTGTCGAGATGCCGTAGTTGACCGTGTGGCGTTCACCATCCGCGGCAACCGGCGGGATGGTCATGTCGAGTTGCGCGCCGTTGGGCGGGGTCGGCTTGGGCGGAACGACGATCACCGGTGGCGGAGGGGCCACGACCGCCACTTGCTTGGGCGCACACGCTGCAAGAGCGGCAAGCCCAGCCACACCCAGACCGCACAGCACGCGCCGAAGCGCCGTAGACCTGCTTTCCACCTTCGTAACCACCCTCAGTAACTCATATCCTGTATCCTACCTTGATACAGCCTGTGCCCGCCAAAGAAAATGCCCGGCGCGACGAAACGCACCGGGCACCGCATGCTTTCCACGTCTTACCGCTTTTGGGCGGAAAAACGCCCCTTCCGGATCCCCGGACCTGGCGCGATCAGTCGCGCTGGCCGAGGAAGTTGAGCAGGAAGAGGAACATGTTGATAAAGTCGAGATAGAGCGTGAGAGCGCCCATCACGACCGCCTTGCCAAGGAACTCGCTGCCCTGCAGGTACTGGTACTGCACCTTGAGCTTCTGGGTGTCGTAGGCGGTGAGGCCCGCGAAAATCAGCACGCCCAGGATCGAGATCGCCATCTGCAGCACGCTCGACTGCACGAACAGGTTGATCAGCATTGCGACAAGAATGCCCACAAGGCCCATCACCAGGAACGTGCCGAAGCCCGAGAGGTCCTTCTTCGTGGTATAGCCGAAGAGGCTGAGACCCGCGAAGGAAGCGGCGGTCGCGAAGAACGTCGTCGCGATCGAAGCGCCAGTGTAGACGAGGAAGATCGACGAGAGCGAGAGGCCGAACACCACCGCGAAGCCCCAGTAGAGCATCTTGACGGTCGAGGTCTGCATCTTGTTGATGCCGAAGTTCAACGCCATGACGAAGCCCAGCGGGGCCAGCATGAGCACCCAGCGCAGCGGGCTGGACAGCACCTGCACGGCGAAGCCGGACGAGGCGAACAGCATCGCGACGATGCCGGTCAGCAGGACGCCCGAGGCCATGTAGTTGTAGATCGACAGCATGTACTTGCGCAGGCCCGCGTCGTACGTGACGCGGCCAGCGGTGCGTCCATCAATCGGAGACGCACCGAAGCCCTGACGGGGCTGGGGGTCGTTCCAATTTGCCATGTTAAACTCCCATTCTGGGAAACGCGCATGATGCGGTTTCCCGATACACGTGCAATATCGACCTGCGGCCTCGGATTTTCAAGAAAAACCGCAGCCGCTTTCGTGTAACATAGTGTGTCCGACGGGGGCCGCGCGGGTTATCGCGCGGATTCTTTCGCACCCGCCCGCCGCAGTTGGGGCTCCGGTCAGCGCTTTGCGCGCGCTTCCTCGGCCATCTCGGCGCTGCGGTTGCGCGCGGCGGTAAGCGTGGCCAGCATCAGCGCGTTGATCGCCCCGTCCGCGTCGAGAACGTTCATCCCCGCGCGCGTGGTGCCACCCGGACTCGCCACCTTGTCGGCCAGCTCGCCCGCCGACAGCGGCGAGGCGCTGGCGAGCGCGGCCGCACCTTCGACCATCGCGGTGGCGAGGCGCTGCGCGGTACCGGGCTCGATGCCGAGTTCGGCCGCGCCCGTCGCGAGCGCGTCGATGAAGCGATAGACATAGGCCGGACCGCTTCCCGCAAGCGCGGTGACGGCGTGGAACTGGTTCTCGTCCTCGAGCCACTCGGGTGTGCCGAGCGGCTCCATCAACGTGGTCACCGCTGCCTTGCCCGCCTCGTCGAGCCCTCGTGCGCCGAGCGCAATCGGCGACTTGCCGAGCGCGCAGGCGAGATTGGGCATGATGCGCAGGATCGCCCCTGCACGCGGGAACTGTTCGGCCAGGCTGGCCAGCTCGTTGCCGGCAAGGATCGAGAACACCGTCGTGTCCGGACCGGCAAGCGATTCGATCGAGGTCACCACGCTTGGCAGCACCTGCGGCTTCACCCCGATCATCACCGCATCGAAGTGGCGGCCCGTCGGCACTTCGGTGACCTGCTCCACACCTTCGGGAACGGTCTTGGGGCTGCGGTTGTAGACGGTGAAGGTCGAGGCCGGGACGCCACCGGCGAGCCACCCGTCCAGCATGGCTCCGGCCATGTTGCCGCAAGCGTAGATGAGGATGGATTCAAAGCGTGCCATGTCAGTCGTCCCGTTGTCTGCGTGTCGGTCTGGATCGGGGCCGACTTAGGGACGTGGACCGCAAGGGGCAAGGGCATCCCCTGCCCTCCCCCTTGCGGTCGAAGGCGCTTCAGGCCTCGCCGTGCGCGTCGACCATGGCCGCAGCGATGGCTTCGGTGGGGGTCTTGTCACCCCACAGGATGAACTGGAACACGGGGTAGAAGCGATCACATTCCTCGATCGCGGCCTCGACCACCATCTGCGCCTGGCCTGGCCCCAGAAGGCCGTCCTGCCCGAGCATGAGCCCGTGCCGGTAGAGCACCACCGAACCGTTCGACCACAAGTCGAAATGGCCGACCCAGAGCTGTTCGTTGATCAATGCCAGGGCTTCGTAGACATGCGCGCGCTTGGCTTCGGAGACGCGCACCTCGGGCAGGCACATGAGCTGGAGGACGTGGTCCTCGCGCCGCCAGACCGCCTGGATCTGATAGGTCGCCCAGGCGCCTTTCACCTCGGCCGAGATCTCGTCCTCGCTCGCGTGGTCGAAGGGCCACTCGCGCGCCTCGAACAGCGAGGCCAGCATCTCCACCGGGGCGGCATCGTCGTCATTCCCGATATCGTCGCGCACAATTCTCATATTGGCAAAGCAGCCCTCTTCCGCGTGTTCGCCGATAGGGATGCTTTGCCTTGCCGCCTCAGCACAATGGAGGGGCCGCGTTCACTTGCGCAAAACCTGACAAGTCTGTTTACAGGATGTGGATAAACCCGCTTTGCCACGGGTTTGTTCCATCTGTTTTCCCAAACACTAGAATGCAGACACCACTTGGCGCGAATTACTTGGCCGCCTCGAGTTCGTCGATGACCTGTCCGGCCGGACTGGTCCACACGAGCGCCGTCCCGTTACCCGCCTTGCCGAAATCCGTCACGAAATCATTCGCCGACTGGCGCGTATCGAAGGGCCCGACGAGGATGCGGTTGGTCTGGCCCATGGCCGTCACGTGCGCCTCGCGCCCCTTGAACAGAGCTGGCGAATGGCGCTGGTAGCGGTTCCAGTCGAAGGCGATCGCCTTTGTGTCTTGGCCCACCCCGATCTGCACCCAGATCCGGCTGGGATGCGCAGGCTTCTTGGGCTTCTCAGGCGCAGGAGGCGGCGGCGGGGGCGGCGGCGGAGCCGCACGCGCCGGAATGATCTTGCGCAAGTCGACCGCACCCGCGATCGGCGTGTCGGCAACCACCGGCTTGCCGAGATCCGCAAAGGCCTCGCTCAGCGAAGGGCGCGGCGCAGGAGCTTGCACGGGCGGGGCGACCGGTGGCGCAGCGGCAAGCGACGCCTCCCCCGCGGACGCCTTGGGCGCTGCAGCCGTGGCCGGAAGGCTCGGTGCCGGACCGGCCTGGGCGACGAAACCCGGCGCAATCGGCGCGCGCGCGGCCGGGCTCGCGGCAACCGGGCCGACCGGCGCCGAACGCACCGCGGCTGGCTGTACGCTTGCCCCGAAACCCGACCAAGCGGCCGAAGCCGGCTGGGGCGTGGAGCCCCGCGCGATCGGCAGCAGTTCACCATTGGCATCGGTGGTCGCGCCGCTGATTTCGATGCCGGGCTTGGGCTCGGGCGGCGCGACGCGCTCGCTTTCCGCCTCCGGCACCACCTTGGCTGGCTTGCGGCTGTTGGTCGCGGCGCGCTGCGACGAAGCATCGGGCACCGTCCGCTCACCCAGGCGCAACGAGCGCGAGCCCGAGCGACGGTCCGGCGTCCGGGTGGCCGTCTTTGCCGTGCTGGCGCTGCCCAGCGGCGCGCCAGTGGGGACCAGCGCGGTGTCCGGTTTGGCCACCGGGCGCGCGGGCGCGTAGGCTGCAATGCTGGCGCTGTCCCGTCCGATCTCGGACGAGCGCGGGAAACGGCCAAGATTGGCCGCGGCTGCCTGCTGCGCGGGCGTCAGGCGCGGCATGTAACGCAGATAGGGCGCGATTTCCTCGGCCAGCGCCCCGGGCAGGATCCGCTCGGCAAGCTTGATCGCCTCCTTCGTGTCTCCGCTGATCGCGAGCGTGAAGGCGCGCGTGCGCCACGCCGGCTTGTCCTGCTCGCGCAGCAGCGGCATCAAGGTCTGCTCGGACGCTGCAAGATCGCCGCCGATGGCCTGGCTGATTGCCATGCGCTGGCGCACCTGCGCGTTGTCACCCAGCGCAAGCGCGCGGGTATAGAGCGCCTGCGCCGCCGCATTGTCGCCCGCCATGTCGAGCGCGAGACCATGATCGCTCAGCAGGTCGCCACCGCTGACACCCTTCTGCTCGGCCACCTCGAACGCCTTGATGGCATTGACCGGATCGCCCGAAAGCATGGCCGTGCGCGCCATCCCGGCGTCGATCCGCCCCTCGGCGGGCGCCAGGTTGCGCGCCCGCTCGAAGAACCGGCGAGAAGCCTCGAGATCCCCCAGTTCGCGCGCCGCGTTGCCCGCATCGAGCAGCGCGGCGAGATCGTTCTGGTTGCGCGCGAGCCGCGAAAGCGCGTCACCCAGCTTGGCGGCGTTCGGATTGGGCAAGGCCTGCACGACTTCGCTCGCATCAGCCGAACGCATCGGCACCGCGGCCAGCAGCACGCAACCCAGGGCAAGCCAGGCTCCGCGAGCTAGGCGGCGCGTGCCGGGGCGAACTGGAAACGACGTAGCGGAGAAGGCCGGGGGCCGGATCATCGCAAACCTTGCATTCAAATTGTTCACAGCGGGTGCCTGGGTCTTGCCTTCATGCACCCGAAAGCGGGTCGCCACCTATGATACTTCGTATCCTTGACGGCAAGGCACGAAATGATCCCTGAACGCATCCGCCCCACGTTTCACCCTATCGCGCCCCTTGCGCGCGACGCACCGCGTGGATCCCGGATACGAGACAGGCCGCAGTCACGTGTCGGAACGTGGCTGCGGCCTGCGTGCAAACGCGGAGCTTGCGCTTACTGGTTGTTCTGGCGGTTGAGGAAGCGCGGAATGCTGAGCGAGGCGTTGTCATCCTCACCCTCGCCGCGCTCACCACCCGGCGCGGCCGGCTTGGGACGCGAAAGACTGGTCATGCGCTCGAACAGCGTGCTGCCGCCGCCGACCGGACGCTGCGGTGCCGGCGCCGGCGCGGGCTCGCTGGCGCGGGCCGCTTCGCCGCCGAACAGCTCGTCCTGGCGGGTCGGCGGGGTCTGGGGCACACGGTTTCCGAAGCTCATCGGCGCGCTGCCCAGGCCTTGACCGTTACCGTAGGTATCCGCAGCGACGTCCTCGGCCTCGTCGAGCTCCTCGCTCGCACCCAGCTCAAGCTCGGCCGAAGGCGTGAACGCCTCGGGCTCGGGAGCGCGGGCGGGTTCCGGTGCGGGAGCCGGGGTCGAAAGTGTGAAGGCCGACGAGGTCGACACCGGGGCCGGCGGCGCGCTGGGCACCGAGATCGAAGGCGCCTGGACGGCCGGGCGCACCGGACCGCGACCGCCACCGATCGCCGTCGGGCGCGGCGCGATTTCGGCCTGCTCGGCGGTCTGCTCGATGCCCGTGGCGACAACCGAAACGCGGATCTTGCCGTCGAGTTCGGGATTGAAGGCCGAGCCCCAGATGATGTTGGCGTCGCTGTCGACCAGTTCGCGGATGTGGTTCGCGGCTTCGTCGACTTCGAGCAGCTTCATGTCCTCGCCGCCGATGATCGAGATGATGACGCCCTTGGCGCCCTGCATCGAGACGCCGTCGAGCAGCGGGTTGGCGATGGCGTGTTCGGCCGCCTCGAGCGCGCGGTTGGGGCCTTCGCCCTCGCCGGTGCCCATCATCGCTTTGCCCATCTCGCCCATGACCGAGCGCACGTCGGCGAAATCGAGGTTGATGAGGCCAGGCATGATCATCAGGTCGGTGATCGAGCGCACGCCCTGCTGGAGCACCTCGTCGGCGAGCTGGAAAGCCTCCTTGAAGGTGGTTTCCGCCTTGGCGACCAGGAACAGGTTCTGGTTGGGAATGACGATGAGCGTGTCGACGTTCTTCTGCAGTTCCTCGATGCCCGATTCGGCGGCGCGCATGCGCCGCGTACCCTCGAACAGGAACGGCTTGGAGACGACGCCCACGGTCAGGATGCCCTTCTCGCGCGCGGCGCGGGCGATGATCGGCGCCGCGCCGGTGCCGGTGCCGCCGCCCATGCCGGCCGCGATGAAGACCATGTGCACGCCTTCGAGAATGCGCCCGATCTCCTCGAGCGATTCCTCGGCCGCCGCACGCCCCACTTCGGGACGCGCGCCCGCGCCGAGCCCCTGGGTGATCTCGTGTCCGAGCTGGATGCGGGTTTCCGCAATCGAGTTGTTGAGAGCCTGCGCATCGGTGTTGGCGACGACAAAGTCGACGCCTTCGATCTGCGCCTGGATCATGTTGGCGATGGCGTTGCCGCCCGCGCCACCTACGCCGATGACGACGATACGCGGGCGAAGTTCGTCGATCGTCGGCAGTCCGATGTTAATGCTCATTTGTGACTCCTGCCAGACACATGCGCGTCAGATAATACTTGACCATCCTGATTGCACGCTTCGACTCATCGAAGCAAAGGATAGCAACGTGTTGTCCACAGCCAAAACCCCCGAATCCAGCGGTCTTGACCACCCCCATCGCTCCTGCGGCACGACCCGTCCGAACGTTGGGAAATACTTTCCCGATCAGGCCACTATAGGCCAACTCAAAAATATTCCTTGAGCGCCTGAAAGATACGCCCGAACATTCCGTTCCAGCCCAGCTTCACCGTGCGGTTCTGGTGGCGCGCGAAGCTGCGGATGTCGACCGGGTCGTTCGAGGCATAGAGTACCAGACCCGTCAAAGTGGAGAAACCCGGCTTGAGGTGCGCCTCGGCAAGACCGGACAGGTGCGGCACGCGCCCGATACGCACCGGGCGCCCGATCGCGGCCTGCGCGTAATCGGCCAGGCCCACCAGCTCCGCCCCGCCGCCGGTGAAGACCACCTGCTTGCCGCGCTGGCTGGAGAACTGCATGACCTTGAGCGCCTTGTTGACCTCTTCCATCAGCGCACCGAGCTGCCCCGTGATCACCCCGATCAGTTCCGCGCGCGGGATGCGGTTCTTGTCGTCGGCGTGGCGCGCGATGGGGCCGGTGCCTTCCTCGCCCGGCGCGTTGACCGGGATCATCTCGCGATGGTCGTGCGGGCTGGCGATCGCCGAGCCGTTGACGCACTTCAGGCGCTCGGCCTGGTAGCGGCGGATGCCGAAGGCCGAGGCGATCGCGTCGGTGATGTCGGCCGAACCGATCGGGATCGAGACGAGGTCGCGCAGCATGCCGCCCGCGTAGAGCGAGACGTTGGTCACTTCCGCCCCGAACTCGACCAGCGCCACGCCTAGCTCGCGCTCCTCAGGCGAGAGGCAGGCGAAGCCCGCCGCGATCGGCGAGCCGACCACAGCCTCGACGTCGAGGTGTGCGCTCTGCACCGCCTCGGTGAGATTGCGGATCGGGGCCCCGTCGGCCAGCATGACGTGGATGTCGACCCCCAGACGCTCGGCGTGAAGGCCGCAAGGATCGGCAACCCCGTGCGCCCCGTCGAGCCGGTACTGCGCAGGCTGCGCGTGGAGCACCATGCGCCCGTCGGGCTGGATCGCGTCGCGCGCGGCGACGAGCAGCTGGTCGATGTCCTCCTGCTCGATCCGGCGTCCGCCGATCTCGGCGTCGAAGGGCAGCAGGCGGCTGGCGAGCCCCGCGCCCGAGCAGCCGATCCACACCTTCTGGACCGAAACGTCGGCCATGCGCTCGGCGCGCTCGATGGCATCGCGCACGGCATAAGTTGCCGCCGCCATGTCGGTGACGAAGCCGCGCTTGATCCCCTGGCTTGCCCGGTGCCCGGAGCCGAGCACGACGAGGTCGCCGCTTTCCGAGATCCCCGCGATGATCGCCGAGATGCGGAACGAGCCGATATTGACCGCCCCGAAAACCTTGCTGATCCGTGTGCCCGCCATCAGATCGTCCCTGTTGCCCACCGAGGGTTCATGGTCATTGCCCGTTGCCCTCCGAGGCGAGCGCCACTGCGCCGCCCGAGGTCGAAAGTTCCTGCCCTTCGCCTTCGGGCACGCGCATGTAGACGCGGTCGGGCGCGCGCATGTCGAAGGCCAGTGCCTTGCCGCCGATCAGGCGGTTGGTGCCGTCGAGCCGCGCGAAAGTGACGAGCGCGCCGCTCGCCTCCTGCGCGCCTTCGGGAAGCGCGAGGACCTGCCCGGTCTCGAACACCAGGTTCCAGCGCCGCTCACCCACCCACTGCGCCTCGCGCACGCGCGGTTTCAGCGCGGGCGCGGCGTCAAGCAAGTGCGAAAGCTGGAGGATCCGCTGCCCCGCCCCCTCGCCCGAGACGATCAGCTTGCCCTGCGCGTCCTTGCGGCTGATGTCCTGCAGCTCGTGTCCGGTTTCGTCGATCAGCGCGTACGTATCGGCCTTGCGCAGCACCGCGCGCGGGGTGCGCTCGACAATGTCGATGACGATTGTCGAGGGCAGCTGGCGCGAGACGCGCGCGTCCTTGACCCACGAGAGCTGGAGCAGGTCGTTGCGCAATTCGTCGAGGTCGACCAGCGGCATCGCGCGGTATTTCTGCGAAAGCGCGCGCTCGTAGACCTTGAGCCCGTTGATGTTCTTCACCCCGCGCAGCTCGATGTGCTTGACCTCGAAGCCGGCCTGCTTGGAGACTTGCGCGAAGCGGTCTTCCGCCAGACCCGGAACCCCGGCCGCCGAGGCGATGATCCACGCGATCGCCGCGACGCCCGCCAGGATCAGCAGCACGAACAGGCGCTGGAGCTGCGCTTCGGTGAAAGGCAGCCAGCCCATCGCCATGTCGAGCGCGCTGCCCCCCTTGGCCTTGGCGACGCGCACCTTCGCGCGGTTGCCCTGCGCCGCGGCGGCCTTGCGGGCGGTCTTGCCCTTGCGCTTGATCGTGGTGCTCATTTGGCCTTGGCCTTACGGGCCTTTTCGGCGTCTTCGAGCGCCTCGGCGATGATCATCTCGACGAGGTCGGGATATTCGATCCCGCAGGCCTTGGCCTGTTCGGGCACGAGGCTGAGCGGGGTCATGCCCGGCTGGGTGTTGGTCTCAAGGAGGAACAGGCCTTCCACCCCTTGCGTATCGTCCCAGCGGAAGTCCGAACGGCTGGTACCCTTGCAGCCGAGCAACTGGTGCGCGCGCAGCGCCAGCGCCTTGCAGGCCTCGGTGATTTCGGCCGGGATCTGCGCCGGGCACACGTGCTCGGTCATGCCGTCGGTATACTTGGAATCGAAGTCGTAGAAGCCCGACTTGGGCTTCAGTTCCGTGACCAGCAGCGCGCGGGTCCCGATCACCGCCGTCGTCAGCTCGCGCCCGCGAATGTAGGGCTCGGCAAGCAGCTGGTCGAATTCCTGCCACGGCCCCTTGGCCTCGGCCGAGATCGGGTTGCCGTAGTTGCCTTCGGCGGTGACGATCGCGACGCCGACCGAAGACCCCTCGTTGACGGGCTTGAGCACATAAGGCCGGGGCAGCGGGTCCTTGTCGAACAGGCTCGCGGTCTCGACCACGCGTCCGCCCGGCATCGGCACGCCGTGGGGGACGAGCGCCTGCTTGGTCAGCTCCTTGTCGATCGCGATGACCGAGGTCGCCAGGCCCGAATGGGTGTAGGTGAGGCCCATCAGGTCCATCATGCCCTGCACCGTGCCGTCCTCACCCGGCGCGCCATGGAGCGCGTTGAAGACGACGTCGGGCTTCGCCTCGGCCAGACGCTGCGCGACCTCGCGGTCCATGTCGATGCGCGTGACCTTGTGGCCCTTGCTCTCGAGCGCCTTGGCAACGCCCTCCCCGCTCATCAGCGAGACGGGGCGTTCGTTCGACCAGCCACCCATGAGGACGGCGACGTGGAGCTTGGGGAGAGTCACTTTGCGGTACCTATTCTCTGGATTTCCCATTCGAGCGTGATGCCCGAGTTCTCTTTCACGCGGCGGCGCACTTCCTCGCCCAGCGCCTCGATGTCGGCGCTGGTGGCATCGCCCGTGTTGAGCAGGAAATTGGTGTGCTTTTCGGAGACTTGCGCGCCGCCGATCTGGAGCCCCCGGCAGCCGGCCTCGTCGACCAGCTTCCAGGCCGAATGGCCTTCGGGGTTCTTGAAGGTCGAGCCGCCGGTCTTCGAGCGCAGCGGCTGGCTGGCCTCGCGGCTGGCGGAAATGCGGTCCATCTCGGCCTGGATCGCCGCGCTCTCGCCGGGGCGGCCACGGAAGCGCGCGGAAACGACCACCGCGCCTTCGGGCAGCTCGGAGTGACGGTAGGTGTAGCCCAGGTCCGCGTTGGCGAGCGTGACCAGCTCGCCCGAGCGCAGCACCACATCGCACGACACGAGGATATCCTTGACCTCGCCGCCATAGGCCCCGCCGTTCATCCGCACGAAGCCGCCCACGGTGCCCGGGATCGAGCGCAGGAATTCGGTCCCGGCGATCCCGGCGTCGCGCGCGGTCGACGAAACGAGGATGCCCGAAGCGCCCCCGCCACATTCGAGCGTCACCGCGTCGAGCGCGGCGACCTTGGCAAAAGGCTTGCCGAGCCGGATCACCACGCCCGGTACCCCGCCGTCGCGCACGATCATGTTCGAACCCAGGCCCAGGGCCAGGACCGGAACGGCGGGATCGAGGTCCTTGAGAAACGCCTGGAGATCGGCGACGTCCCTGGGCTCGAACAGCCACTCGGCCGCACCGCCCGCCTTGAACCAGACGAGCGGCGCCAGCGGCGCGTTGGCCGTCAGCTTGCCGTGAACGGCCGGCAGGGAGGAGGTCTCGGCGTTCATGCCTTGCGCTTTTCCCCGACCGCACCGGCAAGGCCGGCGGCCCACTTGGTGATGTCGCCCGCGCCCAGGCACACGATCATGTCGCCCGGAAGAATGGTGTCCGCCAGCGTCGCGGCGAGCGCATCCGGTCCGGCAATCTCGTGCGCGCTGCGGTGCCCGCGCGCCTTGAGGCCCTTGACCAGGTGCGCGCTGTCGACACCGTCGATCGGCTCCTCGCCCGCCGCGTAGACGGGCGCGACGTAGACCACGTCGGCGTCGTTGAAGCAGCTCTCGAACTCGTCCATGTGATCGCGCAGGCGCGTGAAGCGGTGCGGCTGCGCAACGGCGATGACACGGCCCTTCACGCCCTCGCGCGCGGCGGCGAGCACGGCGCGGATTTCCACGGGGTGGTGCCCGTAGTCGTCGATGACGGTGGCCTCGCCGCCCTCGAGCGCAATCTCGCCGACCTTGGTGAACCGGCGCTTGACCCCGCCGAACTTGGCAAAGCCGGTCTGGATCACCGCGTGCGCGCAGCCCATCTCGACCGCGACGCCGATGGCGGCGAGCGCGTTCTGCACGTTGTGGCGGCCGGGCATCGGCAGTTCGATGCCCTCGATCCGCCGGAAGCTGCCGTCGCGCTGGCGCAGCGCCACGTCGAAGCGGTTGCCGCCCGGGATCGGGGTGACGTTCTCGCCGCGGATGTCGGCCTGCGCGGAAAAGCCGTAGGTCACCACGCGGCGATCGCGCACCTTGGGGATCACCGCCTGGACTTCGGGATGGTCGATGCACAGCAGCGCGGCGCCGTAGAAGGGCACGTTCTCGATGAATTCGACGAAGGCCTCCTTGACCTTCTCGAACGAGCCGTAATGGTCGAGGTGCTCGGGATCGATGTTGGTGACGACCGCGATGGTGCCATCAAGGCGCAGGAACGAGCCGTCGCTCTCGTCGGCCTCGACCACCATCCAGTCGCTTTCGCCAAGCCTTGCGTTCGAACCATAGGCGTTGATGATGCCGCCGTTGATGACGGTGGGATCGATCCCGCCCGCATCGAGAAGGGCGGCCACCATCGAGGTGGTGGTGGTCTTGCCGTGCGTGCCCGCGACCGCGACCGTGGACTTGAGCCGCATCAGTTCGGCCAGCATCTCGGCCCGGCGCACGACGGGAATGCGGTTTTCCAGCGCGTAGACGACCTCGGGGTTCGAACGCTTGACCGCCGTCGAGGTGACGACGACCGCCGCCCCGTTCACGTTCTCCGCCTTCTGGCCGATCGCGACCGTGATCCCGCGCGCGCGCAAATGCTCGACGACGTAGCTTTCAGCCATGTCCGAGCCCTGCACCGAATAGCCCAGGTTATGCATGACCTCGGCAATGCCCGACATGCCGATGCCGCCGATGCCGACGAAATGGATGGTCCCGATATCGGTGCCGACGGCCTTCACTGCGCATTCTCCAAAGTCAGGCGGCGGGCAAGCGCCTCGCCACCTTGCGCCGGAGCCCCGCCTTCGGGCACCACGCGCAGCACGTCCATTATAGGGGCGGCGCCGAAGCTCTCGACAAGGTCGGCAAGATCCCTGGCGGCCTTGGGATAGCCGCAGTTCCACGAGGCGTGCGCCGCGTTGGCGAGCGTCTCGGGGTTCTTGGCGATGGCCTGGATCTGCAGGCAGATGTCCTTGGCCATCTTGTCGAAGATAGCGCCCTGTTCCTTGAGCAGCGCGTTGCGCTTGTCGAGGTCGGCGATCGCCTCGGGCTCCTCGGTGGTGACGGCGGGCTGGCGAATCACCCGCGCCCCGCCCGCCGCCACGATCTCGCGCGTGTTGGCGACCTGGTGGTCGTCCATGGCGTAAGGCAGCGGAATGAGGATGGCCGGGCGCCCCACCGCGGTCAGCTCGGCGATGGTCGAAGCGCCCGAGCGTCCGATGAACAAGTGCGCGCCGGCGAGCCGCTCGGCCATGTCCTCGAAGTAAGTCGCGAGTTCGGCCGGGATGCCGTGGTGCGCGTAGCGCTGGCGCACGCTTTCGATATCCTCGGGCCGGGCCTGCTGGATCACCTGCAGGCGCGAGCGCAGCGTGGGCGGCAGCATCGCCAGCGCTTCGGGTATCACCTGGCTGAGAATCCGCGCGCCCTGGCTGCCGCCGGTGACGAGGATGCGAAATAGGCTGTCCTCGCCGAATTCGGGGAACGGTTCCTCGCGCAGGGTCAGGACTTCGGGGCGCACCGGGTTGCCGACCAGCGTAACCTTGGCCTCGAACTTGCGGTCGAGGAAATCGACGTCCTCGCAAGGAGTGGCGATCGCATCGACCTTGCTCGCGAAGTAGCGGTTGACGCGCCCGAGCACGGCGTTCTGCTCGTGCAGGATCGTCGGGATCTTCGCCGAGGTCGCGGCCAGCATCGTGGGCAGCGAGGGGTAGCCGCCGAAGCCGACGACCGCGCTCGGCTGGAAGCTCTCGAACAGGCGCCTGGCCATCGAGCGCCCCTGGAGCACGCCGCGCGCGCCCTTGATCCAGTTCAGCGGGTTCTTGCCGGCGATGCGCCCCTGCGGCAGCACGTGGGCGGTCAGGTACTCGGGCTTGCCGGGAATCTTCGCGCCGCGCTCGTCGGTGATGAGCGCGACGTGGTGCCCACGCCGGTGCAGCTCGGCCGCCAGCGCAAAAGCCGGAATCAGGTGCCCGCCGGTACCCCCGGCGGCGAGAACGTAATGGCGCGTGACGGCGCTCATGAAAGGTCTCCGTTAGGACGCAGGCTGAACCGCTCGCGCCGGATAAAGGGGTTGCGCCGGGTGATCGCGAAAAGCAGGCCCATCGTCAGGCACAGCGCGATCGTCGACGAGCCGCCATAGCTGATCAGCGGCAGCGTCATGCCCTTGGAGGGGAAGAGCTGAAGATTGACCAGGATGTTGATGAAGGCCTGACCGCCGAACTGTGCGGCCATTCCCGAACCGGCGAGCACGGTAAAGAGGTCCTCCTCGTCCACCAGGCGCATCAGCACGCGCACCAGGAAGGCGATGTAGAGGCACACGATCACGATGCAGGCGATCAGGCCGAATTCCTCGCCGATCACCGAGAAGATATAGTCGGTGTGCGCTTCGGGCAACGCCATCTTGCGCACGCCCATCCAGAAGCCCTGCCCGGTCCACCCGCCGTTGAGCAAAGTGCGCTCGGCGAGGTCGACCTGGTCGAAGGCCGTGCCCCCGAACAGGAAGTTGTCGATGCGGTTGCGCCCGTTGGGATAGGTGAAATACATGATCACGATCAGCACCGCGCCCACGCCGCCAAAGGCCCCCATGCGGCGCATGTCGAAGCCCGAGAGCAGCACCATCACCAGGAACGTACCCGAGAACAGCATCGTCGAGCCGAAGTCGGGCTGAAGCATCAGCAAGGCGGCCAGCACCGCCATCACACCGAAGCAGATGCCCACCACCGGAATATTGGGATCGCGCGCACGCCACGAGAGCACCCAGGCGAGCAGGATCGGCCAGCCCACCTTGAGGAATTCGGACGGCTGGAGCGAGATGCCCAGGTTCAGCCAGCGCTTGGCGCCGTTCACCTCGTGGCCGACGACGGGCACGAGGAAAAGCGCGGCGAACATCAGTCCGGCGATGAGGATGGCGAAGCGACGCGCCGAATCCTTGTCGAGGCTGGAGGCCCACAGCATGGCCGCGATGCCCAGGAACTGCCAGCGCATGTGCAGGTAAAAGAAGTATAAGTCGGGCAACCGCTCGGCCGAAGTCGACAGGCGGCGCGCCGACGCGGGCGAGCCCGCCGCGACCGCGATCGCGCCGATACCCATGAGCAGCAGCACGATCAGCAAGGCGGGACGGTCGATCTCCTGCCACCACACCGCGAGCCGCTGGCGGCGGTTGCGACCGGCGGGGGACTTGCCTCCCGGCAAGGCACCGGCCGCAGGCGCGAAGTGGCTGGCCACCGTCCCCTTATGGGCACGGCCCTTGCGGCGGAATTCGGGCGCGATGCTGGCCATCAGGTCTGTGCCTCTCCCTCCCCGTGCACGCTTTCGGGCGTGAGCAGCGCCTCGACAATCTGCCGGAAGGCCTGCCCGCGCGCCTCGTAGTCACGGAACTGATCGAAGCTTGCGCAGGCGGGCGAAAGCATCACCACGTCACCGGGGCGCGCGGCTTCCATCGCCTGCTGGATGGCCTGCGCCATCATCTCGCTGCGCACGATGCGGGTGTGGGGTTCGAGGATCTCGGCGAAGAGCGGCCCGGCATCGCCGATGGTGTAGGCCGCCGCGATGTTGCCGAACCAGGGCTTGCACTCGTCGAGGTTGTCGCCCTTGGGCAGCCCGCCCACGATCCAGTGGATGCGCGGTTCGGGATCGGGCGGGAACGCGGCAATGGCGGGCGCGGCCGAGGCCGGGTTGGTCGCCTTGCTGTCGTTGATGTAGAGCACGCCCTTCGCCTTGGCGACGCATTCCATGCGGTGCGGCAGCCCGCGAAAATCGCGCAAGGCCGGCTCCCACTGCGCGCGGTCAAGCCCCAGCGCCTCGACGATGGCCACGGCGACGGCCGCGTTCTGGAGGTTGTGCGGGCCCTGCAACGAGGGCCAGTCCTTCTGCAGCGCGGCGAGGTCGGCGCCATCGACGCGGCGCACCGCACCCACCTCGCGACGTGCTTCCTCGCGCGCGGCAATGCCCAGCGTCGTCACGTCGCCCTTGCCGAAGACCGCCGCTTGCCCTTCGGACTGCATCGCGAAGAGACGGGCCTTGGAAGCCGCATAGCCTTCGAAGCCGTCGTAACGGTCGAGGTGGTCGGGGGTGACATTGAGCAGCGCGGCGACGTCGCAGGCAAGGCTGCGGGTAAGGTCGATCTGGTAGCTCGAAAGCTCGAGGACGTAGACGCCGGCACCGTTCTCGTTGGGCTCGAGCGGAACCGTACCCAGGATGGGCAAGCCGATGTTGCCCCCCATGCGCACGGGCACGCCCGCCTTCTCGAGCAGGTGGCGCACCAGCGCGGTGGTCGTCGACTTGCCGTTGGTCCCGGTGATGCCGACCACGCGGTGCGCGGGCAGGCTGGGGCGGGCCAGTGCGAAAAGCTCGATGTCGCCGATCACCGGGACCCCGGCCCGCGCGGCCGCGGCGGCGATGGCGTGGGTGTTGAGCGGAACACCGGGCGACACGACGACGCCTTCGTAGCCGGACAGGTCCGCACTGACCGGATCGGCCAGCTCGCACATGCCTTGCGCGCAGTCGGGCATGAGCACCTGCCGGGGCTCGTCGCGGCTGTCCCAGGCCATCACGTAGGCCCCGCTCGCCAGCAACGCGCGAACCGCCGTCATGCCGGAACGGGCGAGCCCGAGGACCGCGTAGCGTTTGCCGGCAAAGGCGGGGGAAACGATCACGGCGCCGCCTTCCTCATCGCAGCTTGAGCGTGGCGAGGCCAAGCACGGCCAAGACCAGCGAGATGATCCAGAAGCGCACGACCACGGTCGATTCCTTCCAGCCCAGCTGTTCGAAATGGTGGTGGATCGGCGCCATGCGGAAGACCCGGCGCCCGGTGCGCTTGAACCAGAAGACCTGGATGATCACCGAGGCCGCCTCCAGCACGAAGAGCCCGCCCACGACCGCCAGCACGATCTCGTGGTGCGCGGCAACGGCAATGCAGCCGAGCGCGCCGCCAAGGGCGAGGCTTCCGGTATCCCCCATGAACACCGCGGCCGGCGGCGCGTTGAACCACAGGAAGGCAAGGCACGCCCCCATGATCCCGGCGCAGAAGATCGCCAGTTCGCCCGCGCCCGGCACGTGCGGGATGCCCAGGTAATGCGCGAAGTCGTAGCGACCCGCGAGGTAGCAGATGATCGCGAAAGTGCCCGCCGCGACGAAGACCGGGAAGGTCGCCAGGCCATCGAGCCCATCGGTGAGGTTGACCGCATTGCCTGCGCCCACGATCACGAAGGCCGCGAACACGTAGTAGAGCGGACCCAGCGGGATGTAGCGTCCGGTCAGGAAGGGGACGTAGAGGTTGGTGTTCAGCTGGCTGACGATGATGTACGAGGCGACGCCCGCCACCGCGAATTCCAGGAGCAGGCGCACGCGCCCCGGAAGGCCGGCGGTGCTGCGCTTGGCCACCTTGTCGTAGTCGTCCATGAAGCCGATCGCGCCGAAGCCGACCGTCACCGCGATGCAGGCCCAGACGAACGGGTTGGTGATGTCCATGAACAGCACCATCGTGACGATGAGCGCGGTCAGGATCATCAGACCGCCCATCGTGGGGGTCCCGCGCTTGGCGAGGTGGCTCTGCGGGCCGTCCTCGCGGATCGGCTGGCCCTTGCCTTGCCGGATGCGCAGCATGTTGATGAAGCGGGGGCCGATCAGCAGGCCGACGAGAAGCGCAAACAAAAGCGCGCCACCGGCCCGGAAGGTCTGGTAGCGGAAGAGGTTTGCAATCCCCTCATAGTGAAACCATTCTGCGATGAGATACAGCATCTTGCGGGAGCGACCCTTCACCCTTCCTGCTTGTTCAGCTCCGAAACGAGGGACGCCAGGCCCACCGAATTGGACCCTTTGACAAGGATGGCATCCCCGCTTTCGAGACCGAAGGCGCGCACGCGATCCAGAGCTTCCCCTACGTTTGCGCAATGCGCGAAGGCGGCCGGTTTGCCAAGCGATTTGGCCGCGTTTTCCCCCGGCTCCACCCCGTTTTCAAGTTCGCGGGCAAGCGGCGTCATTTCGTCGCCGACCAGCACCAGATAGTCGACGCCGGCCTCGCGGATCGGCTCGATGAGCGCGGCATGGTAGCCGGGCCCGTGGGTACCCAGTTCCTTCATCGCGCCAAGCACGGCAATCCGGCGCTTGGCGCCCGTGCGGCCAAGTTGCGCGAGCGTGGCGCGCATCGAGGCGGGATTGGCGTTGTAGCTCTCGTCGATGAGCAGCGCGCGACGTTGCCCGGCCGCGTCCGGCTCGCCGCCCGGGACCACGATCTCGAGGCGCGCACCGCGCCCGGCAAGGCCACCCATTTCGGCGAGCGCCACACCCGCCGCACCCAGATCGCCGCCCACCGCGCGCACCGCGGCCATGACCGCCAGCGAATTGATCACCTGGTGCTCGCCCGGCGCGGCCACGCTGTAGCACACCCGCCGATCGCCCATGTCGACCGTCACCAGCGATCCGCCGCCGATCGCATCGACCGTGTCGAGCAGGCGCACGCTGGCGTGCGCCGAGCGCCCGAACGAGACGACATGCGCGCCGCAGCGCAGCGCCGCCTTGCGCAGGCGCTCGAAATGCGGGTTGTCGGCCGGGATGACGGCGGTGCCGCCGCGCTCGAGGCCCTGGAAGATTTCGGCCTTGGCGTCCGCGATGGCCTCTTCCGACCCCAGATTCTCGATATGCGCGGGCGCGATGGTGGTGATCACCGCCACGTTCGGACGCACCTGACGGGTCAGCGCGGCGATCTCGCCGGCGTGGTTCATGCCCATTTCGAACACGCCGTAGCGCGCCCTCGCAGGCATGCGCGCAAGGCTCAGCGGAACCCCGACATGGTTGTTGTAGCTCTTGACCGAACGGTGCGCATCGCCGCGCGTCGCGCGCTCGAGCCCATCGAACAGCATCTCCTTGACCCCGGTCTTGCCGACCGATCCGGTGACGCCGATGATCGGCCCGCGCGCGCGGGCCCGCGAGGCCGCGCCGAGCCGTTCGAGCGCCTCCATGGTATCCTTGACCAGCACGTGGGGGCCCGCCACCGGACGGTCGACCACGCAGGCCACGGCGCCCTTGGCAAAGGCCATCTCGACGAAGCGGTGGCCGTCCATCGCCTCGCCTTTCAGGGCAAAGAACAAGTCGCCCGGCTGCACGTCACGGCTGTCGATCTCGACCCCGGTGACGACGAAATCGGCACTGGCCGTTCCCTTCATCGCGCGTTCGAGCGAGCTTGCATCCCACAATCCGCCGTGCAGGGTGTCCTCGGCTTCGTCCGCAGGCCATTCGAGAATTCGTGCCAGTGCCGTCATGCTTCGCTCACCTTCCCCAGCGCGCCCGCCATCTCGCGAGCCACGCCGACATCGTCGAAGGGCAGCACGCGCATCTGCGCGCCACTGCCGATGATCTGCCCCTGCTCATGCCCCTTGCCGGCGATGAGGACGATGTCGCCCCCTTTCGCCTCGGCGAGCGCGGCGCCGATCGCCTCGCGCCGGTCGCCGATCTCGCGCACCTGTGCGCCCCCTTCCATGCCTTCGAGCACCATCGCGCGGATGCTCGCCGGGTCCTCGCCGCGCGGATTGTCGTCGGTGACGATGGCGATATCCGCCTGCTCGGCCGCGACCCGCCCCATCGGCGCGCGCTTGCCGGTATCGCGGTCCCCGCCCGCGCCGAAGACCACGATCAGGCGACCATGGACGTGCGGACGCAGCGCCGCAATCGCCGCTTCGAGCGCATCGGGCGTATGCGCATAGTCGACGTAGACCGGCGCGCCGGCCCCGGTAATCGCCGCGCGCTCAAGCCGCCCGCGCACTGTGACGAGGCGCTTCATCGCATCGAACACCGTGTCGGCCTTGCCGCCGCTCGCCAGCACCAGCCCCGCCGCGACGAGCGCGTTGGCGGCCTGGTAGGCGCCGATCAGCGGAAGCGCGATCATCCGCGAAACGCCCGCGTGTTCGACCTCGAGCTGCTGGCCAAGCCCGCCCGGAGTGCGGTCGACGAGACGGATGTCCTGCCCCTTCGCGCCGACCGTCAAGACCTTGAGGCCGCGCGCACGCGCATGGGCGATCGCCTTGTCCGACCAGAGGTCGTCGGCCCAGATCACCGCCGTGCCATCGGGGGCGACCACTTCGTCGAACAGGCGCATCTTGGCCGCGAAATAGTCGTCCATGGTCGCATGGTAGTCGAGATGGTCGCGGCTGAGATTGGTGAAGGCCCCGGCTAGGACGCGCGGCCCCTCGATGCGGAACTGGGCAAGCCCGTGGCTAGACGCCTCGTAGGCGACATGGCTCACGCCCTCGCGCGCCAGGCCGGTAAGGTTGGCGAGGAACGTCACGATGTCGGGGGTGGTGAGCCCGGTCGAAACGCTTTCCAGGCTTGTCGTCACCCCCAGGGTGCCGATCGAGGCCGCGCGCTCGCCCGCCATGTGCCACAGCTGGCGGGTGAGCTCGACGCTCGAGGTCTTGCCGTTGGTGCCGGTGACCGCGACCAGCGTCTCGGGTACGGGCGTGAAGAAGGGCGCGGCAAGGCGCGCGAAAAGACGCCGCGGTTCGGCATCGACGAAGGTTGCCGCGCCTTCGGTGGGCGCCGCGCTGGCGCAAACCACCGCCACCGCGCCCGAGGCGAGCGCGTCGGCGATGTAGTCCTCGCCATTGAAGCGCGCGCCCTTGAAGGCGCCGAACACCGTGCCGGGCGCCACCTTGCGATGGTCGATGGCGAACCCGGTCACCTCTGCATCAGGACCGGAAAGCGGAATGCCGGCGGCGGCGCAGAGGAGGGAAAGCTTCATTCGGGGTCTTCGCTTGTTTCCTGAGGGACCAGGTTCTTGAGGTCCGAGATGTCGATGTCGCGGGTCTCGTCCGGCATGATGCCGAGCAGCGGCCCGATGCGCGGGACGACGCGGGCCACCACCGGCGCCGCATTCCAGGCGGCGGTTCGCTGGTAGGACGTGGCGGCCGTCCCCTGCGGTTCGTCCATCATGGCTATGACGACATAACGCGGCCTGTCCATCGGAAAGGCCGAGGCGAACGTCGAGATGAGCGCGTGATGGCGATAGCCGCCCACGCCCGGCTTCTCGGCCGAACCGGTCTTGCCGCCGATGCGGAAGCCCGGGGCATCGCCCTTGCGACCGGTGCCGTAGAGCACGATCATGCGCAGCAGCTGGCGGATGCGCGCCGACGTCGCCGCGCTGAACACGCGCCGGCCCTGGGGCACTTCGGAAGGCGACAGCTTGCGCAGCGTCGCCGGGCGCCAGATGCCTCCGTTGACGAGCGCGGCATAGGCTTCGGCCAGGTGCAGCGGCGTCACCGCGAGGCCGTGGCCATAGGAAACCGTCATCGTACGCAGGCGCGGCCAGACGCCGCTCGGCCAGATCGGCATGCCGCGCGCGGGCAGCTCGATCGAGGGCCGCGCGTTCATGCCCAGGTTCTCCATCGTCTTCTTCAGCTTCACGCCGCCCAGTTCGTCGGCGATCTGCGCGGTCACCACGTTCGAGGAGTGGATCAGGGTCTCTTCCACGTTGAGCGTGGCGCCCATCGAGTGCATGTCCTTGATCGTGAAGCGGCCCATCTTGAAGGGCTTGGCCGACCAGCGGCGCGAGAGATCGGTGATCACGCCCGCATCGATCGCGGCCGCCACGGTGATCGGCTTGAAGGTCGAACCCAGCTCGTAGACCTGGTTGGTGGCACGGTTGAAGCCGCGCGGCACCTCGCCCATCTTCGCCTCTTCGGGCGTCACCACCATGTCGTTGGGCTTGACGTGGTTGGGATCGAAGCTCGGCAGCGAGGCCAGCGCCAGGACTTCACCGGTGTCGACATCGAGGATCACCCCCGCCGCGCCCTTGGCGTTGGACAGTTCGATACCCTTGGCCAGTTCGTCCTCGAGCGCGCTCTGGACGCGAAAGTCGATCGAGATGACCGACGGCTTGGCGCGTCCCTCGGGGCTGGCCAGCTCCTTGTCGTAGTACTCCTCCATGCCGACCTTGCCGTGCCCGTAGCTGTCGACATAGCCCAGCACGTGGGCGGCAAGCGAGCCCTGCGGGTAGTAGCGCGTGGTCTCGAGCGGGAATTCGAGCGCGGGTTCGCCCAGTTCGTGGACGCGGTTCGCCTCTTCGGGCAGGAGCGACTTGCGCAAGTAGCCCGGCTTGCCCGCCTTGAGCTTGGCGATGATCTCGGCCTGGTCGATGTCGGGGAAGATCCGGGCGAGGCCCGCGGCGATTTCGGCCGGCGAATGGATCAGCGGCGAACCCTCGGTCATCGCCTTGGGGTTGAACCAGAGCGAATAGACCCGGAAATCGCGCGCCAGCGGCGCCCCGTTGCGATCGACGATCTCGCCGCGCTGCGGGGTGAGCAGGTCGTTGAGGCTCACCTCGCGCGGCGAAGGGCCGGTGAGGCCGAGGTAGACGATGCGCAAGAACGCCAGGAGGCCCACCAGCAGGAACAGGCCGAGCACCCACAAGGTGCGCAGCTTGGCCACCAGCAAGGAGCGCTGGCGCACGTTCGCAAGCCCGCGCGAGCCGGCCGTCACCGTGATCGGCACCGTGCTCGGGTGGACCATCGCGTTCACTGGTTGGCCGCCTCCGCGACCTCGATGCTGGCCAGGCGCTGCGAGAGGTCGGCGGCCTGCCCGCGCAGGCGCTCGCCCTCGGCGTCACGCGAAGCGGCCTTGGCGCTCGCCAGTTCGCGGCGACGCTCGCTTTCGGGCATCGCGGCCGCGGTGGCACCGCTCACCGGATTGACCATAGCGAGCAGCGAGCCCGCCTTCTCCTCGGCCTCCTGCGCCGTACCCTCGCCGGGGACTTGCGCCGGATCGGCGTTGGCGTAGCGGATCGGCGCGGGCGCGTCGGGTCCCGGCGCGGCGCCAAGCGCGGCCAGCTGGCGCTCGCCCTCGAGGTACTGCCCCGCGCTCGGCGCCTGGTAGCCGAACTCCAGGTCATTGAGCTTCTTGAGCGCCTGCTGGTTGGAGCGGGTCTGGAACTCGGTCTCGAGGAAGTTGATCTGCTGCTGCGTGTAGACGATGCGCTTCTCGGTCACGAAGACCTCGCTCTTCACCGCGTTCACGCGCAAGGTCAGTGCCACCAGCATGGCCCCGCAGATCACCAGCACGGAAATCCACCCGATGGAACGGACGCGGTCGTGGGTCAGGTTCATGCGGATTTCCTTCCGGGGGAGCGGTCAGCCATTGTCTGGGAAGCGGGTTTGCGGGGACGGGTGGATGTGCGGATGGCGCTGCGCAAGGTCGCCGAGCGCGATCGGGGATTGACGTCGAGCTCGGCCTCGCCGGGCTTTACGGGCTTCGCCACTTTGGCAAAGGTCGCCTCCGGCCCCGATGCGACGAGAGGCAGGTGGCGCGAGGTGGACTGGCCCTGCCCGCTGGCTTCCTTGAGGAAGCGCTTGACGATGCGATCTTCCAGCGAGTGGAAAGTGACGACCGCAAGCCGCCCGCCTTCGCGCAGCATTTCCTCGGCCCCCGCCAGCGCCGCCTCGAGCTCGTCGAGCTCGCCGTTGACGTGGATGCGGATGGCCTGGAAGCTGCGCGTGGCCGGGTCCTTGGGCGCGCCGGGACGATGGCCGAGCGCCTTGCGGATGACCCGGGCAAGCTCGCCGGTGGTGGTCAGCGGACGCGCCGCGACGATCGCGCGGGCGACCCGGCGCGACTGGCGCTCCTCGCCGTAGAGGTAGAGCACGTCGGCGATCGCGGCTTCGTCGCCCTCGTTGACGAAGTCGGCGGCCGAGTAGCCGTCCTGGCTCATGCGCATGTCGAGCGGGCCGTCGCTGGCGAAGGCGAAGCCCCGTTCCGCCTGGTCGAGCTGCATCGAGGAGACACCGATATCGGCCACGACCCCGTCGACGGCCTCGAGCCCTGCTTCGCGCAGGGCCGCGACCATCTCGGAGAAGCGGCGGGGATGCAGGACCAGGCGGGGGGGAACGCTGGCCAGTTCGGGCCAACGCTCGGGATGCGCATGGACGGCCGCGATCGCATCGGGATCGCGGTCGAAGGCGTGAACGGTCGCGCCCGCGTCGAGCAGGCGGCGGGTATAGCCGCCCGCGCCAAAGGTGGCGTCGACCACGACCTGGCCCTCGAGCGGGAGCAGCGCGGCCTCGACTTCGTCGAGCAGGACCGGAATGTGGGGCGCCCCGGCGGCGTCGGACGCGCTCATTTCTTCTTCGCCTTGGCAAGTTCGGCCTCGGCCAGCGAACGGCAGGTGGCGACGATCGTCTCCATCTCGGGATCGCCGGCGAGCGCGTAGAGTTCCTCAGGGTTCCAGATCGTGATGAAACGGCCCACGCCCTGGAAGAAAAGCTGCTCGTCGACATTGGCGAGGCCCGAAAGCGCCTCGGGCAGGACGAAGCGGCCCGAACCGTCGAAGGGCACCTGCTGGAACGAATAAAGCTGCATCGCGCGCTTGTCGCGGTTGAAGGCGCGACCGGCGCGGTCCGCGCGCTCTTCCTCCGCATCGAGCTGCTTCTCGAACTCGTCGACGCGCGAGAGACCGAAACCGACGAGGCATTTCCACTCGGGATGCTTGGCCAGGCACAGCACGTCCTTGCCGCTCGACTCGCGCACGCTGGTGCGCAAGGAGTTGGGCAGCACGAAGCGCTTCTTGTCGCGTATAAGCGAGAAGCCCTGTCCGCTGTAGATGGTTGGCTGCCCAGCCATGCCGCCCTGTTCGATCCCCGTGGATTGCGCCGCCCGGAGCATGACCAAGATCACCCCCGAAGCGCAGGTGCGCGACAGGGTTCCACGCCCCTACAGACAGGGCGCAGCGAGACTCAGTCATTCCGATTGCCTATTCTTCTAACCCGGCATTTTAGGCGATTAAAGGGAAATTTGGGGATTGGTGGGAATTTTCGTCGCAAATGCGGGCTCCGGAGCTCTACCGAGCGTGCTTCTCCGCAAGAGGATAACCCTAAATTAACCTGCGATATTACTGAAATTACATGTTTTTATGTATTTTCCGAAGGCATTTTCGCACCTCGGAGGTGCGCAGCCCCACCGATCCCCGATCATCCCCACTCGGACCCAAAAGAGTGGCCATCCGGACGCAGCGACCTTGCGATGAGCGCGATCGAGAGCTGTCGAAGCCACTCCCTCCCCCCAATTCCCGAACTCGGCGAAACCCGAAAGCATCGAATCAACACCCCCGAAAACAGCGATTTAGCGAGGACGCGGGCAGGACATGGCCGCCATTAGAAAAATGAGAGGCGCCGTGGAGATGGGAAGCAGAGAATTGCGCCGCTCCCACGCGTCCCTGCAAATCCCCATAAGTGGCAAGCGCGTAGCCCATAAGCTGGGCAGATTGCACCAGGCGCACGCCGCAAGCCTCCCTCCCCAGCCATCAAGACCCGGAAATACGGGATATTTTTCGGCCAGAGCCGTGCAAAGCGGGACCAAGCCCCCTGCCCGGCAAAAACGGAAATTTCGGGGAGCTTCGGGGACGATGCGCTCCGCGCGGTCGCGAGCCGCGCGCAGGCGTCAGGACTGGGGCGCGGGGTTCCCCATCGCCGCACCGGCCGGGGCCGGTGGAGCTGGGTTCGCCGGCGCGCCCTGCTGCTCCGGGGCATTCGGAGTCGGGGACGGCGAAGGCTCCGCCGCGGGCATCACGCCGATGTCGGCCAGCGGATCGCTCGCCGGCTTCTTGTCGGGCGCATCGGCCGCAACGACATCATGAATGGGGTCCTGACGGTCCACCCGGCGCGCGCGATCCATGATGATGCTGGCAAGACCGACGATCAGCAGCATGGCGCACAGCCCGAACAACCCCACCTGCAGGCGGTGCACCGCCTGCGAGCGCAGTTCGCGCGAGCTGGGCGGCGCGTAATGCTGCGCCGAAGTCAGCGGCTCGAGAACCTGGGGGGGAAGCTTGGTTGCCATTACTTGGGAAGATTACCTCAGCGTGCCAACCACGGAAAGACGGGGAGCCCCTTGGCCTCGAGCCATTCCGGGTTGTAAAGTGTGGACAAGTAGCGAAAGCCGGTGTCGCACAGGATCGTGGCGACGCGCGCCTCGCGCTTGCCCTGTGCCACCAGGCTGCGACCGAGCGCGACCGCGCCGGCCACATTGATGCCCGAGGACAGCCCCAGGCACAGCCCTTCTTCGGAGAGGAGGCGGCGCACCCATTCGAGCCCCTCCTCGTCGGAAATGCGGAACTGCGTGTCGATCGGGGCGCCTTCGAGATTGGCGGTGATGCGCCCCTGCCCGATGCCCTCGGCAACCGAGGAGCCTTCAGCCTTGAGCTCGCCATGCGCGAAATAGTTGTAAAGCGCCGCGCCGTGCGGATCGGTGAGTGCCACCGTGATGCTCTCGTCGAAGGCCTTGAGGCCGAGCCCCGTGCCCGCGATCGTGCCCCCGGTCCCCGCTGCGCAGGTAAAGCCGTCGATGCGGCCGCCAAGCTGCTCCCAGATCTCGGGTGCGGTGCTCTCGATGTGCGCCTTGCGGTTGGCCACGTTGTCGAACTGGTTGGCCCAGATCGCGCCTTCGGCTTCCTCGGCAAGACGGCGCGAGGTGTGCACGAAGTGGTTGGGGTCGGCGAACTTGGTGGGCGGAACGAGGACCAGCTCGGCGCCAAGCGCCCGCAGCGTATCCATCTTTTCCTTGGACTGGTTGTCGGGCATGACGATGACGGACTTGTAGCCGCGCGCGTTGGCGACGAGCGCGATGCCGATGCCGGTATTGCCCGCCGTGCCCTCGATCACCGTGCCGCCGGGCTGGAGCTCACCCCGGTTTTCGGCGTCGCGGATGATCCACAAGGCCGCCCGGTCCTTGACCGAGGCCCCGGGATTGGCGAACTCGCACTTGCCCCAGATCTCGCATCCTGCGGCCGCGCTGGGCCCCTTGAGCAGGACGAGCGGCGTATTGCCGATGAGATCAATCGACGAAGCTGTAGCGTTGGGTGCTGTCATGGCCGATGACTTAGGAACTGTCCCTGCGTGTCGCAATCGAATTGCGCTTTAGGGGGGCAAAGCTGGACCATCGGTGAATGAAGAAGGGCGGACGCTTCCTTGCCAAGCGCCCGCCCTTCGAAATGGCTGGGGTGAGAAAGGGTCAGTCTTCCTGCGCGATCGTGACCTTGCAGCCCTCGAGCGCCGAGGTGACCGGGATCTGGCAGGAAAGGCGCGAATATTCGTTGCGGCTGTCCGAGCTGTCGAGCAGGTCGTTCTCGTCTTCGCCCATCTCGGGCAGCTTGTCCATGAAGGCCGGATCGATGTGCACGTGGCAGGTCGCGCACGAACAGCAGCCGCCACACAGCGCAAGAAGTTCGTCGAAGCCGTTGTCGCGGATGGTTTCCATCAGGGTGCGGCCTTCCTCGGCCTCGACGCTGGTTTCCACGCCCGATTGGTTGACGACGGTGATCTGCGGCATTTTCCTGTTTTCCCTCTTGTTTGCGAGTAAGCCCCCGGCGCGTCTACACGCCTTGCGCATGCGGTGCTAGAAGCGCCTTTCGGCTTTGGCAAGCGGGTTTGTTCATACTAAATCGCGAAAAGTTCATACTGAACAACCCCGGACCGCGCCGGGTGTGGACGAACGGGAAAAAGGAACGGGCATGGGCATCGCGGCAGAGCAGATCGAACAAGGGCTCGACGCCATCGCCGCGACCGAGCCGGCGCTGGCGCGCGCGCTCGAACTATGCGGTTATCCCGAGGCGCGCATCCGCCCAAAGGGCTATGCGACCTTGCTGCGCACGATCGTGGGCCAGCAGGTCTCGGTCGCGGCAGCAAGTTCGGTGTGGAACCGGCTCGAGGCGCTGCTCGGGCCCGACCTGCCGCCGGACGCCCTGCTCGCGGCCGAGTTTGATGCGCTTCGGGGCTGCGGCCTGTCGCGCCAGAAGCAGGGTTACGCCCGCTCCTTGTGCGAACTGGTAGTGGCCGGAACACTCGACCTCGACAACCTGCCCGAGGACGACGAGGCCGCGATTGCCGAGCTCGTGCGGATCAAGGGCATCGGACGCTGGTCGGCCGAGATCTATTTGCTCTTCGCCGAAGGACGCCCCGACATCTGGCCCGCCGGCGACCTTGCCGTGCAGGTTGGCATCGGCAAGATCCTGCGCCTGCCCGAACGCCCGAACGAGAAGGATACGCGCGCGCTCGCGCAAGGCTGGCGCCCGCATCGTGGCTCGGCGGCGATATTCACCTGGCATTGCTACAACAACGCGGCGCTCTAGCCGCTCGTCCGGACGCGCAGGGCCGTCCCTGTGCCGTTGGCCGGGAACTTTCGTCCTATAATTCCATTCTCGCCCCGGCAGGCAAGTTGCGGCGGATCAATGAAAAGACCCCCGCGATCGGCCAAGTGACGATACGTGAGAGAGCGCGCGCAGGCCGGTTCCGGAGCGAACCGTCGCGCCGAATGGACCTGAGGATACGCAATGCCCGTCTACCAGTTGCATTTCGATGAGGACGAGACCGGCCTCGCGCGGCGGCTTGAATTCACGGCCAGCGATTCGAGCGAAGCCCTGATCTTCGCGCACAAGGAAGCCCGCGACCGCAACGCGCAGCTCTATCTCGACGATACGCGTCTGTGCACCATTCGTCGGGTGCGTTCCCAGCCCCCCCGGCAAGCCCACTACTCCAGCGCGCTGAGCGCCTGAGCGCGCGGGAGTACGGGGCCTCGCTCAGGCAGGCCCGTTCAGAGCTTCCAGATAATACGTCACCGCGTCGCGCACGTGGCGAAACCGATCGCCCCCCAGGTGCTTGCCACCATACCAGCGCGTGACCACGACGAGGTGCCGTTCGAGCCCTGCGGCTTCGAGTTGCTGGAGGATGATCATCCCTGCCCCGCTCTCGCCATCGTCGTTCTTGACCGGGCCATCCTCGCCGATCAGCCCCCAGCTGTTGTGGGTGGCCTTGGCGAACTTGCGCGCGCTCTTGAGGCCTTCGATCAATCGGCGTGCCTCATTGGCGTCGCGGCACGGCGCCCCTGACACCGCGTATTTCGAGCCCCGGTCGGATATGATCTTGTCGAACGTGCGCATGGCCAGCGCCTCTAGTCCGCCGCGCCGCGACTTGCAAAGCGCGTGCGTTCTCAGCCATCGGGCGCAACCACCAGCAGCCAGCCGTCGCCGATCCGGCGCAGGTCCGCAGTTCCGATCGCAAAGCCACGCGCGCGCAGCGAAGCGATGATGGCCCCCGCCGAAGGCGACTGCCCGGCGACGTGCTCGGTCCAGAACACGGTGGGGCACGCCGGCGAAAGGTCACGCGAACGCGCGTCCGTCAGCGCAAAGCCATGGCGCTGCGCCACCCAGCGGTAGGCAAACGGGATCACCGCACGGTTGTCGCGCGGGGGAAGGTCAAGCGTGACGCGGTTCCAGGCCGTATCGCTGTAGACCCGCGTTGTCGGACAGGCGCGCACCAGCTCGCCGATGGCTGCCCCTGTTCCGTCCCAACTGGTGCGCGCCTCGACCAGCCGCTCTGCCGCCGCCATGGCCCAGATCGCCCCCGCCACAAGCGCCACGCAAAGCAGCGTGCGCCCTCCCTTGCCGAGCCGCTCCAGCGCAGAAGCGCTCCCGATCGCCATGATCATCCCGATCGGCGGATGAAGGCCGACGAGGTAGCGGTCGATGATGAACGGACGCTGGAGATGGATCACCACCAGCATCGCCACCGCCAGGGCCAGTCCACCGGCCAGCGTCAGGACCAGCCGGAGAGGTTCCGAAACGCGTCGACGGCGAAAATCGCCTGCGACAAGGAACGCGAGGCCAACCAGCCCCGCCAGGGTGAGTGCCGGATTGGCCGCGAGGTTGGCGAGGACTTCCAGCTCGATCGCCCAGCGCGCCGCGGAAAGGCCGCCTGCGATCCAGAAGACCTGCGTGTTGCCCGCGATGGTCGCCAACTGCACCGCCATGCACAGCACGAACGGCACCGCGGCGAGCGCACCGATCACGGCAAGGCGAGCGGCTTGCGGCAAGGCGCGCTCGAGCAGCAGGCGCAGGCCGAACGCAGCGCACACCCCCGCGACGATGACCGTCTCGGCCAGGTGCACGCAGAAGGCGAATGCAAGGACGGTGCAGAGCACCGCGGCCCTCCCCCTTCCCCGGCGGCTTTCCGGCGTGGCCAGACCGACCAGCGCCGCCACCGCCAGGGCCGCGCTCGCGTAGGCCAGGAAGTTGGAGCGCAGTTCGGCCACCTGCATCACGGCGGAAGGGTAGCTCGCACAGGCGACGAGATAGGCGAACAGCAGCGGCCGCAAGGCCGTGCACACCCGCGCCAAGGCCCAGAGCACCGACAGCGCCGCGCCTGCGATGACAAGGTTGATCAACCGATGCGCCACCAGCGCGGGGCCGAAGAGATTGGCCAGCCAAGCGAGGAAATAGTACGTCGGCGGATGGTTGTCGCGCAGCCAACCGGCCCACAGCGCGCCGAAGGGCTGCCCGGGGCGCGTCATGTAATAAGTGTAGAGCTCGTCGTACCAAGGTCCGCGATGGGCGATCGCCAAAAGGGCGAAAACGAGGAAAGCGCCACCCAGCGCGGCGTACAAGGCGGAGCGCTCACGCGCCCGCCATCGGCGCTCAGGCGACGACGGCCCGCGCATCGGGCACTCCCCGCTCGGGCAGGAAGCGCCGCTCCATCCAGCCACGAACATGCGGCGACTGGCGCTCGGTCAGGATCGAAAAGGCCGCGCTGAGCGTGACGACCAGTCCGAGCAAGGCCGCCCAGAGCCACGGGCTCTCGCCAGCCTGAAGGCCCCAGGAGCGCAGCAACTGGATCAGCGGCCAGTGGAACAGGTAGAGTGTGAAAGAAAAGCCCGCGAGCGCCTGCGCTGGCCGCTGCAGCTTCATCACCGGCTCCGCGAGCCAGTTGACGACCGGACGAAGCGCAATCACCGCCGCGCTCATGATCAGCCCCATGACGTAGTCCGAGAGGACGCAGGAGGACCATTTGAGCTTGTCCGGCCAGACCTCGGCCGCGAGCGGATTGAGCACTTCGCGATCGACCTGGAACAGACCCCAGGCAGCGAGCAGGCACCCCACCAGCACCACCGGAGCGCAAGCGAGCGGCAGTCTGCGCGCCGCGGGAACACGCGTCAGCGCCACTCCAAGCAGCCAGACCGGAAACAGCAGCAAGAGGGTCGAGCCCGCGAGAAAGCACGCCAGCGCCACCGCCGCCACCCGCCACCAGCCACGCAAGAAGAAGGCCAGCGCGAAGATCGCATAATACCACACCTCGTAGCACAGCGACCAGTAGGGCGGGTTCCAGACCGGCGCAGGCATGCCCGGCCAGGCGCTGATGAACACCAGTGGGGGCAGGATGCGCTCGGCAAAGAGCAAGGGGTCGTCCGGGCTGTTGTCGATCCGCACTTGCACTGGCCCGGTCAGCGCATAGGCCGCGAGCGCGGCGAAGAGCAAGGCCGGGATCGCCACGGGCAGGATGCGGCTGACGCGCGCGATCGTGTAGCGCGCGAGGCTTGAGCGACGCGCCGTCACCGAGGTCGAGATGACCAGCCCGGAAAGGACGAAGAACACGATCACGCAGTAATGCTGGAGCCGCCCGCTGAACGGGTAATATCCGGTATAGAGATGCAATTGCACGCTGTGCCCGACCACCACCAGGAAGGCGGCGAGGAAGCGCGCGAAATCGAGCGCGACCGACAGCGGCCGGGTGAGGAAGCGATCGTCCATTTCGCGGTTTTCGGGGCCCCGCTCGGCCATTCAGCCCGCGCCTGCCGCCGCAGCGGCCACGTCGATGAACTGCGCCAGCGCGACGTCGCGCTCGCTCAGGCCGTCGACGTCGTGCGTGGTGAGCGTGATCTCCACCCGGTTGTAGACGTTGCTCCACTCGGGGTGATGATCGAGCTTGTCGGCCTGAAGCGCGACGCGGGTCATGAAACCGAACGCAGTGTTGAAGTCGGCGAACGCGAAGTGGCGCACGATCGCCTTGCCGTCCGCGCGCAAGTGCCACGCGCCGTGCTCGGACAGAAGCGTGTCGCGCTGGGAATTCGTGAGGCAAGACAAGGGCATGACGAAACACTTCCAACGAATCGCCTGCCACGCCAGAACGCTTGGCAGAACGGGGGCTTTCCACTAGGGCACGGCGTCATGCAAGAGGTCAAAATCGCAATCCGTGAGCTTGCCTGCCGCCGCGGTGACCGGCTGCTGTTTCGCGGCCTGTCGATGGACCTCAACGCAGGGCAGGCCGTGCAGGTTGCCGGCGGCAACGGCATCGGCAAATCCAGCCTGCTGCGCATCGTCGCCGGGCTCGCCCCCGCCTTTGCGGGCACGGTCGAACGTGCCGGCGCGATCGGCCTCGTCGACGAACGCCCCGCGCTCGACCCCACCCGTTCGCTCGGCGACGCGCTGGCCTTCTGGCAAGCCATCGACGGCACCGCCCCGGACGAGGCCCGGGCCGCGCTCGAACGGCTCGGCCTTGCCGATCTCACCGACGTGCCCGTGCGCTATCTCTCGACCGGGCAGAAGAAACGCGCCGCGCTCGCGCGGCTGATCGGGCAGAACGCGCCGCTCTGGCTGCTCGACGAGCCGCTGAACGGGCTCGACGTCCACGCCGTGGCGTTGACCGAGACGATCGTGCGCGAACATTGCGCAGGCGGCGGCATCGCGCTCGTTGCCTCGCACCAGCCGTTCGCGCTGCCGGGCCTTCGCTCCCTCGCGCTGGCGGACTACGCGGCATGAGCGGGCGCGTGGCGTCTCTCCTGAAGCGCGACCTCGCGCGGCTGCTCCTGGGCGGACGCGGCGGCGGCGCGCTGATGCCGGTCCTGTTCTTCCTCTCGGTGGCGATGCTCTACCCCTTCGCGGTCGGTCCCGACGCCCCGCTGCTGGCCCGGACCGGTGGGGGCGTGATCTGGGTCGCCGCGCTGCTCGCCGCGATCCTCCCGCTCGATCGGCTGGTCGAACCCGACATCGAACAGGGCCAGTTCGACCAGTGGGCGCTGCGCGGCATCTCCGAGGAACTGGTCATCGCGGTGCGCGTACTGGCCCATTGGCTGAGCTTCGGCCCGCCGCTGATGCTGGCGACGCTGCCCGCCGCCGCGCTGCTGGGCCTCGAGGCGAAGACCTTGCGCATCGTCGAACTCGGCCTGCTCGCGGGCACACCCGGGCTTGCCGCGCTTGGCGTGACAGTGGCGGCGCTCACCGCGGGCCTCAGGGGCGGCGCCGCGCTGGCTGGCCTGCTGGTGATCCCGATGGCGGTACCGATCCTGATCTTCGGTGCGGGCAGCCTTGCCATCGGCGGCGAAAGCGGCCTTGCCTTGACCGGCGCGGCCAGCCTCGTGCTCCTGGCGATCGCACCGTTCGCGGGCGGCGCGGCGGTGCGCGCGGCGCGCGGCTGACGTCCAGCCCCTTGCCCCAGCGTGGGGACAGGGTTGTGCATAACTTCGGCAAAACCTCTGAACGACCGGGGGATCATTTTCGCCCTGCGCCAGTCGGCGCCGGATGTCCCTGTCTGTCCTCAAAAAAAGGCCGGGGCAGGCAAGGCAAGGAGCCGCCCCGGCCAAGGACACAGGATGGGAATTGCGAGGCCCCATGACGCGAGCCGGGGTAGGGCTCTGACCTCGAATTCCATGGGACTTGACGGAAGCATCAAGCCGCGTATCAATAGCTAATGATAATCATTCGCATCTGCAAGCCCAGATTCGATGGTTGCCGCTTTTTTGTTTTCACGGCCCTTTCCGGCCACGCCGCAGCCCCGATGGAGAACGTCCATGTACCAGTATGTCGACCGCCCGCTCAGCACACTCGACGAGGGTTGCCGCTTTCTCGTCTGGTCGATGCGCGCGTGGGTCACCGCGATCGGCAAGCGCCACTGCCCCGCGCAGATGCTTGCCCCGGCTTTCGCAAAGTGGCGCATGATCGGCGCCCTTCAGCCCTTCCACCGGGCCATGCTGCTGCTCAACCGCGAGGCGCTCGAGACGTTCCAGTTCTGCCCCGTGGGCTGCGACCATGTCTCCGAGCACGAGGCGATCCTGCTTGAACTCGTCAGTTCACTGCGCGATCGCGGCCCCGCTCCGACCCGCACGACGCTCGAGATGGTAGTCGCCGAGGACGCCGTGGGCGACATGCTCGCGACGCTCGGACGGATCGGCAGCGCGCTTGCCATTGCCGGGATCTTCCCGGGCGAGACGGTGGCCTTGCGCGACCGTCGCGACTGACGTGCTAGGCCATCTGGCCTAGCGCAGCCACCACCAGGCCAGCGCCCCGAGCAGCGCAAGCTGGGCAAGGGCGATGGCATGGAGCCGGGCGCTGAACGGCTGCTTCCGGGTCTTGTGCCGGAAGCGGCCGCGCGCCCAGTAGGCGCCGGGGCTGCCGCCCAGGAGCGCGGCCAGCAACAAGGTGCGCTCGGGCACGCGTGATCCGCGCAGCCGCGCCTGGCGCTTGTCGAGCGCGAAGAGCGCGGCACTCGCACCATTGATGAGCAATAGCGCCGCCAATCCGGCCAGGATCGCTTCCGACATGCCCTTCGCGCGCGCCCTAGGCGGGCGGGGAGGCGTCGAGCGGCGCCACGTCGACCGCGTAGAACATCGTCTGCTCCGAATTGCCCCGGAACGTCCCGTCGAGCGGGGCCACGTCCGAATAGTCGCGCCCCATGCCGACGAGGATGTGGTCGGCGTCGGCGAGCTTGTTGTTGGTGGGGTCGAACCCGACCCAGCCGAGCGTTTCACCGCACCATAAGTTGACCCACGCGTGCATCGCGTCCGCGCCGACCAGCCGCGCCTTTCCCTCGGGCGGGATCGTGCGCAAGTAGCCGCTGACATAGGCCGCCGGAATGCCACGCGCCCTCGCGGCAATGATCATCACATGGGTGAAGTCCTGGCACACGCCGTGACGGTTGCGGAACGCCTCGATCGGCGCGGTGTCGGTGGCCGTCGCGCGCGCATCGAAGGTGAATTCGGAGTGGATCGCCTCCATGAGCGTGCGCCCCGCTTCCATCACCGGCATCGCCTCGTCGAGGTGGTTCGCGGCCCAGAGCGCGATCTCGTGTTCGGCCACCGCGATCGGCGAGGCGAAGCTGTAGGACGCCGGTCCCAGCGCCGAGAGATCGGGCAAGGCCATCGCCTTCTCGCGCAAATCGTTGAGCGCGGGCCCCTTTTCGTCGGAAAAGAGGAACGGCGCGTCCTCGCGCTCGACAGTGAAGCGGCTCTCGATCGTCAGCCGCTCAATCGCCTCCTGCAACCCGAAGCGCGCTTCGTTGACGTAATAGCTGCCATCGCCTTCGGAAATGCGCGCCGGCTGCGGATCGACGGTGAGCGCATAGTCGCTGACCACCTGCCCCGGCCAGGCGGCGGGACGCAGCCGCACGTTGAATTGCGCGAGGCGCACCGGGGCGGCGTAGGCGAGCGTGGTCTTGTGGCTGACGGCGTAGCGCATCACATCAATCTCGTCCGCCTTTCGGCGCCTTCCCGGTCGAACTGGAGGAAATAGCGCTGCGAGATCGCGTCGGAGAGCGCGAACAGGCGGGTCTCGAAGCTGCGCAGGCGCGCCGGTGTAAGGTCGGCCACCACCGCCGCCTGCAATTCGCCGAGCAAAGCGCGCGCGGCGCGCAAGGGCGCCTCGGGCACGTTGTCGTCGCGCACGCTCGGCAAGGCCTGCAAGTGGGCGACGATGTCGGCCACCTGGAAGGCGAGCGCGCGCGGATTGTCGGGATCGAGCAGCACGAGGTCGCGCACCGGGTTGGGCTTGGGCGCGGTGAGGTAGCGGGTGCGGTAGACGATCTGACTGTCGCACAAGTCGAGCAGCACACCGCTCGCGCTCTCCTCTCCCTCGCCCACGATCGCAGCCAGGTCGTGCGCCATGCGGCAGATCGCCTGAGCCCGCTCGATCCGCTCGCCGATCTTGAGGAAGCGCCAGGCCGCCGAACGCACCATGTTCTCCGAAACGAGGCCCGAAAGAGCGCTGAAATGCTCGCCCAGCCAGCGCGCGCTCGCCAGCATCGCCTGCGGGCGGCTGACCGGAACGCTGGGCATCGGGCGGCTGACGATGCGCCAGAAGTCGCGCGCAAAACGTTCACGCAGGCTCATGCCCACGTCGAGACGCTGCTTGAGCAGGCTCGCCACCGAACCACCCAGATCGTTCGCCGAAAGCGCACGCCCGCACACGCTCTCGATCGGCTGGCCAACGCTGCCCGGATCGGCCGCCCCCCAGCTTTCAAGCAGGCGCAGCAACGTCGCGGCAACCGCACCGCTGCCACTCGGTCCGCTTTCGCCTTCCATCGAGTTGCCGAGCAGCGAACGCACGACGCGCAGCACGATCTCGGCGCGCTGGTTGTAGCGCCCGAACCAGTAGAGATTGTCCGCCGCCTGGCTGGCGAGGATGCCGCCCCCGCGCGAGATGGGCGGTTCGCCCGAGAGCGTGGTGCGCTGGTGCTGTTCGGCCGCCTTCTCGTCGACCACCCAGACGTCGGCGGAGAGATCCCCCTCGCCCATCATCGTGGTGGGCAAGGCATGATCCGAGGAAAGCCGTGCAAAGCCGCCGGGCATCACCGTCCAGCTCCCGTCGGCCCGGCGTGCGACGAACGCGCGCAAGGTGAACGGGCGCGGCACGACTGTCCCCTCGATGATCGCGGGCGCGGTGGACAACTGGACGATCTCCTGCCCGCAATAGTCCATGGGACGGCGCCTCAGCGCCTCGAGGAACAACGCGCGCGGCTCTTCGCAGAGGCGCGCACCGGCCACGGGATCGCGGCCGAGGAGACCCTCGACCGGCTGCCCGAACGCGGGCAACAGTGCGAGCTGGTCGAGCCGGCGGGCGACGGTTGCCCCCTCGCTCGCCTGGCCGCACCACCAGGTCGCAATCGAGGGCAGGATCGGCTCCTCGCCAAGCAGGATGCGGCACAGGCGCGGCATGAAGGCGGCAAGCGCCGGCGATTCGAGCACTTCGCTGCCCGGCGCGTTGGCCATGCCCACCCCGCCCGCCGCCCAGGCCTCGAACAGATTGGGCACGCCGATCTGCGTGCGCGCATCGAAGGCGAGCGGGTCGAGCAGGTCGGTGTTGAGCCAGCGCCAGACCCCGTCGACCCGCTTGGGCCCCGCGATCGTGCCGACGTAGAGACGGTTGTCGATCACCGAGAGGTCGCGCCCCTCCACCAGCGGCAGGCCGAGATAGCGCGCAAGATGCGCCTGTTCGGCGTAAGTCTGGTTGAAACGCCCCGGTGTCAGCAGTGCGACACGGGGCCGCTCGCGCCCGCAGGCCGCCGCCATGCCGTCGCGCATGTCCTCGAAGAACCCAGCCGTGCGCCGCACGTGGCTCGCCGAAAGCAGGTCGCCGGTCGTGCGCGAGAGCGCGAGCCGGTTCTCGAGCGTGTAGCCGATCCCGCTGGCGAGCCGCACCCGGTCCTGCAGCACGCGCCATTGCCCGCGCGGCCCCCGCGCCAGTTCGGCCGAATAGACCTGAAGGAATGTCCCGCCCTGCGGGGGATGGCCGATCATCCGGCGCACGAAGAACGGGCTTCCCGCGATCACCGCGGCCGGAAGGTGCCCCTGTTTCACCAGCGCCTGTTCGCCGTAGATGTCGGCCGCGAGCTTCTCGAGCATCTGCGCGCGCTGGACGAGGCCGCGTTCGAGCCGGGACCACTCCTCCGCGCCGATCACCAAGGGCATCGCGTTCACCGGCCAGGCGCGCTCCTCCTCGTCGCCAGTGACGCGGAAGGTCAGACCAAGATCGGCGGCGTTGCGGCTGGTCGCCTCCTGCAGGCTCGCCGCGTCGCCCTCACCCAGCCGCGCGAGTTCGCCCGCCACCGCTTTCCAGCGCGCGGCGACCCAGCGCGGGGCATCGACGAAAAGGTCACCGCCTTCGGGTGCCGCCGGGTAACCATCGAGCCATCCCCGGGCCCGCGCAGCCCCTCGCACGCCTGACCGCGCAGGAGGGCTAGTGGACACGCGGCGGTCGTCTGAGGTCGAGCGAATGGGGAAATTCGCCCGGCATTTCCTCGGGCGGCAGGGCCATCGAGCCGGGCGAATGGCCATGCGGGGTGAAGCGCGCCTTGCGCCGCGCCTCGGCCTCGTAGCCGTTGACGGGCACGGTGTCGTAGTTGCGCCCGCCGGGGTGCGCGACCTCATAGACGCACCCGCCCAGCGAACGCCCGTTCCACAAGTCGAAGATGTCGAAGGTCAGCGGGGTGTGCGGGGGCAGCAGCGGATGGAGGCACTCGGCCGGCCACCAGGCCTTGTAGCGCACGCCGCCCACGCCCTCGCCCATACCCGCGCCGGACCCGACCGGCGTCAGGGGCACGCGCCGCCCATTGCAGGTGATCACGTGACGCCCCTTGACGAGGCCCTTCGCGCGCACCTGAAGCCGCTCGGTCGAACTGTCGACATAGCGCACGGTGCCGCCGATCGCGCCGGTTTCGCCGAGGACGTTCCAGGGTTCGAGCGCGTGGCTGATCTCGAGGCTGACCCCGCCGCCCTCGACTTCGCCGTGGACCGGGAAGCGGAACATGCGCTGCGCCTCGAACCAGGCCGGATCGAAATCATAGCCTGCACGGGACAGGTCCCCAAGCACGTCGAGGAAATCCTCCCACACGAAGGCGCCGAGCATGAACTTGTCGTGGAGCTGGGTGCCCCAGCGCACCAGTTCGCCCTGCTGCGGCTCCTTCCAGAACCATGCGGTGAGCGCGCGCAGGAGCAGTTGCTGCGCCAGGCTCATCTTGCCGTCGGGCGGCATCTCGAAACCGCGGAACTCGACAAGGCCAAGCCGGCCCGTGGGCCCGTCGGGCGAGAACAGCTTGTCGATGCAGATCTCGGTGCGATGGGTGTTGCCGGTGACGTCGACCAGCAAATTGCGGAACAGGCGGTCCACCACCCAGGGCGCGGGCTGCAACGCCTCGGGCCCCGGCACCTGTGCCAGCGCGATCTCGAGCTCGTACAAGGCATCGTGGCGCGCCTCGTCGATGCGCGGGGCCTGGCTCGTCGGGCCGATGAAGAGGCCCGAGAAAAGGTAGCTGAGCGAGGGATGGCGCTGCCAGTAGAGGACGAAGCTCTTGAGCAGGTCCGGGCGGCGGATGAACGGGCTGTCGAGCAGGCTCGGGCCGCCAAGCACGATGTGGTTGCCCCCGCCCGTGCCGATCGAGCGCCCGTCGACCATGAACTTGTCGGCGGTGAGGCCCACCTCGCGCGCGCAGTCGTAAAGCGTCTCGGTGATCTCCACGCTCTCGCGCCACGAGGCGGCGGGGTGGATGTTGACCTCGATCACGCCCGGATCAGGCGTGACCTTGAGCACGGTGAGGCGCGGGTCGGGCGGCGGGGGATAGCCTTCGATCCGCACCGGCAAACCGGTGTCCTCGGCCACTTGCTCGATCGCCGCGACCAGTTCGAGGTAGTCCTCGAGCCACTCGGTGGGCGGGATGAACACCGCGAGGTAGTCACCGCGCGGCTCGACGGTGAGCGCGGTGCGCACCGCGCCCTCGATGATGTCCTGCTCGACGATCGCCTCGCCGAAACTGGCGGGCTCGGGCACCGTCTCGAAGCGCTGGTTCGTCCCGCGCTCGCCGGACATGGCCTCGCGCATCTGGCGCCCGCGCTCGGTGACCTGGCGGCGGATGTCGGCCAACGGCTCGCGCTCCTCGGCGGTGTCGCGCGGGTGGATGTAGGGGTAATTGGCCGGGGCCACATGCGGCAGCGAACCGAGCGGCAGGCGGTAGCCGAGCGAACTGTCGCCCGGAACCGCCGTCAGCACGCCCTTGCGCACCCGCCACAGCTCACTCTGCCAGTGGCGGCGGATCGGCGCGACCTTGGTCTGCCAGCGCTGGATCGGCAGCACGAAGCCGACCGGCCGCTCCATTCCGCGGCGGTAGGTGCGCTTGAAGCGTCGCGCGAGCTCCTCGTCCTCGATCGCGGGGTCCATCGGCGTGGTGTTCACCGGCAGCTCGTCCTCGCGCAGCATCCACACGCCCGCGTCCTCGTAGACCGGCTGGACGAAATCGGGCTCGACGCCCAGGTTCGTCGCCGCCATCATCAGGACCTTGGCAGCCTGTTCGACATCGAGCGAAGGGACAGGATCGGGATCGCCGCCTTTCTCCAAGGGCTTTTCACCCGCCAGCAGCGCATCGTCGCGCCAGATCGGCTCGCCGTCCTTGCGCCAGTAGATCGAATAGCCCCAGCGCGGCAGCGTCTCTCCGGGATACCACTTGCCCTGCCCGTGGTGGAGCAGCGAGCCCGGCGCGAACTTCTGGCGCAGGAGCCGGATCAGCCTGTCGGCATAGGCAGCCTTGGTCGGCCCCACCGCCTCGCCGTTCCACTCGCCCGCCTCGAAATCGCCATCGGCGATGAAGGTCGGCTCGCCGCCCATGGTCAGGTTGACCCCGCCCGCAACGAGGTCCGCATCGACCCGGTCACCGAGCGCCAGCAGGTTCTCCCAGCGCTCCTCGGTGAACGGCTTTGTGATGCGCACCGCCTCGGCGATGCGGCTGACGTCCATCTCGAAGTGGAAATCGACTTCGGCCGGCTCGGCGAGCCCCTCGATCGGAGTGGCCGAACGGTAGTGCGGCGCGGCGCAAAGGGGGATGTGCCCCTCGCCCGCGAACATGCCCGAGGTCGCGTCGAGCGCGATCCAGCCCGCGCCGGGCACGAAGGCCTCGGCCCAGGCGTGGAGGTCGGTGACGTCCTGGAGCACACCTTGCGGCCCCTCCTTGGGCAGCACGTCGGCGACCAGCTGGATCGAATAGCCCGAGACGAAACGCGCGGCAAAGCCAAGGCGGCGCAAGAGGTGCACCAGCAGCCAGGCCGAATCGCGGCACGAGCCCTTGCCCGCCTCGAGCGTCTCCTCGGGGGTCATCACGCCAGCTTCCATGCGGATCACGTAATCGATGCGCTGTTCGAGCTGGCGGTTGATCTCGACGAGGAAATCGACCGTGCGCCCCTCGTGCCCTGCGTACTGGGCCACTAGCGCCTCGAACAGCGGCCCCTGCTTCTCGACCTCGAAATAGGCGGCAAGGTCCGCCTTCATCGCCTCGGTGTACTGGAAGGGATATTCCTCGGCGTCGGGCTCGACGAAGAAATCGAACGGGTTGATCACCGCCAGTTCGGCGAGCAGGTCGACCTCGATCTGGAAATGGTCGATCGGATCCGGGAAGACGATCCGCGCGAGCCAGTTGCCGTGCGGGTCCTGCTGCCAGTTGATGAAATGTTCGGGCGGAGAGATCTTCAATGAGTAATTGGGCACCGCCGTGCGCGAATGCGGCGCCGGGCGCAGCCGGATTACCTGGGGGCCGAGCTTTATCCGCTTGGAATAGCGGTAGCGTGTGAGGTGGTGCAGAGCCGCTTTGATCATCGCGCATGACTTTGCGCGAAACGCTGTTGCACTGCAACGCTGTTCACTTGGCCTCACAGCAGAATTCAGTACAGTGTAACGGACGAGCCTCGATTGCCGCGAAACGGTAATGGAGACGTGGCAGGTGGCTCGCTTTTGAAGCCTCGCGCCGCCAGGGGGACAGATGGAAGGATCGACAGGTACCGTGATGCAGGATGCGCCCCAGACAGGCCCGACGGACGCGAAGACGCAAGGCCCGGCCAAGGCCTGCGAGATCGCCGCGCCCGACGTCTCCTCGCCCGACGTCGCCGCGCTTGCCACGATGCCCGAACGCTACTTCAACCGCGAACTGAGCTGGCTCGCCTTCAACGAGCGCGTCCTCGCCGAAGCCTCGAACATGAACTACCCGCTGCTCGAGCGGCTGCGCTTCCTCTCGATCTCGGGCAGCAACATCGACGAATTCCTGATGGTGCGCGTGGCGGGCCTTGCCGGGCAGGTGCGCCGCTCGATCGAGGAAGCCTCGATCGACGGACTGACCCCGGGCCAGGCGCTCGCGGCCACGCACGAGAAGGTGCTCGAGCTCGAGACGATCCAGCAGGAAACCTGGGCCGGGCTCAAGGCCGAACTGGCTGCGGCCGACATCCACGTCGTGGGCGACAGCCGCCTCGACGACGCGCGTGAGCAATGGCTGCGTGACTATTTCGCGACCGACATCATGCCGGTGATCACGCCCCAGGCGATCGACCCCGCGCACCCCTTCCCCTTCGTCGCCAACCAGGGCATCGGGGTGCTCTTTTCCCTCAGCCGCATCGCCGACAACGCGCCGGTCATGGAGATGGTGCTGATCCCGGCGCCGCTGCCGCGCTTCGTGCGCATCCCGGGCGAGGAAGCCGCCTGGATCTCGATCGAGGACCTCATCTGCCGCAACGCGGGTACGCTGTTCCCCGGCTTCAAGGTGGGCGGCCATGGCGTGTTCCGCATCCTGCGCGACAGCGACCTGGAGATCGAGGAAGACGCCGAAGACCTCGTGCGCTACTTCCGCAGCGCGATCCAGCGCCGCCGCCGCGGCCTCGTCATCGTACTCCAGCTCCAGGGCAAGTTCGATCCGGCCGCCGAGGACATGCTGCGCGGTCAGCTCGGGCTCGACCAGGCGCTGATCATGAAGACCGAAGGACTGATCGGCTTCTCGGGCGTCTCGGCGCTGTGCGACGAGGACCGCCCCGAACTGAAGTTCGAGCCCTATTCGCCGCGCTACCCCGAACGCGTGCTCGAACACGATGGCGACATCTTCGCGGCGATCCGCGAGAAGGACATCATCATCCACCACCCCTACGAGAGCTTCGAGGTGGTGATCGACTTCCTGCGCCAGGCCGCGCGCGATCCCGACGTCGTCGCGATCAAGCAGACGCTCTACCGCGCGGGCAAGCAGTCGGGCATCATCAACGCGCTCATCGCCGCGGCCGAACAGGGCAAGTCGGTGACCGCGGTGGTCGAGATCAAGGCCCGCTTCGACGAGGAGCAGAACCTGCTCTGGGCGGGCCAGCTCGAACGCGCGGGCGTCCAGGTGATCTACGGCTTCATCGACTGGAAGACCCACGCCAAGACCTCGATCGTGGTGCGCCGCGAGACCGATGGCTACCGCACCTACTGCCACTTCGGGACGGGCAACTACCATCCGATCACCGCGCGCGTGTACACCGACTTGTCCTACTTCACCGCCGACCCGGCGGCAGGGCGCGACGCGGGCAAGCTGTTCAACTTCATCACCGGCTACGTCGAACCCGAGGAAACCGAGCTGCTCTCGATCTCGCCGATGACGCTGCGCTCGCGCCTCTACGAGCTGATCGAGGCCGAGACGGCAAACGCCAAAGCCGGCAAGCCCGCCGCGATCTGGGCCAAGATGAACTCGCTGACCGATCCCGACCTCATCGATCACCTCTACGCCGCCAGCCAGGCGGGGGTGGAGATCACGCTGGTGGTGCGCGGCATCTGCTGCCTGCGCCCGGGGATCGAGGGTTTCTCGGAGAACATCTCGGTCAAGTCGGTGATCGGCCGCTTCCTCGAGCACAGCCGCATCTGGGCCTTCGCCAACGGCGCGGACCTGCCCAGCCGCCAGGCCGAAGTGCTGATCACCTCGGCCGACGGCATGAGCCGCAACCTCGACCGGCGCGTCGAGATCATGATCCCGATGCGCAACAAGACGATCCACGACCAGGTGCTCGACCAGGTCCTGCTCGCCAACCTGCTCGACACCGAACAGTCCTGGCTGCTCCACCCCGACGGCACTTCCGAGCGGGTCGGCGAGGTCGAGGAGCCCTTCAATCTCCACCGTTATTTCATGACCAATCCTTCGCTTTCGGGACGCGGCGCATCGCTTGCCAGTGGACGAAAGGTCCCCAAGCTCTCGCTTCGGCGTGGCAATATCTGACATAGGGGCCAACTTCTGCCATTAGGGGACACAGCAGTGCCCCGATACGGATTCGCCTGGAACGCATGATCGGCATCAGCCACTCGAACGAAAAGCGCGCGATAATCGACATCGGCTCGAACACCGTGCGCCTCGTCATCTACAACGGGCCGCTGCGCGCGCCGGTGGTGATGCTCAATGAGAAGGTCAACGCCCGCCTCGGGCGCGACCTCGACCGCGACGGCACCTTGTCGGAAAAGGCGCTCAAGACCGCGCTCGGCGCGCTCGCGCGCTTTGCCCGCCTGCTCGCGCTGCACCGCGTGCGCGACGTCGACTGCGTGGCGACGGCGGCCGCGCGCGACGCCTCGAACGGCCCCCAGTTCCTCGACGCGGTGCGCGCCTTCGGCCTCTCCCCGCGCCTGCTCTCGGGCGACGAGGAAGCCCGTGCCAGCGCCAACGCGGTCTTGGCCGCCTTCCCCGGCGCGCACGGCACGGTGGCCGACCTTGGCGGCGGCAGCCTCGAACTGATCGGCGTGGAGAACGGCGAGATCGCGCGCCACGGCATCACCATGCCCTTCGGCACCTTGCGCCTGCCCGAATTGCGGCGCGAAGGGGCGGCGACGTTCGCGGCCCTCGTGCGTGGCCGGATCGAGGCCGACACGTGGCGCACGGCGCAAGGCGAACCGCTCTACATCGTGGGCGGCTCCTGGCGCGCGCTCGCGCTTCAGGCGATGCGCGAACTGCAATGGCCGGTCGACGATCCCCACGGCTTCACCTTGTCGGCCGAGGAGGTAATTTCCGGGGCGCGCCGGTTCGCACGGGGCAAGATCGAGGACCCCGACCCGCGCATTTCCTCCTCGCGCCTCGCCAGCCTGCCCGACGCGGCCGCCCTGCTCGGCGAAGTGGTGAAAGTGCTTCAACCGAGCGAAGTGGTGTTCTCGTCCTGGGGCCTTCGCGAAGGGCTGCTCTACGCCCAGCTCGAACCGCAGGTGCAGGCCGAGCCGCCGATGCTGGCCAGCGTCGCGGGGTTCGCGCTCGCTGCAAGGGTCTCGGCCGAGGAAGCGGTCTCGGTCGCCGACTGGACCGCCCCTGTCTGCGACGACGATGACGGGCGCGACCGCGACTTGCGCCAGGCTTCCACGCTGCTGGCGCTCGCCGCGATGCGCACCGAGCCCAACTTGCGCACCGAAGAAGCAACGACCTGGGCGCTGCGCAAGCGCTGGATCGGGCTCGACATGCGCGGTCGCGGGATGATGGCGATGACCGTCTTCGCCAGCGCCGGGCTATCGGGTACGCCCGATCCCTTCCCCCGCCTCGCCAGCCGCGAGGATCTCGACCACGCGATCGGCTGGGGGCTCGCCATTCGCCTGTGCCGGCGCCTCCACGGCGGGTGCCTTTCGGCGCTCGGCCTGACCCGGCTCGCAGCCACCCCCGAACGCATCACGCTGCACTTGGGCGAACGGGCCCTGCCGCTCTACAACGCTTCGGCCGCCAAGGACCTGAAGGCGCTCGCCGAATGGCTGGGCCGCGAATGGAACGTCGTCGGGCCCGATGGAACGGCGATCACGCCCTAGGCGCCCCGCCGCCCGACCTCAGCCGACGAGAGACTGGCTCTGGGCGATCTGGCTGATGCCGCGCTTGCCGTCCTGGCGGTCGAGCTGGACGACGATGTCGATCACCGAGGCTGCGTATTCGAGCGTTTCGGCGCGGGTGAGCCCGATGTTCGACTGCATCGACATGAGCGCGATCTGCTCGAGCGCGCCGCGCGGGGTATTGGCGTGAACGGTCGAGAACGAGCCGGGGTGCCCGGTGTTGATCGCGCGCAGGAACGAGACCGTCTCGGTGCCGCGCAGCTCGCCCAGCACGATGCGATCGGGGCGCAGGCGCAAGGCGGCCTGGAGCAGGTCGTTGGCCGAGACCTTCGCTTCGCCCAGCTCCCCCTTCACCGCGATCAGGCCCACCCCGTTGGCACCGGGCAGCTTGAGCTCGGCGGTGTCTTCCACCAGCACCACGCGTTCGTGGACCGGGATCTCGGCAAGCATGGCGTTGAGGAACGTGGTCTTGCCGGTCGAGGTGCCGCCCGAGATCAGGATCGTGCGGCGGCGGCGGATGGCGTCCTTCAGGAAAGCGATCGGCTCGGCCATCGGGTCGGGGGTCGGCTCCTCGCGAGGGGGCACGATCGGCCCGCGATCGTAGGCGTCGAGCGGCAGGTTGAGGAGGCGGTGGCGCCGGATCGCCATGGCCCAGTTGCTGCGTGTGGCGGGCGGACCGACGAGCTGGATGCGCGCGCCCGACTGTCCGGCGTAGGCGGGGAGCGTCGCGGAAAGCAACGGATGCTCGCGGTTGATGCCCTGGTGGCTGATGCGCGCGACCTGCTCGGCCAGGCGCTGGAGCAGGCGGTTGTCCATCTCGGGCAGCGCGATGCAGCGCATGCCGCTGGAGCCGTCGGCGTGAGCGGCGTCCTCCACCCAGATCTCACCGGGGCGATTGACCAGAATTTCGGTCACGCTTTCGCGGTCGAGCCAGGGGCGCAAGGGGGCGAGATAGGCGTCGAGGTAGACGCTGCGCGCCATCGCCGGTTCGGCGAGCCCCGGCACGATCGCCTCGGGTCCCGCCTCAGCCATGACTGGCGCGACACCCGCAGTGCGGGATGCATTCGGCAAGGGTAGGACGTCGGCCATGCGCGTTACGGCTCCCTGCGATCACTGAACCGGACCGAAGTCGAGGTCCTTGGCGGTGAACACGCGGATCGGCTCGCCCTGGCGCACGCGGATCGTCGGGCCGATCTGCGAATTGCCCTGCACGGCCTGCGCGGCCGCCGAAGAGCCGCCCGCGATGACCACCGAGGACCCGCTCGAGGCGAGCGCGGTGAGCCCGTCGACCACCGAGAGCAGGATCGCCGAGCCGAAGCGCGCGAAGAAATGCGTGTTGACCTTGCCCGACAGGCCCGTTTCGCCACCGAAGGCAATCGCGGGCGAGCCGATGTCGACCGAGACCCCGTCGGGCCGGATCACGCGCGTCCAGATCACATAGGCGCGCTTCTGGCCCGCGGTCAGCCCGCTCTTGTACTGGCCGATCAGGCGCGAGGAGCGCGGGATCAGCACGTGGCGACCGTCGAAGCTGCGCACGTCGGTCGAGACGATGGCGCGCACGTAGCCAGGCACTTCGGTGTCGATCGCGGTTTCGAGCACCGCCGGGATCAGCGTGCCTTGCGTGACGGTGGTCGCCGGGTTGAACGAGCGCGCCGCCGAGGCGGTGGCGTTGGTGCCGCCGATGCGCGCGGCGAAATCGTCACCACCTGCGGGCGCCTTCGCGTCCCCGGGCGCACCTGGACCGGGCGCGGGCGCGGCGGCGCCGGCCGGTCCGGCACTGGAATCGTAGACCACGGTCGGATTGGCGAAGGGATTGCCCTGCGCCGCCGGAGCCGCATTGGGCGCAGCCGCCAGCACCGGCGCGGGCGCGGGCGCGGCGAGCGGGGCGGCCGGCATCGGTGCGGGCAGCGGGCGCTGCGGGGTCAACGGCGCCGGCGCGGGTGTCGCGGGCTGGATCGCAGGTGTCGCGGCCAGGTCGGGCTGGACCGGCGCGTTGCGCGCCGCGTCCATCGTCCAGAGTGTCAGACCACCGAGCGCGGCGACGATGAGCACGCCTGCGGCAAGGCCCAGGCCATCGGCCTTCTTGCGCTGGGTGACCTGCGGCAGGACATTGCGGGTGGCGAGATCGATGACCTCGGCGCCCTGGCCGTCACGCGGATCGCTCTCGTCAGGAGCGAAGCGGCGCACGTTCGAATGGGAATTGGGTGCCATGGTTCAGGTCCCCTCTCAGTTGGCCGAGGCCGGTGCGGACGGCGCATCGCTGCGCGCCATGGTGGGCGAAGACTTGGCCGTGGCGGCAGGCGGCGTACGCCGGGCTAGCGGCACGGTGTTGACCAGTTCGGCCACCTCCTTGCCCCGGCGCAGGATGATCTTGTCGGGCACGTCGGCGACCACGATCGTGGGCCCGCGCACCGCGAAGTTGACCGGGCCCTCGTCACCCTTCTCGTTGGCGACCAGGATCGCGGGCAAGGCCGTGTTGCGATCGGGCCAGACGAGATAGGTGGAGACGCCGTCGTCGTAGATCCGGGTGGGCTGGAGCCCCGCCGCACCCTTTCGCTCCCAAGCAAAGTTGAGCGCGGCCGCATCGGCGGGCATTGCCAACGGGTCGCCCTCGGCCACCGCGCGTTCGGCAGGATCGAGCGCGGCCAGCCCCTGCTCGGGGCCGCGCATCGGCACCGGCGCCTCGACCGGCTCGTCCTTGTAGGTGAAGCGCAGCATGTAGAGCGGGCGCGCCTTGCTCCCGGCAACGAGGTCGAAGAAGTAGGTGTGCTTGTTCGTGACCACCGTCATGTTGGTGCGCGCGGTCGCTTCCAGCGGCTTCACGAAGAGCAGGTCGGCGCGCTTGTTGGGCGTGATCTGCCACTTCGAGCTGTCGCCCACCGCCACGTTCTCGATCGCCTCGTCACGGCCGAAGGCGATCGTCGCCTGGACGCTGGTGCGCCCCGCGATCGTGACGACCTCGTTGTCCCTGAAGGCGTGGTCGACCAGGCGATCGTCGGCCTGCACAGGCGCGGCGAACAGGGCCGAGGCAAGCGCGCCGCCAAGCGCCAGGCGGGCAATGGCGCGACGCGGGTTGGAAGCGTGCGTCATGACTTCTTCTCCTTGACCGGCAGACGGCCGGTATCGTTCGAGGCGCTGCGAAAACGGCTGCCGATGCCGCGTGCGCGCGACTCTGGTCCTTGTCCGAGCGGCGCGATGCCGCCTCCTGAAACCTGGGTAACAACGGTACGGCGGTCACTGCCGCGTACGCCATCGCCGCCGCCCTGGCCCACCGCTCCACTCGCGGCCGGACCTTGCGCACCGCGTGTCCCTAAGCCCTGCATGTGCCCGGTGCGCGAGGTTGCGACCGGCGCGGGAGCCGGCATGGGCACCGCGGCCGCCGGAGCAGATGCGGCCACGCTTGCCGAGCCGCGTTCCTCGCGCGGGGCCGCGAGGCCGAAGACCTTCCAGCCCGCAACCATCGTGCCCGCGACCTTGAAGACCATGACCATGAGCGCGACGTGGACGGCGGCCACGGTGAAGAAGGCCATCGCCGCGCGCCCGTCGAGCTCGCCCATCTGCGAAGAGCGCACCAGCGCCGACGTGATCGGCACCAACAGTTCCAGGATGATTCCGCCGCCCAGCACCACGAAGAGCGGGGTGAAGGCGGTCAGCACCATGGCGCGCAACCAACCGGCGGTGAGGCCCCGGCTCGCGCCGAACAGGCCCAGCAGTACGAAGAGCGGCCCAAGCGCGATGAGGATGCCAAGCGCGATGCGCGCGGTCAGCAACACACCCACGGTGCCGAGCAGCAGCAGGATCGCGCCCAGCCACATGATCCCCTGCGGCGACATGACGCTGGTGGTGTCGGCCACCGCCTTGGCGCCTTCCTTGGCGGCACCCGCCGAGGAGGCCGCCGCGGCCTTGACCGGTGCGGCGTTCGTTGCGACTTCGTTGACGATCCCGAAGACGATGTCGATGCGGTCGGCGAAGATCTGCGTCGCCGAACCGTTCGCGCCCATCAGCTGGCCCGCGATCCAGTCGGGCCCGGCGAGCGCGAAGCTCCAGACCATGCCCTGGTAGGCGATCCAGCTGCTGGTGAAGAGCAGCACCACGCCGATCGTGATCATGCGCGGCATCAGCGAGGAGATCCCCACCGAGGCCCGGCCCGTGATCAGCAGGAAGGCGAAGAAAGCGATGTAGAGCGTGAGCAGGATGGTGATGGCGGGCACGAGCGCGCCATCGCTGCCGAACAGGCGACCGAAGGCGCCCGCCGCCATCTCGTTCGAGACGCAGTCGACCGCACGCAGCGCCGGCGCGACCCCGTTCGAGGCCAATTCGGTGAGCTGTTGGCAGGTGCTCGCCATGGCGCCTACTCGGCCGCCTCGGTCCACAGGCCCGGAGCCGCGCCCCCGGCCCCGACCTCGTCGTCGCCCGGCCAGGGCTGACCGGTAAGTGCGGGATACCAGGCGCGCGGCGCGTCGCCGAAGCGCTCGCGCAGGGCATCGAGCTTGCGCACGGTGCTCTCGCGACCCGAGAGGACGGTGAGCACCTCGGGCATGCCCGAAAGATCGAGCCGCACCACCACCGAAGCGTCGCTCTGGCGGATCAGGAAGCAGCGCGAGTGCGCGGGCAGCGTGCGGATCACCTCCAGCTCGTGATAGGAAAGGCCGAAGCCCTCGCAGTAATCCTCGGGCCGCGCGCGCGAATTGGGCATGAACACCATCGTCGCGGTCTGTTCGACGAGCGCGGTCGAGATGCGGCTGTCGAGCGCGTCGCGCGCCGACTGGGTCGCGAAACCAACGAGCGCGTTGCGCTTGCGCAGGGTCTTGAGCCAGTCGCGGATGCGCGCGGCGAAGACTTCGTCGTCCAGAGCCTTCCACCCCTCGTCGATGAGGATCATCGTCGGCTCGCCGTCGAGACGCTCGTCGATGCGGTGGAACAGGTACATCATGACCGGCGTGCGCAGGCGCGGGCTTTCCAGCAGCGCGGTCATGTCGAAGCCGAGCACGCGGGTGTCGAGATCAAGACGGTCCTCGACGTTGTCGAACAGCCAGCCATGCTCGCCCGAACCGTTGGGACCATGCGCGATCCAGGCGTCGAGGCGCGAGGCCAGATCGCCCGGTTCGGGACGGCGTGCGCCCGCCAGAAGTTCGCGAAAGTGCGAAAGGCGGCGCAGCGCGGGATCGTTGTGGTAGGCGGCATCGACCGCGCCCGCGATCGTCGCCATCTCCTCGGGCCCCTTGGCCTCGAGCAGGACGCCGAGCCAATCGCGCAGGAAGGCGCGGTTGCCCTCGGTGTCGGGCAGCGAAAGCGGGTTGAAGCCGGTGGGATGGCCCGCCGCGATGCGGCTATAGGTGCCCCCGATGCCGCGCAGGAAGACCTCGGCGCCGCGATCCTTGTCGAACAGGATGGTGCGCGGGGAGAACTTCTGCGCCTGCGCGGCCAGGAAGTTCATGACCACCGTCTTGCCCGAACCCGACGGTCCGATGACGGTGAAGTTACCAAGATCGCCCTGGTGGAAGTTGAAGAAGAACGGGGTCTGGCTGGTGGTTGCCAGCAAGGTGACCGCATCGCCCCAGTGATTGCCGCTCGCCTGGCCCAGCGAAAAGCCGTGGAGCGAACCGAAGCAGGCCATGTTGGCGCTGGAGATGAGCGCGCGGCGCACGAGGAAGTCCTCGTTGCCGGGCAGCTGCCCCCAGAACGCGGGCTCCATGTTCGCATCCTCGCGCACGGCGACCGCGCCCGCGTCGGCCAGCGCCGCCGCACAGCTCGCGGTCATCGCGTCGAGCTCGTCGAGCGTCGCGGCGCGCACCAGGACCGAGAGGTGGTGATCGCCAAAGCCCACCGCGCCGGTGCCCAGCGCGTCGCGCGCGGACACCATCTCGGTGCGCTCGGCGGTCGCTTCCTCGTCGGCCGAACGCAGGCGGCGAATGGCAAGATCGATGCGTTCGCGCGCGATCTGGCGATCGCAGGGCGCGTAAGTCTCGGTCAGAACCAGTTCGGTCGGCAGGCGCAGCAGCCCGTCGGTCAGGCCCGGCGAGGTCGAATCGGGGTATTCCTTCAGGCTCACCATCGCGCCGAAGCTGGGCTTGCCGTCGGCCCCGCGCAGCTCGAGCGCGTCGAGGCCGAAGTTGATGCGCCGGTAGGGCAGCATGTGGCCGATGTCGGTGCCTTCGACCGGGCGGCGCACCGGGCGCATCTCGCCGTTGTAAAGCGCGCTCAGCAGTTCGAGCACTTCCGAGCAGGTCCCCGCCGCACCCGCGTAATCGCCCAAAAGGCGCGCGCCGTAGCTGCCGAGCGAGGCGACCATCGCGGTCGCCGCCGCGCGCAGCGCGCGCACGTCGCCCGGATCGACCGTGGCGGCGTCCTCGCCCTTCTTGCTGCGCATCAGGCGCGAGAGCTTCTCGGGCCAGCCCGCCTTGCCCCTTGCGGGACGGCGCACCAGGGTGATGAACTGGTCGTTGACAAACAGATCGCCCGAGCGCGTGCGCTGGCGCCAGCGGGCATCGATGTGCGCGGCGAGCGGATCGTCGAACTGGCCGTCGAGCTCGATGTCGACGCGGCGGCGGATGACGTGGTGGTAGAGCACGAAGCGCGCATCGAGCGAGGAACGCAGCAGCACCTCGCGCGTGGCGACGTGGGCGTTGAGCTCCTCGGTGTCCGCGGTCTCGAAGGCAAGCCCCGGCACCATCAGCGCCAGCATGACCGACCCGTCGCGCAGGCGCACCACGTTCTCGTCGACCAGCTGCGCGTAAGGCAGCCGGTCACCCGCGACCGCTTCCTTCGCCGCCCAGCCCGTCAACACGTCCTTGAAGCTACGACCCATCGCCAATTCCCCGCCGTGCCCTGCCTCAGGGCGCGTAACTGTTGCAGCCCCAGCGCTTCCAATTGCGCACGCGGGGGCACTTGCTGACTTTCTTGAGCCAGAGATCGAACACCCGCGGCTCGCGCAGGCAGGCCAGGTACCCGATCACGTGCATCACCGCGAAGGCGAGCAGAGCCAGGAAATTCTTGGTGAGCAGGAACACTTCCGTGGTCACCAGGCCGTTGATGATGAAATAGCTGAAGGTCACGCCCGCGAACATCTGCGGCCGGGTCAGCGCCCTGTGGACCGGGAAGCGAGCGAGCGCCATCGGCTCAGCCCGAAACCTGCTGGATGCCCGAAACGATCGCGCCCGCGCCGAACAGGATGAACACGCCGATGATCACGGTCGCCCCGAAGCGCCAGTTCATGCGGCCGGTCAGCATGCCGAAGCCGACGGCGGCCACCGCCATGACCGCGACCGCGGTGGCGACATTGCCGAGCAGCGTGCCCTGCAGCCAGCCCAGCGCGTTGACGATCGGGCCCGAACCGGCCGGATCCTGCGCACCGGCGACTTGCGCGTGCGCCGTGCCCGAACCGAGCGCCAGCGCGATGAGCGCGCCAAGCCCCGGGAATGCTTTGGAAAGAGTACGCCTAGCTGCGGTTGCGAACGTCATATCTCGAATCACCATGCCCTTTGTATGAGGGCGCAGTGCGTGAATCGGATGACAGAAGTGTGACGATCAGACGGCAAACGTGTCATTCGCCCCCGCCCGAACTCCCTCTTCCTTCCAGACCGTTGCCGATCTGCCGCGCCTTGGCAGCCCATGTCTCCTTCATAGAGGAAAATCTTGCCGCTCGGAAGAAATCGACGGGAATTTATTGCCTAGCGCCCGAACGCGATCCGCGCCCGTGTCTCGAGCCGCGAATTGAAACGACGCGCGCCGGCGAACATCGCCAGCCCCGACGGGCCCGTTCCGGGAAGGCACGAAGGTGCCAATCCCGGGTCCGCGCACAACCGGTCAGAGCATGGCGAGCGTAGCTGCCGCGTCCATGCCTCCGCGCTTGGCCGCACGGGCAATATAGCGCGAATCCATCCACTTGCCGCTGCCGGTCTCGAGGTCATAGCGCTGGTCGCTGAGGATCGCGGCGTCGTAGGCGGCGCGCGATTCGGCCAGGCGCCCGAGGCGGGCATAGGCCGCACCCAGATTGATCAGCACGGCCGGATCCTGACGGTCCTGCTCGCGCGCCGCGAGAAGCTTGGCGAGCGCGGCCTGGTCCTGCCCGGCGACGAGCTCCTCGTAAGCCACGTCACGCGATTCGGTCCGGGGCAGCTCGACCGTGAGCGACAGGACCGACTGTCCCGCCAGAAGCGCCAGTGCAGCAGCCGTCATGGACATGAAAAATACTCCCTTGTGTTCTTCGATGCCCCGATTGTGCGCGAAAAACCACAGCCCACAAGGAAAATGACGCGAGTGTCATAAAACTGCAATTTTAGCGTGAGTCGCTTGGAAATCCGTGAGTCGGCCTGGCTCCCGAGATCGGTTTCGGCGCCCTGCCATGCCAATGTCATGCCATCGTCGCAAAAGTCCATTTTACTGTCATGGGAACGCCAACAAACTGTCACCCACCCCCCCTAGACGCCGCCTTCAACGATGGCGGGGCCGCCGCATCGTCGACATCCGATCCAACGGTCCAAATCCGTTTCAACGGGGGAATACACGTGACGAAATTCTCTGGCCTGCTGCTCCTGGGTTGCAGCGCGCTCGCTCTCGCCGGCTGCGGCGCCGATGACATCGCCTCGCCGGGCGCAGGCAGCGTCGTCGTCAACAACGACAACACCTCGACCACCCCGACCCCGACCCCGACCTCGTCGCTGGTCGAAGCGGCCGACAGCTGCCCCAGCTTCAACGCCACCGGCGGCCTTACCGACGACGGCACCATCGAGGATGCCTCGGGCAACTCCTGGCGCGTGTGCACCCTGCCCTCGCTGGTCGATGCCAGCTCGGTGCTCTCCTCGGTCAGCGGCGTGATCTATCGCCTCAACGGCCGCGTCGACGTGGGCTGCGACGGCGGCCCGACCGCCCCGACCTCGGCCTCGCCCTATGCCACCTCGACCTCGGCCTGCACCGCCGCCGGCACGACCTCGCTCAGCGCCGACACCAACGTCACGCTGACGATCGATCCGGGCGTGGTGATCTACGGTGAAAACACCAGCGACCCGGCCTGGCTCGCGGTCAACCGCGGCAACAAGATCATGGCCGACGGCACCGCCTCGCGCCCGATCGTCTTCACCAGCCGCCAGAACGTCATCGGCACCGCGACCGATGCCTCGCAGGGCCAGTGGGGCGGCGTCGTGCTGCTCGGCCGCGGCGTGACCACCGACTGCTCGTCGACCGCGGGTACCTCGCCCTGCCAGCGCGAGACCGAAGGCGCTGCCACTCCCGCCCGCTTCGGCGGTTCGGACAACACCGACAGCTCGGGCTCGATGAGCTACGTCCAGATCCGCTATTCGGGCTATGCGCTTTCGGCCGACGCCGAACTGCAGTCGCTCACCGCGGGCGCGATCGGCACCGGCACCAACCTGGAATACATCCAGTCGGTCAACAGCTCGGACGACGGCGCCGAATTCTTCGGCGGTGCGGTGAACCTGAAGCACTACATCGCGGTCAACGCCGACGACGACAGCCTCGACACCGACACCGGCGTCCAGGGCAACTACCAGTACCTGCTGCTGCTCCAGCGTGCGAGCGACGGTGACGCCTTCTTCGAGATCGACTCGAACGGCAACGAGACCAGCACCCCGCGCCAGAAGTCGAACTACGCGAACTTCACCGCGATCCAGTCGGGCTCCAACCCCCAGAACTCGGACGCAGCAAACATCCTGGTGCGCGGCAACTCGGACGTGAACTTCATCAACGGCGTGATCTACACCCCCAACAACGAGTGCATCCGCGTCAACGGTTCGGGCACCACGCCCGCCACCTTCAACGCCTACTCGGTGGTCATGACCTGCGGCGACACCGGCCCGTTCCTGGGCACCGGCACCTACACCGCCTCGGATGCCGAAGCGATGTTCACCGCGGGAAGCAACAACAACTCCGCCTTCACCTCGACCCTCGCGAGCACCTTCGTGAACGGCTCGAACGAGAGCGGCGTGACCGCCTATGCCAACATCACCAGCATCTCGAGCTACTTCGACGCGGTGAGCTACATCGGCGCCGTGAACGGTTCGTCGGACACCTGGTACCAGGGCTGGACCTGCGACAACGCGACCGCCGACTTCGGTTCGGACAGCGCCTGCACCGCGCTGCCGAACACCTGATCGGCCGCCCAGCGAACCACAGGAAGGGGCGGCCCGACGTGGCTGCCCCTTTCTTGCACGGCCTGCCCATCCAAGCGATTCCCAGGGGGATAATTTCATGACCAAGCTGCGGCTTGTCCCGTTCCTGCTCATGTCCACGGTGCTGACACCCGGCATCGTCCACGCGCAGGAAAGCGATACCACCACCGATCCCGCGACATCGACGACAGCCGCAAGCGACGCCGAACCCGAAGCGCAGGACAACGACGCGCAGGCGCCCGACGTATCGATCCCGGGCGGCGCGATCGTCGTCACCGGCCGTCGCACGGTCAACATCGAGCGCGCCGCGCCCGAAGTCGTCTCGGTCCTCTCGAGCGAGGACATCGCGCGCACGGGCGAAGGTGACATCGCGGGCGCGCTGGGCCACGTCACCGGTCTTTCGGTGGTGGGCAACGGCTATGTCTACGTGCGCGGCCTGGGCGATCGCTATTCGCTGGCGCTGCTCAACGGCTCGCCGCTGCCTAGCCCCGAACCGCTCAAGCGCGTCGTCCCCCTCGACCTGTTCCCCACCAGCATCGTCGCCTCATCGCTGGTGCAGAAGACCTATTCGGTCAATTTCCCGGGCGAATTCGGCGGCGGCGTGATCAACCTCACCACCGAAGCCGTGCCCGAGGAAACCTTCCTCACCGTCGGCGGCGGCATCGGCTGGGACACCGAGACCACCAACCAGCTGAGCTACGGCTACTACGGCTCGAAGACCGACTGGACCGGCTACGACAACGGGTTGCGCCGCGTGCCCTATGACCTGCGCGCACTGTTCAAGAGCAACGAGGCGCTCGACGCGACCAGCGAACAGGCCAACGACATCGGCGCGGTGCTGTTCACCCCGCGCAATTCGGTGATCCAGAAGATCAACAAGACCCAGCCGAACTTCTCGGCCGACCTCTCGTTTGGCACCTCGTTCGACCTTGGCGGCGCAACGCTGGGCGTGATCGCGGCGGGAGGCTACTCCAACACCACCCAGACCCGCATGGCCAAGCGCCAGTCGACGCAGGGCCTGACCGCCGCCGAGGACCAGCTCCTCGACGACAACACCGCGGTGCAGACCGACAATCGCGTCGTCGTCAACGGGCTGTTCGGCCTCGGCCTCGAATGGGGTGACAACTCGATCCGCTGGACCAACGTCTACATCCACGACACCGACAAGAACACCGTTCTCACCTCGGGCAAGAAGCCCTCGCAGAACGCCAACTACGATTACATGGAGCAGCACACCGGCTGGTACGAACGCCAGCTGATCGACTCCCAGATCGCCGGCGAGTTCAAGCCCGAGGACAACACCACGATCAGCGTGCGGGCGGGCTATGCCAACTCCAAGCGCCTCGCACCTTATGAAATCAACGCCGAATACGTGCGCCTCAACGATGGCACCACCACCGGCGACAACTACGTCAACTACCTCGGCTCGAACAGCGGCACCTCGCCCACCACGATCACCTTCTCGCGCCTGAACGAGAACGTGTGGTCGGCCGGCGCCGACGTCACGCACAGCTTCTCAACCAGCTGGAGCGCAACCACCGGCTACGCCTTCCAGCTCAATTCGCGCTCGAACATGCAGCGTGAATTCGACGTCTACGCCCAGGGCGACAGCCAGACCATCGCCGACCTCGGCCTGCTGCGGCTCGACGTGCTGCTCCAGCCGGGCATGTGGTATCTCGCCAGCTCGGACACCGGGGTCGACTACGACCTCGAGCTGCGCGACGTGAACGCGGCGTACGGCGCCTTCCAGGCCCGCCTGCTCAACCACGCCTACTACGGCAAGGTCGACGGCCAGATCACCGACGCGCTCTCGATCGATGCGGGCCTGCGCTACGAATGGGCCAGGCTCCAGACGATCCTCAAGCCGGTGGTCACCGCCACCGGCTCGACCGTCAGCGACACCAACGAATACCTGCTCCCGGCCGTCACGCTGACCTACCAGTTCGACCCCGAACTGCAGCTGCGCGTGGCCGCTTCCAAGACGGTCGCCCGCCCGCAGTTCCGCGAACTCGTCTACCAGGTGTTCTACGACCCGGAATCGAACCGTAGCTACCAGGGCAACTCGGCGCTCATCGACAGCAAGCTGACCAACGTCGAGGGTCGCCTCGAATGGTACTTCGCCAAGGACGACCACGTCTCGGGCGGCGCGTTCTACAAGCACATCGAGAACCCGATCGAGAGCTTCCTCTACTACTCGAACGGCTACTACACGAGCTACGCCAACGCCCCGGCGGCGGACCTCTATGGCGCCGAATTCGAGCTCGAGAAGCACTTCGACCTCTACCAGATGGGCAAGTTCTTCGAGACCCGCCAGTTCGTCGTCAACGCCAACTACACCTACTCGCAGTCGGAGCTGAGCGTAGGCGCGGACGACGTGGTCCTGCTGGGTTCGGGCACCAACGTCACCTCCTCGCCCGCCACCGACTACTTCGCCGACGGCGCGCCGCTTACCGGCCAGTCCAAGCACATCGTCAACCTGCAGCTGAGCCTCGAGGACACCGACAGCCTCTCGCAGCAGACGATCATGCTGAACTACGCCTCCAAGCGCGTGACCAGCCGCGGCGTCATCGGCGACGGCATCCGCCAGCCCGACATCTACGAATACCCCGGCTTCACGCTCGACGTGGTGCTGCGCCAGGGCGTGATGATCGGCAACAGCGAGCTCGAACTCAAGCTCGAGGGCCGCAACCTCACCGGCCAGTCGCACAAGGAATACCAGACGTTCGACGACGGCCGGGTGGAGTTCAACTCCTACGACCTGGGCCGCCTGTTCAAGGCCTCGGCCTCGATCAAGTTCTGATCGACCCATCTTGCGAACACGCCGCGAGGGCCCACCCTCGCGACGTGCCCTTGGAGCCCGGTCGCAGCGATGCGACTGGGCTTCTTTTTGCAAGGAGGGAGCTTGCCAGCGCAGCGCGGGCCCGGTAGAGGACCGGCACGTCCTTCGGGGAGTAGCCGCCTGCATCCATGTGCAGGCCCTGTCGTCAACATACTTGGCCGAGAGGCCATGGCGCATAGGAGTTGCCGCCCGGCCATCGGCCGCGCGGGGTTTCGGGCAAGACCAAAGACGTCTGCAACCTCGCCTCGCCGGGCGGGGGGATGTAGACGTTTTTCGTTTTTGCACTGCCGCCCGGCCCGGAGATACCCGCTTGGAAGCCTTCCTCACCTCCACCGCCGTGGTCGCGCTCGCCGAGATCGGCGACAAGACCCAGCTGCTCGCGATCCTGCTCGCCACGCGCTTCAAGAAGCCCTGGCCGATCGTCGGCGGGATTTTCGTCGCGACGGTCGCCAACCACTTCCTCGCCGCGCTCGTCGGCGAACAGGCCGCCTCGTTCCTGCAGGGCGAATGGTTCCGCTATCTCGTCGCCGCCAGCTTCATCGTGATGGGCCTGTGGACACTGATCCCCGACAAGTTCGAGGAGGACGACGAACCCAAGGCCGGGCGCTTCGGCCCCTTCATCACCACCGTGATCGCCTTCTTCCTGGTCGAGATGGGCGACAAGACACAGATTGCCACGATCGCGCTTGCCGCGCGCTTCGAGACGGTCGTGCCGGTGATGATCGGCACGACACTGGGCATGATGCTGGCGAACGCCCCGGCGGTGTTCCTCGGCAATGCGCTGCTCGAACGCGTGCCGATGCGCGTGGTGCACCTCGTCGCCGCCGTGCTGTTCATCGCCATCGGCGCCTGGCTGCTGGTCCAGACCGCCGGCCTCGTCGGCTGACCCTTCGCGCTTGCTTCGCGCGAACCCGGAACGGACCCGTCCCTCCTCGCGTTGATGGATGAGACACCATCGACACGAGGAGAGACACCATGGACAAGGACGTCCAGCAGACCTTCTGGAAAAGCTTCGCCGCCAGCCCCTTCATCATGATGCGGCTGCAGGGCGCATCGGGTCATTCCGAACCGATGACCGCAATGCTCGACAAGGAGGCGACCCATGCGATCTGGTTCTTCGCCAAGCGCGGCAACCGGATCGCGGGCGGCGGTCCGGCGATGGGCCAGGTCATGACCAAGGGGCACGACGTCTTCGCCTGCCTTTCGGGTACCATCCGCGAGGATACCGACCCGCGCCAGCGCGAAAAGCTCTGGAACAACGCCATCGAAGCCTGGTTCCCCCGTGGCAAGACCGACCCATCGGTCCTCATGCTGCGCTTCGACATTGCCGACGGTGAAGTCTGGACCGCGGACATGGGGCTCAAGCAGGCTTACAAGCTCCTGACCGGCAAGCCGCTCGATCCCGCCGAAATGGGCGAGCACGCCCAGGGCGCGGTCTGAACGCGGTTCAGGCCGCGTCGAATACGTAGCCGAGCGAACGCACCGTGCGCAGCGGGTTGCCCGCGCCCGCGTTCTTGAGCGCGCGGCGCAGGCGCCCGATCCACACGTCGACGGTTCGCTCGTCGACCGGGGGTTCCTGCTTGCCCAGCGCAGCGATCAGCTGGCCGCGTGTGAACACGCGGCCCGGATGCTCGATGAAATAGCGCAGGAGACGCAATTCGTTGGGCATGAGCGGAATCGGCTTGCCCTGCCAGCGCGCCTGGAACGCCGCGACGTCGACCGTCAACTCGCCTTGCATCAAGGTGCGGATGCCGGTGGCGTCATGGTCGGTGATGCTGGCGCCCAGGACCCGGTCAAGCAATGCGGTGCGCGTGAGCGGACCCACCAGATAGTCGTCCGCCCCCATGCGCAACGCGCGCTTGCGGTCATCGACATTGTCCTCTTCGAGCACCATCGTGACATGCGCGTGCGCCGTCAGCGTGTCGGCGCGCAAGCGGCGGCACAGTTCGAGCCCGGACATCTCGGGCAGGACCCAGTCCACGAAGATCCACAGCGCCCCCTCGATCAGGGGAAGCTCGCAAAAGTCCGTCCAGCGATGCAACGCGACGTCGAGATCATCATGACGGAAGGGCATGTAGCCCCCTGCAAGATCACTGGCCAACAGGATATCGATACGCCGCATTGCCCCCCTTTCGGCTCAGGTACGGCGGGTACTTGCAGACGAAGTATGACGGACAGGTGACAGAATGGCGACCTTGGCGTGAATTCTGCGGGCCAGCCCCGCACGCCCTCTGCAACTGTCACAGAACTGCCCTGCAAACGTCACGTCCACGCCACGTCGCGCTGGCAAGAGATGCACACACGCTGGAGCAACCGGGAGGCCATCGATGGCCAAGGACGTGGACGCACTTTTCGAGACCCTCGGGCGCATTCCCGAATGGCTGGACCTTCCCGATCCCAAGGGGTTTCGTCCCAAGCGCAAATACCAGACGATCTGGATTTCGGACGTTCACCTGGGAACGCGCGGCTGCAACGCCGACATGCTGGTCGACTTCCTGCGTTCGGTCGAGTGCCGTACGCTCTATCTGGTGGGCGACATCGTCGACGGCTGGCGCCTGCGCAAGAACTGGTACTGGCCCGACGCGCACAACGAAGTGATCCGCCGCATCCTCAAGATGGCGCACCGGGGCACGCGCGTGGTGTTCATCGCGGGCAACCACGACGAGATGCTGCGCGACTACGCCGGGCTCACCTTCGGCGGGGTCGAACTGGTGACGGAAGCGGTCCACGAGACGCGCGACGGGCGCCGCCTCCTGGTCACCCACGGCGATGCCTATGACGGCGTGGTGCTCTACCACAAGTGGCTCGCCTACCTCGGCGATCAGGCCTACGGACTGCTGCTGCGCGCGAACATCGTCTTCAACCTCGTTCGCCGCAAGCTCAAGATGCCCTACTGGTCGCTCTCGGCCTACATGAAGAAGCGCGTGAAGAACGCGGTCGCCTATATCTGCAGCTTCGAGGAAGCGGTTGCGGCCGAAGCCACCGCGCGCGGCTTCGACGGGGTGGTCTGCGGGCACATCCACTGCGCCGAGATCCGTGAATTCGGCGGGATCACCTACTACAACGACGGCGACTGGGTGGAGAGCTGCACCGCGCTCGTCGAGGATTTCACCGGTACCCTATCGATCCTCGACTGGGTTGCCGAGACCGGCGGCCACACCGCCGCCGGCACCGCGACCGGAACGGCCCCGGAGGCCGCCTCTCCCCCGTCGGGCGTGCCCGTCCCCTCGCGCCCGACGGGGGCGCTGGCATGAAGCTTGCTCTCGCGACCGACGCCTGGCTCCCGCAAGTCAACGGCGTCGTCCGCTCGCTTTGCGCCACCCTCGAGGAATTGACCCGGCGCGGCCATGAGGTCGAGACGGTGACCCCCGAAGGCTTCTTCACCGTGCCCATGCCCGGCTATGCGGAAATCCGCCTGGCCATGGCGCCGCGCTTCGGCGTGCGGCGCGCCCTCGATCGGGCCCGGCCGCAGCTCGTCCACATTGCCACCGAGGGACCGATCGGCTGGGCCGCGCGTGGCTGGTGCCTCTCGCGCGGGGTTCCCTTCACCAGTGCCTTCCACACCCGCTTTCCCGAATACGCCGCGGTGCGCACCGGCATCAGTGCCGAGCGCTTCTGGCCGATCATGCAGCGCTTCCACGCGCAGTCGAGCGCGGTTCTGGTCTCCACCCGCAGCCTCGCCGACGAACTTGCCGGCCGCGGCATCCGTCATACCCTGCCCTGGAGCCGGGGCATCGACCATACGCTGTTTCGCCCCGATGGTCCACGCCACCGTGCGCTCGCCGCGCTGCCCGGCCCGGTCCTGCTCAACGTCGGGCGCGTGGCGCCCGAAAAGAACCTCGAGGCCTTCCTCGAGGCGAACGTGCCCGGCAGCAAGGTGGTGATCGGCGAAGGGCCCGCGCTCGAGAGCCTGAAGCGGCGCTATCCGCACGTGCATTTCCTGGGCGCGATGCGCGGAGAGGAGCTTGCAAGCGCCTACCGCACAGCCGATTGCTTCGTCTTTCCCAGCCTGACCGACACCTTCGGGCTCGTGGTGATCGAGGCGCTGGCCAGCGGCGTACCGGTCGCGGCCTTTTCGGTGACCGGCCCGATCGACATTCTGGGCGCCGAGGGCTGCGGGGTCGACCTTCCCGTCGTTTGCCCCGCCGGGGTCATCGATGCGGACCTTGAAAAAGCGATCGAAGGCGCGCTCGCCATCCCGCGCGAGGACGCCGCCACGCTCGGCAGCCTCTATTCGTGGGAACGCGCGACCGACCAGTTCCTGCGCGCCATCCGCGCGGCCGTCGAAGCGGCCGAAGCGCAGGACGAAACGGTCGCGGCCTGAACGCCACTGCCGCGCCGCCGGGCGGGGCTTGCCCGGCCCGGCCGCGCCCGTTTAACTGGCGCGATGGTTCAGATCGTCCCCTATCTCGATACGCATTTCGAAGGCGTCCGGCTTCTGTGGGAAACCGTGTTTCCCGAAGATCCCGCGCACAACCGCGCCGAAGTCGCCATTCCCGCCAAGCTCGCCGTGCAACGCGAGCTGTTCCTGGTAGCGCTCGAACATACGCGCGTGATCGGCACCGCGATGGCCGCGGTCTCGAAGTCGAGCTGGGCGTAGAAGCTGGCGGTCTTTTCACGCACCTTGAACGAGGAACCCTCGTCGAGGCCGGTGTCGACGTAAGTGCCGTTTT
>NZ_JABWCU010000010.1 GCF_018491765.1 Novosphingobium profundi | reverse complement strand
TGGCGGCGCTGGCGGCCGAGCGGCTCATCGCCCGGATCGAGGAGCGCGCGCCGCCCGAACGCCGCCTGCCCACGATGCGGATCGTGCCCGCCGAATCGACCGGCCCCGCGCCGGTTGCCTAGAGCGCTTGCCAGCCATGTTGGATGACTTGGCGGTTCAGAAAACGCGGTAAAACAAGAAACCAGATCGGTCGATTGGGCACAGTCGGATCGAGAACCACTCTGGAGCGCTGCGACCGGCTCTATGCCGTCTCGGTCTGGCCGACCGGGCCGATGACGGACAGCTTCGCGACGGCGAAGGAGCGTGATCGACAAGCCCGTTGTGCCAGCGTTGGCAATGCTGTATTTCCACGGTATGACCACGGCCGACGCGCCTCTCCTTCCCGCTGCCTCCGGCGCCATCCGCATGGGGCCTGAGGACCATGGGACAACCGCGCTGCGCCCGCTCGAGGCGGGTGAGGAGGCGCGAGCCGGAGGTCGTCGGGCGCGAGCGGCGCGCGCGCGCAAGGACATCAACGAGGAACCTGCCATCGGCATCTGGAAACGCGGCGTGACTTTGTAGCGCGCCGCCAAAATCCCGGCCATCAACCGCGCCCGCAAGTGGCGCAGGCCGGGGGGAGAGGAAAGGAGAGGTCTTGTCTGAACTCGAGAACGCGCCCCCGGCGCAGGCGTCCACACCGCTACCCGGTCCCGGCGGGCGCTACCGCTGGACGATCGTCGCGCTGCTTTTCGCCGCCACCGTGATCAACTACGTCGATCGCCAGATGATCGGCGTGCTCAAGCCCACGCTCTCGCGCGAGCTGGGTTGGAGCGAAGGCAATTTCGCCGATGTCGTGTTCTACTTCACGATGGCCTATGGCATCGGCTACCTCGTCTTCGGCAAAGTCATGGACGTTCTTGGCGCCCGCACCGGCTTCGCTGCCTCTTTCGTGATCTGGCAACTGGCGCACATCGCGCATGGGCTGGCGTCGAGCGTCACGCAGTTCTCCATCGCGCGCTTTGCGCTCGGGATCGGCGAATCGGGCAACTTTCCCGCCGCGATCAAGGCGGTGACCGAGTGGTTTCCCGCGCGCGAGCGCGCGCTGGCGATCGGCATCTTCAACGCCGGATCGAACATCGGGGCGATCCTGACACCGCTGCTGGTGCCGGTGATCGCGCTCAACTGGGGGTGGCGCGCGGCTTTCGTCATCACCGGTATCGCCGCCTTCGCCTGGCTTGTGGCCTGGCTCGCGATCTATCGCCCGCCCGCGCTGCATCCCCGGCTTGGCGCGCGCGAGCGCGCCTGGATCGGACAGGACGGGGACATCGGGCTTGCCAAAGTGGGGTGGTCGCAGGTGCTGCGCCGGCGCGAGACCTGGGCCTTCGCGCTGGGCAAGTTCTGCATCGACCCGATCTGGTGGTTCTTCCTGTTCTGGCTGCCGGGATACCTGGGCGAGCGCTACGGGCTCGACCTCGTCAGCTTCGGGCCGCCGCTAGTGGTGATCTACCTGCTTTCGGACGTGGGCAGCGTGGGCGGGGGCTGGGTATCCTCGCGCCTCATCGCGCGCGGGATGAGCGTCAATTCGGCGCGCAAGGTAACGATGTTCTCCTGCGCGCTGGCGGTGCTGCCGGTGCTGGGGGTGCAGTCGGTCGACAGCCTGTGGCTGGGGGTTGCGATCATCGGCCTTGCGACGGCGGCGCACCAGGCTTTCTCGGCCAATCTCTACGCGCTCGTGCCCGATATCTTCCCGCGCGCGGCGGTGGGCTCGGTGACCGGGATTGGCGGCACGGCGGGCGCGCTGGGGGGCATGTGCATGGCCAAGTACGCGGGCTTCGTGCTCGATACGCTGGGCACTTATGCGCCGCTCTTCGCGGTCGCCGGGCTTGCCTATTTCGCCGCGCTGGCCTGCATTCACGTGCTGAGCCCGCGTCTCAACCGGATTTCGCCCGAGGGGCTCGGTATCGCGCCCGGCCTCGCCGGGTGACCGCGCGCCGCGCCCGGTTTCGTCAGGGGCAGGGCGCGGCGACGAGGCGGACCGGCGCGAGCAGGCCCGAAGCTGTCGGCGCGATGCGGTCGGTGTCCTGGTCGGTGAAGCGCTCGCCAAAGCGCGCGGTCAGCGCGCTGCGGTCCGGGCGCGGCTGCCCCGAAAGAACATTCAGCGCGGAATTGGGCGTGGCGACCTCGATCGTGTTCGAACCGACCGCCAACCTGTGTCCAAGGTTGAGGCGATAGGGTGGCGCCCAGAGCGTGCCCGCCGCCATACCGTTGACGGTGACGATCGCGGCCTCGCGCACAGGGGCCTCGATCCGCGCGCGTGGGCGCGCGGGTTCGCCCTCGGGTCCGTCAAGCGCATGGCCGGTGCCGAAGTCGAGCGCCCAGCAGCCGGCCTCTGCGCTCTTGGGCAAAGTCACGTGGCTGGTATAAGTGGCGGTGCCCGAGACGTGGCGCCATTCCGCCTCGTCGGACCACGAGGTGAACGCGCCGAGCGCAACGGGCGATGCGCCGGGTCGTGCGAGCGTCCAGCGCCCCAATACGATTTCGCGCGCGCTCGGGTTAGCTCCGTGCGGCGCCGCGCCTCGCGCCAGTTGGCCGGTGACGAGGACGCGGCTTTCGTAGGGCGCCAGATCGAGCGTCGCGGGTCCCGGGGGAAGCGCCGCGCGTGTCCCTGTCATCGGATCCCACCAGGCGGCGGGTCCAGCGGGAGGCGGCAGGCGCAGGTGCAGCGGGCGATTGGTGGTGTTGACGAGGAACAGCGCGTCGCCCTTGGCGAGATGCCGCCGCACGAAGCCCAGGCCGGGCTCGGGCTCGGGCGCGGCAAGGGCCAGGTCGGGCGGGCTTGCCGCGTGGAGGACCGGCGCCAGCGCGGTCTCGAGCGGGGCCCTGGCGGGCACGACGCGCGTGGCGGGAAGGCGCGCGAGGCGCGCGGCGGCGGCCCTCACCCGGCGCGTCTCCGCCTCGCCAAGCAGGCCGCCCGAAAGCTGGGGGAGCGCGCCGAGAACCACCACGTGCCCGCCCGCTTCGGCCCAGTCGGCGATGGCCTCGAGCGCTTCGGCGTCGATCCGCTCCAGCGCGGGCAGGACGAGGACGCGAAAGGTCGGGCGACGGCTCTTGATCGCCCCCGCATCGACGAAGTCGAAGCCGTAGCCCGCGTCGAGCACGGCCGGCACCAGCCCCTTGGGCAGGTGTTCGCGCAAGGCTTCGTTGATCGAGGTCGCCTCGGGGGTCATCGCCGCCATGGCGTCCTCGGTGGGCAGGTAGATCGCAGCGGAATTGGCGGGCTCGCCCTGGCGCAGCAGCCAGGACAGACGCGCCAAATAGGCGGTGACGGCGGGCATCGCGGCGTACCAGGGGTTGTGGTCGTTGAGTGCGGCGGCGGCGTAGAAGGCCCAGCCCGGCTCGGGCACGCCGGGCGCACTGTAGGGCCAGCCATGGCCGACGAGCTGGGTCACGCCTTGCAGGAAGTGGCGGTCGGCCTCGACTTTCATGTCGAGCGGGGTGGCCGCCCAGGCAGGCGAATGAAGCCAGGTCCAGACTTCGGAGGAGACCACCGGCTTGCCGTAAAGATGTGCGCCCGAGGTCGCCCAACGGGTGGAGGTGAAGTCGCGCCAGTCGGCCCCTTCGCCCTCGGGGATGGCGACGAGCCGGTTGCTCGACAGCGTGGGCGGGGGGTAGCCGTAGACTTGCGCGCGAAAGCGGGTGCCATGGGCGCGGGCCCAGGCATCGATCGGGGCGAGGTAGCGCTCCTCGACCAGTTCGGAGAGCGTGCGCGCCCAGTCGAAGCGCACGCCCGCGCTCTCGGGAAGGTCGAGGAACAGCGCTGGCAGGTGGGCGAGAAGGTCGTAGCCGCGCCGCTTGCGGAATTCCTCGGGCAGGTCGGGCGTCCAGCTCGCGCCATAGGCCTCGAGGCTGTCGGAGAAGACCGCATCGGGCGGGGCCTCGCCCGCGAAGGCGCTCAGCAGCGGCGCGCCGACCTTGGCGAGGTGGAGCTGGACGGCCGTGGCACTGGCATGGTCGATCACCAGTCCTTCGGCGCCGAGCGCCGCGCGCTTGACTTTCTGGCCGGTGTGCCCGGCAATGAAGAACAGCGCTTCGCCCGATTGCTTCGCGGGGGGCAGGACGAGTGGGGCCTCGCCCGGCGCGAGTGCCAGGGGCTCGGGCGGTCCGGCGCCCAGCCGTCGCGCGGCGGACAACAGGTTTTCGCCGGGAGCCAGCTTCGGGCGCGCGACCGCGTTCTGCCCTGCCGCGAGCGGCGCGCGCTCCAGGCGTACGAGCGCGGAGGCGGCGGCGAGCGTGACGTGGGGCCCGCCAAAGGGCCATCCGCTGCCCAGCGTCACATCGACGCGCAGGCCTTGCGCGCGTCCCGTCTTTGCCGCGTGGCGCAGGCGGGCAAGGAACTGGGGGGAAAGATAGCGCAGGTTCTCCGGCGCCCCCGGGGCTTCGCCGAGCGTGAGCGGGTAGACGGGCTGGACCTCGAAGCCGCCGAAGCCGCCTTGGCGCATCGCGGTAATCTCGCGGTCGAGTTCGACGTCGGTCACCGCCGGGCCGAACCACCACCAGCGCACCAGCGGGCGGGCTTCGGGGGGCGGGGTGACGAAGCTCGTCCATACCGGATCGTCCTGCCCGTGCGCGCTTGCGCCCGTCAGGATCAGCGCAAGTGCGCCGGTGGCGCCCAGGACACTACCTGGACGCCACCGCGGCAAGCCGGAGCGCAGCGCTCCGGCCCGCTCAGAAGCGCGCATTCACACCGAAGGTGAACGTGCGCCCGACGCGGGTCTGGAACAGCGTGTCGTTGCGCGTGCTGTCGATGTAGAGGCGGTTCTGCTCGTCGGTGAGGTTGGTGCCCTCGACAATCAGCTTGAAGTTCTCGGTGATCGCGTAGGAGGCCGAGGCATCGACGTAGATGGTCGAGGAATTGCCCTGGATGTCGCTGCCCGGCGAGGCGGGGATGCCGCGGATGAAGGGGCCGCGGTAATTCACCGTGCTGCGGATCGAGAACTTGCTGTCCTCGTAATAGAGCGTGCCCGAGGCGGTTTCCTTGGAAAGGCCGACGAGGTCGTCCTTGGTGCTGACGGTGCAGACACCGTCGACGCTGGTCAGGCAGTACTCGATTTTCGAGGTCACGTAGGTGAAGTTGCCAAGAACGCCGAAGTGGCCGAAGAACCCGTCTAGGAAGTTGAACGGGACCTGCGCGTTGAGCTCGATACCCTTCAGCTTGCCGCCCGGCGTGTTGACCGGACGCGTGATCGTGAAGAGCTCGGTGGGCAGCGTGTTCGAACCGTCGAGCAGCGCGTCGGGCAGGCCCAGTTCGTTGAAGGGGACCTGCGAGCTGATGCTCTGGATATAGGTTCCGATGTCCTTGTAGAAGAACGCGGCCGAAAGCAGCGAGCCGGGGCGGAAGTACCATTCCACCGCCGCGTCGAAGGTCTTGGCGCGGATCGGGTCGAGGTAGGGGTTGTTCACCGTGCCCGAACGGGTGATCGGGTTGACGCCGCTGGTGGGGGTGAGCACGCCGAGTTCGGGGCGCGACATGACCTCGGCGGCCGAGAAGCGCAGGAGCAGGTTGTCCATCGGCTCGACCACGATGTTGGCGGACGGCAGCCAGTCGTCGTAGCTGCGGTTGACCGAGGCATACTGGCCGACGACCCCGGTCGGCGAGGACGAGTCGGCCACGCGGATGTAGCCCGAGGAGAACTGGTTGGTCTTCACGTAGCGCACGCCCGCATCGCCCCGCACGCCGAAGCCGAGCGCGTCGCTGAAATCGAACTTGACCATGCCGTAGGCGCCGAACTCCTCCTCGCGCACGAGCGGGTTGGTCGCGCCGCATTCGACGCCGCAGGTCGCGAAGTCGGCGATGCCGAAGGTGTCGTAGAGGTCCTTCCAGTCGAGCACCGCCCAGCTCGAGGGGGCGCCATGGCCCCAGAGCTTGTCGAGGCCGGTGATCTGGCGGGTGATGTCGGCGAGCGAGGTGCCGGCAGGCAGGTTCTGCGTGGTGAGGTCGGCGGTGTAGTAGCTGGTCTGGGTCGTCGCCTGGCGGCTGCGCCGGTACTGCCCGCCGAACTTGAGCTTGAACGTGTTCGAGAGATCGTAGTCGGCGTTGAACTCGGCGGTCATGCCGTCGGTCACCACCGATTGCGGCTTGCCCTGCAGGTCGATGCCGCCGGTCACCACGCCGCCACCCGGCGAGGCGCCGTACTGGTAGGCATTGGGATCGCTGACGTCGAAGCCGTAGGTGATGTTGGGGGTGGAGGCGCCGTTGCCGAAGTCGAGCGCGAAGCCGTCCACGTCGAGCGCGTCCATGTAGTAGCGGAAGCGGATCTTGTCGTCCCAGCGCGACTGGTTGAGGCCGAACATGCCCGAGACGCGCAACCTATCGTTGAACTGGTGCGAGAAGTTGAGGTTGGCCTGCTTGAAGGTCGAGCTGAACTCGGAGTGGAGCGATTCCGAACGCACATCGACCCCGTCGAGCAGCGCGTACTGCACCGAGCCGTTCTCGTCGAGCGTCACGTCGCGCAGCGACATCATCGGATAACCCTGGTTCGAGGCCGAGCGGCCGAACGAGATCGCCTCGATGTAGTTGTCATCGCGCGTGACGTTGAACTTGGAGTACATCAGGTCGAGCGAGATGTCGGTGTCGTCGTCGGGCTGGTACTGCAGCGAAAGCGTGCCGCCGATACGCTCCTGGTTCTGCTGGGAATCCGTGTAGCGCGGGATGCGCGGGAAAAAGGCGCCCGAGCCGGGCGTATCGGGCAGATCGTCGCGGCGGGCGTTGTAGACGGTGTTGTAGGCATCGACGGAGCCGGTGCGCGGGTTGCCGGTCGAGCAGTTCGCCGCGTCCGCTCCGGTCGTCGCGCTTGTCGCCGGGCTCTGCGGGGTGACGCCGAGCGGCGAGCAGAACATGCCGTTCTGGTTCGCCGAGAGGATGTCGACCGCCGAATAGCCGACTTCGCGAATGTGTCGGCGCTGGTAGGCCCCCGAGGCGAGGATGCCCAGGCCCGTATCGCCCAGCTTGTAGGAAACGAGCCCCGACATGCGCGGGTCGACCCGCTTGGACACCTCGTTGTAGACCCCGCGCGCGGTGGCGCTGAGCACGAAGTCGTCCGCATTGTCGAACGGGCGCGGGGCGGCGAGGTCGACGGTGGCACCGAGCGAGCCTTCCTCGACATCGGCCGAGGGGGTCTTGCGCACGGTCAGTGCGGAGAAGATCTCGGTCGGGAAGACGTTGAAGTCGAAGCTGCGGCCCGAGTTGCCCGCGCCGTAGATGTCCGAGGAGCCGGTCTGCGCAGTGCCTTCCATGCCGTTGATGCGCACGCGCGTGAACTGTGCCCCGAGGCCGCGCACCGAGATGTTCTTGCCCTCACCGCCGTCCCCGCGCGCAAGCGCGACGCCGGGGATGCGCTGCATCGATTCCGCAAGGTTGGAATCGGGAAACTTGCCGATGTCCTCGGCCTTGATCGTGTCGATCGCGGCGGTTTCCTCGCGCTTGTCGGCGAGCGCGGCCTGGAGTGAGGCGCGAAAGCCGGTGACGATGATTTCGCGGGCCTGCGTATCGTCGAGATCGCCGCTCGGCTGTTCCGGGCTGCTAGCGCTGGCATTGTTGTCGGCAGATTGCGCCGAAGCGGTCTGCGCGCAGAGACCGGCGGCGGTGATCGCAAGAATGGACGTGCAATAACGGAAGATAGACGTGGTGCTGCTCTTGCCCCGCATAGGTGGCCTCCCCTTCCCAATGTTCCATATTATGGTATTTGCAACCAACATATAGGGTTTATAGCGCGTTGCCAAGATCATTATCGATCAGCCCTGAGCGATCCTGCGCGTCGGTTTCGTCCGGCCGCCTCGCGGGCCAGGCCGTCCCGATCTCGCCGACGATGATTGGTCAGGGCCGGCCCGCCGCAGGCGGCGCGAAGTCGGGCGTGCTGGTCGCGACATAGGCCTGCCAGGCGCGCTCGTCGTGGAAGTCGAGGCTCTTGCTCCAGGTCGAACCCATGTAATAGACGAAAGGCTTGCCCGGCTCGACGCGCAGCACGACGAGGTGGTTGTCGTAGTCGTCGACAATCTCGGCGATCATCGCGGGATCGACCATCAGGGCAAGACCCATCGCGCCCTTGTCCGGGTCTTCGGGCGTCCAGAGCGTGAAGCGACCGCTTGCGGCATCGGCGACGAAATGGCCGCGCCCCGCCTCGGTCGGCGCCTTCTGCAGTCCGATCGCGACGAGCAGGGGGGCCTTGCTGTCCGAGCCGATGGTCGAGACCATGCGCGTGAAGTTGCTGCCGAGCGGCAGGGTGAAACGGCGGGTTTCCCAGACCTTGCGCGCGGTGCCGACCGGCCAGGGGGCATAGTCGACGGTGAAGTCGGCGACCTCGGGCCCGTCCTTCAGGATGCGGTAGGCCGACCAGTTGCGCGAGGTCCACAGCTTGTGGTCCTGCCAGATGCCGAGCCCGGCGGCGCCGCGCGAGGTGCCCACGTTGAAGAAGTCGATTCCCTCGCCGTGAAAGTCGTGTTGCTTGCCGGTCTTGAGCTGGCGCTCCATGAAGGGCCAGACCACGTTCTTGCCCCAGGCGTCGATGCCCGAACCCGAGGGCGGCTCGAACGCCTCGAGCGCGGGGCCGTAGATGCGGTGCGCGGTGCGGTCGTTCTCCCACAGGATGTCGTCGTAGCGATAGGGGGCGAAGCGTACCGAGGCGCGCGCGGTGCGATCGGCGGGCGGGGCCAGCTGCAGGGTCACGCGCGGATTGACCACGCCGTCGGCACGCGGGGGAGAGGCTTCGCCTGCCGGGCGGGCGCCGGGCATGTCGCGGGCAGGTTCGAAGGCAAGTTCGTAGACCGCGCGGCGTTCGGCGCGGGCGCGTTCGTGGTCGGCGGCCTGCGCCGCGTCGCGCGGGCCTGCGGCGGGGCGTACCCTGGGACCATCCCATATCGCGCGCGCGGGCAGGGGCGCCTCGGCCACGGGGAAGGACTGGACGGGTGCACCCAGCTTGCGCACCTCGAGGCCCGCCAGCAGCATCGCGCCGGTGCCGTAGAGCGCGTGGTCCTCGGCCCGCGCGGGCCAGGGCTGGTCGCCGGTGCGCTGCGCGAAGCCGAGCAGGCCGTCGGGCTGGACCGCCCCCTCGAGCGCCGACCAGCCGCGCAGGACCACCGGCAGGTAGCGCTCGCGCTCAAGCACGCCGTGGTTGATGCCCCAGGCCATCGCGTAGACGAAGAAGGCCGAGCCGGTGGTCTCGCCGCCCGGCGGATCGTTGCCGTCAAGCAGGTTCGCGCTCCACAGCCCATCGGCGTGTTGCAATTTCGCGAGGCTCTCCGCCATCGCGCGCAGCGTCTCGATGTAGCGCGCGCGGGTGGGAAAATCGGCGGGCATCGCCTCGAGCATGCGGGGCAGCGCGCCCATGACCCAGCCGTTGCCGCGCGCCCAGAACACCGGCGCGCCGTTCGCGGCCTTGCGGGTACGAAAGCGTTCGTCGCGGAAATAGAGGGCGTGCTCGCGCGACCAGAGCCGTTCGTACGTGCGCCACCACTGCGTATCCGCCGCAAGCAGATAGGCCGGATCGCCGGTCTGCGCCGAGAAGCGCGCCATGACCGGGGGCGCCATGAACAATGCGTCCGACCACCACCACACGAGCCGCGCGGGGGCCGGATCGAGCGTGAGATAGGGCAGAGTCCAGTCAAGCCGGGTGCGCAGCGCGGCGATCGCGCCCGGCTCGCCGGTGCTTGCGTAGATTTCCTCGTAGGTCTCGCCGATCGCGATGTTGTCCGCATCGAGGCGGGTGTGGTCGCTGTACGCGCCGGGCAGCGCGTAGTTGTAGTGCCCCGCCACCTCGCGCAGGAATTGTGCACCTTGCGCGGCCTGTGAGACCCGTTCGAGGCGCCCGAGCCCGGTGTAGAAGGCCGAGGCGACCCAGTTGACGGTGGGATCCTCGACCGCGTTCGTCGCCAGTTCCATCCGACGTGCACGCAAGACCGCGATCTGGGCCTTGGCGGTGCGTTCCAGGAGGGCGAGCACATGCGCCGGATCAGGCAGTGGCGCGTTCGCACGGGACGCCGTTGCAGGCGCCTTTGCGGAAGCCGGCTGTGCGGCTGCAGGAAGCGGGGCGAGAAGGGCGCAGGCTGCAAGCAGGCGTTTTGTGTTCATCGCTATTCTCCCTGGAAGCGCAGGATCTTCGCGGGAGGCGGCGCGCCTTGTCCGGTTGCGCCGTGCCAGTGGCCCTCTCCACGAAATCCCATTTTATGCTACAAGATGCTACAATATGGGCTAACGTGGAGCAAATCGGAAATCGGCGTGCGGCCCGCCAAGGGCCGCGCACGGTGCAAAGGAGAGGGACCATGCCCACAAGCCGACGCGGCTTTGCCGCGCTCCTGGCGACAGGCGCCGTGCTGGGCGGAGGCAATGCGACGCCGTTCGGCCGTTCGATCCGCGAATTCGGCGCGCGCGGCGCGCCCGGCGTGATCGACACCGCCGCGATCCAACAGGGCATCGATACCCTCGCCGCGCGGGGCGGAGGTAGGCTGGTGGTGCCGGAAGGGACCTTCGTCAGCGGGGCGCTGTTCCTGCGCCCGGGCGTCCACCTCCATCTCGCGCGCGGCGCGGTTCTCAAGTGCACCAACGACATGGCCCATTTCCCGCCGCGCCGCACGCGCATCGAGGGGCATTTCGAGCCGAGTTTCACCCCCGCCCTCATCAACGCCGAGGGCTGCCACGGGCTGCGCATCAGCGGGGAGGGCGTGCTCGACGGTTCGGGACGGCCGGTCTGGGACGAATTCTGGCGCCGCCGCCGCGCCGCGCGCGATCCGCATGATTTCGCCAACACCAGTCTTCCCCGCGCGCGGCTCGCGTTCATTGCGAACAGCCGCGACGTCGTGATCGAGGACGTGACCTTTCGCAATTCGCAGTTCTGGAACCTGCACCTCTACGCCTGCGAGGACGTGCGCGTGCGCCGCGCGCGCTTCACCGTGCCCGACAACTACCCCCAGGCGCCGAGCTCGGACGGCATCGACATCGACAGCTGCCGGCGGGTTCTCGTCGAGGACTGCTATTTCTCGGTCACCGACGATTGCATCGCGGCCAAGGGCTCCAAGGGCCCCCATGCGCGCGAGGACAAGGCGAGCCCGCCGGTCGAGCAGGTCCACGTGCGCGGCTGCCACTTCCGGCGCGGGCACCACGCCTTCGCCTGCGGCAGCGAGGCGACGGTGGTGCGCGACGTGCTTGTCGAAGACTGCCGGGTGAGCGGGGCGATGGTGCTCGCGCAGTTCAAGCTGCGCCCCGACACGCCCCAGCTCTACGAACGCATCGTCTTTCGTGCGATCACGCTCGACAGCGATGGCGGGGCGCTCATCGCCGCCGAACCCTGGACCCAGTACCGCGAGGCGCTGCCCCCGCCGCTGCCGCAATCGTGCCTGCGCGCGGTCACGCTGGCGGACCTGCGCGGGCGCTTCGGGTCGTTCGGCGTGCTGCGGCCCAATCCTGGCCAGACGCGCATCGAGGACATCGCCTTTCGCGATATCGACGTTGAGCTTGGCGATCCCGCGCTCGTGGCCGATGATGTCGCGCGCCTTTCCTTCACACGGGTGCGGGTGAACGCGAAGGAGAGAACCGCGCCGCTCCCGCGCTGATCGGGGGCGGCGCTGGGTCATGTGCAGACCGCCCAGATGCCGCAGTGGATGCTGTCGGCTCCGGGCAGCGAACGCAGGTAGTCCCGGGTCCAGGTGCGCCCGGCCACCACGACGTGGTCGAGCGCGATCGGTTCGACGTCGACGGTCACCGAAGGGCTCTCCTCGCGCGCGACGGTGATGTTCGCAAGGCTGAGGTCCTCGACCGGCGCCTCGGGAAGTCCCCGCACGACAAGCACGCGCCCGGTCGTCCCCACCGTGCAGTCGCGCGCGGATACGTGGGCGACATGGGGAACATGGCCGCCGCCCTCGCCCTCTTCGTAAAGCATCCATATCTGCAGGAAGGCGTTCTCGACCGTGCGCGCCGTGACACGGCGGACGTGGACCTCCTCGACGCGCCCGCCCCGATAGCTGTTCGACTTGATGAACAGCGCGCGGGTCAGGTTCGGGCTGTCCATGCGGCAATCGTGGACGAAGACGTTGCGGATGCCGCCGGTCAGTTCGCTGCCGAGCGCGACGCCCGCGTGCCCGTCCTTCATCAGGCAATTGCGGATGACGATATCCTGGCAGGGGCGGGCGAGCCGCCTTCCGTCGGCGTTGCGGCCCGACTTGATCGCGATGCAGTCGTCGCCGGTGTCGAAGATGCAGTTTTCGATCAGCACGCCATCGCAGGATTCGGGATCGAGGCCGTCGTTGTTGGGGCCGTGGCTGGAGCAGGTCACCCCGCGCACGGTGACATGGCGGCATTCGACCGGGTGGAGCTGCCAGAACGGGGCAGCGACCACGGTGACGCCCTCGATGCGCACCCGCGTGCAGCGGTAGGGCTGGAACAGGGGTGGGCGCAGGCGGTTGCCTTCGCCAAAGACGCGCTGGGCCACCGGGGTGCCCGCCTCGGCCAGGGCGAAGAGCCGGGCCCGGTCGGCGGCTTGATATTCGCTTTCGGGCAGGCCCTTGGCGCGGTCCGCGGCAAGGCCCTTCCACGGCCACCAGTGCGCGGCGTCGGCGCTGCCGTCGATCACTCCTTCGCCGCTCACCGCGACGTCTTCCTCTTCGAAAGCGTAGATGAGGGGGTGGTTCCCCATCAGTTCGACGCCCTCCCAGCGGGTGAAGACAGGCGGCAGGTAGCGCCCGGGCTCGGGCAGGAATTTGAGCCGCGCGCCGTGCGGAACATGCAGTTCCATGCGCGAGCGCAGACGGATCGGGCCGCAGCGCGTGACGCCTTGCGGCAGCACGATGCGGCCACCGCCCGCGTCCTCGCAGCGGGCCAGCGCCTCGGCGATCGCGGCGCTGTCGTCCTCGCCGCCCGTGGCCTGCACGGGAAAGTCGCGGCGGGGGATGCGCGGTTCCTCGATCGCGGCCACGATCGCCTCGGCGCGGGCGCCGAAGTCATCCCCGGCAGCGGCATCGGCGCGCGCGAAAGCGCGCGGGATCGGGCCGAGCGTGGCACAGGTCGCAGCGGTAACGAGCAGTCCGCGCCGGGTTGCCACAAGGCTGTCGGGCGTTGTCGGATCGCAAGCGCGGGGCGTGCGCTGGTACATGGCCTCTCCTCCCGTCCGCGGTTGCGGATCGCGTGGTCCTGCACGGGTGTGCCGGGTCTCGTGGGGTGTTCTAGCGCCGGGGGGAGGGCGGCTGTCAAGCAATTATGCCAGCGCTGGCAAATGCAAACGTCTGCTTCGGTGGGCAGGGATTTGATCGGCCCGATAGCCGCGAGACCCGTGAGGCCCGGAACCGCGAATGGAGGCCAAAACAGCGCGAGGTTCACCTTCAATGGCGCACGTCGAGACCTTCGAAGGCGATTGCATGTCCGCTGCTGCCCGAGCGCGCGCCGCTCTTGCTGACCCAATACCATCCCTCTCCCACGACGCCGAGGCGCAGTGTGTAGGTTCCCGATGGAAGCCGGGGGGTCACGAACCGGACACTGGATACGGGATACTTCGAATACATGTCGAGCGTCGCGCGAAGCACGATTTCGCCCTGCGCGTTGCGCAGCGTGACGTGCGCATAGCCGCCGTCGGGTCGCGCCACGGCACGAAGCCAGGCCTGCGTGCCGCGAAACGTCACTTCGAGAGCGGCATCGCGCTCGCTTGTGAACCTGTGGGGGACAGAGCCCGGCGCGCCGGTTTGCCACTGTCCGATGTACCGCACCCGGGCATCGCCGGCACCGATGGTGCTGGACGGTTTTCGCACCGGCGCGGCCCTGCCCGTCGCGGTGTCGATCCGCCAGGCATCCTGGAAGCGCGGCATGGCCAGCGTACCATCCTCCACCACCAGGGGTTGCCACACATACGTCGCGGCGCTGGCCTGGCGCGGAAACGACCAGCGATCGCCCATGAACATGTAGGTGACGCTATCGCGGCCCTCGATCGGCAGGACGAAGCTGGTCTGGGAGTTCCAGGTCAGGGTGCCTTGGGGCGCGAAGGCGCCGCGGCGCGTCCAGGGGCCGGCGAGGTTCGTTGCGGTGTAATAGTAGTTGTCGTTGCGCTCCCAGCCCGTGAGGTGCGAGCCGAGGAAATAGTAGGTCGCGCCCTTGCGAAATAGGGCCGGGGATTCGAAGCCTTCGGCCATCGCCCGGTTCACGTGTTGCTCCACGCCGTGGTAGTCGGGGGAAAGGCGGTAGATATCTCCGCCATGCAGAAGGACATAGCCTGTCCCGTCGGCGTCCTGGAAGACACCCATGTCCCACTTTCGGATCGGTTTCCCCTCGAACAGCAAGGGGCCGCGGAAGGTGTAGGGACCGGTGATGCGATCCGCCGTGGCATAGCCGACAAACGGATCGCGGTAATCCCTGGCATCGGCGTGCATGAACAGGACGTATTCGCCCGTCTTGGGCGAGCGCATGACCTTGGGCCGCTCACCGACGCTATCGGGGCCGAGCGCTCCGGAGGCCTGCACGGGGAGCGCGACACTCTCGAAGCGCCAGTTCACCAGGTCGCGGGACGAATAGCAGTTGAACCCGGCGAAGGCGTTGGTCATGTCCCGGTGCGCTTCGCCGAACAGGTAGAATGTGTCCCCTTCGCGCGTTATGCCCGCCCCGTGCGCACTGACGGGGCGGCCGTGTTGGTCGAACCACGGGGTGCCGGAGTGGATCGCCTCGTAGCGTCCGGGTGTAGAGGCGCTGGTTACCGAGGCAAGCAGCACCCCGCCTGCGAGCATTCCCGCCAGACCCTTGGCCTTGCGCGCTGTCATTGCACCGCCTCTCCCTTCGTTCGAACACCGCTCTGTCCCTGCGAGCTTGCACGGCATTTTTCATATTATGGAGTGCAATTGCATATAATGGGAATGGCGCGATGTCGACCCGCGCTTCAAGCCAGGAGTGATCGACGTGTGAACGGCAAGCAAGCGGCGGGGACCGGATCCGTGGTGCTACGCGATCGATCGAGCTTCATGACCTCCATTCGGCGGAAATATCAGGAGGCTCGGCTTGATAAGCCGGCAACAACGGTTAAGCGGCGGGTATGACGGCATCCGAACTCGAACAGTTGCTTGTAACGCGCCTTGTCCGGGAAAGAGGCGGCACCTCCCAGACATGGCGCCGGGCGCTTGGCAAAGTCATCGTGCGCGACGCGAAGACGCATCCCCATTGCAACTGGGAAGTCAGACCGAGCGGCACGGACATGCAGTGCGCTGCGATCGAAAGCGTGCTCGATGACGTGCGCCTTAGATATGCGATAGTGGCTGTCGGCTGAGTTTACGAAAGGGGCCATCGCCCACCCAGGGCCGGGCGGGCGGCGACCGCGCCTGTGCCGGACGTCAAGCAGCTATGCAGTCGCGGTGGATTGCCGGTCTCGGCAATCACCTGCACGCCCACTGTCCGTCCGGCAAATTCCAGGCCTTGTGGCACCCGCTCAGTTCGTCTGCGCGCTGTAGGCCTCATCGAGCATCTGGTCGATGTCCGCATCGAAGCTCTTCTGGCGTGGTGGAAATTCCTTGAGCGTGGCCATGAACTTGCCCACTTGCGCGGCGGCCGGACCGATCGTCCACGAGTGGTTCTCCTGCCACTCGTCGTAACCGCGCGCCTCGAGGAAGCGCTCGAAGGGATCGAGTTTCAGGTTGATGATGTAGGGCGTCACCATCTGCTCCTGCACGCCGTTGAACCACTTGTCCTGTTTCTTGAACAGGAACTTCCAGTCGCCATAGCGTAGCCCGTGGAGCGTGGTTTCGGTGAAGTAGTAGAACTCCTTGCGGTTGGACTTGCCCTGGCCCGACAGCAACGGGCCCTGGTCCACCCCGTCGAGATGGACCTTGTAGGTCATGCTCCCGATCTTCTTGCCGCTCTTGAGTTCGGTGACGAGATTGGGCTGGCCGAGCTTGGACATGATCGTGGGGATCCAGTCCTCCATCGTCATGAACTCGCCGGTGGTGGTCCCTTGCGGGATATGTCCCGGCCAGGACACCATCATCGGCACGCGAAAGCCGCCTTCCCAGCCGCCCACGCCCTTTTCGCCGTGGAACGGCGTGTTGCCGCCGTCGGGCCAGGAATTGCAGGCCGGACCGTTGTCGGTCGAGAACATGATCATGGTGTTGTCGGCGATGCCCAGCGCCTCGACGAGATCAAGCAACTGGCCGACCTGGTCGTCGAGCTGCTGCATACCGTCGGCGTAGAGGCCGTAGCCGGTCTTGCCGTCGTATTCGGGCGGCAGGTTGGTGCGGTAGTGCATGCGCGTGGTGTTGTGCCACACGAAGAAGGGTTTGCCCGCCTTGGCCGCGTCGGTGATGAAGCGTTTGGATTCGGTGAGGAACTCGTCGTCGAGATGGCGCTGGCGTTCCTGGCCGAAGGGGCCGAGGTCCTGCACCTTCTGCCCGCCCTTGCCATCGGACCAGGTGTGGACGACGCCGCGCTGCTGGAACGCGGGGTTGTCCTTGGGATAGTCGTACTGCTCGGGGTATTCGCCTGCGTTGAGGTGGTAGAGGATCCCCATGAACTCGTCGAAGCCGTGCGCCGTGGGAAGATGTTCGTCGCGATCGCCCAGGTGGTTCTTGCCGAACTGTCCGGTCGCGTAGCCGAGCGGCTTGAGCATCTCGGCAAGCGTGGGGTCCTCCTTCTGCAGGCCGAGCTCGGAGCCGGGCAGGCCCACCGTGCTCATGCCGGTGCGGATCGGGTACTGGCCGGTGATGAAGGCGGCGCGGCCCGCGGTGCACGAGGCCTGCGCGTAGTGGTCCATGAAGAGCATGCCCTTCTTGGCGATGCGGTCGATGTTGGGCGTCGAATTGCCCATCATGCCGCGATGGTAGGCGCTGATGTTCCACATGCCCACGTCGTCGGCCCAGATCACGAGGATGTTGGGGCGCGAGGCTGTTCCGCCTTGCGCACGGGCAGGACCGGCAGCGGCAAGCGAACCGACCACCGGCAGCGCGGCGAGAAGGCTCGATCCCACCAGCAGCTTGCGGCGCGAGACGTCGCCAGGCGCGGCGTGCAGAGACGGGGTGGTCGGGGTCGTGGGCGTATCGCTCAAGTGGGTTCTCCGTCGGCGTTTGGCCATCCATTCGAGTGGCTTGCAGGCACAAGGAGTGTGTCGGCCGCGCCCCGAAGACCCTATCAGGTAAAACCCTGAGATCTTGCGCCGCCAGTACTGTTCGCTTGCGAGCCGGACAGGCCATCGGTCAGTGCAATGCGACGAAGGTGCCATTTGCGACCTTCGGCAAGATCGCCCGCCATTTCGAAAAGCCCCGCACGCTGACGTTCGGCGCCTGGCCCGAGGCGACGCTGGCCGATGGGCGTGTGCGCCGTAAGGGGGCCAGGCGCCTTCTTGCGGTCGGAACCGATCCCCCCAAGCCCCAAGGCGCGCATGCCTGCCTCGCTTGGGCGGAAGCGACGTTCCGCTCCTGGGGAATCAGAAGGGCTCCGTCCACGGCGAGAATGGGTCGACCTTGGCTAACCTCGGTGACGTAGAGTATCGATCAACATCGTGAATGCGGCGGATGCATGCCGACGGTGCGGGTAGTAGAGGTGATAGCCGGGCAGGTCCGGCGTGAACCGATCGAGGACCCGGATCAGGCGCCCTTCGTCGAGGTCGCGCTGGACCTGGTCCAGCGGGAGATAGGCGAGACCAAGGCCATCAATGGTGGCATCGCGGATGAGATCGATCGAGTTCAGCACCAGCGGGCCGTCGACGCGCACGCGCGTCTCCCGATCCGCTCCGACGAGACGCCATGCGTTGAGAGTGCCCGAGCTTGGCAGGCGAAGATTGACGGCGCGATGATCGATGAGCTGGGCCGGGGAGGTTGGCGGTGCGGATCGGCTGAAATATTCAGGTGATCCCACAATGGCCATCGGCGTGTCCGGCCCGATGCGGACCGCGATCATGTCCTTGGCGATCTCCCCGCCCAGCCTGACCCCGGCATCGAAGCGATCGGCCACGACATCGGCAAGCCCATAGTCGATGGTGATCTCCACGGTGATGTCGGGGTTGTCGATCAGAAGGCGTTTCATGGCCGGGACCAGAATGGTCTTCGCGGCATGCTCGACGGTGGTGATGCGGATCGTGCCGGTCGGGCGGTCGCGCAAGTCGCTGAGGGAGGCCACGGCCGTATCGAGATCATGCAGCATGGGCCCAAGAGTCGCGATCAGGCGCTCTCCCGCCTCGGTTGGTGCAACACTGCGCGTGGTGCGCGACAGGAGGCGCACGCCAAGCCGCTCCTCGATGCGCCGCACGATCTGGCTGACGGCGGATTGCGCCATGCCAAGACGCGCAGCCGCACGCGTGAAGCTGCGTTCTTCCGCCACGACCACGAAGGTCGCGAGATCGGCGATTTCATCACGCCTCATTCATCACCTCAATGATGAAACCAATACAAATTATCCGTCTAATCGGATCAATCCTGAAGGTCTAGATTGCTTCTTGTCAGCAGGGAGCCGGGAGAGCCGGCCACATGCCGACCAGCGCGGGACGGACCCGCAGGAGACTGGAAATGGAAAAGATCAGCTTCGTCAATTCGAACAACCCGACAATCGTCCTGTCGGCCTTCGTCAATTTCCCGGAGAACTTCGACGCGTCACAGCGCTATCCCGCGATCGTCGTCTCGCATCCTGGTGGCGGGGTGAAGGAGCAGACGGCGGGGACTTATGCCGCCGAGCTCGCGCAGCTCGGCTTCGTCACTATTGCCTATGACGCGTCTTACCAGGGCGAAAGCGGCGGCGCGCCGCGCCAGCTCGAGAACCCGCATATCCGCACCGAAGACGTCAGCGCGGTCATCGACCATCTCTCGACGCTGCCCTACATCGATCCGGAACGTATCGGTGCCATGGGCATCTGCGCGGGCGCTGGCTACACCGTCAATGCGGCCATCCAGGACCGCCGGGTCAAGGCGCTGGGCACTGTCAGCGCGGTCAATATCGGCGCGATGTTCCGCAATGGTTGGGACAACTCGGTCCGTTCGATCGATGCGCTGCCCTATGTCGAGGCAGGCTCGCATGCCCGCACGGCCGATGCGACAGGTGGCGCCATTGCCACCATGCCGCTGGCGCCGATGAGCGAGGCGGAGGCACCGAACGAGGAATTGCGCCAGGCCTGGGAATACTACCACACGCCGCGCGCCGAATACCCTACTGCCCCCGGCTTCGCGACGCTGCGCAGCCTCAACCAGATCATCACTTACGACGCCTACCACATGGCGGACGTCTACCTCACGCAGCCGCTCCAGATCGTCGCGGGCTCCGTGGCGGGCAGCAAGTGGATGAGCGAGGATCTGTTCGACCGGGCCGCCGCATCCGACAAGGCGCTCCATGTCGTCGAAGGAGCCAACCACATGGACCTCTACGATGGCGCTGCCTTCGTCGAAGAGGCGGTTGACGTGCTCGGGGCCTTCTTCCGCGACAGGCTTGCGGCAGCCACTGCCGTCGAAGCCGTCGCACAGTGATCGAGCAGGCCTCGGCCAATAGGCAGGAGAATCCCATGGAAACGGTCTGCATTCGCAATCCCGGCATGTACTGGGACATTGCCGCCAACATCCACGTCCCGCCCGCGTTCGACGCCAGCAAGCGCTATCCCGCGGTGGTGTCCAACCATCCCATCGGCAGCTGCAAGGAGCAGACCGCCGGCAACATCTACGGCGAGGCGCTGGCCCGGGCCGGCTTCGTGGTCATCGTGCCCGATGCCAGCTTCCAGGGTGCGAGCGGCGGAAGCCCGCGCTGGATCGAGGACCCCGAGCAGCGCGTGAAGGACTATCGGGACGTCATCGACTACGCCCAGTCGCTCCCTTATGTGAATCCCGAAAGGATCGGCATCCTCGGGATCTGCGGCGGAGGGGGATACTCGGTGAAGGCGACGATCATCGACAAGCGCATCAAGGCGCTGGTCACGATTACCGGCGTCAATTTCGGACGGCTTTTCCGCGAAGGCTTCAGCGCTTTCGATCCGGTCGCGGCGCTCGAAGGCATGGCCGCACAGCGCTCGACCCAGATCGCGGGCGGCGATGAACTGGTCAATGTCTTCCTCCCCGCCAGCGTGGAAGAGGGCAAGGCCGCCGGCATCACCGACATCGATGTGCTCGAGGCGACCGACTACTATCGCAACCGCTGCGTGGCCCAAGGATCGGGGACCCGCATGCTGGTCTCGCACGGCGCGCCTGCCATCGCCTGGGACGCCTTCGCCTTTGCCGAGACCCTGCTGACACAGCCGATGATGGTCGTGGTCGGGGACAGGCCCGGTGGCTTCGGAGCCTACCGCGATGGCCTCGAAATCCACGGCCGCGCCGCCTCGAAGGACAAGGAGCTGGTCGTCGTCGAAGGCTGGTCGCACTACGACCTCTACGATCAGCCCGAGCCCGTCGGCCAGGCGCTGGAGAAGCTCATTCCGTTCTTCGAGAAGCACCTGGCCTAGGCGAAGCCGGTGTCACACCCGGCAGCGGCTTTATCGCGGTTGCCGGGGTGTGACACCTTCTCGCATGACATTTCAATGTTTGTCCCTGGCAGCAGCGAGACGGAAATCGGATAGCGGATTGTCTGCTCCTGACGTGTGGGGAACGCGTCGGATTGGGGCAGCGCTTGCGATAAGCGCGCTGCCTTCGCGCAACCCCTGCTTCATCTTCAACGTGCCGCGCGGGCGCTGCAAGGGCGGCAATACCGGCGCGGCCACAAGTTCGCTTTGCAGAAGGTCCGCCAGTTCGTCTAAGGGCCGTCCGTAAGGATTATGAACCGCCATGAATTATCGCCACTCCTTCCATGCCGGCAATAGCGCCGATGTCGTGAAGCACAGCCTTTTGATTGCCTTGGTGCGGGCCTTGCAGCTCAAGCCGGGCGCGCTGACTTTGATCGATACCCATGCAGGTTGCGGGCTGTACGATCTTGGCGGCGACGAGGCGCAGCGTACCGGCGAGGCCACGCAGGGTGTCCTGCGGGCATTTGCCGATCCGAGCCCCTTGCTGGACGACTACCGCGCCGCCGTAGCGGCGGTGAATACGGGTGACGAACCGCGTCTGTACCCCGGCTCGCCCCAGATTCTGGCGCAGCTCTTGCGGCCGCAGGATTGCCTGATCCTCAACGAAAAGCACCCGGAAGACGCCTACACCCTGCGCGGCGTGATGCGGGACACGCGCGCGGCCGTGCATGAACGCGATGCCTACGAACTTTGGCTGGCAATGGTGCCGCCCCGCACCGCGCGCGGCGTGGTGGTGGTCGACCCGCCCTACGAGCAGACGGACGAGCGCGCGCGCATCACCGCGACCCTTGCTGCGGCCCACCGCAAATGGGCGCATGGTGTGACGGCGATCTGGTATCCGCTGAAAGACCGCGCCACGCACGGGCAGTGGAAGGAGCGGTTGCGCAAGTTGGGCATCCCCAAATTTCTGGTGGTGGAACACTGGCTTTACGACAGCGATCAACCCGGCATCTACAACGGCGCGGGCCTCTTCTTCGTCAATCCCCCTTATGCGTTCACGCAGGAATTGCCGCCCATGTTGAAAGCGTTGCGCGCGGCATTGGCCCCAGACGGCCATGAAGGGCAAATTCTATCCGATTGGTTGGGACTCTAGGACACATCCTCACCTCGTTTTCTCCCGTAGCGCTTCGGGCAGAAGTATTTCGCGCGCGTTGCAGCCGCCATTTTCCTAGTCGTGCGCGCTATAGACCATCGGCACGAGAAAGCTCAGGCGCATGGCGCGCAAGGCCATGGGCGGGCGGGGAAAGGGGGCCGCCAGGCGGATTTGTCTGACCGCGAGGCGGTCGAGCAGATCGGAACCGCTGCTGCGCAGGATCTCGACCGTGCCGAGCCGACCTCCGGGCGCGAGTGTCAGGCGGGTCATGACCGTGCCCTCGATGCCTTTGCGCGAGAGCTCGCTCGGGAAGCCCTTGTAGCGGCTGATGTGGCGGTGGACGGTTCCGGCGTAATTGCTGCGGGCTTCGTGTTGAAGCGTGCGCTTCGCGCCGCCGGGGGCACCGGCTGCGGCCGCGTTGCCGTGATCCGCAGCCTCGGATTGCGGCGTGGCGGACGGGATCTCGAGAATTGGGCCCGGCGGTAACGGCAGCTGCGTGCGGATGGCAGAGGGCGTCTCGTCGGGGGCGGGCAAGGGGGGCATCGCCGTGGCCTGGCTCAGGCTGATCCGGAAAAGAGGCAATGGAGCTGCCGGCCCATCCTGCACGTGGGGATCGGAGGCGCGGGTGGTCGCGCGGGGCGAGGCGGCATCACGGGAGGACGTCTGCGGCGCGGAAGGTTTCTGAGCGGCTTCGCGCGGGGCGGGGCGGTCATGCGCCAGACTATGTTCCACGACGCGCAGGGCGCTGTCGTCGCCAAGTCTGACCTCGGGCCGCGTGGCGAATTGCAGCATCGCCGCGCCCAGCAGCGCTGCGTGCACCAAGATCGACAGGCCGAGCGAAGCGAAACGTGTGCTACCCACGAGTGGAGCATTCATGCTGTTGCGACGTGATCTCCATATTTCACCGTATGTACATCAGAGGGTTTCCAGAAACGCCACGAGATCAGCCTGTTCCGCCTTGGTAAGGTCCAGCTTCCCGATCAGCGGATCCTTGCGCGGCACGGGGATGCCCGCCTGAGGCTCTGCGCGCTCGACGCCGCCCCCGCCGTTGTAGAAGGCCACCACGTTGGCAAGGCTGCGAAACAGACCGAGGTGCGAATAGGGCGCGGTGCGCGGGAGGCCGAGCAGCGAGGGGGTGCGGAAGCGGCCGACATCCTCGGGATCGCCGGTAACCTCGTAACGACCGGTGTCCTGGAGCCGACGGCCGTAGAACGTCAGCCCGAGATTGTGGAAACGCTGGTCCGAGAGCAGCGGCCCGTTGTGGCAGGCGGCGCATCCGGCCTTGGTCCGAAAAAGGTGCAGCCCGCGCAGCTGCGCATCGTCCAGCAGGGCCGTGCCCTTGCCACCTTGCGCCATGACCCGGGTCCAGATCGACCGGGGCGGGCGCAAGGTGCGCTCGAACGCGGCGAGCGCGGCACCGGCGTCGGCGGCGGTAATCGGGCGCGGGCCGTTGAGAGCGGCAAAGGCTTCGCGATACTGCGCGTCGCGATGGAGAGCCGCCTCGACTTGCGGGATGCTCGAGGCCATTTCCCGAGGATCCAGCATGGGGTGCAGCGCTTGCTCTTCGAGCGTGACGGCGCGCCCATCCCAGAACAGCGGGCGCATCCAGGCCATGGTGTAGAGCGGGAGCGAATTGCGCCGCCCGCGCTGTCGGTCGTGGCCAAAGGCCGTGCGCAGGCCATCGCCCAGGCCCAGTTCGCGATTGTGGCACGAAGCGCAGGCGATCTGGCCCGAGGCGGACAGGGCCGGATCGTCGAAGAGCCGTTGGCCGATCGCGGCCAGCGCCGCGGCCCTTGTGCCGGGAGCGGGCATGTCGGGCAGGGGCGCGAACTCGGTGAACCGGGCGCCCGGCCCCAGCCGGGGCCGGGGCCAGGTCGCGGCGGGCCCCGCGTAAAGCTGGCGCAACACCGCGATGTCCGGCACGGTGGCTTGCGCCTGAATCGACCCGGGCAGGGCGTCGTCCTGGGCTGCGGCATGCCCCACAAGCAGCACACCGCAGGCAAGCATCGCTGCGCGGCGCCAGGCTCGCCGCGAACCTCCCGGGCCGAAGCGTCGCATCAGAAGCGGTAATTGAGGCCGAACCAGAACGAGCGGCCGTATTGGTAGGGTTGCGAGGTTGCCGTGCTGTTGGGCGAGGGCGTGCGGTCGAGCAGGTTGGCAACCCGCACGTCCCCGGTCAGCACACCATAGCTGGAACGGACCAGTTCGGCCTGGGCGTTGAGATTGACGTCCAGCGCCTTGGGGTAGTGGACATAGTCGTAGAGATCGTAGTTCGTACCCTCCACCGTCGCGCTCTCGCCGGTATCTTCGATCTGGTCGAAACTGCCGCGATAGCGCAAGTTCACGTTGGTGGTGATGCGATCGTCAAGCCACAGCGCGGTCCAGGTCAGGTTGGCGATGAAGGGCGAGGCCATGTCTTCGCGCTGGTTGCGGGCTTCCAGTTCGGCAAGCGAGATGACCTGGTCCTCGAAGACGACGTAGTCGGTATCCTCGTCGATCGTGGTCAGGTAGTCGTCGTTGCTGGTCTTGGTCTTCGAAAAGTTGGTGCTGAAGGCCAGGGCGTGCTTGCCGAAGCTGCGGGTGTATTCGAGGCTGAGCCCACGGTAAGTGCTGTGGCCATCGTTGGTGATGACGTAGTTGGTGTATTCGTCGCTCGTTCCGTCGATGAGGGTGGTCGTTTCGGTTTCGCCCTCGGAACGGGTGAATTCGTTGCGGCCCTTGCGGTAGGTGCCCTTCACGCGCAGCGCGCCGCCCAGGATCCGCCCCGACATGGCGGCGGACAATTCGTCCGAATAGGGGGTTTTCTTGTTGCCGTCCGAGTAGGACGTCGAGTGGCTGGTGCTGTAGAGCGTCCAGTCGGCGTCGGAATAGACGAGGCTGTCGCCCGAGGCGGTTCCCGTGCGGCGGTAGGTCAAATTGTCGGGATACTGCTCGCGAAGCGCATAGGCCAGCATCGATCGGCCGTAATAGCGGTTCGCGCCCAGCGTCACGCTCCAACCCGACCAGGGCAGCGCGTAGCTTGCCGAAAGCCGCGGCGAGACCGTGTGGTTGCCAAGGAAGCTTTCCCAGTCGTAGCGCAGCCCCCCGCGCAGTGCCATGTCCCCCAGTTCGAGTTCGTACTGCGTCCAGGCCGCGAGGGAATCGAGCCCGACCTTTGCGCGATAGGCCTTGTAGAGCGAATATTGCTGGAGCGCGTATTCCCCGGTGACGCAGGTCATGCTGTCGCCCTGTGCGCACACGATCGAGGCCGCATCCTCCTCGTCGGTCCCGCGCGAATAGGCATAAGTGTCTTCCGGACGCGATCGCATGGCTTCGATGCGCTGGTAGTCGAAGCCCGCCGAGAGACGCCCCGGTCCGACCGGGGCCGACCAGCGGCCGGTCAGCGCATAGTTGTCCTGCCACTGGTCGACATCGCCAAAGCCGCCGATGGTGCAGTTGGAGGCCGAGCACACGTTGCCGTTGGTGGTGAAGGAGGGGATCGAATAGTTCGTCTCCTGCGCATCGCGGCTCGTGTCCGAGTGCGAAAGGCTGGCCGCGATCGACCACTCGGTCTCGCCCGACCGGGCCAGCTTCACTTGCGAGGTGATGCCGCCGCCCTTGGTCACGAGTTCGTTCTGAACCCCGTTGGCGCTGGCGTATTCGCTTTCGTAGGGGGTGTAGGAAAACTGCCCGGTCAGGGTGAGGTCGCTGGCAAGATCGGCCTCGAGCTTGGCGAGGAAATTGTCGCTCGTGCTCGATTGGGTATAGGGTCGTTCCCCGTAGTTGCTCCCGCGCGTGTAGACGACTTGCGAGCGCGAACGGTTGTAGGCGAGCAAAAGCCCCACGTCCTGGCTGATCGGTGCATCGAGGCTCGCGCCGTAGCGCCACTTCTCGAAGCTGGGCGTGCCGGGCATGTCGCCCTCGTCGATGGTCGCGCGCGAGCCTTGGGAGATCTTGAAATTGGTCAGCGCGTCCGAGGTATAGGACACGGTGGCGCTGCCACCCCAGCTGCGCTTGGGGGCGCGGGTCTGGATGTCGAGGGCGCCACCGGTAAAGCGGCCGTATTCGGCCGAGACGTTGGCATCGCGCAGCGTGATTGCGCCTACGAGGTTGGCGTCGACCCAGAGTGCCTGCGCGCTGGCCCCGGCCGGTTCGGCGTAGTGCGCCGGACTGTCCTGCGTAATGTCGAGGCGCGAATTGGCATCGATGCCGTCGATCGTGATCAGGTTCTCGTAAAAGCGTCCACCCGAGATCGAGATGTCGGCAGGCCGGATGTCCTGGATGTCCTCGCGCGTGGCGAGCCCTTCGTCGCGCGAGAACTGGACGCTGGGAAGCGCCTTGAGAAGCTGGTTGGCATCGCCCGATCCCGGGGCGCGGGCGCGGATTTCCTTCGCGGTGATCGTCGTCGTGCCGGCATCGTTGCCCGCCCCCATGACGTAGCTTTCATCGGCTCGGTCGCCTTCGGCCCGGATTTCCGGGAGCACCTGCTCGGTCACCTCCTGCGCCATGGCGATTGTCGTGTTGGTGGAAAGCGCGGTTGCCAGCAGCAGCCGTGAAAGTGTGCGCCCCATGCGTGTTCGTCCTCTTCGATCCTTGGGGGCGTGCGCATAAGGGCCAAGCCTATATAATGCAAGTGATTCTCATTAGCGATTGGGGGTGCAAAAGTGCGGGTGTGCAGGACATCGTCCGGGCACGGGAAATCCGTGGCCGACCCGCTGCTGCCGCCAATGGCATGAACTTGATAGCACCAGCTCTTGCGCCGGAGCAGTTGGCGGAGCGCCTCATTCCGGAAGATCAATTCCGGACATCTCGCTCATTCGCGAGGCTTGCCGGCGTGTGGCGTACTGGCGCCTGACGTGCTGGAATCACCCGCCATGGTGTCGATGATCGGGCATTCCGGGCGATCGTCTCCGTGGCAATTCGCGGCCAGATGCAACAGGCTTGCGCGCATCCTCGACAGGGCCTGTGCCTTGCGGCCAAGTTCCTCCGCCTTGGCCAGGGCCAGAGCCTTCACTTCCGCGCTGGCGCGGTGTTCGTCCCCCCACAAGGCCAGCAATCCGGCGATCTCGTCGATCGCGAAGCCGAGATCGCGGGCGTTGGCGATGAAGTGCAGCCGGGCCACATCCTCGGCGCCATAGTCGCGATAGCCGCTTTCGCGCCGAGGCGGGGGCGGGATCAGGCCGATCTTTTCGTAATGGCGGATCATCCGCTGCGAGACGCCGGTTTTCGTCGCGGCCTGTCCGATGTTCACAGCCGCACCGCCTTGAGCAGGAGCGCATTGCCAATCACGCTGACCGAAGAGAGCGACATGGCCGCCGCCGCGATGACCGGCGACAGCAGGATACCGAAGTGAGGATAGAGCACGCCCGCTGCCACCGGCACGCCCAGGGCGTTGTAGCCAAACGCGAAAATAAGGTTCTGGCGGATGTTGGACATGACCCGGCCACTGAGCGTCCGGGCCCGCACGATGCCCGTGAGCTCCCCGTTGAGCAGCGTGATGCCCGCGCTTTCGATGGCAACGTCGCTTCCCGAACCCATCGCGATACCGACGTCGGCGGCGGCAAGGGCCGGGGCGTCGTTCACCCCGTCGCCCGCCATCGCGACGATACGCCCTTGCGCGCGCAATCCCGCGATGACCGCACTCTTGCGATCGGGCAGCACTTCGGCTTCCACCTCGTCGATGCCCAGGCGCCGCGCAACCGCCTCGGCCGTCGTGCGATTGTCGCCGGTCAGCATGAGCACGCGGATGCCCGCCGCCTTGAGGGCCTCGATTGCCGGTGCGGTCGACGGCTTCACGGCATCGGCGATGGCGACGATCCCGGCGACCTCCCCGTCCAGAGCGACGAGGATGGCCGTCGCGCCATCGCGGCGCTGCCGGTCGGCCTCGGCGGAGGCGGGCGCCGCGTCGACATCATGTTCGGCCAGGAATCCGGCCGTGCCGATCAGCACGCGCTTGCCCTCGACATGCCCGACCGCCCCCTTGCCCGTTGGGAATTCGGCTTGGTCGACAGGCGGCAGGGTCATGTTTCGTCGCTTGGCTTCTTCGACAACCGCTCTGGCCAGCGGATGCTCGGAGGCTTGCTCCACCGCGGCGGCAAGGCGCAGGAGTTCACCCTCTTCGTGGCCGTTCAGGGCCACCAGTGCCGTGACCGAGGGTTTGCCCTGGGTCAGCGTACCGGTCTTGTCGAGCACCAGGGTGTCGATCTTCTCCATACGCTCCAACGCCTCGGCGCTTTTCACGAGGATGCCGGACTGGGCGCCGCGCCCCACGCCGACCATGATGGACATCGGCGTGGCAAGGCCCAGAGCGCAAGGGCAGGCAATGATCAGCACCGCCACGGCGGCGACGAGCGCATGGGCGAAGCGTGGCTCCGGCCCCCAGGTCATCCATGCGGCGAAGGCCAGCACCGCGACCAGCAGGATCACAGGCACGAACCAGTTCGCCACCTGATCGGCAAGGCGCTGGATCGGCGCGCGTGAACGCTGGGCCTGCGCCACCATCTGGACGATGCGCGCAAGCAGCGTGTCGCGGCCCAGCTTCTCGGCGGTCATGACGAGGCCGCCGGTGGCGTTGATGGTGCCGCCGATCAGGGTGTCCCCCGCCTGCTTGGCGACCGGCAACGATTCTCCCGTGACCATCGCTTCGTCGACCGAGGACGTACCTTCCACCACCGTGCCGTCGACGGGGATCTTTTCTCCCGGGCGAATGCGCAGACGATCGCCGATCTGCAGCGCATCGAGCTCCACGTCCTCCTCGCCCTGATCGGTGATGCGGCGGGCCGTTCGCGGTGCCAGTCCGAGCAGCGCCTTGAGCGCGCCCGAGGTGCGTTCGCGCGCGCGCAGTTCGAGCACCTGCCCCAGCAGGACGAGCACGGTGATCACCGCCGCGGCCTCGAAATAGACCGCAACCGTTCCGTCCGCCCGGCGCAAGGCGGGCGGAAACAGGCCCGGCGCCAGCGTGGCGACCAGGGAATAGCTCCAGGCCACGCCCGTTCCCAGCGCGATGAGGGTGAACATGTTGAGATTGCGGGTGCGCACGGAAGCGGCCGCGCGCGTGAAGAAGGGCCAGCCGGCCCACAGCACCACCGGGGTCGCCAGGACCATCTGGATCCAGCCGGATATCCGCATGGGCACGAGGCTGTGCAGGGCCGGCACGAGATGCCCGCCCATTTCCAGCAGGAACACGGGCAGCGCGAGCACCAGCGCAATCCGGAAGCGGCGGCTCATGTCCACCAGCTCCGCGTTGGGCCCGGTGTCGGGATCGAACATCTCCGGCTCGAGCGCCATGCCGCAGATGGGGCAGGCGCCGGGGTGGTCCTGACGCACCTCGGGGTGCATCGGACAGGTCCAGACGGCCCCTTCCGGCACCACCTGTTCCTCTCCCGAACCGCTCAGCCAGCGCTCCGGATCCTCCACGAAGCGGGCGCGGCACCGCGCGCTGCAGAAATGGAAATCCTGGCCGCCGTGGGCGGCATGGTGCTTGGCCGCGTCGGGATCGACCTGCATGCCGCAAACCGGATCGACTGTCGTCGATGCAGGGGCATGTTCGTGACCGTGCTGGCAATGATGATCTTCGTGCATCGGCGTAACTCCTTGGCCGATGCTGTCTATAAGGCCTGACATTATGTCAGGGTCAAGTCCGCGCTTGCCGCGCTAGCGCAAATGCTCGGCCAGGAAGTCGACGAATACGCGCACGCGGGCGGGTATGCTGGAACCACCGACGAACAGCGCGTGGATCACCTCGACGTCGCCGGGGTTGAACTCTTCGAGCAAGGGGACAAGCTGGCCGCTCTCCAGCTCGTTGCGCACGCTGAACCGCCCGACCCGCGCGATGCCCGCACCCGCCATGGCGAGCTGGCCCAATGTCTCGCCGTTGTTCGCTTCCATGTTGCCCTGCACGGACAAGGCGAAATCTTCGCCCTCGTGACGGAACGGCCAGACCGGTTCGGCGCGGCGGAAGTTGAAGTTGAGGCAATTGAACCGATGGAGGTCCTCGGGAACCCGCGGGCGGCCATGTTCGGCAAGAAAGGCCGGCGATGCCACGATCACGCGGCCCGTCTCCCCGATCTTGCGCGCGGTGAGGGCGCTGTCGGGCAACTTGCCGAAGCGGATGGCGACGTCCGCCTCGCCGGAGGCCACGTCGACCAAGGCGTCGGTGAGAACGATGTCGACCAGGATGTGGGGGTAGAGGGCGGTGAACCGGCCCAGCAGGGGCACGACGCATAGGCGACCATGCGAAAGGGCCGCGCTGATCCTGAGGCGTCCGCGAGGCACGCCCTGGTCGGCGATCCGCTGCTCGGCTTCGTCGAGGTCGGCAAGGATGCGGCGCGCCGCGTTGAGATAGGCCTGGCCTTCGGCGGTGAGCGTCAGCACGCGGGTCGAGCGCAGCAGCAGGCGGACACCAAGCCGCTCCTCGATCCGGTCGATCGCGCGCGCCACCGTCGAGGGGCTCATCGACAGCAGCCGCCCGGCGCCGGAGAAGCTGCCCTGTTCGATGACCGTGGCGAACAGGGCCAGAGCGCGGGCGCGATCCGAACCTGCGCCCATCTTTGCGTTCACTGCATAAATCCTTCGCGTTCCAAGGCGCTACACGGGGCCGATTTGCGAATCCATCTATGCGCCAGGGAAACAGATTTGCGAAGGTGCAATTGCCATCATGGAATACAGACAACTGGGATCTTCGGGCCTGCGCGTCCCTGCGCTGAGTTTCGGCACGGGCACGTTCGGCGGGCAGGGACCACTGTTCAGCGCCTGGGGAAACAGCGATGTCACGCAGGCGCGGCGCCTGATCGACATCTGCCTCGAGGCGGGCGTGACGCTGTTCGATACTGCGGACGTCTATTCGGGCGGGGCCGCGGAGGAAATCCTGGGCCAGGCCATCCGGTCGCGCCGCGCGGAGGTCCTTGTCTCAACCAAGACCGGTCTGCCGATGGGCGACGGGCCGCAGGACTGGGGCGCGTCGCGCGCTCGGCTGATCCGCGCTGTGGAGGATGCCCTTCGCCGGCTCGGCACCGACCGGATCGACCTGCTCCAGCTTCACGCCTTCGACGCTTCGACGCCGGCAGAGGAAGTGATGGCCACGCTGGCCGACCTCGTTCGGGCGGGCAAGATCCGTTACGCGGGCCTGTCCAACTACCCGGGCTGGCAAATCATGAAGGCCCTGGGCCTGGCCGAGCGCCATGGTTGGCCGCGTCTTGCCGCGCACCAGGTCTATTACTCGCTGATCGGCCGCGACTACGAAGCCGAGCTGATGCCATTGGGCGCGGATCAGGGCCTGGGCGCCATCGTCTGGAGCCCGCTGGGCTGGGGCGGCTCACCGGCACGTTCGGGCGCGGTCGGCCCGTTCCCGCAGGCAGCCGGCTTCACGCGACCGAGCCGTTCGCCCCGCCGGTGGAAACCGAATTGCTCTACCGGGTGATCGACGCGCTCGAAGAGGTGGCCGGCGAGACCGGCAAGACCGTGCCGCAAGTCGCGATCAACTGGTTGTTGCAGCGCCCGACCGTGTCCTCGGTCATCATCGGTGCACGCAACGAAGGGCAATTGCGCCAGAACCTCGGCGCAGTGGGCTGGACGCTGAGCGAGGCGCAAATCGCCACGCTCGATGCGGCCAGTCATGTCCTGCCCCCTTATCCCCACACCCCTTATCGCCAGCAGGAGGGCTTCGCCCGCCTCGCTCCCGCCTTTATCTGACGCCATTGCCCGAGGGATTTGCCGTGAAACTCAATCCGGGCCTTCTGGCCCTTGCCGTCGGTGCCTTCGGCATCGGCGTGACCGAATTTGCCCCGATGGGTCTCCTGCCGGTGATCGCGACCGACCTTGGCGTTTCGGTCCCCACCGCAGGACTGCTCATCAGCGCCTATGCGCTTGGCGTGATGCTGGGCGCCCCGCTGATGACGCTGACGACAGGACGCGTGCCGCGTCGGCGTTTGCTGATGGGCCTTGCCGCGATCTTCACGCTCGGCAACCTGCTGGCGGCGGTCTCGGGCAGTTACGCGATGCTGCTGGGGGCGCGGGTGCTGACTTCGCTCAACCATGGGGCCTTCTTCGGCGTGGGGTCCATCGTGGCCGCGGGGCTCGTGCGCGAGGACCGCCGGGCCAGCGCCGTCGCCGCGATGTTCGCAGGACTGACCCTGGCCAATGTCGTAGGCGTTCCGCTGGCGACCTGGGCGGGCGAGCACCTGGGCTGGCGCGCTTCGTTCTGGGGCATCGCCGGCCTCGGCCTCGTCACGATGGCGGCGCTGCGCTTCACCCTTCCTTCGTTTCCCGCACCCCAGGGAGGCAATCCGATGGCCGAATTGCGCGTGCTCGGGCGCAAGCCGGTGCTCACCGCATTGGGCCTCACCGTGGTGGGGTCGAGCGCGATGTTCACGGTTTTCACTTACATCGTGCCGATCCTGCGCACCAAGACCCATGCCTCGCTCGGCTTCGTCACCGCCATGCTGGTCGTTTACGGAATAGGCCTGAGCGTGGGCAACTGGCTCGGGGGCAAGTTTGCCGACAGGTCGGTCGACCGAACGCTGATCGTGACCCTGGCGGGCCTGAGCGCGGTGCTGGTGGCCTTCGCGGCGCTCATGGGGCACGCCTGGCCAAGCGCCGTTCTGATCTTCGCGTGGGGCATTGCCAGCTTCGCGTTGGTGCCCCCGCTTCAGGTGCGGGTGATGAACGCGGCGGGCGATGCACCCAACCTGGCTTCGGCGGTCAATATCGGAGCCTTCAACCTTGGCAATGCGCTGGGCGCGGCGCTGGGCGGCGGGGTGATCGCCCTGGGCCTTGGCATGCCTGCGGTCGCCCTGGCCGGTGCGGCGACATCGGCGATCGGCCTCGGCGCTGTCCTTGTGGGAACACGCCGATCCGTCCCGAAGGGTCTGAGGGCCGTCAAGGCCTCGTGAATTGTCGTCGTTCGTGCTTCGAAGCGCGCCCGATGGCCCCCCTGGGCAAGTTGCTCAGGGCGCCACGATCCCGCCCGGCACCGCCGGCTGCGCGGCGAGAAGTGCCTCGACGCGCCGTTGGAGTTCCTCGCAGGCAAAGGGCTTGGTCATGAAGTCGCTGGCTCCGCTGCGGTAGGCCAGGATCTCGTTGCCCGGATGGATGCTGGCCATCAGGACGAGCACGGGAATGCCAGCCAATTCCGGGTCGCCGCGCATCTGGGCAAGGACTTCATGCCCGCACATGCGCGGCATCTGCTCATCGAGAATGACCAGGTGCGGCAGGGTCTGGCGAATGCTTTCGAGAGCCTCATCGCCATCCCTGAGCCACAGCACGCGATGGTCAACCGCTTCGAGGCAACGCGTCACGATGCTTCCAACGATGGGGTCGTCCTCGGCCATAACGATTCGAGCCATTGTCGGCATCCTCCGTCAGTTGTTCGATGTCCTCGGGGTCATTCCCAGCAACGCCCCATCGCCGCGCTCCTGCAGGGCGAGCCATGCCTGCTCCATGCTCATTTCCCCGAGATCCCGCTCGAGCCGCGCGGCCGCCTTGCCGAGCGCATCTTGCGCGAAGAAGCCGGCGGATCCGGCCAGCTGATGCAGTTCGCGCCGGAAGTCGGTTCGCTGCGCGCAGGTGAATTCGCGCCCCCCTTCGAGCGTACGGATCGTCGCGAGCACCCGGTTGCGCCGCTCCTCATAGGCGTTTTCGAGGTCGTCCAGTTCGAGCCCGAAACGTTTCCCGCCGTGGGGCGGCAGGACCTTCAGGGCGGCGTCCGCGTCCACCGCCTGGCTCAGTGGCTCTGCGCAGCGGGCCTCGCGGGCCGCGTTCCAGATGGCGTTGAGATGGTCCCATAGCGTCAGCGGATCGAACGGCTTGGCGATGACGGCTGCGGCCCCGGCCGCGCGCAGGACCTGCGGTTCGAGGGTTTGGGCCTTGGCGGTCATGAATACCGCAGGAACATGGGCCAGACTTTCAATCTGGCGCAGTCGCGCCAGTGTCTCGATACCGTCCATGCCTGGCATCATCACGTCGAGCAGCAGGATTTCGGGCGCGAAGTCCGGCGCCTTTTCGATGGCTTGCGCACCGGACGCGCAATGTTCGACCACACCCGCACCGAAATCCTCGATCGCCATGATGGCGAGGGGATAGATGACCGGATCATCCTCGACATAAAGGACCCGTTCGAGCTTGTTCGGCATCTCTCCACACCTCTTGCCTCGCAGCACCCTGAAGCGGAATTTCGATCACGAAGGTCGCGCCTCGCCCCTCCACGCTCTCGAAGCCGATCGTGCCAGAGAAATTCTCAACAATCGCCTTCGTGATACTAAGGCCAAGTCCCGATCCGCTCTTGGCGCGCGCGTCCGAACCGTCGGCCTGGGCAAAGCGGGTGAAGATCTTGTCCCGGAACGAGAGCGGGATACCCGGTCCCTGATCGGCCACGCGAACTTGCACCGTTCCCTTGCCCGTGGGCCGCACCGTGATGCGCACGCGTCCGCCCGGAGGCGAGAACTTGATCGCGTTCGAGAGCAGGTTGCCCAGAGCCTGCCCGAAGCGCACCGGATCGACCGCGCAGGCGAGCCGCGTCGGCGCGGTGTCGAGAACGAGCTTCACCGCCACGCTTTCGCCCAGCGCCTGGTAGCGCTCCACCGTTTCCCCGACCAGCGCGGCGAGGTCGCACGGCACCGTGGTGTAGTTCATCCGGCCCGCCTGAAGCCTTTGCAGGTCGAGAATGTCGTTCACCAGTTCGTGCAGCCGTTCGCTGCCCTGGCACGCGGAAGCGAGCAGGTGGTCGGCCTTGGCGTCGCCCTTGCCGGCCATGCGGTGGTGCAACATGGTCAGCGCCGCGCGGATCGCGGTGAGGGGGGTGCGCAGCTCGTGGTTGACCGTCGAGATGAACTCGTTTTGCAGGGCCTCCATCTCCTTGCGCGGGGAGATGTCGCGCAGGACGCAGGTCAGGATCGAAGCCCCGTCCGGCATGCGGATCTCGCTCATCGAAAGCTCGATCGGAAACAGCGTTCCGTCGGCCCGGCGCGCCTCGCGTTCGATCACTTCGCCCAGGTCCGCCTCGTCGCCGGTGGGGGACATCAGCATGGACAAGGGCTGCCCGGCCGCCTCGGCGTACCCATAGCCGAAAAGGCGTTCGGCTGCGGGATTGAAGTCGAGGATGCACCCGTCCTGATCGACCGACACGATCGCGTCGCACACGTTGCCGATGATCGCGACCTGGCGGGCCTGCTGGCTGCGCCGGATTTCCAGCAACGCCGCGAAGGCCCGGGCCAGCAGCCCGGCCTCGTCCTCGCGCGCGGTGGGCAGATCGGGTTCGCTTCCGGTTCGCATCGCATGGTCGATGGAGCGGGTCATGCTGGTGAGCGGCTTCATCACCCGTACGCTGACGGCCAGCGTGATGACAATCGCAAGCAGCATCAGGGGAATGGAAAGCAGGAGGCCGTTGCGCAAGGTCTGCTGCGCGGGGGCATAAAGCGTCGCGTTCGGTACGCGCAGCGTCACCACCACGGGGGAGGCGTTGTCGCCGTCGGGGGCGGGCAGGCGGGCGCTCGCAAACAGGCTTCCATCGCGGTTCGACGTCCATACCGCGCGCCGGTCGGCGAGCAGGCCGGGGGGCAGCGGCAAGCCCGAATAGGCGGGGTCCTCGTGAAACATGAAAGGCGCGACGCGTCCGCGCGCCGAGCGGGTGATGAAGTCGCCCTGGAGAGTTGCGATCGTCATCGCATGGCCGATCGCGACCGAGCGCGCAAATCGGCTCAGGAGGGCGCCGTAGTCCTCGTTGATCACGATCAGCCCGACGATGCGGGCGCGTACATCGTAGACCGGCACGATCACGCGCAGGGTCGGGACGCGCGGTTCCTCGATGCGGCCATGTTCGCGGTTATAGGTGATGGCCGTGAAGAAATATTCGCCTTCCTTCAGCCGGATGCCTTTCTGGAAGTAGTCGCGCGCGCACTTTCGCTGGAGCTTCGCCGTCGCCACATCCACCAGGCGGCCCGCTATGCGGTTCACCCGGATGCGTTCGCGGCCGCAGTCGTCCAGGCCGATCAGGCGCACTTGCGTGTAGGCCGAGCGGGCCTGCATGATCGCACGGAACAGCACCCTGGCGCGATATTCGAGTTGGGCGCGCGTCGATCCGTCGACCGGGTCCACGTCATCGTTGCGCAGCGCGCGCAGCAGGCCCTGGACCGCCTCGACTTTCGAGAGTGTGAAGGCGTCGTTCTGGAGCTGGTCGTAGTCCTCCAGCAGCTGCCGCGCGAGCAAGCGACTTTCGAAGGCCACGTCGCGCTCGGCGGCCTGTCTAAGTGCGTCCTGATTGCTGATGAAATTCGAGATGATCAACGCGCCGCTGGTCGACAGGCAGATGAAGACACCCAGGGCATATATCCGGCCGCGCAAGGACCGTCTGAGCCCGATGGGCTGCGCAACGCCAGCTTGCCCTTTCGTCATGCTTCGTTTCGCTCCGCCCGGACGGACGCCATCCGCCTGTAGAGCCCAAGCGCTCGGCCTGGACCACGAAAGACACCGTCGGCATTCTTGGAGTGCGCGCTTTAATCTCCGTTAAACGGGCCATGGGTATTCGCGCTTTGCGGGCTGAACGGGGGCAAGTCCTTTCAAGAGCGCGCCGGGCGATCGTCGCATTGGAGCCCCGGGCAAAAGGGCACCGGGCATGTCCGCGACATGCTCCGGCGCAGGGAGGGTTCAGTAGGTCGCGCGGATCGAGAAGCCGAACCGGCGGTCGTTCAGGGTATATTGCAAGGGCTGGCTGGGGGTGCCGATGTAGGTCATGTTCATCCGGTTGGTGAGGTTCACCGCGTCGAACGAGAGCGCGATCTGGCGGGTCACGTCGAAACTGACCGAGGCATCGAGCGAGGCGTAAGGCGCCTGGAACTGCGGGATGCCGTTGGCCCCGCTGCCATAGGTAGTGTCGAGGTACTTGCCGCGCCAGCTCCAGGCGAGGCGGGCCGTGACCGGCCCCTTCTCGTAGAGGCCGACGAGGTTGTAGCTGTGCTTGGACAGCTTCTCGAGCGGCACCTGTTCGGGAATGTCGCTGCCGCTGGTGGCGAAGGGGTTCGTCACGTTGCTGTCGACGAAGGTGTAGTTCGCCTGGAGGCCGAGGCCACCGAGCAGTCCGGGCAGGAAATCGAAGAATTGCTGGTAGGCCACTTCGAAGCCCTTGATCGTGCCCTTGCCGGAATTGACCGTGGTGCTGATGTCGTACGCAGTGCCGTTGTACGTGCGCACCACCGTGCCGCTCGCCAGGAAACCGTCGACCTTCTTGTAGAACAGGCCTCCGGTCAGCGACCCGGTGCGGGCAAAATACCACTCCAGCGTCGCGTCGAAATTGGTCGAGGTGATCGGCTTGAGATAGGGATTGCCGGAGGAGCCCGTCGGCCGTCCCGTATCCGGGTTGAGTTGCGCGATCGGATTGAGCGTGACGTTGGTCGACATCACGTCGAAGTTCGGCCGTGCGAACGACTTGGAGAACGCGAAGCGGGCCTGCAACTGGTCGGTAAGGTGCGCGCGCAAATTGAAGGTGGGCAGCAGCTTGGTGTAGCGGCGATCGACACTCAGAGGACTGGTGGTGTCATCCTCGTTGAAGACCGTGCCGGCCGATCCCGTGGTCGTATTCACGAGGCGAAGCCCGGCGGTGCCGTCGAAATCCAGCCCGAACAGGCTCGAGCCGTAATCGGCCATCACGAACCCGGCCCAGGTGCGCTCGGTCTGGTGGTTGAGATCGGACGCGGCGAAGTAGTCCTTCGGGCTGGTGTTGAACAGGGCCTCGGTCTTGGTGATGCTGTCCCACAGGCTCGAGCCCGACGCGAAGTTGGGATAGAGGATCCCGCCGGCCAGCGTGTTGCCATCGAAGAAGTTGCTCGAAGGACCGGACATAACCAGTTCGGGATGCTCGGAAACCGGGATGAACGTCGTTCCGGCCGGAGCGTCGCAGGCCGGATTGGCGCCGCTGGGGACCAGGCAGAAGGCATTCCAGGTGCCGCGCAAGTCCACCGTGCTTTTCGAGAACCGTACGCCCGCGCGAAGTTTCTGCAGGAAGCTGCCGTCTGCCTCGTACGCGAGGTCATAACGCAAGGCCAGCTGGTCGGCGTCGTTGCGCTGGAGCGCATCGGCCATGTAGGTGAAGGCATAGTTCGACGGATCGGCGAGCGCGGCCGGATCGGCGACGTTCCAGGTCGGGTATTTGCCGCGCAGGTCGAAGGTCACGATGTTCTGGTGCAGGGCGGTGTACGGCGTCTCGCCCGACTTGTCGTACTGCGAGATCACGAAGCCGTTGCGATCGGCGTCATAACTGGATTTCAGGTACTGCGCATCAAAGGTCATCGTCAGCCGGTCGCTGGCCTTCCACTGCGCGTTGAAGGTGTAGTTGCCGGTGGTGTCGGTCAGGTCCTGGTCGTAGCGGGCGGACTCGAAGACCTGGTTCGCCAGCGTGCCCGAGGTGGCATAGCCGTTCTCGTCGAACGTGAAGTCCGCACCGTCGAGCGGGGTCGAGATGGGATTGCCGTCGGCATCGACGTTGCCGTTGTTGTTGAAGTAGTAGTATTTGCCCTGCCGGTAGAACCTGTAGCGCGAATAGAGCGCCTGCACGGTGAGCAGCAGGTCGGGCGTGGCCTGCCATTGCAGCGCTCCGGCAACGCCCAGACGCTTGCGGTTGCCGCCATCGTCGTAGATCTGTTCACCGAGGGGAACTTGCGCGTTGTCGGGGGCGCCGGGGATGGTCACGCCGTCCGGGATCGGGGCGTATTGCCCGATCAGGATCGCATCCTGACGATACGCGCTCTTGGCGTAGCTCGCGTTCAGCAGGACGCCGATTTCGCCGATCGCGGTGTCGAAGCGGTTGCTGTAGAGCGCCGAGGCCGAGCCGCCGAACTTGTCCGCACGGTCGTAGTAGTTGCCTTTGAGCGTGGTGCTGATGACCTGCCCGGGCGAATCGAAGGGCAGGCGCGTGCGGATGTTGACCACACCGGCAATGTCGCCCTCGATCGTGTCCGCGGGCGGGTTCTTGAACACGTCGATCCCGGAAAGCATTTCCGGGGGCAGGGCTTCGAGATCGAGCGAGCGACCACCCGAGGCGGAAATCGCCGCGCGTCCGTCGATGAAGTTGCTCACTTGCGTCAGGCCGCGCACGGTGATCGCGGGCTGGGTGCGGTGGTCGAAATCGGTCGCGCCTTCGCCGTAGCGGCGCTGTATCTGCACGCCGGTGATACGCTGAAGCGCCTCGACGGTGTTGGCGTCGGGCAACTTGCCGATATCCTGGGCTTCGACCGAATCCACGATTTGCTGCGAATTGCGCTTGTTCGCCTGGGCGTTCTGAAGGCTGGCGCGCACGCCGGTGACGATGATCTCACCCGCCGAGGGCGAGGTCGACGCATCGCCCGGCTGTGTCGTGACCGAAGCCTCGGCGGGCCCGGCGCCATCCTGTGCCTGGGCGATGGCGGGCAGCGCGAAGGCGGCCGCACCGGCAGCCAAAGTGGACGCGCCAAAAAGAAAGCGATTGCAGCGCCTTTCCATAGACCTCTCTCCCATGTGGCCGGTTTTGCCGACCTGATTCGTTATGAGAGAACCTAATGTTCGATATATTGTCAGACAAGTATAATATTGCTCGTTCATTTCCAGAACTGACAACTTAATGGAAGTGCGCGAGTTAAGTTAATGATCTTTAGTCCTATACGCCATGAATCGAACAGCGATTTGGAGTGGTGACATGCTGAACTGGCTTTCCAGGCGAGCTCATGATTAAGACTAGTAGGACAAATTATAAGTTCGCCGGCTTCAATGGCGCCAGGAGAGGGCGATCTCGATGCAACCACGACTCACGCCTCCTGCGCCACTCGGCCCGGCTCAGTCGTTTTCGCTTTCCGCTTCCGTTTCGCGCGCATCGCGCGCCTTGCTCGGGGTCGTTCCGGCCCCTTCGTACGGCGTCAGCCGGAAATGCACCTGCCTCGGCTCGGCCGTGGTGCGGTATTTTTCCAGTGGCTTGCCGAACTCGCTCCACTGGGTATCGCCCCCCAGGCCCCACTGCGCACTGTCGATCAGCAAGGAGCCATTGCCGTGCGGCACGACATCGGTGGACTTCCAGGTGCCCGGCGCGCGTCGAAACAAGTCGGAATAAGGGAAGGCAAGCGCGTTCATCATCAGCGGCTGGGGCCCCTCGACCCGCACACCCCGCGCGTTCGCACCGGTATCGGTGCCCACTTCCATCCAGCGCACATCCACCTTGTTGCCGGTCTCCTGCGGGCGGATGTAGTCGTGCGCCTGATCGGCGAGCGACCCGCGCCACAGACCGATCGGAGCCGAGGTCTTGCGGTCGACATAGCTTTCATGGGGGCCGCGCCCGTACCACTCGAGGTTGCGGTAGTCCTGCGGCATGTCGAACCACAGGCCCACCCGGAAGGGTGGCGGCAGATCCGTCGCGACCGGCTCCAACGCCCCGGCCACGTCCACGGAGCCGTCGCCGGCCATCGTGTAGGTGGTGGTGAAGCGCGCTTCGTCTGCTCCCAGATCAAAGACGACAGCGATTTCGCCCCGACCGTCGGCAAGCTGGCGAGGGGTGACGCTGCGCACCTTGCGCGAGCTGCTCAACGTCTTCCAGACGGCCAGTTGCTTGTCAGTGCCGATGCCGATGTCGTTGTCGGTGACGGCGCGCCAGAAATTGGGTCTGCCGCCGGACAGCAACGGGGTGCCGTGCGCCGCGTAACTCTTCACCAATCCGGTCGTGCGATCGACCGAGAGCGTCGTCCCGCGCGCGGAAAGCGTGACTGCCCCATTCACCGTTGCCAGGGTGACCGGACCGGCTACAGGATCTGCCAGTCGGTCTGCGGGCGCCGCGAGTGCAAATTGCTCCCAACCAAGGACCGTCCCGGCCTTCACCAGTGCAATCGCGCCGGCTTTCGCCTTCGCCCGCACCGTCACGAAATACTCGCGGCCCGCGCGCCTGGCGATTCCCGCCAGCGGCACCGCGAGCTCTCCGGTCGCATGCGCTGCGACGGGCACCACATCGAGGGTACCTCCGGCCACCCGCACGCCATCCTCGTCCAGCTCCCATTCGAAATCGAAAAGCGACGTGTCGCGAAAATCCTGCCGGTTGGTGAGGCTTGCCGTGCCGGTGGCCGGATCGAACCGGGCGAAGGTGACCGGGGCATAGACCTTGCGCAACTCGTAGAGCGCGGGATTGGGCGTGCGATCGGACTGAAGCAGACCGTCGCCGAACTCGATATCCCCGCCCGGGTTCGGGCCATATTCGCCGCCATCGCCCCAATAGCGGCGGCCATCCTTGGCATAACGGTACATCGACTGGTCCACCCAGTCCCAGACGAAGCCGCCCTGCAGCTTGTCCGGATGGGCGTGGACGACATCCCAGTAGTCCTGGAGATCGCCGCCGGAATTGCCCATCATGTGCGCGTATTCGCACTGGATCATCGGTTGCCGGAAGTTCCAGTTGGTGGCGTAATCGGCCATCTTGACCGCGGGATCGTACATCGGGGCATAGATGTCGGCGTACCAGTTGGGGCGGTGATCGCCGATCCCGTCCCACGTGCCCCAGCCCAGGTAGCTGACCAGCCGGTCCGGATCGCGCGCCTTCGCGGCCCTCGCGGCCGCCTCGAAATTGGGGCCTATGCCCGCCTCGTTCCCCAGCGACCAGAAGATTACCGAGGGATGGTTCTTGTCGCGCTCGATCATGTTGGCAACGCGGCTGACATGCGCCGCGCGCCAGGCCGGATCGAAGCCGAGCTGATATTTCGCGCGCTCGGCGGGATGCTTGTTGGCGTAGTCCATGTAGGCGTGGCTCTCGATGTTCGCCTCGTCCATGACGTAGAGCCCATAGCGGTCGGCCAGCGTATAGAGGTAGGGATCGTTGGGGTAGTGCGAGGTGCGTATCGCGTTGATGTTGTTGCGCTTCATCAAGGCGATGTCGCGTTCCATCGATGCGTGCGAGATGACATGGAAAGTTTCGGGATCATGTTCGTGGCGGTTGACGCCGCGAATGGTGATGGGCTTGCCGTTGACGCTGACGAGGCCGTTCACGATCTCGACCTTGCGAAAGCCCACGTCGCGCGCGGTGGACTGGAGGACCTGTCCCTTCGCATCCACCAGTTCGGTGACGAGCGTGTAGAGGTTGGGCGTTTCGGCGGACCAGGTCCGCACGGCGGGGACGTCGGCGCGCAGTGTCACGCCGCGCGCCTTGTCCGCGGGAGCAAGCGGGGCCTGCTTTGTCAGCACCGGCGTGTCGCCATCGAGCAGCACCATCCGCACGGCGGCCGAAGTGCCCGGACTGACCGCGAAGTCGACGGCAAGCGTGCCCTCGCGGTAGCTCCCGTCCAGCCCGGCATGGATGAACACGTCGTCGATATGCGTCTGCGGGCGCGCAAAGAGATAGACCGAGCGTTCGATCCCGGAAACCCGCCAGAAATCCTGATCTTCCAGATAGCTGCCATCCGACCAGCGAAACACCTGGATAGCGATCGTATTGCGGGTGCCGGGCTTCAGGAAGCGGGTGACGTCGAACTTGCTTGGGAGCTTGGAATCCTTCGAAAAACCAACCTTCTCGCCATTGACCCAGACATAGTAGGCCGAGCCCGCCGCGCCGATGTGGAGAACGAGGTCTTGCCCTTGCCAATTCGCCGGAACCGCGACCTCGCGGCGGTAGGAGCCAACCGGATTGGTCGCATGGGGGATCAAGGGGCGATCGGCGGGGAAGGGATAAGCGATATTGTTGTAACGCGGTTGGTCGAAGCCATGCGCCTGCCAGTCGGCGGGCACCGGAATATCCTTCCAGCCCGACGCGTCGAAGCCGGGCGCTGCGAAACCTTGCGGCAGGTTGTCGGCGAAGGCGAGAGCGAACTTCCACGTGCCGTCCAGCGAGATATGGCGCGCGGACGCACCCCGATCCCCGGCCAAGGCAAGATTTCTGCTTTCAAAGGGAAATCCGGTGCTTGTCGCAGGAAGTTTACCCCAGGCCTGAACCAAGGGGTTTTCCCAATCGGGTCGTGCCGGGTCGACCTGGACCGGCTCGACCCGGGGGGCGTCCGGCGCCGCTGCTGCCAGAGCGCTGGCGAGCGCTCCGCAAAGCGCTATGATGGATATGGCGGCGGTGCGTATCCGCATGGTCCTCTCCCCCGATGGTATTGTGATCGCCCTGCCGACGATGCGTTTCTTGTCCGACATTATATTTATGATGCGATAAATCAACCGACAGGATGAATGGAAATCCATTGCCTGGTTCGAAAATCTGACTTTTACTTGGCTGACAAATACAAATGTACAACTTGCAGGGGCAAAGATGGTGAGCGTAGCGCGGGAGCGGCGGCAGCCGGCGCACACGATGGTATCGCGAAAACTTGGCGTGGCGATCGTCACCGGGGTCTATCCGCCCGGCAGCGTGTTGCCCGGTGAGTTCGAGATCGTCGAACAGCAGGGTGTCTCACGATCCGTCGTGCGAGAGGCGTTGCGCATGCTGGCCGCCAAGGGCCTTGTGGAAAGCAAACCCAAGCTGGGGACGCGGGTACGCGATCGGCGCGCGTGGAACACGTTGGACCCCGACGTCCTCGAATGGATGTTCGAAGGCGAACCCCCCGCCACTTTCGTCAAGAACCTGTTCGAACTGAGGCTCATGGTCGAGCCCGCTGCCGCTGAGCTGGCCGCGACCAAGCGATCTGCGGGGCAGATTTCGGTGATGGGTCATGCACTTGAGCGAATGGCCCTGCACTCTCTCCAGAGCGCCGAGGGCCAGGTGGCGGACCAACAGTTCCACGCCGCGATCCTGGAGGCGACCGACAACGACCTCATCATCAACCTGGCCGCGATCATCGGCGCGGCGGTCCGTTGGACAACGCTTTTCAAGATCCGCAAGACCGGGCGCCCGCGCGATCCCATCGGGGAACATCGCCGCCTGTTCGAAGCCATCGTCGAAGGCGACGGCGCGAAGGCCCGCGCCGCGACGATCGAACTGATCCAATTGGCAGAGCAGGACACCCAGGCGGTCTTGCAGGAGCCCCAGCGGACGGAAACGAAGCCGAAGTCGGGCAAAGGCCGGCCTCGCGCGACACGGATGCCCTAGATCGCCCGGAAAACGTCTTCTTCCTGCCGGCAAAAGCCTAGTCCCCGCTCCGGGCTTGACCTCTTGCGTCTTGGCAATATTGTCAGACAAATAAGAAATTCGGGAAAGGGGCCGCAATGGCGCACGACGACACCAGGGCGCAGGATCGGGGTGCAACCGGCGAGATGAGCCGGCATCATGGCGACGGCAAGAGGCGCCGTGCACCATGCAAAGGTACCGCAAGCCGCCGCGCCCTGTCGGTGTTCGTGCGAATGAGGAGGGCGGGGGTGGCGCTTGGGACGATCCGCAAGCTGGGCCCCTTGTTGCTATGCACCGCGATGGTCACGCCCGCACTGGCCCAGGATGGCGTGCCGGACGAGCGCTTGGGGGGCGAACCTGCGGTGACGATCACCCTGCGCCCGGATCTTGCGCAGGCGGCCGGAAACCGCCGCGGGGCCTTTGAAGGCTGGGGCACGGCGCTGGCCTGGTTTGCCAATGTCACCGGCGGCTGGCCCGATGCCGAGCGCAACCGGCTGGCCGATCTGTTCTATGGTCGAGCGGATGGGGGCGAGGAGGGGCTTGGCTGGACCATCGCGCGCTACAATATCGGCGGGGGGAACGCCCAGGACAGCGCGCCCTATTTGCGCACCGGCGCGGCGGTTCCCGGCTTCTGGGCGAAGCCCAAAGGCGCGACCGGGCGCGACTGGTGGAACCCGGAAGATCCGGCGCAGTGGAACTGGCAAGCCGATGCCAACCAGCGCTGGTGGCTCGATGCGATCCGCCAGCGGGTAAAGGCCCCGATCTTCGAGGCGTTCTCCAATTCCCCACCGTGGTTCATGACCGTCTCGGGCCGCGTCTCCGGCGCGGACAAGGCCACCGACGACAATCTGCGCCCCGGCATGGAAGGCGCGTTTGCCGAATATCTTGCGCGCGTGGTGGACGAATTGCAGAAGCGCCATCACATCGTGTTCCGCACGCTTTCGCCCATGAACGAGCCCAACACCGATTACTGGCATGCGACGAACACGCAGGAGGGATCGCACTGGAGCCCGCAGCGCCAATCCACGATGATCGAGGCGAGCGACGCGGCGCTGCGTCGTCATGGCCTGGCGACCAAAGTGGCGGCCAGTGACGAGACGAACTCGCACCTCTTCCTGCGCGACTGGGCCGGTTGGAGCCCGGCGGCGCGCGCGAAAGTGGGGCAGCTCAACGTCCACTCCTACGGCACGGTGCACCAGACCGCCGTGCGCGACATCGCCACCGCCAGCGGCATCCCCCTGTGGATGAGCGAGAACGACACCCCGCTCCCGGGCGATCCCGAGACCTTTACCGGCATGGCCTCGCCACTGGCTTTCGCCGAACACGTGGTGCTCGATCTCAAGCGACTGGAACCGACCGCCTGGGTGTTCTGGCAGGCGGTAGAGACGCTGAGCGGGGGCAATGGCAAGCCCAGCTCGAACTGGGGGCTGGTGAAGGCCGACATGGCCTCTTCGGCGCGCGGGCCGCACCCGATCCATGTGACCGGCAAATACTGGGCGATGGCGCAGTTCAGCCGCTATATCCGCCCTGGCGATCGCCTGGTTCCGGTCGATGACATGGACACCGCCGGTGCGCTTTCGGCCGATGGCGAACGGCTGGTCATGGTCCACGTCAACGCCGGGCTCTCGCCGCGAAACCTGGTCGTGCCGAAAGGCTGGCGGGTGAGCATGATCGTCACCGACGCTTCCCGTCACGCGGCGTGCCTGGCGGGTACGAGGGTGCCCGCGCGCGCGATCGCAACGCTGGTGCTGACGAAAGGCGACGCGAAAGCGCCTTGCACATGAAGTGGTCCCTGCGACGAAGCGCGCTTGGTACGACCTAACCGCCGAGCCGATAGGGGTTGACCCTGATGCCGCGGCCCGACCGACGCTCCTACGTCCGAGGGAACAAGCTTCCCAAGCACAGGAGAGTGCCATGCCAAGGGCAAAGCCCAATATCCTCGTAATCTTCGGCGACGACATCGGTTACTGGAACATCAGCTCCTACGGCGGCGATACCATGGGGGTGGCAACACCGAACATCGACCGCATCGGCAAGGAGGGCATTCGCCTCACCTCGTTCTACGCGCAGCCCTCCTGCACGGCGGGCCGGGCGGCGTTCATCACCGGGCAGATGCCGGCGCGGACCGGGTTGACGACGGTGGGCTGCGCGGGCGCCCCGCAAGGCATGTCGGACAAGGACCCGACGATCGCCCAGATCCTCAAGATCGACGGCTACGCCACCGCCCAGTTCGGCAAGAACCACCTGGGCGACCGCGAGGAGCACTTGCCCCACCGCCACGGCTTCGACGAATTCTTCGGCAACCTCTACCACCTCAACGCCAACGAGGACCCGGAGGACCCCGATCGCCCGCAGACCAAGGAATTCGCCGAGCGTTGGAACGTGCGCGGCATCATTTCGGGAACCGCGACGGGCGAGACCAAGGACGAAGGCGTGCTCGACACCGAGCGCATGAAGACCATCGACGATGAGATCGTCGCCAAGTCGTGCGATTTCATGGAGCGCCAGGTTGCCGCGGACACGCCCTTCTTCATCTGGCATTGCGCCAGCCGCATGCACGTCTTCACGCATATGCTCGACGAGCGCAGGGGCGTCTCGCGCGCTTCGGAAGCGGACATCTACGGCGATGGCCTTGCCGAGCACGACGGCCATGTCGGCCAGCTTCTCGACAAGCTCGACGAACTGGGCATCGCACAGGACACCATCGTCGTCTATACCTCGGACAACGGCGCCTACCAGTACATGTGGCCCGAGGGCGGCACTTCGCCGTTCCGCGGCGACAAGGGCACGACCTGGGAAGGCGGCGTGCGCGTGCCGTGCGTGATCCGTTACCCGGACAAGATTCCGGCCGGGCAGGTCAGTTCCGAAATCGTCGCGATGGAGGACTTCTTCATGACCTTCGCCGCGCTCGCGGGCATGCCCAAGCTCGACGAGAAGCTGAAGGAAGGCCTCGAGCACGAGGGCAAGAGCTACAAGGTCCACCTCGATGGCTATGACCAGACCGCGCTGTTCACCGGTACCGGGCCCTCGACCCGAAAGCACTACTTCTACTACGACGAAACCAACCTGGCGGCGGTGCGCTATGGCCCCTGGAAGGTGACGATCGCGGCCAAGATGGAAGGCAAGTGGGACAACCCGCTGGTCCACCTCGGGCGCCCGATGATCACCAACATCCTGATGGACCCGTTCGAGCGCCAATGGGGCGACGTCAATCGCAAGCTGGCCGAGCACAAGGGCTGGGTGCTGCTTCCGATCATCGACTTCATGACCAAGCACGTGATGACCTTCAAGGACTTCCCGCCGCGCCAGGAGGCGATGTCGGGCGACTTCTCCAAGCTCATCGACAAGTTCAAGGAACACGCGGCGCAGGATTGACGGCGCCTGCGCCGATCGGCCGGCCACCCTTGCGGGTGGCCGGTACCGTCACCCGAACACCTGCAGCCCGAAGCCCACGTTGAGCACGGCCAGAATGCCCACGATCAGCAGGCCGATGGCAACCAGCAAGGTGACCGAAAAGGGATAGCGCGCGTCGCCGTGCACGAGCGACTGGGCCACCAGTTCCTTGCGCCGCGCGCGCAGTTCGTTGGCAAACTGGATGTGACGCACGATGCCGCCCAGAAGAATGATCAGTCCCAGCACGATCAGGCTGAGGCCGAAATTGCCGGGCGCGTGCGAGGCCGCGATCATCTCGGCATCGCTCAGCTTGCGAAAGGTCTGGTAGAGCGTGAAGCCGAACCCGATCATCGAGAGCGAAGTGCGCACTTCGGCCATGAGGGTCCGGTCTGCCGCCATGCGGGTGCGCTGGATGGCCATGCCAGTGCGGCGCATGCCGAGTTCGGTACGGTGCTGCGACAAGTCGGTGCGGAATTCGGAAAGGTCGGTGCGGTGCTCGGAAAGACCGGTGCGCCGACGCGAAAGCGTGGTGCGAAAGCGCGACAGGATGGTCGCGGCCTTGCCTTCCTCGCCCGGCGCAATCTCGGGCAGGGGAGGGACCTCGCGCGGGTCCACCCGCTCGGGCCGAAGTGGTGCACTTTCGCGGATCGGGGGCGCCATGTTCGTTCTCTCCTCGTCTCGCATCCACCCCGCTCCCGTGCGGTGCGTGGGCAGGACAGGTTCCTTGGGAACTTGCGGAATCTAGCGCGGCCCCGCAGGCGGGCCCATCAGGTATAGTGCCGAGGTCGTACAGGCAGATGTTGCAGGACGGGCAACGCGCCCACAAAGCCGTCAGGAGGCGAAGCCGCGATGGAAGAGAGTTTCAAGACACTCGCTGAGGGGGCGGCGCTGGTGGTCGAGACACTGGCCGTGCTCACCGTGTTCATCGGTGCCTTCATGGCGGCCCTCAACATCGCCAAGGGCCTTTTCGCGCGCACGCTCCCCATGCCCGCGTTCGTGCGGAGCGTGTGGCAACGCTTCGCCGCGTGGATCCTCATCTCGCTGGAATTCGCGCTCGGTGCGGACATCATCCGCACGGCGATAGCCCCCACCTGGGACGATATCGGCAAACTGGCGGCAATTGCCGCAATTCGCACCTTTCTCGGCTTCTTCCTCGACCGGGACATGAAGAGCGTGACGGAGATCAAGGCTTCGCAGTGACCGCGTCGCACTCCCGCAAGCGGGCGGGTCGCTCGGGCGGGTTCTAGCTATCCGGGCTCGGCACCCGCACATGAACGGCAAGGCCCCCTGCATCCGAGGTGGCGAAGTGGAGCTCCCCGTTGAAGCGGGTCATCAGGCAGTACGCGGTGGGGATGCCCAGTCCGAAGCCGGGCGTATCGCGGCTTCGGGCCGTATCGAGCCGGAAGAAGGGGTCGAGTATGTCTTCGAAGTACTGTTCGGGAATGCCGGGACCGCTGTCGTGCACGACGATCGCCGCCCGGCCCTGGGCGTCGCGGCCGATGTCGACCAAGGCTTTTTCGCCATAGTGGATGGCATTTTCGGCAAGGGCGAACAGGGTCATCGCCAGCGGTTCGCGATACGTGCTGAGCGGCATGTTCTCGCTGGCGCGGACTTCGACGTGGTCACCAAAGGTCGACAGGACATCGCGGACGAAAGCCTCGAGCTCCAGCGTCTCGGGTCTCGCCTGCATCCGGTTTGCTTTCAGGAACGTCTGGAGCGAGGCGAGAAGGCCCTCCATCTCGTCCACGTTGGCAAGCATGAGCGCCGACATTTCCGCGTCGTCGACAAGTTCGGCCGCGATCTTCTGGCGCGCGAGCGGCGTGCGCAAGTCATGGCTTATCGCCTCGAAGGACTTTGCCTGATCCCGGATCAGCCGGGCGATGCGCGCCTGCATCTGGTTCATGGCATGGGCAAGCTCGCGGATGTCGCGCGGGCCGCTTTCGCGAATATCGACGTCGCGTCCGTGGCCGATGCGGTCTGCAGCCGTGGTCAGCCGGCGCAGCGGCCGGGTCAGGAGGTGGAGCAGGCCCAGTCCCAGCGCGAGAAGGCTGGCGGCGCCCACGAGGGTCATCACGATCGCCCGGTTGGCGATCGGCCACATCGAGTTGATGTCCAGCGAGCGAAAGTTCAGCCAGTTTCCGTCGCCAAGGCGGATGGAGCCGACGAGGTCCGAAGTCTCGTTCGCGCCCGGCACTTTGGCCAGACGCAGCGCACGATCGGCCAAGCTCGGTTCCCAGGTGACGATCTTGCCGGCGATGTCGCGTGTATCGGGCGAGGAGGCCTGCGTGTCGATTTCCGGCTGCGGGGTAACCGTCGCGACCAGATGGCGGGTGCTCATCGCGCCTGACGTCCGTTCCGGTGACAAGGTGTGGACGCGATCGCTCACCACCAGCAGTTCCGCAATGCGGCGGGCATGATCTTCGCGAACCGCCTGGCGGTCTATGGCCTGGTAGAAGGCGAGACTGGCACCCAGCTGCACGGCGGCCAGGAACACGAACAGCAACATGACGAGAGCGACAAGCTTGGGCTTGTGGGGACGTCGCACGATGGGGCACCTCTCAAGGATTGGTCCGATTTGACTTCGAACTCCGTCGAAAGATGCGTTCCACGCCACTCAAGAAGGGTCAATGAAGCCGCAGGCCCGGAAACACTTTGAAACGATCGAGGAGGGCGCGTAAGGCAAATTCGCGCCGAAAGTCCTGATGCAACTGGCGGAAATGCATGCCCGCGTCCGACCGCGCCAAACCAGTTGCAATCATTGCATCCCTTGCGGGCGGCGCAAGGTTCCCAAACACGCAACCTCGCCTATAGGAACAATCCAAAGGCGCGCGGCCGACGAAAGCGCGTCCTGCACCGTTTCGCGGGCGCCTTGTCGCCATCATCGGGCGCCTTCGCGCCACCGGAAAGCTGATCGATCATGACCTCCACCGCTCTGCCTCTCGCGCTTCCATGCTGACGCCGAGACGCCGTGGCATCGCCTCGGTCAACGCCGAGGTGCGCGACGGGATCGTTCCCGCCGCCGGTGCGCTCGCCCCGGCGCGCGATTCCGGTGGGCCGCAGACGTCCGGGCAGAACTACCGCCTAGTGGCGCTGATCGTGGCCTCGGCGCTGTTCATGGAATTCGTCGACGCGACCGTGCTGGCGACGGCCCTTCCCACGATGGCGCGCGATTTCGCGGTGCGGGCACAGGACATGAGCATCGCGCTCACGTCCTACCTGCTGGCCCTGGCGATCTTCATTCCGGCTTCGGGCCTGCTTGCCGACAGGTTCGGCTCGCGCACGGTATTCCGCGCCGCGATCGCGCTGTTCATGGTGGGCAGCCTTGCCTGCGGACAGGCACCGACGCTCGAACTGATCGTGCTCGCGCGGTTCGTGCAGGGGATGGGCGGGGCAATGATGATCCCGGTCGGACGCCTCGTGCTGCTGCGCTCGGTCGCCAAGCAGGACATGGTCAACGCGATGTCCTGGCTCTTGGTGCCGGCCCTGATCGGCCCAATCGCCGGACCACCGCTCGGCGGATTCATCGTGACCTACCTCGACTGGCGCTGGATCTTCTACATCAACCTGCCGATCGGCCTCGTCGGGCTGTGGCTGGTGAGCCGCTACATCGCCAATTTCAAGGAGGACGAGGTCGCGCCGTTCGACCTGTCCGGCTTCGTGCTGAGCGGTGTCTCGCTCGGTTGCCTGCTGTTCGGGTTCGAGATGGCGAGCCGGGCGGGCAAGGGATCGCTGGCGCTGGGACTGATCGCGATCGGCACGGTGGCGGGCGTGCTCTACATCCGCCGCGCCAGAGGCCGCGAAGGCGCGATCCTCGACCTGACGCTGCTCCGGGACCCCACGTTCCGTCTCTCGGTGATCGCCGGCTCTGTCACCCGCATCACGCAAGGCGCGCAGCCCTTTCTGCTCCCGCTGATGATGCAGGTGGGCTTCGGCTTTACCGCCGCGCGCAGCGGGACGATCACTGTTGCCACCGCGGTCGGTTCGCTCGCGATGAAGGCGGTCGCCCCGCGCGTTCTGCGCCGCTTCGGGTTCCGGCGCACGCTGATCTGGAACGGCGTGATCGCAACGGCCGGCTACGCCACCTGCGGACTGTTCAGCCCGAACTGGCCGACCTGGGCGATGTTCGCCATCCTCGTGTTCTCCGGCTTCTTCATGTCCTTGCAGTTCACCGCCTACAACACCATCGCCTATGACGGCATCGCGCCGCGCCAGATGAGCAGCGCGACCGCGTTCTACTCGACCTTCCAGCAGCTTATGCTCTCGCTCGGCATCTGCGTTGCCGCCTTGGCGCTGCACCTCGCCATGCTGGTCCATGGCAGCGAGCATGCCACCCTTGGCGATTTTTCCGCCGCGTTCTGGGTGGTGACGGCGATTTCGCTGGGCGCCACGATCTGGAACGTGCGCTTTGCCCGCGACGCCGGCGCCCAGATCAGCGGGCATGATGCCGCAGGCGAGAACAGCGGCGATACGCGTCGCGCGAAGGGCTAGGCGGGCGCGCTATCCGGGTCCGGCGATGTTCCAGGCGTTATCATATTCATTTGGAGCTCATACCCGCCAAATCCGATAATATTTCTTATGTTAAATTTTTGAGTTTTGAGCGGGGCGCAGGCGATCCGGATCAAAGCCCAGTCCGGATCGCCTGCGCGCCAGTCAGGCGGCCACTTGCAAACCGGATTGATCGTCCCGAGCCAGGCTGCGGATGGCCGCAGGACGGGCGCGGCATCGCGCGACATAGGCATCCAGCACCTCATCGTCCGGAAATGCGCTTCGTCCAAAGCCCAGCGCGCTGGCGATGAGCACGTCGGCAGCCGTGAACTCGGCACCCATTACATAGGGCCCTTCAACAAGCGCGTTGCGCAGCCGTGCCAGCACGGCAGCATGATCGCGCTGCTTGCCGGGCGACTGCGCCAATGCGCCGGACAGGCCCGCGAACATGGCCTGCTCAAGTTCGGTCGCATACCAGGCAATCCAGCCAAGATACTCCCCCCGGCGCCGATCGCCCGGCACAGGCGCCAGCCCGGCCGCCGCAAACGCATCGGCCAGATAAAGCACGATACCCACGGATTCGGTGACGAGCCTATCGTCATCGAGAATGGCCGGGACCCGCCCGTCTGGATGCGGGTTCGCCGGATCGGGAAGTCCCTTGCCGGTCATCGGCCGGAAGATCGAGACAGGCCGGATTTCGTACGTAGCCCCCAGTTCCTCCAGCAGCCAGATAATGCGGGAAGAGCGAGATTGCGGAGCGTGGAACAAGGTGATCATGGGGAATTTCCTCGATGGGTTTTCGCTCTGCGACCGGTGTCGCAAGGCATTCCCGCTTGTATCCAGGGCCTGCTGACAGCATTCTGTCAGCAGGAGACCAAGCCGTGCGCCGTGCAGACAGATTGTTCCAGATAATCCAGATATTGCGTCGCTCGTCTCGGCCCGTGACGGCGGATGAGATCGCCCGCGAATTGGAGGTATCCAGGCGCACGGTCTATCGCGATGTCGCGGACCTGATCGCCCAGCGCGTACCCGTGCAAGGAGAGGCGGGATTCGGATATATCCTCGACGATTCCTTCGACATGCCACCGTTGATGCTGACAGCCGACGAGATCGAGGCCGCCGTGCTGGGCGCGCAGTGGGTCGCCGGGCGCGGGGACCCGGCTCTCGCCAACGCCGCCCGTGACCTGATCGCCAAGATCACCCGGGTGGTACCCGAGCGCCTGCGCCCGGTGATTGCCCATCCCGCCATCGGCACGCGGCCCCCGATAGCGAATGTCGCCGATCGGATCGACCTGGCGCGGACCCGCCAGTGGATCCGAGAGGGCCGCAAGATCGAGATCGAGTATCTCGATCAACACGAGGCCCCCACGGTGCGGGTCATCTGGCCGATCATCCTCGGCTTTCTCGACGAGGCACGCATGCTTGCGGCCTGGTGCGAGTTGCGGGAGGATTTCCGCCACTTTCGTGCAGACCGGATCGTGGGCGCCCGCTTTTTGGAAGAGAGGTACGCCATCCGCCCCGGGACCCTTCGCCTGCGTTGGCGACGGGACATGGATAAGCGCCATGGCCGCGATGACGCAGCCTGACCTTTGTCGTCCGAACAGGCCCCGATCCATCGCGGCGCGGGTGCACGTGCGTTCGGCTCATCCATCCGTGGACAAGGTCAGGCTCTCCCATGCCTCGATCTCGCGAGCCATGTCCTCGTAGCGCTCGCGCACGAGGCGCAGGGCATCGCTCCCCAGCAGCAACTGCGGTGGCGGCGCTTCGGCGTCGATCAGGGTGAGGACGGCCTGGGCGAGCCGGGCGGGATCGCCGGCCTGCTTGCCGTTCTTCGCCTTGCGCGCAGCCCGGATCGGATCGAACTGGGCGTCGTAGTCGGCGATCACGCGCGCGCTGCGGACCATCGATCGTCCCGCCCAGTCGGTGCGGAAGGAACCCGGGCACAGCGCCGTGACGTGGACGCCGAAAGGCGCCATTTCCGCGCGCATCACCTCCGAAATGCCCTGCAGCGCAAACTTGCTGCCGCAGTAGTAGGCGATTCCGGGCATGGTGATCATTCCGCCCATCGAGGTCACATTGACGATGAAGCCACGGCGACGTTCGCGAAAGCGGGGCAGAAGCGCCTTGGCGACCGCGACCGCTCCGAACACATTGACGTCGAACTGGCGGCGCATTTCCTCGAGCGGAGATTCCTCGAGAATGCCTTCGTGGCCATAGCCCGCGTTGTTGATCAGGACATCGATCGGGCCATGTTCGCGGTCCGCTTGCGCGACGATAGCCTCCACCGTCTCGAACTGCGTGACATCGCATAGGACCGCTATCGCTTCAGGCAGGCGTTCGATCAGGCGTGCCCGCGCGGCCTCGGATCGGACCGTGCCGATGACGCGGTGGCCGGCTTCAAGCGCGGCCTCGGCGATGGCAAATCCGAAGCCCGAATTCGCCCCGGTGATGAAGAAGGTGCGTCGTGACATGGCGGTGTTCCTGCTGGTTGCCTTTATGCCTTGCCAAATGGTACAATCCTCTGGTCCGGAAAACGGCCATTTCTCTGAAATTCTTGCTCGATCCTATGACACTTGCACGTGAAATGCCCTGTCTCGTGGACCTGGCCGCCGCTCTTGCGCCCCGGCACGGGTACAATTCGACCCGCCTTCCCGGCCTGCGCATCCTGCGTTCGGAAGCCATGCTCGAGGACGTGCCGGTGCTCTACCGGCCCGGTGCCGTCTTTGTCCTGCAAGGCTCGAAGCAGGGCTTTCTCGATGGAGACGTCTATCGCTACGATGCCGATCACTACCTCGCGATCGCGGTGCCGGTGCCCTTTCGCATGGCTTCGCAGGCCCACCCGGGTTACCCCCTGCTCGCCATCTATCTCGACTTCGACCTGCAACTCGCGGCCGAGATCGCCGCCATGATGGCCTCGGACAGGATGATGCCGGACGCCTCGCACGCCCGCGAGCCCGCACGCGGTCTCGTCTCCAGCCCGACGGAACCGACCATTCGCGATGCGCTGCGACGTTTGCTGGTGGCTCTCCAGACCTCGCAGGAAACCTCGATCCTGGGGCCTGGCCTCCTGCGCGAATTGCATTTTCGCGTGATGACGGGGCCGCAGGCACGCCCCCTTCTGACTGCCCTGCAGCGCGACGGAGGGGCCGACCGGGTGGTCAGGAGCCTATCCGTGATCCGCGCAAGCTATCACGAAAAGCTCACCGTACCCGCCCTCGCCCAGGCCGCCGGGATGAGCGTGGCCTCGTACCACGCGGGATTCAAGGCTCTCACCGGCAGTTCGCCCATGCAGTACATCAAGGCGATGCGCCTGCACGAGGCGCGCCTGATGATCGCGCGGCGCGAAGCGTCCATAGCCGCGGTCGCGCTGCAGGTTGGCTATGCCAGCCCCGCGCAGTTCAGCCGCGACTTCAAGCGTCACTTCCATCGCAATCCCAGCGACGAGGCCACCTGGCTGCGCGAACACATCGGCGAGGCCTCCTAGCTGCGGCAAGTCCCTGCCGGACTAGTGCCCCAATGCATAAGAGCGGCCTCCCCCGACCCGAGCGAGGTGGCAAAGACCACACCGCGGCGTGTCCCCGGAGGTGGACATGGCCGCTCCCGATCGGAACGATTTTCCGGCGGCCTGCGCTTAGTCGAGGAACGCGCGCATGATGCGCGAACGGCTCGGATGCTTGAGCTTGCGCAGGGCCTTGGCCTCGATCTGGCGGATGCGTTCGCGCGTCACTGAGAACTGCTGACCGACTTCCTCGAGCGTGTGATCGGTCGGCATGCCGATGCCGAAGCGCATGCGCAGCACGCGCTCCTCGCGCGGGGTGAGCGAGGCCAGCGTGCGCGTGATCATTTCCTTCAGGTTGGACTGGATCGCGGCGTCCACCGGGATGACGGCGTTCTCGTCCTGGATGAAGTTGCCCAGGCTGCTGTCTTCCTCGTCGCCGATCGGCGTCTCGAGGGAGATCGGCTCCTTGGCGATCTTCAGGACCCGCTTCACCTTTTCAAGCGGCATCGAGAGCTTCTCGGCCATTTCCTCGGGCGTGGGCTCGCGGCCCTGATCGTGGAGGAACTGGCGGCTGGTGCGCACGAGCTTGTTGATCGTTTCGATCATGTGGACCGGGATACGGATCGTGCGGGCCTGATCCGCGATCGAACGCGTGATCGCCTGCCTGATCCACCAGGTGGCATAAGTCGAGAACTTGTAGCCGCGGCGATACTGGAACTTGTCGACCGCCTTCATCAGGCCGATGTTGCCTTCCTGGATGAGGTCGAGGAACTGAAGTCCACGGTTGGTGTACTTCTTGGCGATCGAGATCACCAGGCGCAGGTTCGCCTCGACCATTTCCTTCTTGGCGATGCGCGCCTCGCGCTCGGCCTTCTGGACCATGGTCACGATGCGGCGGAACTCGGACAGGGCCATGCCGGTGGATGCGGCGATGTCCGAAATCTCCTGTCGGATGCGCTCGGCCGCATCCGCCTCGTTTGCGGCAAAGGCGGCCCACTTCTTGTCCCTGCCTGCCACTTCGGCGACCCAGGTGTCGTCCAGTTCGCGGCCCGTGTAGGCCTCGAGGAAATCGGCACGCTTGACCTTGTGGCGCTCGGCCAGGCGCAGCATCTGGCCGCCCAGCGTCGTCAGGCGGCGATTGAAGGAATAGAGGCTTTCGATCAGGTACTCGATCTTGGTCGCGTGGAACTGCACCGATTCCACTTGCGCGGTCAGATCTTCACGAAGCTGCTGGTACTGGTCTTCCTTGGCCTGCGGGAAGTCGATGCCCAGGGCCAGCGCCTCGAGCCGGTCGTTCTGGACGCGTTCGAAGGTGTGGAACAGATCGGTGATGAGCGCGAATTTCTCGAGCGCTTCGGGCGTCAGCGCGGCTTCCATCTGGCCGAGCGAGAGGGTGTTGTCCTCTTCCTCGTCGTCCTCGACCCGGCGCTTGGCGATCGGGTTGCCGTCCTCGTCGACCTCCTCCGAGTTGTCCTCGTCGGCGTCGTCGTCTTCCTTGAAGGTGGGACCGGCGGTGGCCGCGGAAATCTCGCCGTCGCCCTCGCCATCCTCGCCCAGGTTCTCGGCCTGCGGCTCCTTGGAAAGCATGGCTTCGAGATCGAGGATCTCGCGCAGCTGCATGTCGCCGTTGTTGAGCGCCTGCGACCATCCGATGATCGCGTGGAAGGTCAAGGGGCTTTCGCAAAGCCCCATGATCATCATGTCGCGGCCGGCCTCGATGCGCTTGGCGATGGCCGCTTCACCCTCGCGGCTGAGCATCTCGGCGGCGCCCATTTCCTGCAGGTACATGCGGACCGGGTCGTCCGAACGCGCGTGACTGTCGGCCTTGCGGCTTTCGCCGGGACGGCGCCGCGAATTGCCTTCGTCGAAATCGGAATCCGAGCCCGAATCGTCATCGCGATCATCGACGGCCTCGACGCCGTCTTCCTGTTCACCCTCGTCATCGTCATCATCGTCGTTCTCGATGATCTTGACGCCCATTTCCGAGATCGCGGCCATGATGTCCTCGATCTGATCGGTGGTCATCTGGTCCTGAGGGAGAGCGGCATTCAACTCCTTGACGGTGATGACACCCTGGCGTTTGGCGCGCGCGATGAAGCGCTGGACCGAACCCTTGTCCAGGTCGAGAAGAGGAGAATCGTTGTCGCCGCTGCGATCGTCGTTGGTCATGCAATCCGTTGTCATCTTATCGGCCCAGTCACGACGATGGTGTCGCCAGGACATGGCCAGGTTCTCAGATCATCAGCCTGTTGAGGCCGGCGAAAGGCCTCCGTGCAGGCGGGTATGAGCCCTCCGTGCCGAGGGACTCATCAAATGGTGCCAGACATCGCCTCCGCAAGGAAGCGGATCAATCCACGCGCGGCGCAATCGGCTCGGGGCCGCAGGCCCTTTTCCCGCAACCTGCCTGTCGAAGGCCGGCCCTGATCCGAACCTTCGCCAATCGGCGCCTGCCTGCCCTCGCCGATCGTAACGCGATCGGGCGAAGCGCGGGTCGAAGCCATGGCCACCTGCGGCAGCCATGGCCAGATCCATCAGCGCTGGACCAGATTGACGGCCGAGGCCTTGCCGCGGCGATCGATCTCGATCTCGAATTCGAGCTGGTCGCCTTCCGCCAGGCCCTGCAGGCCCGAGCGCTCGACCGCGCTGATGTGCACGAAGGCATCCGGCTGGCCGTCGTCGCGCACGATGAAGCCGAAGCCCTTCGTGCCGTTGAAGAACTTGACCGTGCCGGTGGCCTTTTCGCCCGTTAGCTGACGCTGGGCGGGAGCGGGCGACCGCTCGCGACGTTCAGCGACAATGACTTCGCCGACGACGGTGAGGTCCGATGCGGAAATCTTTCCGTTGCGCTCGACCAGCTGGAATTCCAGCTGCTGGCCTTCCGCCAGCGTTTCGAGGCCGGCGGACTGCACGGCGCTGATGTGCACGAAGGCATCGTCGCCGCCATCGTCAAGCTGAATGAAGCCGAAGCCCTTGTCGGGGTTGAAGAACTTGACCGTACCACGGCCCTGCCCCACGACCTGGCCCGGGCCGCCGCGCGAACCGCCGCCGCCAAAACCGCCGCCACGCGAGCCACCGAAGCCACCGCGCTGGCCGCCACCGAAGCGGTCACCACCGCCAAAGCGATCGTTTCCGCCGCCCCAGCGATCATCACCACCGCCGAAACGATCGCGACCATACCCGCGATTTCCCCTGTCGAATGTCATTTCTCAGATACCTTATGCTACGTCCGATAAAACCTGTCCTCGCGAGTGAACGTAGCACGCAAGGCCGCAGACCCCGTTCAGGGGTGCAAGACGAAAGCCGATAGCAGCGGAATCGCGCCTTGGCGACTAGGCTGCGTCGACAAATTCGCTCGGGGTGCCCGATTCCAACAAGACATACGATATTCGCAGTTCGCGCGGCGGGGTCAATGGCGGTGTTGCGCGCAAGCGATGGTTTGGTGCCCTCGGCGCCGATCGCGCCGTGCACCTGCCGTGAGCATTTGGTTCAGGAAAGGATCGCACACGCGAGAATCGGGCGCCGTGATCGACCGCCCCCCCCCCGACTTCCTCGGCAAGTCCTGTCGGGCGGACGCCAGGGTGACGGCGCAAAAGTGTGCCTGGAACCAAGGCCTATGTCGCCATGCTCCGCGACCCGGCGCAGGAACAGGCATGTAATTGAATTCCTGCGCTTCGAGCGCGCAGGGCAGGTTGCAAGGCGGGATCAGAGACAAGGGACACCCTTCCCTGATCCCGCCTCGCGCTTCCGGCTGCCCGGCCATGCCGGACAGTCGGAAGCGGTCACCTCGTCAGGAGGGCTTAGAAATCGACCTTCGCGCCGATGCGCATGTAACGGCCCATGAACAGGCGGTCCTGCCATGCAGCGTTGAACTGGTAGACACCGTAAGCCGCGTTGGGGTCGTAGTTCGGCTTGCCGTCGAGGATGTTGAGAACATCGGCGTAAAGCGTGAACTTGCCTTCGGCGATCTTCGTTTCGACGTGACCGTCGAGATCGAAGGTGCTGTGGCCATGGCACTGCACCGGATTGCCGCTGTCCGGGTACGTCACGAGCTGACCCGATTCGGCGCTGGCGGCGCAATCCTTGTAGGTGCCACCGGCATCCGAGGCGGTGCTCGAGTAGCCGCTGGTGTAGTACGCGGTAAGCGTCAGGCTGGTCTTGTTGTTGAAGGCCAGCGTGTTCTGCCACGCAGCGCGGAAGCGCGGTGCGCCCGAGCACGAGGTCCAGTTGCAGCCACCCAGCGAACCGTCGAAGCGGTTGATCTGGCCGTCGATGTCCTGCTCCAGACGGATCAGGTACGAAGCGGTGGCGTTGGTGCTGTAGGTGATCGAGTCGTTGAGGTCGAAGATGCCCGAAGCCGAAACGTCGATCCCCTTGCCCAGCATCGAGTTCGCGTTCTGGAACGGAGCCACGACCTCGCCCAGCAGCGGCAGAGCCGAGAGGTTTTCCGGATCCGGAGCGCCCTGGGTGACCGTGAAGCCCGGAATCGTGACGACGCCGTTATTGCTGTAGTACTGCTCGTAGACTTCCGCGGTCGGGTTGACCGAGGTGATCAGGTTCTTGATCTTGGTGCGCCAGTAGTCGACCGTCAGCGTGATGTTGCGGGTCGGCTGGATCACCGTGCCGAAGGTGTACGAGGTCGACTTTTCCGACTTCAGCTTCGGGTTGCCCGAGGCGGTGATGCCCAGGCTGTAGCCGCCCTCGTAGTAGGCCGGGTTGCTGGCGTGCGCGGCGCAGAAGTCCGCATAGGCCGCATTCGAGCAGTTGATGGTCGAGGTGATGTAACCGGTCGAGGGATCCTGGAACGATTCGTTCAGGTTCGGCGCACGGAAGCCCTTCGAGAAAGTACCGCGCAGCTTGACCTGCTCGATCGGCTGGAATTCGGCTTCGAACTTGGGCGCGAAGTTTTCCTGGCCGGTCGAGTAGTGGTCGTAGGAACCATCGGCCTTGACGCGGAACGAGTCCACGATCGGCACCGAGATTTCATACGAGGCCGACCACACGTCGCGGTGGCCCTTCACGCCGATCGCGTTGATCGAGTAGTAGCGATCGGCCGGGTTGGCGTCGTTGGCCGGGTTCGAGCTCGGGTTGTTGATCGACTCGTAGCGATACTGGCCCGCAACCGCGATGTTGACCATGCCGCCGGGCAGTTCGAACACGTCCTTGCTGAGTGTGCCGATGATCTGCGCCAGCTTCGAGGTCGCGCGCTTGTGCTGGTCGGGGAAGACGCCCTGGGTGGCTTCCAGCGAGTTCTGCGAGGGATCCACGAAATTGTAGGTGCCCTGCGCCACGGCGTCCATCAGACCCTGGACGTTGATGTAGCCGGTGTTGGTGACGTCAAGCGTGACTTCCGAGGCGGTGGCGCCGACCGAGTAGTCCCAACCATCGCCGAACGAGCCATTGACGCCGCCCGAGACGCGGTAGGTCTTGGCGTTGGTGTAGGTCCAGGTCGGGATGTCGGGCATGCCCAGCAGACGCGCCGACTGGCCCTGCGCGGCGAACGGGTTGTTGGGGTTGAGCACGCCGTTCGAGGCATCGCAGCCCGAGCCGGTGAGGATGCCGCCCGAAAGCGAACCCGTGCCGCTCGAGCAGACATACGTCGGCAGGAGGATCTGGCTGACCGTGACGCGCTCTCCACCCGCAGCCGTACGGCCGGTCCAGCCGATCGGCGCCGCGCGGTTCGCGGTGGTCACGTTGTAGTAGTTGAACATCAGATAGGCTTCGGTGACGTCGTTCAGACGGACCGTGCCGCGCAGCGTGCCACCGATGCGCTTGGTGCGCGCGGTGTAGGCCTCATAGTCGTTGATGAGGTCCTGCTGGCACACCACCGAGGGGGTGCCGGCAACGCCGCCCGCCTGCTGTTCGGGCGTCAGCGTAACGGCGGTCAAGTTGCCGCAGCCCGCGCCGGGGTTGAGCATCTGGTAGTTGCCCTGGGAAACCCAGTTGCCGTCCGCGTCCTGCGCGTAGGGCTGCACGAAAGGTACGATCGTCGACTGGATGCCGTTGAACCCGCCGTCGGCCTGGATGCCGTTGCGCACGTTGTTGGTGAGGCAGCCATCGCTCGCGCTGCCGCAGATCGAGGACTGATCCGCCGTGCTCCACGGGCCGTTGCGGGCCGACAGGTCCATCCCGGCGTTCTTCTGGTATTCGAAGTTCGCGTAGACGTTGAAGCCCTGGTCGTCGAGGTCGCCATAGCCGTAGGTGCCGTTGATGCGCTGCTCGGCGCCATCGCCGCGCTGCGAAATACCCATCGAGCCGTCGAGGTGGAGGCCCTGGATCTGGCGCTTGGTGATCACGTTGACCACGCCGGCGATCGCGTCCGAACCGTACGTCGCCGACGCGCCGTCAAGCAGCGTGTCGACGCGCGACACGATCGAGCCGGGCATCGAGTTGATGTCGACGATGTTGCGCTGGCCATCGTCGGCAAGCGGGTAGTAGGCGGTGCGCATGCCGTCGAACAGCGTCAGCGTGTAGGCGTTGTTGAAACCGCGCAGCGAAGGGGCGGTCGCACCCGTGGTGAAGCCATTGCCCGACCAGCTTGCCGGGATGGTGCCGGCGTTGTTGGCGGTCAACGTCTGCAACGTGTCGGCGACGGTCTTGATGCCGCGCTTCTCGAGGTCGTCCGAAGTGATCGAGACCACCGGCGAGGCCGTGGCGGCAGCCGGATTGCGCGTGATCGAACCGGTCACGATGATGACATCGTCGCCGCCCTTGGTGTCTGCGGCGGTCGGGGCGTTGGCATCCTGGGCGCTGGCCGTGCCGCACAGCATTGCAAAGGCCGACAGGCTTGTTGCAGTGCACAATGCAGCCTTCAGGTGAAGAGCTTTCAAAATGTGGTTCCTTGTCCATTTGGTGCGCCCGAGACGTGACCGGACCGGGCTGCTGTGTGATCTAAGTCACACACGTTAGCGCTCACCCTGGAGCGCCAATGGCGTTCCTTTGCGGGCATTTTGCACCGGTTTCGAGGAAAATTTCGCCCATATTTCAATTGCGAACGATTCATGTTGCACGAATGCAACATTCGCCGAAAAACGTACGAACACACCAAAACGGCGTCGTGCAGGCGTCGATCAAAACGCGAAAAAGAACCTTTCTGGATTTTCGCTATCGCAACAATTCGGACAAGGTGAGCACTCCTCCACGAAGACACGCACAGGTCTTCTTGCGCCTCCAAGAAGCCGCGGAGAGAGGTAAAAATGGCGACTTCCCCGTCAAATATTGGACAGGTGTCAGGTTAAGGAATTAGGGCCATACACTCCCGATGAGCTCCCCTCGAAATAGAGAATTTGGGGGCCAACGGGTAACGAGGCAGGGTCGAACCAATCGGATGCCCAACAGATTGCGCAAGGATCGCGAAAGCTGTGCTTTTCGAACCAACGAGTATCGGTTCTTCGCCCACTCTTGTTACAAGGAAGCGGGATCACACGCTAAATCGTGCTAACGCGCAGGCGTAGAAGCGGCGTTTTACGTCCCCGCACCCGCGCGGCGATCGACCAGGCTCACACATCGGTTTCTCGCGAACGCTGACCCGCCACCTGCCATCGCAGCCATGGCGCGTGCTCGTACCCGAGCGATCCGGGTACCCTTGGTCCGATTCCCAGCTCCGGAATGCCCGTCTCTCGCGACCGGGACTGGGCCGCTGCGTCCTGTGCCGGGAGGCCCGCGCCCCATTACCGCCCGCGCAAGTCCGACCTCAAGGAGAGGACCTGCTCCTGGCCGGGAGTGCGCGGCCAAACGTTCGCAACAGCCAGGATCAGGCTCAAACCTCACCCGCGTTGGTGTCGCATCTTGCCGGGATTCCGAACCCCGGATCGCGCGGCGCAATCCTGGAGAGCAGCGGCTCTATCCCTCGCGCGCGGGCCTGCCCGGCGCGTATCAGGAGTTCGGCATCGTGTCGCAGCCGTTCGACTGTACGCCCCTCTCCTTCCAGATAGGCGGCTTCATTGAACATTGTCTTTGCGAGGCAAGCGTTTCCACCGAGGATCGAGCCTATGCCGCGCAGACGCTTGATGTCGGGATTACGGCTGTCGAGCGTGTGCGCGGCATAGATCTCCGCCATCCCCCGCTGCTGGCGGCCAAGCGCAAGATACAGACGGGTTTCGGCGATCAAAGCCTGGACGAGAGCGTCGCGGTGTTCCGCGGTCGCACTCATGGCGAAGACGTCTCGTTGAGCAAGGACAAGCCAGCGGCGGAAGGTTAGCGCGCGAGTACCCGCCGATTTGTTTCGAGGACTCGTGAAGAACACCTCTTCGCGATTTTCGGCCACGGCGCGAAGCACGTCGTAGAAGGCAGCGCGCTCATTTTCGGGCGTGCGGGCCAGATCGGGTTCGTAGTTGCCTAAAATTCTTCGAAACACACGGTCCGAAGCATCATCATCGATGCCGCGCAGCGACTTGGCCTGATCGGAAAGGCAACGCTGGGCAAGCGCGACCCAAAGCTCGTCCGTTTTATCCAGGCCGGCCGCGGCCCCTTCGGAATTGGGCCAACACAAGGCATACATGTCCTCGCTCTGCTTGAGCAGTGCGGCCCGCTCGGCGGGTCGATGCGGTATCATCTTGAGATAGGCGCGCCCGAGATCCGCGTAGCCTTGGGCGAGGCGCTGACGCGCTTCGCTCGAAACCTGGCCAGACCCGAGGCCATCCTTCGGCGCGGCCTTCCGGCGCAGGTCCAGCGCCGTCCTGAGCGGTGCAAGCGCGTGCGCCGGACGGTCGGCGATCAGTTCGATTTCGCCGACGCGGCTATAAAGATCGGCAAGCTGCGAAGGGTTCGCTGTGGCGCCATTCGTCGCAGAATTGGTGTCCGTTTTCAGCGCATCGATTGCGCTTTGCGTCGCCGCCGCCGCTTTCAGGTCGTGACCAGCGCCCAGCAGGGCCTGCGCCTCGAAAAGCCTGGCCGAGGCAAGCTCGAGCCTCAGATCGTCGCGATCGGCGATCGCATAAGCGTCAACGACCGCATCGATCCTCGCCACGCGTTCCTTGACGCCCTCGCCCGACGGCAGCGACGAAAGTGATGTGGCCCAACTGATCGCTTCCGCCGCATTCTTGTCGGCGCGTTGTAACAGCTTGGGCAAGCTGGTTCCGCATCTGCGCCGATCCGTCAGGTGGGGCGCCAGGCCCTTGATCCCATTTGGCCCGGGCGTCGGAAGCTTGTCCGCTATTGCCACCGGGTCCGTTGAGGCAAGGAGGGAATAGGCGCAGCCGAAAATCGCCTTGTCGGCGGCGGTGCGTACTTCGCTATCCTTCTGAACCTTGACGATCGCGACGAGGGCCACGAGAGCCGCGATTGCACCGGACGCGACCATGATCCGCCGCCGTATCCGGCGCGCTTTGGTCCGGCGCCGCTCGGCCATGTCCGCAAGCGCCGCGTCCACGAGTTCTTGCTGGATCCGGGCATCCCGGCTGATCCGCAGCGGTTCGAGAAGCACATCGTGGACAAGCTCGACCCTGACGGTCGACTGGCGCTCTTCCAGCTTCAGGATGCGCCTGCGCACGAGTTCCTCGATGTCCCGGACATCGGCGGGATCGACAAGCTTGCGGGCACGATCAATTGGCATATCGACGCGCACGCCCGGCTCGACGACCAGATCATCCTCGACGAAACGGCGAACCGACCGCGCGATTCCGTCCATCGAGCGTTCGTAAAATTCGTTCAGTATCTCATCGGCAGCGGTCGTGAACGCCGTCTCGTCGATCTTGTCCGCTCCGGCTTGCAGTCGCCGCTCGTTCAGCTCGCGGCAGAAAAGACTGAGGATCGCCGGGTCGATCTCCGCCGTCGCCCGGCGCGCCTTGGTGTCCGCGCCCGACAGCTCGTCGACGATCTTTTCGGCCACATCGTCTTCGAGCAGCGCGCGGCCGGGCCCAACCACCGCAGCCATTCCCTCGCGCCATGTCATCGCGAGCAACCGCAGACGGTTTTGCCCGAAGCTTGGCGAACGTGCGGTCAGAACCTCAAGCGCGGGAAGATAATCTTCGCGCAGGCTGACGATGATGCGATACCGCGCGCCGTCGAGGCGAAGCTCGGCGAATCGCGCCGGATCGCTTTCGCAGCTGTCGCGCAGCCATGCCGGGAGACGATCCTCGATCAGGTCGGCCAGCAGCTCCACGAACTCGGCGCAGTGAGGCTGGCGCTGCGGATTGGTGAAGCCGAGCGAAAACAATTCCTCGAACTGGTCGAAGACGAGCACGGGAACACTATTCCCGTCACTTCCCAGCTGCAGATCGCAACGATGCAGGTAGCTCCAGAGGTCTTCCTTCTGACGTGGATCGGGCCGGGCAAGGCCTTGCGCGTCAATGGCCTCGTAAAGGCGCGCAGAGGCCTGGTCTACCAGCGGCGGTGCATCCGCACCGTGGTCGAGACGGATCGGCACGGGCAGAAAGCCGCTCTGCCGCAAGCGGGGGAAGAGCCCGGCTTGAAGCAGTGAGGTCTTGCCCAGCCCGGACCGGCCGAAAAGCAGCGTGACGATGTCCCTTTGCACGAACCGCATCAGCTCTTCGGCGGGATCGTCCCGACCGAAGAACAGGTCTTGTGACGGCTCGTCGAAGGCAACAAGCCCGGGCCAGGGATGCTCGGGATCGATCGGTGTCGATAACGGATCGCTCATGATCCGCGGCTCATGAGCTGCTGGATATGGCGCAGACCGCGCGGATCCAGGACTCCGCAAGGCGCGCGGCACATATTCAGGTCACGTTTCCAGTGCTCGGGAATTTCCCGCAGCGCGCCGGGATCGAGGTCATCGACTATGATCGGGACCGTGAAGATGACGCTATCGGAGGTTCCCTGGCGTCGATCCTCGGCATGGCGCCACTCACGCCGGAAATAGGTGTCTCGCAATCGCACCTCGGTGTTGCGCGAGATCAGCGGCAGGAAAAGTTCGCATCGCGCGATGCGGCCCACGATCTCCGATCGGAAGTTCTGGCCGCCCTCCATGCGTTCGGTGTCCATCCAGCAGGACACGCCGGCCGCCCTGAGCGCGCGGCTGATTGCAGCGGCCGCGTCGGAATCCTCCCGCGCGTAACTGAGAAACACGAAAGCGTCCTCTGCCTTCGGTTGCGCGATCGGTGGGACTATGCCGCTTCGCTCGGACCAACGGGTCCAGAGCTGGTCGACGAAGTCGTCCGCACCTGCATGAAAGACACGCGTTTCGACGCTGAAATCGCTTAGAAAGCCAACAAGCTTGGGATCCTGGTAGGACAGGCTGTCGGCGAGGATTTCAACCGCGCCATCAAGCTCGCGGGGCGAGGAAAGCGGCTTTTGACGGGTCAGGCGCAGCACGATGCGGATTAGCCAGTCCGGAAACGCACCACCCAGAAAGAGCAGGCTTTTGCCTTTGAGCACGTCGAGGAGATTGCGAGGGGCGGCCGCGGACTGCATGCCGAAAAGATATTCCAGCAGATCGCTGTCGCTCACCGCATATTCGGGTAGCACGCTGCAGCGACCGAACAGATAATAGACCAGCGGCGGCCCGTCGGCCACGCTGCTCACCAGGTCGCAATCCGGCATGCGCCTGGGATGGTACGAGTTATAACCGCTGGGGCCGGTCGTCGTGCCGCGCTCGTCAGCCAGGGCCTGCTCCAGCAGCGTGTCGAACGACAAGCTGACATAGAGCCCGAAGCTTCTGATGGCCGCAAGACGTTTCAGGGTAGGGCCCGGCTTGATGGCGGCATCTCGCAATATCGCGTGAATTCGCGGATATACATCCATGGGGCGAACCTTGTGCCGCATGGCAAGACCGATCACGTCGCTCAGTTCGGCATGTGGCAAGGCGGCCAGATCAAGCCCGAGTTGCTCGGCCAGGCGGCAGGCTACATACGTGCGGACCGATTGCGTGTTGCCATCGATCTCGACCACCGAGAGTTCCGGCCCGATGATCGGCACAACCTGGCCGCGATCGAGCGAGGCGAGCAGCGGTTCCCAGAGCACATCGTCCCAGAGCGCCGAGGGGCCGTGCTGCGGCTCAAGCGGATGTGACGCCAATCAACTTCCCCTCGTTTCTCTGGCTGCATTTCCCTATTTTTGGGCGGCAGATGCGTCCGTCATGGTGTCACGAGCACACGGTCATGCGTAATCCGACGTAGGCGAGGACACTCGCGACAAGCAGGAGACCGTAGACCGAGGCGACCGATGGGGAGGCCACCGCCTCCCAAAACGGTTTGCCCGCAACGCTGGCCGGTTTCAGGTCGAACAGGTCCGCGCGACGATAGCTACCTTCCCGCAAGCGGACTGCCTTGGCGTTGAAAAGGTGGCGAAAGGCCCTTTCGAGAGCGAGATAATACGCGTCGATCCCGCTCAGGATCAGCGCTGGCGCCAAGGCGAATAACGCGATCGCGGGCGCCTTGGCCGACCCCGCAAGGCCGATCAGGGCACCCACCACGGCGATCGCCCAGGTCTTGCATGACGAGCTGTTCCCGTTCAGCCGCGCGATCACCGCCTGCACCATGTTGAAGTGCGCGATGACCGCTGCATTTGCTTCGGCTTCCAGCACTACCGTATCGGTCTCGAGTGCGGGCACGGCGGCCTCCATCGCTGGACTTTCTGGACGAACTAATTCGCCCCTTCCAGATATCTGGACGCAAATAATGCGCCTATAAGAATATCGGGGAGACAAATTAGAATCGGGCAGATTATAGCATTCAATGCGCGCAATCTGAATTATACTTATTACTTGAAGAATTCTCCAATGCGCTATTTCCCATCCGATGCTCCCGCTGTTTTGGCGCGTACGAAGCCACCTGCAAGCTGAGTAAGGTATGCAGACCTTATACCAGGCCGCAGGGATGTTGGCGCATCAGCCGCTTGGAACGCTCAGGTGCTGCAGGGCTTGACCAACCCGCGATGATTCAAGCTCAACGCAAGTCGGCATACGTGCTCCCCTGGGTATGGTCGTCTCGATCGCGGGCACCTTCCCAAGGCGCTTGATCAGGACCACGCCCCCTGCTTCGCGTGGTCCCGCATAGCCTCAAGGAATACCCGGATGGCGGGCATGGCCGCCCGGCCGGGATCGTAGAGCAGGCTTACCGGCATGGGATCCGGGGCATGGTCTCTCAGCACTTCCACCAGGTGCCCCTGCGCAATATGCGCGGCCGACTGATAGCTCAGCACATTGGCGAGCCCCACGCCGTCCCTGGCGGCAGCGATGGCCGCGTCAATGCTGTTCACCGTCAGGCGGGAGGGCACTTCCACGGTCCGGTCGCCGCGTGCACCGAACGACCATTTGGGACCGGCGCGCACCGCGCTGCCCACGATGCAATGGTGGCTGGCAAGTTCGGCGGGATCGTCGGGCACGCCATGTTCGGCCAGGTAGGCCGGGCTAGCCACGATCGTCTGCCGAACGGAGCCGATCGTCACCGCGCGCAGGGAACTGTCCGCCAGCGCCCCGATCCGCACCGCCACGTCGATACCCTCCTCGATGATGCGGACATTGCGATCGAGCAGCATCATCCGCACGTTCAGGCCCGCGTGGCGGGCGAGGAGCGCATTGATGACCGGCAGCACATGCAGGCGGCCGAACACCACCGGCGCCGTCACGTAAAGCTGCCCGCGCGGTACGGATCGGCCGCCCATCGCGACCTGCTCCGCCTCGCGCAGGTCCGCAAGCAGTCGCCGCGCGCGGTCGAGCAGGGCCGCCCCCTCGTCGGTCAGCGACACGGCCCGTGTCGAGCGATGCAACAAGGTCACGCCCAGATGCCGCTCGAGCGCCGCCACCGCGCGGGTGACGGCGGGCGCAGAGAGATTCAGCGCCCGTGCCGCGGCGGCGAAACCACGTTGCTCGGCCACGGCGACGAAGACGGAAAGACTTTCGAAGCGGTCCATTATTCCTCGAATTGAAATAGTGAACGTCGATAATTGCTGATTATCCCATAGCGGGCAACGTACTATCTCTCCAGGCATGGCCCAGACATTTCTCCATACCCTGTTCGGACCCGGCGCCCGCGCCTTGCAGGCGGCGGCGGGTTCGCGGGCCTCCTACGCGCGCATGGAAGCGGACGCGGGGCCGGTCGACGTTCTGACGCCGCGCGAAGTGGACTTCATCGTCGCGCGCGACAGCTTCTACATGGCAAGCGTCTCGGAGGACGGCTGGCCCTATGTGCAGCATCGCGGCGGCCCGGCAGGGTTCCTCCGGCACCTCGAGGGCAATCGCATCGGATTTGCGGACTATCGCGGCAACCGGCAATATCTCTCCGCAGCCCACCTTGCAGCGGACGAGCGGGTCGCCCTCTTGCTGATGGACTATCCCAGCCGCCGCCGCCTCAAGATCATCGGTCACGCCCGGCTCACGGACGACCCGGCGGCCATCGCGGCACTGATGCCCGCCGACTATCCCGCCGAGCCCGAGCGAGCCCTACTGATCGACGTCGTCGGATTCGACTGGAACTGCCCGCAGCACATCACGCCGCGCTTCACCGAGGCTCAGGTGCGCCGTGCATCGCAACCCCTGCTCGACGAGATCGCCGCGCTGCGGGTCCGGATCACCCAATTGGAAGGAGCACCATCATGACCCGCACGTTCACCCAGGGCGTCCATCATGTCGGCCTCACCGTCCCCGACCTCGAGCAGGCGCGCGCCTTCTTCTGCGGCACGCTGGGCTTCGCCGAAGTGGGCGGTGTACCCGATTATCCCTCGATCTTCGTATCGGACGGAGCGATCCTGCTGACCTTGTGGCGTGCCGAGGACCCCCAAACGGCCCGCGCCTTCGACCGGCGCATCAACATCGGCCTGCATCATCTCTCGCTTGCGGTCGCCGACGATGCGGCGCTGGAGGCCGCCTGGGCCGCAGTGACGGCGCACCCGGGGGTGGTCATCGATTCGCCGCCGGGCCCCATCGGGCCGGGAGTCTCCACGCGCCATTTCCTCGTCTTCATTCCCGGCGGCATTCGCCTGGAATTCGCCACGCCTTTTGCTTGAAAGCTCCGGGCCCTGCCACGCCCCCTGCCCTCTCCTGCAAAGGTTCGCGCCTGCGCAGGCGAGACACATGGCACGTGACGAGATGACCTCAAAGATGCGTGGTTCACGTTGGAGGGCGTCGCGGCACAGTGTGCAGCCTTGGCGCACTGTGCCGCGCCCGGATCAGAAGCGATAGCCGATCGAGGCCATCACGTTGCGCGGGGCCGCCACGAAGCAGTCGCCGCGCGCGAGGCAGGAGGCGTACTGGATTTCGTTGAACAGGTTCGTCGCGTTGACCGCGAAGCGCCAGTTCTCCCAGGTCACTTCCGCCAGGGCATCGACGTTGGTGCGCGATGGCGTGACGATCGACCAGATCGCGCTGGTCGAGCGGCTCTTCCCGTTATACGTCACGCCCGCACCCAGGCGCAGGTGCGCGTCGTCCGCGACGCCGAAGGTCTTCGTCGTCCAGGCCGAGGCGACATGGCGCGGCATGTAGTCGAGATTGGTGTCGGTTTCCGACTTCAGCTTGTTGTAGCCATAGTTGAGCAGCAACTGGAAATCGCCCGGAAGCGTGTGGCTCGCCTCGACCTCGATGCCCTTGGTGTTCAGCACGCCCGACTGGGTCGTCGCATTGCCCGCAAGGTAGAGCACGCGGTTCTCTTCCTTGATCTTGAAGGCGGTAACGGTGACGAGCGTTTCGGGCTGCGGCTGCCACTTGATGCCCGCTTCGAACTGGGTTCCGGTCAGCGGCTTGTAGGGCGAGCCGTAAGTGCCGTCGGCGTTCTGGATCGAACCGGCCTGCGGCAGGAAGCTCTCGGTATAGCTGAAGAACGGCGAGAAACCGGCCCCCAGCTCGCCGATGATGCCTGCACGGAAGGTTGTGGCGTTGTCCTTGGCGCCCGACGAGGACGTCACCCGGTCCCGGCGACCGCCCAGCACCAGCGACACGCGATCGAACGCGCGGATCTGGTCCTGCACGTAGATGCCAAGCTGCTTTTGCGACTCGCTGGTGAACGGGCCGGTGGGGTCGTAAGTCTGGAGCGATGCGTAGTCGATGTCGTAGAGATCCACGATCTCCGTACCGCCGGCGTAGCGCTTGCCCACCTTGTTCCAGCTGTAGTCGATGCCGACCAGCAGCGTGTGCTCGAAGTTGGCGCCGGTGTTGAAGCTGAAGCGGACGTTGTTGTCGGTGGAGAAGACGTTCATCCGGGCATCGCTGGCATCGGCCGTCAGCCCGATCGTCCGCCCGTCGCTGCCGTAGACCGAATAGGGATCGGTCGGGTTGGAGTAGCTGTCGGCGTAGTGCGTGTTGTACTCGAGGTCGCTGTCGATGTAGCGCGCCTTGAGGCTGATCCGGACCGTGTCCGAGAAATCGTGGCTGACGGCGGCGCCCCCTTGCAGCGAGCGCCCCGCATAGCGGTCCCAGCCCGCCTTGCCCACAAACGTGTAGGGATCGAGCCGCCCGTCCGGATTGCCCGGATTGGGACGGAACGTGCCGACGATCGGCAGGAACTGCGAGGTCGAGCCGGTATCGTCCTCCTGGTAGACCCCGGTCAGGACGACGTTCGTGTCCGGCGTGGGCTGCCAGCGCAGCGAGGGCGCGAAGAGCACACGGTCATCGGGCACGTGATCGACGTAAGTGTCGGCATCCCGGACACGCGCGACGGTGCGGATCGCCAGATTGTCGGCGAGCGCGACGTTGACGTCGGCCATCGCCTCCTTGCGCTCGTAGCTGCCGTAGACGAGGTTGACTTCGCCGCGCGTCTCGAAATCCGGCGTCTTGGAGACGAGGTTGACGATACCGCCGATCGAGCCCTGGCCGAACAGCACCGAGGCTGGCCCGCGCACGATCTCGACCCGCTCGAAGTTGTAGGGGTCCGACGTGATGCTCGCGTAGTACGAGAAGATATCGCGCATGCCGTCGCGGAACTGGAGCGCGTTGATGCCGCGCACGCGAAAACCGTCAACGCGCGTATCACGTCCATAGGCATTTGCGAGGACGCCGGCGGCATACTTCACGGTGTCGCTGATGCTGATCGCACCCTGCGAGAGGTATTGCTCGGCCGGTACGACGGTGAGCGGCTGCGGGACTTCGATCAGGGGCGTTTCGGTCTTGGTACCGGAAATCGCGCCTGTCACGACGATCTCCTCTCCATGCCCGGCCTCGGTCTGGGTTTCGGCACGCGTATCCTGGGCATGGGCACCCGGCGCCATCACGGCACAGGCGGCCACGCCGCATAGAACGATCGAACGAGCGGAAATCATATGCACCCCTATTTGCGACTCAATCTCAATAATTGGGGCTGGTAGCGCTATTGAGACGCATTGGCAATATTGGCGTTATATACCAGTTCATTGCAGATTGCGGGCGCCGCCATGACCTGTGGCGGCGCAACCAACCAAAAGGAGCCTCGCGGGCAGATGCTGCGGATCGTTCCGGCCCCGCGCCAGGTGCGCGGGGCCGGTCGATCGGGCCGATCACTTCGATCCGTCTCAAGGCCCGGCATCCCGCTATCCAGGCCGGTGAGCTCAAGATCGTGCGCCGGCACCGGCTCGTTCTCGCTGAAAGCGAGGACGGCGCGGCGGCACCCTGGAACACGACATGCGGGCCGGTCGGGCGTTGATCATCCCGCTCGACAAGCAGGACAAGTTCGATGCGCCAGGCGGGAAGGTTATACCTCCCGCTCCTGCGGCGGGCTCGAGCCCATCGGACCGGCGCCCGATTTTACCCTTAGGCGGCTTGCCAGCGGGTGGTGCCGTTCACGATCGTTCGCAGCGGCTTGATCGCCTTGATCGCATGCTCGGGCACGCGTGTCGGATCGCCGTCGAGGACGGTAAGGTCGGCGATGTAGCCCGGTGCCACTAGACCCAGGCGGTCTTCCTGGAATCCGGCGAAGGCGTTGTTGCGGGTATAGCAGCGCAGCGCCTGCTCGGCCTTGATCTTCTGCTCGGGGAGCCAACCGTCGGGGTTCTTTCCGTCGATCGTCTCGCGCGTCACGGCAGCCTGGATGCCGGTGATTGCGTCGAAGGGGGCGACCGGCCAGTCGGACCCGAAGGTGACCGTCGCGCCGGCGGCGATCAGCGAATGCAATGCGTAGGTCCCTTCGAGCCGCTCCTCGCCGATGCGCTTGACCGCCCAGCGCCCGTCGTCGATCGCGTGGTAGGGCTGGCACGAGGCGATGACGCCCAGTTCGGCGAAACGCGGCACCGCGAACGAGGTCAGGTGCTGGGCGTGCTCGATGCGCATGCGCCGGTCGCGCCCCGGACGCCGCGCGGTGACGTTGGCGATGATGTCGAGCACGTCGTCGTTGCTGCGATCGCCAATGGCGTGGATTGCCAGTTGCAGCCCCGCCGCATCGGCTCCGTCGATCTGTTCGGCAAGGTCGGCAAGGCCCGTGACACGCATGCCGACCTGCTCGGGCGCATCGGTGTAGTGTTCGTGGAAGAGCGCGGTGCGCGATCCCAGCGAACCGTCCGCCAGCGCCTTCACCGCCCCCCAGCGCACCCAGTCGTCGCCGCGCCCTTCGGCCTTGACGATGGCGGCCATCTTCTCCCAGTCGCGCGCCGGGACCATGCAGTAGAAGCGCATGTCGGTCTCGCCCTTGAGGCGCAGGCGCCGGGCGGTGTCGTAGGTCACCCAGTCGAAGGGCTCGGGGCAGTGGACCTGGGTGAACCCGCGCGCGAGCCCGTGCGCGATCCCGGCGCGCATGGTCGCTTCGCGTTCGGCGTCACTGGGCGTCGGGATGACGCGTTCGACGAGCGTCTTGGCGTTGTCCTTGAGGATGCCGGTGGGCTCACCCCTGGCATCGCGCCCGATCACGCCGCCTGCGATATCGGGCGTGTCGCGGGTGATCCCGGCGGCTTTCAGCGCGGCGCTGTTGAGCAGGTACATGTGCAAGTCGGTGCGCGGCACCGCAACGGGGGTATCGCCCGTCGCCGCGTCGATCCAGTCGCGCGTCGGCAGTTCACCGCCCAGTCGCTGCTCGTCCCAGCTTCCGCCCAGGATCCACTTGCCCGGACGCGCCTTGGCGGCCCTGCCGAGCCGGTCGGCGAAATCGGAGCGGCTGACCGCGCCGAGCAGGTCGGGCTGGCCAAGCGTGCTCGAGCCGATCATGAAATGCGTGTGGTTGTCCATGAAGCCGGGGCAGACGAAGGCCCCCTGCAGGTCGATGACGCGGGTCGCGGGCCCGCGCGCCGCATCGACAGCCTCGCGCCCGAGCGCCATGATGCGATTGCCCGCCAGGCCGACCGCGTCGGTGCGGGGCAGGCGGGGGTCACCGGTCCAGACATTCGCGTTGATGAGAACGGTGTCGAGCCGACGCTCCGCGGCCAGTGCCCGTCCGGCCAGAAGCCATAGCCCGCTACCGGCCAGAACAGTTCTGCGATCAAACTTCATCTTGCCCTCTCATGGCCCCTCTTCGCGCTGCAAACCTTGCGCATCGATGGGGCCAGACTAATTGCCTGAGCGGCGGCCCCAAGGCCCAATTCTGCAAATGCGAAGGTGCCAAGGCCTATTCCACCCGCGCGAAGCCGCTGTCTCGCGCGGTTTCCGGTGCGTGGGCGCCTGACCCCGACGGCGGCTGGCAGGGGCCGCCGCCAGTTGGCCCCCTGCTTTTCCATAATCTGGATGTTTTTGAGGAACCAAGGCAGTTCAAATCTATACGCCGACGGGGCTGCACCACAGACGGCCCGATCCATGAGGGGCGTGTCCGATCCGGACGTGTCGGATATTTCGAGTGAACCAAAGGGGGCTTTGCGTGATGAAAAACAGTCTTATCCGGAACGGGGTATTTTGCAGTGCAGCGCTGGGCGCGATGGTGCTCGCGATGCCGTCCTTCGCGCGGGACGCGGCCGATACGGGCGCGACCAAGCCCGGCGAGATCGTCGTGACCGCGACCAAGCGCGACGAGACGCTGCGCGACGTGGCCCTGCCGATCAGCGCGGTGACCGGCGAGGACCTGGCCGCGGCGAATGCCAATAGCCTGTCCGACTACATCACGCGCCTGCCCGGCGTCACTTTCAACGACTACCAGCCCGGCATCTCCGAAGTCGTCATCCGTGGCATCGCGGCCACCACCTACCACGAGCAGGGCCAGACGACGACCGGCTACTACATGAACGAGATCCCGCTGGTGGAGCCGGGCTGGCCGATCGGCATTCCCGACGTCGACACCTTCGATCTCGACCGCGTCGAGGTGCTGCGCGGGCCCCAGGGCACGCTGTTCGGTTCCTCGTCGCTGGGCGGCGCGGTGAACTACGTGGTCAAGACCGCCGACACGAGCGCGTTCGATGCCGCAGGCGAAGCGCTGATCGGCTATACCGACAACGCGCAGGAGGCCAACTACGCCGCCAAGGCGATGGTCAACGTGCCGATCATCCAGGACGTTCTGGCGGTGCGCGGCATGGCGCTGCAACGCTACGATGCCGGCTACATCGACAACCTGGCGACGGGCGACGAGGGCAGCAACAACTTCCGCACGCGCGGGCTGCGCGGCTCGATCGTGCTGACCCCCTCGGTCGACACCAAGGTCACCTGGATGACGGCCTACCAGGACACGCGCCTCGACGACCAGACCTACATCACCTCGCTCGACGCGCTTACCCGCAGCGGCATCGCCCGCAACGAGCCACAGGAAACAAGCTTCTTCCTCAACAGCCTCAAGCTCGAGCAGGACCTGGGCTTCGCCGACTTCACCGCCTTCGGCTCGATCGACAAGAAGACCAACACCACGGTCCTGTCCTACCCCACGTATGGCTACCTCAACGGCGTCTACGAGGGCGAGGACGCGCCTTATTCGCTGGGCACGGCCGATTCCAACCTGAAGCAGGTCGAGGCGCGCCTGGCCTCGAAGGACGAAGGGCCGGTCACCTGGCTCATCGGCACCAGCTACCTTCACGCGAAGAAGGCAAGCTACGACCAGATCATCGCGCCGGGGGCCGAGGACATCTACGGCTCGACGCTGGCACCGGCCGACGTCGTCTACGGCTACCGTTCGAACTCGGTGAACGAGGACTTCGGGCTGTTCGGCGAAGTGACCCTCACGCCGGTCAACGGCGTGGAACTGACCCTGGGCGGACGCTACTATTCCAACAAGTATTCGGGCACGGTGATCAACGAACCGGGCGCGATCAGCGGCAGCACCACGGGCAGCTCGGCAACGGTCTCGAACTCGGAGGACGGCTTCACCCCCAAGGTGACGCTGGCGCTGCACCCCAGCGACGACTTCATGTGGTACGCCACGTATTCGAAGGGCTACCGCGTGGGGGGCATCAACCCCAACGCCGGGTTCCTCGATTCGCTGCCGCAGACCTACGGCAGCGACGAGGTCGACAACTACGAGATGGGCGTCAAGTTCAGCGCGCTCGAGGACCGCATCTACATCGAGACGAGCGTCTTCAACCTTGACTGGAAGAACATCCAGGCGCGCCTCTTCGGCCCGGCCCCGACGTACTATTCCTATGTCGTCAACGCGGGCGGCGCGAACGTCGCGGGTGTCGAGTTCTCGGGCACGGTGAACCTCAGCAAGGCGATCAGCTTCTCGAGCAACGTGACCTACCAGGACGCGAAGCTCACCGCCTTGCTGCCCGACAGCTTCGCCGCGGGCGGCGGCTATGCCTCCGGGACCACCCTTCCCGGCTCGTCGAAGTGGTCGGTCGCCAACAACCTGCGCCTGACGATTCCGGGCAGCGCGATGGCGCCCACGTTCGAAGTGGCGCACCGCTACCTCTCCTCGGCGCCAGTCGCCTTCGGCAGCACGGCGACGCGCGGCGACTACAACCTGTTCGACCTGCGTGCCTCGCTCACGCTGGGCGATCACGTCAAGGCGATGGTCTTTGCCAACAACGTGTTCAACGAGCGCGGGGTGCTCAACGCGCCCTTCACCTCGATGACGGCGCCGGCCTACTCGGTCACGCGCCCGCGCACGATCGGCCTGCGCCTCGACTTCGGGCTCTGAGACCCATCGCCAACAGGGACATGATATGAAGACCGCGATCCGCTCCGCCCTCCCTCTCCTGGCCGTGCTGGGAAGCGCGCTGGCGCCATGCCCGGTGCTGGCGGCAGATACCGCCATTTCCGCGGCAAAGGGCGGGGCGATCGCTCCCGAGGACATCATGCGCCTCGACGACATGCGCGACATTGCCATGTCGCCCGACGGCACGCGCATCCTCTATACGGTCACCCGCCAGATGGCGACGTTCAACGCGCCGCTGCAGACGATCTGGCAGGTACCCGCCGACGGCAGCGCCCCGCCGCGCCGACTTGCCACGAGCGCGGGGATCAACAACACCCCGCGCTTCGCGCCCGACGGCGCGCATGTGGCGTTCCTGTCGGACCGGGCGAACCCACTTACCGGCACGGCGGACCTCCGCTTCGCCTTTACCACCGATGTTCCCGGCACGCGCGCCGAAGTCGGTGCCGGCAAGGCAACGCTACAGATCTGGATGATGCCGAGCGATGGGGGCGAAGCCGTTCCGCTTACGGCCTTTGCCGGCAGCGTGAGCGACTTTGCCTTCTCTCCCGATGGAAAGACGATCGCCTTCCTCGCCACCGATCCGCCAAGCGCGGCGGAAAAGGCCGACAAGGAAGCCGGACGCGACGAACAGGTCATGGATGCGACCGGGCATTTCACGCGGCTCTGGCTACTCGACCTGGCGACTGGCCGTGCCCGCCGCGTCTCGCCCGAGGGCGTGACCATCTCGCAGCTCGCCTGGTCGCCCGATGGCACGCGCATCGCCGTGCGCACCACCGACAAGACGGACATCAACACCTACTTCTATTTCGGCAACGTCGCCTTGCTCGATCCGGCGACCGGCGCCCTGGGCAAGACCCTGATCGCGCACAGCGAAGGCGAGATCCACTTCTCGCCCGATGGCACCAAGATCCTCTCGGGCATCCTGCGCACACCCGGCTTCATCGGGCTTGGCGTGCGCGTCCATGACCTGGCGAGCGGCGAGACCCACGCGCTGGCCGACGATTACGCCGGGCTGTTCACGCACATGACCTGGACCCGCGACGGCAAGGCGATCCTGGCGACGACCTTCGAGAAGACGCGTTCGCACATCGTGCGCCTGGCCCTCGACGGCACGGTCACCACGCTCGCCGACCTCGACGGGGAAGCGAGCGACCTCGAAGTGGGGCCGCGCGATCAGCTCATGGCGGTCTCGCTTTCCAGCCCGGACCGGCCGGCCGACGTCTGGACGGTGCGCAAGGGCACGTCCCGGCCGATCACCCAGATCAATCCCGAGGTCGCCAGGTGGTCGCTCGGCAAAGTCGAGGAGATATCCTGGAAGAGCAGTGTCGATGCCCGCACGATCTACGGCGTGCTGGTAACCCCTCCGGGCTACGACAAGTCCCGGAGGCTGCCCACCATCGTGCAGATCCATGGCGGGCCGGAATGGGCCTGGTGGTCGGGCTGGCTGGGCTCGTGGCACGAATGGGCGCAGATGTTGGCGACGCACGGCTATGCGGTCCTGCTGCCCAATATCCGGGGCTCGGACGGCCAGGGCACCGACTTCGCCCGCGCCGTCGGCAAGGACTGGGGTGGCGGGGACTACCAGGACATGCTCGACGGGCTCGACAGCCTCGAGGCGCAGGGCATCGCCGATCCCAAGCGCCTGGGCATCGGCGGGTGGAGCTACGGCGGCTTCATGACCGCCTGGAGCGTGACCCACACCAAGCGCTTCAAGGCGGGCGTGATGGGGGCCGCCCCGGTCGACATGGCAGTCATGGCGCGCGCCACCGACACGCCCGATTTCACCACCGGCTATTTCGGCGAGCCGCAGGCGCACCTTGCCGATCTCGACGCAACTTCCTCGGTGCGCCTGCTCGACAAGGTCGAGACCCCAGTGCTGATCCTCAGCGGAGCCGAGGACACCCGCGTCCCGCCGACCATGGCGCTCCAGTTCTACCGGGGGCTGCGCCTGCTGGACAAGCCCGCGCAGATGGTCCGCTACCCGCGCGAACCGCACTGGTTCCACGAACCCGCGCACCAGGAGGACGTGCAAAGGCGCGTGCTCGGCTTCTTCGACGCGCACCTGCGCCAATAGTCGGCGCCAAGGGTGGCAGCGCCATCCGATGCGCGTTGCCGCGCGCGGCACGAGCCCAATCGTTCCATCGGCCCCGTGCCGCGGCGCTTGGTGTTACCCGCCAAGCAGCGTTGAGCTTCACTCATCGCTGCTTGGTATAAGCCCCGCTTAGAAGCTGTAGCGGATCGTGCCCAGCACCGTGCGCGGATCGGTCATGAAGCGCGGGTTGACGACCGAGAAGCCGAAACCGGTCTGCCAGTTGATCTGGTTAAACAGGTTCTTGCCCGCGATCTGGAAGTTCCAGGGGCCGATGTCGTAGCCGACGTAGCCGTTGAAGATCTGCGTCGAATCCACAGCGCCGATGCCGGCGTTGTCGGCGGTCGAGTAGTAGGCATCGCGGAAGTTGCCGTCCGCGCCGAACTTGACCGTGCCATCGCCGAGATCGAAGTTGTAGTCGAAGCCCACCGTCGCCTGGTAATCGGGCAGGAAAGGCGGCACGTTACCCGTAAGCGAGGCGCCTTCCGGAACGTTGCGGTACTTGCCGTCGTTGAGCGCGCCGTTGCCCCAGATCTGCAGGCCGCGCACCGGCTTCCAGGCGATTTCCGCCTCAATGCCCTTGATGGTGAGATCGTAGTTCTCGATCAGGAAGCCGCCATCGCCCAGGTTGACCGATTCCTGACGGTCCTGGACCTTGTTGACGAAGCCCGAGACGGCAAGGCGCAGCGTGCGGCCAAGGTCGGTCTTGACGCCCACTTCGAAGGCGTCGGTGGTCTGCGGCTTGAAGGCGGCGGCAAGCTGCTGCGCGGTCGAGGCGAGGCCGTTGTAGCCGCCCGACTTGAAGCCGACCGAATACGAACCATAGACCAGCAGATCGGGCAGCGGCTTGAAGTTGACGCCCAGCTTGGGCGTGAACTTCTCATAGTGGTCGCGGCTGATCGCGGGATCCCCGTCGATGTCCGCGTTCAGCGCCTTGTCCTCCAGCGTGTAGCGACCGCCCGCTATGAAGGCGAGCTGGTCGGTCAGGTTGAAGGTGAACTGGCCGTACCCGGCCCAGGCGTCGGTCTTGGCGTGGAAGTTGGTGACCGAGGGGACGAAGAAGGTCGTGGTGTTGATCACCTGATCGCCGTTCTCGTGGAAATAATAGACCCCGATCACGTAGTCGATGAAGTCATCGGCAAGCGAGCCGGTGGCGTTGGTTTCCTGGCTGAACTGCCACTGCTGCGAAATGCTCTCGCGGTCCATGAGCGCGAGCGGGGTATCGCCGGACATGCCCAGCATCGAGGGGTAGACGCCGCCTGAAAAATCCTGGCGCCAGGCGTCGTCGAGCTCGGAATAGGCGGTGATCGAGGTCAGCGTGCCGCCCGGATAGTTCGCGGTCAGCTTGAGCGATCCGCCCTTCTGGGTCACGGCGGTGTAGGATTCGACCGGCGAGAGCACGGTGCGGTAGGAGCCCGAGAGCGGGGTGATCTTGCCGTCGGCATCGGTGACGGTGTTGACCGACCACTGGCCGTCGGAATCGAGGTCCATGTAGTAGAGGTTCAGGCGCGCGGTGACGTCGCTGCCCTTGTAGGCAAGGTCGAACATGCCGCCCTGGAAATCCTCGGCCCCGACCTTCTTGTCGAGCGTCGCGTTGTACTGGCGGCCACCGTCGCGCTTGCGCGCGATGCCGTTGATCGAGGCGGCCCACTTACCGTCTTCGCTCAGCGGCACCGAGAGGTAGCCCTTGACGCGGCGCTCGTTCCAGGTGCCGTAGCCCACTTGCGCGGTGCCGGTCAGCACATCGGCGGGTTGCTTGGTGATGATGTTGATGGCGCCGGCCGAGGCGTTGCGGCCGTAGAGCACGCCCTGCGGGCCGCGCAGGACCTCGATCCGCTCGATCTCGGCGAAGTCCATCAGCGCGCCCTGCATGCGCGCGTTGTAGACGTCGTTGACGTAGAGCGCGACTTCGGCTTCCGACATCACGTAGCCGCCGTCGGTGCCGCCGCCGCCACGGATATAGGCCTTGAGCCCCGCCGAACCACCGGTCACGCCGTCAAGCTTGAGGTTGGGTACGAGGCGCGCCACGTCCGTCGGCGCGAGGATCTGACGGGTCGCGATCTCCTCGGGCGTGATCGCCGTGACGCTGAGCGGCACGTCCTGCAAGCGTTGCTCGGTGCGCTGCGAGGTGACGACGATCTCGTTGAAACCGCCAGCCTGCCCGTCGTCCGATTTGCCGTCCTGCGCGAAGGCCAGCCCGGGGACCGCGGTCAGCGCCGTGGCCGCAAGCAGCAGCTTGCCGAAAGAATTGCTCATTTTTCCCTGAACCTTTTGATAAAATTGTCGAGATGCACGCGTGCAGGCGTGAGATATCGAATGTGTCTCTTCGCGCGTCAGCGGCCGCGTCGGCTTGCTGTTGAAGTTGCGTCGAATTGTCATGACTACGCTCGCGGCTCTTCGCATATCGGATAGAGCGCGGCGCCAAACACTCTTTCGCCGCAATTCGGAGCAGGCGCGCGGAGAAATGCCCGCAGGTATTCAAAGAAGCCCCTTATAGCGTGGTTGAACGGGGTTTCGCAGATCAGACGGGCGTCGTGACGGGGAGCACTGGCGGCATCGGTTCGGCCATCGTCGCCGGAATTGCCGCGCCGGGTCCCCGAGTTCGTGCGGTTCGGACGCGTCTGGACACGACGCCTGCGCCGCAAACCCGATCGCGAGGCCAAGCTCTTGCCGTGCGCGCCGCTGCAACCTCCTGGGCGCGCTGCAATATTCTCGAAATGCAACTAAGAACTATTTGCAATTAAGCGGAATCGTGACTATCGCCCGTCGCTATCGCGAATCATTCGCATCATTGTAGCAAGATCTTTGCTTGCTCGCGTCAGGGGGGAAATTGATGTCCATTTCACGTTTGCGCGCGTCGATCGCATCGGCGTCGCCAGCCTATCTCGCGCTCGGCGCCTTCGGCATGGCCGCGAGCCCGGTGCACGCCCAGTCCGCACAGGACGCGGCCACCGCATCGCCGTCGACCAACCTTGGCGGGATGACCGTCTCGAGCACCGCGCTCGAGGATGAGGACGGGGTCAAGATCGACCGCGTGGCCTCGCCCAAGTTCACCCAGCCGCTGCAGGACACCCCGCAGACCATCCAGATCATCGGGGAGGAGACCTTCCACGCGCAGGGCGCGACGACGCTGACCGAGGCGCTGCGCAACAGCCCGGGCGTCGGCACCTTCTACGCCGGTGAAAACGGCAACACCACCAGCGGCGACGCGCTCTACATGCGCGGTTTCGACACCTCGAGCAGCATCTTCGTCGATGGCATCCGCGATCTCGGCGCGATCTCGCGCGACATCTTCAACACCGAGCAGGTCGAAGTGGCCAAGGGCCCGGCGGGCACCGACAACGGCCGCACGGCGCCCTCGGGCGCGATCAACATGGTCTCCAAGCGCGCCGGCCCCGAGGCCGCGGCGCTCGCCAGCGTGATGATCGGCACCGACGGCCAGAAGCGCGCGACGATGGACGTCAACCAACCGCTCGGCGCCATTCCCAACGCGGCGGTGCGCCTCAACGCGGTGTGGCAGGACAGCGACGTTCCCGGCCGCGACCACGTCAACAACAGCCGCGTGGGCGTTGCGCCCTCGTTCGCCTTTGGCCTCGGCACCGCCACCCGCGCCTACCTCAACTTCCTCTACGTCAACCAGGACAATGTCCCCGACGGCTACGTACCCACCGTCGGCATTTCGGGCTGGGAGCCGCAGTCAGGCCTGGAGCAGCTCGTCGGCCATCCGGTCGATCCCTCGAACTTCTATGGCACCCGGCTCGACCACGACGATGTCACCGCCAAGATGGCGACCTTCATCCTCGAGCACGACCTCGCCGACAACCTCAAGCTCACCAACACCGCGCGCTGGGGCAAGACGCACCAGGACTACCTGCTGACCGCGTTCATGACGACCAACAGCAACATCACCTATACCGACGCGGACGATCTCTCCACCTACACCACCGCGCGCAGCAACCCGACCACGCGCAACGTCAGCAACCGCATCATCACCGACCAGCTCAACCTGCGCTGGGACTTCGCGACCGGCCCCGTCGAGCACGCGCTCAGCACCGGCATCGAGATCACCGGCGAAAAGCAGGTGCAACTTGCCTACAGCAGCTCGGGCTCGCTGGCGGTCGCGAGCCTCTACGACCCGGACTGGAACGACGTTGGCACTTACGCCTATTGGCTGAACGGCGCGCAGAACCGGGGCAAGACCGACACCCAGTCGTTCTATGCCTTCGATACCGCCAAGTTCCTCGACGGCGCCCTGCTGGTGACCGGCGGCATCCGCGTCGACCACTACAAGACGAGCTACTTCGCCAATGCGGTCTGCGGCGGCACCGGACGCGGCGCGGTGGCCTGCGGCGACAACCCGACCGGCACGATCATCGAGACGGCGAACCTCAGCGACAAGGGCACGCTGTTCAACTGGAAGCTGGGCGCCGTCTTCAAGCCGATCGAGAGCCTCAGCCTTTACGCCAACTACGCGCTGTCGCAGCAGCCTCCGGGCGGCGACAACTTCACGCTCAGTTCCTCCTCGTCGAGCGCGGCGAACCCCAACATGAAGCCGCAGAAGGCCGATACCTTCGAGGTGGGCGCCAAGTGGAACGCGTTCGATGGACGGCTGGCAGTCAACGCGGCGGCCTACCAGACCACCGTCAGCAACGAGATCAACAGCCAGGTGCTCGACGATGCGGGCAATCCCACGCAGACCGGCAAGCGCCGCGTGCGCGGCATCGAACTTTCGACGGTGGGCCACATCACCGAGCCCTGGTCGATCTCGGCGGGCTACACGATCCAGGACAGCAAGGTCCTCGAAGGCCCGGTCGTCACCAGCGACGGCACCGAGAACCTGACCTACACGCCGGGCGACGCGGCGACGCTCTGGACCACATACCTGCTGCCCATGGGGCTCGAACTGGGTGGCGGCCTCAAGTACAGCGACGGCCTCCACCGCGGCACCGACGGCGCGGCGGGCACGCCCAAGACGACCAAGGGCTACGTCGTCTTCGACGCCACCGCCAGCTACGCACTCACGCCTTACGCCAAGCTTCGCGTCAACGCCTACAACCTGTTCGACAAGAACTACGTGGTGGGCATCAATAAGAGCGGCTATCGCTACAACCGCGGCACGCCGCAGACCTTCCTGTTCAGCGCGGACTTTTCGTTCTGAGCCGAACCGGGATACCCCGAAGACGATGGCGGAAGGGCTCTTGCGGCCTTTCCGCCATCGGCCGTCTTTCCACCTTTCACACGGACCCTGGCTGATGCTGCTTCACATTCCCGACGTGCTGACCCGTGACGAAGTCGCGGTCTTCCGCCGCCGCCTCGACGGTGCGGACTGGACCGACGGGCGCGAGACGGTGGGCGCGCAGGGTGCGCACGTGAAGCGCAACGAGCAATTGCCCGATACCTCGCCGCTCAAGGCCGAGCTCGGGCAGGCGGTGCTGCGCGCGCTCAAGCGCTGCCCGCTGTTCTTCGCCGCCGCGCTGCCCCGCCGCATCCTGCCCCCGCGCTTCAACCGCTATGCAGGCGGCGGCGAATACGGTTTCCACGTCGATGGCGCGGTGATGATGCTCGAGGATGGCGAGCAACTGCGCTCGGACGTCTCGTGCACGCTGTTCCTCAACGACCCCGAGGAGTACGAAGGCGGCCGTCTCATCGTCAGCGACACGTATGGCGAACACGCCGTGGCCAAGCGCGCGGGCGATGCGGTGATCTACCCCTCTAGCAGCCTCCACCGGGTCGAGCCGGTGACGCGCGGGGCACGGCTGGCCTCGTTCTTCTGGATCCAGAGCCTCATCCGCGAGGATGGACAGCGGCGCACGTTGTTCGAACTCGACACCGCGATCCAGAAACTGACGCAGGACGGCGCCGACCGCGACGCGGTGGTGCAACTGACCGGCGTCTACCACAACCTGCTGCGCTCCTGGTCCGAAGTCTAGGGCGAGGGCCAGCGAGCTGTGACCGTTCGGCCTCAGGTATTCGGTCCGGCCTCGCTGGGCGGCGTGCAGGTGAAGCTTGCGGCGTTCCCGGCCTCTCCCCCGCGGTATTGCGCGTGGGCAGGATAGGGGCATAGCGGCCGCGTCTCGCTCGACGGCGCCCGGCGCTGGGCGATGATTTCCTGGGGCGCCTCGCCCTTCTCGACCCAGTCGACCATCTTCGAGAGCATGTCGAACCGCTCGAAGCTGTTGCCGCCGCCGCAATGGAGCATGCCGGGCACCATGTAGAAACGGCTGGCCTGGGTGAACGCTTTCCCGTTGTCCTTTTCGGCGCGCTGGTAATAGTCCCAGGTCGCCAGCGGCGAGAACCAGAAGTCCGACACGCCGTGGTAGAACATGATCTTGCCGCCCCGATCGAGATAGGTGTTGAGGTTCGTCCAGTAATTGGTGTCGGTAAGCCGCTGCCAGGGCGTGTTGCGGATCGCGTGGATGCGCGCGTCGAGGTCGATGCTGGTTGCGCTGTTGGGCGGGCCGAACGGCCCCGGACCACCTGTCGGAAGGTAGCCGATCGGCGTCGCCGCGATGCCCGTGTCCGCGCTCATCGGTGCATAGATGGGATAACCGGCCTTGTCCCTGGGACCGGCAAGACCCAGTTCGAGCGCCTTGACCTGCCCGGCACCCAGGCACCCTTCGGTCTTGCGACCGCCCTTGCAGAGCAGCTTTGCGGGCTGGAAATGGCATTGCGCCACGTTCTCGATCATGCCGTCCTTGAGCCCGTCGAGACCGTCGCACTGCGCGAGAATGCCCTCGACGATCGTCTTGCGGTCGGCGGGGTTGAGCACTTCGCTCATGATCGGCGTGCCGTCCGGCCCCTTGGGCGCGGCCTGGTTGAACAGGACCTGCGTATATTCCTGGCCCAGGTTGGAATCGCCCGTGCGCATCGCGGGCGCACCGATGATCACGCCGTCGAACAATTCGGGATAGCGCTGCGTTGCCAGCATGCCCTCGCGCCCACCCGTCGAGCAGCCGGTCATGTAGCTGTGCCCGATCGGCTTGCCGTAATAGGCCGCGGTGATCTTCTTTCCGAGCGTTGCGACGGTCAGCACCGAGGTCTCGGCGAAGTCCAAAGTCGCGCGCTGGTCGACCAAGAAGCTCTGGTCGAAGACCGCGCCCTTGTGGCCGCTGTCGTGCGAGATGACCGCAAAACCGCGCGCCAGCGCCGGCCTGTCACCCGCTGCGACGGGGCCAGCCGGGAATCCGACGCTGCCGTTGAGCCCGCCGCCGCCTTGCAGGAGGAAGCGGCCGTTCCAGTCATCGGGCAGCGCAATCGCGAAACCGATGCCGAATGGCTTGCCACCTGCCCCCGTGCGCTCACCGATCACGCCCTCGACCCGGCAATGGGCAGGGAGAGCGACAGCCAGTGGCGAACCGCCCGGCTGCGCCGTTCCGGCCTCGGTAACGCCGACATGCCGGACCGAAGTGAGCCGGACGTCGCCACCGAACGACGCCTTCGCGAAAGCCGCGCAGCGGGCCTCGGGAGCCTCGTCCTCGGGCCCGCGCCCCGGTGCAGCGGCCCCCAGCAGCAGGAATGCGGCTATGCCCACATGTGCGATACGCATGGATCCCCTCCCCTCCAATTCAATCGCACCCGCGAAGTGCTCCGAGGTCTGCCTTTTGAATTGCCCCGACCGGTGCTGTGTCCCGCGTTATGGGGAAAGGGTCAAGCCTGTGATCTGGCCTGTGCGAAATTTTCTATTTCGATTGCTGAATTTATTCGAATATAACGGTTATAGGCAATATGCCCTCATTACACCTCTATTTCCGTCAGGTGATTACCAAAAGGGTTTCCAGACGGCTTTCCTGGCTGGAAGCAACTCGGTCAACGGCCGGTAATATCGCCGAGCTGGACTGGGGTGAGGACACGCGTGGGGATGAAATTCATGACCGCATCGCTTTGCCACAGGAGGACGACCTTTTCGTCCGCATCTATCCTGGTAAAGTCATCCCAGACGAAATGCGTCTGCCCCTTCGCCGAGGTGAACGCGATGCCCGCATCGTTCCATTCGACGGTTGTCGTCACGTGCAGCGACTTTTGCTGCGTGTAAATCGCGCGCGACTGGCGGGGAAGCCTCAGATAGGCCGTGGCGAAAACGAAGGCTAGAAACAGCAACCAGTAGATCATGGCGATCACCGCCGCAAACACGGGGGAGCCGAAGGGCCAGATCGACGTCGAAACCGCAGCCAGCATGCCGATCGCCACCGTGCTCACGAAATAGTTCCTCCGCGCCCGCCGTGCCGTGAGCCTTGCCTTGAGGTTCAGTCGGTAGGCCGCGGTCAGATCTTCGGGCGAGGTGTCGAAGGAGGCTTTCTGCATGACCCGAGCGTGCCACCGCCCCGCTTCGGCCGCAACGCCTGTTCTCCATCTGCCTCAGCGGTGAAGTGGCCCCGCCCGCGCCGCGCCCGGCCTGGGAGGCGGGACTCTCGGCACGGACCGCATCGATCCGGTAGGCGCCCTGGCTCCGAACGATCCACAAGTCCGCAAAGCTCGGCACGATCGCCCGGTCGTCCTCGAACGAGCGCCCCGTCATCTCGTGATGATCGGCCAGCGTGGTCAGCACGTCCTCGGCTTAGTGCAGCAGCGTATCGGCATCGCGGCGGGCAGCGAGCTGCGGCGAATGGGGCAGGTTGGCGCCGGGCGGGTCGTCGAGATAGGCGCAATTTTTGCGGATCAGAGCCTCCAGCGCCTGCGCATCGGCGCTATAGTCCGCCGCGGATGGCTCGGCGCCCCCTGCAGCCCGGGTCAGGACGTCGCCCCCGGCCGTGGCAAGGATCGGACAGGCCCCGCGGCGAAGCGGCCGCCATCGCCCGTTCGCCTGGCCTGATCGATCCCTAGCCGACAGCGAAACGGGGCTACCTCCCGTTTTTAATTGATCAATGTACAATTTTGGTGTCTATCCGAATCGACAGCGCGTGGGGAGACACCCACGTCAGCTGGAAACGGTGCAAGGATCGAACATCATGTCCCACCTTCCCCTTGGCGCCCTGGCCATCCTGGGCGCGGGCCTTGCGGCCTTCAGCGCGCCCCCTGCCTCGGCCGCCGACCCCGAGCGCAATGGCCCGTCCTTCGATTGCACGCGCGCCGCATCCGAAGCCGAAAGGGCCATCTGCGCAAGCAAGCCGCTGTCCTCGCTCGATGGGCAGATCGGCATGCGTTATGCCGCCTTGCGCCGGGGCCTGGACACGTCCTCGGCGGAAAAGCTGAAGAAGGACCAGCAGTGGTTCATCGCCCGGCGCGACAGCGCGTTTGGCGATGCGCAGGCCCGCATCCCGATCCTCAAGGACCGGCTGACCTTCCTCAACGCGATCGACTGGTCCCCGCCGGCCGGGATCGAAGGGGTCTGGAGCAATCTTGCCGGCGAAATCATCGTCTCGCGCGGCCCCGACGGAAGCCTCGTGTTCTCCGCCAATGCGGTCGAGCCGACGAACGCGCGCTGGGTCTGCGAAGAAAGCGGCAAGCTGGCGACCACCAGCGTCTCGGGCTGGAACACCCTCGGTGGTGATCCGGAGGCCCGCCTTTCCTTCGCCCGCTCGGGAGCAACGCTCGAGGTCTCGGAACCGGCCGGCGTCCCCAACCCCAATTGCGGCCTCAACGGTTCGCTTGCCGGAAGCTACTTCCACACCGCCGCCTCCGCTCCGGTCGCGCGAACCAAGTGAAGTCGGCCAGAAACGGCCAAGGGCCCTTCCTCTCCAAAGGACGTGACATGAAAGTTCTTGCTTTGACGGTGCTGGCCTTCGCGGGCATTTCGGGTTGCGGCCAGGCGGCGAATTCGCTCGACCGGCAACCGGCCGGCGAGACCACGGCAACGGGTGCTCCCGAAGCCCGGCTCGCGCCCGAGGCTGCCCCCCAGCGTGCGGCACACGCCGCAGGCGCCCACCACGTCGACCTCACGGCCTATGTCGGCAAGTATCCCTTCGATGTCGTCAACGGCCATCGCTTCCTCGACAATCCGGAGGTCAAGGCCGCGATCCTTGCCGCCGTGCCGGACGCCGAGAAGCGCGCCGCCGTCGTGTTCGAAAAGGGCGGCCTCGGCCTGCCGATCAAGCAGGTGCAGGGTGGCCGCATCCTCGCCTGGGGCGGCGCCAACCACGCCGAGGACCGCTACAACTGGTCGGTCGTGCTTGCGCCCGATGGCTCTGCGCCCCAGGTCTGCATCTACGACGGGCTCGGCTACGAAGACGATAGCGCCGCCTCGCAATGGTTCGAACCGGGCCAGCCCAGCGTGATGAAGCAGGGCAAATGCCCCTCCGACGCAGAGGACTATCCGGCCGCGCAGATCGTTGCCGGGTAAGGCCCAGTCGGCAGGTTACGTCGGCAGGTTACGCCGACTGGTGCCGCTTCATGTGCAGCAAAAAGCCATGGAGCAGCTCGGTGGAAAGACCGTGCAGCATCAGTCGGAAGCCGGCGCGCAAGGTCGAGTGCGGCACCAGCGGATGGCCGTTGACGATCATCGCCAGGTGCTTCTCCTCGCCCGTCAGGCGCGCGGCGTAGAGGCCGATCGTCTCGTCGAGTTGCAGCGAGTTGGTCGCGCGCCAGAAATCGCGGTCGGTCAGCAGCATCGCATAAGCCGGCGTGTAGCACTCGATCGCGGTCTGCAGGTCGATCACGTTGAAGCGCCCTTGCGGCAGCTCCTCCAGTTCGAGATCCTCGGTGATCGCGGAAAAATCGAGCCGCTCGACCTTTCCGATCTCCGTCCCGCGACGATCCAGCTCCGCGTTGAGGCCGATCAGGTAATTGTAGATGTTGAGGTCGTGGTTGAGGAAGAGATTGGCGCGTACGTCGTCGATGCGGCGCGGCGTCATCGGCTTCAACGAGGGATGAAAACCGGGCGTCGCATTGTCCGAGATGAAGCGCAGGATCTGCGCGCCCAGATGGAAATGGCGCAGGATCAGGCGGTTCGCGTCGGGGGTGAGGAAATGCTTCATCCCGAAGGCGATGCTGGCGTGCAGGAAACGCGGGGCATGGGGCCAGCGCGGGGTCACGGTGTGGACCAATTGCGCGACGATGATCCACAGCCGCGCAAAAGGCCGCACGATCGGCAGCAGGAACTGGCGGCTGCGCGAGCGCTGGTCGCGGATCAGCGCGACCTTGGCCTCGGGCGCGATCGGCAGCGAGCGGTCCATCATCAGGGCCAGCCACGGGTCGGGATCCTCGGGATCCCAGGCGTCCAGGCCCGGAATTTCGGCCGCTGGCGCCTTGCAACTCCCTGCCTCAGACATTGTCGAGTTCTTCCAGTTGCAGCCGGTAGAGGCGCGCCACGACCTTGGCGTGGCGCGCCACCGCGCTGGCCGTGGCCTCGTCGGTCACCGCAATCGCCAGCGCCCGGTCGAACATCGCGAGGTGATCCTCGTCGTTCTCGCCATGATAGGCGAGGAAGCTGACCGCCTCCTCGCCCAGCCCCAACTGGCTGCGGATCGCCTGTGCCCAGGTGCCCGCCATGCGATTGCCCAGCCCCTCGATCACGAACATGGCGCCGAGCAGGCCGACCGGATTGGCCTGCGAGGCCGCGTGAAACATGAAGGCCGAGAGCGCCTCGGAACCGATGTTCTTGATCCCGCCCCGGATCGCCTCGCGCGAGCCGCCGGCCGCCACGTAGTTGTCCTCGAGCATGCGATAGTCGCGGTGCTCGGCGGCGGCGTGGCGGATGAACAGCGAGCGCAGTTCCTCGTGCTCGAGGTTCGAGGCCGCCCGGCTGATCCAGCGCCCGCCATCGACGACCTGCTGGCGCACGTTGAACAAGAGGCTGCGATAGTCCTCGATCCGCAACCGCCCTGAAAGCAGGCGGGCGATCACCGGGACTTGCGCCAGGGCGCTTTCGAACTCGATCCACACCCGCGCAATGCCGCGATGGGCCGCTTCGAGATGCGCTGCTTCCATCAGCTTCGTCATGCGCCTGCTCCGTCCGCCATCGTTCGTGCCGTCATGATCCCAAGGCCCTCTCCGGACCTTCGGCAGACAGGTCATGGCAAAATTATGATCGCCGTTCAATAAAATTCTGTACAGCGATCAATTCTGGCTGGCGGTAGGAAATTCAGGCGCGCGCCCCGGCGGCGGCAAGGCTCTCGCGAACGCGCGAAAGTGCCAGCGCCATCGGTTCGTGCTCGCCCATCAGCGCGAAGGAACCGTTGAGGTCAAACATGCAATGGCCGTGGACCGTCGCCACCAGCGAGCGGGCAAGGCGCGGTGCCTCGTCCTCGCGGCCGGGCGGAAGCACGGCGCGCACTTCCTCGACCACCACGTCGGTCAATTGCCCGCGCAGCAGGTCGTGTTCGGGCGGCAGGGTCACGTCGGGCGGCAAGTGATGGTCGTAAATCGCCATCCAGGCGTTGCGGTTGGTGCGCGCGAAGCCGAAATAGCCCTCGACCAGCGTCCGGATGCGATCCTCGCCGCTCGTTTCCAGCGCCTTGCGAAGATAGGCTGCCCACAGCACGAACGTGCGCGTGTTGATGGCGATGACGAGCTGGTCGTAAGTCCCGAACACGTTGTACATGGTTCCGATCGAATAGCCGATCCGTTTGGCGACTTCGCGCGCGGAAAACCGCGCAAAGCCGACATCCGCCATGTGCTTGTGCCCTTCAACGATGAGCATGTGTTCCAGCTCTTTGCGGCTGTGATCCGATCGACGACCCATATCCGGTCACCCTAGGAAATCCGCGCCAAAATGTACAGCGTCGAATTTTTAATTGATCAACGATCAATTGGTGATTAGCCCTGTCGATGAAATCTCGGGTTTCGGCGTGGCGCAGCGACTCGGACGCGAAGACCGCGAGATGCCCACGACGGAGCAATAGTGATGAACCCTCCCAGCCGTTGTCTGCTCGTTTGCGCTCTCATGCTCGGCGCCGCCGCGTACGCCGGACCGGCCATGGCCGCGGCGCCCGCCTGCCCCGGCAAGACCTTCGCCGCGTTCCTGTCGGCCTTTGGCGCCAGTGCGGACGTGCAGCGCGCCCACGTCGCCAAGGTCGTCTCCATCGGGCAGATCGACCCCGACGCCGATCCCGAACCGCGCATGGTCACCACGAACCAGCCCGGCGGATCGATCGATTTCCCGATCATGCCGCTCGCCGCCGAGCGCAAGCACGGTGGCCTCGAGATGCGCAGCACCCCCAAGGGCGGCGGCGCCTTCGAGGTCCTGCTGGCCGCGCCCGATACCGGCTACCAGTTGCGCTACCAGTTCCGGGCGGCCGGAAGCTGCTGGGAACTGGTAGCGCTGGCCGACGAGTCGATGTGAGGAGCCGGTCCTGATGCCCGCACCCGCCCGCGCCATCGCGCTTTCGCTCGTCGTCGCCGTCTCGCCCGCCGTGGGCCCCGCTCTTCCCGGAGGTCCGGCCCTCGCCGCTTCCGCCCGGCTGCCGGCTGCATTCGACGCGTTCTTTGCCGCGTTCCGCAAGGCGGTCCTCTCCGGGGACAAGGCCCGGGTGGCGAGCATGGTCGGCTTGCCGTTTCGCGATTACGCCGGCGGCGAGGTGGATCGCAGCGCAACGACCCGCGCGCAGTTCCTCGCGCATTACGACGCGATCTTCACCCCCGGCGTGATCGCCGCGATCCGCGCCAATCGCACGCGCGGCTTCGTGCCGGGTGGCGACGACGGCGAGGCGCCCGGGCCGCTCGACAAGGGCGAATTCCTCCTCGACGCGCCCAACTTCGCCGACCAGCTGGTGTTCACGCCCAAGGACGGGACTTATGTCCTGAGCCGGATACCGTTCTATTCGTGACCCTGCCCGCGAAGGAGGTGCGCAAGGCACGTCGCTTTCGCGCCTGCAGAATTGCCAAAAGAGGAGGTCATCCGTGGCCGACACGTCCCCGTCCCCGCACAGCGATGCCCCTGCCCTCGCCGCCTCGCCGCTGCGCCCCTGGGCATTCACCGTCCTGGGAGCCCTTGCCGGACTGCTGATCTTCGGCATCGTGCGGCCCGATCGCTACCTGCCCGATCAGTTGGCGATCCGTTCGGCCGGTGGGGTCTTCGTCGCCGTCTTCGCGCTGCTGCTGACCCTTCTCGACGAGCCCGCCAGACGTGTCGGAACCGTGGCCTTTGCGCTGGTCGGGGCCCTGATCGTGGGGCTTACGACATATGGTTGCGGCCCGTTCGACAGCGGCGGGGAGCCCTGGAAGGTGGCCTATGCCGCACTTGGCGTGGCCATTGCGACACCCTTGTTCCAGTCCTGGCGCGCGTCCCAGCCCGCTTCCGGCGCGCCCTCGTTCGCGATGCCCTATGAACGCGCCTACCGCTGCGCCTGGTCCGATGCGATCGTCTCGGCGGCGGCCTGCGTGTTCACCACGGTGGTCTGGATCGTGCTCTACCTGCTCGGCCAGCTCTTCGAGCTGATCGGGATTGGCCTTCTTGCCGATCTGCTGGGCGAGAACTGGGTCATGCTGACATTGACCGGCGCGGCGCTCGGGGCCGGCATCGGCATCCTGCGCGAGCGCTACGCCTTGCTCGCCACGGCCGTCCAGGCGGTCACGACGATCCTCGCGCTGCTAGCGCCCTTGCTCGCGCTGGGCCTGCTGATCTTCCTGCTGGCGGTCCCGGTGACCGGTCTTGGAGCGATCTGGGCCGCCACCCGCTCGACCAGCGGGATCGTGCTCGGCAGTATCCTGGCAGCCCTGGTTCTGGCCAACGCGGTGATCGGGGAGAGCGAGCCGGCCGCAGCGCGCCATCCGGCCTTGCGGGCAAGCGCTGCGGTCCTGTGCCTCGCGATCCTGCCGCTCAGCCTCATCGCCGCGATCTCGGTCGCCGTGCGCATCCAGCAACATGGCCTGACGCCCGACCGGCTATGGGCGGTCACCCTGACCGCGATCCTCAGCGCCTATGGCCTTGCCTATTTCGTCACGGTGCTTCGCCGCCGGCTGCAGGCGGGCGCCACTCTGCGCGAGGACAACCGTCGCCTGGCGATCGGCCTTGCCGTGCTTTCGCTCCTGCTGGCGAGCCCGCTGCTTAATTTCGGCGCGATTTCGGCCCGCGACCAGGTTGCCCGGCTCGAGCAGGGGCGCGTGGCAGCGGACCGGTTCGACTGGGGCGCCCTGCGCTTCGATTTCGGCCCTCCCGGCGAGGCAGCCGTGCGCCGTCTGGCCAAGGAGGGAAGCACGCCGGAAATCCGCGAAGCGGCCGGCTATGCGCTGAAGGAGCGCAACCGCTGGAATCTCGAAGCGGCGATCGCCCCGCCGCGCCGCCCCCCGGTCGACCCCAGCCTGGTCACGATCCTGCCGCACGGCGCGAAGCTGCCTGAAGACCTCTATCGCAAGCTGAGCGAGTTCAGCGCCTGCGACACCAACCTCAGATGCCTGGTACGCTACGACCGGGCGCACGGCGAGGCCATCATCGTGACCTCGAGCGGCACCAACCTCTATCGCCTGGAGGCGGGTCAATGGCGCTACCAGGATCGCTTTCGCACCCGCGACAAGGCCGAACTGGACACGATCGGCCGCGGCCTCAGCGAGGGCAACATCGAAGTGCGCAAGGTCGAGCGCCGGCAGGTCTTCATCAACGGCGTTCCCGTGGGCGACGACTTCGAATAGAGATCGTGGGACCGGCCCTGGCGCGTGGTCGGGCTAGTTAACGAGCCAGGGCATGATCTTGTCCGCCCCTTCGATAGGAAAGTAGGCGCCATCGAACCTGCAACCGCGCGTCGCGTCATCCTTGGGTACGACGGCGCCCTCGATCACCAGGGCGATGCCCTGACGGTGCAGGTGGACCGGGTGCCGGGGATCGGACGCGGGCGTGATCGTGATGCCCGTGGCATCTTCGCGAACGGCGCCTTCGAGCGCGCACACCGCGTCGCGCGCGCCCATAACGTTCGTGATCGACACCAGCTTGGCGCGAGGGTCGTTTTCGCGGTCCACGAGCACTTCGGTGAGACCGTTGCCCCACCCGCCGCTCAGCCCCTCTGGACCTTCGGTCTTGAGCGCGTGCAGGAAGGACAGCCGCTGCGCGCGCAGGGCTTGGGCAAGCTCCGCGCGATCCGCGTCCGTGCCTTCGCCGTCCGCAACCATCGTCTGCGCCTTTGCCATCGCCTCGCGCGTCCAGGCGGACCACATGTCCTGGTTGTCGCGCAGCAGCGTGCGTGATTGCGGATCGAGGCCCAAGTCGAGCCGGTGCAGTTCGGCCGCAATGCGCGCATCCAGAGCGGTCACCTCGGGTTCGGAGGCCACCGCAGGCTCGGCCGCAATCGCGGGAAGCGAGACCGACAGAGCTAGCGCGGCAAAGGCAATCGGTAGGCAGGGCGTCTTCATCGGATCGTTCCTCGAGGGTTCGGCATTACTTTCGCACGTCGACCGAGGCCTGGTCGCACGTCGTTAGCTGATTGCTGCACACTCCGCGAAACCAGGCCATCTCGCGCTTGCGCGCTTCTTCGGGCCGTTCGCGCAGCACACCTGTGGCGGCGCGCTCGTGATGGATGCGGTATTCGATCAGCAACCAGGGACCCGCGCACCCCCGAATGGCCGTCACTTCGCCCATGTCGGTCAGCCAGTCCTCGCCGAGGTCGACGACTACCTCGCCCGCCGGGTCGGGCCGGGCGTAGCCGATCGACGACTGGATGCCGACCTGGGCCGCGTCGGCCTCGATCCAGCCTCCGGTCGTGGGAATGGCGCGTGGCGGGACGGGCTTTCCATCCGCATCGAGCGCCTGCTCATCGGTGACATGCGCAATCCTGAGCCAGCCAGAGCGGGCCGCGACCACGTCGAACTCGACGTTGGGGCGCTCTTCCTGCGCGCGCGTCCAGACCGGGAGGTGGCCAAGCACCTCGCCCCCCCGAGATGGCGTCGCGTGGAGCGCCACTGGTGCCTTCGCGCGATACGATAGCCAGGCCGTCAAGGCGCACGGCATGGATTCGGTCGGCACCGATACCTGTGCGGCGCTTGCCGGTGTCCCGGCCGGCAGCAACAGCATCGAAGCCGCCGCGACGAGAGCAGGCCAGGTGCGACGCGCGTCAGTCAACCAGGTCATCCTCCTCGAACGGGCACGAACCGGTGGCGACCGCGACACCCTCAGCGTCATACCAGCGGCTGGTGCCATCGCGTTCGAAGCAGACCCGCGCCGATCCCGTCGCCGGATCCATGACGATCGTCCACGAGCGCTGCTCGCAGCCATGTTGCTGGCAGCCCGCCGTAACCAGCGCCGCGCCGTGGCGCCAGACCGGTTTCCAGGGGTTGGCCCCGGCGGTGAGGACCCATTTGCGGATGGCGGCATCCTTCACCACCGCCCTGACGGCATCCTGCACCCGTGGGTGGTGCAGGAAGTCCGTGCCGTCCACCGCCTCGAACGGGTTCTTGCCAAGATAGCGCGCAAGATCGGGAACCGGCGGGCCGACCACCGGCGTGGGTTCCGGCGCGGGAGCCGCAGCGCGTTCACGGCCCTGTGGCCACGCCGATGCCGCCGGTGCTCGCGCCTCTGCCGCCGCAGCGCCCTCACTCGCCTCGCTCGCGGCCGTGCTGGTCTGGACGGCCGCCGCGCCTTGCGGTTCGGACGAACAGGCCGAAGTGGCCGCCAAGAGCATGGCCCCAATGGCCCAATGCGTGCGTCTCATCGGGGAAAGGCCCTCTTCATGGTTGTGTCTGCGCAGGCCCGTCCGCGGGGCGGGTGAACCGTTCGAGCGTCTGCGTCCATTCGCGCACAAGTGTCTCGCGCCGCGCCGCAGGGAGCGTGCGGGGCAAGCACACCACCGCCGCCTTGCGGCCTGTCACTTGCGTGCAGGCCCAGGTGGAGGAGCGCAGCGGTTCGCGCCCCCAGAACACGACGCTGTCCAGTGTCTCGGCCGAAACGCTGACGAACAGGTCGGGCAACGCCTCCTCTTGCGCAGCGCGCGCATGCCACTCGCACAGCGCGAGCGAAGACAGCAGCGACCCCGGCGCACCACAGGGCAGGCCTTCGGGTGCAACCGGGAACAGCCGCGACATCAGGGCGTCGAGTTCGGGCGCGCTGGCCGCCGTGTCCTCGGGCTTGAGGGCCTCCAGCGCCGCGCGGACGTCCGCCACCGTCGCGAGCGCGCCCGAAGCCGCATCGGCCGGTGTTGCCAGGAACAGGCTCGCGGCAAGCGGCAAGGTCAACACTGTGGCCAATCCGGCTTTCATCGGCACGTCTCCATTCTTCCCCCGAACCGACGGCCGGTTCACGAAGGTCCGCCCATATGCAATCGATGATCGCGACCGCCTGGCCCTGCGGATGGGCAAAAGCGATCTTCCGGACATTGCGCATCGTTCGATTTTCCGAAGTTGACAAGCTAATTGATCGTTGTCAAATTATAAATTGAGCGATGTTGATTTAACACGTCCCCCTGCTGGAGAATGACCCTTGCGCGTTGCCCCTTCCCGCCTGGCCCCTCCTCACCTCACGCTGCCCTTGCTGCTGGCGCTGGGCGCGTGCTCCTCGCAGGCACCCACACCGGACGACAGCGGCACACCACCCGTGGAGGCGACGGACAGCCCCGCCGTCGAAGCGCAAGCCTCGCCCGCACTCTCGCTGACGTCCACCGCACCCGCTATCCGCCTTGCCGCCGTCCCCGAGGTGCCCGTCCACAAGGGCGGCGCGAGCGGACAGGAATTCTGCAGCCAGTTCGTGAAAAAGCCCGCGAGTGCAGCCGCCAGGGCGGTGCGCGACGCGGGCTGGGCGGTCACCGGGGAGGCCAGCCAGGGCGGCTACGAGCTCGTCAGCTTTGCCGGCGCGATGGAGCCGGGCACCAGCGGCACCTGCACGCTCGAGAAGGGCAACCTCGCGTTCTTCAAGGACGGCAAGATCCAGGCGATCGCCTATGGCCGCAAGGAAGACGACCTCGCGATCGGCCTGGTCGAAGCGGGCGAGAGCGGGCTGCGCATCCGCGATGGCGATGTCCTGCACCAGAACGCGGCGATCATCTCGATCGGCGCGAACGGCGCCATCCGCATCGCCCCCATGCCCGCGAAAGAGGCGGTGTGCACCGGCACGGCCGCCGTGCCCAAGATCCAGGACCTGCCGATCGACAAGGCGCGCACCCTGCTGCTCAAGGCGGGCTGGAATCCGCGCCCCAGGTCCGAACCCGTCTCGCAGATCGAGGATGGCCGCGCCTACGACCTGGTCCAGCAGGGCGTCGTCGAGGTCGACAGCTGCTCGGGCACGGGCATGGCCTATTGCAGCTTCGAATACACAGGCCCGGCCGGCGACCTTTCGGTGACGACCGTGGGCGACGGCGAATGGCCCACCGTTTCGGACTATGGCGTGACGTGCAAGGGTTGATCGGCCTCGGCGCGGTCCTGCTCGGCACTGCGGGCGCGCTGGCCCTTCTGCAACGGGGCCGCCCGCAGGCCGTGGCTCAGCGCGACGAGCGACGGCGCCGGGCGCTTGCGGACGAGGTCCTCGCGATCGGCGTTGCGCTGCGCCCACCCGAGACCTTGACCTGCGAAATCGACGAGGAGGCGGTTCGCATCGATGTGGTCGATCCGGCGCTGCGCACCGCGCAGACCGCCTCGACGATCGTCGCCCGCGTCGAGTTCTTTGCCGCGCAGCCTTCGGGCAGCCGCCCACTCGACGCCTCCGAACGGCGCCTGCGCGCGCAATACATGCAGCCTGTCGATGCGGGCGTCCGGATACCGGTCTACCGCCTGCCCCTTCAGTTCTCCGCTTCGGCGAATGCCCGGGACCCGGCCGGATTTGCCGCCTGGCGCGAGCGCCTCATAGACCTGCCGGACCGGATTTCGATACGCGATCTGGAGAACGCGGCCGAGGCGGCCTATCTCGCCACGCGGAGCGACGACTTCGACCGCACCGGCTTCTACATGAGCCGCCGCTGATCCAGGGCCAGGTCCGCGGGCTCGCCGTGATCCCGTTCGGGTAGAATTGCGGCGTGTCGGTCCAGGTGAGGAGCCGCAGCAGCCTGCCGCCGGGCTCGCCAAAGCGTGCGCAGGACGCCGTGTCGGTGGCTTTATCGAGGGACGCCGACTGCATCGCCCCGGTGCCGCTCACCCGCCCTCGCCTTCGACCACGGTCATCAAGGCATAGGCCATCACGCATTGCCCGCTCTCGGGGACCGCGCATAGCACGGTCTGCCCCGGCTCCAGACGGTCCGAACGCAAGAGATCGTCGAGCAGCAGGAACAGCGAGGCGGCGCCGACATTGCCCTTGTCGAAGAGATTGGTGAACCAGCGCTCCTCGGGGATCAGGCATCCGGCCCGCCGGGCGAGCGCGATCATCTCGTCGCGCAGGCTGCGCGCCGAGAAATGACACAGGAAGTGATCGACCCGCGCGGGATCGACGCGCCCCTCGTCGACCAGGCGCATGAGTTCGCCAAGCCACACCGGCAACATGCGGTGGAGCGCCTCGACGTCCTGGCGCAACTGGAAGGCGCCGGCACGCGCGGCCTCGCCGATGCTGGCGAAATGGCTCCAGGGTACGAGGCCGCCCTGCCCGTCCGCGACCGCGCCGCCGGTCATGCAGGGCGCGAAACGGTCGGCGAAGGAGCGCAGCGAAATCCACTCGATCCGCAGCGACAGCCCGCACTTGGCAGGGCTGTCCTCAAGGAGCACGCCGGCGGCCCCGTCGCTCAAGGTCCAGCGCAGGAATTCGGCATCGCCGGGCAAGGTGTCGTCCGGCGCCAGGCTCGCGGTTTCCCGGTAATGACCCGGACGGAAGTACCGGCTCGAGAATTCCGCACCGAGCGCGAGCGCGGCCGCATGTTCGCCGGCGGCAATCTGGAGCGCGGCGGATTTGAGCGCCATCATCGCGCTGGCGCAGACGCTCTGGTGGCTCGCAATCTCGAGCGGCGGAAGGCCCGAGGCCGCGTGAAGGCCGCTGGCGAAACCGGGCACCAGCAGGTCGTTCTGGGTGGTCGCCGTCGCCAGGTAGCCGATCTCGCGCCGGTCGCGCGGCGCGCGCGTGAAAAGATCGTCGAGCGCGGCGGCGCCGAGCCTGGCGAGGGTCCAGTCGGTCGTCCCCTCGGGCGTCATCGCATAGTGCCGTGTACGGATGCCGTTGCGCCGCAGGGTCAGGCGACCGAGCCGCTCCGCCTGCGCCGAAAGACGGCCGATATGGTCGGCCATCCGGGTGTTAGGGACCGGCTCTCCGGGCAGGAACTGGCCCGATCCGGTGATGTAGGCACGCATTGCGCGGACTCCCCAAGGTCTCGACGGACGGGTGGAGGGCCCTGAATGCCAACATTATGATCATCGTTCAATATAATTCTGGACGGCGCTCAATTTTTCCAGGCGGCGGCGCCTCAGCAATTTGCCCGGGCGGCTTCCAGATTTTCGCGGACGCGCGCGAGAGCCAGCGCCATGCCCTCGCTCTCGCCCATGAGAGCGAACGAGCCATTGAGTTCGAACATGCAATGGCCATGCACCGTGGCCACCAGCGAGCGCGCGAGGCGCGCCGCCTCCTCGTGACAGCTGGGCGGCAGGAAGGCGCGCACTTCGTCGACGACGATGTCGGTCAACAGGCCGCGCAGGGCATGATCCTCGGGCGGAAATTCGAGGTCGGGCGGGAGATGGTGGTCGTAGATTGCCATCCAGGCGTGGCGATTCGCGCGCGCGAAACCGAAATAGGCCTCGACCAGAGTGCGGATCCGGTCCTCCTCGCCCCGTCCGAGCGCCTCGCGCAGATAGTCGGTCCAAAGCGTAAACGTGCGCGTGTTGATCGCGATGATGAGGTGATCGTAGGTGCCGAAGACATTGTAAAGCGTGCCGATCGAGTAACCGATCCGTTTCGAGACTTCCCGAGCCGAGAAGCGCGCAAAGCCCACGTCCGCCATGTGCTTGTGCCCTTCGACGATGAACATCTGTTCCAGCTCTTTGCGGCTGTGATCGGATCGACGTCCCATAGTGTGCATAGTTAACACAAGGCGTCGAAATGTACAGCACAGGTTTTTAATTGATCGATGATCAATTTCACTTTATGCCTTGGTCCAAGAGAGAGCTTGTGCGGGTCGGGAGCGACGTCTCCACCCGAGACAATTGCGCTGCAGCCACCTGCCCAAAGGATATTCGCCTATGTTCGCACGACCCATCGCGGCGCTGATCGCCCTGGCTGTTCTGCCCGCTCAGCCGGCCCTGGCGGCCGGCAACGGGCCACACGGTGCGCCGGACCGCGCCGTCGTTGCCCTTGGCGCATTGTCCGCCGCCGACCTCGGCGTGACGTCGCCGCGCGGCAAGGCCTTTCTCGATCTGCTCCATCCCGGCCACCCCGAGGCCTGCGGTCCGAACGAAAGCGACGTCCTCGATTTCGAGCGTTCGTGCATGTGGTCGGCGCGCGAGGCCGACGACGACTTCGACATGCTGCTGGGCATAGACCAGGCGCACATCGTCAGCGTGGTGACCGCCTGGCCGGACCGCTTGCCGGCCTCGCTCTGGGACTGCCAGCCTGTGTTCGCGGATGACGCCGCAGGGGGCCTGATGGCCTGCGGCGTGCGCTCGGCAAGCGACGCGCAGCGCCGCCATTGGGCCCAGTCCTGGCGCGCCTTCCTCCAGTCGGCAAGCTGAGGGACCCATGGCCTGCGCCTTCACCCGCAACGCGGCGATCGCCGTTTTCAAGCTCCAGCCATCGAGGACCGCGCCTTGCCCAGCCTGTTGATCATCGCCGCCGCGCTGGCGACCACCACCCCAAAAGCGGACCAGCCCGCATTCGAACCGCTGTCAGAGACCGGCGCGCAGGCCCCTTCCTGCACCGCCGACGGCGCGGTATGCGTCTCGGGATCGCGCGAAGGCGCCTTCGCGGTGACCTTGCACGGCCAGCCCCTGGCGCAGTGGCAGGCGACCGATGCCGACGAGCGTGCCAGCTTCCGCGTGCTGCCCCGGCTCCTGCGCCTTCGCGGCGGCACCGGCCTTCTCGTTGAAGTGGGCCTGCGCCGGACACGGATGTATTCGGGCGGCAATGCCGAAGTCGTGTCGCGGCGCCTCATGCTGATACGCCCCGGGCAGAAGCCGGTCGCGGTTCTCGAGGCGCCTTATTCAAGCGACATCGCGATCCGCGCCTGCTTCGACGACAAGGACGCGCAGCGGCGGCGCGGGGCCTGCCATGACGAATATTCGCTCGAGAGCGATCTCAAGGTCGGCGCGGGCACGTCCGGCGGCCTGCCCGACCTGCAACTGGCCGTGCTGGCGACATCCTTCCCGCGCGGGGTCAGCCGCTCCTCGGATTCGCTCGCCATGGCGCCGCTCGGCGAAGACGATCTCATCGAGGTCACCGATCCGACCTGCTCGTACGTGCGCAACTACCGCTTCGACGCGGCAGCCGGGCGATATGTGCCCGATGCGCCGCTTCCCGCTTGCACGGATTTCACCGCGCCGTGATCCGGCCCCGTTCGCCCAGGAGTTTCATCCCGATGCGTCATCTTGCTTCCTTTGCCGTCACCGCGGCCGCCCTGCTCGGCGCCGTTTCCCCCGCCTTGGCACAGACCGGTGACGCCCCCCAACGCTCGTCATCCTCGCCCGCGCGCGCGACGCTCTGCCAGCCCGGCCCCGACGAACCCCGCAATTCCGAGTTGTTGCGGCCCGGCCGCACCGCGACCTGTCCTTACAACGCCAACGAACTTGAGCAGAAGATCATCCACCTGATCGAACACGCCGCAACCACGCGCGAGCAGGCTGCAAGCCTCGCGCTTCAATTCGGACTGCCGGCCCTGACGACGTCCTACGACGCCACACGTATCGCCGACTACGGCATGGGGATCCGCGGGGCCAACGGGCTCAAGGCGCGCCTCTGGATCAAGGAAGCCGCATTTCCGCTCGACGACGCACTGCCCCCGGCCTTCGAGCCGGGGCTCTTTCCCGAACGGCTCCTGCCGATCGAGAAGCTCGACGTGAGCATCTGGCTCACCCTGTTCCCGGACGCGGGCGATGGCCAGCCCGGCACCTGCATTACCGCCGCACCGCTCGCCGAAGCGGCCAAGGCGGCGGGGTGGGAGGACGAGACCTCGATCTCGCAGATGTACGTAACCGACGGAGGGGCTGGCTACCCCCTGTTCCACGGCGCCGACGGACGCATCCTCACGATGCGCCTGCAACACCAGAAAAACGGCCTGCCCACGGCCGAAGAAATGGCGACGAGCTGCCTGCTCGAAGTGCACATCGCGCTACCGCCCGAGGGCCAGGAACGGCTTGAGGGTCCCCACATCCCCCGCCCCTGAACGGGTGCGAAAGAGCTTCAATTCCCGAAGTAGTTGTCGAGAAACGTGCGCAGTTGCGCGTTGCGCGCGCGGGCGTGCAGGACGACGCACTCCTCCTCGGCAAGCCCCTCGGCGGTGCCGTCGCCGAAAACATTGGCGATGAGCCCGCAATCGGCCGCGACGAACGCCTGCCAGTTGCGCTGTGCGGTGGCGAGCGAAGCAGCCCCGGCCTTGTAGTCGGTTCCCGGCGGTCCTTTGCTCGCCAGGTGCGCGTCGATCCGCGCCAGAAGCGCCGTTTGCGTCGCTTCGAGCGCTTCGCGGTGCGCGAGCATGCAGCGCCCCCACCCGAAGGTATCGTTGTCGCCCTCGGCCTCGGCCTGCTTTACGCATTGGTCCAGCCAGGCCGGATCGTCCTTGGCCAGAGGCGCTCCGGCTGCCTTCGAGTGCGCGGGAGCGGCCAGCGCCGGGGACGCGGCAAGCACGGCAAGCAGCGCCGGGACCGCTCCGCGCAAAATCTTCGAACGCATCATACCATGCTCCTTTCGAGCCGGAAAAGAATGGGAAGGGCGCCCGAAGGCGTCAGCGCGGGGTCGAAACCGGCGGAACATTGACCATCACGGGCTCGGGAAGGCCCAGCAATTCGCGAAGCGCCTTGCTGTCGGGGTGAAACAGGCCGAGCGTGCGCTCGTTGATGGTGAGCGCGGTTTCAAGGTCGCGCTGCGCGTCCGCGTCGCGCCCGAGGCCCTTTTCGGCAAGGCCGAGGTTGCCGTAGCTTTCGCCCGTGAGGGCATTGTCGTGTCCCAGCGCCGCTTCGCGCAGGCGCACCGCATGGGCGAACTGCCCGCGCGCCTCCTCGAACCGACCTCGCCGGAAATAGTTCATGCCAAGGCCGTTGTACCCCGTGGCCGTGTGCACGTCCTCAGCGCCGTAGAGCGAGGTCCAGGTCGCGATCGCCCGGTTGTAGAGCACCTCGGCGCGGTCGAACTGTTTCTGCGCGTCGAGATTGAGCGCGGTATTGACTTCGGTCTCGGCCACGAGGTCCGGCACGGTGCCGTTCTTGCGGCGTATGTCGAGGGCCTTCACGAACATCATGTGCGCCTCGTCGTAGCGCTGGTAACCGCTCAGCGCGACGGCGAGGTTGTTGTAGGCGGTGCCGGTATCGAGGTCGTCCTTGCCCAGCTTCTTGAGCCGGATCGCAAGGCACTCGCGATAAGCCGTCTCGGCCGCGTCCGCGTAGCCCTGCGCATTGAGCGCCAGAGCGAGGGACGAATAGGCCTGCGCCGCCTCGAGGCCATGCTTCTTATGGGCCTGGCGCAGTTCCTCGAGCGCCGCGTTGGCGGCCGCAACGCCATCGCGCGCACGCCCCTGCTTGGTGAGATTGTAGCTGAGCGCCGAATAGGCATCGGCCAACGCGAGGCGGGTATCGGTCTTCCGGGGCGAGGCCAGCTGCAGCAGCCTCGTCGCCTGGTGCCGCAACAATTCCGCGTCCTCATAGCGGCCCTGCTGCTCCAGATTGCCGGCAAGGCGGGCAAGCCCTTGCGCCACCAACGGGTCGCGCTCGCCCAGCAGCCAACGCCGCTGGCGCAAAGCCTCGCGCCAATACGCTTCGGCCTCGGGATACCTGCCCTGCTTTTCCAGCGCCTGGGCCTGCTCCATCACCGCGCCGAGCCGCGCGACGGCGGCGTCGACTTGCTCCGAATTGGCGGGATAAGGCTCTGGCGCCATCCACGTGGAAACCCCTTCCGGGATCTGGGGCGAGGGGGCCGCGGCGAGCGCCGAGGTCCACAACGCGATGCTCGCGAATTGCGTGGCAAACACCTTCAAATTCCCTTCGATCTGCGAGGCCGACGGCTCGACTGGATAGCTCTCTCCCCCGCAACCTAACCAAAAATGACCGGCGTTCAAATAAAAATTGTACAATGCTCATTTGTTGGGTTACGAATCCTCTCGATCCGCAAAGCCAGGTTCTCGCCGACCGCGATCGAGGATGGGCTGCGCGGCCCGATCTGCTACCAATGCCGCACCCGGGCCAAGACGTGCCCGCCGCTGGCCGCCCGCACCGCGCAACGCAAGGATCCGAACATGTCCGCTCCCGATTTTTCGCTTCTTGCCAGGCGCCGCTTCGGACCGATGTTCCTCGTCCAGTTCCTGGGCGCCTTCAACGACAACCTGCTCAAGTTCGCCATGCTGTTCCTGGCCAACTTCGGACTCTTCGCGACCCAGCCCGAAAAGGCGGAAATGCTCGCGGCCGTCGCGACGGGCCTGTTCATCCTGCCCTACTTCCTGTTCTCGGCACTCGCGGGACAGCTTGCGGACATGATCGACAAGGCGCGCCTGATCCGCGCGATCAAGCTGGCCGAGGTGGTCATCATGGCGCTCGGCCTTGCCGGCTTCTGGTTCCAGTCGATCCCGGCGCTGCTCTGCGCGCTGTTCCTGATGGGCCTGCACTCGACGCTGTTCGGCCCGGTCAAGTACTCGATCCTGCCCCAGCACTTGCGCACGCACGAGATCCTGGGCGGCACGGGACTGATCGAGAGCGGCACCTTCCTCGCGATCCTGGGCGGGCAATTGCTGGCGGGCGCGATCCCGGCCTGGGAGGCGGGCCTGGCGGCCATGGCGATTGCGGGCGCGGGGTTCCTCGCCAGCCTGCTGATCCCGGCGGCACCGCCGATCCGCGACCACCACCACCTCGACTGGAACCTGTTCAAGGGCACCTGGGACATCCTGCGCACGGCGCGTGGCGGGCGCGGCGTCTGGCTGTGCATCCTGGGCATCAGCTGGTTCTTCGCGGCCGGTGCCGTGCTCGTTTCGGAATTCGCCCCGCTGGTCAGCGGCACGCTTGCCGCGCGCCAGGAGGTGGCGACGCTGTTCCTGATCGTGTTCTCGCTGGCGATCGCGCTGGGCTCGATGCTCGTCAACCGGCTGCTGGGCGGCGAGGTCTCGGCGCGCTACGTCCCCGTCTCCGCACTCGTCCTCGCCGCCGGGCTGCTCGACCTGTGGCTGGCCACCAGCGGCTTCGAGGTCCGCACCGCCGGAGCCACGATCGGCCAGTTCCTTGCAACGCCCGGCGCCTGGCACATCCTTTTTGCGCTTTTCGTGATCGCCGTTGCGGGGGGCATGTTCATCGTGCCGCTCTACGCGCTTCTGCAAGTCGAGAGCCCCCCTGAGGAACGCTCGCAAATCATCGCGGCCAACAACATCGTCAACGCCGGGATCACCGTTCTCGTGGTGCTCGCCCTGACCGGCCTGCTGGCCGCCGGGACCGGCGTGCCCGGCCTCATCGGCGTGCTCGGCTTCGCGACGCTCGGGGTGGCGTTCGCCAGCATGTGGCTGCTGCCCGACACCGTGTTCAAGTCGGTCATCAAGCTGACCTTGAAGCTGCTCTACCGGGTCGAGGTGAGCGGCATCGCGAACATGCCCGCCCCCGGCGAAGGCTGCGTCGTCGTGGTCAACCACGTCAGCTTCCTCGACGGCGTGCTGCTCGGCGCCTTCCTGCCGGGCAAGCCCACCTTCGCGGTCAACACCCACATCGCCCGGGCCTGGTGGATCAAGCCGTTCCTCGGCCTGTTCGACGCCTTCCCGGTCGACCCGACCAACCCGATGGCGGCCAAGGCGATGGTCAAGGCGGTGCGCGAGGGCCGCACGCTGGTGATCTTCCCCGAAGGGCGCATCACCGTGACCGGATCGTTGATGAAAGTCTTCGACGGCCCGGGCATGGTGGCCGACAAGGCCAACGCGCCGATCATCCCGGTGCGTCTCGACGGACCGCAATATACCCCCTTCTCGCGTCTGCGCGGCAAAGTGCGCCGGCACTGGCTGCCCAAGGTGACGCTCACCGTCCTGCCGCCGCGCCGCTTCGCCATCGAAGGCGAGATGAGCGCGCGCGAACGCCGCGCCATTGCCGGGCGCCGCCTCTACGACGAGATGAGCCGGATGATCTTCGACACCTCGCGGATCGAGCGTACGCTGTTCGAGACGCTGTGCGACGCGCGCGCGCTGCATGGCGCGGGCACCCTCGTGGTCGAGGACGTCAAGCGCGAGCCGCTGAGCTACCGGCGCCTGATCACCGCCTCCGCCCTGCTCGGCAAGCGGCTCGCACGCCTGAGCGACAAGGGCGAGGCAATCGGCGTGCTCCTGCCCAACGTCACGGGCGTTGCCGTCACGTTCTTCGCGCTCCAGGCGATCGGCCGCGTTCCGGCCATGCTCAACTTCACGGTCGGCCCGGCCAGCGTGCGATCGGCCTGCACGACCGCGCAAGTCCGCACCGTGGTCACCGCGCGCGCTTTCGTCGAGCAGGCCGGGCTGGAACCTCTGACGGCGGCACTGGAAGAGGACGGCGTGCGGATCGTCCATCTCGAAGACCTCGCCGCGAGCATCCGCGCGGGCGAGAAGCTGTGGGCTCTCATCACCAGCCCGCGCGCCGCCGCGCGCCATCGCCGCCAGGGCATCCGCCCTTCGGATCCGGCGGTGATCCTGTTCACCAGCGGCTCGGAAGGAACCCCCAAGGGCGTCGTCCTCAGCCACCGCAACCTGCTTGCCAATTGCGCGCAGCTCGCCGCGCGGATCGACTTCAACTCGAGCGACGTCGTGCTCAACGCCCTGCCCGCCTTCCACAGCTTCGGGCTCACCGGCGGCACCCTGCTCCCGCTGCTGAACGGCATCCGCACCGTGCTCTATCCCAGCCCGCTGCACTACCGGATCGTCCCCGCGCTGGCCTACGATGCCAATGCGACGATCCTGTTCGGAACCGATACCTTCCTTTCGGGCTATGCGCGCATGGCGCATTCCTACGACTTCTATTCGCTGCGCTACATCTTCGCGGGCGCCGAGCGGGTGCGCGAGGAAACCCGGCGCACATATGCCGAAAAGTTCGGCCTGCGCATCCTCGAGGGCTACGGCGCGACCGAGGCCGCTCCGGTGATCGCGGTGAATACCCCGATGCACTTTCGCGCCGGGACCGTCGGGCGCCTGCTGCCCGGAATCGAGGCACGGCTCGAAGACGTCCCCGGCATTGCGGAAGGGGGCCGCCTGCACATCCGGGGGCCCAACGTGATGGCCGGCTACATGCTGGCCACCGACCCCGGCACGCTCCAGGCCCCCGGCGAAGGCTGGCACGACACCGGCGACATCGTCAGTCTCGACGAGGCGGGTTACGTGACCATTCGCGGCCGCGCCAAGCGCTTTGCCAAGATCGGCGGGGAAATGGTCTCGCTGCCGGCGGTCGAGGGTTACGCGGCCCAGGTCTGGCCCGGGGCCGAACACGCGCTCGTTACCCGCCCCGATCTCCGCAAGGGCGAGCAGATGGTGCTGTTCACCACCGCCCGTGACGCCGAGCCCAAGGCCCTCCTGAACTGGGGCAAGGCGCATGGCGTGAGCGAGCTGATGATCCCGCGCGAAATCCGGGTGCTGGACGAACTCCCGGTCCTGGGAACCGGCAAGGTCGACTACGTGACGCTGGGGCAAATGGCCGCCGCGTGAACCGCATCCATGCGCCGGGTGCATTGCCTCGGCCGCTGGACAGGCTATGATCGCCCCCATGCAAGATCGACAGGACCACTTCGCCTACTGCGTCCAGCTCCTTGGGGGGACGACCGCCTTTGCCCGCCGCCTGCGGATCGACGAACGCGCCATCCGCCGCTTCGTCAACGGCGAGCGCGAGATCAGCGACGGCCTGCTGCGCGACACCGCCAAGACCCTGGACGAGCTCGCCGCGCAGGCCCGCGAAGCCTCGGACGCGATCTCGGCCTCGCTCGTTTCCGAACCTGGCGAACCCGGCCCCGCCGCCTGACGCACGGGTCCGGGCCGGGTCAGGCAGGCTGAGAGCCGTCCGGCGCATGGCCTGCCTCCCCTCGCTCCCAATAGGGCGGCGTGCCGAAAGTGCGCTGCAGGCTGTCGCCAAAGGCACGGATCTTGGCGGCGGCGCCGTGGTCCTTGGGATAGGCGAGGAACAGTTCGGCCTGTTCGGCCTGCATCCCGACGTCGACTTCGACGAGCGCGCCCTCGGCAAGGGCCTCGTGAATGAAGAAGGTCGGCAAAAGGGCGATGCCAAGACCTTCGATGGCCATGTCGCGCATGATGAGGCCGCTGTTGACGCGCAGCGCGGCCGGAGGACGGATTACCGTCCAGCCGTGTTGCGCGCGTCCCGCGTGGTCCTGCGCCGCCGAGAACCGCCAGTCGCTGGCCCGGTTCGAATAGAGGATCGCGCGGTGACGCTCGAGGTCGACGGGCGCGGCCGGCGTTCCATGCCGCTCCAGGTAGCGCGGCGAGGCGACCAGCAGGCGCTGGCTGCGCGCCAGCCGCCGGGCGATCAGGCGCCCGTCCCCCACCGCGCCATGCCGCAGGACGGCATCAAAGCCGCCGCTGGCCGCATCCACGAAGTTGTCGTCGAGTTCGAGCGAAAGGTCGATCTCGGGATAGTCGCTCAGGAAGCGCGCAACAGCGGGCCCGAGATGGAGAACGCCAAACCCGACAGGCGCTGAAATGCGCAACGGTCCGGCAAGCTTGCCGCTGCGCACGGCCAGTTCGGAGGTCGCCTCCTCGACTTCGCGCAGAATCCGCCGGGCGCGGGGCAGGAAGGTCTCGCCGCTCCCGGTAAGCGAAAGCCGGCGGGTGGAGCGCTGGATCAGTGTCGTTCCCAGCGTGCGTTCGAGTTCGGCGAGACGTTCGCTCACGACCGACTTGGCCAGCCCAAGCCGCCGGGCGGCCAGACTGATCGAGCCGGCCTCGGTGGCCATGACAAAGGCGACGACCCCATCGAGCTTCATCATCGTTCGGATTTCCCGTCAACTAGAACCATGTTTCGCTGGCTAGTCCGAACAATGCTCCAGGTTCATGATCAGGTCCAGAGGTCGAGAGCCCCAGTCGCAATCACGCGGCATCGCCTCCCGCCCTGAACCAAGGAGATACGTCATGAACGATTTCACCGACAAGAACATCCTCGTCCTGGGGGGAAGCCGCGGCATCGGCGCGGCCATCGTGCGCCGCTTCGCCGCCGGTGGCGGCCAGGTTGCCTTCACCTATGCCGGTTCACGTCCGGCTGCGGAAAAGCTCGCGGCCGAGACCGGCGCCAGCGCCATCCAGGCCGACAGCGCCGACCGCAGCGAACTCGTTGCCACGGTCGCCGGGCGCGGCGCGCTCGACATCCTCGTCATCGCCGCTGGAACGCTGGTCATGGGAGACCCGCTCGAGATCGAGGCCGACGCCATCGACCACATGATCGACGTCAATGTCCGCGCCCCTTACCACGCAGCCGTCGAAGCCGCCCGGCGCATGAACGCGAACGGGCGCATCATCGTCATCGGATCGGTCAACGGCGATCGCATGCCGATTGCCGGAGCGACGGCCTATGCCCTGACCAAATCGGCCGTACAAGGCATGGTCCGCGGTCTTGCCCGCGACTTTGGTGCACGCGGGATCACGGTCAATTCGATCCAGCCCGGGCCCACCGACAGCGACATGAACCCCGCCGACGGGCCGATGGCGCAAACCATGCACGGTTTCATGGCGATCAAGCGTCACGCGCGGCCCGATGAAGTCGCCGAACTCACCGCCTATGTCGCAGGCCCCCACGGCGCGATGATAACGGGATCGATGCAGACGATCGACGGCGGCTTCGGCGCCTGACGGCCGGACCGGCCACCTGCGGCCCGCAATCCCCAAAGCGCCGCCAGCAGGCGATCGCACAAGGCAAGGACGAGCGAGGCTTGTCCCCGCCTCGTGCGATCGCCCTTGTCTTCGAAACCCGCCTGCCCAAGCCTCGCGAGACCCGGCACTATCAGGTCCCCAATGAGATCCATCCCGCTTGTTCGGGTGGAACGTGCCTACAAGCCGAGCGGCCGCACTTCCCGGATCAGGTCGATCAGCAACCGCAAGGCGGTCGGCACTTGGCGACGACCGGGGTAGTAGACGTGGAAACCTTCGCCCATCGAAGTCCACTCCGGCAGGACGGGTACCAGTGCGCCGCTGGCGAGATCCGCGCGCAGGATCGGCTCGGCCCCGTAGATGATGCCCACCCCCGCCCGGCCAAAGCCGAGCGCAGCATGGCTTTCGTTCACCGTCAGGGGACCGGGGGTTGCGACCTCTATCGATTGCCCGTCACGCTCGAACTCCCACTTGTAGAGATGGTCGTTGCCGAGCCGGATGCCAATGCAGCGATGGTCCTGGAGGTCGAGCGGGTGCGAGGGTGTACCAAACCGCTCCAGGTAGGCGGGGGCAGCGGCGGCCATCCAGCGGATTTCCGGCGACAGTCGCCGGGCCACCATGTCTTCGGGCACTGTGCCCCCGTAGCGGATACCGGCATCGAAACCTTCGGCGATCACATCGACCATGCGGTTGCTGACGCTGATGTCGATGGTGACCTCGGGATAACGGTCGACGAAGCGGGGCATCACCGGATCGAGGAGAAGCGGCACGGCATCCTCCAGCAGGTTGATCCGCACCCGGCCCGCAGGTGCATCGCGAAACCGGTCGAGCGTCGCGGAGGCTTGCGTGATCCGCTCCAGCGGTCCCTCGATCATCGCGTGCAGGTCCTCGCCCGCTGCGGTGAGCGTCACGCTGCGCGTGGTTCTGTTCAACAATCGCACGCCGCGCCGCGTTTCGAGGGCGGTCATGGCATGGCTCAGCGCCGAGGGTGTCACGCCCAATTCCAGCGCCGCCCGGCGAAAGCTGCGATGCCGGGAAATGGCCATGAAATAGACGAAGTCGGCCAGGTCTGCGCGGCTGATTTGCATGTCTTACCCTAGCATATCGATGAGCACAGTTCATCAGTTCATTGCCGGCGAGGCATCTAATCGCGCACGTCCGATCGCACTAGATTGAAGCTCACAAGGCACCCGCACGGGATGCCCGACCGGGAGCCGTTCCATGGACCTCGCCATCAAACTTGTCGCCCTGGCGTCGGCGGCCACGTTCGCGATCGGCGCCGCCCCGGTGGACAAAGGAGCACACGATATGAATATCACCCGCAAAGAGGACCTCGTCACCGTCGAGGGGCCCGAGGCGTACTTCACCGGCAAGGCCACCATCACCGGCCAGTTCACGCGTGACGAGCCCTCGCGCCTGACCGGCGCGATCGTCCACTTCGAGCCTGGCGCGCGCACCGCTTGGCACGCGCACCCCATGGGCCAGACGCTGATCGTGACCCAGGGCGTGGGCTGGACGCAGATCGAGGGCGGTGGAAAGTACGAGTTCCACGAAGGCGACATCCTGTGGTGCCCGGCCGACACCAAGCACTGGCACGGTGCGACGCCCCATGAGGGCATGACCCATATCGCGCTGCAGGAGATGCGCGAGGGCACGAACGTCACCTGGATGGAGAAAGTCACCGACGCGGAATATCTCGCGCCCCTCGCAAAGGACTGAGGGCATGCCCCATGTCATCGTCAAGGTCTGGCCGGGTAAATCCGATAGCCAGAAGCGCCGGCTGACCGACGCCATCGCCGCCAGCGCGGCCGACATCCTCGGCTATGGGCCGGACTCGGTGTCCATCGGCATCGAGGAGGTCCCGTCCGGCGAATGGATGACCCGGGTCTATGCGGCGGACATCGCCGCGAAGTGGTCCAGCCTCGCCAAACAGCCCGGTTACGGCCCCGGCCCCGCCCCAAGTGCCCCCGGAGAAAACTGAGAAACAATCCATGCTGAACGAAACCTATACCCTCAACAACGGGGTCACCATCCCCAGCCTTGGCCTCGGAACCTGGTTCATCGAGGACAAGGACGCCGCGCAGGCGGTGCGCGACGCCTCCGCCATCGGCTACCGCCATTTCGACACCGCGCAGGCTTACGGCAACGAGCGCGGTGTGGGCGAAGGCATTCGCACTTGCGGCCTCGCGCGCGAGGAACTGTTCGTCACCACCAAGCTGGCCGCCGAAATCAAGACCCTCGACGCGGCGCGCCGCTCCATCGACAGTTCGCTGCAGGCGCTGGGCCTGGACACGATCGACATGATGATCATCCACAGTCCGCAGCCCTGGAACGAGTTCCGCAAGGGCGAGCACTACTTCGAAGGCAATCGGCTGGCGTGGCGCGCGCTCGAGGAAGCGCTTGCCGCCGGCAAGCTGCGCGCGATCGGCGTGTCGAATTTCGAGACGGTCGATATCGACAATATCCTCGAGAACGGCTCGGTGCGCCCCGCAGTCAACCAGATCCTCGCCCATGTCGGCAACACGCCGTTCGAGCTGATCCGCGACATCCAGGACCGCGGCATCCTGGTCGAAGCCTATTCGCCCTTTGGCCATGGTGAGATCCTGCGCGACGAGGGGCTCGTCACGATGGCGGCCTCCTATGGCGTGAGCGTGGCCCAGCTTGCCATCCGCTATTGCCTGCAGCTCGGCATGCTGCCCCTGCCCAAGACCGCCAATCCCGCGCACATGCGCAGCAATGCGCAAGTGGACTTCACCATCGCGGCCGCGGACATGGAAACACTGCGCGGCGTGGTCCCGATCGCCGATTACGGCGAGGCCAGCGTCTTTCCCGTCTACGGCGACAACGCGCGCAGCGCCTAGTTGCAGCCGGCGGTAGGGGGCGGCATCGCGCCGCTCCTGCCACCGCGTCCACGCCGCGAACTGGGCGCGCCGCGATCGATGTCCCTAAGTTGTAAGAATGAAAGCCTAGGCGACCCCGAGCGATCAGGAGTGCGCCTTGAGCTGGCTACGCGACATCGACCGGTGGTTTCTATCCGAAGTCCTGCCCCATGCCTCGGCGTACCGGGCCAGGGCTGCTCGCTTCTGCGGCCGCGACGAGGCCGATGATCTCGTCCAGGAGGCCTATGCGCGGGTGCTCGATTCGAACGATTTCCGATCGATCCAGTCTCCGCGTGGCTTCGTTCTCACGATCGTGCGCAACCTCGCGCTGGAACGGCTGCGCCGCGCCAACGTGGTGCGCATCGATTATCTCGCCTCGCTCGAGGTGCTGGACTTGGTGGACCCCTCTCCCGATGCCTTCACGGTCTCCTCGGACCGCTCCGAGCTGCGCCAGCTCCTGCTGCTGATCGAGCAACTGCCCCCGCAATGCGGACGGGTGCTGCACATGCGCAAGATCCAGGGAATGTCTCCGGTCCAGATCGCCGAGGCACTCTCGATCTCGCTTTCCACGGTCGAAAAGCATATCGCCAAGGGCCTTGCCCTTGTAACGCGGGCTCGGCGTGACGATAGTGCACGTCCGGAGGTAACGTGCCCGAAAATTCCCGTCCCGACACGCCGCGCGTCGACCTGATCGAAGTCGCCGCGAAGTGGCTTGCTGGCCTCGATGCCGGCACGGCGGACGTGCGCGCCTTCGAGGCGTGGCGCGAGGCCGATGCGCGCCATGCCGCCGCATTCGCGCAAGTGGCGGGAACCTGGAGCGATCTTGGCGAACTGCGGCACCTGCCGGATGGGGCTGCCCCTGCGCCCTTGGGCCTCTCGGGTCTTGCCGCGCCAGCGCCCGAGGCAGGTACGGATGACGGCCCCGAATTCTCGCCGACCACCCGTAACAGCCGGCGCCGGTTCCTGCGGACCGGGCTCGCGCTTGGCGCCGTGGCGCTGGGCGGGGCCGGCGTGACCTATCGCGCCGCCGCGCGCGACAGCGCCAGCACGGGCGTGGGCGAAAGCGGAAAGGTCGCCTGTGGATCGGCGATGGCGATCGACCTCAACACCGACAGCCGGATCTACTGGAAGGAGGGCGAGCCGCTTCGCCTCTGGCTCGAGCGCGGGGAAGTTGCCATCCATCTGGCCAGCGCACACCGCCTTTCGCTCATCACCCAGAGCGGCACGTTCCAGCTCGCACCCGGTTACTACAACGCGCGGATACGCAACGCGAGCTGCGAGCTGACGGTCCTTGCGGGAAGTGGCCGGTTCGGCGCGCAAGGCCGCGCGCTGCCCCCCGGCGTGACCGCGCTCGCGACCGCCGGTAAGGCGAGCCTGCGCAAGGATGCCGACGAGCTTGACCGGGTCACCGCGTGGCGCAACGGCACGCTGATCCTCACCGGGGAAAGCCTCGACTACGCGCTCTCGGAAATGAACCGCTATCTCGAGCACAAGATCGTGATCGGCGACCCCGGCCTCTCGCGCCTGCGCATTGGCGGGACATTCGCCACCGCGAACCCGGAGGAATTCCTCGAGGCCCTGCGCACGTCCTTCGCCATTCGCACCCACCGCGACGCCGCCGGCGGGATCGTCTTGACCCGCGCCTGATTTTTTTCGCGCGGCGAGTAGCGGTTTCGGCCGCGTCATCCATCCCTACCCCGACAATTGCACTTTGTGGGGTTCTTTCCATGTTCAAGTACCTGACGACGACCGCCATGCTGGCGGCCGTGTTGCCGACGGCTGCCCACGCGCAGGACAGGTCGCGTGAAATCGCATTCGACATCAAGGCGTCCGACACCGCGGATGCGCTCAACGCCTTTGCCCGTCAGGCCGGGGTGCACGTTTCCTTTCCCTACGACGCCGTGGAGGGCCGCCGCGTCGCGGCCTTGCGCGGACGCTACACCCGCAGCGAGGCCCTGCGCCGCCTGATCGCCGGACAAGGGCTGGACATCGCCAGCGAAAGCGCCACGCTCGTCTCGCTCAAGGCCGCCCCTCCCTCGCCCTCGCCGGACAAGGCCCCGCTCGCCGCCGCCGAACCGCAGGAGGAAATCGTCGTGCTGGGCTATGGCAATTCGCGCCAAGTCCAGACAGTTGCCCCCAAGGCCATGAGCAAGAGCACGGCGGGTGCCTCGCCGCTACGCTCGCTCAACCGGCTGCCGGGGGTGAACTTCGATTCCTCCGACGCCAACGGTACTTACGAAGCCGCCACCCAGGTCTCGATCCGCGGCTTCGTCACCGACCAGATGGGCTATACGCTCGATGGCGTGCCGCTCGGCAACATGCAGTACCGCAACAACAACGGCCTTTCGATCAACCGCGCGCTGCTGAGCGAGAACAACGGGGGAGCAACGTTGTCGCAGGGCAGCGGCGCGCTCGGCACCGCCTCCACCAGCAACATCGGCGGCACGATCGACTTCACCTCGATCGAGGCGACCCGCGACTTCGGCATCGATCTTGCCCAGAGCTATGGCAGCGAGAATTCCTGGCACAGCTTCGTGCGCGTGAATTCGGGCGAGCTTCCCTGGGGCGGCCGCCTCATGCTGGCCTATGCCCACGATCGGCAGGGCAAGTGGCGCGGATGGGGCGAACAGGTCCAGGACCAGATCAACGCCAAGTACGTGCAGCCGCTGGGTGACAGCGTGACCTCGACCACCTTTCTCGACCTGATCGACCGCCGCGAGGACGACTACAACGACCTCTCGCTGGCGAAGATCAAGCAGTATGGCTGGAACTTCGACAACGTCCCGACTTTCGCACTCGCCGAAGAACTGGCGCGCGCGGTGCAGAATGGCACCGCGGTGCCCGCGCCTTACGTCAACGCGGATGATGCCGTCTACAACGGCGGCGGCGTGCGGCGCGACCTGCTGGCCTACGAGCGGCTCGACTACGACATCGGCGCGCGGCTGTCGGGCTCGACCACCGGCTATATCCATCTCGATCACGGCATCGGAACCTGGGCCGACCCTTACGATCCCACGCCCGAAGCCTATGGCGGATCGCCCGTTTCGGTTTCGGCGCTGCGCTATGACGTGAACCGCAAGGGCGTCATCTCGCGCCTCTCGTTCACGGCGGGCAACCACACCCTCGCGGGCGGCGTCTGGTACGAGCACAATGTCTTCGAGCAGGGGTCCTATCTCTACGGCCTCGAAGAAGGCGTGACGCCCAAGGACATCCAGCAGTTCTACACCGACCCCTTCCAGACCAACTGGCACTACATCTTCACCACCGACACGCTGCAGCTGGACATCGGCGACACCTGGCAGGCCACCGACCGTCTGCGCGTCAACGCCGGCGTCAAGGGCGTCGTCTCGAAGAATTCGGGCGAAACCATCACCAGTTCCAAGCCGATCGACGGTTCGATCAAGGCCGAGAACTGGTTTCTGCCTACCGCCGGCCTGCTCTATGATCTTGACGGTTCGAGCGAGTTCTTCGCCGACTATACCCGCAACATGGCCGCCTTCGTCGCCTCGGCCTCGAGCGGGCCGTTCTCGAGCAGTTCGCAGGCCGGCTTCGACTACATCCGCAGCGACCTGAAGCCCGAGATGACCAACACCTTCGAGGCCGGCTACCGCTACCACGATGCCGCCCTCCAGCTCTCGCTCACCGGCTACTACGTCAAGTTCACCAATCGCCTGCTGGCCTCCTCGATCAGCGCGACGATCGTGGGCAACCAGAACGTTCTCCAGAACGTGGGCAGCGTGACCTCGCGCGGGCTCGAGGCCGCCGCCAGCTGGAAGTTCGCGCCGAACTGGTCGGTCTATGGCAGCTGGGCCTACAACGACGCGACTTACGACGATGACGTGCAGCCGCTGGGCGGCGACGTCGTCGCGACCAAGGGCAAGCAGGTCGTGGCCTCGCCCAAGAATGTCGGCAACCTCGAATTCGACTACGACGATGGCCAGCTGTGGGGACAAGTCTCCGCGCATTACCGCAGCAAGCGCTACTACAGCTATCTCAACGATGCAGTCCTGCCCGGCGCGGTCAACGTCAACGCCTCGGCCGGTTACCGCTTTGCAGGCGGCATCGAGGTGCAACTCAACGTCAACAACGTCTTCGACAAGCGCTACATCGCCTCGACCGGCACCGCGGGCTTCGTGACCTCGGATCCGGAAGGAACCTATACGACGCTTCAGCCTGCCGCGCCGCGCCAGGTCTTCGGCACCGTGCGCCTGCATTTCTGACCTCCCCCTCCCCGCCTGCGGTCCGATCCTGCCGGGCATCGGACCGCAGGCCCTTTTGCGTTCCCGAAGAGGCTCTCCTGCCATGCACCGTCGCCATCTCCTCCAGGCCGCCCTCGTCGCGCCCGGGCTTTCGCTCGCCACCGGTCCGGCGCTCGCCCGGGCCCGTTCGGACATCAGTGCCCAGGCCTTTCGCTTCGCGTTCCTCAGCGACACCCACATCCGCCCCGAAGGCGATGCGGACCGGGCCTGCGCACTATGCTTCGAGCAGATTTCGGACAGCGACTGCGAATTCGTGATCCACGGCGGTGACCACGTCGAGGACGCGCTGGAAGGAACCCGTGCGCGCGCCACGATGCTGATGGACCTCTACCAGCGCACCGAGCGCGCCCACCTTCGCAAGAAGGTCCACCACGTGATCGGCAACCACGATTGCCTCGGCGTCTTCCCCGAGAGCGGGATCGCGCCCGAGGAGCCGGGCTACGGCAAGGCGTTCTACACCGAGCGCTTCGGCCCCCGCTACTACGCCTTCGACCACAAGGGCGTGCATTTCGTGGTGCTGGATTCGATCGGCCTCACCGACGATCGCAACTATGAAGGCCGCGTCGACGAGGCCCAGCTCGAATGGCTCGCCGCCGATCTCGCCGCCTTGCCACAAGGCCGGCGCGTGATCGTCGTCACGCACATCCCGCTGGTAACCGCGCTGGGCTGTTACGAGCCGGTGTCGTGGCTGGATACACCGCACAACTGGACTTTCGTGGTCAATTGCCGCGAAGTGCTCCGGATCCTGCGGGGGCACAACGTGATCGCCGTGCTGCAAGGGCACAGCCACGTCTTCGAGCAGATCAGCCTCAATGGCCTGCATTTCATTACGACGGGCGCGGTGGCCGGGGCCGACTGGCGCGGCACGTTCCTGGGAACGCCCGAGGGCTATTGCGAGATCGACGTCGACGGACAATCCGTGACCGCCACGTACCGCACATATGGCTTCGATGTACCCGACCGCCGGGACGTTCCCATCTGAGGGCCCATCCGAGAGCTGATCCCCAGGCCTTTCGGTTTGCCTCCTGCGATTTGGACATTTGTCGTTCGATCGGTCAGGATGGCCATTGCGACCAACCGACCGAGAGGAGAGCGGCGTGGTTCATGGCCGGGCAAAGGTGGCGACCTGTCTTCTTGGCCTTTTCGTTTCCGGGGCGCTGCTGGGCGTTCACGCCCTTGCCGATCCGCCGCAAGGTGGCGATCCCGAGATCGTGGTCATGGCCAGGCGCATGCAGCTCATTGAGGTGGAGTACGCAGTGCGCGGCAATTGGCTGGTGCAGTGCGCCCCCCGCCAGTCGACAGGCTCCCCCGCCGCCGATCGCATGATATGCGTCTTGCTCGCCCAATGCCTGAGGGAAGGTCAGACGGGGACCAAGCGCGCCAAGGCATGCCTCAACGGCCGCATCCACGCACTCGCCCAAGGCGGGACACCCGAACCGGCAGGCCCTGCACCTTGGCAAGAGGCCCCGCCCGCGGGCGCGATGGCACCACCCGGACCGGTGACCACGCCATCCCCATCTCCCGCGCTTGAAATCGTCGTAAGCGCAAAACGGGCCGAGCTCTCCTCCGGCCTATGGGATTTCACCGAGCTGACGATCCACGTATCGAGCACCGATCGGAACGCACCACCCCTTGCCGATCACTGGCAGGCGTGCGTGTCCGACGGTGATCGCGAGAAGGCGCTTGCGCGGGCCCTCGAATTCCGGCGCTATTGGGCCAACGATCCCGTTCCGCACGCCTGCCGCGCCTGGAAAGTGCGCCGGAGTGGCAAATCGCTCACCGGCACACTGAGTTGCACGCTCCCCTCGGGGGCGACATTCCATGGCAAGCTGACGGGCGCGTTGGACGACGAGAGCCTCGAGATATCGCGCGTGAAGAAATTCATCGGCGGCGGCGGCAGGGGGAAATTCGCGACGACGACGTCCGAGCTCAGCGGCCGTCGGCTGGGCCTATGCGGCGCCGACTGAAGTCGGCAAGCCTCGCGCCGTCATCGCGCAAGTGCACTCTGGCCGCTTGCGCGTTCAAGCGGGCCGGAAAATCCTCCATACGATTGTCATGATCGGCAATTATGTGCCCGGCCTCGCCAAGTCGAGGAGTGGGCATGGAGCAACTTTGCGACACGCATGGACAGGAAGAACGCGCGATTGCTCCGGTCGACTGGGAGGCCACGCAGCGCGCGCTGCTCCGCTACCTGCTGGCCCGCAGGCTCAGCCCTGACCTCGCCGAAGACATTGCACAGGAAACCCTCGCGCGCATTCTCGTGGTCGCGCGATCGCAGGCGATCAGCAGCGTCTACGCGCTTGCCTTCCGCATCGCCAGCAACCTGCTGGTCGATCATGTCCGCCTGGAAACCCGCAAGGCCCCGCCGCCCGACGAGGACTTCGTCTGCGACGCCCCGTCGCTGGATCGCATTCTCGATTCCCAAAGGGCCTTCGACGTCTTCCAGCGCTGCCTCAGCCGCATGCCGCACCTGCGGCGCGAGGTCCTCCTGCGCCGCCGTGTCCATCATGAAAGTTGCCGCAAGATCGGCGAGGACCTGACCTTGAGCAGCAAGGCCGTGGAGAAGCACATCACCCGAGCCCTTTGCGACTTGCGCCGCGCGATGAACCGCGAAGGCATCGACCTGACGGGATGGAACGGATGATGGCCCAGGGCAAAGCCGAAATCGAACAGCAGGCTGCCGGCTGGGTCGAGTGGATCCACGGCCACGTGCACGACACCGAGACGGCCGCGCGCTTCGATCGCTGGATCGAGGCCGACCCCCGCCACGTCGATGCCTTCGCGCACATGTCGGCGCTGTGGGAAGCAGGCGCGCTGACCCGGGCCTTGGCCACCTGCATGGCGCGCAACGACAACGAGGGAGCCGAGCCCCCGGCCCGCTCCGAGACGCAGGATCAGCCCGAAAGCACCGATCGCGAACAGACCCCGCGCGCCGCGCGCCCGCCTCGGCCCGGGCGCCTGGCGAACCTGACATTTCGGCCCAAGACCTGGGCCCGGGCTGTCGCCGGCCTGGCCGCAGCCCTTGTCCTCATGCTGGCCTATCCTGCCTTGCACGACCACTTCTTCGAGGACGTCGACTACGCGACGCGCATCGGCCAGTCCCGCCTCGTCGCGCTGCAGGACGGAACGCGCATCCGGCTCGGCGGGGCCACGCGTCTTCATGTCCGGATCACGCCCTGGTCGCGCCATGTCACGATGGCCCGCGGCCTTGCCTTCTTCGACGTCGCCCACGAACGCACGCGCACCTTCGCAGTCTCGGCAGGAGAAACGCGGGTCCAGGTTCTCGGCACCGCCTTCGATGTCGAATTGCTGGACGACGATGCGCAACAGGTGCGCGTCTATCGCGGACGGGTCCGGGTCGGCCACGCGGGCAATTCCTGGACCTTGCCCGCTGGCAGTGGACTGTTCGTGTCGGGCCAACTGGCGAAGCGCCTCACGGGGATTGAAGGCCAGGGGCCGGACTGGATGCAGGGTTGGTTCGATGCCCAGGACACGCCGCTGGCCCAGCTCCTGGAACGGATCAATCGCACCTCCCCGGTACCCGTAATGCTGGCGCATCCCGAATTGGGCGAATTGCGCATAAGCGGCCGATTGCGCTTGTCCTCGACGCAGGACGCCATCGACGTCATATGTGCGAGCCAGGGCTTGCGGCACTACCGCAAAGGCGGTGCGATCGTGCTGGCACGTTGAGACCAGCGTCAAACGACCGTCGCAAAATTTTATATTTATGTCATTAAAATAATTAGAAAAAATAGTGTCGGGTTTTTCGATTAAGGCCCGTCTTAGCTCCCGAACATCGTTCAATCGATTAGGGGCATATTTCATGTTTGGTAGATTTTCGCCGGGCGCCGATACTTCGGCGCTGGCTCTTGCGCTTGCCTGCCTTTCGGCGCCATTGGCACCTGCATCGTCCCACGCGGCACAGGCGCAGACGTACGATTTCGCCATTCCGGCACAGGGCCTCTCCGGAGCGTTGCGGCAGTTCTCGCGTGTTACCGGGCTCCAGATCGCGGCGCCCGCCGATGTCTTGCGGGGCCGGCTCAGCCCTGGCGTGTCGGGACGCATGAGCCGCGAGGAGGCGCTCACGCGCCTGATTGCCGGTGCCGGGGTCGAAACGCGCCGCCAGGGTTCGGCTATCATCGTCACGCAAAGCCCGGTCGCCAAGACCGCTCGAGCGCCGGTAGCAACCGCCCAGGGCGCGGCGCTTGCCCCCGAACCGAGCGAAATCGTCGTGACCGGCTACTTCGAAGCGGTGCAGGAATCGCTCGAAAAGAAGCGCAAGAGCGACGTTGTTTCCGACACGATCAGCGCCGACGACATGGGCAAGCTGCCCGCCAACAACGTTTCCGAAGCGCTGGCGCGCATGCCGGGCGTGAACGCGGTGCGCAGCGCCACCACCGGCGAAGGTGACCGCATCACCGTACGCGGCCTTTCGACCGAACTGAACAACTACTCGATCAACGGGGTGAGGCTGGGCGGCGCGGGCTCGCGCGACGACGTGTTCTACCGCGGCGTGCGTTTGTCGGTGCTGCCGCCCGACGGGATCAAGGAGATCACCGTCTACAAGACGCTGACCCCCGACCGCGACGGCGATGCGCTGGGCGGTTCGGTCGACATTTCCACGCCGACCGCCTTCGACCAGACGCCCAAGTACCTGCGCCTCTCGGCCGAAGGCGGGATGCTCGACAAGTTCGACCACCGCAAATCGGCGCAGATCTCGGCGGCGGCCTCGCGCCAGTTCTCCGACAGCTTCGGCGTCTTCGTCTCGGGCAGCTGGAGCCGACGCAAGTCGCAGTTCGAGCAGAACGGCGTCGATGGCGACAACCAGCCCGACACCTGGTACGAGGACAGCGAGACGCTGGGCTGGGATCCCAACCGCTTCGTGCTGCGGGGCATGGACCTGGGTTTCGGCGAAACCGAGGTCGAGCGCTGGGGCGTCAATTCGAGCATCGACTACCGCTCGGACAACCATGACCTCCACGTGCGCGGGCAGTACAACAAGTACCGCAAGACGGAATTTCTCAACCGGCTGAACTTCCGCAACGACACCGGCAAGAATTCGACGCGTCTGGTCCAGGTGGACAGCAACGACGCCAGCCTGACCCAGCCCGACGATACCGTCGTGGGCTACGACGATGATCTCGGCCGCATCTACGGGTATTCGACCGATCAGATCGTCGACCAGGACGGCGACGGGATCATCACCGACGCCGACCGCAAGACCAAGTCGTTCTACAGCCTCTACGGCGGATCGGGCACCTGGGACCCGCAAGGCTTCCGCCTGCGCCGCTTCTGGGAAGCGAGCAACGAATCGGGCAACCTGGCTTCGGCCAATGTCGGCGGCGTCTCGCGCCTGGGAACCGTCACGATCGACTACGACGTCTCCTATTCGCAATCCGAGGACAAGCTCGACGACGGCTACGAACTGGAGTTCCGCAGCGACAAGTACGGCTGGCTGGGCAACACCGGGGTCCTGTTCTCCTCCTCGGGCGATTCCCGCTTCCCCAAGTGGCTCCTGACCGACGCCGCGATGGAGGCGGTGCAGGACCCGGCGCAATACGCCTTCAGCGGCCTCTCGGGCGAGGTCGGCAACAGCCGCGAAAAGCTGTGGCAAGCGCAGTTCAACCTGACCTGGCGCCCGCAAGACAGCTGGCTCGAAGCGGTCAAGACCGGCGCCAAGTTCTACAATTCGCGCCGCCGCACTTATGAGGGTGAATTCCTCGACCTCGATGCCGACGGGACGATGGCCGACTTCTCGGCGCTCTTCGGCGATACCGTCACCAGCCTGTTCGGCGGCGCCTACTCGGGCCTCTACCAGCTTGGCACGACGATCGACAACGAAGCCATGCTCGCCGAACTGCAGCGTGCGGAATGCGGGGAAAGCAGCCTGTTCGACGGCTTTGCGGTCGACCCGGCGAACGCACAACTGTCGGACGAGGACAGCTTCCGGTTCGACGAGCGCGTGCTTTCCGGCTACGCCATGGCGACCGCGCGCTTTGGCGCTGCCCAGGTGATCGGCGGCCTGCGCGTGGAGCACACCCGCAACACCATCGAGGCCTGGAACATCGATCCGGTTCAGGGCGAGCGCTACACAACCGACCGCAGCAGCTTCACCAACGTCCTGCCCTCGATCCACGTCAACTACGATCTCGACACACGCACCAAGCTGCGCGGTGCGGTCTGGACCAGCTTCGCCCGCCCCGACATCGCGCGCATGAGTTCGGCGCGCGAGTACAGCTACGACCGCGATCCCGACGGCGACGGCCTCGAGAACGACACCAGCGAATGGATCCTGACCGGCATCGAGATGGGCAATCCCGATCTCAAGCCGCTGCGTTCGACCAACCTCGACATGTCGCTCGAGCACTACGCCGGGCGCACCGGGGCCTATTCGCTAGCGCTGTTCTACAAGCACATCGAGAATTTCCTGTTCCGCTCCTCGTCCAGCAACATCCGCGACGGAACCGCCGGCGCGAACGTCAACCCCGAGGGCGTCGCCATCACCATGCCCAACAACGGCAAATGGGCCGAAGTCTACGGCCTGGAAGTGAGCGCGCAGCAGCTCCTGCACTGGTTGCCCGGCGCGCTCGGCTCACTGGGTGTCGGCGGCAACCTTACCTTGCAGCGCTCAAAGGCGGTGACCGGTCTGTCCTGGCACCCCGAGGGCTACACCCTGCCCTTGATGGAAACCCCCGAGACGATCGCCAATCTCCAGCTGTTCTGGCAGCACAAGGGCTGGGAAATCTACGGCGCCTGGAACTACCAGTCGCGGTTCCTCGCCGGCATCAACGACTTCGGCAACGATCCCTACGAACAGGCCTATAGCTTCGTCGACCTGACCTTTCGCAAGACCTTCCTCGAGACCTCGTCGATCCAGCTCCAGGTGCAGAACCTCTTCGATTCCCACACCTACTGGCAGACGGTCTCGTCGGGCGACGGGGCGAGCCGCGCCTACATCAAGAACGGGCGCTCGATCTCGCTCGGCTTCAACGCCATTTTCTGAAGGCAGGACTTACCGACGATGAAGACGCTATCCACCGCCCTGCTCGCCGCCCTGCTTGCCGGAACCTGTGCCGCCATCCCGGCGGCACGGGCCCAGGAGCAGACCCCGCAACTGGCCCCCGCCACCGCGAGCCCCGAACGGATCATTCTCAATCTCACCGCCGACACCGCGCACGAAATGGCCGTCACCTGGCGCACCGCGCCCGGCCTTGCCGGGATCGTCGAATACGCCGTGGCGACGCCCGGCCCCGATTTCGTCCAGGCTCCGATGCGGCTCGAGGCGAAAAGCGAGGACGCGACGATCGCGACCGAGGAAGATCCCGAATTTCACGCCGCCTACCATTCGGCGGTCCTGAAAGGGCTCGTCCCCGACACCGTCTATGCCTATCGCGTGGGCGACGGCACGCGCTGGTCGGAGTGGTTCCAGTTCCGCACGGCCGCGCAGGAAGCCCGGCCCTTCCGCTTCCTCTATCTCGGCGACATGCAGAACCAGGTGCTCTCGCAAGCCTCGCGCACACTGCGCATGGGCTTTCGCACCGCGGGCGATGTCGCCTTCACGATCCATGCGGGCGATCTCATCAACCACCACAACTCCGACCGGGAATGGGGCGAGTGGTTCGCGGCGGGGGGCTTTCTCTATGCCCAGACCCCGCAGATGCCCACGCCCGGGAACCACGAATACGGCAAGGACGGCGCTGCCCGCGCCGGCTCCTCGGTGACCGGCCAGTGGCGCCACCAGTTCACGCTTCCCGAAAATGGCCCCACAGGCGTTCCCGAGGCGACCGAGACGCACTGGTACACCGACTACCAGGGGCTGCGGCTGATCTCGATCGACTCCCCCCAGCTCGACCGCAACGCCCAGGCGCGCGCGCAAACCATCGCCTGGCTCGCACAGCTCCTGAAGGACAATCCCAACCGCTGGACCGTCATCTTCCTGCACTTCCCGCTCTTTTCCAGCGATCCCGACCGCGACAATCCCAAGGTGCGCTCGGCCCTCAAGCCCCTGATCGACAGGTACAAGGTGGATCTGGTGCTCCAGGGGCACGATCACGGCTATGCCCGAGGTGCGGTGGGCCCCCAGGGCCCCGCCGCCGACGACGCCGGTGCGACGTACGTCGTCTCGGTCGCGGGCCCCAAGATGTATCCGGTCGGCAAGCTCGATTGGGCGCGCAAGACGGCCGAACGCACGCAGGCCTACCAGATCATCGACGTGGCCCCCGAGGAACTGCGCTACCGGGCCTACTCCGCAAACGGCGCGCTCCTCGACGAAGTTGCGCTTCGCAAGCCCTGAACCATGGCGCCGGGACCTGCCCTGACGCAGCTCCCGGCCTCCCGCACTGCCTTGAAGAAATCACCGCGCGGCGGCCGGCGTGAAGAGCAGGTCCTGATAGTCGAAACTGAAATCAGCGATCGGCGAGACCGGCCGGGCCGTGATCTGCGCGACACGGCCATCCGCATCGAGGTTGAAGGTCAGGAAGGCCGGTTCGATCCCCGCATCGTCGAATGTCGCGATGAACGTGTCGTATTGGTAATGGTGCAGCTTGCCGGTCATGCCCGGTGTCGTCGTGAAATCGACCGACAGGCCTTCTCCCGTAGGCACCACCTTGAGCGTTCCGTACCAGGGATCGGCATAACTGCCGGCATAGCGGCCAAGCGCCAGCGAGGGGCCGACTTTCGCGGGCGCCGCGCTCTTGCGCGCCACGGCCGCCTCAGCCTCGGCGATGCGGGTACGCCGGAATTCGCCGAAGCGGCGTGGCCAGTCCTGCCTTGGCCGGCCGATGTAATGATCGATCAGTTCGTACATCAGGCCCATGCGGGGCTCGGGTTCCTCGCTGTTGACGGTAATGGCAAAGCCCACGTCGCGCTCGGGCAGCATCACGACCACGCTGGTGAAACCGAACAGACCCCCGGCGTGCCAGACGAGGCGGGCCCCCTTGTAGTCGCGCACCTCCCATCCCAGCGCATAGGCATCGTAACCCGGCGTGATGCCCGCGATGGGCTCGGGCATCGCGGCGACCGGGATCGGGGTTACCGGCGCCCACATCTCCTTGCCGGCCGCCTCGCTGAACAGGCGCCCCGTGCCCTCGGGCAGCGCGCCGTGGGCGAGCTGGATCTGCAGCCAGCGGGCAAGGTCGTTGGCGCTGGCCGCCAGCAGGCCCGCCGGAGCCCCCGCCTGCCCGAGCCTGTCGCGCTCGTCGAGCCGCTTCATCGGCCCGGAGCCGCGCACTTTCTCGCCATAGCGGGCATGGGGCCGGGCGCGGTCGGGCGCCGACAGCTGGATCGCCATGTCGGCGGTGGCATCGGGCATGCCGGCGGGGGTGAAGACCTCGTCGCGCATGAAGTCCTCATAGCTCTGGCCACTGACCGCCTCGATCACCGCGCCCGCGACGATGTAGAGGATATTGTCGTAGGCATAGGCCGAACGGAAGCTGGTCGCGGGCTTGAGGAAGCGCAGCCGCTTGACGATCTCCAGGCGCGAGAGCGTGCCGCGCGGCACCATCAGCAGGTCCCCTGCCCCCAGACCCAGCCCGCTGCGGTGGACCAGCAGGTCGCGCACGGTCATCTCGCGCGTGACCCACGCATCGTACATGCGGAAATCGGGCAAGTGGTCGATCACCTTGTCGTCCCAGTTCAGCTTGCCGGCATCGACGAGCCTGGCCAGCGCGGCGCTGGTGAAGGCCTTGCCGGTGGAGCCGATCATGAAGAGGGTATCGGCATCCACCTTTTCGGGCGATCCCAGCGCGCGCACGCCAAACCCCTTGGCGAAGACGACTTCCCCCTTCTCGACGATCGCCACCGACATTCCCGGCGTGCCCGACGCCTTGCGGATCTCCTCGATGCGCGTGTCGAGGTTCGCCGGCGGGGCGGCAAGTGCGGGCGGCGCGGCAAGAAGCAGCGCGGCGCCCCACGCGGCGGCAAAACGACGTGTCACGTGGTGGTCTCCGAAAGAGAGGCTGGCCGAGGTCGAAAGAGGACGACCAGCAGCAGCGGGAGGACGTAAAGGGCGATCATGACCCAGGCGATCGTGGAATATCCTGAGCCGATCAGGGTCACCAGCCCGACCCGGTCCGCGATCAGCATGCAGGGCGCCAGGACGGCGAGCGCCAGCCCCGCGCGCCGCCACGGCCCCAGCACGAGGCCGGTGCGCGCGACGCGCTCGTTGACAGCGTGGATCGCGCCGGTGCCGCTCTCCAGCAAGGCGGCGAAGATCATGACCTGGAAGACGACGTGAAAGATCGGCACGCCGATCCGGCTCAGCATGTAGTCGGAGGGCAGGACTGCATCGGCGATGCCGGGCAGGTACGCGGTCATCGCGAGAAAGAAGATCAGCGCGGGAAGCATCGCCAGTGGCCCCGCCAGCGCGCCGGCCACCACGGCATCGCGCGCCTTGCGGAAATGGCGCGTCACCGGCAGGACGATGACGGCTCCGATGATGTTGTACCCGGCATAGATCACGCCGCCGCGTGCCCAGTCGCCCGAAGGGGCGGGAGCGGCGAGGAAGGCCTTGCCGATGCCGTCCCCCACCCGCGACAGGGCCAGCGCCGCGAACAGCGCATAGGTGGCGTAGAGCAGGATCGAGACCCCCACGAACATGCGCTCGACACCCCGGTTGCCGAAGGCCACGCAGCCGATGATCGCGACCATCAGCGCCAGCGTGCCCACAAGCACCGGCACCCCCAGCGTGGCCGCCACGATCGCCCCGGCCGCAGCGCCGAACACCGCCAGGATCAGCACGATGAACACCGCGTAGGTCAGCTCGAACAGGACCCAGCCCCGGCCCAGCAGCGCCTCGAAGAAGTGGCGGTAGTCCCGCGCGCCCAGAACGTGCGCAAACCAGAACGTCGCGGCCGCCACCAGCGACCAGATCGCCGTCGCCAGCGCCATCGCGGCCAACCCGCCCCAGGGGCCCGAAGGCAGGAAGAACTCGGCGATCTCGCGCCCGGTCGCATAGCCGCCGCCGATGATGACCGCCTTGAAGGCAAGGCCGGGCAGGAGGAAGCGGCGAAAGCGATCGGTGGCCCGGCTCACGCCTGCATCTCCATCACTGGCACGCGTCGAGCAAGCGCTCGAAAGCAAGGCCACCGCGCATCGGGTCCGCGGCGGGAAGCCCCAGCGCCTGCGACGTTTCCGCCAGGATCCGGGCGGCCTCCTCGCTCGTGAAGGCGGATGTATTGAGGCTGACCCCGGCGCAGCGGATCGCCGGATTGGTGAGCTTGCCCGCCAGGACGGTCTGCTCGATCACTTGCGCGATCGAGGGAACCGGATAGTGCGCATGGCCCAGTATCGCGGTGCGCCCCGGCTCGTGGCAGACCACGAAGAGATCGGGTTGACTGCCCAGCAGCAGTGCCAGCGAGACCGGCGCGTAGGCGGGGTGGAAGAGCGAGCCCTGCCCCTCGATCACGTCGATGTGGTCGGGGGCAGCGTCGGGGCTGATGAGTTCGGCCGCTCCCGCGGCGAAGTCGGCGACGACCGCGTCGAGCGCCAGCCCCACCCCCGCAATCATGATCCCGGTCTGGCCGCTCGCCCGGAAGCACGCATCGCGCCCCCGTCCGGCAAGACCCCGTGCGATGGCGAGCGCGGTATATTTCTTGCCCAGCGCGCAGTCGGTGCCCACCGTCAGGATACGGCGCCCGCTGCGCTTGCGGCCGCTCGCGATCGGCAGGCCCGCCGGCGGCGTGCGCACGTCGTGCAAGCGGCGGCCATGGCGCTGCGCCGCCTCGCGCAAGCGCGGAATATCGGCCAGGCGGACATGCATTCCGGCGACGAGATCGAGCCCCGCTTCGAGCGCCTCGAGCAAGGCGGGCATCCAGCCCTGCGGAATGATCCCGCCCTGGTTGGCGACGCCGATCACCATGGCGCGCGCCCCGCCCAGCGCCGCCTCCCGAGGCGTGAGACGCGGCAGGCCGGTGCTGACGCTCGCCTCGGGCAAGGCATATTCGCCGATGCAGCGCTCCCCCGCCCAGTCGCGCAGGCCGAATGCGGTCTTTGCAAAGCCCGCGACGGTGGTGTCGCCCAGGAACAGGAGATAGGGCGCGGGAAGCACATGCGTGAGCCCCGGAGGCGCGTCGGGAGCCGCGCTGGACGCGGTGTCAGGCGTCAGGTCGGACGCAGGGTCGGACGCAGGGTCGGACATTGTCGAATTCACCATGTCGCCGTGAACTCAGAGCTTGGCATCGAGCGTCACGCCAAAGCTGCGCGGCCGGATCACGCCGATCCCCGCCGCCCCTTCGGGATAGGCCCCCGAATAGTCCGCGCTGACCACGCCCTGGCTGTTGCCCAGGTTCTTCGCATAGAGGCCGAGCGAGACCCGCTCGAAATCGATGCCCGCGCGCACGTCGACCACCTCGTAGCCGGGCAGTGTCATCTGGCGCGCATACGTCGCCAGGTAGGAGGGATCGTAATTGCCGCTCTGGCGGCTTATCATGCGGATCGATCCTCCGACGTAGGCCGAGGCCCCGCCCCCCAGCGACCATTCGTAATCGCCATTCACGCTCACGCTCCACTTGGGAACGAACGGAAGGGCATCGCCCTTGCTCCCGCCCACCAGCAGCGGGTCGGTGTCCGCCGTCAGGCGGGCATGGGTATAGGCCCCGTTGAGCGCAAAGGTAAGCCCGCGTTCCGGACGAAGGCTGGCGCTGAATTCGACCCCGTCGCTCTTGGCGGTGCCGCCATTGGTGTTGACGCCATAGTCGTTGACCACGGCAAGCAACTGGATGTCCTTCCAGTCGATGTGGAAGGCGGCGACATCGATGGCGAACGTGCGATCCGCCGTTTCGGCCTTCACGCCCAGTTCGTAGCTGACGAGCGAGTCCGAGGCGTACGTGGCCGGAGTGCCCTGCGGCGCGCCCGGGGGAACGAGGTTCGGCCCACCGGGGCGGAAACCCTTGGCAACGCGCGCGTAGATCGAGGTGGTCTGGGCCAGCTTGAGCTTGGGGGCGACCGACCAGGTGAAGACGTCCTCCTTCGAGGAGGCGCTCAGCGCGTCCGCCGCGAGGAGACCTTCACCGCCCTGCTCCGCACTCTGGTCGTTGTGGCTGTAGCGCCCGCCGAACGTGAGGTCGAACCGGTCGCCCAGGTGCAGCGTTCCATTCGCGAAGCCCGCAAATTCTTCGTAGCGCGAGGTCAGGAAGATGTCGGCCAGCAGCGGGAAGCCGGTCATCGGCGTGGTCGTACCCGCGTCGTAGACGTCGAGGCGCTGGAGGATCGCGCCCTTTTCGTGGTTGTAGTAGCCGCCCACCATCCATTCGAACAAGCCTTCGCCCCGGGAAGACAGGCGCAATTCCTGGGTCACGCGCTCGACGTTGGTCTGCTGCGTCAGGCCGATATCGGCGGCGGCCGTGCCGGTGACCGGGTCGTAGAGCCCGAGCAGCGACCCGTAGGCCACCGTATAGTCGTCGCGCAGATGTTCTTTCAGCGTGCTGTAGCTCGTCGTCGAAACGAGGTCCGCAAAGCCGAGATCCAGGTTCACCGTGCCGTTGTAGAGGCGATAGGCGATATCGGTGTATTCGGGCACGAACTGCGACTGGGTCAGCTGCCCGTAAAGCGGGGAGAGCCGGGCGGGATCCGCCTCCACCACGCTGGCCGCGTCGCTGTCGAGGTTCTGGAGAATGGCGGTCAGGCGCACCGAAAAGCCCGCGCTCGGCTTGTAGAGCGCCGAGATACGCCCACCATAGCTCAGCGTATCGTTGATGTTGCGGGCCATGTCCGATCCGCCGGTGCCGATCGAATCGATGAAACCGCCGTAGCTGCGATAGAAACCCGAGGCGCGCACCGCGAGGTCCTGCGACAGCGGAACGTTCACCATGGCAGACCCCATGTAGGAGGCCTTGCCGCCATCGGTCGTCTCGACGCTGCCGCGCGCTCGCGCGGCAAGGCCCTCGGTCTGCGGCTCGGTGGTGACGAACTTCATCACCCCACCCAGCGAACTGGCGCCATAGAGCGTGCCTTGCGGTCCGCGCAGGACCTCGATCCGCGCAACGTCGAAGGTGTCGAGTTCGCCCGAGAGGATCGCCGAATTGACCAGTCCGCTCGACGAGCCGAAGGGCGTCTCGTCGACATAGGTGGCGACAGTGGCGGTGGCGCCCCCGGTGTTGATGCCGCGCAGGACGACGCGCGCCTCGCCGGGATTGCTCTGCGAAACCTGCAGTCCGGGAACGAGCTTGAGGTAGTCCTGGAAGGTCAGCGCGGAATTGCGCTCGAGTGCGGCCCCCGTCACGACCGACACCGACTGGGGAACATCAACGAGGGTCTGCGCGCGCTTTTGCGCGGTGACGATGATCTCGGAAGGATCCTCGCTGGTGCCTGCATCGCCCTCTGCGCGGGCAACCCCCGAGGCCAGCAGCGCCGCAACGCTGCACGACACCGTCATTGCGAGCCGAACCGTCTTCATTTCCTGTGTCCCCCTAAACCCTGGTGTCCCTGCACGGCCGAACCGGCGCAAAATATCTTATTTGGAAATCTATTGTCCTAATCAGAAAATTGTCAAACGGATTCGAGAAAATCGCGCGCGCGGCGATCGATCGCCGTCAGCAGAAGGGCCGAGACGCCCGCGAGGCCTGCCAGCGCAAGGAAGTAGACCGCCTGCGGCAGGGCGCTCCAGAGCGTGCCGACAAGCCCCGCAAAGAGGCTTCCCGCGAACGTCGCGAGATACCAGGCGGCCACCGTCGTCGCCCTCAGTCCCTCCGGCGCCAGGCGCGCGAACAGGCCAAGTCCGGTGGGCAGGATGAAGAGTTCACCCAGCGTCAGGATGCCGAAGAAGAGGACCAGCCAGAGCCAGCTCGCCCCGCTTCCCAGCGACGCGACGGCGGCCAGCAGGAGATAGGCGCCCGCCACGATCAGCGCCCCCCGGGCCATGCGCGCGAGGGGGCGCTGTACGCGTCCTTCCTCGGCGCGGCGGCGCCAGAAAGCGAGCAGGGAGGGGGTCATCGCCATGACCAGCAAGGGGTTGAGCGACTGGAACCAGGTCATCGGAATGGTCCACCCGCCAAGGTCGCGATCGACCCCGCTCTCGGCCCAGAGCGCGACGGTATTGCCCACTTGCTCGTAGGCCCCGCGAAACACGGTGACCGACAGCGCGATGCAGGCAAGCAGGAGCGCGGTGGAGCGGGCCAGGCGGCGCCCGCCTGCCGCACCGGCGCCTTCGCGCACGACGGTCCGGCGGGCCTGTTCGGGCAGATGGCGCTGCCCCCACAGGTAGATGCCAAGCCCCAGCACCATGCCGATCCCGGCCGCTCCAAAGCCCCAGTGCCATCCGTAGACCTCACCCAGCGTCCCGCAGATCAGCGGCGCGAGGAAGCCGCCGATGTTCACACCCACGTAGTAGACGTTGTAGGCCCATCCCACACGCGGATCGCCCGGCTCGTAGAGGTCATCGATCTGGCTCGGCAGGCTGGGCAGGAACAGGCCGTTGCCCAGCGCGATGGTGGCAAGCGCGGGATAGAACAAGGGCTCGAAGGTCATCATGAAATGGCCCAGCGCCATGATCGAACCGCCCAGGACGATCGCCCGCCGCTTGCCGAGATACCGATCCGCGACCACCCCGCCCACGATCGGCGTGAAGTAGGCACAGGCGGTATAGACCCCGTAGATGATCGAGGCCTTCTCCTGGGCCAGCAGCAATTCGCGGGTCATGTAGTAGACCAGCAGCGCGCGCATGCCGTAGTAGGAAAACTGCTCCCACATGTTGGTGAGGAACAGCACCGTCAGGCCGCGCGGCTGACCGAACCATGTGCCCGCAGCGCGCGTGGTCATGCCGCCCCCGTGCCCCAGACCTCGTCGCCCGCGAACAGGGTTCCCTCCGCATATGTCACCGAGGGGCGGCGGTCCTCCTTCAGGAACGTCGGCCCATCGAGATCGACGTAGTCGGCGAACTGGCCCAGCACGAAGCCGGGCGCGGTGGAAAGACTGGTGCCGACCATGGTCCCGACCATGACCCCGAGGCCAAGCCGACGCGCCTGCGCAACCATCAGCAGCCCCTCGGTTAGCCCCCCGCACTTGTCGAGCTTGATGTTGACGATGTCGAAACGTCCCTTCGCGCTGGCCAGGTCGGCCAGGCTGAGCAGGCTCTCGTCCCCCGCGATCGGCACGCGCGCGGCGAAGCCCTCCAGTTGCGCCTCGCAGCCGCGCGCAAGCGGTTGTTCCAGCAGCGCAACGTCGCTTTGCGCGAGCCCGTCCACCAGCGCATCGAGATCGGCGCGCGCAAAGCCCTGATTGCCGTCCACGCCAAGCCAGACGTCGGGCCGCGCCGCGCGGATGGCGGCGACGCGGGCGAGGTCGAGTTCAAGCTCCCCGGTCAGCTTGATCTTGATCGCGCGCGCGCCGAAGTAGCCGCGCGCCTTGGCCGCCATCGCCTCGGGCGTGTCGGCGCCCAGCGTGAAAGTGGTGACGATCGGCACGGGGGCCTGCGTCAGCCCGGCCAAGGCCCAGACGGGCTTGCCGGCGCGCGCGGCTTCCAGATCCCACAGCGCGGCATCAAGAGCGTTGCGCGCGCCGCCGGGAGGCAGGATCGCGCGCAGGTCCTCGCGGCTGGGACCCGCTTCGATCGCCGCGCGCGCGCCCTCGATCGCGGCGCGCATGTGCGCGAGGTCATCGCCCAGGTAATAGACCCCGGCCGCCTCGCCCCGCCCCCGAAACGTGCCATCGTCAAGCGTGGCAACAAGCACGTCGGCGGTTTCGAAGACATAGCCCGAGATCCGGAACGGTTCGGCAAGACGCAGCGTCTCGGTGGTGACCTCAAGGCGAAGCATCAGTACATCACCGAGGGCACGAGGAGGTGGAAGACCAGCGCCACGTAAAGCGGCACCAACGCGGCCAGCACGACCAGCCCGCTCCAGCTTCTCGCCAGCCAACCGCGTCCGTCGCGCCAGGTCAGTGCCGCGTTCCACACCGCCACCACGACCATGCCGACGAAGGCAAGGCCGCTCGCGCCCTTCAGGAACCAGAGCAGGCCATCGCTCGCCGCGCTGAGCACCGAGAGGTTGGAAAACGCGCTGATGATGAACGCGGTCCATCCCCCCGCCGCGGCCAGGGTCAGCAAGGCGCCGAGGCGCGTGGCGCGATAGGCCGTGCGCGCCTTGCCCTCGACCTTGAGCGGTGCACCGAAGCGCCAGCGCGCGAAGGCGCTCACCGGCCAGGACAGGAAGGTCAGGAGCAGGATCGCCAGGCTCGCGTAGATCGCCGGCAGCAACCAGGCCGACGAGCGCCACACGGAAACGCGGTCGAACACGGTGAAGGGCGCAACGAGATCGAAGCTCCAGCGCACCACACGGCCATCCACGACTTGCGCGGCCAGCCGGTCGTGTCCGCCGCGCTCGTGCCAGACGAAGGGTTCGACCTCGTCCCAGGTCTCCACGCCGCCGCCCGGCGAGGTCAGCGCCGGCACGCGCAGGCCCCCGTCCTTGTCGACACCGACTTCGGTCTGGTCGAACAGGTTGAGGATGTCCACGAAGTTGGAATGGCCGCGACGGCTCGAATCCCACAGCCCCGAGATCATCCGGGCGTGCGCGGCGGCCGTGCTGGCATCCACCTTCTTCGCGCTTGCCGGCGCGAGTGCCGGGAAATAGCGGTCCGCGAAATCCTGGAACAGCTGCTGGCGCACGGTATGGGCGCCGCCCTCCTTGCCCGCGCTGTTGAACGAGACGTAGAAGCCCACGCCTTCCTTGCGGAACAGGTGCAGGGAGGTGTGGAAGTTGTTCGTGTCACCCAGGTGCGCGATGACGTCGCGTCCGTTGATATTGGTCTCGAAGAAGCCCAGTTCCATGCGGTTGAGCGGCGGCACCAGCGAGGCGGGGTTCACCTTGGCGAGCGGACTGTCGTGCATCATCGCCGCGGTTTGCGGCCTCAGCAGGCCCCGGCCATTTTCAAGATGCGCGATCATGAACTTGGCCATGTCCAGCCCGGAGGCGGAGAGCGAACCCGCCGGTGCCGGAATGACCACCTCGAACGGCTGCGCGTCTTGCGACGCGCGCGGATAGCCCGTCGCCACGAGCGGCTTGAGGTTTGCCGGAAGCGGCTGCCGGAAGCTTGCCGTCGTCATGTCGAGCGGCCTGAAGATATGCGCCTCGACGTAGGCGTCGAAGGACATCCCCGACGTCCGCTCGACCACGTAACCCGCGAGCGACGTGGCCCAGTTCGAATAGGCCGGTGTCGTTCCCGCATCGAAGATCCGCGTCGGCGTCCAGCGCTTCAGATACGTCCCGAGCGGGATCAGCCCGTCCTGCCTGTCGGTGATGAGGTCCTTCATCGCCTCCTCGAACCCGGCGGTATGCGTCATGATCTGCTGCATGGTGATGGGCTGGCCGTTGCGCGGCGGAATCGTGAAATCGAGGTAGGTGTTGACGTCCGCGTCGAGGTCGATCTTGCCCGCTTCGACCTGCTGCATCACCGCGGTCCAGGTCACCAGCTTGGAAACCGAGCCGGGGCGAAACAGCGTCGTGGCGGGATCGACCGGCGTGCGTTTGACGATATCGGCATACCCATAGCCGCGCGCCGCCACGATCTGCCCGTCCTTGACCACGGTCACCACCGCACCGGCGATGTCCTTGCTGTGAAGCGCAAAGGGCATGTAGCCATCGAGCCAGGCATCCACGTCGGCCGCCTCGAGCGCGTGTGCCCCCGCCGGGGTGGACGGCGGCAAGACGATCCGCGCGGCGCCGGGCGCGGGCGCCTCGGCGGCGCTGGCGGCGTCGGCGCGCGGCGGTCCGCTGCCCTCCGGCGCCTGCGCCAGGCCTATCGAACCGCCAGCGGCCAGCGTGGCGATCAGGCCCGCTGCGAGTAATCCCTTCGTACGTCCACGGGTCATTGCCCCACCCCTTTCGCATCCCCGTTGCGCCCGACACGATGCATCGATACAGTTGGGGAAAGATTTTCTGATTGGGACAACAATATCCCTAATGGAAATTTCGTCAATGGGCTGAAAGGAATCCAGTTTGTCCGATGTGCCGCCGACCCTGGGAGCCTTGCTGCGCGGCTTGCGCGCGCGCGAGGGATGGACGCTGAAGGAAATGAGCGCGCGCAGCGGAATTCCGGTCTCCACCCTGTCCAAGGTCGAGCATGACCGGCTGACGCTGACTTACGACAAGCTCCAGTTGCTGGGGCAACGGCTGGGCATGCGCATGTCCGAGCTCTTCGCGGAGGACGGCGAGGATACCGCCCAGCCCGTGACCGCGCGGCGCAGCATCGGCGACATCGCGCATTCGGTCCGCGTCGAGACCGACAACTACGATTACTACTATCTGTGCACCGAATTGCGCCGCAAGCGGATGGTCCCGGTGATCACCAAGATCCGCGCGCGCTCCGCCGAGCAGTTCGGCGATCTGGTGCGCCATTCGGGCGAGGAGTTCGTCTACGTCCTGAGTGGCCGGATCGTGGTGGAAACCGAATTCTACGACCCCATCACGCTCGAGGCCGGACAATCGCTCTACATCGATTCGAGCATGGGCCACGCCTATCTCGCGGCGCAAGGCTGCGAGGAAGCCGAGGTGCTTGGCGTCATGTCCAGCTCGGACGAGACGCTGATGGAGGCCATGCTCCATATCCACGAAGAGCAGCGCCAGCAGGGGGCGCCCTCGCGATCCGCAAGCACGGCAAAGGCAAAGGCGAAGTGATGCGCAAGGCCCCGTTCCTGTTCCCGGCGCTGCTCTCGGGCGTGCTGCTGGCCTCGACGTCGCTGGCCCCGGCCGCCGCCAAGACGGACGCGTCGGGTGCGCCCGGAACGCCGGGCGTCACCGACTACGCCGCGCGCGTCGAACGCGCGCTCAAGGCGACACCCTTGATCGATGGCCATAACGACTGGCCCGAGATGCTGCGCGAAACCGAAGGCGATGCCCGCTGGACGATCGACTTGCGCGACCTGTCGGCCAGCCCGGCGCACTACAACACCGACATTGCCCGCCTGCGCCGGGGCCGGGTCGGGGGGCAGTTCTGGTCGGTCTGGGTCTCGCCCGATCTGCCGGGCGACAAGCAGGTGGTCGAAACGCTCGAACAGATCGATCTGGTGCGCTCGATCGTGGCGCGCTATCCCGAGACCTTCGCGCTCGCCCGCACCGCCGCCGACGTGCGCAAGGCCCATGCGGCGGGCCGCATCGCCTCGATGATCGGGGTCGAGGGCGGTGGCCAGATCGACAACAGCCTCTCGGTCCTGCGCGCCTATGCCGCGCTTGGCGCGGGCTACCTGACGCTTACCCATTCGCGCAACATCGCCTGGGCGGATTCGGCGACCGACAACCCCGAGCACAACGGCCTGACACCTTTCGGCAAGGATGTGGTGCGCGAACTCAACCGGCTCGGCATGCTGGTCGACGTCAGCCACGTGAGCGAGGCGGTGATGCGCGATGCCATCGCCACGTCCAAGGCGCCGGTGATCTTCTCGCATTCGAGTGCCCGCGCGATCAACGACCACCCCCGCAACGTCTCCGACGACGTGCTGCGCCTGATCGCCGCGCACGGCGGCGTGGTCATGGTCAACTACGCCTCGCTCTACGTTTCGGACGCCTATCGGCACTGGTCGGCGGATGCGGACGCGGAGAAGATCCGCCTCAACGCGCCTCCCTATGGCGGGCTGGACATCGGGCAGCCCGAAAAGGCTGCGCGCGATTACGCCGCATGGCTCGAAGCGCACCCCAAGCCCCAGGTCCAGCTTGGCGAAGTGGCCGATCATATCGCGCACATCGTGGAGGTTGCCGGGATCGAGCATGTCGGCATCGGTTCGGACTACGACGGCGTGGGCAACGAGCTTCCGATCGGGCTCGGCGATGTCTCGACTTATCCGGCGCTCCTGGGCGAACTGATGCGCCGGGGCTGGAGCGATGCGGACATCGCCAAACTGGCCGGAGGCAACGTGCTGCGCGTAATGGAAGCCGCCGAACGTGTCGCCGCTGCCGGGGACACATGACGGATACAAGATATAAAGATATCTTTATATCCTTCTTGACAGGCGCGCGCAGCTGGTGTTGAAGCAACCTGTCGAGGTTCCCCGCCTCAGGCATGACGGCGGGGCTAAGACGGGAAGCCGGTGGTGCCCCCTGGGGCAGAATCCGGCGCTGCCCCCGCAACTGTAAGCGGTGAGTGGTGGCTCCATTTCGTGTCACTGGGCCTTTGCAAAAGGCGCGGGAAGGCCGGAGCCGCCATGACGACCCGCAAGCCAGGAGACCTGCCTTCGACGCATGACGTTCCTCGGACGGGGGTTCCTCCGGTGGATCGCGCTTGAAGCAAGGCCCGTGGCGTCAGCGCCATTCGGGTCTTTCGTGGTCTTGCGCGCTCCTTCTTCGGCCCTCCCGCCCGCCAGATGCAGGTAAACCGGCCGATGCTCTTCCTTCCGATGCCCACCGCCCCGCAGCGACGAATGCGCCCGCGCGCCGTGCGGCGGGGTATTCTCCCCGCCTGACGCGGCGCGCGTCCCCACCCCAGCACGTCTCCATCCCTCCGGACGGACCGACCTTTCGCATGGCCGGCCCGAAGGCGCCGTCGTGCGCCCTCGATCCGGCCCAATCAGGATTTCACACCGTGATTGATGAAGCTCTCGAATTCCGCATCAAGACCATCCCTTTCGACGAAGACTATCGGCCCGCGCAGGCGACGCGTCTCACCACCAACTTCGCCAATCTCGCGCGCGGAGCGAAGCGACGCGAAAACTTGCGCAAGACGCTGAAGATGATCGACAATCGCTTCAATGCGCTCGCCCATTGGGACAATCCCGAGGCGGCCCGCTACGCGCTGGCGACGCGGATCGTCTCGGTCGAGATCGCGGGCCTTCCCATCTTCGAGGGCAAGGCTCTTCCCATCATGGAGCTGCTGAGCACGCAGATCCGCGACACCGCCAGCGGCACCTGCCTGGAGGGCATCACCGGAAACAGCTTCTCGTCCTATGTGCGCGACTACGATTTCAGCATCCTGCTTCCCCGGCTCGCGGCGAGCGGGACCGGACGCGAGGGCTCAGAGGATTTCGGCGCCTTGCATGGAACCCTCTTCCAACGCTTCGTCCAGTCGCGCAGCTACACCGAAGCGTTCGCCAAGCCGCCGGTGATCTGCCTCAGCGCCTCGACCAGCCAGACCTATCGCCGGACGGGAAATCGCCACCCGGTGCTGGGCGTCGAATACCGCCAGGACGAACTCTCCCGCACGGACCGCTATTTCGCGAAGATGGGCCTTGGCGCGCGTTTCTTCATGCCCGAAGGCAGCGTTGCGCCCCTCGCCTTCTACGTCCGGGGCGACCTGGCGAGCGACTACACCCCTCTCGAACTGATCGGCGCCATCGCCACGATGGAGACCTTCCAGAAGATCTACCGCCCCGAGATCTACAACGCCAACGCGGCGGCGGGCGCGTGCTTCCGGCCCAGCCTGTCGCACACGGACTATTCCTCGACCCGGATCGACTACGACCGCGAGGAGCGCAGCCACCTTGGCCTCGCGCAAGGCCGGTTCGCCGAAGAGCACTTCATCAAACCCTTCCAGGCGCTCCTTGAACAGCGCCCGGGCCCCTGCGCGCCATGACCCATCACCATACGAGGCATTCCGACATGACCAGACTTCTCCCCACCTCGACCGCGGGCAGCCTGCCCAAGCCCTCCTGGCTCGCCGAGCCCGAAACGCTTTGGTCCCCCTGGAAGCTGGAGGGCGACGAACTTGCCGAGGCGCGGCGGGACGCCTTGCGGCTCGCCCTCGACGAACAGCGCCGGGCCAGCATCGACATCGTGAGCGATGGCGAACAGACGCGCCAGCATTTCGTCACCACCTTCCTCGAGCACCTGAGCGGCGTCGACTTCGCCAGACGCGCGCAGGTCAGGATCCGCGATCGCTACGAGGCGAGCGTGCCCACGGTCGTCGGCGCGGTGGCGCGTCCCGCGCCGGTCTTTGCGCGGGATGCACGGTACTTGCGCGCGCTGACCGACCAGCCGATCAAGTGGGCCCTGCCCGGCCCGATGACGATGGTCGATACGCTGCACGACGCGCACTACCGCAGCCGCGAGAAGCTGGCCTGGGAATTCGCCGCGATCCTCAATCAGGAAGCCCGCGATCTCGAAGCCGCCGGGGTCGACATCATCCAGTTCGACGAGCCCGCCTTCAACGTCTTCTTCGACGAGGTCAATGACTGGGGCGTGGCCGCGCTCGAACGCGCGATCGAGGGCCTGAGCTGCGAGACCGCCGTGCACATCTGCTATGGCTACGGCATCAAGGCCAATACCGACTGGAAGCAGACGCTGGGTCGCGAATGGCGGCAATACGAGGAGAGCTTCCCCAGGCTGCAGGCCTCCCGGCTCGATATCGTTTCGCTCGAATGCCACAACGCGCACGTGCCGATCGACCTGCTCGAGCTCGTTCGCGGCAAGAAGGTGATGGTGGGCGCGATCGACGTGGCCTCCCACACGATCGAGACGCCCGAGGAAGTCGCCCGCACCTTGCGCGCGGCGCTGCGCTTCGTCGATGCCGACAAGCTCTATCCCTCCACCAATTGCGGCATGGCGCCCTTGCCGCGCCACGTCGCGCGAGCGAAGCTCGCCGCGCTGGCCGCGGGCGCGGCGATCGTGCGCAGCGAACTCGCCGACTAGCGCGGTCTGCGATCAGATTGCATCCGATCGACCGCTCCAGGCCTCTGTTTTGACGCACTTTCCCGTCAAGTGCTACCACCTGAGGGGAAAGTGCCCCATGCGACACGCCCGGCGGGTATGCCCGGGCCGGGCGTCAGCCGGTCACCTCGAACGAGGTTGTCAGTTCGGCGCGCGAGCTGTCCCCGGCATAGAGGTCGAAGGTGGTCGCATCCTCGACGAAGGAGCGGGTCGAGGCGGCCCAGTAGCTCAGGTCCTCGGGGCGCAGCGTGAAGTGCACGGTGCGGCTCTCGCCCGGCGCCAGCGTCACGCGCTCGAAGCCCTTGAGCTCGCGCACCGGGCGCGCGGCCGTGCCGTGGCGCTGGTGGATGTAGAGCTGCGCCACTTCGTCGGCCTTGACCGACCCGGTGTTGCGCACCTCGACCGAAACCGGAACGGCCTCGCCGCGCGCGACACTGGCCTTGTCCACCTTGAGGTTCGAGAACGCGAAGGTCGAATAGCTCAGGCCATAGCCGAAGGGGTAGAGCGGCGCGTTGGATTCGTTCCAGTAGCGCTCCTCGACCGTCTTGGGCTGGTGCGTGGCGAGGTGCGCGTAAGTTAGCGGCACCTGACCGATGTCGCGCGGCCAGGTGTAGGGCAACTTGCCGCCGGGCGAGACTTTGCCGAACAGCAGGTTGGCGATGGCCGTGCCGCCTTGCGTACCGGGATACCAGACGTCCATCAGCGCGGCCGGCTTGCTGCCCTTGAGGTCGAGCGGACGCGCGCTCATCAGGAGCACCACCACGGGCTTGCCGGTGGCGATGACCGCGTCGAGCAGGTCCTGCTGACGGCCGGGCAGATCGAGCGAGGAGCGCGAAGCGTTCTCGCCGATCATGATCTGGCCCTCGCCCAGCACCAGCACCGCGACGTCCGAGGCCTTGGCCAAGGCCACCGCGTGCGCGATCTCGTCCGTATCGTCGACGACCTGCGCCTTGCCGGCCGCGAACTGCTCGTCCGACTGGAAGATCGACTTGTTGACGCGCGCGGGCATCGTCACGCCGGGCGAATAGGAGACTTTCACCCCGCTGCCGACTTCGGCCTTGATCCCCGCCAGCACGGTGACGGTCTCGCCGTCATCCTGGTCGAACACCCAGGGTCCGACCGTGTCGCGCGCGGAATCGGCGAGCGGGCCGATCACCGCGATCGAGGACAGGCTGCTTCGCTGGAGAGGCAGCGTGCCCGCTTCGTTGCGCAGGAGGACGGCCGAACGCTCGGCCGCGATCCGGGCCACCTCGCGGTGCGCCGGATCGGCCAGCACGCGCTTCGCCTTGGCAAGGTCGACGAAGGGCTTCTCGAACAGGCCCATCCGGATCTTGGCTTCGAGCACGTGACGCACCGCATCGTCGAGCTGGGCGGTGGTAATCTTGCCCGCCGCGAGCGAGCCGGGCAGGGTCTTGAACGCCGAGGTGCCGAAGGGCGGCGCCATCTCCATGTCGACGCCCGCGCTCAGCGCCCGCACGCCCGCGTCCTCGGTGCTGGCGGCATAGCCATGGGTCTTGAGGTCATAGGCCGCGCCCGCGTCGGTGACGACGAAGCCCTTGAAACCCCAATCCTTGCGCAGGACTTCGGTCAGAAGCCAGCGGTTGCCGGTGGCGGGCACTCCGTTGAGGCCCATGTAGGCGCTCATGATATTGCCTGCGCCCGCATCGACGGCCGCCTTGAAGGGCTTCAAGTAGACGTTCCACAGCTCGCTGTCGGACAAGTTGACTTCGTCGTAGTCGCGTCCGCCGATCGCCGCGCCATATCCGGCAAAATGCTTGGGGCCGGAAATCACGTGGCCCGCGCTGCCGATGTAGGCGCCCTGAAAGCCGCGCACTTGCGCCGCAGCCATGGCGCTGCCCAGGTACGGATCCTCGCCCGCCCCCTCGACGATACGCCCCCAGCGCGGATCGCGTGCGATGTCGACCATCGGCGCGAAGGCCCAGTGCAGGCCCACCGCGCGCGCTTCGGTGGCGGCGACGGCCTGGCCCTCTTCGGCCAGCTTGGGGTCCCAGCTCGCGGCCATGGCGATCGGCACGGGCATGATCGTGCGCAACCCGTGGATCACGTCGTAGCCGAACAGCAGCGGGATCTTGAGCCGGGTCTTCTCGACCGCGATGCGCTGCAGGCGGTTGAGCTCGGCCGGATCGTGCACGAACAGGAGCGAACCCGCCCGGCCCGCCGCCATTTCCTCGGTGACGCGCTTGGCTTCCTCGGGCGAATCGGGGAAATCGAAGTACTGCGTGATCTGGCCGGCCTTTTCCTCCGGCGTCATCTGCGCGATCAGCGCGTCGGCGCGCGCGCGCACTGCCGCCTCGCTCGGCGGCGTTGCGTTTGGCGCCGCGTCGCGCGCCACCGCCATGCCCGATGCAGCCAGCGTCGCCGCCAGTGCCGCGCCCATGAGCGCCTTGCGCCGGAAAGTGTGTATCGATGTCATCGGGCATCCCTGTTTGCTTGGAAAGTGAGAAGGAGCGGCGAAAGCGCGGCATGGTCTAGCCGGCGCGAGGGGAAAGTGGCGCGCAGCCGACGGCGGAGGAGTTCGTCCCGGAACCGGGCGGCGGTCCAGGCGGCGGTGATCCCCTGGATATGGAACAGCACCACCCGCATGGCGGCCGTCCCGCGAAGGCCGTCGAGGACCTCGAAATGCGGCTTGCCACACGCCGTCCTGTCGGCCTCCAAATCCTGATCCACGCATCCGCTCCCGCTTCTTCAGAGGCAAGGCCTGAATGATTTAACGTTAAACCACAAGCGCTAATCGTCACACCGACGCGCGGTCGATGACCTCGAAGGGCAGCACCGTGTCGTGCCCCTCGCGCGCGCACCCGGGATCGCGCAGCGCGCGCGCGAGATATTCCATGGCCGCCGCCGCCATCGCGCGCACCGGCTGGCGCACGGTCGTCAACGGTGGCCAGACCCGCGTCGCCAGAGCGGTATCGTCAAAGCCCGTCACCGACAGGTCGCGCGGCAGCGCGAGGCCGCTTTGATGCGCGGTCCACAGCACCGCCGCGGCCATGTCGTCGTTACCGGCCACGATGGCGTCGGGCCGATCGGGAAGGCCCAGCAAATGCCGCGCCGCAGCCAGCCCCGACGCGAAGGTGAAATCGCACGCGATGCACAGCGCAGGATCGACCGGGACCTCGCGTTCGAGCAGCGCGTCGCGGTAACCCTCGAGGCGTGCCACGCTGTCGGAATGGCGCAGCGGACCGCTCAGAACCGCGATCCGGCGACGCCCTTGTGCGAGAACGCGCTCGGTGACGGCGCGGGCCGCCGAGCGGTTGTCGATCCGGATCGTCGCGATGTGCGGCAAGGCGTGTGCCGTGGCGATGGCGGCGATCGGAACCTCGAGCCGGCTCACGTGCGGATCGCCTCCCAGAATCTCGGCGAAAGGCGGGACCAGCAGCAGCGCCTGCGCGCCTTTGCCGACAAGGCCCTGCGCGATCTCGTAGGTCTTGTCGTGCGAAAGGTTGGCCGCCGCCTCGATCTTCAACTGCACGCCACACTCGGCCGCGACGAAGGCGACTCCGGCCAGCATCCGCTCGAGAAAGACGCTGTCGACGTCGGGGCAGATCAGGCCGACGCAGGCGACTTGTGCCCCGGTCAGCCGCCGCGCCGACGGGTTGGGCACATAGCCCAGCGCCTCGATGGCCGAGAGGACCCGCGCGCGGGTATCGGCGCTCGCGCGCCCGGTCCGGTTGATGACGTTCGAGACGGTCATCGCCGAGACGCCCGCGCGCGCCGCCACGGCATGGAGCGTCACCGCGCCGGGATCGTTGCGGCGGCGGCTCATCGGGCGGTGGCGGATCGACAGCGCATGACACCTCATGGTCGAGCCCGCGAACTGGCGCAAGCTGCCTGGCGAACATGGCGCCCGGTGCGCGCGGCGTCGTTGCGGCGCGCGTGCGCACGGTGAAGCCCGTCGTGACGTCGTGCGCGGTCGGCGGCGGCATTGGCACTGCTTGGGGCGCTTGATGGACGATTGCCCGCGGGGGCCTGTTCCGGGCTCAGGCCTCCGCCAGGAAGGCGTATTTTTCGCGAAGGCCCTCGGCCAGCCGCCGCACCGATGGCTTGATCTTCGAGCCCGGACGAAAGACCAGCCCGGCCCGGATTGCCTTGGGCTGGCTCGCCACGTCCACCTTGACCGGCCCGCTGTCCGCGATCAGCGCGTCGGGCAGGATGCCGAGCATGCCCTGCTCGTTGATGAGGGAAGACATGAAGGCCATCGAATTCGTGGTCACGCAATTGGACGGAATGCCGCAATTGGCCTGTCCGAAGAAGCTGCGCAGGGCGACCTGCGAATAGGCCTGGCCCAGCGAGACCCACGAATGCGTCGAAAGCTCGCGGATCGTGACCTTGCGCAGCCGCGCCAGGGGATGGTCGGGCGCGGCGAAGACCGAAGAGGGCAGCTTGCCCAGTCGCTCGAACGTGACTTTCTCCGCGAGCACCGGCGTGGGAACCGAGGTAAAGACGAAATCGAGCTTGCGGTTCATCAGCGCCGGAATGGTCTCGTCGACGAAGCCTTCGACCAGATTGAGCGCGATCTCGGGATTGTTTCGGGAAAACGCGCCGCACAGCTCCTGCAAGGGCCCCTTGGGGAGGAACGGACAGACCCCCAGCACGACCTGCTCGCCCACGCCGTGCTTGACCAGCGCGATGTTCTGCTGCGCACGTTCGAACTCGTTGAGCAAGCGATGCGCGTGGTCCATCAGGACCGATCCGGCCTGGGTCAGCTCGGCCCCTTGCGCGCGGCGCTCGAACAGCGTCGCGCCCAGCTCGTCCTCAAGCGAGCGGACGCTGCGCGTAAGTGCCGATTGGGTCAGGCACACGCGCTCGGCCGCGCGCGAGAAGTTGCCGAGCTCGGCAACGGCCAGGAAGTGTTTGAGGCGGCGCAGATCCATCAGGGCCCTCTATCGACGTCAATCGCAAGCGCGTCCAGTCCCGCAAGGCGCGGGCGACGGCGCCCTGCCCTGCGTTTCGCCTGGACGGTTCGACGCCGGAAAGAAGCGATTTTCCGGACGGGCCAGCCCCAGGTGCTCGCGCAATGTCGTGCCTTCATATTGCTTGCGGAAAAGCCCGCGTCGCTGCAATTCCGGGACCAGCTTATCGACGACGTCATCGAGCCCCATCGGCAGGTAGGGGAAGATGATGTTGAAGCCATCCGCGCCGCCTTCCAGCAGCCAGCGCTCCATCTCGTCGGCAATCGTCGCGGCGGTGCCCACGAACGTCAGGCCACCATAGCCGCCGAGCCGCTGCGCCAACTGGCGAACCGTGAGCCCCTCGCGCACGCCCAGTTCGATCACGAAGGCGCGCGTGCTCTGGCTGTCGTTGGTCTCGGGCACGTGCGGGAGGGGCTGGTCGGGATCGAACCCGGAGGCATCGCAGCCCAGCAGGCGCGAGAGAGCCGGAATGCAGATATCGTCATCGACCAGGCTGTCCAGAAGCGCGCGGCGCGCCTGCGCCTCCTCGTGCGTGTCGCCGAGGATCACCATGGCGCCCGGCAGGATGCGCAGGGCATCGCCGCGTCGGCCCGCGCCGCGCAGCCGTCGCTGCATGTCGGCGTAAAAGCTGCGCGCGTCCTCGAGCGTGGCGGCCGAACCGAAGATCACGTCCGCGGTCTCGGTCGCGAGCTGGCGTCCCGCCGGCGAGGCGCCCGCCTGGAAGATGACCGGCGCGCCCTGGACCGGACGCGCGATGTTGAGCGGGCCGCGCACCGCGAAATGCGCGCCCTTGTGGTCCAGCACGTGCAGGCGTTCGGGGTCGAAATAGAGGCCGCTGTCGCTGTCCTCGACGAAGGCGTCGTCGGCCCAGCTGTCCCACAGCCCACGCACCACATCGTGGAATTCGCGGGCACGGGCATAGCGCGCGTCGTGTTCGGGCTGCTCGGCCAGGCTGAAGTTCAGTGCGGCCTCGGGGTTGTAGGAAGTGACCATGTTCCAGCCCGCGCGGCCCCCGCTCAGGTGATCGAGCGAGGCGAAGCGCCGGGCGACATGGTAGGGTTCCTCATAGCTCGTCGAGGCGGTTCCGACGAGCCCGATGTGCCGCGTCACCGCGGAAAGGACCGCGAGCAGTGTCGTCGGCTCGAAAGTCGACACGGTCGGGCTGCGCCTGAGCGCGGGCATCGCCATGTTCAGCAGTGCCAGGTGGTCGGCGGTGAAGAGCGCGTCGAAACACCCGCGTTCGAGCGTGCGGGCAAAGCGCATCATGTGCCCGATGTTGAGGTTCGCGTCCTTGAAGGCGCCTGGAAAGCGCCACGACGCCTGGTGCAGGCTGACAGGCTTGATGAAGGCGCCAAGATGGAGCTTGCGCGGGTGGCTCATGGCGATGGTCCTTGAAGAGGGAATTTCGCGCGCAGATTGCGGCCTGTCGGACTGGCCTTCCGGGCCGGGGCGATCAGCGGCTTTCGACCTGCGGCAGATCGCGGGCGATGCGCAGTCCCAGGTGGCTGTTCTCCTGCCCGATCGGGTCGTTGATCCGCTGCGCGGCGCGGGTGGTCCAGTCCAGCAGGCTCCACCCGCTGCCCCGCACGTTGCGCTCCTTGCACGCCTTTGCGGCATCCCATGCGGAGCCGTCATCGGGCGCGCCCACGAAGCTTTCGTGGTGGCAGTCGTCGGTCCATTCGGCCACGTTGCCGGTCATGTCGTAAAGACCAAAGGCATTGGGCGGATAGCTGCCGACAGGAAGCGTGCGGCCCACGTTGTGGCCAAAGTTGGCCTTCTCGGGATCGGCCTTGTTGCCATAGAGGAACCAGGTCGTCGTCCCCGCACGCGCGGCGTATTCCCATTCCGCCTCGCTCAGCAGGCGATAGGGCTGCCCGGTCTTGCGGGCCAGCCAGGCGACGTAGCTGCGCGCCTTGGCGTAATCGACGTGGATCACCGGACGGCGGCCGCGGCCCCACCCCTCGTCCGAGGGGCGATAGCCCTCGCAGCCACCCTCGGCGACGCAGGCATCCCATTGATCGAAAGTGATCTCATAGCGGCTGACGGCAAAGCGGTAGCCAATCCGGACCCGGTGCCGGGGCGATTCCATCGTGTCGAACTTGGCCACCACGCCCAGCGCATCGCGCTCTTCCTGGCTCGAGCCCATGACGAATTCGCCCGCGGGCACCACCACCATCTCGGGGCAATCGCGGCAATCGGCGAAGGCGGATCCAACCCGGAACGCGGAAAGCTCCGGGGGCGACGGCTCAGGCGGCGTATCCTGCGCGCGCCCCCTCGCAGACGGCCATGCCGCCAGGAGGGCAAGTAGCATGAAGGCTCGGAATTTCATCGTGGCAGCTCCCCAAGATCTGTCGATGTCGAATGATCGGCTCGCCCGGTCTCCGGCGGCGTCCCGGTGCATCCCGTTCTAAGGTCCGGGATCGGCGCGGCGGGCCGAGTTCTCCCTGCCCTGTCCGCCTGTCGGACGCGGCTTGCCCATGGGACTTGCCCCGAAGAGCACGCCTGGGAAGCTCAAACCCCGAAGATTTCTCCGAAAATTGCCTGCTCGCAACCCGCTATGAGAGTTTTGCATCGCGGCCGACGAGCACGCAGCGCCGGATGATCAGCGCCGCCAGGATCGAACTGACGACGAGCGTGCCGCCGGTGCGATGCCGATGCTGCTGGTTAGGTAGAACAAGAGAAGCATCATCGGCGCGTCGCGGAACAGCTGGTTGCCGATGTTGCCGAGCGAATAGAACGCCTTGGTCCGCGTCGGCAGCGGCACGAGCGGGGGCCATGGACACTCTCCAGTGGCCCGGTGTGGAGGGGGCCGCGCGCTCAGGCGTGCCGGGCGGCGGCGATGATGGCGTGGTTGAGGCGTGACTGGCGCAGCGCCGCGTCATGACGCACGCTGCGGTTGGGCAGGCCCTGCACCGCGCGGGCGAATTCGCGCATCTGGGTTTCGAAATAGTGGGCGATACCGTCGTTGAACAAGGCGGTGTCGTCGCTCGGGGCCCGTTCGGGCACGACCACCGGGACGTCGTCGATCCACAGTTCGTCGCCGTTCTCGATCCGCACGGTCGCGTTCTCGAAGTGCACGACCTTGCGGTTCATCGTCGTCGCCTGGTTGTAGGAGACGTGGATCGAGACCAGCACATCCTCGGGATAGCGCATCAGGATCATCGCCTCGTCCTCGGCCTGCCAGCCCGACTGGTGGCGCGCCGCCTCGACGTGGAGACGCACAGGGTCGACATCGCCCACCACGAGCTGGACGAAGTCGATCGCATGCGGCGCGAAGAGCGAGAGGATCAGCCCCTCCTCGCGCGTGCGGGTCGCCCACCAGGGCGCCTGCGGCCCGTCCCAGTGCACGCACATCGAGATGCTGACGGCGCGCAGGCGGCCGAATGACGCTGCGCGGTCCTGAAGCTGGCGCACCGCCTCGACGTGGCGGAAGGTGTGCCCCGCCGCCAGCACGAGACCGGTCTCCTCGGCCAGCGCGGCAAGCGCCTGCGCCTCCTCGACCGTCTCGGAGAAGGGCTTCTCGACCAGCACCTGGCGCCCGGCCCTCAGCGCGGCCATCGCCTGCTGGGCGTGGAGCGCGTTGGGAGTGCACAGCACAACCGCCTCGACCTCGGGATCGGCGAGCGCGTCCTCGAGCGTGGCCAGCGCGCGAGCGGCGCCGAATTCCTCGGCGACGCGCGCGGCGAGGGCCGGATCGGGATCGACCACGGCCACCAGCCGGACCCAGTCGCCCAGCCGGGCAATCCCCTTGAGATGAAGCGGCGCGATCCGGCCGCAGCCGACGAGCGCGATACCGATCGGCCCCCGGGCCGGCGCATCCGTATTCATGTGGTCACTTCCTCCTGGACCATCCCCTGGTCCGGCCCCTGAACCGGGCAGGGCTCGGCCCGCGTCCTAACCGAAAACGCGCCCTGCCCTGCCCGCTCATGTCTTCAGAACTTGTAGCTGACCTTCGCCCCCAGGGTCCTGAGGTCGGGCAGGCCCACCACCAGCGCCGAATAGGTGCTGCTGTACGGGAAGCCGTTGGTCAAGACGCTGAAATCGGCGATCGAGGTGTAGGCCCGATTGTTGAAGATGTTGGTGCCGAAGACCTCGAACGAGAATCGGTCGATGTCGACCCCCAGGCGCACGTTGACCTTGTGGCTGTCCTGCGTCTTCACGACATTGGCCGCGTTCGACCACATGCCCGACTTGAAGTTGTAGTCGGCGCGGGCGAACCACTGGCCGTCGCTGGCGCTGCTGTAGTAATCGCGCAGCTCGAAGCCCACCGTTCCCGAGTACTTCGAGGTCTGCGGCAGCTCGTTGCCGCTGTAGTCGAAGACACCGGTCAGGCGGCTGACCGAAGGGTTGGTGTAGCTCTGGATGTCGGTGTCGTTGATCGACCCGGCCGCGTTGATCGAGAGGATCGAGTTGACCCGCCAGTTGGTCTCCAGCTCGACGCCGCGCATGTCGACGCTGCCGCTGTTGGCACTGCCCTGGAGCACGGCGGGAAGGCCGGTCGTGGGGTCGGTCGTCCACAGCGAGATCGCGTTGATCTGGTTGCGCCACTGCGCGTAGTAGAGCGCCAGCGAGAAAGTCAGGCGGTTGTTGAGCAGCCCGCCCTTGAGGCCCACTTCGTAGTTGGTGACCTTTTCGGGGTCGACCGCCACGCGCACGCCCTCGTTGATCGCCTGCTCGACGACCGCGTCGGACAGCGAGAGGAACTCGGTGTTGAACAGGCCCGGATTGACGCCCTTCGACCAGGAGGCATAGCCCATCAGGCCCGAGGGGGTCTCGTACTTGACGATGACGCGCGGCAGGAAGTTCTTGTACGACTTCGAGAGCAGCAGCGACCCGCCTTCGTAGTAGCCCGGATCGACGATCGCCGAGTTGGTCACCGTCGTGCCCGAGGGCTGCGAATAGGCGTAGAGCTTGTCGATCTGGTAACGGCCTTCGGCGCTGACCGAGAAGCCATCGAAGAACTCGTACGTCAGCGCACCGAAGAGACCGAACGTGCGCGAACGGGTCTTGCCGATCTCGCTGACCGAGGCACTGGGCAACAGGCCGCCGCCGAGCGCGCTGCGCATGGTGGCGTTGAGGTAGCTCGCGCCCAGCATCGCCTGGAGCGGACCGCCGTCGTCATAGGCCGCGCGCAGTTCCTGCGAGAAGTCCTGGCGCATCGCCTCGACGAGGTAGGGGTAGTCGAAATAGCTCTGGCCCGCCGCCGGGTAGTAGCTGTTGGGCACCGCGGTCGTGCCCTGGTTGTCGAGGTCGGTGAGGACCGAGCTTTCCTCGCGATTGTACGCGGTCAGGCTCGAGAGCGTGACGCCGGTATCGCCCACGTCCCAATCCACGTTGACGTGACCGTGGTAGTAATTGCGCAGGAGACCGTAATGGTCGACCCCGTCGTTGCCGAAAAGGCGCGAGTCCGATTGCGACTTCAGCCAGTCCTCGACGACGCCCGAATACTGGGTGTTGGCCGAAGGTCCGGTGGCAAGGCGCGGGGTGGTGCCGCAGAACGAGGGGTTGAGCACGCTCGTCGCCGAAGGGTCGCCCGCCACGCCCGAGCTCGAGCCCGTCAGTGTGCAGTTCGACTGGTTCGCCGAGACCAGCGACCCGTCGGCGCCGCGCACTTCGTAGGCGCTGAGCTGCCCTTGCGCCGAGGGACCATCGTCGTCGCGCGAGTAGAGCCCGAAGGCCTTGATCTTGAGATCGGACGAGGGTGTGAACGAGAGCATCGCCGAGACGCTTCGGCTCGACTGGTCGCCCAGCGTCTCGCCCGGATTGAACGCGTTCTTGTAGGAGCCGTCCTTGCCCGAGGCATCGCCGCTGACGCGGAAGGCGAGCAGGTCCTCGACGATCGGCCCCTCGATGTCGGCGTGCGCCGAGTAGTTGTTGCGCGTGCCCAGCATGCCCTTGAGCGAGCCGTGCCATTCGTTGCCCGGCACCTTGTTCACCACGTTGATCGCGCCGGCGAAGGTGCTGCGCCCGAAATAGGCGGCCTGCGGCCCCTTGAGGATCTCGATGCGCGCAGGGTCCGAGATCGAGCTCAAGGCCGAGCTCGACGAGACCGGCGCGCCGTCGATGAACATCGAGGCGGTCGACTGCTTGGTGGACGAGGGGGTGAAGCCGCGCAGGATGAACTGCTGGTAGGAACGGTCGTTACGGCCCGAACCGTTCTGGTTGACGTTGATGCCGGGCGTGCCCTCGGCCATCTGCGAGAGCGTGTCCATGCCGCGCGCCTCGAGACCCTCGCCCGAATAGGCGGTGATCGCAAGCGGCGTCTCGAGCAGGTTCTCCTCGCGCTTGCGCGCCGTCACCACGATGGCCGTACCCGAGGATTCGGTCTCGGCGGCGGGGCGCGAGGCGGCCGCGTCCTGCGCGAAAGCGGCCTGGGCGCCGCCCAGGACCAGGGTGGCGGCAATAGCGATGCGGGCGCACGACGAATATGCGCAGTTCAACTTGGACAACTTCATCCCCTGTCGTGATATTGTTCTGAGCGCGAGCTGAAATCCGGCGATGACGGCGTGGTGCCGGATCAGGCCGAAACCTCTCGAATTCTTGCGACATTACCTCTTCGCAATGCCCCGGTTGCCTAGGTGGCATCGGCAGGAGGTCGGTGCCGAACCGGGTTCTTTATCTGACTGGCGGAGAGCACCGCGCCCACCTTCGGGCGCGAAGTGGCCACACCAGGCCCTATTCCTTACAGATTAACATGTTGAAAAAGATCGATTCTCTATACAGATGCATAACGCGATGCGAAATGCGCATAGCTCGCGCGCCTTCCCTCGGATGCCGTGCGGCAGGGCCCGAAGGACACCGGTCACGACCCGCGGCGCGCCAGATTGGGCGCTCGGATCTCGCTTCCGGCGTCGATCGGAGTGCTGGTGGTGACCAGCGTCTGGCCCAGCACGCCGTCGTGCGTGCTGTAGCTGGAAGGATGGCTGGCAAGCACGGTGCGCCTGCGCTGGTGAATGGACTTAGCCCGGATTCCATAGGAAACCTTACGGGATCAACCTTCGCGTCGGTGGCGATGCCTCGCCTTACTGGAACCTCGTCGACAGCGCGGCCGCGCTGGAGGACCAGCCCTCGATGCGCGCGCTCGGCTATCCGCCGCACATCACGCTTGCCAAGTACGACGCGATCGATTCCGACCTGCTCGCCCGAACCGTCGCCGAGTTGGCTGGAATACCCCGCTTGCGGATGACGTTCGACCGGCTCGCATCCTTCGACGCCGGATCACTCATCCTCTGGGCCTCGCCTGCGCCGCATCCCGGCCTCGCCGAGCTGCACGCGCGCCTCCATGCGCAGATCGATCCCCTCGCGTGCAGGCCGGCCTATCGCCCGGGCCGTTGGACGCCGCACTGCACGCTTGCGCTGCGCATCGCACCGCGCCATCGCGAGGAGGCCGCTCGTCTGCTGGCCTCCGAATTCGCCGCGTTCGCGCTCGACTTCGACATCTTAGATTGCGTCACGTCTCCACCGATCGCGGTTCTCGCGGAGCACGCCTTGGCGGCGTGAGGCTCCCGCTCCATGATGATCCGGATCACAAGGCGAAGAAGGATGCGATTGCGGTCCCCCCGGAAGGCCATGTAGACGCTTGCCCTTCCGTCCGAACCCAACCCGAGGTATCCCATGATCACGCCGCCCTACCTGCCCGCCGCCGGCCGCTACGAGGCGGGCATGCCTTACCGCCGGGTCGGGCGCAGCGGCATCGACCTTCCCGCGATCTCGCTTGGCCTCTGGCAGAATTTCGGCGGGATCGACGTCTTCGAGACCGGCCGCGCGATCCTGCGCCGGGCGTTCGATCGCGGCATCACCCATTTCGACCTCGCCAACAATTACGGTCCGCCCTACGGCTCTGCGGAAGAGACCTTCGGGCGCATGATGGCGAACGACTTCGCGCCCTACCGCGACGAGATGATCATTTCGACCAAGGCCGGCTGGGACATGTGGCCCGGGCCCTACGGTGGCATCGGCGGCAGCCGCAAGTACCTGATCGCCAGCCTCGACCAGTCGCTCCGGCGCATGGGTCTCGACTACGTCGACATCTTCTATTCGCACCGGGTCGACCCGACCACACCGCTCGAGGAGACGATGGGCGCGCTCGCCCACATGCACCGCCAGGGCAAGGCGCTCTACGTCGGCATCTCGAGCTATTCGCCCGAGCTCACCCGCAAGGCCGCCGCGATCCTCGCCGAAGAGCGCGTACCGCTGTTCATCCATCAGCCCCACTACAACATGTTCAGCCGGTGGATCGAACACGGCCTGCTCGATACGCTCGAGGATCTGGGCGCGGGGTGCATCGCCTTTTCGCCGCTGGCGCAGGGCCTGCTGACCGGGCGCTACCTCGAGGGCGTGCCCGAGGGCACCCGCGCCGGGCGAGGCGGATCGTTCCCGACCGCGATGCTCAACGAGGAGACACTGGCGCGGGTGCGCGCCCTGAACGCGATCGCGCAGCGCCGGGGCCAGACGCTGGCGCAGATGGCGCTCGCCTGGGTCCTGCGCGATCCGCGAGTCACCTCGGCGCTGGTCGGCGCGCGCACCGTCGAACAGCTCGACAATTCGCTCGGTGCGCTCGAACAGCTTGATTTCACGGCCGAGGAACGGACCGAAATCGACCTCCACGCGATCGACGCCGAAGCCTGAGCCCCCCCGCGCGGGCTTGCGATCCGCACGACACCTTGAACCGCATTTCCGCGGTGCGCCGTTCCGGCCGGTCGACCAGGTCGACCGGCTACCGGGTCAACTGCGCCTTCATCCCGCGCCGATCGATCCCCGGAAGGACATCGCGCTCTTGACGCCCCCCCGATGAGAACCTACCCGGACCCCTAACTGCGAGTGATTCTCATTTGCATGAATGCGCAGGCAATTTTCGACGGGGGCCATTTTGACTATTCGAATTCATTCACTCAGCTCACGCACCTTCCACAAGGCGAGCGCCTCGCTCTGCGCGCTGGCCTGTGCGCTGGGCGCGGGAAGCGCCCGCGCCGACGACGCCGGGGCCGCGCCCGCGCCTGCGCGCGGTGAGGAAATCGTCGTCACCGGGGCCTACACCACCGACGAGAACGTAGCATCGGCCACCGGACTTGGCCTGACCATCCAGGAGACCCCGCAGTCGGTCACCGTCATCACCGCGCAGATGCTCGAAGACCAGGGGCTCCACACCCTGACTGAAGTCGTCAACAATGCCGCCGGTATCTCCTCGCAGGCCTACGACAGTTCGCGCAGCGGCTTTTCCGCGCGCGGGTTCACGATCGACAGCTACCAGGTGGACGGCATCCCCGTGCAATGGAGCGTGGGCTTCAGCGCCGGGGAATCGATGCTCGACCTTGCGCTTTACGACCGCGTCGAAATCGTGCGCGGCGCCACGGGCCTGATGACCGGCGCAGGCAACCCCTCCGCCTCGATCAACCTCATCCGCAAGCACGCGACGAGCAAGGAGCTGACCGGCTCGGTCTCGGCCGCGTACGGTAGCTGGAACCGCTGGTCGGCAACCGGCGACGTCGCCACACCGCTGACGTCCAATGGCGCGGTGCGCCTGCGGCTGGTGGGCCGCTACGAGGAAGGCGACAGCTTCGTCGACTACCTGCACGACCGGACCGGCATTGCCTATGGCGTCATCGACGCGGATCTCTCGCCCACCACCCTGCTCTCGGTCGGGGCCTCCTACCAGCACAACGATCCCAGCGGCAGCCAGTGGGGCGGCCTGCCGGTCTGGTATTCCGACGGCACGCGCACGAACTGGCGCCGCTCGAAGACCACGGCCGCGAAATGGTCTTCCTGGGCCTCGACCAACGCGACGCAGTTCCTCAACCTGACGCAGGCAATCGGTTCGGACTGGACCGTGCGCGGCTATCTCAACCACACCCGCAATTCGGGCCAGCTGCGCCTGCTCTACCTGTCCGGAACGGTCGACCGCGAGACCGGCGAAGGCCTCTCGCCCTCGGCTTCGCGCTACCAGAGCAAGGCCGACCAGATCGATCTCGGCCTGCGCGTCAACGGCACCTTCGCGCTGTTCGGGCGGCGACACGAGCTGACGCTGGGCACCAGTTTTGCGCAGCAGGACTTCGACTACTACAGCTTCGCCAAGGGCACCGTGGCGAGCACCGGCAACTTCTTCGAATGGGACGGCTCCTTCGCCGAGCCCGAATGGGGCGCGCGCTCGCAAGTCATCGACCGGACGACGAAGCAGTGGGGCTACTACGCCGCCACCCGCCTCTCGCTCGCCGATCCGCTCCATGTCGTGCTGGGTGCACGCCTGTCGTCCTGGACCCGCGAGGGCGCGTACTATGGCAAGGATCAGGACTACGGCGACCGCAACCGCCTGCTGCCCTACGCCGGGGTGCTCTTCGACATCGTGCCGGGCCAGACGCTTTATGCCAGCTACACCAAGATCTTCAGCCCGCAGGAATACCAGGACCGCAACGGCGATTTCCTGCCCCCGGTGAACGGCGTCAACTACGAGGCAGGTCTCAAGAGCAGCTACTTCGAGGGCGCGCTGACGACCTCGCTCGCGGTGTTCCGCATCGAGCAGGACAACCTGGGGCAGGCCGATGCGGACAACATGGTGCCCGGAACCACCAACCAGGCCTACTACGCCGCGCCAGGCGCGCACAGCAAGGGTTTCGAGCTCGAGGCCAACGGGCGGCTCCTGCCCGGGTGGGACATCTCGGCGAGCTACACCGGCTTCAAGGCGCGCGACGCGGACGGGACTCGCATCAACACGCAGAGCCCGCAGCGGCTCGCCCGCCTGTTCACCACTTACGCCTTCACCGACGCGCTCGAAGGGCTCGCGCTGGGTGGCGGGGTGAGCTGGCAAGGCTTCACGTATACCGACGCCACCAATCCCGTGACCAAGGCGACCGAGCGGCTCGGCAATCCGAGCTATGCCCTCGTCAACCTGATGGCGCGCTACCGCATGGCGAACGGCCTCTCGGCGCAGCTCAATCTCGAGAACCTGTTCGACACGACCTACTATTCGCAGATCGGCTTCTACACCCAGTACGCCTATGGCCAGCCGCGCAGCGCCACGCTGACCTTGCGCTACGGGTTCTGAGCGGATGGCCCGCCCGCTTCCCGCGCCGGCCGAAAGGGCCCCGTCGCCCCGCGCGGCGCGCCTGCAGGTCGCCGCGCGCACACTGGCCGCGACCTTGGGCAACTACGTCGTAAGCGCGTTGGCCACGGCGTGGCTTGCCCGCCTGCTCGCCTGCGCGATCGACCCTGCCGAGGCCAGCGTGCTCGCCACGCTGTTCTCCTTCGCGCTGTTCGCCACGCTCGTCCTCGTCGTCTTCGCGACGCACGCGCTGGCACGGCTCTGCCTCGTTCTCGGCGCTCTCGCCGCGGGGCTCGGCGCGCTCCTGTGGCTGGACCTGCCCGGCGCCGGAGGCCTTGCATGAAACAGGGTCTGCGCCAATCGATGGCCTGGCTGCACACCTGGAGCGGGCTTGCGCTCGGCTGGCTGCTCTTCGCCATGTTCGCCACCGGCACCGTCTCCTACTTCCAGGACGAGATCACGCTCTGGATGCAACCCGAAGTGCGCGCCGGCTCCGATCCGGAGCGCGCCGCACAGGGCGCAATCGACTACCTGAGCAAAGTCGCGCCCGACGCGCGCAGCTGGTACATCGGATTGCCCGGACCGCGCGGGGCGACGACCGAGGTGTTCTGGCAACCGGGCGAAGGCGCCCCGCCGCGCGCGCGCGCCGAGACGCAGGCCCTGCTCGACGCGGCGGGCCATCCTCTTGCCGTGCGCGAGACGCAGGGCGGCCGCTTCCTCTACCGCTTCCACTTCGATCTTTACGCCCTGCCGGTGATCTGGGCGCGCTACCTCGTGGGCATCGCGGCGATGGCGATGCTCGTCGCGATCCTCTCGGGCGTCATCACGCACAAGAAGATCTTCACCGATTTCTTCACGTTGCGCCTGGGCAAGGGGCAAAGGAGCTGGCTCGATGCGCACAACGTCAGCGCGGTGCTCGCGCTGCCCTTCCACGCCATGATCACCTTCACCGGCCTCGTCACCCTGGCAAGCCTCTACATGCCCTTCGGGATCCTCGCCAATTACCCGCAGACGTCCGCGTTCTTCGAGGCCGTCAACGGGCCCGACAAGACCGTCGCGCGCAGCGGCGAGGCCCTCCCCGTGCCCGCGATCGCCCCGCTCATGGAGCACGCCCGCCAGCGCTGGGACGGCAAGGCGGTCGGCGTGGTGCGCATCACCAATCCGGGCGATGCCACCGCCACGATCTCGCTGCGCCGCGCTGCCCACGCCGCCATCGGCACGGCGGGCGAGACGCTCGTGCTTGCCGCGCGCGATGGCGCGCTGCTCGGCGCGAGCAAGGCCAAGGGCCCGGGCCTCACCACGCAGAGCGTGATGGTCGGCCTGCACGCGGGGCGTTTTGCAGACCTGGCGCTGCGCTGGATCTACTTCCTGTTCGGCCTCACCGGAACCGCAATGGTCGGCACCGGCCTCGTCCTGTGGACCGTCAAGCGCCGCCAGCGCCTGGCCGATCCGGCCCGCCCGCACTTCGGCTTCCGGCTGGTCGAGCGGCTCAACGTGGCCGCCGTCGTCGGCGTGCCCGCCGCGATCGCCGCCTACTTTCTCGCCAATCGGCTGCTTCCGGTGGACCTGCCCGGCCACGCCGAGGCGGAAATCCACGCCTTCTTCCTCGCCTGGGCCGCGACCCTCGCCTGGGCCATCCTTCGCCCCGCCGCGCGCATCTGGATCGAGCCCCTCGCGGCAACCGGGACCGCCTATCTCCTCCTGCCCCTCGTCAACGCGCTGACGAGCGAGCGCGGACTGCCCGCCAGCCTTGCCCACGGCGACCTGCTTTTCGCCGGGTTCGATCTCGTCCTGCTGGCGACGGGCCTCGGCCTGCTGCTGGCGGCACGCACGCTCCATCGCCGCGCCCGCGCCGCGCGCACCACGCCATCGCGCGCCCTCCCGCATCGACACGCGAGGTCCACATGATCCACGTTCTCGTCATCGCCGTGTGCGCGATGGGCTTCCTTGCCCTCGCCGCCGCCCAGAAGCGCCACCAGCGCGACCTTGTACGCCGCACCCTCACCGCACGCGAAATCCGCGCCGCGCGCACGGGTGGCGCGGCGCTCCTGACCTTTGCGCTGGTCCTCGACAGCCGTGCCTTCGGCCTCGCCCTCGGGCTCCTCACCTGGACCGGGCACCTGGCGCTGGCGGCCGGCGCGATCGTGGCGCTGCTCGTCGTGCGCAAGCCCGCCTGACCTGCCGCGATACCCGCACGATCACCTAGACCTGGTAGGCCTTGGGCCACGAAGATCGACCCGGCTTGCAGAATTGTAAGGTCCCACCTTCCCTCGAACGTCATGCACGCCTATCCGCTGGCCATGTCCTCCCCTTCCGACACCCCTTACGAACGGGCCGCGCAGTATCTCGAAGCCAGCGCCGACTACCGCGTCCTGCGCAAGTTGCGGCCGGTCACGCGCTTTCATGCACCGACGCCGGGAGCCCAGAACCGGATCGGCGTGGCCGTCGACGTCGAGACGACGGGGCTCGACCACGAAACCGACGCGATCATCGAACTGGCCATCCAGCGCTTCCGCTTCGACGAGGCCGGGCACATCGTCCAGGTCGGCCAGCCCCGCGTCTGGCGCGAGGATCCGGGGCGCGAACTCGATCCACGTATCACGCAGCTGACCGGGCTGACCGACGAGGTGCTGAAGGGGCAGAGCATCGATGCGGACACAGCCGTCGAGATTCTCGCCTCGGCCGACCTGATCGTCGCCCACAACGCCGCCTTCGACCGCCCCTTCGTCGACAAGCGCCTCCCCGCGATCGCGGGCAAGGCCTGGGCCTGCTCGCTGGCCGAGCCCGACTGGCTCGACCTGGGCTTCGACGGGCGCGCGCTGGCCCACCTCGTCGCGCAATGTGGGTGGTTCTACGAGGGTCACCGCGCCGAGAACGACATCCTCGCGCTGATCTACCTGCTGGCCCACGCCTTGCCCGACGGCCGGACCGTCCTGGGTGATCTGCTGGCGCGCTCGCAGCGCCCCAGCTTTCGCGTGAACGCCGTGGACGCGCCGTTCGAGGCCAAGGACCGCCTCAAGGCGCACGGCTATCGCTGGAACGCGGCGCTGCGCTTCTGGTCGCGCGAAATCCCCGAGACCGAGCGCGCGGCGGAAGAAGCCTGGCTCAAGGCCGAGGTCTACACCGGCCACGGCGCGCCCGCCTTCCTGCCGGTTTCAGCCTGCGAGCGGTACAAGGCCGCGTGCTGATCCGAAGGCCAGGCTCCGGGCACGTCCGGGGCCGGTCACCAGGCCGTCGCGCCCGCATCGATCCGAAAATCGGCACCCGTCACGTAACGGGCCTCGCGGCTGGCAAGCCACGTCGCGCACCACGCGATGTCCTCCGGCTCGCCCAGGAGCTTGAGCATGTTCTTGGCGAGGACCTGTCTCTCGAATTCGGGATCGGCCGCGAGATGCCGGGCGGTCGCCGCCGTCCGGATGAAGCCCGGTGCAATCGTGTTGGCCCGTATCGCGTGTGGAGCGCCCTCCATCGCGAGCTGGCGCGTCATGGCCAGCACCCCACCCTTGCCCGCACAATGCGCGAGGGCGGGGGAGCCCTCCAGCGCGTGGTGCGCGTTGGCCGAGGCGAAGTTGACGATGCTGGCCCCGCCCATGCCCTGCGCTGCGCTCTGCTTGAGCCAGGGCCAGGCCGCGCGGGTCGGCAGGAAGACGATGTCCAGTTCCCCGGTGAGCGTGCGCTTCCAATCGGCGTACGTCATGTCCTCCAGCCAGTCGAACACGGCAAAGGCCGCGGCGTTGACGAGAACGTCGATCCGGCCATGACGCTGGCCGATGCGCGCGAAAAGCGCGGTGACTTCGGCTTCGTCGGTAAGGTCGGCCGTCTCGTCCGCCCCGGCGCGATCAACACCGATCACGCAGGCCCCTTCCTTCCGGAAGATCGCGGCGATGCCCGCGCCGATGCCATTGGCTGCGCCCGTCACGACGGCGATGCGCCCTGCGAGGCGATCAGACACGCCGGCTGTCCCGACACGGGTGGAACGAATATACCATGCCGGATCTCCCCCTTTGCAGGCTTTTGGTCATTGCTGCGTTCCTTCCACGAGGCCGCAGGCGGCGTCGAATCAAAAATGCAGGACAATGCCCTTCGACGAAACGGGTTCGCCCACGCCTGCGCGCCGACGGACGAGCGCGCAGCACGGCGTAAACGGATCGTGCACCTATCGGTGACTTGAGCATTGCCAGACGGCGCGAAGACCGTGATACCAGCGAGCATGACATCTACGCCCCTGCTCAAGCATCTGCCCTGGCTCCTTCTCGCGCTCGTCGGGGCGGGATGCCTCGCGGTCCTCGCGATCTCGCGCGGCGAACCCGTCAACGCGCTGTGGATCGTGGTCGCGGCGGTCAGCTGCTTCCTCGTCGCCTACCGCTACTACGCGCTCTACATCGCGCGCCACGTCATGCGGCTCGATCCCCTGCGCGCGACGCCCGCGCTGACCCGCGCCGACGGGCTCGACTACGTCGCGACCGACAAGCGCGTACTGTTCGGACACCACTTCGCGGCCATCGCCGGGGCGGGACCTCTCGTCGGCCCGGTCCTCGCCGCGCAGATGGGCTATCTGCCGGGAACCTTGTGGATCATCTTCGGCGTCGTGCTGGCCGGCGCGGTGCAGGACTTCATGGTGCTGTTCATCTCGATGCGCCGCGACGGCAAGTCGCTGGGCGAGCTGGTGCGCCTCGAGATGGGTCCGGTGGCGGGCACGATCGCGCTCGCCGGGGCCTTCCTCATCATGGTCATCATCCTCGCCGTGCTGGCGCTGATCGTGGTGCGCGCGCTGGCCGAGAGCCCCTGGGGCATGTTCACCGTCGCGGCCACCATCCCGCTCGCGCTGGCGATGGGCGTCTACACCCGCTGGATCCGCCCGGGCCGCATCGGCGAGGTCTCGGTGCTCGGCTTCGTCGGGCTGATCGCGGCGATCGTGTTCGGGCAGAACGTCGCCGCCTCCGCCTTCTGGGGCCCGCTCTTCACCTTCACCCCGCAGAGCCTGTGCTGGATCCTGATCGGCTATGGCGCGCTCGCCTCGGTGCTGCCGGTCTGGCTGCTGCTCGCCCCGCGCGACTATCTTTCCACCTTTCTCAAGATCGGCGCGATCAGCGCGCTGGCGGTGGGCATCGTGGTCATGGCCCCGCCGCTGCGCATGCCCGCGCTGACCCAGTTCGTGGGCGGCGGCGGTCCGGCCTGGTCGGGCGCGCTGTTCCCGTTCCTGTTCATCACCATCGCCTGCGGCGCGGTCTCGGGTTTCCACGCCCTGATCGCCAGCGGCACGACGCCCAAGCTGATCGCCGCCGAGACCGACGCGCCCTTCATCGGCTACGGCGCGATGCTGATGGAGGCCTTCGTCGCGATCATGGCGCTGGTCGGCGCCTCGATCCTCGATCCCGGCATCTACTTCGCGATGAACAGCCCGGCCGCCGTGCTCGGCACCGATCCGGCAAGCGCCGCGCACGCCGTCAGCGCGATGGGCTATCCGATCGGCCCTGAACTCCTCGCGCAGACCGCGCGCGACGTGGGCGAGCACACCATCATCTCGCGCACCGGCGGCGCGCCGACGCTGGCGGTGGCGATGGCCGAGATCTTCAGCCACGTCGCGGGCGGCGCTGCGATGAAGGCCTTCTGGTACCACTTCGCGATCCTGTTCGAAGCCCTGTTCATCCTCACCGCGGTCGATGCGGGCACGCGCGCGGGCCGCTTCATGCTGCAGGACCTGATCGGGCTTGCCGTACCCTCGTTCCGCGCCGGGACCTCGTGGGTGCCGGGCGTGGTGGCAACGGCGCTGTGCGTGGCGAGCTGGGGCTTCTTCCTCTACCAGGGGGTGACCGATCCGCTGGGCGGGGTGAACACGCTGTGGCCGGTGTTCGGCATTTCCAACCAGATGCTGGCCGCGGTCGCCCTGATGCTGGCGACCACGGTGCTCTTCCGCATGAAGCAGCAGCGCTACGCCTGGGTGACCGTGCTGCCGACCATCTGGCTGCTGATCTGCACGCTGAGCGCGGGCTTCCTCAAGCTGTTCTCGGCCGATCCGGCGGTCGGTTTCCTCGCGCACGCGGCCAAGTTCGACGCCGCGCGCGCGGCCGGGACCGTGCTGGCTCCGGCCAAGTCGATGGCCGAAATGGACGCGATCGTCTTCAACGACCGTATCGATGCGGGCCTTTGCGTGGTGTTCCTCGCGGTGGTGATCTCGCTGCTCGGCTTCACCTGGCGCACCTGCCGCGCGGCGCTGCGCCGCGACGAGGTCAGCGTCAACGAGACGCCCGCGCAGATGGTCCCCGCCGAATGAACCGGCCCCTGCGCTCGCTGCGCGCGATGCTGCGCCTGATGGTGGGCCAACCGCCTTACGAGGCCTACCTCGAGCACATGGCTCGCCAGCACCCCGAGGCCACGCCGATGACCCGCATCGAGTTCTTCCGCAACCGCGAGCAGGCCCGCTTCGGCGGAGCCGGCGGCGGCAAGTGCTGCTGAGCGCTGCGAACGCGCGAACAGAGCCCCCGTCCGGACCCGGACGGGGGCTCTGTTCGTTTCGCGCAGCTTAAAACGCCTGCCAGTCCTCGTCTTCGGCCAGGACCGGTTCGGGGACCCGGGCAACCGGCCGCGCGAGGGGCTTTGCGACGGGCTTTGCGACTGGCCGCGCAACCGCACTCGGCGCGAGAGGCGCCTTGCGCGTGGGCTGCGCCTGTCCGCTGCCGATGCGGAACGTCCCGGCGCGGCGGGCCAGCGCGCTGACTTCCTCGTCCAAGTGGCGGGCCGCGGCGGACATTTCCTCGACCATCGCGGCGTTGCGCTGGGTCGAATCGTCCATCGTCTCGACCGCCACCGAGACTTCCCCGATCGCCACCGACTGCGCGCGGTTGTCCTCGGCCAGCGAGGACAAGAGGTCGGTGACGCTCGAAACGTCCGAGGTGATCGCCGAAAGCGCATTGTCGACCTTGCGCACCGCCTCGACCGCGACGCCCACTTCGGACTGGGTGACGGTGAGCTGTTCGCGCGCGCGCTTGGCTTCCTCCTCGGCGCGCATGGCAAGCGCGGAGACGAGATCGGCGACGACCGCGAAGCCGCGCCCCGCCTCGCCCGCACGGCCCGCCTCGACCGCCGCGTTCATGGCCAGGACCCGGGTCTGGAAGGCCACCTTGTCGAGGCCCTCGATGACCGTGTCGATCCCTTCCGCGCTCTCGGCCACGCGCCCCATCGCCTGGACCACCTGGTCGACGACCTGGCGCCCGTCGCCGATCGTCGCCATCGCCTGCCCGGCGCGCGCGGCGGTGTCGCTCGCAGCCCCCGCGCTCTGCTTGAGGCGGGTGTTCATCTCGCTCACCGAGGCCGAAGTCTGCTCGAGGCTGGCGGCGTTGCTCTGGGTGCGGGTGGCGAGGTCTTCGGACGCGCTGGCGATTTCGGTCGATCCGTTGCGAATCTCGACCGCCCCTGTCACCACCGCGCCGATGAGTTCGCGCAGCGCCTCGAGTGCACGGTTGAAATTGGCGCGCAGCGCGGCGTAGTCGGCCGGGAATTCGGCATGGATGGTCGCCGTCAGGTCACCCTCGGCCAGACTGCCCAGGTGCGTGCCCAGCGTCTCCACGACGAGCTTCTGCTCGGCCGCGCCGCGGCGTTTGGCCGCCTCGGCGGCTTCCTGCGCGATTGCGTTGTCACGAAAGACCAGGACCGCACGGGCCATGTCGCCCACCTCGTCGCGCCGCTCGGTGCCCGCGACCTCGACATGGTTACGCCCGGCGACGAGATCGCCCATCACCCCCTGTAGGCGCCCGAGCGGGCGCGAGACGCCGATCCGCGCGAGCGGGATCGCCACCCCCAGCCCCAAGGCGACGGCCAGGACGCTGTAAAGCAGCAGGCTGCGCGCATCGCGTGCCACCCGCGCTTCGATCGCAGCGGTGCGGGCATCGCCTTCGTCGACGCGCTTGTAGGTGATCTGCGAGACCGCATCGGCGAATTTGTCGAGTTCGCGGTTGGCCTGGTCAAGCTTGCCGCGCGCCTCCCCGTCGCGGCCCGCGGCCGCCAGGTCGAGCACCTCGCCCGCAAGTCGGTAGGTTTCATCGTACTGCTGGCGCAGTTGGGGCACGGTTTCGCGGAAGGCCTCGTCGGTCTTGAGCGCCTCGGACAGGTTGTCGCCCCCGCGCTCATGCGCCTTGTCGAGCGCCGCGCGCAGTTCCTTGCCGCGACCACTGCGCTCGAAGGCCAGGGATTGCGCGCCGATGTAGACCAGTTCGATGGCGCGGCGGTTGGCGCGGGCCAGATGCGTGGTACCGGGCAGCGTGCGCTCGACAAGCTGGCGGTAGTCGAGGCTGATACCCTCGGCCGTGCGATTGCCGAGCAGCGCGATCACCAGCAGGAGCGCGCCGAGGAAGAGCAGCAGCCCTGCCACCTTGGTCGCAATCCGCAAATTCTGAAAGATGGTCACAATGGCAATCCCCATTCCCTGTCTTGATGGCTTCTGCCCGCCATTATAGAAGGCACAGGGCCTCCGACGGGCGCAGGGCACGGCTTTCGTGACAGCCGTGCGACAAGGGCCGGTGGTTCAGGGCGGGTGGTCCGGGGCCGGTTCGCAAAGCGCACCCGTGGGATGCAGGTCCCCCGGGCACGACGGCGGGAACTCCGCCAAGATTTGCCCCAGCGGAAGCGCGCGACGCGATCGAAATAGGGGTTTCACCCTATGCCCCCTTTGCGCCAGGTGCGTTAGTCATGGAACCCGTGGCACCCGACCACGGCTTTCAGCCCCTGGGGCCGTGCGCCGGGTTCCACACCCGATTTCCCCGAAGGGCGGCCAGCCTTGGCGCTACCCCTACGCGCCGCAGCGGGTCAGGCCGCTTCGACCTAGACGCCCAGCCCCATCGTCGCGCGCATCGCGACTTCGAGAAGGCCGGGAAACTCGGGATCGGTCAGATGATATGGGCCCGGCTTCTGGCTGACCGTATTGTTGAGCACGCCGTACATGACCTGGAACGCAAAGCGGATGCGCCCCTCGTCGAAGGCGCCGGACGCAAACGAAGGTTCCTCGCGCACACGTTCGACATAAGCCGAGGCAAGGTCGTGCGCGTTGCGGCGGAACGGCTGCCAGGCCTCGCTGTCGGCCAGGCTCACGCGAAAGGCGGAGCGGAAGAAGGTCTCCTGCTCGTGGAAGCGCCGGACCTGTTCGGCGACGAGCCGGGTGAGAACCTGCTCGAAGGGCGTCTCGCGCACGATCGCCTCGAGCATCGGGCGCGATTCGGCCGCCGCTTTCACCATGACCGCCTTGAACAGCGTGAGCTTGTCGGGGAAGCGCGAATAGAACGCACCGGTCGAGCAGCCCGCCTCGCGGCAGATCTCGACGATGCCGACATCGTCGAAGGAGCGGCGCCGGGCGATCTCGAGCGAAAGGCGGATAAGTTCGTCGCGCAGCGTGCGGCTGCGGGCCTGCTGCGCCGGGGGAACCCCCGCCCTTTCGAAGTCGGCTTCGAGGTCGGACAGCTGCGTGTTCATCGCTCCGCTTTCGCCGATCTCGCAAACCTTGTCCATGCTCCACCCAGGGCTCATTCCCAAAAACCGAACGCGATTCGTATTCGTATTGACTCCTTCCAGATCGCCCGATAGGCACACCGTCAAGACGTCCGGGCAACGGACTTGCACAAGAACCATCTGGAGAGGCCTCGATGAATCCCCCCTTCCGTTCCTCCGTCCTCGCGCGCCGCACGCTGCTTGGCGGCGCTGTCGCCGGTGCGGCCGCCGGCCTGATCGGCACCCTGCCCGCCTCGCGGTTGCTGGCCCAGGACGGCGCCGGTGCGCCCGCAGGGACCAGTCCCGAAAAGGGCGCGCGCCTGATCCTGCTCGGCACCAAGGGCGGCCCGCGCGTGGGCGGCGCCCGTTCAAACCCGGCGAACGCCCTCGTCGTCGACGGCAACCTTTACATCATCGACTGCGGCATGGGGGTGACCGCACAGGCGGTGAAGGCCGGTCTCGACCTCTCCAAGCTGCGCGACATCTTCATCTCGCACATGCATTCCGACCACGAGCTGGAATTCGGCAACCTCGTCTACAACACCTGGGCCGCAGGCCAGTTGCGCCAGCCGGTCAACGCCTACGGGCCCAAGGGGCTCGCCGACATGGCGCGCGACTACTGGGCCTCGAACAGCGCGGACATCCACACCCGCATCGCCGACGAGGGACGCGTCGATCCCGCCACGCTGCTTAAGGTCCACGAATTCGACGCGGCCACGGGTCCGGTGATGGACGACGGCGTCGTCAAGGTGACCGCCTTCACCACGCCGCATCCCCCGCTCAAGGACCTCGCCTACCGCTTCGAAACCGCCTACGGGACGATCGTCATCTCGGGCGATACCGCGTTCAACCCCGCGCTGGCCGAGTTCGCGCGCGACTGCGACGTGCTCGTCCACGAAACGCTCTACGTCCCCGGGGTCGACGCGCTCGTCAAGCGGGCCCACCAGGGTGCGGAATTCCGCAACCACCTGCTCTCCTCGCACACCTCGGCGCAGGACGTGGGCAAGATCGCGACGATGGCGCGCGCCAAGAAGCTCGTGCTCACGCATTTCGTGCCCGGCGACATGGACTGGATCACCGACCAGATGTGGCACGACGCCGCCGCCACCAACTATTCCGGCGAGATCGTCGTCGGCCACGACCTCCAGAGCATCACGCTCGGATAAACCACGAATTGGGAGAGACCTGATGCGCAGCCACCGCAAGGGATGGCGCGTGGGTGGGTTCGCCGGATGCCTGACGCTGGGAATGATCGCGCCCACCGTCGTGCCCGGAGCCGCGTACGCCGCGGAAACGACCGACGCCGCCAACGCCGACACCGCCGCACCGCAATCCGCCGAGGCCGAGACCGGCGCCAGCCCCGCCACCCCGTCGCCCCCGGCCCTGCCGCGCGATCCGCTCGCCTCGCCCTATCCGGCCGAGGCCGACGGCCTGGGCCCGCGCGTCGGCCCCAACTACCGGCTCCTGCGCGGGGCCGAGGACTGGCGCTCGGGGACCCGCCCCAAGGACTGGTCGGCCCCGCTCAAGGCCATCGCGCTCGACGGCGATGGCGACGTGACGTTCTCGCTCAGCGGCGATCAGCGGTTCAGCGTCAGCCATTCGACCCGTCCCATGCTCAACGGGACGCAGGCGCGCACCGAGTGGCTCTCGCGCACCACGCTCGCGGGCGACTTGCGCATCGGCCCGGCGTTTCGCGTCTACGGCGAACTCGCCTCGGGCCACATCTTCGGCACCAACGAGACCAGCCACGTCGCGGTCTGGGAAAACGACCTCATCGTCCAGCAGCTCTTCGCCGAGATCGCCGCGCCGATCGCGTCCGGCGTCGCGCGCGTGACGATCGGCCGGCAGGAGTTCTTCGACGGCCCGCGGCTGGTCATCAGCCCGCGCGAGAACCCCAATATCCGCGTCTCGATGAACGGTGCGCGGCTTTCGATGGACTGGTCGCGCTTTCGCTTCACCGTCTTCGACTTCGTTCCCACCGAGCAGGGCAAGGGCGTGCTCGACGACGGGATCGGCAATGGCGAGACGTTTTCGGGCGGACTTGCCAGCTTCGTCCTCGCCCGCAGTGGCCAGGGCGCAAAGGCCGCAAAGGCTTCCGCGATCTATCTCGATCCCTTCTACTATCACTACACCCGCGAGCAGCGCACGAGCGGCCTGCTCTCCGGCTCGGACCGGCGCGAGACCTGGGGCGCACGCCTGTGGGGCCACTGGGGCCCGCTCGCCTTCGACTGGACGGGGATGAAGCAGGACGGCCGCTTCGCCGGGCGCACGGTCGATGCCTGGGCCGCCTCGGCAACCCAGTCGGTGGCACTGGGAAGCGGCGCGCGGGCACCCCGCCTCGGTTTCCACGCCGACTATGCCTCGGGCGGCGGCAGCTACGACAGTTCGGGCAAGGTTGGCGCCTTCAACATCCTCTACAACGCCACGATCATGTTCAGCGACGACAACTACATCGGCGCCAGCAACATGATGGGCGTTGCCCCCACGCTGCTGGTACCACTGTCGAAGAAGCTCAAGTTCACCGGAGAGACCGGCTTCTACTGGCGACCCGACGAGAACGACGCGGTCTACCGCGGCAACGCGGTCGTCTACGCCGGCACGCAGAACGTGGCCGGCAAGCACGTCGCCAACATCGCGCGCGCGCGGCTCGACTGGGTTCCCGATCCGCACGTCGTGCTCTCGGGCATCGCCAACTACGTCGATTCCGGAAAGGTCCTGACACGAAGCGGTTACGGCGATAACCTCTTTCTCCAGACCCGGTTGCTGCTGCGGTTCTGATGGCGCGTGCCTGCCCTTGGCCGCAGGCTCCGGATCCGGGGCTGCGCCTGGCCGGGTGCGGCGCCGCTGCCGCGCCCGAACGGGGCGGTCGCCGATGGGGTGAGGAGTTGCAAGGGATGGCCAAGGGCCAAAGCGAACACGGGGTGACGGCGTGCTGCGCCGCCGTGCTCCTGGCCGCAGGTTACAGCCTGCAGGCCTTCGCCTTCTCGATGCCCGGGCTCGTGCACGACTGGGCGCTCGCGGACCGTCTGGTCGGCCCTTTACTCGCCTGCGCCATGTTCGGGCTGATGGCCGGCTACGTCCTCGTCGCGCCGCTCGCCGACCGCTTCGGGGCGCGCCGGGTGATCGCCGCAAGCATGGCCGCACTGGCCTTCGCCAGCCTCGCCAGCCTCCTCGCGCGCGACGTCCTTGCCCTGGGCGCCTGGCGCGTCGCGATCGGCGCGGCAAGCGGCGGCGCGATCCCCCCGGCGGTCTCGATCGCCAGCCAGCAGGGCGATACGCGCTGGCAGGGGCCGCGTGTCGTCGCGGTCTACACCGCCTATTCGCTGGGGTTCCTCACCGCCGCGCTGGTCTCGCTCTGGCTGATCCCGCTCGCCGGCTGGCGCGCACCCTGGACCATCAACGTCGTCCTCGCCCTCGCCAGCGCGCTGGGCGCGCGGCGGCTTCCCGACAGCCCCACGACCACCCGCCCCACGCACCGGCGCGACGAACGCCCCCCCATCGAGGGTCCACGCGCGCTCCTGGCCGGTTCGCGGCGGCTTGGCACCGTGCTGTTCTGGGTACTCTTCCCGGTCGGCCTTGCCCTTTTCTACACGCTCCAGTCCTGGCTGCCGCTGCTGGCGACGCGCGGCGGCGCCACGTTCACGGGCGCCGTCGCGGTGACCGGCGCCTTCACCCTGGGCAACATGATCGGCGCGCTGCCGATGATCTGGTGCGCGGACCGCTGGGGTCCGTTGCGGGCGCTCGCCGTCATGGGGCTGGTCAGCCTCGCGGGGATCGCCCTGCTCGTCCTCAGCCTGAGCCTTGCCCCCCGGATGCTGCTCGCGGCTGCGCTGCTGGCGGGCATCGGCATCGGCGCCAGCCAGAAAGGCATGACCTCGGCCGCCGCGCAGTTCTACCCGCCCGCGATCCGCAGCACGGGCCTGGGCTGGGCGCTGGGGGTCGGGCGGATCGGCGCCGCGGCGGGTCCCTTGCTGCTCGGCCTTGGCGCGCAGGCTGACTGGCTGTCCGTTTTTCTGCCCCTCCCGCTCCTCGTCCTCATCCTGGTCCCCGTCTGGCTGGACCGCCGCTACGGTCGCATCGATCGCGGCGGCCCCCCCTCGCACTGAAAGACCCCTCGCACATGGCTTCCCCCCCATCCGCCACCGCCGCCCCCGGCACCGACCCGCAGGAACTGCTCTCGGCAAGCCCGATGAAGCCGCTCCAGATCGTCGTCGTCGCGCTCTCCATCGCGCTCAACGCGCTCGACGGCTTCGACGTGTTGGCGATCAGCTTCGCCTCGCCCGGCATCGCCAGCGAATGGGGCATCGACCGCGCCGCGCTGGGCGTGGTGCTCTCGATGGAACTGATCGGCATGGCGATCGGCTCGATCCTGCTCGGCAACCTCGCCGACCGCATCGGGCGACGCCCCACCGTGCTGGGCTGCCTCGTCGTCATGGCGGGCGGCATGGCGCTGGCAACGCTGGCGCACTCGGTCGTCGAGCTCGGCCTGATCCGCCTCGTCACGGGCCTTGGCATCGGCGGCATGCTGGCCTGCACCAACGCCATCGTCGCCGAATTCGCGAACGCCCGGCACCGCAACCTCGCGGTCGCAATCATGGCCTCGGGCTATCCGATGGGCGCGATCCTGGGCGGTTCGATTGCCAGTTCTCTGCTGGCGAGCGGCAACTGGCGCGACGTCTTCCTGTTCGGCGCGGCGGTCAGCGCGGCCTTCCTGCCGCTGGCCTTCTTCCTGCTGCCGGAATCGATCGGCTTCCATGTCCATCGCCGCCGGGCAGACGCGCTCGCGCGGATCAACGCGATCCTCGCGCGGCTCGGCCATGCTCCCGCGAGCGGGCTTCCTCCCCACCGCGAAGACGCCCCCAAGGCCTCCTTCGCCGCCCTCTTCGCGCCCACGCTCGCGCGCAGCACGGTGCTCCTGACGATCGCCTACTTCTGCCACATCATGACCTTCTACTTCATCCTGAAGTGGATCCCCAAGATCGTGGTCGACATGGGCTACCCCGCCGCGCAGGCGGGCGGCGTGCTGGTCTGGGCCAACGTGGGCGGCCTGCTCGGCGCCAGCCTGCTCAGCTTCCTGACCTACCGGGTGGCGGTGCGCCGTCTGGTGATCGGGGCCATGCTCGTCTCGACCGTCATGGTCATCGTGTTCGGCCAGGGGCAGCAATCGCTGGCGGGGCTGGCGACGGTCGCGGGGGCAGCGGGCTTCTTCACCAACGCCGGCGTCGTCGGCCTCTACGCCATCTTCGCCAAGGCCTTCCCGACCGAAGTGCGCGCGGGCGGGACCGGCTTCGTGATCGGCCTGGGACGCGGCGGAGCGGCGCTCGGCCCGATCGTGGCGGGTATCCTGTTCACCGCGGGCATAGGCCTTGCAGGCGTGGCGGTGATCATGGCCAGCGGCTCGCTGCTGGGCGCGTTGGCGCTGCTCCTGCTGCGCGAAACCGCCCCCGAAGCGCCCCGCGCCCCGTGACCCCGGCCTAGAGCCGCGCCATCGTCAGCCACTGCGGGTCGCCCAGCCAGTTGCGCGCCAGCGCGGCGCCCGCCGCCTCGGCCTCGCGCCGGTTTCCGAGGCTGGCCTCGCTCCGGGCAAGGCCGTAGAGCGCCCAGCCGTCGTTGGGCGCCATGAACAGCGCCTTGCGGAATGCCTCGCGCGCGGCGGCGAACTGCCCGGAAGCGTAGAGCGCCGCGCCGCGCGACTGGGCGACCGGGTAATACCAGTAAGGCGGCTCGTTGTAGGCGATCCTCGCCTCGACCACCTCGGCCTCGTCGTAGAGCGTCACCGCGCGCGCAAGGCTGCCCTGCCAGTGCTGCCAGCGCGCCTCGGCCACCAGCGCCGCCAGTCGCAGCAGGTCGGGAGCGGGAAAGCCCTCCCCCGCCATCTGCGCGATCGGCGGCGAGCGGCCCGCCTCCTGCAAGGCCGCGAGGTGCCCAGCGAAGGCCACGCGGTCGCCCGCCTGCGCCGCCGCGGTGGCCCGCGCGTAGTGGCGCATCGCCTCGGGATAGGGCAGCGGCGAGGGTGTCTCGGTGGACGCCAGGATCGCCTCCACGCTCCCGAACTGGGCGATCGCGAAAGCCGGCGCGGCATGGATCGCCTGGACCCAGGGCACGCGCCGCGCGGTCTCGACGTCGAGCAACCGGGTCAGCCGCGCCGCCTCGGTCATCACCCGCCCCATGTCGCCGACCATCTGCGCCGAAGTCAGCAGGAAATGGACGTTGTGCGGGTAGTAGCCGTAGCGATAGAGCCCGTCGTCGCCCGCCTGGGCGAGATAGGCCTCGTCCGCCCGCACGGCGGCGATGTTGGCGCGCAGCGAATCGGCGTAGCGCCCGACGCGATAGTAGATGTGCGAGGGCATGTGGACGAGGTGGCCGAGCTGCGCCGGGGCCGCGCCCGTCGCCAGGCGGTCCGCCGCATCCTGCGCCTTCTCGGGCGCGCTCGCCTCCATCAGGTGGATGTAGAGGTGCCCGGCCTGCGCGTGCCGGGGATTGCGCCGCATGACCTCCTCGACCCGCCCGATCGCCCAGGCGATCTCGGGATAGGGCGTGCCGGGCGCCTGCCAGTAGTCCCAAGGCCGCGTGTTCATCGCCGCTTCCGCTGCGAGCACGGCCAGGTCGTCGCTTTGCGCAAAGCGCGTGGCAAGATCCTGCATCGCACCGGCGTAGGCGCGGTCGAGGTCCGCCCGGCCGGCCTGCCCCTGTCCCTGCCCCTGTCCTGCCCCGCCATGCCCCAGCGTTTCGTAGCGCGCCGCCTGCGCGGCAATGAGGCCGCGCACGACGGGCGAAGCCGCAGGGGCCAGCGCGCGTGCCCGGGCAAGCGCACGCAGGGCCGCCTCCCCATCCCCGGCGCCCATGGCCGCGTTGATGTTGGGGCCATGCGCCATCGCCTCGCCCCAGTAGCACAAGGCACAGTCCGGATCGGCTTGCTGCGCCTTGCGGAACGAGCGGATCGCCGCCGCGTGGTTGAAGCCGTAGGACAGCGCCAGCCCTTGCGCGAAGTAGCGCGCGGCAAGCCCTTGAAGCTCGGGCGCGGGCAGGTCGCTCGCGGGTATTCCCGGATAGAGCGCGATCCCTCCCGCTCCGTCGGGGCTTGCGGGCGCCAGCCGCCCCGCCAGTTCGAGACGACGGCGCAACGTCAGCGCGTTGCGATTGCCGCCCCCGCAGGCAAGCCGCCCGGCCAGCGTCGGGTCGGGTTGCCCGGAGAGAGCGGGGCCGGTCGCGACCGCCCCCTCGAGCGGCATCGCCGCGGGAACGCCGCCCGCCGCAACGATCATCAGGCCAGCACCATAAAGAGCCCGCATCCCGCCTCTCCCCTATGATCCGATAGCTTTACAGACACCGAAATCCGGAACGTGCAGGGTACCACGCCCGGGCGGCCCGTTGAAGATCGCGTGCGGCGCGGCCGCGTCACTGCGGGCGGTCGGTCCCTCTTTCCGGCACCGCTGCGGGTCGGATCACCCTCCGCCAGCGCGCGCCTTTATCCGATGCCCGGATAGAGAATGGCCGTCTTGCGGATTTCCAGCTCCCTTCGAATCGGCTCGTGCAACCGGCGCACAGGCCGCCCCTCGCCGTTCTCCTGGCCCGGAAGCGATCGGACAGAGACCACGCAGCTCACCAGAGTTTCTGGATAATGATCTGTTTTAGAACGATTAATATGGACTTCATGAGCAACCCCAAAGGTCTTTGACATAAAGGTATATCGTTATCACAATAGACCCAGGCCAACGATGCCATCATGAGGGGTTAAAATGATCGATCACCGTTACCTGCTGTCCGCCATGATCCTGCCAGCCGGCTTGCTGGCAACCTCGGCTGCGGCCCAGAGCGCGGACACCGCGCCGGCCCAGCCCACCCAAGCCTCCACGGGAGGCCTCGAGGAAATCGTCGTCACCTCGCAGCGCCGCCAGGAGAAGCTGCAGGACGTCCCGGTCTCGGTGACCGCCTTCAACGAGGCCATGCTCGAGCGCCTCAACGTCACCGACACGCTGAGCACCTCGAAGTTCGTGCCGGGCATGATCTCGCAGCACAACGCAGGCCTCGCTTCGGCAAACGCCTACTACATGCGCGGGCTGGGCAACAGCCAGTCGACCGCGACCTTCGACGCGCCGGTCACGACGTATGTCGACGACATCTACATCGCGCGCCAGAACGCCAACAACTACGCCTTCTTCGATACCGAGCGCGTCGAGGTGATGCGCGGGCCGCAGGGCACGCTGTTCGGGCGCAACACCACCGGCGGCGCGATCGCGGTGATCATGCGCAAGCCTTCCGACACCGCGGGCATGAAGTTCGAGGTGACCGGCGGCTCGTACGAACGCTACACCGTCAAGGCCACCGCGGACCTGCCGATCACTGACAAGATCCTGACCAAGATCTCGGGCTTTGCGGTGCAGGATCGCGGCTACCTGAAGAACGTGACCACCAACGAATGGCTCAACGGCGAGAAGAGCTACGGCGTGCGCGGCGACGTGCGCCTGCTGCCGACCGACCGCCTGACGGTCGACCTTTCGGCCGAGTACACCAGCAACGCCAGCACCTACACGGGCCTGCGCTATGTCGATGGGCAGGGCGGCAACCCCTATGTTCCGGGCTCGACCCGCAAGCCGGTGTTCTACGAAAGCGCGACCGGCCTCGCCAAGACCGATTGCACCGACGACAACGTCAACACGCTGCTGACCACCGGCAAGGGCAGCTGCAACCTCTCGCAGACCTTCGCGACCAGCGCCAACGTCAACTACGAGTTCGACGGCGATGCCTCGATCACCTACATCTTCGGCTACCGCCACATGGATCAGGGCTACATCAACGAATACAACAACAGCCAGACCAACAAGTACGCCGGCTACCTGATCGTCGACAACGGCACGTACGAGCAGCAAAGCCACGAGTTGAAGCTCAACAAGAAATTCGGCTCGGCGGTCGATCTCGTCGCGGGCCTGTTCTACTTGCGCGAGACCGCGAATGACCGCCAGACCAGCTTCTCGGGCGGCACCACCGACTTCAATCCGATCCAGGACGCGCACTACAAGCACGAGGTGAAGACCGCCGCCGCCTACGCGCAGGCCGACGTCCACGTGACCGACGCGCTGACGCTGACGGCGGGCGGGCGCTACACCTGGGAGGAGAAGAACCTCCACTACATCAAGTCCACCCAGTTCCCGACCCTGTCCTACGACGATGCGGCGGTAACCTCCTACGGCATTCCGCTCAGCCAGACGGTCAAGCGCTTCACTCCGCGCCTCGCGGTCAACTACAAGGTCAATCCCGACGTGATGCTGTTCGCGTCCGCCACCAACGGCTTCAAGTCGGGTGGCTGGAACGGCACCGCCAGCCTCGCGCAGAACGCGGTGACGTTCCGCCCCGAGAAGACCTGGTCCTACGAGGCAGGCGTCAAGTCCGAGCTGTTCGACCGGCACTTGCGCTTCAACCTCACCGGCTACTACGCCGAGACCAAGGACCTGCAGGTTACGGCCGGCGTGGTCAATTCGCTGGGCGTGATCGCCAGCCTGCCCTTCAACGCAGGCACGCTGGAGACCTACGGCCTCGAGCTGGAGACTTCGGCCAAGTTCGGCAATCTCTCGCTCTTCGCCAACCCGTCCTACATGCACGGGCGCTATTCCTACATCTCGCCCGAGGCGACCACGCTCTCCACCGATCTCGTGCCGGTGCGCGTGCCCAAGTTCCAGTTCAGCGGCGGCGCGGCCTATGAAGTGCCCGTGGCCTCGCTCGGCGGATACTTCGGGGGCAACGTGACCTGGCGCCACAACTCGCCCTACTGGGTGGCCGTCGCCAACTCGACCACCACCACGACCGAGGACTTCGTCGATGCGGGGGTCAGCTTCACGCAGGACGACGACAGCTACAAGGTCTCCTTCGAGGTGACCAACCTGTTCGACGACAAGACCGTGACCGCGAACTTCCTCTCGCTGTTCCCGGGCGATCCGCGCCGCTTCACCGTGCGCGTGAAGTTCAAGATCTGATCCACCATCCCGGGCTGTCGTCCAGCCAGCCCCGGCACCTGACCTGCACCATCCCTTCGCAGGCATGGCGGGAGCGGCCGACCACGCCGTTCCCGCCCTTTTTTACCTCCTCTTACCTTCCGGAGACATCTGGTGACCCCCGTTTCGATCCGCCGCGGCTTTGCCGACCTGCCCCACGGCCAGATGCACTATCGCCACGCAGGCGAGGGTAACCCCGGCCGTGCGCTGCTCATCCTCCACGCCTCGCCCGGCAGTTCGCGCCAGCAGGTGCGCACGATCGAGGATTTCGCGGGCGAGCGCCGCGTCTACGCCCCCGATACGCCGGGCAACGGCGATAGCCCGGCGCTGTTCGACCGCGAACCGACGATGCCCGAACTGGCGACCGCCATGCTCGGCTTCCTCGACGCGATGGGGCTCGACAGGGTCGATGTCTACGGCTCGCACACCGGCGCCTCGATCGCCGCCGAACTCGCGATCCTCGCGCCCGAGCGGATCGGCGCGCTCGTGCTCGACGGGGTCAGCCTGATGGAAGGCGAGCAGCTCGACGAGGTGCTTTCGACGTACGCCTTCCCCTTCGAGCCCGATCTCGACGGCGCCTACCTTCTGCGCATGTTCATGTTCTGCCGCGACCAGTACCTGTTCTTCCCCTGGTACAAGCGCACGCGCGAGGGCCGCCGCGAGAACGGTCTTGGCAGCGCGCAGGACCTGCACGCCTGGATGCTCGAGGTGATGAAGGCCTCGACCACCTACCAGCGCAACTACCACGCCTCGTTCAAGTGGCGCGCCGACACGCGCCTGCCGCTCGTCACGGTGCCAACGCTGGTGACGGCGGCGGTCAACGACCCCTTGCGCGCGGTCAGCGAAACGCTTTGCGCGGCCATGCCGACGGGCACCTTCTGCGAACTGCCGCGCCTCGACGCGCCCGATTTCCGCGCCGCGCGCCACGCCGCCATCACCGGCTTCACGGCCTGAACCGAAGCGCCTTTCACACAGGAGAGACCACCGCCATGCAGAAGCACCGCACGATCAGCGGCACGATCCTCTACACCTCGCGCAAGCCCGGCCGCGAGGGCGAGGAGCGCGGCCGCGAAGAATTCACCTTCACCCACCACGGCGACGGCAAGAAGACCCTGCGCGCGCGCTGCGAGATCGACGAGCCCGATCCCACAGTGCTGCGCGACGTGGTCTACAGCCTGGACGAGAACGACCGGCCGATGGACTGCTTCGTGCGCCTGACGGTGGGCGATGCCTTCATGGGCGCAGGCTTCTTCCGCTTCACCGACGATACCGTGGAGTGCGAGAGCTATGGCCCGAGCATCGGGCGCGTTTCGCAGAGCGTGCCCATCGGCGGGGCCTTCGACGGCTTCGGCACGCACCCGATCGCGGGCGATGCCTACGTGACGCGCCGGATCGATCGCTCACGCGGGATCCACACGCGCAACTTGCGCTGCTTCATGCCCTCGCTCGACCATCGCGGCGCCAGCCCGCCGCTCATCACCGAGTCCAACATCAACCTGGGCTACGTGGGCGACGAGCGCGTGACCGTGCCCGCCGGTACATTCGACTGCCACAAGTTCCGCTTCAGCGACGACGACGGCACGATGATCGCGCTCAACGGCAAGTCGCACCCGCCCTACGAGGTCTGGGTGACGGCGGACGAGGACGCGCTGCTCGTCCAGGCGGGCGTGGGCGGCTACATGCAGACCTGGTACGAGCTGGTCGAACTCAGCCGCTAAGGGGGTATCGAGGAAGGTAATTTCGAGGGGCATCGCCCCTCGAGCTCCCATTCCCAATATGGGCCGTTGCCGAGTGACACCTCGTCCCATGTGCAAAGCTGGACGGTATACGGGGTCAAGGGGTGGTAAACCCCTTGAAAATCAGCTTGCTACCAGCTTACTTCCCCTTCGAACGACCTCGCCCATTCTTCGGGACTACCCTCGGGCAGGATCGGCCGAAAGGCGGGCTCCAGCGGCAGCGGGTAGGCCTCGTTCGTCCAGTGGGTGACGATCTCGTTCGCTCCGGGCGAGCGCATGATCTGGAAGAAGCCGTCGCGCGAGACGTGGGGACCGTGGACGATGCGCGGCGGCCGGTAGAAGTAGGCGCCGGGGCGCTGGCAGCCTTCAGGCGCCCACATCGTGCCCTGGAGCATGAACATCTCCTCGGCGTGGTCGTGCCACTCGGCGGGCAGTGCCTCGGCGCGGGGCAATCCGTGCGGCATGCCCGCAAGGAGGAACGTGCGCCCGCTGTCGCCAGGGCCGAGCCGCAGGACCTTTCGCGCCAGGCGCAAGTGCGAGAGGCCCGGGTTGTAGGTCGAGACGTCCCATTCCATCGCCGGGGTATCGTGCGCAAGGACCTCGGCGCGCCCGGCTTGCGCGTTGCGATCCCCCGGCGCGTGGCGGAACACCAGCAGGTCCGCGCCCCTGGCGCTATGCCTTGCCCCAAGGCCGCTGCCTTGCGGGAGGAAGCCATAGGCGTGGTGTCCGCGCGCGCGCCCGTCGATCTCCAGCGTTCCTGAAAGAACGAAGAATTCCTCCGCCCCGGCCTCATCGCGGTTGGCCGCGCCCGTGAAACCTGCCCGATAGCGGACGAGTGCGGTTTCCTCCCCGGTCGCGGGATCGCGGCTCAGCACCTTGACGAGGGCCCCATCGGCGCGGGGCGACCAGGCAAGCGACTGGGTCTGGACGAATTCAATGTGCGCGCGGGCCATGGTCGTCGTTCTCCCGGCCTCAAGCCAGTTCGAGCGCGCCGGGGTTCATCACCCCCCGCGGATCGAGCGCCTGCTTCAACGCCTCCAGCAATCCGCGCGCCTCGGGGCGCAGCACCGAGGCATAAGGATAGGTCCGCCCGATCTGGTTCGAGGCCGCGCCCAGCTCGGCAAAAAGCGCGATCAATTCGGCGCGCACCTGCATCACCAGCGCGCGCGCATCGGGGGCCGGGTCGGGCTCGATCAGCCGGGTCTCACCGTCCAGGATCGCGTGGTGGAGCGGCAGCCAGGCGTCGCGCCAGTTGAGCACCGGCTCGTAGCTGAAGGCGTGCGTGCCCATCACCGTCAGCAGGCGCGAGACGATCACGCCCGCTGCCTCGAGCGCGCCCTTGTGGCGCGCCAGCAGCGCCTCGATCGCCTCGGTCAGGCGCGCCGCTTCACTGTGGGGGACTTTGGCGTTGAGCGCGATCCAGCGGTCTGCCTGAGGCCCCACGATCATCCCGGCAAGGGGCTGGAACAGCTCGGCGCGGCCCGCGCGCGGGATGGAATCGGGCAGTTCGCGCGCGCCGTGCTGCGCCGCGATCGCGCGCGCGGCCACCTTGTCGGCGGCCACCGCCTCGGCGCTGCGCCCGGCGAGCACCAGGTGGACCGAGTGGCAGCCCGCCTCGATGAAGTCGCGCCCCGCCATGACCAGTTTCGCGCCCGCCTTCAGGCCCTTGAGAAGCCCCTTCTCCTGCCGGATCACCTTGCCCAGGGTGCGTGCGTCGCGCGCGAGGTCGCTGGGCGCGGACAAGGCCGCGCGGGTCTTGTCGGGGTCGGTGAGGAAGGCGTCCTCGGCCAGGTCGCTGCGCGCGATCTCGCAAAGCGTGGCGATCGCATCCGCCTGCCGTGCAAAGCCGAAGGAGAGGTAGTCGGTGTGGCCCGGCGCGCGGATCAGGCGCAGGCTCGCGCGCGCCTTGATGCCGAGCGCGCCCGCATCGTGGAGGAACAGCCCGGTGGTGTCGGGCCCGAACGTGCGCATGAAGGGCAGCGGCGCGTTTGCCACTGCCTTCTGCCCGGTGTGGAGGAGCGAACCGTCGGCCAGCACCACCTCGAGCCCGACCACCGTTTCGGCCGCCGAGACATGGCGCGCGGTGCCCAGGAAAAGCGCACCGTTGGAAAGCCCCCCTCCCACCGTCGCGCGTGCGCCCGAAAAGGTGCCGAAAAAGGGCAGCCGCAGGCCGAGCGGGGTCAGCGCCTCGTGGATCTGGCGCCAGGTCACCCCCGCCTCGACGGTGATGACCATGTCCTCCTCGCTGATCGAAACGATGCGGTTCAGCCCGGCAAGGTCGATCGCGGCGAAGGGGCGCGCCTGCGGGACATAGCCGCGCACGTAGGTAAGGCCGCCGCCGCGCGGGGCCATCGCCAGCCCCGCCGCGCCGATCCGTGCCACCGCCGCCGCCAGCTGCTCGACGCTGGACGGGCGCACGACCATGCGGCAGTCCCCGCCGCCTTCGAGCAGGTCCGAGCCGTGGAGCGCGAGCGCCTCCGGATCGGTGCGCAGTTCCGTCTCGCCCAGCCGTGCGCGCAAGTCGGCAACGAGGGCGGCAACATCGGCCGTGGTCATCAGGCTTCCTTTCCGGAGAGATCACGTGCGGCCGCGCGAAAGCCGCGCCGGGCCCCCGCAAGGACGCCAAGCGCGGCAAGGCCGCAGACGAAGAACACGCAGCCAAGCGACCAGGCGATGCCGGCGGGGCCCGTGAACAAGGTGTCGGAGAGATAGCCGACGAGGAAATTGCCCAGCGTCAGCGCGATCAGGCCCGAGGCGATCGTCTGCAGTGCAATGATCTGCGCGCGCAAGGAATTGGGGGTAATTTGCGCGAAGCCCGAATAGACCGCCGAGGTGTTCCAGTTCACGAACAGCGCGTTGAGCGCGTAGCCCACCAGCGCCCAGCCCCCGCTCGGCGCGAGGCAGGCAAGCGTGCCGAACACCACCATCGAGAGCGCGCAGCCCATCGCGCAGAGCACCGGCGCATCCGCATGGCCGCGCCGGGTCAGCCAGGCGATCACCCAGCCGCTGTTGAGCGCGGCAAAGATCGAGACCGGCAGCCCGACCATGCCCAGCACCTTGCCGGTCCACCCTGCGTCCCACCCGTGCGCGCGGATGAACAGCGCGGGAAACCATCCGACGATGGCGTAGACGCAGACCAGGTTGAGCACCGAGCCGAGCATGAACAGGCCGAAAGCGGCGGGACGTTGGCGGAACAGCGCGAGCAATGGCCCCACGCTCAACCCCTGCGTTGGCGCGTGCCCGCCCTGCCGCACGGGCTCGCGGCCCGTCACCGCAAGCAGCAGCGCCAGCACGAGGCCGGGCGCGCCGCACAGGATGAACACGATCTGCCAGGGCTCCATCGCGCCGAACAGGCGGGGAAGCCCCGCGATCAGGCCGTCGGCCCAGCCCAGGAACAGCCCGCCCAGCGCCATCGCGGCAGCCGTGCCGAGCGAACTTCCGGTAACGAAGATGCCATAGGCCTTGGGCCGGATCGCGGGCGCGAAGAAATCCGCGATCAGCGAACTGGCGACGGGCACCAGCGCGGCTTCGCCCACGCCCACCAGCATGCGGGCGAAGAACAGCTCGTGGAAAGTCGTGGCCAGCGAACAGCCGATCGTCGCCAGCGACCACAGCGCCAGCCCGGCGACCAGGATTGTCATGCGCCGGCGCCGGTCGCTCAGCAGGCCGAGCGGCAGGCCGAGCAGGCTGTAGACCATCGAGAAGGCCAGCCCCTGCAAGAGCCCGAACTGCGTGTCGTCGATGTGCAGCGAAGCCTGCAGCGGCTCGATCAGGAGCGCGATCGAGACCCGGTCGAGAATGGCCAGCGCATAGGCCAGCGTCAGCAGCGCAAGGACGTACCAGGCGTAGCGGATGTCGGGCCAGCCACCATGATCGCGCCGCGCGCGCGCCCGGTTCGTGGTGCCCTCCTGAATTGCCTCGCTTGCGTTCATGGCGCTTTACGGCCTCCGTAATCGACCCCTGTCGGCCTCGAGGCTATCACCTAGTGGTATAACAATATACCTTTGGATAACATGAACTGGAAATTTGTCGATTCCGATGCAAACGGATAGGCACGCGAACCCCGTCGCCGATCTCGACGGTCGACATGGCCCGGTCGGCCGCAGTCGCCGACGCGGGGAATATCTGGAGCACGACCCATGCAGAACCCGGCCAAGCCTGACATGTCGATCATCCTGGGGATGTTCGATCCCGAGCCGGACTCGCCGCACGCGCAATTTGCCGAGGTCGGCCCAATGCCCGACGTCTCGGCAATCCAGCCAATCGGCCAGCCAATGGGCCAGCAAATGGGCCAGCCCGCAAGTGCGCTGGAGCGCGAGGGTTTCCGGGTGGCCTTTCCCCTCCACGTCCCGGTGGGCGCGGGCGTACTCGACCGCGAGAGCGCAGTGCCCCTCTACTACCAGATCTACCTGCGCTTGCGCGACGAGATCCTGTGTGGCCAGCGCCCCTACGGTTCGGTCATGCCCACCGAGAACGCGATCTCCGACCTTTTCGAAGTCTCGCGCATCACCGCGCGGCGGGTGATGAAGGACCTCGCCGAGAACGGCTACATCCAGCGCCAGCGCAGCAAGGCGGCGCGGGTCGTGTTCCAGACCCCGGCCAAGCCGGTCAGCGCCGACATCGACAACGCGGTCGATTCGCTGCTTTCGCTGAACGCGCGCACCAAGGTGCGGGTGATGAGCGTGGAAACCCGCCCCAGCACCGACATCATTTCGGAGGCGCTCAAGGTGCCTCCCGGATCGCCGGTGGTGCGCGTGACGCGCGTGCGGCTGCTCGACGACCTGCCGATCGGGCTGATCGTGAGCTATGTCACCGAGGAGCTCGCCTCGCTGATGACGGTCGACCGGCTCGAGGGCGACGCACTGCTGAGCGTGCTCAAGGCCAGCGGCTTCGTCGCCCACCGGGCCGAGCAGACCATCGGCGCGATGCTCGCCGACGCTTCGCTGGTCGAAGCGCTCGGCGTCGAGCCGCTTTCCGCGGTGCTGCGCGTCACCCGCACGGTGTTCGACCGCCTGGGCGTGCCGTTCCTACGCACTTACGCGCACTACCGCTCGGACCGCTTCAACGTTCACCTCTCGCTCGAATCCGGGCAGGACGAGTAACCCCGCCACGTCCGCTGCGGCTGGGGTTCAGTGGTATTCCTCGCCGCCCGAGACGTTGAGCGCCTCGCCGGTGATGTAGTCCGCAAGGTCGGAGGCTAGAAACAGGCAGGCCCTGGCGGCATCTTCGACCGAGCCGGTGCGCCCCAAAGGGACGCGCGCGCGAAAACGGCTCCAGTAGTCCTCCATGCTCCACCCGCGCGCCTGTGCCAGTGTTTCGCGCTGCCAGTCGCCCAGGTCGTTGGGAATGTGGTTGGGGCAGACCGCGTTGACGGTAATGCCGTGCCGGCCAAGCTCGATCGCGGCCGAGCGGGTGAGCCCGATCAGCCCGTGCTTGGAGGCGGCGTAGGCCGCCATCAGCGAGACCCCCGACTTGGAGGCCTGCGAGCCGATCGAGATGATCCGCCCGCCCGTCCCGCGCGCGATCATCGCGCGCGCGGCGTGCTTGATGCCCAGGAACGCGCCCTTGAGGTTGACCGCGAGCACCGCATCCCAATCCTCGACGGCGAACTGCTCGACCGGGCCCACCCGATCACCGATCCCGGCGTTGTTGACGAGGATGTCGAGCCCGCCGAAGTGCGCCACGGCCGCGTCGACAAGCGCGGCCACGTCCTCCTCGCAGGTGACGTCGGCCCGGCAGGCGAGCGCCTCGCCGCCCCTTGCTCCGATCTCTTCGGCGAGCGCGGCAACCCCGGCCTCGTCCCGGTCGCACACGACGATCCGCGCACCGGCGCCAGCCAGGCAGCGCGCAATCCCGGCGCCAAGCCCGCGCGGCCGACCGGCCCCGGTCACCAGCGCGACTTTGCCCGAAAGGTCGATGGCCTGCGCCGTCATGACTTGCGCGCTCCGGCAAGGAAGTAGCGCCCGCCCCGCGTGCGGGTCTCCTCGGCCCGGTACCCACGCGCCACGATCAGACTGGGCGCGTAGAGGCGAAAGCAGTCCTCGGCTGCAAAGCCCGCGCGCGCGAATTCCGCCTCGAGGTCCATCGCGTAATAGCCCTCCATGAAGGGTTCGGCGTTGAAGCGGATGTCCCAGTCACGAAGGCTCTGGGTATAGGGATCGAGCTCGTCGAAAGGCGGCGCGTCGGAGTGGAACATGATCCCGCCCGGACGCAGCAGGCGGTGGCACTCGCGAAAGATCGCGCGGGTCGCCTCCTCGCAGGTCTCGTGGAGGAGAATACGCGAGAAGACGAGATCGAAGCTGCCCGCAGGGTAGCCGGTCGCCTCGGCGTTGCGCTGGCTGAAGGTAACCTCGGCGCCCAGCGCGGAGGCGCGCGCCGCGCCGAAGACGAGGCCGGGCGCGGCCACGTCGATGCCGATCACCTCGGCCTCGGGCCAGGCCTGCTTGAAAGGCAACAGCGTGTGACCGACGGTGCAGCCCATTTCGAGTACGCGGTGGGGCGCGAAGTCGGGGAAAGCCTCGCGAAGCCGCGCGACGATCGAGTGGCCGACGTCGTCGACCAGCGGGCCCATGGCGGCCACACGGTGGATCGCCAGGGCACGGTCATAGGCCGCGCCTGCCGCGAAGAAATGCCCGCAGTCCTCGTCGGCATAGCCACCCGCCATGTTGTGCGCTTCGCGCTCGACATAGTCGGGAAAGGCGAGGTCGGGATCGAGTTCGAGCCTTGCGGGGCCATTGCCGAGCGCCTCGAGCTGCGCGGACAGTGCGTCGAGCTGGCTGTCGACGATCGCGCGCGAGGTATCGAAAGCCTGGCGCTGGGCCTGCGTGCGCGCGACGTACCAGGCGCGCGTGGCGGGATAGTCGAGCATGGCCCCGGCAATCGCATGGCGATCGGCCGCCGGGCCGAGCGCGGGCGCGACGACGTGCTCGTAATGGGGCCGCAGGCGGGGGCGCACGTCGGCCTCGAGAAACGTCTGCAATTCGCCCCAGAAAGCCTCGCGCGTGGCGAGGTCGCTGGCGGCTGTGAGCATCATGGCGTGGGGGGCGGGGGGCATGCCGAATCTCCTCCTGTCAGGCGCGCAGGGCGCCGAAGACGCGCGCGAGGAACCCCGCGCGCTGCTGCTTGAAGCGGGCCGCAAGCGCGTCGGAGGCCACGTAGCCATCGAGCGCACCGGCCCCGATCAGTCCGTTTTCGGCCAGCACCTGCTCGAGGATCGCCAGCCGCTCGCGCAGGACGACGACTTCGGCGCTGAGTGCGGTGGTGATCCGCAAGCTGCGGTCGGCCAGGCTGGTGCCGATCGGCTGCGGGTCCTGCGGGTCTGTGGCCTCGCTGGTCATGGCGGCGCGTCTCCTCCCTTGTGCAATGTGATCGGGAACACGATTTCACGCCGGGGCGGCATCATCCATTGCCAATTCGCGCATTATCGATAACTTCTGGTTATGAATTTCAGCCACGTCGATCCTGCGCGGCTGCGCCAGTTCCTCGCCGTGCTCGAGGGGGGAAGCTACGCGCAGGCCGCGCAGCGCACCGGCCTCAGCCAGCCCGCGATCAGCAAGGGCATCCAGGCGCTTGAGCGCGCGTTGGGCGTTACGCTGTTCGAGCGCGGGCGCGCCGGGGCGCGGCCTACGCCCCATGCCGAGCGGCTCGCCCCGCACGCCCGCGCGATCCTTTCGGAATTCGCGCTCGCCCAGGCCGAACTCGACGCCTTCGACCGGGCGCAGGCCCCGCACCTTGCGCTCGGCGCCAGCCCCAGCCTTGCCCAAGGGCTGCTCGCGCGCACCATCGCGCGTTTCCGCCGCCGCTGGCCGCAGGTGGCGATCTCGGTCGAGGTCGGCTTGTCGGAAAGCCTGCTCGACACGCTGGCCGAAGGGACCCTCGACCTCGTCGTCAGCGCGCCCGAAACCGCTCCCCAGCCCGATCCGCGCCTCACCGCCCGGCCGCTCGGCCAGGAAAGCGACGCGCTGGTCGTGCGCGCCGGCCATCCGCTGACCCGCCTCGTCCACGTCGGCCTGGCCGATCTCGCCGCCTACCCCTGGATCATTCCACGCCGTTCGGCCCGGCTCGACATGATCCATGCGGTCTTCGCGCGTGCCCAGCTTGCCCCGCCGGGCTACACGCTGCGCGCCGAATCGAGCGACCTTGCCCGCGGCCTGCTGCGCGCGGACGACTTCGTCTGCCTGATCGGCGCCGAAGTGCTCGCGCACGATATCGCGGCGGGCGCGCTGGTTCGCCTCGGCGCAAGCGCCCTCGTCACGCAGCGCCAGGCCCTCGCCTTCACCCGCCGCAGCGTCGCCGCCTCGATGCCCTTGCGCAACTTCACCAAGCTGCTCGCCGAAGAGGCGCGCCGCTGAGGCGCCTGTTTCCTTCGCCCGTGCGGAGTGGACCTTTGCCGAGGCGGGCCTATACATGCGGGCCCGATTCCAAGATCCGCGGAGCCGATCCATGCGCGCCTACACTGTCGTCGATGCCTTCAGCGCCGAACCGTTCAAGGGCAATCCCGTTGCCGTGATCCTTGACGCACAGGGCCTCGACACCGCGCAGATGCAGGCGATCGCCAACTGGACCAACTTGTCCGAGACCACCTTCGTCCTGCCCGCAACGCAGGCCGGGGCCGACTACACCTTGCGCATCTTCACGCCGCTGTCCGAGCTGCCCTTCGCCGGCCACCCCACGCTGGGGAGCGCGCACGCGCTGCTCTCGGCGGGCCGCGTGCAGCCACGCGACGGCGTCCTCGTGCAGGAATGCGCCAAGGGGCTGGTGCGCATCGCGATCGAAGGCGAGGGGCCCGAACGGTTGGTCCACCTCGAACTGCCCGAGCCGCGCATCACGCCGCTTGCCCCCGCCGAGATCGACGCGCTCGAAAGCGTGCTGGGAGGCGAGGTCGACCGCGCCCACCCGCCCGCGATCGTCGATGTCGGCGCGGTCTGGGTGGTCGCCCGCGTCGCGCACGCCGAAACCGTCCTTGCCCTCACCCCGGACTTCGCGCGCATGGCCACCTTCGAGCGCCGCGTCGGCGCGACCGGCGTCACCGTGTTCGGCGCCCACGCGCCGGACGCGACCGCCGAGATCGAGGTGCGTTCCTTCGCCCCTTCCTGCGGGATCGCCGAGGATCCGGTCTGCGGCAGCGGCAACGGCAGCGTCGCGGCCTTTCGCCAGCACTACGACCTGCTGCCCGAGAGCTTGCGCTATCTCGCCACGCAGGGCGGCTGCGTGGGGCGCGATGGCCGCATCCTCCTGGGCGTGACGCCGGCCGGAACGATCCAGGTCGGCGGCCAGTGCGTGACCTGCGCCGAGGGCACCCTGCACGCCTGATTGGCCCGGCTGGAGCCAGGCGGCCGCGACAGGGTCCGCCTGGTCCGAGAACCGGGTCCGGCAGTCGCCCCGCGACGCAACCAGCTGGAGGCTCTCGCCGCGCAGCTTGACAAGTGCATCCATAATGTAGGACGAAGAACCATAATATGAGATAATGGGAGAAGGAAAACGTGATGGCTCTGGCGAAAGGTCGCGGCCCGGCATGGCTCGGGCTGGCACTTCTGGCGGCGGCGAGCGCGCTTTCCCCTCCCGTACAGGCCGAAACTCCCGCTGCGAACCAGAGCCCCGCTCCGCGCGACTGGATCGATCCGCGTACCGGCCACCGCGTCGTGCAGCTCTCGCACGAGGGCAACAGCTCGAGCCTCTATTTCAACTACAACGCCTATACCCCGCAGAACGACAAAATGGCGATCGTCACCCCGGCCGGGATCGCCGCGATCGATCTGGCCACGTTCCGGGAAACCCCGGTGCTCGCCATCGCCGAGCGCTTCCGCCTGCTGTTCACCGGCCACACGACACGCAACGTCTACTACGAGACTTTCGAGAAGGGCGGCGGCAAGACGGTCTGGGCGGTCCCGATCGATGGCGGCACGCCGCGCAAGATCGCCGCGATCGCCAGCGGCGACATCCAGACCATCAACGCCGACGAGACCCTGCTCGGCGGTGTCTCGGTCGACGGGGACCGGGGCGCGGCGGCGCTCAAAGCCTTCGAGAAGACCGACCAGCGCTTCGACCAGGCCAACTACCAGGCGCTCGGCAAGGACGGCAAGCCGCTCAACTACGCCGACGCCAAGGAAGTGCGCATGGACGAGCGGCTCGAGGCCAAAGTGCCGATGTCGATGTTCGTGATCGACGTGAAGACCGGCCAGCGCCGCACGGTCCACGCCTCCACCGACTGGCTCAACCACCTCCAGTTCTCGCCCACCGATCCCGGCCTCCTGATGTTCTGCCACGAAGGCCCCTGGCAGAAGGTCGACCGCATGTGGCTCTTGCGCATCGACCGTCCCGGCGCCGCGCCGGTCAAGATCCACACCCGCACGATGAACATGGAGATCGCCGGGCACGAGTGGTTCAGCGAGGACGGCAAGACCATCTGGTACGACCTGCAGACCCCGCGCGGGCAGGATTTCTGGGTCGCGGGCTACGACATCGCAACCGGCCACCGGACACGCTACCATCTCGCGCGCGACGAATGGTCGGTCCACTTCAATCGCAACGCCGACGGCAGCCTGTTCTCGGGCGATGGCGGCGGGCCCGACATGGTGGCCCACGCCCGCGACGGCAAATGGCTCTACCTCTTCACCCCGCACGCGGTCGTGCCCGACGCGGGCATCCCCTCGCCCCACTCCGAAGACCTCATCCAGCCCGGCACCTTCACCGCCGAAAAGCTCGTCGACATGGCGAGGCAAGACTATCGGCTCGAGCCCAACGGCAAGTTCTCGCCCGATGGCAAGTGGCTGATCTTCCGCGGCAACATGTTCGGAGAAAGCCACGTCTACGCGGTCGAACTCGCCCGCAGCCAGGAGCCCGCCGAATGATCCGTCCTTCTCTTTCCCGGCTCGCCCCGTCTCTGCTCGCCATCGCCGCCACGCTGCTTCTCGCCGCCGCGCCGCCCGCCAACGACATTCCGCCCGACACCGCCTCCACCGCGCCCACCCGGCCCGCCGCGCGCGTGTTCATCGCCAGCGATTCCACCGCCGCGCACTACGGCGCCGCGCAGTTCCCGCAGATGGGCTGGGGCATGTTCCTGGGCTGCGCGCTGCCCGGCGACGTGCAGGTGGTCAACATGGCGCATGGCGGGCGCAGCACCGGCACCTATGTCTCGGACGGGTTCTGGGCGCAGCTGACCGGCGCGCTCGAGCCGGGCGACACCGTGCTGATCCAGTTCGGCCACAACGACGAGGACACCACCAAGATGTTCCGCCACGTCGATCCCCCGCAATACGCGCAGAACCTGGCTCGCTTCGTGGCCGAAGTGCGTGCGCGCAAGGCCGTCCCGGTGCTGCTGACGCCGATCGCGCGCGACGAGTTCGACGCTGGGGGCCATATCCGCGAGACGCACGGCGCCTGGGCCGATGCCGTGCGCCGGGTCGCGGCGGAAACGCAGACCCCACTGATCGATCTCGACGCGCTGGCGAGGGAGTGGCTGGGCGCGGCGGGCCCCGGCAAGACCGGCGCGGACCGCTATTTCCTGATCTACGATGCCGCCGACAAGGTCGCCCGCTTCCCCGAAGGACATCGCGACACGACGCACCTCAACGAACTGGGCGCGCGCAGCGCCGCCGCGCTCGTCGCGGGCGCGCTCGCCAAGCTCGACGTGCCACTTGCCAAGCGCGTCCACGCCCCCGATCCCGCCTTGCAGCGCGCGCTCGGCGCGCCGACCTGCTGGTAGTGCAACCGATGGTCGAACTGCCGGGCCCTTTCGCCGCAATGGAAGCAAGCGCACTGGGCCCGAGCGCCACCGATGCCCCCGCCTTCGCGGTGACGGACGCGCAGGCACCGGCCGGGCAGGCGGTCGTCGCGCGCGTCGCGCAAGGGGTTTTGCTCCATTTTCCCGCGCCCCGATCCTGCGGCGTCTCGGCACTGGTGATCGGCGGCGGGGGCTATATCGAGCTCATGGCCGGGCGCGAGGGCGTCCAGGTCGCGCAGTGGCTGAACACCCTTGGCATCGACGCGCATGTGTTGATCCATCGCTTTCCCGACGCTGAGAACGGCATCATGGCGCCGCTCGAGGATGCGCGCGCGGCGATGCGGCTCCTGCGCGCAAAGGGAGCCGGGCAGCTCGGCGTGGTCGGGCTGTCCTCGGGCGGCCACCTCGCCGCCTGTCTGCTCACCAACGCCGACGAGACCCGGCCGGACTTCGCGGTGATCGGCTATGCGCCGATCTCGACCAACGCCGCCGGACGCCAGATCGTGCCGGACAAGCCCCCACTCGCGCCGCCCGAGAAGCAGGCCTTCTACGACGCGCTCCAGCCCGACGCGCAACTGGCGCCCGCTCCGCCGCCTTGCTTCGTGGTCTACGCCGCGAGCGATCCGGTGGTGCCCCTCGTCAACGCCCATCGCCTTGCCAGCGCGCTCGAAGCGCAAGGTGCGCACCCCGAAGTGCACGTCTTCGCGCAGGCCCCGCACGGCTTTGCGCTCGACACGCCGGGCCTGCCGGTCTCGCTCTGGCCGCAGCTGTGCGTCGCCTGGATGCGCCAGCACGCGATCCTGCCCCCGGCGGGGACCTGAGCCTCATCCCGGTGCGCACGGCGAGCGGCTGAGCCGCTCCATCACTTCGGCCATCTCGCCTCCCAGTTTGCGCTGCGCCGCCGTGGTCAGGTGGAGACGGTCAGGCAGGCGCGGCGCCCCCTTGGCCGACACCATCGCGGTGCACGGCACGCTAATCGCGGCTTGCGCCGCCTGAACTTGCGCCCAGCCGGGAAAGCGAACCGCCTCACCTGCCACATCGGGTGTGTCGGCAAGCTGGACGAAGACCACCGGAAGCGTGGGCTGGGCGAGGTCGTGGCGGAAGGCTCCCACCAGGTCGACGAAAGCCGCCCCCCATTTCGCCGCACTTTCTTGGGCCTCGGCATCGCTTTCGCCCTGGTACCACAGCACCCCATCGACATGGCCGCCCAGTTCCCGGATCCGGGCAAGGCACGAGCCGTAGAGCGTGTCGCGCCCGCCGCCCGGCTGCCAGCTCGCGATCCGTGAACCACCCTTGGCGCAGGGCACCAGCAACACCGGTTCGTCCCTCTGCCGACGCAAGGCCCGCGCGAAGAACAGGCCCGGCCCCACTCCCGCGCGCGTATCGCGCGAAACCGCATCGATCTGGCCAAGCGCGCTGTCGAGCGGTTCGCGTGCGATCCGGACGCGACCGTCGTTGCCATAGACACGGATGGCCGGATCACTCGCCTGTTCGGCAGGTGTCAGCCCGCCGGGCAATCCACGTCCCGACATGTTCGATTGTCCGGCAAGGACATAGACCCGTGTCGCTGGCGGCAGTGGCGACGGCTCGGCTGCGGGGGCCAAAGCGGGCGGGGTTGCGCCTGCGGCTGAGCCCGAGAGCGCCGCAAAGGCCAGCAGGGTGCCAAGTTTCGTCCGCATCATCGATTCCTCCCATCCTGGCGTCGGGAAAGCGCCCCCAGCCAATTGCCTGACCACACAATCAAAAAATCACATAAGAGACTTGACCATTGCATTAGGCCAATATTACCGATAGGCAAGCCCAGATAACGGCCGCACGTCCCATATTATGGCCGAAGTCGTTGCCCTGCAGCGCTGGAGCACGTGCATAGAACCAAGGGAGAGTTGACCATGCAAAGCACGAGACCGTCACGGGCCAGGACGCACCGGCGTCTGGCCGGAACCGCCGCGATGGGCCTTGCCCTCACCGCCGCGATGCCGAACACCGCCTGCGCCCAGGACGGGGCGGGCGACGCCGGCCCCAACGAGATCATCGTGACGGCCCAGAAGCGCGCGCAGAACGTCCAGGACGTGCCGCTTTCGGTGCAGGTGATCGGCGCCAGGGAGCTCGAGGCCAACGCGGTCCAGGACTTCAACGACGTCAGCCGCCTTTCGCCCTCGCTGACGATCCGCCCGGCCGAGAACCCGGCCAGCGCCAACGTCGCCATTCGCGGGGTCGGAACGCTCGCCTTCAGCCCCGGGGTGGAACCCAGCGTCGCGATCGTCCTCGACGATGTCGCGCTCGCGTTCCAGTCGCGCGCCTTCACCGACATGTCGGACATCGAGCGGATCGAAGTGCTGCGCGGCCCCCAGACTACGCTCTACGGCAAGTCGGCCTCCGCGGGCCTCATCAACATCGTTTCCAAGGGGCCGAGCGACACGTTCACCGCGCAAGTGCGCGCCATGGCGACGACCGACGACGAGCAGCAGATCGGCGGCTTCGTCTCGGGTCCGCTGACCGATACGCTGGGCTTTCGCACCAGCCTCAACTACGACGATTTCAAGGGCAACACCAAGAACCTCGCCGATGGCAAGACGCTGAACGGGCGCCGCTATTTCTCCAGCCGCAACAAGCTGCGCTGGGCTCCGACGAGCGACCTGCAAGTTGATCTCGGGGTCGACTACGCCGATGGCAAGACCACCTCGACGCGCCCCTTCATCGCGATGGGCGACGGGGCGATCCTGCGCGGCCACCCCGAATACACGCAGGACGTCTTCGCGCCGGGCATCGCCATCGGGCCTGGCAACACCGACGTCTCGATCGACTTCCCGACGGGCAACACCTACACGGATTTCGCCCAGTCGCTGCGCGTCAGCTACGACACCGGCGGGCCGACGCTGATGTCGATCACCGCGCACGATCACTACAAGTCGCACGACAAGTTCGACAGCGACGATTCGGCAATCACCTCGTTCCAGAACTTCCAGTACGGGCATTTCGATAGCGAACAGTTCAGCCAGGAGCTGCGCCTGATCTCGCCGGGCGCGGATCGCCTGCGCTATACGCTGGGCCTCTACTACAGCAATGTCGACATCGCGCGTGACTTCTACCGTGGCCCCCTCTTCGCCAGCTCGAGCTGGGATGCGACCAACGGCAGCGAGCAGATCGCCGGCTTCGGCCAGCTCGAATTCGATCCGGTCCCGGGCACCACGCTCATCGCGGGCGGGCGCATCAGCCGCGAGAAGATCGATTACGTGTTCCAGGACCTCAACGCCGATGCGCTCTATGCGGGCAGGAGCAGCGACACCTCCGGCACCTACAAGCTGGGCGTGAAGCAGGAAATCACCCCCGACATCAACCTCTTCGCGACTTATGCCACCGGCCACAAGGGCGAGGCCTACGATATCTCCTCCGGCTTCAACCAGGCCCGCGCCGACGCGGGACCGGTCGCGCCCGAGACGTCGGACAGTTGGGAACTGGGCCTGCGCACCCAGCTTTTCGACCGCGCGCTCACTTTCAACGTGACCGCCTTCAACTCCACCTACCGCGACTTCCAGACGCAGGCGGTGGAGAACCTTGCCGACGGCACGCAGAACTTCCGCCTCACCAACGTCGGCAAAGTGCGCATTCGCGGCGTCGAGATGGAAGCCCTGGCGCATCCCCTCGCGGGGCTCACGCTCAACGGCTCGATGACCTACCTCGATGCCAAATTCATCGAGTTCGAAGGCGCCGCCTGCTACGTCGGGCAGACGGCGGCGGAGGGCTGCGTGGGCACGCCGGCGCGCCAGGACCTCACCGGAAAGTCCATGCTGCTCTCGCCGCGCTGGAAGATGGCGGGCAGCTTCGACTACGCCGTGCCGCTGGGTGACGGCCCCCTTGAGCTGGTCAGCCAGGGCGCAGTCACCTGGCAGAGCAAGACCGTCCCGCTCGACCAGAACCCGCGCACGGTCCAGGGCGACTATGCCATGGTCAACGTCGCGCTGGGCCTGCGCAGCGCGAACCGCTCGTGGCAGGTCATGGCCTTCGTCAACAACCTGTTCGACCAGCACTATCGCTATCTCATCAACGACGTCTCCAACCGCTACGGCACGACCGCGATCCAGGGCTATGTGCCGCGCGACTATGCCCGCTACGGCGGCGTGCGCCTGAGCTACGATTTCTGACCCTTTTTCAAAGAGGACAGGCCGCGCGGATCTCATCCCCGCGCGGCCTGTCCGGCCTGCCGGACCGACCCGGCAGGAGGCATGGAGCCGGCCCTACCAGGCCGGCTCCCTTTTTGTCAGGGCGCAGGGATCACTTCGATCCCCGAGACGATCGCCTTGCCGGTGCCCGAGCGGAATTCCAGATCGAGCGTACCGTCCTCCACCCGCGTCGTCACCGTGCGGGTCAGCGCGGTCCAGGCCGCACCCGCTTCGCGGCGTACGTCGACCTTGGCCACCTCGCGGCCTTCGCTGCGCACCGTGAAGCGGCGCGCGCCGGGCGCGACGGCCGCGTCCGGCTCGAAGAAATGCAGGCGCAACGTGTAGCGCCCGCTCGGCACCGGTATCGCGTACGCGAAGTCGCCCTCGCGCCAGCTGCCGTAAGCGGCCTGGTCGTCGGTTCCCAGGACCGGGCGCACCGGGCCCGGCTCGGCGCCGCGCCCCTTCGAGGGCTGGTCGCGCCAATGGCCCTCGCCACCCTTCGAGAAGACATCCGAACCCCACAGGACACCGCTTGCCCCGCGCGCTTCCTCCAGCGTTCCGGCGCGGATATGGTATTCGCCCGCACGGCCTTCGAAGTTCCAGGTCACCGCGTCCGAGACCGCCACGCCCGCGCGCGTCCCGCGCGCCTCGAGCCGGTTCTCCCCCGGCGCGAGCGTGACGCCCGGCCAGCGGCATACGCCGGTCTCGCAGGTCGCCTCGCCCAGCGCGCGCCCGTTGAGCGAGAGGCTCACCGTACCCGTGTTGGCATAGGCCTTCACGTCGACCACGGGATAGGGCCGCGCGGTGTGGCGGCGCTCGGTCAGGTGAAGCGTGGCCTCCTTCGACCAGTTCGCCTTGAAGAAGTAGAAGGCGTCCTTGCGGGTCTTGCGGTCGAAGGTAACGAGGCCCTTGTCGTTGGTGTCGGTAAGGTCACCCTCAAGGCGCAGTTCGTTGGAAAAGTCGAACAGGTTCCACACCCAGCTTGCCCAGATGTAGGGGCGCGCGGCGATCTGCTTCCAGCTGTCCTCGAGCAGCTGGCTCTGGAATTCCTCGGGGTGCGGCCGCCCGAAGGCCGCGATCGGGCCCCCTGCGGGATCGTCGGTGTGCTGGCTCAGCGCCCCTCCCGCGCCGTATTCGCTGATCGAAATGGGCTGCTGGGGAAAGCGCGCGTGGGTGCGGTCGAGGTCGGGACCGAGGAAATCGACGCTGTTGCCGTACCACCCGTGGTAGCGGTTGAGCCCGATCACGTCGGTGATCCCGGCCACGCTGTCGAGCCCGGGGCGGTTCTCCTCGGCGATCGTCCCGCAGCAATCGGCAAGCGTCGCCGGGCGCAGCGGGTCCTCGGCGTGGACGATCGCCTGGAGCCGCTCGAGCAGCGGCCGCGCGTTCGAGGTGCCGCGCCCCTTGGCGGCTTCGAGGTTGACCTCGTTGGCGATCGACCAGACCGCGATCGAGGGGTGGTTGTAGTCCTGCCGGATCAGTTCGCGCAGCTGCTGCGCGGCGTTGGCGGCGAAGGCCTCGGTGGTGGTGTCCGAGTACCAGGGGGCCGAACGGTCGACGAGCGGGATCTCGGCCCAGACCACCATCCCCGCCGCGTCCATCTCGCGGTAGGCTTCCTGGGCGTGCTGGTAATGCGCGAGGCGCACCGTGTTGGCGCCGATCTCGCGGATGAAGGCGGTATCCTGTGCGATGTCGGCCGGCGTGATCGCCCAGCCCTTGCCCGGCCGGTCCTGGTGGCGCGAGACGCCGTGGAGCGCCACGTGGCGCCCGTTGAGCCAGAATCCGGTCTCGGGATCGATGCGCAAGGTGCGCACGCCGAGCGGCTGCGTGACGGTGTCGAGCACCCGCCCGCGCGCGTCGCACAGATCAACTTCGACGGTGTAGAGATAGGGGTCGTCCACCCCCTGCCAGAGGTGCGCCCCGGAAAGCTCGAGCACCGCCTCGCGCTCGGCCTGCGCGGTCGCCCCCTTCGCCGCGGCCAGGGCGAAGGGCGTCTGCGCGCGCGCGACGGTCTGGCCTGCGGCATCCACGATGCGCGTGCGCAGCGTGCCCGAAGCGGCGTTGGATCGATCGTTCTCGAGCCGCGTGAGCACGCGGATTCGGGCCGTCCCGTCGGTTACCGAAAGCGTGCTGGCGTAGACGCCCGGCCCGCCAAAATCCTCCATCGCGATGCGCACCGGCGAGGTGACGACGAGGCGCGCGGGACGGTAGAGCCCGCCGTACATCGGCCAGTCGCCGTTCATCGGAATGACGTCCGCCGTGGGCGATCCCTTCTCGCGCGGGGAGCTGTTGTCGACCTTCACCACCAGTTCGTTGACCCCGTCGGCCGCCAGCGCCGGGGTCGCATCGAAGCGGAAACCCGCAAAGGCGCCCTTGTGTTGCCCCAGATGCTTGCCGTTGACCCAGACGTCGGCGACGACGCTGGCCGCATCGAACTCGATCCACAACCGCTGGTCGGCCAGATCGGCTGGCGTCGCGAACTGGCGGCGGTACCAGCTTGCCCCCTTCACGTTCTGGTAGTCGGTGCGGCGCTTTGCGGTGCCGCCCATGCGATTCCAGTTGTGCGGCAACGCGACCTTCTCCCATCCCCCGCCATCGGCTGGCGAGGCCAGGACAGTGGACTCGGGCAAGTCGCCGAGGTGAAAGAGCCAGTCGGAGGTCAGAGGAACGCTCTCGCGCGCCGTGGCGGGCGTGCTCAGCCCCGCGAGCGCGGTGGCTAGACCTAGGGCGAGACGACGGGTGCCGGACGCGGCGCCCGTGCGGCGAGCCGGAGCCCTGAGGGCCGGATGGTGCTTGAGGATGTCCCTCTCCTTTTCATGGTCAGGTCACTTGCGACCCGTGACGGGTGGCGCTTGCCATTTTTCGCAGTTTATCCCACGATGTGAAAAAGCCAACCGCTAATTGGAATGCCTATGTGGTCAGGTAACCCTGATACAGCGGCAACCAAGGGAGATGTGCCGATGCAATCCAAGCCCACGATGCGAAAGTTCGCCGCCGCACTTCTGCTTCTCGTGGCCGCGCTCTGGGGCACCGGCGCATTCGCGGCCGAGGCCGGGGACGAGACCTGGGTTGCCAGTTGGGCGCGCGCGATGCGCAGCGAGGACGAACCGCTCGCGGCCGAGGCCATCGCCGGCTCGGTGATCCGCACTTATGTGCCGCTGAGCACGGGCGGGACGCAAGTCCGCCTACGCTTCACCAACCGCTTCGGCCATGCCCCGTTGGTACTTGCGCAGGTCCGCGTCGCCCGTCCGGCCGGTGCCCCCGGAGAGGACCGCATCGACCCCGCCAGCAGCGCGGCCGTGACGTTCGGCGGGAAGGCGCAGGTCACCATCCCGGCCGGCGCCTATCTCGAAAGCGATCCCGTCGCGTTTGCCGTCGCGGGGCTGGACCGCCTTGCCGTCAGCTTCCGCATGCCCGAGGGGGACGACACCCGCACGCTTGCGGTGATGCCGCTGGGGGTGACGTTCGTCGCCCCCGCCGCGCACGGCGACGAGGCCAGCCTGCCGGGCGCGCACCGCGCCGACCGCGTCTACCAGTTGAACGCGGTGAGCGTGCTCAAGGCCCCCTCGCCCGCTCCGGGCACCGTGACCGGGACCGTGGCGGCGCTGGGCGATTCGATCACCGATGCGGGCGGCGCCTCGTTCGACGGACACGGGCGCTGGACCGACGTGCTGGCCCGGCGGCTCCAGGCCGATCCCGCCACCGCCGGGCTGGGCCTCGTCAACCTCGCCACCTCGGGCGGGCGCGTGGCGCGGGACAGGACGGGTCCCTCGGCCTTGTCCCGGCTCGACCACGACGTGCTCTCGCTGCCCAACTTGCGCACGCTGATCGTCTTCATCGGCGTCAACGACCTCGGCATGATGGTGCGCGAGCGGCCGGTCACGCCGCAGAACCGCGCGGCCGTCGTCGACGAGGTGATCGAGGGCTATCGCCAGATCGTCCTGCGCGCCCACATGCGCGGGGCGCGCGTGCTGGTGATCCCGATCCTGCCCTATGGCGGCGTGACGCGCGCGGACTACCTCGCCGATCCGGCCGCGCAAGAGGCGCGCCACGCCATTAATGCCTGGGCCCGCGCGCCAGGCCACTTCGACGCGGTGATCGATCTTGCGCCGCTGATGTCGGACCCGGCGCATCCCGACAACCTTGCCCCGCGCTTCGACCGGGGCGACCAGCTCCACCCCAACGCGCAAGGGCAGGAGGCGATGGGCGCGGCGATCCCGCTCGATCTCGTCGCGAAATAGTCGTGTTGGCCTTGCGCGCGCGTCAGGCGGTGGCCGGACGGATGGCGTGCCTTCCACCGATGCGCTGGCGCTGCTCCTTGATCGCGCGGCGGGCCTGCTCGATCATCTCGAGCTCGGTCACCTGCAGGAGATCCTCGGAGACGCGCACGAGGTGCGCGCGCATCGCCTCGCGCGCGGCCTGCGGGTCGCGCCGGGCAATCGCCTCGTAGATCTGGCGGTGCTCTTCGGGGCGCGGCACGATACCCACCTGGCGCGCCTGCTCGAACATGTGCCGGCACAGCTCGGAATTCTCGCGCAAGTCCCACATGTGCTCGACGCTCTGCGCCACCAGCGTGTTCTGCGTCGCCTCGGCGATCGCCAGGTGGAAGCGGCGATCGAGGCCGAGTTCCTCGTCCGAACCGGGCGAAAGGCTCTCCATACGCGCGAGGAGATCGGCCAGCGTGGCAAGCGCTTCGGGCGTGATCACACTGGCGGCAAGTCCGGCGGCCTCACCCTCGAACATGATGCGCGCCTCGATCAGCTCGAAGGCCCCGACGTTGAGTTCCCCGCCCGCGCCGTCCTCGGGCAGGCGCTCGACGACGAAGACGCCCGAGCCGTGCACCACTTCCACGATCTTGCGAATCTCCATCGCGATGACGGCTTCGCGGATGGTCGGCCGGCTGACTTTGAAGTCTTCGGCCAGCACCCGCTCGGCCGGAAGCCGCGCGCCGGGCTGGTAGACCCCCTTGCGGATCGCGGCTTCCAGTTCCTGGGCGACGCGTTGGTAGAGCTTGAGACGTTCGGTCATGGCACAAGCCTTGTCACACGCCCATGCGACCTGCAAGTGATCTTACCATTTCGCGCCGAAGCGCTCAGAACTGCGTGCGCAGCGTGAGACCGTAGGTGCGCGGGTCGCCCGGATTTCCCACGATCAGCCCGGTGTTGCCGCTGGGCACCTGCAACTGCTCGAAGTAGTCGGTGTCGAACAGGTTGCGCGCCCACAGGTAGATCTCGAAGCCCGCCTCGGTGCGAAACCCCGTGCGCAGATTTGTGAGCGTGTAACCATCGACCCAGGTATAGGCCGAAGGCGAAGGGTTGCTGGAGAAGTTCGACCGGGTGCTGCCATCGATCCCGAGGAACACCGCACCTTCCTGCCCCAGCAGCCGCACCGGCGCATTGCCCTCGACGCCATAGGACAGCGACCACTCCGAAACGCCCGGCAGGCGCTGGCCCGAGATGTCGCAGTTCTGCGGGCTGATCCCCCCCGGCGTGCCCGGCGCACTGGCCGCCTGCCCGTCGGCGGCGGTGGTGCCGCCCGAAAGCTCGGGCGGGCACGGAGCGTCGGTAAAGCGGCGGTAGGTGGCGTCGGTCCAGGCGCCGTTGAAATAGGCGTTGAAGCGCGCGCTGGGGCGCAGCGAAATGTCCGCCTCGACGCCTTGCGTGCGCACCGCATCGGCGTTGGCGAGATAGCCGCGCAGCACGCCCAGGCTGCCATTGGTGACAAGCGCCTGGTAATTGGCGATATCGGTGCGGAACGCGGCGAGGTTGATCGTCAGGCGATGGTCCCATAACCGCGATTTCACGCCGATTTCGTAGTGGTTGACCTTCTCGGGCGCGACCGTCGCGGCGGCCAGGATCGGCGCCCCGCTCGCATCGCTGGGCACGCCGTTGAGGTTGACCCCGCCCGACTTGAAGCTGCGCGCATACGTCGCGTAGAGGAGCACGTCGCGCGCGGCCTCGTAACTCAGCGTGGCATCGTAGCTGAGGTTCCAGTCGTGGTATTTGACGCCGAAGGCCTGCGGCGCGAGCACGCCGCGCTGCGCGACGATGCGCGGGTCGGTGCTGTCGTAGGTCACCAGCTCGCCCTCCCCGTTGGTCACCACCGAAAGATAGTCGCCGTCCTTGCTGTCGTAGTTGAGGCGCAGGCCCGGGCGCAGGGTGAGGCCGGGCACGATGTGCCAGTTGAGCTGGCCGTAAAGCGCCGCGCTGGTGTTATCGAGCCCGATGTTGTTGGTTGCGGTAAGGCCGTCGAGCACGCTCGGGTCCTGGCTGAGCGCACTTGAGGGGCTGAGCAGCCAGGCGCTCGCCGCCGGTCCCTGCTGTTGGCTGCCCTGGGTGTCGACGCTCTGGCGGAAATAGAAGGCGCCGAGCGTGTAATCGATCCTTTCGCCCCCGCCCGCGAGCCGCAGTTCCTGCGTGAACTGGTCCTGCTGCGAGGGGTTCTGCGAAAGCGTGGTCACGGCAAGGCCGGTGAAGTCGCGGTCGTTCTCGGGCTTCCAGTCCCAAAAGCGCCAGGCGGTGATCGAGGTCAGTGTGCCCAGCCCGGTCTCGAGCACCGCGCGCAGCGAGGCGCCGCCCACCTTGTTGCCCGCGTTCAGCGACGCGTCGAGATCGGTCACGCGCGCGAAGGGATCGGTGCTCGGGACCTGATAGCCTTGCGCGGCGGCGAGCGCGGCGTACTGGCGATTGAGGGCGCGCTGGGTCGCCCCGGTGCGCACGTAGACGGTGCCGCAGCATTCCGGGTCCTGCTGCGAATAGTCGCCCGCCAGCGTCACCGAAAGCGTGTCGGTGGGCTGCCAGAGCACTTGCGCGCGCAGGCCCAGGTTGTCCTGCTCGTTGATCCAGCGCTGGCTGGTGGTGTTCCAGATCGTGCCGCGCCGGCTCGTCGAAGAAAGCGCGAGGCGCACCGCCACCGTCTGCGAGAGCGGCCCCGAGACCGCCGCCTTGGCCTGGCGGAAGGCAAGGTTGCCGATCGAGACTTCGGCGCGCCCCTCGAAGTCGAAGGTGGGCTGGCGGGTGCTGATGTTGATCGCGCCTGCCGTCGTGTTCTTGCCGTAGAGCGTGCCCTGCGGCCCGCGCAGGACTTCGATGCGCTCGACGTCGAGGAAGTCGAAGGTGGCCGAGGCGACGCGCGCGAAATAGACGTCGTCGACGTAGATGCCCACGCCCTGCTCGATGCCGTCGTTGGTCAGCCCGAAGGGCACGCCGATGCCGCGGATGTTGACGGCGGTGTTGCGCGGATTGGAGCTGTAGTACTGGAGCGTGGGGACGAGCTGCTGGAGACGGCCGACGTTGAAGCTGCCGGTGCTGTCGATGTGCTCGCCGCCCACCACCGCGATCGCGATCGGCACGCTCTGCACGGTTTCCTTGCGCCGCCGCGCGGTGACGAGAATGTCGCCGGCATCCTGCGCGCCGGTGCCGACCGAGGACGGCGAAGACACAGTGCCCTCGTCCGCTTGCGGTGCCGCAGACACCTGCTGCGCCTCCTGCCGGGCAAGCGCGGGGCTCGCGATACCAAGCGCGGCAAGTGCGCCCGCGGTGGTGGCGAAGTGGTGGCGCGCGCGTCGGCGCACGCGCCCGTAGCGGGCGCCGCGTGATGAAAACTGCATGAATTCTACCCCCTGAACGGGCGTCGCGCGGCCGCCTTTGTCCCGGCTGCGACGCCCCTGCTGTGGCCTTATGTCCGTGGTTGAAGCCGGGCGGGTTCGTACCCGCACCGCACGCGCCCGTTAACGGGTGCGCGCCGGTGCCCGACCGATCGACCGGCCCGGGGAACAGGGCCGAAATGCGCTTGCGAAAGTTCTGTGCATCGTATCACCTCATAATCCGAAGAGGGGAACACGAAGCCTGGCGTTGTCGCCCCAGCGTCGCGCGCTTTAGCGGTTGGTAACGCGGAGCAAGCTGCTTCCCGATCAAATGCCGCGGGTCGTCATGGACTGGGCGCACGCGGATGACCGGTCCGTCGGCGCGACTAAATCTCTACCCATCTAGTGGGGTTTAAGTCAAGCGGCCATTTTCGAGGTGGCGCAGACCCCGAGCGCCTCAGCGCACGTTCAGGCCCAGCTCGCGCAGGAGTTCGCCCGCCTGCTCGCGCGAGATCGTCGCCCCCCGGAACGGCGCGGCGTTCTCGAGCCGCACCCCGCCAAGGTCCGCCCCGCGCAAGTCCGCACCTTCGAAACGCGCCGAACCCAGCGCCGCCTCGCGCAAACTGCATTCGTGGAAACTCGCCTCGCGAAAGTCGCAGCGGGCAAGGTCGGCGCGGGTGAAATCGACCCGCGTGAGCTCAGCCTTGCGGAACTGCCGCCCTGGCAGCTTGGCATCGATCAGCAGCGTTTCGGCAAAGCCGATGTCGAGCGCGCGCACCCCGGTGAGGTCCGCCCCGGTCAGCTTGCAGCCGGAAAAGCGGGCCGCGTCGAGATGGGCGCGCTTGAAGCTGGCGTTGTTGAAATCGCTGCCCTGGAAAACCGCCTCGGCAAGGTCGCCATCGGTGAAGACGGCGAAGGCCCCGCGGCACGAGCGCCAGTGCGTGCGTTCAAGGCGAGCGGACCGGAAATCGGCGCGGCGAAGATCACAGCGGGTGAATGACCAGCCCGCCAGATCGAGGCCGGCGAAATCCCCCTCGGCCAATTCGCAATCCACCAGCGAGGGCTGCGTGCCCGAGAGCGTCGCGAGATCGGCCCGCGCCAGCGCGCGGCCTTCCACGAGGTCCCCGGCAAGATCATCGGACATCGGCGCCTCCCCCCTTCCGCTCAGGCCCGCGCGCCGTGCAATCGCGCAAGAACGGCATCGCGCGCCTGCGCTTCGAGCGCGGCGTAAAGCGCGAAGGGGTCGGCAACGCGCGCGCCGAGCGCCTCCTCGAAGGCGGCCTGGGAGGAATGGCCGGCATAGGCCCCGCGTTCCTCGAGGCCCAGGTTCGACTGGAAGATGCCCGCCGCACTCACCGGCAGGAAATCCTCGTAGACCATCGGCGTGGCGGACACCAAACCCGCCGCGATGCAGGCTTCGAGATCGGCGGGCACGCGATGCCCCGAGGCGAGCGCGTCGTGTCCTTGTGCGCTCAGGGCATAGTCGAAATAGGCGAGCCCTTCGCGGCGCAGGGTGTCGAGGTCGTCGGGAAAGCGCTCGAAGAGCGCCGCGAGCCGCGCGGCGTAGTCCCCGCCCGACGAGCCTTCGAGCCCGCGCGCCTCGTCCAGCAGCGCATCGTAGAGCGCCCGGCCCTTGGGGGTGAGTGCAGCCCCGCGCTGCTCGATCTCGCCAAAGCGCGCCATGTGCGAGCCCTTCTCCTCGGGGCCCCCGTCGGCGCCGAGGAACGTGATCTCCTCCTCGAGCGCCTGGAAACTGGTCTGGCGCAGCAGGATGTCGACGTGGCGGCGCGGCGGCCCCTCGATCACCGCCTTGGCCTTGATCGCGCGCGCCACCATCTCGGCCTGCGCGGCGTCGATGTCGAGCGTGCGCGGGGTCAGGTGGTTGATGTGCGGGCCCTGGAAGGCGACGATGTCGGCAACCAGGCGGTGCGCGCCAAGCAGGCGCCGGTAGGTCGCGGCGGTGACGCGCGCCTTCTCGCGCCAGCGGAAGGTCTCGAGCACCTCGGCGACGAAAGTGTCCACCTCCTCCTCGACCAGCCCGCCTTCGGCTTCGGCCCGCGCGACGAGTTCGTGCGCGCGCGGCGTCAGGATCTCGCGGCTGGCGAGCAGGTCCGCTGCGGTGGCGCGCAAGTCCTCGTCCTCGATCAGCTCGAGGCGCAGCAGCGAGCAGAAGATGCGCAAGGGATTGACCCCCAGCGAGGCGCGGTCGACCGGACGGAAGGCGGTCGAATGCACCGGAACCCCTGCGACCGAGAGATCGTAATAGCCCACCGGATACATGCCCATGACCGCGAAGACCCGGCGCAGGGCGGCAAGTTCGTCCGGCTTGCCGACGCGAATCGCCCCGTGCGGCTCGCGGTTGAACGCGGCGAGCCCGCCAGCCGCCTCGACCATCGCGCCGAGCGCGGGGTCGGCGGCCATCGCGCGGCCGTTCACGTCGTGGACGAGCTCGAGAAGCTGCGCATAGAGCGGTACCTCGCACCCGTACATCGCCGAGAGGGCGTCGGAGAAACGGGCGCGGATGAGGTCCGCCGGTACAGGCTGTGGCATCGTGTCTTCCTTGCCCGGCCGCTCGGAGCCGGTCCTGGTGTGATTTCCCCACCATGTGGGCCCGGACGGGGCCTTTGCGCAAGCGCGCGAGACCCGCGCAAGGGTACCAATGCACAATGGCGTGAGCGCACGGCTTCGACTAGACCCCGCACGATCCGAAAGCCCGGGGCCGTTTGACGAGACACCCGTGCACGAAGGCGGATAGCAGGGAGAGGGGGCATCGCGGGTGTCCCCGCAGGCATATCGGGGACGCGTTCGTGAGCACGAAGAAGGACACCTTCCGCCATGTGGATGTGCGCGGGCCCGCCCCGCCCCCGGATTGGACAAGCGCCCAGCAAGTCGGCGGAATTTTCACGAATTGGTGTTTTCCTCCAGCCGCACCGCCGCTAGGTGACACACCAGAAAGCATAGCCAGAACACCGGAAGCGCCCCTCGCGGCGCGCAAAACCGGTCCCATCGCCATTTCAGGGAGCCCCATGCACGTCACCCGTCACACCTCCGTCCCATCGGCCTCGACGCTGCGTCTCTCGAGCGCGCTTGGCCTTGCTCTTGCGCTTCCCGTCGCCGTGGCCTTCGCCGCGCCCGCGCTGGCCGATGAAAGCGCCGACGCCGCGGCGCAGGCGGGCACCATCGTCGTCACCGGACGCGGGCTCGAGGAAGGCCAGGGAACGACCGCCTACGACGTCGTCACGATCGGGCGCGACGAAGTGACCGCCAGCGCCTCGGGGCGGATCGAGGACGTGCTGTCCTCGGTCGCGGGCTTCCAGCAGTACCGCCGTTCCGACAGCCGCGCGGCCAACCCCTCGGCGCAAGGGGTGACGCTGCGCGCGCTCGGCGGCAACGCCTCGAGCCGCGCGCTGGTGCTGCTCGACGGCGTCCCCGTCGCCAACCCCTTCTTCGGCTACATTCCCTTCTCCGCGATCGCGCCCGCGCGCATCGGCGAAGTGCAGGTGACGCGCGGCGGCGGCATGGGGGCCTTCGGCACCGGCGCGATCTCGGGCACGATCGACCTTGTCAGCGCCGGCCCCGACGCGATCGGTGCGTTGCAGGGCGAGGCCCTGGTCAACGACCGGGGCGAGACGCAAGTCTCGGCCACCACCGCGCAGCGCCTGGGCCAGGGCTACGTCATCGCCAGCGCGCAGTGGGACAAGGGCCAGGGCTTCTGGACCACGCCCAGGGACCAGCGCGTCGAGGCCACCGCGCGCGCGGCCTACGAAAGCTGGTCGGCCTCGCTGCGCGCCGTCGCGCCGCTGAGCGACAGCGTCGAGATCCAGGCCTCGGGCCTCGTCTACGGCGACCAGCGCACGCTGCGCTTCAAGGGCGCGAATTCGACCTCCGACGGCCAGCAGGCGAGCCTGCGCCTCGTCGGCCGGGGTGACTGGCAGTTCGACGTGCTGGGCTACGTCCAGGCGCAGAACTTCTCGAACGTCGTGATCAGTTCGTCGAGCTACAAGAAGACGCTCGACCAGGCCAAGACGCCCACGCTCGCGATCGGGGGCAAGGCCGAACTGCGCCCGCCGGTGGGCGAGGACCATGTCCTGCGCCTGGGCGCCGACATCCGCAGTTCGCAGGGCCATCTGGTTGAAATGCCCTATTCGGCCACGACCGGCCTCGCCACCTATTTCCGGCGCGCCGGGGGCGAGCAGTCCGACCTTGGCCTCTACGCACAGGACGACTGGACGCTGGGTTCGCTGGTGCTGACCGCGAGCGGCCGGGCCGACCGCTGGACCATCCGCAACGGCTTCTACCGTTCGCTGACGGCGGCCGGCGCCGTCTACCAGGACGACACTTTCGCCGACCGCTCGGGCTGGAACGGCAACGGGCGTGCGGGCGCGGCCTGGCACGTGATCCCCGCCCTCACGCTGCGCGCGGCGGCCTATACCGGCCTGCGCCTGCCCACGCTCAACGAGCTTTACCGCCCTTACGTCGTCTTTCCGGTGACGACGCAGGCCAACGCCGCGCTCAAGCCCGAACGGCTGCGCGGCTACGAGGCGGGCATCGATCTTACGCCCGCGCCCCATGTCTCGCTTTCGCTGACCGCCTTCGACAACCGGCTCAAGGACGCGATCGCCAACGTGACGATCGGGACCAACCTGCTCCAGCGCCAGAATGTCGATGAAATCCGCGCCAGGGGCATCGAGGCGCAAGCCAAGGTCGCGCTGGGCACCGTCAGCCTCGAGGGATCGCTCGCCTGGACCGATTCCAAGGTCCACCAGGCGGGGGCCGACTTCGACGGCATGCGCCCCGCCCAGGTGCCCAAGCTCGACGCCTCGGCGACGCTCGCCTGGGCGCCGCGCGAAGGCTGGCGCCTTGCCGCCACGCTGCGCCACGTCGGCAAGCAGTACGAAGACGACACCAATACCCAGGCCCTGCCCGCCGCGACCACGCTCGACGCCTATGCGCGCGTGCCTGTGGCGGGTCCGGTCGCCCTGCTGCTGCGCGGCGAGAACCTCACCGACGAGACGATCCTCACGCGCAACCAGTCGGGCTCGTATGACCTGGGCACTCCGCGCACGATCTGGGGCGGGGTCTCGGTCCAGTTCCGCTGAAGGGACTGCGGGGTCGCCACAAGGGCGGCCCCGGCCCTAGGCTCCGGCAAGGGTGAAGCGGTGCGTTCCGGGCGCCACCTCGCGCCAGCCACCGGGCAGGCGCACGCGCGCCCGGGTGTTGGCGGGGACGCTCAGCGCAAGGCTCGCGCCGCCGCCTTCGCCCGCGCCCCGCGTCCAGTCGGCGACGATGCGCCCACGCACCGTGTCGAGCGTGGCGCCCGCCGAAGCGATGCGGGGGTCGAGCAAGGGATCGACGTCGAACGTGGCAAAGCCGGGCGCGGTCGGCGCGATCCCGGCGACGCGGCGGTAGAGGAAGCCGCAGACGGCGCCGAGCGCGTAGTGGTTGAACGAATTCATCGCGACGTCGCCGGTATCGCCGTTCCAGCGCTCCCAGATCGTCGTCGCCCCGTGATCGGCCATATAGCCCCACGAGGGGAATTCGCGGCGGAGCAGGAGATCCCAGGCAAGGCGCGTCTCGCCCACGCCCGCCAGCGCGTCGAGCGCCAGCGGCGTGCCGAGGAAGCCGGTCGTGAGCAGGGTCCCGCGCCGGCGGATGTCGGCGGCGAGGCGTTCCCCCGCTCGGGCGCGCACGGGTTCGTCGAGCAAGTCGAGCGCGAGCGCCAGGATGTAGCTGCACTGGCTGGCGTTGCCCACGGTGCCGTCGGGCTTGACGAAGGCCGCCGCAAAGGCCTGTCGGGTCCGCGCCAGCCGCGCCGTCCACGTCGCGGCCTCGGCGCTGCGCCCGGTCCACTGCGCGAGCTGCGCCACTTGCGCGATCGAGCGCGCCAGCATGGCGGTGCCGATAAGGTCCTTGGGCGTGGTCTCGTCCATCGGCGACTTGGCGTCGAGCGCGAGCCAGTCGCCCAGGTCGACACCGCGATCCTTGGCCCACAGACCATCGGGATTGGTGGCGAGAATGCCCTCGAGATAGGCGGTCATCGCCGACCAGTTCTCGTCGACCACGCGCGCATCGCCCTCGTGGAGATACGAGGTGTAGGGCAACATGACCCCGACGTCGGCCCAGCCCGGCGTCGCGCTGGTGGTGCCCCAGCCCAGCCCCGAGGGGCACGGCGCCCAGAGCGGGTAGGCCCCCCTGGCGCCTTGCGCCTCGCGCAGATCGCGGCAGTAGGCGCGCGTGAACGGCCCCGTCGCCATGTTGAAGCTGGCGGTGTCCCAGAACACTTGCGCATCGCCGGTCCAGCCCAGGCGCTCGTCGCGCTGGGGGCAATCGGTGGGAATGCCCATGAAGTTCGAGCGCTGGCTCCACAAGGTGTTGAGCCAGAGCTTCTGGATGTGCGGCTCGGCGACGCGCAAGGTGCCCGTCTCGCGCAAGTCGCTCGAAAGGACGAGCCCGGTCACCATCCCTGCCTCGAGCGTGTCGAGCCCGGAAATCTCGGCGTAGCGAAAGCCCTGGTAGGTGAGCATCGGGCAAAGCTCCTCGCCCTCCCGCCTGCCCGCCAGGACATAGCGATCGGTGGCGCGCGCCGCGCGCAAGTTGCTCTGGTCGATCTCGCCGTCCGCGCCCAGGATCTCGGCCATGCGCACGGTGACTTCCTGCCCCGGCCTGCCCTTGACCCTCAGCCGCACGCGCCCGGCGAAATTCTGCCCGAAATCGACGACGAAGCGGCGCTCGGCGCGCTTGTGCACGCTTTCGGGTGCGCGTTCGCGGATGACCCGCACCGGTTCGCACAGCGCGGCCACGATCGGCACCTGCGGTTCGGGCGCGGTCCACACCCGTTCCCAGTCCGAAAGGTCGAAACCCGCCCGGTTCCAGCCCTCGGGCCAGAGGCGCAAGTCCTGGTCCTCGCCCGCGTAGATCTCGGACATTCGCAAGGGAGAGTCCGCGTGGCGCCAGCTCCCATCGGTGACCACGCGCGTGATCGTCCCGCCCTCGTCCTCGATCTCGAGCACCATCTGCACCCGGCGCGGGGCGGGAAGATAGGGGTAGCGTCCATCAGGCGCCTGATAGCTGGCGAAGTGGCCATCGCCGACCAGCGCGCCGAGCACGTTCGCCCCGTCGCGCACGAGCGCGGTCACGTCATAGCTGCGCGAAGGGATGTGCCTCGTATAGTTGGCCGGTTCGGCCTGCAATTCGTCCGCGCCCACCCGCGCGCCGTTGATCCAGACGCGGTAGCCGCCAAGCGCCGCCACGTGGAGCCGCGCGCGCACCACTTTGCCCGCCTGCGCGAAAGGGCGCGCGAGCAGGCGCGCGGGGGTCGGCGGCCAGGGGAAATTGGGCTGCTCGGGCGCCTTCGCCGCCGCGGCCCAGGGCTCCAGGTCGCCCAGCCGGGTCTGCCACCCGCGCCCGATCCGCACACGTGCACCGTCCGCGCCGGTCATCCGGACATGGCCCGCAACGCGCACGAAGGGCTTGGTAAAGTAGCCGGGAGTGGGCGAGACCGAGACGGTGAGCTCGTGCGCCCCGGCGGCAAGATCGAGCGCGAAGCGCGAAGCCGGCGGACCGCCGAAGGCGAGCGGGCTATAGGGTGTCGCCGTAAGCGGCTTGCCGTCGAGCGCGATGGCCGAAATCACCCCGTCGGCAACCAGCGTGACCACGCAGGGCCCCGCCCCACTGGTGAAGGCCAGGCGAAAGGCGCGCACCACGTCGGGCGAGGCCGCCTCGCCGCCCACCCATTCGACGCCCGAGAGGCGGTCGTCGCGTTCGTCGGCATCCTCGACGGCAAGCCAGGCGCCGGACCAGTCGGCGGCCTCGAGCAGGCCCATCTCCCAGCTCGCGGGCTCGCTCCACACGCGCGTTCCGTCCTGGGTCCAGGCGCAGACCTTCCAGAAGCAGCGCTGACCCGAGACCAGCGGCGTGCCTGCATAGGCGACGCCGCTCGCCTGCGAGCCCATCTGCCGGCCGCTGTCCCACACATCGCCCTGCCCGGCCGCGAGGCGCTGCAGGCTGGAGGCCACGATCACCCGCCAGGCGGCCTGCTGCGTGCCCTCACCGCCTTCAAGCCGCCAGGAGAGCGAAGGGGTACGGTCGCCCAGCCCGATCGGATCGACCATCTGCGCCGTGCGCGGATCGCGCAGCGCGACGCGCCCCGCCGAAGCGCGCGCGAGGGCCGGAAAGCTCCCGCTTGCCGCGCCGAGCGTGAGACCCGTGCTGCCCGCCAGCACGGTGCGTCGATCGATCCTGGGCATGTGCTTCCTTCCTGCTGACCCGGCGCTCGGACGCGCCGCGACACGCCTCGCCCCCTGTTCGTAGCGCGCACCTTAGGACCTCGGCGCGCGCGCGTAACCGTCTAATTCAGATGCGATTTGCCCTGGCGTAGGCGCCCAGGTGCAAGGCGCTCGGCTTCACCGTGCGGGCAAAGGTCGTGCGGTCCACCGCAACCAGCCCGAAGTGCGCGGTATAAGCGCGATTCCACTCGAAATTGTCGAGCAACGACCAGTGGACGTAGCCGCGCACGTCGACGCCTTCGGCGATTACCTTGGCAAGGCTCGCCAGCGCGCGGTCGATATAGGCGATGCGGCGGGTGTCGTCGCTGGTGGCGACGCCGTTCTCGGTGACGAGGATCGGACGCCCGGTGGCGCCCGCCACCCAGCGCACCGTGGCGCCCAGCGCCTCGGGGTAGAATTCCATGCCCGTCTCGGTCAGTTCCACGCCCTCGGGCGGCGCGAGATCGGCCTCGCGCCCAACCACGTTGCGCCCATAGGTCTGGACACCCACGAAATCGTCCCTCGCGACGACCTCGAACCAGGGCTGGTAGACTTGCACGATCTTGGCCGCGCGTGCGCTCTCGCCAGGGGCAGCCTGCTCGTCGGCCACCGCGAGGCTGAGGCCGAGCTGCACATCGGGACGAACCGACTTGATCGCCGCGATCGCGCGGTGGTGCGCCGAGGCCATGTTCGCGAAGACCGCCTCGGGCGGCGCGGTGAGCGTGGAGGAGAAACGTTCGGTCCCGATCCGCTTCGCGGCCTCGGCATTGCCCATCGCGAAGAACGGCGCGGCGGCCTTGAAGTCGCGCTGCCAGAGGAGCTGCGCAGTGAGATTGGGCTCGTTGAAGGTGAGCGCGTGGGCATAGCCGGTGCCCAGCGCGCGGGCCGCCATCTCGCAAAAGCGCACGAAGTGATCGACGTTGGCCGCCACTTCCCAGCCGCCGAGCCCGGCGAACCAGCGCGGCACGGTGAAGTGCGAGTAGGTCACCAGCGGCTTCAGCCCCGCCTCGGCGCAGGCGTCGAGCATCGCGCGGTAATGCGCCAGCGCGGCCATCGACCATTCGCCCCGTTCGGGCTCGATCCGCGCCCACTCGATTCCGAAGCGGTAGGTATTGAGCCCCAGGCGCTTGACCAGTGCGATATCCTCGCGCCAGCGGTTCCAGCTGTCGCAGGCATCGCCCGAGGGCTCGGGGAAGGCACTGGGCGTGAGGTGCTCGGTGACCCAGCTGTCGGAATTGACGTTGCCGCCTTCGACCTGGTGGCCCGAGGTAGCGGCGCCCCACAGGAAGTCGGGGCGCAGGACGCGTCCCGACTTCGCCGCCGGGACAGCCGCGAGGGCCGGTGCGGCTCCCGCGGCGAAGTCGGCGGAAAAGGCCGTGGCGAACCCCGCGCTCGCCGTCTGCAGCACCGAGCGGCGGGTCATCGCGTCGATCACGTGCGCCCCCTCAGAACTGGAACTGCACGGTGGCGCCGATGGTGCGCACCGAGTCGAAGCCGAACTGCTGCTGGTAGGTCGCGATGTGCGAGATCGAATCGCCCGAATCGAGCCCGATGAAGTTCGGGTTGTAGGCGCTCGTGCAGTTCTTGCAGAACACCGTGAAGCGCATGCCGTTGTCGAGGTTGATGCCCGCACTCGCGCCAATCATGTCGAGCGTGGGCACAGTGGCGCCGGGAGCCCGGTTGATCAGGTAGTTGATCGGCGAGCGGTGGTACCAGTTGGCCTCGAGGAAGGGATGGACCATGCCCGAAGTCTGGAATTCGTACATCGCCTGGACGCTTGAGGTGAACCGGGCCGAAGTCGGCGTGCGGTAACCCTTGGCGTTGAACGAACCGTTCGAATAGGCCGAAGCGCTCGCCTCGCACTCGGCGTTGGGCTGGCCGGGGTAGCACTCGGCACCGGCAAAACTGTCGAACTTGGAATCGAGCAGCGTTGCCGAGGCGTTGAGCGAAAGCCCCTCGAACGGGCGCGCGTTGATCGATGCCTCGATGCCCTTGCTGATGACCGAGGCCGCGTTCTGGACGATGAAAGCCTGCAACTCGCTGTCGAGCGACTGCACCTGGTAGTTGTTGAACTTCGTGTGGAACGCCGAGACGTTGAACACGAGTGCGCGGTGGAACCAGCTGGTCTTGAAGCCGATCTCCGCCGTCTCCGAGGTCTCGCCCTTGACCAGCAGGCTGGCGTCGGTGGTTGCCGCGGTGTCGTTGAAACCGGGGCCCTTGTAGCCGTGGCCGTACGAGGCATAGACCATCGCGTCAGGCGTAAACTCGTACTGGCCACCGGCGCGCCAGCTGAAGTTGGTGTGGCCGTAGTCCTGGGCAAACGTGCCCGAGACCGCGAGCGGCGCGAAGTAGGCGTCCTCGTTCTGTACCAGATCGATCGCGATCTCGTCGCGCGTCACGCGGCCACCGGCGAAGGCCTTGAGGCCATCGACGATCTCGTAGGTCAGCTGGCCGAAGGCGGCGTAGCTGTCGGTGGTCATGCTGTAGCGGTTGTCGCGCCCCAGGAAGTAGCTGTTGGTCGTGCCGCAATAGGAGGGTGCCGACGAGCCCACGCAGAAGAAGTTCGCGAGCGCATAGTCGGAGAAGTAGTTGTTGCCCGCGATCTGGCTCTGCTGGTCCACCTTCGAGTGGAAATAGTAAAGACCGGCCTGGCCCGAGAGACGGTTTTCGGAAGGCAGCGCAATGCGCAGTTCGTTCGAGAACTGGTCGTACTTCGAGTGCGTCCAGTTGCGGCTCGCGCCGTCGAGGTTGGTGAAGTCGGTGTCGAGCTGCGCGTCGTAGGTGTAGGTCTTCCACGCCGCGATGTTGCTGACCACCACGCCGCCCGGGCTCGTCCACGAGAGCGCCGCCTGCGCTCCGCCCAGCGTCAGGTCGCGCCAGTAGCCGCCGTCGCCCCCGAAGGTGAAGTTCTCATCCCCCGCCGTGAGGCCGGTCGCCGCCAGCGCATCGGTGTTGACGCTGCCCTCGCCCACCGAGCGGTAGGTGCGATCATAAATCCCCGCGATGCCGTGCGATTGGGAATATTCGCCGATCACGTAGAGTTCGAGTGAAGGCGTGAGCTCGATCAGGTACTTGCCGCGAAGCCCGTACTGTTCGCGATCGAGGTCATTGCGCACGCCCGAAAGGCCCTTGTAGGTCGTGCCCGGCTGCTCGTACGAATACGTGCCGTTGATGCGCAGCGCCGAGTTTTCGGAGACCGGGATGTTCACCGTCTCGCGCGCGATCACCGACCAGGACTTTGCGTCGCTTCCAGGGGTCTCGCGGTTGTCGAGCTCGAGATTGGTGGTGCTTTCCCATTCCCCCAGCCTGGGGCGGGTCGTGACGACGTTGAGCAGGCCCGCCGAGGCGTTCTTGCCGAACAGCAGCCCCTGCGGGCCATTGAGCACTTCGACGCGCTGGACGTCGTTGAAGAGTCCTTGCGCGAGGTAGGGGCGGCCCAGGTTGACGTCGTCGAGCGAGGTCGCGACGCTCGAATCGATCGTCGTCGCAAAGGCCTGCGTGCCCACCCCGCGGATCGCGAACGTGTTGTCCGCGCCGACTTGAAGGCTGGGCGCGGCCTGGACGACCTGGGTCAGGTCGTTGACGTTGCGCGTCTTGAGCGCATCGGCGCCGAGCGCGGTCACGCTGACGGGAACGTCCTGCAGGCGTTCGGTGCGGCGCTGCGCGCTTACCACGATCTCGGGAACGCCGACCTCGTCGGACGCGGCCTCCTGCGCCCACGCGGGCGCGGCCGTGGCAAACAGGCTGACGCCCAGCAGGAATGCGGACTTGTGCATGGTGAACCCTCCCAAATATGCGGCGCCGTTCATCGGCGGCTTGACGCGGCGAATAGGTTTCGCAGATACATACAGTCAAGCATGAATGTTTTTGATTGCTGACAATCACCCGCGTCTCTGGTTGTGCTGCGCACGAAGGGGCGGCCGGGGGATGGCGGCGCGCGCACCTCTGTCGGGACACGGGACACGAACAAGCAATGGGTCGGGATGCGATGAACGAGATCACGATGGCGAACGGCACGCCGCCGCGCAGGCGCACGCAGGAAGAGCGCACCGCACACACGCGCCTCGCGCTCGTCGAAAGCGCCATCGCGGTGATCCACGAAATGGGCTATCCCAACGCCAACACCGCCACGATCGCGGCGCGCGCGGGCGTCTCGCGCGGGGCCATGCTCCACCACTTCGGCACGCGCGCCGCGCTCATGGCACAGGTCGTCGCGCACGTCTTCGAGCACGAAATGGACGAATACGAACGGATCCGGCAAGCCACCGGCCTCGGCAATCGACTGAGCGACTGGCCGCGCCTGCTCTGGCAGGTGCTCAGCCGCCCTTCGGGTCACGCCGTGCTCGACATCCTCCAGGCCACCCGCGGCGATGCCGAGCTCGCCGCCGCCGTCATCCCGATGCAAGAGGCGGTCGAAGCCAAGGCGCTCGACGTCATGCAGGGCGCCTTCGGCGGTGACCGTCAGCTGGCGAGGACAGTCATGCGCCTGATGGTCTGGTCGGTGCGCGGGCTCTCGATCGCGCAGCGCCACCTGCCCCCCTGCCCGCAGAACGAGCAGGCCGTGGCGCTTCTCTCCCGCCTGCTCGAGAGCGCCGCGCCGGACGGCACCCTGGCCGATCTGGACGCCGATTTCGGGGTCGATCCCGGACCGATGCCGAACTTCGACTAGCCGCTGGCTCTCAGGACCCGGTGGCGGCGCGGTGCAGCCGCGACTTGAGCCAGAGCATTCCGGCATCGGTCGCGCGCGCGGCGTGGTACTGGATCATCTCGCGCATGGGTGGAACCGCAATCGGCGAAGGCCGGATCGCGAGCGGCAGCAAGGGCGCATAGACCCGCGCCAGCCGCTCGTGCATGAGGGCAAGGAGCCCGGTCCCCGGCAAGAGCCAGGGCACCGCCGAGAACGAGGGCGCGATGACCTCGATCCGGCGCTGGTCATCACCCGCGAGCAAGTGCCTTTCGGCGAACGCCGGCACGCCGGTGATGCGCACCGCCACATGCCCGCACGAATGGAACGCGGCAAGGTCCATCTCGCGCGCGAAGACCGGATTGCCCTCCCAACCGACGACGACGTGGCGTTCCTCGAAAAGGATCTCGCTGGGATGCTCCTTGTTGAGGAACTGCTCGGGCGTGATCTGGAAATCGAGCTTGCCGTCCTCGAGCTGCGCGCCCGTGTCGCGCGTGGGGAGCTGGAAGTTGAACTCGATTCCAGGGGCCTCGCGCTTGAGCTCGGGCAGCAAGGGGCCGAGCAGCACGGTCGTGATGTAGTCCGAGGTCGCGATTTCGAAGCGGCGATCCGCAGTCGCCGGGTCGAACGCGGTCGCCCCCGATATCAGGACACGCAAGTTGCGCACCGCTTCGGAGACCTGCGGTGCCAGCGCCAGCGCGTGGGGCGTGGCGATCATGCGCCGTCCGTGCGGGATCAGCAATTCGTCGTTGAGCGCCTGGCGCAGCCGCGCCAGCGCAGCGCTCATCGCCGACTGCGTCAGATTCGCGCGTTGTGCCGCGCGCGTCACATTGCGCTCCTCAAGCAGGAGTTCGAAGGCAATCAGCAGGTTGAGGTCAAACTTGTCGAGGCGCATAGTATCAATTCTGTTTGTGGAATACGACAAAAACAAAAGATTTGATATATGGCAAGCCCATAGGCATCCCTCGCCCGGAAAAGCCGCAAAAAGCGGCTCGAGGGGAGAGACGGGATGCGACAGGTATATCGGGGGGGTACGGCTTTGGCCTTGGCCCTGGCATCAGGGCTGATCGCGGCGCAGGCCGCAGCGCAGGAGGGGCAGGACACCAGCACTGCCGCGGCTTCGCCGAACGCGGCGGTGGGGCTCAACGAAATCGTCGTCACGGCGCAGCGAAAGGCGGAAAGCGCCCAGCGCGCGGGCGTCGCCATCGATGTCGTGGGCGGCGACGACCTGACCCGCGCCGGCGTGTCCGGCGCGCAGGACCTGGGCAAGATGGTCCCCGCGCTCAACATCCAGCAGAACGGCGGCGCCAACGCGGTGTTCTTCCTGCGCGGCGTAGGCAACTTCACCGTCAACGGCTATTCCGATCCGGCGATCGCCTTCAGCTATGACGGCGTCTACCTTGGCCGCCCGACCTCGACTTCGGGCATGTTCTACGACCTGGAACGCATCGAGGTGCTCAAGGGCCCGCAAGGCACGCTTTATGGGCGCAACGCGACCGGCGGCGCGATCAACGTGCTGCCCGCCAGGCCGCGCATCGGCGAATTTTCGGGCTTCGCCAAGGCCAGCTACGGCAACTACGACGCGGTAAGCCTGCAAGGCGCAATCAACGTGCCGGTCGGCGAAGACGGAGCGCTGCGCATCGCGGGCAGCCTGACCCGGCACGACGGCTACCTTTCGGACGGCACCTCGGACGACAAGACCCACGCGCTGCGCCTGCAGTACCTGGCCGAACTGACCCCCGACCTCACCGTGCGCGTGGGCGGCGACTATTCGCACACCGGCGGCAAGGGCGCAGGCTCTTCCTACCAGGGCCGCTACGCCTATGACTACGCAAGCGGTGGCTACACCTTCGTGCCCTCGGGCCTGAGCACGTCCACCGGCCTTACCGATCCCGCTTCGCAGGCCTATCGCCAGACGCTGTTCCTGGGCCTCTCGGGGCGCACCGCCGATCCGCTCGATCCCGACATCTACCAGAACAACAGCTTCTACGGCGCCAACGCCGAGATCACCTGGCACACCGGCGCGGGCACGCTCTCGGTCATCCCCGCCTGGCGCTATTCGAGCCTCGACAACAAATTCGCCGCGCCGGCTTTCGTGGGCTACATCCAGGAGAAGGACGAGCAGTTCAGCCTCGAGACGCGCTTCACCGGCGAGCGCGTGGGCATCTTCGACTACATCCTGGGCGCCTACCTTTTCGACGAGAGCGTCGATGGCAACTATACTTTCGCGCAGCAGGCCTTGAACGCCTACCAGGAGTTCACCTCGGACACGCGCTCCTACGCGCTGTTCGGCCGCCTCACCGCGAACCTCTCGGACCGCCTGCGCCTGATCGGCGGCCTGCGCTGGACGCGCGATGAGAAGCAGTTCGACGGCACCGCCGACGTCTTCCTCGTCAAGTGCACGCAGAGCGTGAACTTCGTGCCCAGCTGCCCGACGGCGACGCTGCTTCCCGTGGGCGACAGCTTCAACGAACTGCAGTACCCTTTCATCGTCCCCCCTGCTGGCGGGGTCACCCCGATCGGCACTTCGGGCGCGCTGCTGATCCGCGCGCAGACCAGGGTCGACGAGCCGCTCGACACCTCCAGGCTGACCTGGCGCGCCGGGTTCGAATACGACGTCGCCCCGGACTCGCTGCTCTACGGCAGCGTCGAGACGGGCTACCGCTCGGGCGGCTTCTCGCTCTCGGCGGGCTACGAGACCTTCGATCCCGAATATATCACCGCCTATACGCTGGGTCTGAAGAACCGCTTCCTGAACAACCGCCTCCAGCTCAACCTGGAAGGCTTCTACTGGAAGTACCGCGACCAGCAGGTCAACCACACCGGCATCGACGCGGCGGGCAACCAGGGCCAGTTCACCGAGAACGCAGGGAGTTCGACGATCAAGGGCGCCGAGGCCGAGGCGCAGGTCCTGCTGACCGAGACCACGCTGCTCTCCGCGCAAGTCCAGTATCTCGACGCGCGCTACACCTCGTTCGTCTACAACGAACCGATCGGCGCCACGCCTCCTCTGACCGGCTGCCCCTATTCGGTCAGCACGACCACGGCCGGCCAGTACGAAATCGACTGCTCGGGCCGCCGCGCCTACCAGGGCCCCAAGTGGACCATCAACCTGGGCGCGCAGCAGACCTTTGCGCTGGGTGACTACAAGCTGGTGATCGCGGGCGATACCCAGTTCAAGACCAGCCGCACCGTCGCCTTCCAGTACCTCGCCGAACAGAAGGTGGGCAGCACCTGGACGAGCAACGCCAACCTCGACTTCGGCCCCGAGGACGGGCGCTGGTCGATCGGCGCCTTCGTGCGCAACATCGAGAACAACCGCATCGTCTCGGCCGGGCTCACCTACAACGCGGCCTCGGCCGCGACGGTGGTGACCACGCCGCCGCGCACTTACGGCGTGCGTGCGGGAATGACGTTCTGATGCGCGCCCGCCTCGCCCTTGCCCTCCTGGCCTTTTCCCTTTCGCTTGGATCCGCCCCCGCACGGGCGGACCAGGAACCGGCGGCGCTGGGGGGCGCCCCGGCTCCCATGGCCACGCACTGGATCACCCTTGGCACGATGGGCGGACCTATCCCATCTGCCGAACGCAGCCAGCCCGCGAATCTCCTCCTTCGCGGGCCGGCTGCGTTCCTCGTCGACTGCGGCGACGGGGCGGTCGAACGACTGACCGGCGCGCACGTGCGCCTCGAGCAAGTGCGCGGCGTCGTGCTCAGCCACCTGCATTTCGACCACACCGCCGGGCTGGCCGCGGTCCTCGGCCTGCGCTTCCAGACCAATGTCACCCAGCCGCTGACCATCTACGGCCCGCCGGGCACCAAGGCGCTGGTCGCCGGGCTACTCGCCGCGATGGAGCCCGCCGTCGAAGCGGGCTACGGGCTTCCCGGTGCGCGCACGATCCTGCCGGGCGACAGCGTCTCGGTGGTCGAGCTGTCCGATGGCGCCACCTTCCGCCTCGGCGACATCGCGGTCACCGCGCGCCAGAACACCCACTACTCGTTCCAGCCCGGCAGCGCGGCCGACGCCCGTTTCAAGTCGCTCGCCTTCCGCTTCGAGGCGCCGGGGCGCACCATCGTCTATACCGGCGACACCGGCCCGAGCCCGGCGGTCGAAGAGCTGGCCAAGGGCGCGGACCTGCTCGTCTCCGAGATGATCGACGTCGCGCGCACCCTTGCCAACGTGCAGGCCAACACCCCCAACGCCAGCGCCGATGCGCTGACGGGCATCGAGGAACACCTCGCGCGCCACCACCTGACCCCCGAACAGGTAGGTCATCTGGCGCAAAGGGCCGGAGTTCGCGCGCTCGTCGTCACCCACGTCGTGGCGCCGCGTGCCAGCGCCGGGGACCGGCTCGGCTATCTCGGCCGCATTTCCCGGATCTACCCCGGGCCCACCGTGATCGCGAACGACCTCGATCAGTTCTGAATTTTCGTCCCAGAGGAAATGTACGATGGAAGACCTCAAGACCCTGGTGATCGGCGGCGGTATCGGCGGACTTTCCGCCGCGATCGCGCTCAGCCGCGCCGGGCACCGCGTGACCGTGATCGAAAAGGACCCGACCTGGTCGGTCTATGGCGTAGGGATCATCCAGCAGGCCAACGTCGTGCGCGCGATGGACCAGCTCGGCGTGCTCGACGCCTTCATCGACGCGGCCTGCGGCTTCGACGCGGTCGAGATCTTCCTGCCCGACGGCAGCCGCATTGCGCGCATTCCCACCCCCAGCCTCGTCGAGGGCAAGCCCGCCAATGTCGGGATCGGCCGCCGCGCGCTCCAGAAGGTGCTGGGCGACAGCGCCCGCGATGCCGGCGCCGAAATTCGCCTCGGCCTCACCGTCACCGCGCTCGAGGACGACGGCGAGAGCGTCTCGGTCACCTTCTCGGACGGCACCTCGGATCGCTACGCCATCGTGGTCGGCGCCGACGGGGTCTATTCGCAGACCCGCCAGACCATCCTGCCCGAGGCCGAGAAGCCCGCGTTCACCGGCCAGTCGGTGTGGCGCTACAATTTCCCGCGCCCCGACGATCTTGACGCGCTCCAGGTCTACAACGGCCCGACCGGCTGTGGCCTGGTGCCGATCAGCCAGGACCTAATGTACATGTACGTGACCACGCACGAGCCCGAGAATCCGCGCTATTCCACGCAAGGCCTCGCCGCCGCGATGCGCGGCAAGCTGGCCACGTGCGCACCGCGCCTGCGCGAACTGGCCGAGCAGATCACCTGTGACGAGGGCGTGGTCTACCGCCCGCTCGAAGGCATGATGCTCTACGGCGACTGGAGCAAGGGCCGCGTCGTGCTCATCGGCGATGCCGTCCACGCCACCACCCCGCATCTGGGCCAGGGCGCGGGCATGGCGATCGAGGACGCGATCGTCCTTGCCGAGGAGCTGGGCGCGCATGCCTCGCCGCAGGAGGCCTTCGCCGCCTACCGCGACCGCCGCTTCGAGCGCTGCCGCTACATCGTCGAGAAGTCGCTCGAGATCTGCCACGGCCAGATCGGCAAGGGCCCGCAGATCGACAACCATAAGGCCACCGGCGAAATGTTCGCCATGGTCGCGCAACCCATCTGATAGCTCGAGACAGGACAACCACATCATGAGCCGCATTACCGAAATCCGCTACGTCGGCTACGGCGTCGAGAACTTCGAGGCCGAACGCGCCTTCTACAAGGACGACTGGGGCCTCGTCGAAGTGGACGTGGAAGTCGACGCAACCGAAGACAGGGCCTGGTTCAAGACCCACGGGCACGACGAGCACCACGTCGTGCGCCTGCACAAGGCGGACACCAACCACGTCGAGGTGATCGCCTTCGCCGCCGATACCCGCGCCGACGTCGACGCGCTCTTCGCCAAGGTGGAAGCGGCGGGCTGCAAGGTCGTGTTCGCGCCCAAGGACCTCGATGCACCGGGCGGCGGCTACGGCTTCCGCTTCTTCAGCCCCGACGGCCTGCCCTTCGAGATCTCGGCCGAGGTCGCAAAGGGTGAGAGCCGCGCGATGGAGCGCTGGGAAGGCATGCCGGTCAAGATCAGCCACATCGTCATGCATTCGCCCGACCACCAGGCCCTCGTGACCTTCTTCTGCGATGTTCTGGGCTTCAAGGTCTCCGACTGGCTGGGCGACTTCATGTGCTTCCTGCGCTGCAACGAAGCGCATCACCGCGTCGCCATCCTGCCCGGACCGCCCTGCCTCAACCACGTCGCCTACGACATGCTGACCCTTGATGACATGTTCCGCGGCGCGCACCGCCTCAAGCTGCGCGGCACCGACATCCGCTGGGGCCCCGGCCGCCACACCGCGGGCAACAACACCTTCAGCTACTTCGTGACGCCCGGCGGCTTCGTAGTCGAGTACACCTCCGAGCTGGAAGAAGTCGATTTCGAACACCACGAATACAAGGTCCACACCCCCGCGCCGATGGTCATGGACCAGTGGGGCACCGGCGTCGGCGGTCCGCAGACGATGCCCCACCCCGCGCCTGACGCCCGTCTCTTCCAGCCTGCCGAGTTCTGATTGCCATGGCCCTCTTTGAATATTTTCCGAACTACATCTGGAACCTCTCGGTCGCGATCGCGATGGAAAGCGGCGGCCAGATCGGCGAGATCATCGACATGGTGAAGCCGATCCGCGACGCCGCCGCCAATGGCGCCGACGCGGGCACGCCCCAGTTCATGAAGGCCTGGGCGGCGATGGGTGACAAGCTGCTCGAGCTCGCCGGCGAGGACGAGGCCAGGGGCCGCGCCTTCTCGGCCTCGAACAAGCTCGAGCGCGCCGCGCTCTACCTGTTCACCGCCGAGCGCATGCAGGGCCACGGCGCGCCCGGACGCCAGGAGACTTACGCCAGGGCACGCGCGGCCTTCGACCGCTCGACCACGCTCGGCAAGCTCAACCGCGAGCGCGTCGAGATCCCGCTCGAAACCGGCACGATGCCCGCCCTGTTCACCCGCGCGCCCGGAAGCGACACCAGCCCCGGGCCGGTCGTCGTCTTCTGCAACGGTCTCGATAGCTGCAAGGAACTGCTCTACTGGACGCGCCTGCCCGAGGAACTGGCGCGGCGCGGCATCTCCACCCTGTGCGTCGACCAGCCCGGCTCGGGCGAGGCGCTGCGCCTCCAGGGCCTGCCCGTCGATCCGCATTCCGAAAGCTGGGCCTCCAGGGCCGTCGACTGGCTCGAGCGGCAAAGCGAAGTCGATCCCAAGGCGATCGGCATGACCGGCATCTCGCTGGGCGGTCACTTCGCCCCGCGCGCGGTCGCCTACGAGCCCCGTTTCGCGAGCGGCGCGGTCTGGGGCGCCAACCACAACTGGCGCGAAGTGCAGGACAAGCGCATGGCGCGCGAGGGCGAAAACCCGGTGCCGCACTACTGGGCCCACGTCCACTGGGCCTTCGGTGCCAAGGACCAGGACGACTTCCTCGCCAGGTCCCAGGCGATGAACCTCAATGGGCACATGGAGCGCATCACGGTGCCCTTCCTCGTCACCCACGGCGCCAACGACCGCCAGATCAGCCCGGCCTATGCCGACGATCTCTACGACCAGCTGGTCAATTCGCCCCGCCGCGAGAAGGTGATCTTCACCGACCGCGAAGGCGGTGTCGAACACGTCGGAGCCGACAACATGGCCTATGGCCGCGACCTCCTCTCCGACTGGTTCGCCGAGACCCTGGGAGGTCGCGCCGCGTAAAAGCGCCGTACCGCCGCAACTGACACGAAGGATCCCCCCCCATGCCCCGCCGTTTCATCGACCTCTCGATCACCTTGTGCAACGAGGTCGTCAGCGACCCGCCTTTCATGCGCCCCGAGATCACCTACCAGACCCACGCCGACACCGCCGGGGAACTCGACATGTTCTTCCCCGGCGTGACCGCGAAGGACACCCCCGATGGCGCCGGCTTCGCCGCCTCCGAGGTGATCAAGCTGACCACCCACAACGGCACGCACCTCGACGCGCCCTACCACTTCCACCCGACCATGGACGGCAAGGACGGCGAACCCAAGCGTTCGATCACGATCGACGAAGTGCCGCTCGAATGGTGCTTCCAGCCCGGCGTGAAGCTCGATTTTCGCCACTTCCCCGATGGCTACGTGGTGACCGCCAAGGACGTCGAGGACGAACTGGCGCGCATCGGCCATGAGTTGAAGCCGCTCGACATCGTCGTCGTCAACACCGCGGCGGGCATGGCGCTGGGCCGTCCCGACTTCGTCAACGTGGGCTGCGGCATGGGCTACGAGGCGACCATGTACCTTACCGAGCGCGGCGTGCGCGTGACCGGGACCGACGCCTGGTCGTGGGACGCGCCGTTCAGCTACACCGCCGAAAAGGTCAAGGAAACCGGCGACACCTCGTTGATCTGGGAAGGCCACAAGGCGGGCCGCGACATCGGCTACTGCCACCTCGAGAAGATGCACAACCTCGAGGCGCTGCCCCCCCACGGCTTCACGATCTCGTGCTTCCCGCACAAGATCAAGGGCGCCTCGGCTGGCTGGACGCGCGCCGTCGCCATCATCGACGAGGATTGAGCCAATGCGCCTTGCAACGCGTGCCGACGGCACGCCCGACGGCCGCCTCGTGGTCGTATCCGCCGACGCGGCCCGCTGCCTGCCTGCGGGAATCCCCAACCTGCTCACCGCCATCAACGACTGGGCGCAGGCCGAGCCCGCGCTGCGCGCGCTCGCCGAACACCTTGACGCCGGGGAAGGCGAAGCGCTCGATCCCGCATCCTTGCGCGCGCCCCTGCCGCGTTCGTGGCAGTGGCTCGACGGTTCGGCCTTCAACACCCACGGCGAACTGATGCAGATCGCCTTCGGCCTGCCCCCGGTCGAGACCGACGCCCCGCTCATGTACCAGGGCCTGTCCGACCGCTTCTACGGCCCGAACGAGGACGTCGCCTTCCCCTCGATCGCCGACGGGATCGACTTCGAGGGCGAATTCGGGGTGATCGTCGACGCCGTGCCGATGGGCACGAGCGCGCAGGACGCGCTCGCGCACATCAAGCTCGTGGTCCAGATCAACGACTGGTCGCTGCGCGCGATTGCGCCTGTCGAGATGAAGACCGGCTTCGGCTGGGTGCAGGCCAAGCCCGCCTGCGCGATGGCTCCCTTTGCGGCCACGCCTGAGGAACTGGGCGCGGCCTGGCTGGACGGACGCGTCGGCCTCGACCTCCACGTCGCCTGGAACGGCACGGCCTTCGGACACGCCAACGGCTCGTTCATGGACTTCGGCTTTCCCGAACTCATCGCCCACGCCGCGCGCACCCGCGATCTGGTCGCGGGCACGGTGATCGGCTCGGGCACCGTCTCGAACCCGAACTACGCCGAAGTCGGCTCGAGCTGCATCTCCGAAGTGCGCGCGATCGAGATGATCCGTGACGGCGCGCCGGGCACGACGTTCATGGCCTATGGCGACACCGTGCGCATGGAAGCGCGCAGCGCCGACGGCTGGGCCCCCTTCGGCGCGATCGACCAGAAAGTGGTCCCGGCCTGATCAGCCCCCGCCGCCCTCGCCCGGCCATCGTTCGGGCGAGGGGTCGCGGCCCAGAAACAGCTCGGCGATCAGGCTGCGCAGCCAGCGCACCGCCGGGTCCTCGTGGACGCGCCGATGCCAGAACTGCTGGAGATTGATCCGCGGTGAGGTCAGCGGCGGATCGATGAGCTGGAGCGGCGCCATCGTCGCGAAGATGGCGCCGACCGCCTCGGGCACCGTGCTGATCAGGTCGGAGCCCGCCACCAGCAGCGGCACGCTCATGAAATGGGGCGATTGCAACGCGATCCGGCGCGACAGTCCGCGTGCCTTGAGGCACTCCTCGAACAGTTCCTGGCTGCGCCCGCGCTGCGCGACCGCGATGTGCCCCAGTTCGAGAAAGGTCGCGAGGCTCCAGCCCGGCCGCACGAGGGGATGCCCGGCGCGCGCGATGCAGGCGAAGGGATGGTCGAACAGCTTCTGGGTCAGGAACTGGCTGCCGTCGAGGTCGGGAAAGTATCCAAGCGCGAGGTCCACCTCCCCCTCGGCCATCGCCTGGGCCAGTTCGCCCGGCGTCATCGAACGGCTGCGCAGCGTCACCCCCGGCGCGCGCCGGGCGAGCTCGGCCATGAGCCGCGGCAGAAACACCAGCTCGCCGATGTCCGAGGTGCTGATGACGAAGCGCCGCTCGCTCGTCGCCGGATCGAAGCTGCGCTCGGCCAGCACTTCCTCCTGCACCCCGTTGAGAACGCGTCGGATCGGTCCACGCAGCGTTTCGCCCAGCGCCGTCGGCTTCATCGCGTTGCCGCTGCGCACCAGCAGCTCGTCGCCGAACTGCGCGCGCAGCTTGGTCAGCGCAAAACTGACGTTGGGCTGGCTCATCCCCAGCTTGCGCGCCGCGGCACTGACCCCGCCCTGTTCGAGCAGGGCGTCGAGCACGACGAGCAGGTTCAGGTCGAAGCGGCGGTAGTCCATAGCTTATCCGTATTTCTGATAAGCCTTATCTAGATAAACAGTCCTGCGGATTGCAACGGTCCGCGCTACAAGCGGGGCAATAAACGAGAGGAGCTTGACCGATGGGCACGACCCCCTTCCTGCGCAACCTGTGGTACGTGGCCGGCTGGAGTGCCGATCTGGCGCCGGGTGACCGGGTGGGCCGCCTCTACCTCAACAAGCCGGTCGTGCTCTGGCGCGACATGGATGGCCAGGCCCATGCGCTGGAAGACCGCTGCGTCCACCGCGCGATGCCGCTTTCGGCGGGCGTGGTGGAAGGCAAGGCCCTGCGCTGCCCCTACCACGGGCTCGAATTCGGCGGCAACGGGCGCTGCACGCGCATCCCCGCGCAGGACAAGATCCCCGAAACCGCCAAAGTCCGCGCCTACCCGCTGGTCGAGAAGCAGGGCATCATGTGGATCTGGATGGGTGATGTCGAACGTGCCGATCCCGCGCGCGTGCCCAATTACCCCATCCACGAGGACCCGACCTACGCCTGGCGCAGCGCCCATTTCCCGGTGAAGGGCAACTGGCAGTTGCTGGTCGACAACCTCATGGACCTCTCGCACCTGCCCTACATCCACGCGCGCACCATCGGCGGCAATCCCGAACTCCATTTCAGCACCCGGACGCAGTCGCACAAGCTTCCCAACGGCGTGCGCGTAGCGCGCCACATGCCCAATTCCGAACCGCCTCCGACGTACGTCGACGCCGCCGGCTTCCAGGGTCGGATCGACCGCTGGCAGGAGATCGAGTTTGAGCCCGTGCTGATCCGCATCCACACCGGGGCCTGCGAGGCGGGTACCGGCGCTTACGAAGGTCGGCGCGATCAGGGCTTCTCGATGCGCGGCTTCCACGGCATCACCCCCGAGACCGAGACGACGACGCACTACTTCTGGTCGATGGCGACCAATATCCTGACCGGCGGCGTGCCCGATGAAGTCTTCGAGCAGACCGCGCGCACTTTCCGCGAGGACCAGGACGTGCTCGAGATGCAGCAGGAGCGCATGCTCCAGTGCCCCGATGAACCCCTGCTCGATATCGCCAGCGACGTGGGCGGGCGCCACACCCGCCAGTTGATCGCGCGCCTGCTGCGCGAGGACGGGGACGGGGACGGCAGGCGTAGGCCTCATCCCGCCGCAGCGCCGGCCACACCGCAAAGCGAACTTACGCCATAAGCGCGGCGCAGCGCCCTTGCGCTCGAGTAGCCAATTGACATTCGCTCGCAATCATCGGAAAATCGAGTCCCAGGGGTGGATACATTCTTGGGATTGGACCGTTGTGAGCGATTGGTGTGTCCTGCATGCCGAATGGCGCAAATTGCATGCTGAAGTCGAACGGCTGCTCGAGGAAGTGCGTAGCCTCGAGGGCAGCACCGACCTCGAACTTCTCGGCGCGAAAACCCAGCTCCTGATCGGCGCAACCGATGCGATGCACGCGCTGGTCGGCAAGCTCCACCAGATCGCACGCAAGACCGTTCCGTCCGAGGCCGGTCTCGAGGGCAACGCGTACACCCGCCCGCTTCGCCTGAACTCCTAAAGCCGAGCCGGTCAGCGCACGGCATAGGTCGCCGCGTTGTTCGCTCCCGACGGGGGCGGGCTCAGAACGCGGGCGCGCCACGCACGAAGCGTCGCGGCGCGAAGGGGGCCTGGCCGGTTCCCGCGCACGCCGCCTTCACGCTGCAAATCCGGGTGGCGAGGTCCTGGAGGCTGAACGGCGCATCGAGCGCGATCCCGCAGCGATCGCCATGGCGCCAGCACGCGACACCGCGCAGACGCGGCAGGCCCGGCGCTTCGACCAGGAGCCGCTGGCCCGGCGTGACCCAGGCCATGGTGCGCAGGCCCAGCCCCTCGCGTGAGATGTCGACGAGTTCGCCGCTGGCGGCAATGCCGTCGACGACGAGGCGCAACGCGCAGGAGAGGTTCACCCGGATCGATCGGCGCGGGAAAGGGCCCTGGCCCGACAGGAACTGCGCAACGTCGATCGGCGCGGCGAAACGGGCCCGCATCTGGTCGCCTTCCCCGGCTGCCTGCACAAGCGCATGGCGCTGGCCGTTGCCCATTTCGAGCACGAGCGAACCGGCCGGTTCCTCCGATGCAAGCAGGCGCAGCGTGACCTCGGGCTCGCAGACTTGGGTGACGATGCAAGGGCACTCGCCATGCCCGCCCACCAGCTTGGCGATGCGGTAGAGCGAACGCGGCACCGACGCCACCTTGCGCACCTGGACATTCTCGCCGCCGACCATTCGCACGTTCTCCCCGCCTGGTCCCCCGCGCCGTACCCGGGTGGCCGGCAGACCGGGTTGGGATCTGCCGGCCGGCAAGGGCAGCCATCAGGACTGCGCTGCTCTCACGGGTACATGCATCTGATGTCGAAAGCCGGAAACGTGGGTGCCCGCCTCGGCAATCGACAAGGCCACCCTGGCCCAGTCCCTTCGGCGGGTCGATCCGGGAAAAACACGGGGAATTTCCCTATTTTTCAACTGCAATGCATTGCAGATCACGCCCCCTCGCCGCGCGCGAGCGCGACGAGTTGCGCAAGGCCGCGAGCACCGCTCTTGCCCATGATCGCGGCGCGATGGTCCTCGACGGTGCGCGCCGAGATGGCGAGGATCTCCGCCACTTCCTTGTTGCTGTGGCCCAGCACCAGCAGATCGAGCACCTCGCGCTCGCGCCGGGTGAACATCGCCAGCGCCGCGCCGCGCTGCCGCGCGCGCTGCGCCCAGGCGCGCCCTTCGCCCACGGCGGCGACCAGCCGCTCCTCGTCGAGCGGCTTCTCGAGGTAGTCGACCCCGCCGTGACGGCGCACGGCGTCGACCGCATGCGACGTCGTCGGCCAGGCGGTCATGAACACGAGCGCAATGTCGGGATCGCGACCACGCACCGCCTCGGCCAGCGCGAAGCCGTCCATCGCGCCCAGCTGGACGTCGCTGACCACGCACTCGAAGTCCGCCCCTTCGAGCGCCGCCAGCAGGTCAGCGGGCTGCGTGAAGGCGCGCGCGCGGTGCCCGCAGCGCGCGAGCATGCGCGCCACGCTCGCGGCAAGGTCGGCATCGTCGTCGAGGACGGCGATCGGAACATGCGCCTCGGCGCCTTGCAGATCTTTCGTCATGGCGTGGTCTCCAATGCCGGGAGAAGCAGTGTGAAGCGCACGAAGCCGTCGCCGTCCTCGCGCTCGAGGCGGCCATCGTGGGCCTCGACGATGCTGCGCACGATCATCAGGCCCACCCCCATGCCCGGCCCATTGGAATGCGCCGCCGCCGGGTCGAAGGCATTACTGACGCCAAGCGCGACATGGCTCCCCTCACGTACCGCACGCACCTCGACCAGCCCGTCGCACGTCTGGGCGAGCGCGTTGCGCACGAGGTTGAGCAGCGCCTGGGCAAGCTCGATCTCCTGGCCGTGGACGACGAGATCGGGAGCCATCGGCGCGATCCGCAGCGTCTTGCCGCGCGCGGCGACATCCTGCGCGACCATCTGGCGCACCATCGCCACCAGCATGGCGACGGGCAGCGCGGAGGGCTCGTCAAGATCGCGCCCGCCAAAGCGCCGCAGGCGGCGCACCAGTTCGGACAGCGTGCGCGCCTTGCGATCGACCAGCGCCGCGCTCTCGGCGATGTCGGGGGCGTGGCGTGCGGCCTCGCGGTGGAGATGCCCGGCCTCGATCGCCAGCGTGGAGAGCGGCTGGCTGATCTCGTGGATCACCGCCACCGACATCGCGCGCAGGGTCTTGAGCCGCTCGGCCTGGAACAGGAGGCGGTTGCGCTTGTCGAGCGAATGGCGCGCGGCGACCTGGGCGTCGGCGAAGCTGCCCGCGAGCCAGGTCACGATCACCACTCCGGCAATCCCCAAATGCAGCTCGATGCGCACCGCGCCCTCGAGCTCGAGCGCGGAATAGGGCAGGAACAGCGCAAGGTCGGCAAGGATCGTCAGCCAGGCGGCGCCCCGCCCATGACGCAGCCCGATCCACGCCCCGCCCAGCATGGCGGGCGAAGGCTGCAGGCCCAGTCCCGTCTTCCACAGCGCGAGCGTCAGCGCGAGGCACAGCCCCAGCACGAGCGCGTCGGTCAGCCACGCGAGTGGCGATTGCCAGGCAACGCGGGGGGGCCAGGCGACACAGGCGGGCCAGCCCAACCGCGGCCGACGCGGCGTATCGATCAGCCCGGCAAGCCAGAGCAGCGCAGGGGCGAGCACGAGAATGCCCAGCAGATCGCCCACCACCATGCCGGTCAGCGACAGGAAACGCGCCGAGGGTGTGCTCGCCGCGAAGGCCCGGGCGTCGAGCAGGGCATCGAGCGGCACGACCAGGATACCGCTCAGCACGGGTGCGGCCAGCGCGGCAAGGCCCAACGGCATCGGGGGTACGCACAAGGTGCGCTCGTTGCGCTCGCACACACTGCGTACAAGCGAAATGGCAATGGCGGTGCTGAAACCCGGGCGCAGCACGCCCAGCGTATCGTGCAACGCGTGCGGGCCGGTGAACACGAGTGCTCCGGTCAGCCAGTCGGTGACCACCTCGCACACCATCAGTGCCGGGGCCAGCCGCGAGCCGCGCGACCACAGCACCGCGAAGCGCAGTCCCGCGGCGGGGTACCACAAGGAATAGAAGCCCGAACCGCCGCCCCAGGGCCGCGCCATCCAGTGCAGCGCGGCAAAGGCCGCGCCATAGGCCAGGAGGAGGGGAAGGTCGGGTCGGCGGGGCAGCCACGTGCGCAGCGCGCCTGCGCGCGCCGGTCGATCATCCAGATGCAAGTGCCCCATCGGCCTGTCTATACCGCGAAGCTCGCGCGTGAAAATCCGGAAAAATTACGGAGAGTTGCGTCTCACGGCCGGACAGGCGACAGGCCGCTTTCGAGCCGCGTTCCCTTCGTTAGCCTCACCGCGTCCCCCGCGCGCGCGAAGCGCCGCGCCAGCGTCGCGCAGACGAAGAGCTGGAGCTGGTGGAACAGCATCAAGGGCAGCACGATCAGCCCCACCGCCTGCCCGGCGAAGAGCACCGTCGCCATCGGGAGGCCGCCAGCCATGCTCTTCTTCGAGCCGCAGAACACGATGGCAATCTCGTCCTCGCGCGTGAAGCCGCAAAAGCGGCTCGCCAGAGTCGTGACCAGGAGGACACAGCCCAGGATCACCGCGTCCACCAGAAACACCAAGGCGAGGTTGTCCCAGGACAGGCGCGTCCAGATCCCCGCCACCATCCCCGCGCTGAAGGCCGCATAGACGACCAGCAGGATCGAGCCGCGATCGACCACCGAGGTCAGCCGCTTGTGCCCGGCCAGCCAGTCACCGACCCAGGGCCGCAGCGCCTGGCCGGCCACGAAAGGCGCGAGGATCTGAACCGCGATCTGCTCGAGCGCGTCGAGCGAAAAGCCGCCGCTCGCGCCCGGCAGGAGCTGCGAAACCAGGATCGGCGTCAGGAACACGCCCAGGACATTGGAAAGCGACGCCGCGCAGAGCGCTCCGGGCACGTTGCCCCGCGCGATCGCGGTGAAGGCGATCGAGGACTGCACGGTCGAGGGCAACAGGCACAGGAAGACGAGCCCGGTCACCACCTCGTCGGGCAAATGCCCGCGCAGGACGAGGCGCACGACGACCCCGATCACCGGGAACAGCGCGTAGGTGCTGGCGAAAATCAGCGCCTGCAGCCGCCAGTGCGACACCCCCAGCCAGATCGCCGCGGGCTTGAGCCGGGCGCCATAGAGCAGGAACAGCACCGCGACCGCCAGCTTGACCACCCCGTCGACGAGAGCGACGGCCTCGCCGCGCGCGGGCAGCAGCGCGGCGAGCGAGACCGTCGCGATCAGCAGCAACAGGTAGGTGTCGAGCCCGAGGCGGGCCCACAAGCGGGTGAGGATGGGCATGGTTTGGTCTCCACGAATTGCGCCTGCCCTTCGCACCGCGCCTCATCATTCACAATTGCGATGACATGGATATCAGTCATCGCATATCATGATAGACATGACGAATAGCCCGCTTTTCCCCGCCGACCTGCTCCGGACGTTCGTCACCGTCGTCGAGGCGCGCAGCTTCTCGGGCGCGGCGCGCATGCTGGGTTTGCGCCAGTCGACGGTGAGCCAGCATGTCGCCCGGCTCGAGGCCCTTGCCCGGCGGCGGCTGATCGACCGCGACACGCACCACATGGCGCTCACCGTCGACGGCGAGCGGCTGCTCGACCAGGCGCGCGCCCTCATCGATGCGCATATCCGGCTCGCCAACAGCTTTGCCGACGCGCCCTTGCGCGGACGCCTGCGCCTGGGCGCCTCGGAAGACTTCGTGCTCTCCGCGCTGCCCCACATCCTGGCCGCCTTCGCGCGGCGCCACCCCGAGGTCGACCTGGAGCTGCGCGCCGGGCTCAGCCACGACCTTTACGATGCCTACGACGCCGGACGTCTCGACGTCATCTTCGTCAAGCGCCGCAGCGGCGACCGGCGCGGCCAGCTCGCCTGGCGCGAGCCGGTGCGCTGGATCGCGCACCCCGACTGGCGCGCCGTGCCGGGGGCGCCGCTGCCGTTGCTGCTTTATCCGCCACCCAGCATGACCCGCGCGCTCGCGATCGAGACGCTCGAAAGCCGCGAAGTGCCCTGGCGCGTCGCCTTCACCAGCTCGAGCCTCAGTGGCCTGAGCGCCGCCGCGCGGGCGGGCATAGGTCTCCTGCCCCATTCGGCGCGGCTGATGCCTCCCGAACTCGCCCCGCTTCCCCACGCGGCCACCCTGCCCGCCCTGCCTGACATCGAGTTCGTGGTCATCGATCCCGGCGAGACCAACCCGGCCGCGCGCGGTCTCACCGCGATGATCCTGACCTGGGCGCTGGGCGCGGGCGGCGCCTAGCCCCATCCGGCCAATCCACCGCCGACCTCATGGATTACCCGTAGTCTCGCCCGGCGAAGTCTTTGCTAAGCCCTTGCGCGAAGACACCAGCCGGAGGCATTTCGATGGGCATGATGCGGGCCGCCGTCGCGCGGCAATTCAAGGCGCCGCTCGTACTGGAGGAGGTCCCGATCCCGGTCCCCGGGCCGGGCGAGGTGCTGGTCAAGATCAAGGCCAGCGGCGTGTGCCACACCGACCTCCACGCCATCGACGGCGACTGGCCGGTGAAGCCCGCTCTGCCGCTGATCCCGGGGCACGAGGGCGTGGGCCTCGTCGCCGCGCTCGGGCCGGGCGTGGAGGATCTCAAGGAAGGTGACGCGGTCGGCGTGCCCTGGCTGCACCACGCCTGCCGCGCCTGCGAATACTGCGAGACCGGCTGGGAAACGCTGTGCGAAAAGCAGGCCAACACCGGTTACGGCGTCAATGGCGGCTATGCCGAATACGTCATCGCCAGCGCCCCCTTCGTCGGCCGCCTGCCCGCCAATCCCGACTGGGTTTCGATGGCACCGATCCTGTGCGCGGGCGTCACCGTCTACAAGGGCCTCAAGGAAACCGAGGCCCGCCCCGGCCAGTGGGTGCTGATCTCGGGCATTGGTGGGCTGGGTCACGTCGCGGTGCAATACGCCCGGGCCATGGGGCTTCACGTCATCGGCATCGACATCGGCGAGGCCAAGCTCGCGCTGGCTCGCCAGCTCGGCGCCGAACTCGCTTTCGACGCGCGCGACCCTGACCTCGTTGCCAAAGTGGTCCGGGAGACCGGCGGCGGGGCCCACGGCGTACTGGTGACGGCGGTGTCCCCGGCCGCCTTCTCGCAAGCCATCGCCTGTGCGCGGCGGCGTGCGACGGTCAGCCTCGTCGGCCTGCCGCCGGGCGATTTCCCCACCCCGATCTTCGACGTCGTGCTCAAGCGCATCACCATTCGCGGCTCGATCGTGGGCACCCGGCGCGATCTGGACGAGGCGATCGCCTTCGCCGCGCAAGGCCAGGTCAAGGCGACGGTCGCCTCCGAACCGCTCGAGAACGTCAACGCGATTCTCGACCGCATGCGCGCGGGCACGATCGAGGGGCGAGTCGCGCTCGTCCTGTAGGGCCTGCACCCCAGCCGTCTCGGCCCGCCTTTCGACCAGTTCGACGACGAGGCCCGCGACCGCCTCGCGGCTCGCGGCTCGCGCGCCGTGACCCGAGCGGGCGCGGGCCTCGATCCTGCGCGTCCAAGGCGCCAATCGCCTCTTCACGGCCCGCTGCACTGCCGCCTGGACAGCTGGCCTGTCGGTGAGCGCCGGTACCGGCGAGGCATTTGCCAGACGCATACCATTGGTATTAGCCTGCCTCAGTTCGGCGCAATGCGTTCGGCAGGCCTCCGATTCATGCTCCACTGCGGATCACGCGGCGTTCGTTGCGGCAAACCTGCCGCGGGCCGCTGCAATCCATTGCTGACAAATAATACCTGCGCTGTCCCGAATCGCGGTCGAAACCGGACGCTCCTGGCCAACTCATCCAGAAAGCAGCGCCTCTCGTACCGTTGCATTGCGCGCGCCAGGCTCCCGAATATTGCGAACAAGAGACGTAAATTCAGTGTGTTATAAGTGAAATTTGGGCGCCGGAAGCCAAGAATTCGCGCCATAGCCAGATCAATACCAGATTATTTCCAAAGGTATCTCAATGGGCTTGACTCCGGAAATAATCTGCGCGAATTTTGCCGCATAAGCGAAATAAAAGAAATCTGCGGGAAAGGCGCGACCCACTCGGGTCGGCGCGACACGATTGTTCCATGAGGGGGTTTTCGATGCGTGTTTCACCGGATTCTCGGCGCGTCTTCTTGCGCCTGTCGTTTCTACTTTCCAGCGCCCTGCCGGCTCTGGTCGCGGTCTCGCCGGTCCAGGCCCAAACCGCCTCCGATACGGCGGTCGCGGGCGAGATCGTCGTCACCGGCATCCGCGCCAGCCTGCAGTCCGCGCTCGAGTCCAAGCGCCAGGACGTGCGCGTCACCGACGGTATCTCGGCCGAGGACATCGGCAAGTTCCCCGCCGAGAACATCACCGAGGCGATCCAGCGCATTTCGGGCGTGCAGATGTCGAACATCAACGGGCGCGGCTCGACGATCTCGATCCGTGGCCTGGGGCCGCAATACGCGCTGACCACGATCAACGGCCAGACCTTCAAGAGCGCCGACTTCACCGACGGCTTTCGCTACGACATCATCCAGACCGAGCTCGCCAGCGCGATCGAGGTGATCAAGTCGCCCACCGCAGCGATGGACACCGGCGGCCTTTCGGGCACCGTCAACATCACCACGCCCCGCCCGCTCGACTACAACGGGCGCTCGCTGATCGTATCGGTCAAGGGCCAGAATTCGGAATACGCCGGGGGCAAGATCACCCCCAAGGTAAGCGGCAGCTACGTCGGCAAGTTCCTCGACAACACGCTGGGCGTCTACGTCAACCTGGGCTACCAGAAGCTCAAGGACCGCGCCGACTACTTCTGGATGGATCGCTGGACGAGCGCCGAGATCGACGGCGAGACCGTGACCATCCCGCGCCGCCCGCGCTACCGGCGCATCGACCGCGACACGACCCGCCTGATGGCAAGCGGCGGCCTGCAATGGCAGCCCACCGACCGGATCGAGATCAACGCCACCGCGATCTATGCCCGCGACCGCACCGACTACGACGTCAACCAGCAGGTCTTCCTGTTCGACACCTCGAAGCTGAGCGTGAACACGATCACCAACGGGGTCGCCACCAGCGTCACCGCGACCGACTTCACGATGGAGAACAACCGCCAGCACGAGGACCGGAACCTCGCCAGCCAGGGCTACACGCTTTCGGGCAAGTGGACCGGTGACGACGGCTGGAGTGCGAGCACGGCCTTCAACTACACGCTGGGCACGACCTACCAGCGCGAGGCCGCCGCGATCGTGGGCATCACCATCCCCTCCGCGACGATCGACTTCACCGACCCCGACGCGGTCCGCTTCGATGTCGGCACCGACCTGTCGGACGCCTCGAACTACACCGCAAGCTCGCTGACCCGCAACGAATACCCCAACGGCGCGACCCGCAAGATGCGTTCGGGCGAGACATCGGCGCAGTTCGACCTCGGCAAGGAGGTCGCCTTCGGACCGTTCAGCAAGATCAGCGCGGGGGCCAAGTACCGGCATGAGACCTTCAACCGCTACGTCTCGCGCCACGACATGATCGCGCTGGCCGATGCCCCGTCGGCCGACAGCAGCGTCTTCCCCGACCTCACCAGCGACAACTACGCGGTCTCGGGCTTCCTCAATGGCAGCTCGCTGATCCAGTCTGCGTGGGTGGCCCCCAACCTCGCCTCCTACGGTTCGGCGCTGGCCGCCGCCGGGATCACCGTGCCCGACATCTTTGCGCCCGAGGCGAGCTACCACGTCGACCGCGCCATGCCCGCCGTCTACGCGATGGCGGACATCGACACCGCGATCGGCTCGCTGCCGATCCGCGGCAATGTCGGGGTGCGCTACGAGCACACCCGCCAGAAGGTCACGGGCAACATCACCGCCCCGCGCGACGACGGCTACGAGGAAGTCCAGCAGAAGATCGGCGACTACACGGTCACGCAGAACTACGGCAACGTGCTGCCGAGCCTGAGCCTCGTGGCCGAGCCCGCGCGCAACCTGCAGATCCGCTTTGCCGCCGCCAAAGTGCTGGTGCGCCCGTTCATGGACTCGCGCACCTCGATGGCCGAGACCACCAGCACTTCGGCCAATACCCAGCCTGCGGGCACCAACACCGTCACCGTCGATCTGGGCCAGGCCTCGCTCAAGCCGCTGACCGCCAAGCAGCTCGATCTTGGCGCCGAATGGTACTTCGACCAAGGCAGCGCGATCACGCTCAACGGCTTCTACAAGTGGATCAAGAACGGCACTTATTCGGCGCTGATCTGCCCCGCCTCGTACAATGGCACCGCGCTCAGCACCAATTCGGACAGCGACTGCGTCGATGCCTCGGGCAACATCTACGACATCACCCAGACCCTCAACGATCCCAGCATCGTGCGCATCAAGGGCTTCGAGGTGAGCTGGACCCAGTCGTTCGACCGTTTCCTGCCGATCGACGGCTTCGGCCTGATGGCCAACTTCACCCGCGTCTTCCCGCAGAACGAGGACCCGGACAGCGGCTATACCGTGCGCAATCTCTCGAAGGTGACCTGGAACCTGGTGCCCTACTGGGAGAACGAGCACTTCAACGTGCGCGCCTCGATCAACTACCGAAGCAGCTACCAGCAGACCAACGCCGACAGCTTCTTCGCCTATGCCGGGCACGTGGTGCGCGGCCGCACGCAGATCGACCTCAGCGGCGGCTACACCCCCAACGACATGCTCAGCTTCACCGCGGGCGTCGTCAATCTCAACAACTCGAGCGAGGAAGCCTATTACGAGGACTCCTCCATCTGGCAGGAAACGAGCCACTACGGTCGCAGCTTCTACGTCTCCGCGACGATGAAACTCTGATTTTCGATCCCGCCCTGAGGCGTTTTCCGGCTCCGGTCGGAAAACGCCTCCGTTTTATTCCCGCAAGTGCCTGGGGTAGTGGTGTCTCGAAGCGATCGGGCGCCCGATCCGCACCCCGCCCCCTCACCCGTGCCGAGGACTGATGCCGACTTTGCGCCCCAACGCGTCACCAAGCCCGATCCCGAAGGGGCAGGCCAACGTTCCGCTGCGATCCGGCGGGCTCGCCCTCGCGCTCGGCCTGGCGCTGCTCTTCGCCCCTCCCCTCCACGCTCGCGAAGCGCCCGCCACCCCGGCGCTGGCGAACCAGGCCCCCGCCAGCGCCGAGCGCGCGATCGCCTCGGCCCGCGCCAGCCTTCAGCGCCTCGGCATTCCGGCCGACCGCTTCACCCTGCGCCTCAGCGCCCCCGGAGCGGACAGTACGCCGAGCTACCACGTCACCATTGCCAAGGGGCACATCGCGGTACGCGGGACCAGCCCCGTCGCGCTGGTGCGCGGGACCACGGCGACGCTGGCCCGGCTCGGCCGCCTCGAGGTGAGCTGGGAAGGCCGGCGCCTCGGCTCGCTGAAGGACCTGCCCGCCTACGACAGCGGCGAGGTCACCACGCCTTTCGCGCAGCGCGCCTATCTGAACACCTGCACTTACGGCTACACCACCCCCTGGTGGGACTGGTCCCGCTGGGAGCGCGAGATCGACGCGATGGCCGCGCACGGCGTCGACACGCCGTTGGCGATGGAAGGCCAGGAATTCGTCTGGCGCGCACTCTGGCGCGAATTCGGGATGGACGAGGGCGCGATCGGCGCCTCGCTTTCGGCCGCCCCGTTCCTGCCCTGGCAGCGCATGGGCAACATGGCCGGATACCGCGCCCCGCTTTCGCCGGGCTGGATCGAGAAGAAGCACCAGCTCCAGATCCGCATTCTCGCACGCATGCGCGCGCTGGGCATGAAGCCGGTGCTGCCCGCCTTCGCCGGCTATGTGCCCGAGACCTTCGCCAAGGCGCACCCCGAGGCGAAGATCTACCGCATGCGCGCCTGGGAAGGCTTTGCCCCGACCTACTGGCTCGATCCGTCCGATCCGCTTTTCGAGCGGCTGGCCGCGCGTTTCATCGCGCTCTACACCGCGACTTACGGTGAAGGGCAATACTACCTTGCCGACGCCTTCAACGAGATGGTCCCGCCGATCGCGCAGGACGGCAGCGACGCGAGCACGGCCCAGTACGGCGATTCCATCGCCAACACCGCCGCCACGCGCGCCGCCAGCCTGCCCCCCCACGTGCGCGACGCGCGCCTCGCGGCCTATGGCGAGCGGCTCTACCAGGCCATCGCGCGCCCCGCGCCCGGGGCGACCTGGGTCATGCAGGGCTGGATGTTCGGCTCGGACAAGGCGTTCTGGACCCCCGAGGCGATCGCCGCCTTCCTCAGCCGGGTGCCGCGCGAGCGCATGCTCGTGCTCGACATCGGCAACGACCGCTATCCCGGCATCTGGCAGAAGAGCGAGGCTTTCGACGGCAAGCGCTGGATCTACGGCTACGTCCACAATTACGGGGGCAGCAACCCGGTCTACGGCGATCTCGACTTCTACCGGCAGGACATCGCCCGGCTGAAAGCCGACCCCGCACGCGGCAACCTTGCCGGCTTCGGCCTTTTTCCCGAAGGCCTCAACAACAATTCGCTCGTCTACGACTACGCCTACGACCTTGCCTGGGGCGAGCCCGAGCGCAGCGTGGCACAATGGCTCGAAGAGCATCTGCGCGCGCGCTACGGCGCGGTTTCGCCCGAGATGCTGGCCGCGTGGAACGACGTGATCGCGGGGGCCTACACCACCCGCTACTGGACCCCGCGCTGGTGGAACGAGCGCGCCGGGGCCTATCTCTTCTTCAAGCGCCCGACCGGCGAGGGCGCGCAGTATCCTGCCGAGCCGGGCGATGCGGGGCGGCTGCGCAAGGGAATCGAGCAGATGGTCGCGGCCCTGCCCGCCAAGGCGCCCGAACTCGCCACCTACGACCTCGTCGACCTCACCCGCCACTACGCCAGCCTGCGCCTCGACGACCTGCTCAAGGCCACGCTGGCCGCCTACCAAAGCGGGGACCTTGCCCGGGGCGATGCCAGCCGCGCGCGCCTGGTGCGCCTTGCCAGGCTGGTTGATCGCCTCGCCGGCAACCAGCAGGAGACGCTGGGCAGCTGGATCGCGGATGCGCGCGCCTATGGCGACACGCCGCAGGAGAAGGATCGCTACGCGCAGGACGCCAAGGCCCTGGTCACCATCTGGGGCGGGAAGGGGCACCTCTCCGACTACGCCTCACGCGCCTGGCAGGGGCTCTACGCAGGCTACTACCTGCCCCGCTGGCAACAGTTCCTCGACGCCGAGCGCGCGGCGGCCGCCGCGCACACCGCCTTCGACGAGCCCGCCGCGCTTGCCGCGATCCGCACCTGGGAGACGGACTGGGTCGCCGACGGGCGGACCTGGCCGCGCACCCGCCCCGCCGACCCGCTTGCGCTGGTGCGCACGATCCTCGCCGAGACGCAGCCCTGATGGCCTCCCTTTCCCCGGCCCCCTCCCCGAACCGCACGCGCTTTGCCGCGCTCGACGTGTTCCGCGGCCTCACCATCTTCCTGATGATCCTGGTCAACACCTCGGGGCCAGGCGCGGAGGCCTTCCCGATCCTCGTCCATGCGCGCTGGATCGGCTTCACCGCCGCCGACCTCGTCTTTCCCACCTTCCTCTTCGTGATGGGCAACGCGATGGCCTTCGCGCTCGCCAGGCCGATCCCCACCGCGCCCTATCTCCTGCGGCTGCTGCGCCGTTCGGCGATCATCTTCGCGCTCGGCGTGCTGATGTACTGGTTCCCCTTCTTCCGCATGGGCGAGCACGGCGCATCGTGGATCCCCTTCTCCGAGACCCGCATCCCGGGCGTCCTGCAACGCCTGGCGCTGTGCTATCTCGCCGCCGGGCTGCTGGTGCGGGGGCTGCGGCCGCGCGCGCTGGTGGTCGCCTGCGCCGCGCTGCTCGTGGGCTACTGGTTCCTCCTCGTCCACTTCGGCCTGCCGGGCGAGGCCTTCTCCAAGACCGGCAACGCGGGCACCCTGCTCGACAACGCACTGCTGCCCCCTGCCCACCTCTACCGCAAGGACCATGGTTTCGACCCGGAGGGCTTGCTCGGCACGCTGCCCGCCACCGTCAACGTGCTCGCGGGCTATCTCGCCAGCCTTGCGGTGCTGCGCCACAAGGCCAATGTGCGCCGCGCACTCGCGCCGATGGTGGCGACGGGCGTGGCGCTCGTGGTCGCAGGGCTCGCCTGGGCGCCCTGGTTCCCGATCGCCAAGAAGCTGTGGACCGGCTCCTTCGTGCTGCTCACCACCGGCTGCGACCTCGTCCTGCTCGCCGCGCTGATCTGGCTCTACGAATGCCGCAAGGTGGAGTGGGGCAAGCGCTTCTTCCTCGTCCTGGGGCGCAACCCGCTCGCCATCTACCTGTTTTCCGAAATCTTCGTCGTCGCGCTCAACCTCGTGCGCGTGCCTGGCTACGGCGGGCTCTACGACTGGATCGGGATCGCCGGTTTCCAGGCGCTCTGGCCCGGAGCCGTGGGTGCGCTGCTTTGCGCGCTCGCCTATACGCTTGTGTGCTGGGCGCTGGGCTGGCTGCTCGACCGCCGGGGGCTCATCCTCAAGGTGTGAGGCAGGCCGCCCCTCACGTCGCTTCGTTGGCGGCGTCCGACGCCAGGCGATAACCGATTCCCGGCTCGTTGAGGATGCGCCGGGGCCGCGCGGGATCGTCCTCGATCTTGCGGCGCAGGGCCCGGATCGCCACGCGCAGGTAATCAAGGTCCTCGCCGTGCGCGGGGCCCCACACGCTTTCGAGGAGCGCACGGTGGGTGAGGATCCGCCCGCCCCCCTCGACCAGCCGTTCGAGCAGGGCGAATTCGCGCGGGGTAAGCGCGACCTGCACGCCCGCCACTTCGACGCGGTGCGCTTCGCGGTCGATCGCGATGTCGGCGAAGTGAAGGCGCGCACCCGCGCTGCGCCCGTAGCGGCGCAGCAGCACGCGCAAGCGGGCAAGCAGCTCGTCGCCGTCGAAAGGCTTGGTCACGTAGTCCTCGGCGCCGAGGTCGAGCGCGGCGACCTTCTCCTGCGCGTCGAGCTGCGCGGAGAGCACCAGCACCGCGACGCCCGCCGCGGTGACGCGCGGGATCAACTCCATCCCGTCCAGGTCGGGCAGGCGCAAGTCGAGGATCGCCGCGCCGATCGCCTCCGCGCCCCCGCCCGCCAGCGCGGCGAGCGCCTCACGGCCATTTGCCGCCTCGATCGCCTCGAAACCCCCGCGCGCGAGAACCGCGACCAGCAGCCGCCGGATCGCCGCTTCGTCGTCGACCACCAGCACTTTCCGGCTCATGCGCCATCGCCCCTCATCGCCATCGCGGGCAAACGGAGCAGGAACACCGCCCCCTCGCCCGCGCCCGAACTCTCGAGCGAAAGCCGGGCGCCCATCGCTTCGGCCAGATCGCGCGCGATGGCAAGCCCGAGACCCGAGCCGCCACGCGCCGCGCGCGCATCGTGCCCGCCCGAGACGAAGGGCTCGAACACGCTTGCGGCCAGTGCCCCGGGAATGCCCGGACCATCGTCGGCCACGCGCACCGCCACGCCGCCCCCGGTCGCGCGCGCCGAAACGGTGAGCCGCGCCGCGGCGTGGCGCAGGCCGTTGTCGAGGACATTGCCCAGCAGATGCAGCAACATGACCGGCTCGGCGCGCACCAGCGGCAAGTCCGCCGCCAGCTCCATCGCCAGCGCCACCTTGCGCCGCGCCGGCGGGAACTGGCGCTCGAGTTCGCCGAAGATATCGACAAGGTCGACCGGCTCGCAAGCCAGCGCAAGACCCGCATCGAGCCGGGCCGAGGCCAGCAGGTCTTCGCCGAGGCGGCGCAGGCGCTCAACCTCCTCGCCCAGCTCGGCCGCCTGCGCGCCCTCCATCCGCGCGAGCCCTTCCTTGAGCACGGTCAGCGGGGTGCGGAAATCGTGGCCGAGCGCGGAGAGCAGCGCCCGGCGCGTGCGCTCGCGCGCTTCGGCCTCCTCGCCGCGCTGGCGCTGGGCCAGCATGTCGAGATGGTCGCGCGCCTGGCCCCAGGCGCGTGCCAGCCGGGCGAGGAAGGCGCCCTCGGCGATGTCCTGCGGCCCCGCAACCGGCAGCGCGAGAACGTCGCGCGCGGCGCGCCCGAAGGCGAAGAAGCGGAAATCGGCGGCGGGCATGATCGCGCTGGCGTGCCCGGTCACCGCCTCGTGCTCGAGTGCCCAGACCGCCGCCGAGGCATCGAGCGGGGCGAGCCCGGTGGTGCCCGCCTGCAAGTCCTCGGCGCGAAAGAGGCGCGGCGGGCCGAAATGGCCCGCGAGGAAGGCGAGCGCGCGCGCGTCGAGATCCTCGCGGCTCGCGGCGAGGGCCATCTCGGCGAGAAAGGCGCTTTCGAGATCGCTCTGCGCCGCCTGCGCGGCGGCCTCGCGCTCGCGCAGGCGCAGGCCCGAGGTGGTGACCCCGGTCACCAGCGCGACCACCACGAAGACGAGGAAGGTCACGAGGTAGATCGCCCCGTCGATGTGGAAGGTGAAGCGCGGGGGCAGCAGGAAGAAGTTGAACACCGCCGACGCGAGGATCGCGACGATCGCACCGTAGAGCGCATCTCCGCGCGATGCCGCGAAGAGCACCGGGAGCGTGAGCAGCAGCGCGGTTCCGGTCAGGCTGAGCCCGGCCACCTCGAAGGCGCCCAGCGCGATGATCGCGCCCAGCATCGCCAGCGTGGCCAGCCCGTCGCGCCAGGGATGTTCAAGCGCGCTGCGCATCACAGCTCGACCTGCGCGCCCATCTCGACCACCCGGTTGGCCGGGATTGCCATGAAGGCGAAAGGGTCGGCCGCGTTGCGGTGGAGGAAGGCGTAGATCGGCATCATCCAGCCCGGCAGGCGCGAGCGGCGCGCGCGGCGCAGGCTGTTGCGCCCGAGGTAGAAGCTGGTGCCCCCGCCGCGCTGCATCTCCTCCCAGTTGCGCCCCAGGTCGCTGGGCAGGTCGATGCGGTCCATGTAGCCGTAGGCCATGGTCGCGCGGGAGAGGTGCTCGTCGATGCGGGTCACGGTGAAGCGGTCGGTCTCGGCAATGGTGGGTACTTCGGCAATGACCACGCTCAGTACCAGATTGCGCGCGTGAAGCACGCGGCCATGTTTGAGGCTGTGGAGGAGCGCGGAGGGGGCATCGCGGTTGTCCTTGCTGAGGAACACCGCCGTGCCCTCGACGATGGGCGGCGCGCGCAGCGCCCAGGAGGCGGCAAGGCCGTCGAGCGGCACGGCGCGGTGCGCGGCGGCGCGCGCGGCGGCGCGCTGGCCCTTCATCCAGCAGGCGATGAGCAGGCCAACGAAGCCCGCCACCAGCAGCGGCACCCAGCCGCCCTCGGCCACGCGCAGCACGTTCGCGCCGAAGAAGACGAGATCGATCGCCAGCAGCGGCGCGATCACCAGCACGCTCGCGCGCCAGCCCCAGCCCCACGATCGGCGCAGCACGAAGGCGGCGAGGAGCGAGGTGATCACCATCGTGCCGGTCACCGCGATGCCATAGGCCGCGGCCAGCGCCGAACTCGAGCGGAAGGCTAGGACGAGCACGATCACGCCCACCAGCAGCATCCAGTTGATCGCGGGCATGTAGATCTGCCCGCGCTCCGCGTGCGAGGTCTGGAAGATGCGCATGCGCGGCAGCAGGCCGAGCGCGATCGCCTGGCTGGTGATCGAATAGGCGCCGGTGATGACCGCCTGGCTGGCGATGATCGTGGCCAGCGTCGCGAGCACCACCAGCGGCGCGCGCCAGGCCTCGGGGGGCATCGTGAAGAACCAGTCGGCGTTGGCGAAGGCCCGGCCCGAGGCGTGCGCGGCGGCCAGTGCCTTCAAGGCCATCGCGCCTTGGCCGAGGTAATTGAGGCTGAGCGCGGGCCAGACCAGCGCCAGCCAGCCGACCTGGATCGCGCCGCGCCCGAAGTGGCCCATGTCCGCCACCAGCGCCTCGGCCCCGGTCACCGTCAGGAACACCGCGCCCAGCACGAACAGCCCGACGGTGCCGTGCGCAAGCAGGAAGCGCACGCCCCACAGCGGGTTGAAGGCGCCCAGGATCGCGGGCTCATCGAGGATGTGGAGCACACCCATCCCGGCCAGCACCACGAACCAGACCACGCAAACCGGCCCGAACAGGCCCGCCACGCGCGCAGTGCCGTGCGACTGGAAGGCGAAAAGCGCGACGAGGATGGCAAGCGTCAGGCCCAGCACGACGCCCGGCGTGATCAGCGGGGCGACCGGCCCCACGCTGCCAAGGCCCTCGACCGCCGAGAGCACCGAGAGCGCCGGGGTGATGATCGCATCGCCGTAGAACAGCGCCGCCCCCGCCGCGCCCAGCACGAGGATCGCGGCGAGCGGCCTGGCCCCGCCATGGTTGGCAAGCGCCATGAGCGAGAGCACGCCGCCCTCGCCGTGGTTGTCGGCCCGGCTGAGGAAGAGGACGTACTTGAGCGTCACGACCAGGATCAGCGCCCAAAGCGCGAGGCTGAGCACGCCCAGGATCTCGCCGCGTCCGACGAACGCGGGGTCCATCTGCGCCAAGGCCTCGCGAAAGGCGTAAAGCGGGCTGGTGCCGATGTCGCCGTAGACGACGCCGATGGCGCCCAGCGTCAGGATGGCAAGGCGCGAGCGGTGGGAGGGCTGCGCGGTGCCAGGCTCTGCGCCCGAGGCGCAAGGAAAGGTGGTCTCCATGCCGCCTCCCTGCGCTCACGCCCCGTGAAAAAGCGCGGGGCAATCGCGGGGAGGGCCATGAAAAATCCATGAAATCCGGGTGCGCTTGGCGCACTTTGAGATTGCCTTGCCGCCTTGACGCCGACATCCTCGCAGCCGGAAAGAAGGCGCCGCGCGATGCCAAGAGCGCGATCGCCCGGCATGGGACAGGAGGACAGGTGGCGCAAAGCCCCTTCACCTTGCGGCAACTCGAAGTCTTCGCGGCCTTGTGCGAGGCGCAGACCATGCGCGCCTGCGCCGAGCGGCTCGGGATCAGCCAGGCCTGCGTCAGCCGCCAGATCAGCGACCTGGAGGCGCGCCTTGGCACCGCGCTCTTCGTGCGCCGCGCCGGGCGGCGGCCGAGCCTGACCGCGCCCGGCGAGGCCTTTCGCGGCGACCTCGCCGCACTGGACCGCGCCGGGCGCAAGCTTGCAAGCCACCGCATCGCCGAGCGCGCGCGCACCGAAAAGCGCACCTTCCGGGTGCGCATCGGGCTCGGCCTGTTCGACAGCTACGTGAAGCCCAAGCTCGGCCCCTTTCTCGCGGCCCATCCCGATACCGAATGCACGATCGCCTGTACCCACCCGGTCGAGGAACTGCATAGCGCACAGGCGCGCGAGGCCAGCGATCTGGCGCTCTTCCACTTGCGCGAGGACTGGCCCGCGCCGCCCCATTGCCGCGCCATCGGCCTGGTGCGCGCCGCGATCTATGGCCTGCCCGCACTCGCAAAAGGAGCGCCCCTGCCGCTCACCCGCGAGGCGGCCAGCCGCCTGCCCTTCATCCTGCCCCAGCAAGGTTCGGCGCAGGAACGGCTGCTGCTGACCAGCCTTGCCGAGCAGGACCTGGTGGCGCACGAAGTGGTCTGCCGGACCGACTACAGCGACGTCCTCGTCGCGATCGCCGAACGCGGCATCGGCGCGGCCTGCCTGCTCGAATCGGTCCTGCCGCCCTCGGCGCGCGGCGCGCTGGTCGCGCTCTACCCGCTCACGCCGTGGAAGCTGGTGCTTTACCGCAATCCCAGCCTCCACGGCCCGGCCGCCGACGCGCTGGAAGACTTCCTGGTGCGCGCGATCCTCGAGGACGACCGCTATCCCGCTCTTCCCCTCGCCCACCAGCCAGCTACCCTCCCGGCCTAGCTGTCGTTGCCGAAATGGTCGGCCAGCATCTCTCCGGTAAAGCCGTAGGACGCGGCCTCGGGGTCATTGGGGAGCATGCGCGCGTTCCATTTCGCCCAGTCGCGGCGCAAGTCCTCGTAGATTTCGGGATGGCGCTCCTTGAGGTTGGCGCGCTCGAGCGGGTCGGCGACGACGTCGAACAGGAAGGTGTTGCCCGCGATCGAGAGGTATTTCCAGCGCCCCTTGCGCGCGGCCATCTGGTCGTGGTTGCGAAAGCGCCAGAACAGGGCGCGCTCGGGCAGTGCGGCGCCCGCGATCGCGCCGCGCAAGTCGACCCCGTCGGTGGGGCTGGCGGGGTCGGGCGCCCCGCCCGCGGCAGCCAGGAAAGTGGGCAACCAGTCCATCGACATGATCTGCGCATCGCTCGTCGTGCCCGGCCGCGCCACCCCCGGCCAGCGCACGATCGCGGGCACGCGCAGCCCCCCCTCGAGTAGCTCCGTCTTCTTGCCGGTAAAGGGCCAGGTGTCGGAAAAGCGCTCGCCGCCATTGTCGCTGGTGAAGACGACGATGGTGTCCTTGTCGAGCCCGAGCTGGGCAAGACGGGCAAGCACCCGGCCGATCTGCCTGTCCATCTCGGTGACCATCGCGGCATAAGTATCCATGCTGCCGCCGTCGTAATGCGCGATCGCAAAGCCCGCCTTGGCGTCGAGCCGGGCCGATTCCGCCTCGTCCTCGGGCCCTTCCCAGGGCCAGTGCGGGGCTGTGAGGTGGAGGCTGATCAGCCAGGGCTCCTTCGCCTGGCTGCGCGCCTCGAGCGCCGCGATCGTGCGCTCGGCCAGAAGCTGCGTGAGATAGCCCGCCTGCTCGATCGGCGTTTCGCCATCCCACAAGTCGGGGTGGCCGGCGATCTTGTGGGTGAAATAGTCGACCCCGCCCTGGCGGATGCCCCAGAATTCGTCGTAGCCGCTCTTGAGCGGGCCGTACTTGGGCAGCGAGCCCATGTGCCACTTGCCGACAAGGCTGGTGTGGTAGCCCTGCGCGCGCAGCAGCGAGGGGAGCGTGGGCTGCTGCGGCGGCAGGCCCACGTCGCGCAGGCCCAGCGGCTCTTCCAGCCCGATCGGCAGGCGGTACTGGTAGCGCCCGGTGATGAGTGCCACGCGCGAGGCGGTGCAGACCGCCGAATTGGCGTAGGCCTGCGTAAACCGCACCCCCTCGCGCGCGAGGCGGTCGAGCACCGGGGTCCGGTACTCGCGCCGTCCGTAGCAGGAGAGGTCGGCGAAGCCCATGTCGTCGGCCATGATGAAGAGGATGTTGGGGCGGCGCCCGGCGCGCGGTGCGGCGGCGCCGAGCCCGCGTCCGGCGTGGACCAGCGCCGCGCCCGCAAGGAGACCGGCTACGAGGGTGCGCCGGCTGGTCATGCCGCGCAAGGGAGTGGAATTCATCGGGGGCTCCTGGGGTCGGGGTGGATAAGCGCGGCGGGAGGGTCCCAGGCCGGAGAGGAGACCAGGCCCCTCCCCGCCCCGCCCTCATGGCCGCTAGAAGTTGCGCTTGACGGTCAGCGCCCATTCGCGCGGGCGTGCGGGCGTTCCCGAAATGAGGCCCGCGCCCGCGCCGGTGAGGTCGAATTTCTGGCTGAAGTAGTACCTGTCGAACAGGTTGGTCACCGCCAGCGAGAGCTGCCAGTTGGTATCCGGCGTGCGGTAGGTGAGGCGCGCGTTGGTGAGCGTGTAGCTCGGGATCTGGCCGTAGAGCGCGGAGGGTGAGCCCTCGGCCGGCACCAGCGCGCCCCCGGCCATCCTGCCCTGGTACGAAACGTCGAGGCGCGGGGTGAGGCTGCCGAAGCCCGCGATCTCGACGCGATACTGCGCACCTAGCGACCATTGCCAGCGGGTCACCCCGCGCGGCGGGGCGACCAGCCGGTCGACGATCGCACGATCGCGGCTGCAGGCGTTCGCCTCGCCCGCCGCCAGCGCGCGCACGACCTGGATGTTGACGCAGTCCCAGGACCAGTCGAGGTACGAGCCCGAGGCATTGATATCGAGCCCGTCGATCGGCTCGGCGCTGAGCTCGGCCTCGAGCCCCAGGATCGTCGCATCGCCCGCGTTCTGCACCATTGCGCAAGGCCCCGGCCCGCCGAACTGGGGGCAGGAAAGCAGGCCGAGCTGCGCGCCGGTGAACTTGTTGAGATAGCCCGAGACATTGAGCCGCAGGCGGCGGTGGAACAAGTCGGTCTTGATGCCCAGCTCGTAGGCGGTCAGCTCTTCCGGACCGAAAGGCTGGACTTGCTCGGCGTTGAACGGGCGCGGGCTGATGCCGCCGCCCTTGAAGCCGGTCGAGGTCGTCGCGTAGACCAGCACTTCGTCCGAAAGCCGGTAGTCCAGGCTGGCGCGGTAATCGAAGCGCGTGCCCTTGTACCCGCCGCGAAGCCCGTTGAGCGCCACCACGGTCTCGGTGGTGTTGCCGTTAGCGTTGGCATCGAGGGTGTCGGGCCCCTGGTAGCCGATGCCGTAGACCGCGCCGATCGGATCGACGAAGGCATTGGGGGTGACCCCGTCGTAGTTCAGCCGCTCGTACGTGGTCGACTTCGCCTCGTCGGTGTAGCGCCCGCCCAGCGTGAGGGTCAGGTCGCTGGTCGGGCGCACGAAAACGGTGCTGAACAGCGCGAAGGACTGCACCTTGACCGGGCCGCCGCCAAGGAACTGCAAGGGGTAGATCGGCGAACCCGCGGCCGCGACGTAGCGGATGTCGGTCCGGGTCGACTGGTCGGTATTTTCGTGCGCGAAGTAGCTGCCCAGCGTCGCCTCGACCATTTCTCCCAGCTCGGCGTTGAGGCGCATCTCGTGGCTGAAGAACCGGCTCCTGAGATCGACCACGGGCGCATCGAGGCGCGCGGGCGAGAGGTCGGTGTCGTTCGAGAAGTCGGAATCGAAGCCGCGATAGGCGGTGATCGTGGTCAGGTTCGCCCAGTCGGCCAGCTCGAACCGGCCGTGGAGCGAGACGCCCCAGCCCTCGAAGAAGGCCCGGTTGGGGTGGGTGGAGGTTTCCAGCGGATAGCCCTCGAGCCCCGGGATGACCCCGGCGACGAAATTCCCGCCCGCCGACTGGAACGCCGAATAGTTGCAATAGCGCCCGCAGATGAAGCGGCTGTCGAAGGGGATGCCGTTCACGCTCGCCACGTTGGGGTTGGCGTTGTCGGCGTAAAGCAGGACCTCGCCCGCGTTGAAGGTGGAATCGTGCGTGTAGTCCGCCACCAGCTCGATGTCGGCGCCCGGCCGATCGAGCCGCAGCGCCACCCGGCCCGCGTAATAGTTGGTGTTGCCGTAGTCGGCGCTCTTGCAGCTCGTCCGCGAGGTCTGCGCCGGTATCCCGCTTTCGGGATGGAGGCAGCCGTAGTCGTAGCCGGTGACGTAGCCGTCCTGGCGCCCGTAGGCGCCCGAGACCCGGCCCGAAAGGTCGCCCGCGATGGGGAACTGCAGCGCGCCGCGCAGATTCACGCGGTCGCGGCTGCCGTATGTCGCCTCGCCATAGCCGCCCCAGGTGCCATCGGGCTTCTTCGAGATGTAGCGGATCGCCCCGCCTTCCGAATTGCGCCCGGTCAGCGTGCCCTGTGGCCCACGCAGCACTTCCACCCGCTCGACGTCGACCAGCTCGAAGTTCGCGCCGGTCAGGCGGGGGAAGTAGACGTCGTCGATGTAGAGCCCGACGCCCGGCTCGAGCAGCGGGTTGAAGTCGATCTGCCCCATGCCCCGGATCGAGGCGCTGATCGAGGGTCCGAACGAGGCCGACTGCTGGCGCAGCGAGACGCTCGGCGCCTGGTTGGCGATGTCGGCAAGGTTCTGCTGGCTGCGCTCCTCGAGCATCTGCGAGGTCATCGCGGTGATCGCGATCGGCGTGTCCTGCAGGTTCTGCTCGCGAAACTGCGCGGTGACGATGATCGTCTGGATGTCGCTCTCGTCCAGATCGTCCTGCGCCCCGCCGTCCTGTGCGAATGCCGCAGGCGCGATGGTCGCCAGCGCGACCCCCAGCGCGGTGGTGCCCAGCCACCGGCCCGGGCGCGTCGGTCCACCAGGCGCAGCCGCAATGCTCCTGTTCATTGGTACTCTCCCATTTTTGCTATTGTCGTTCTTTGCCGCCCAGCCTGAAGCGCGCCGGTCTTGCCCGCAACGGCTCTACGCGTTACCCCGGTGGCAACGTGACGTTTATGGGTTTTGGGAGAGACCTTAATGACGCCGCTACCGTTCACCTTGCGGCAACTCGAACTGTTCGGCCTGCTGGCACAGGTTCTCAACGTGCGCGAATGCGCCCGGAGACTGGGCATCTCGCACGCCTCGGTCAGCAGCCAGATCGCGCTTCTCGAAGAGCAGCTGGGTTTTGACCTGCTGGTGCGCCGCAAGGGCCGCCCGCTGGCGCTGACCTCGAAAGGCGCCGCGTTCAAGGCCGACCTCGCCGCCTTCCACGCCGCGCTCGACCAGCTGGGCGCGCACCGGGTCGACCCCGAAGCGCGCGCGCATCCCACGCGCCTTCGCGTCCTGATCGGACTTGCCCTCTTCGAGCACTACGTGCGCCCCCGGCTCGACCACCTGCTCGGCCGTCACCCCGGGCTCGATATCGAGTTTCTCACCCGCATTCCCGGCAATCCGCGGGACAATGTCCCCGAGCAGGCCGACGTCGATTTTTCGCTCTATCACTGCGGCGCGCGCATCGCCTTGCCGCCCGGCGCGCGCGAGCTGGCGCGGGTGCGCTGCGCGGTCTACGGGACGCATGAGCGCGCCGCGCCTGGGGGCGGACCGCTTTCCGCCGCAGCCATCAGCGAGATGCCCTTCATCCTGCCCGGCACCAGCGCGGTCCAGGCGCATGGGCACATCGCCGGGCTTGCCGAACTCGGCATCACCCCGCACAACATCGTGGGCCATTCGGACCACTTCGACGTCATGGTCAGCCTCGTCGAGCACGGCATGGGCGTTGCCTGCCTCAGCGAGGCGATGATCGCGCCCGAGGTGCGCTCCCGGCTCTGCGCGCTCTTTGCGCTGGAAGACTACAAGCTGGTCTGGCAACGCCGCGCCGGATTGCACGGAGAGCTGGTGCAACAGATCGAGGACTTCATCCTCGCCTGCGTGCTCGACAATCCCGACTACCCGGCGATGAAGAGCTCCGCCGGACCCGACTGACACCGCCTTCCCCGCCCCCTCCGGCCCCTCTGGCCCCTCGGGCGCCGCGCGCGTGCTCAACGCTCTCGATTAGCGCGTCCAGCCAAGCTGCGCCGGAAGCCTCTTGCCATTAGCTATTTAGCGTATTAGCTAAATAACGATGAACACGGTCTTCGACGCCCTTTCCCACCCGATTCGCCGCGAGGTGCTCGAACACCTCAAGCGCGGCGGCATGACCGCGGGCGAGCTCGCCGACCATTTTCCGGTTTCCAAGCCGACCATGTCGGGCCACTTCGCCAAGTTGAAGGCGGCGGGCCTAATCCTGGGCGAGAATCGCGGCGGGACGATCGTCTACACGCTCAACCTCTCCGTGCTCGAGGAAGCCGTGATGGGGTTCATGAACCGGGTGCGCGTGGGACGCGATGCCGCCGATCCGGGCAACGTCCATCGCGGAGAAGCCAGATGAAAGTGAAAGGTCTGTGGATCGCAAGTCTCGTGCTGGCCGCGCTCATGGCGCTCATCGGTGCGCTGGCTCTCGCGCGCCTGCCCGAAGGCGCCCGGCTGGTCACCCACTGGGCGGCCGATGGCACCCCCAACGGCACCATGCCCGCGCACCGTGCGCTTTTCGTCGCGCCCGCGCTGGTGGCGCTGCTGGGCACGCTCTTCGCGGCGCTGCCTCGGATCGAGCCGCTGCAGGAGCGCATGGCGCAGTCCGCGCCGGTGCTGCGGGTGGCCTGGGTTGCGCTGCTCCTGTTGCTCGCACTGACCTTCGCCAAAGTCGCCGGTCCCGTCTTCGGGATCGACTTGCCCGTCTCGCTGATTTCGGTCGGTGTCGGCGCGCTGCTGGTGGCGCTGGGCAACGTGCTGCCCAAGTCGCGCCCGGGCTTCTTCGTCGGCATCCGTACCCCCTGGACCCTGACCGACAGCGAGAACTGGATCGCGACCCACCGGCTGGGCGCGCGCACCTTCATCGTGGCCGGCCTCGTCGTGATCGCGGGCGCGCTCCTGCCGATCCCGGCCGCGCTCCACGCGCGGCTGGTCATCTCCGCCACGCTGCTCGCCGCGCTGGTACCGGCGGTCTATTCCTGGTGGTTCTGGCACCGTCGCAAGGCGCAAGGCTGAACCCGAGGCGGCGGGACGCATGGGCCGGGGACGCTCTCCAGCCGCCCGGCCCGGTGATCCCGCCCATCGCCATCTTACGCAAAACGCGAAGCGCGCGACCGGTCCGTCGCCTCCCGGCGTCGCACCGGGTACCTTTAGGCTTGCCAATCCCCCCGAACCAATATTAGAATGCTAATTCTATAAAAGAGACGTTCGGGAGATTGCACGATGGTTGACAGGCGTACCCTGCTGGCAGGCGCCACGAAGGCAGCGGCGGCGGGGATGGTGGCCTCGGCTGGCGGCGCCAAGGCGCTCGCGGCAAACCACGCGCCCGCCTCCAAGGCGTTTCCCGAGGGCTTCGTCTGGGGCGCGGCGACCGCAGGCCACCAGGTCGAGGGCAACAACGTCAACGCCGATATCTGGGCAATGGAGCACGCCAGCCCCACCGTCTATGCCGAGCCTTCGGGCGATGCGGCCAACAGCTTCGCGCTCTGGCCCCGCGACCTCGACCTGGTGCGCGACATGGGCCTCAACGCCTATCGCTTCAGCCTTGAATGGGCCCGGATCGAGCCGGCCGAAGGGCTGTTCTCGGCCGCCATGCTCGACCATTACAAGGCGATGATCGAGGGCTGCCGCGCGCGCGGGCTCGAGCCCATCGTCTCGTTCAACCACTTCGCCACGCCCGCCTGGTTCGCCGCGAAAGGCGGCTGGTCCAACCCCGACGCGCCCGCGCTCTTCGCACGCTATTGCGACAAGGCCGCGCGCCACCTCGCCGAGGCGATCGGCCGGGCGACCACGCTGAACGAGGCGAACCTCTCGGGCCGTCTCGACATCGTGCTTCCCGGCGACATCGGGCCGCGCCTGCTGGGCGCCGATAAGGCGATGCAGGAGGCCGCCGCGCGCGAACACGGCGTCGCCCGCTTCCTGCCCGGCAATCCGCTCTACGTCGCCGATCCCGAGGTGGTGCAGGCCCATCTGATCGCCGGGCACAAGGCGGGCAAGGCCGCGATCAAGGCCGTGCGCGCCGACTTGCCGGTGGGCGCGACGCTGGCCGTGATCGACGACCAGGCCGCCGGGTCCGGCAGCCTGCGCGACGCCATGCGCGCCAAGCTCTACCGCCCCTGGCTCGAAGCCGCGCGCGAGGACGACTTCGTGGGCGTGCAGAACTACGAGCGCGCGGTGTGGACCGACAAGGGCCGCCTGCCCGCCCCGCAGGGCGCCGAGACCAACGATGCCGGATCGGAAATCTATCCGCTCTCGCTGGCGGGCGCGGTGCGCCACGCCCACGCCGTCGCGGGCGTGCCCGTGCTGGTGACCGAGCACGGTCTCAACAGCGCGGACGACACCAAGCGCGCGAGGTTGATCCCCGCCGCGCTCGCGGGCCTCAAGCTGGCGATGGAAGATGGCGTGCCCGTGCTCGGCTACATCCACTGGTCGCTGATCGACAACTACGAATGGGTCTTCGGCTACGGACCCAAGTTCGGCCTCCATTCGCTCGACCGGACCACCTTCGAACGCACCCCCAAGCCCAGCGCGCGGGTGCTGGGCGCGATCGCGCGGCGCAACGCGCTCTAGTTTCGCACTTCACGTTTCAATCCGGGCGGGCCCACGAATTGGCACGCCTGTCCGCAAGGGAGATCACATGTCCAAGATACGTCGCGGCGTAAGCCTTTACAGTTTCCAGGAGGAAATGTTCCTCGGCCAGATGTCGGTCGAGGATTGCGTGGCCTTCGGCGCCTCGATCGGCGCCCCCGGCGTGGAGATCCTGCCCGAGCAGAACATGCCCACCTTCCCCAACATCACCGATGCGCAAGTGGGCGAATGGCAGGACATGCTCGCCCGCCACGGCGCGCACTTCACCTGCTACGACATGTTCCTCGACACCAAGCTGCGCAAGGGCGAGCTGATGAGCGACGAGGAGCAGGTCGCCAGCATCCAGCGCGACCTCGCGTTGTGCAATCGGCTGGGCATCCAAAACATGCGCGTGCTCATCTTCGTGCGCCCCGACATCCTCGAAAAATGCGTGCCCTTCGCCGAGAAGATGGACGTCCACATGGGCGTCGAGGTCCACGCCCCCTGGCATCTCGAGCACGCCTGGATCCTGCGCACCATCGAGGTGGCCGATCGTCTGGGCACCAGGCACCTGGGCGTGCTGCCCGACATGGGCATCTTCATGAAGCACTACCCACCCGAATTCCGCGCTCGCTTCGAACGCCAGGGCGCGCGCCCTGAAGTGGCGCAGTTCATCGTCGACCAGCACGAGCAGAAGATCATGTGCGAATACACGATCTACGAAGTCGCGGTGAAGATGGGCGGCAACAAGGCCGAGATCGCAATGGCCGAGACACTGCGCCACGCGCCTTACGCCAATCCGAAGCGGCTCAAGGACTTCGCGCCCTATTTCCGCCACATCCAGGCCAAGTTCTATGGCATGACCCAGGACTGTGAGGACCCCACCATCGCCTACGACGAGGTCATCCCCGAGCTCGTCAAGTGCGGCTGGGAAGGCACGCTCTCGAGCGAATACGAGGGCAACCGCTGGATCCAGGACGTGATGGAGGTCGACAGCCGCGAGCAGGTCCGCCGCCAGCACGAGATGTTCAAGACCCTGATCGCCAAGGCCGAAGCCGGGCTGGAGACCGTTTGATGTTCGACAAGTACCTGATCGATGCCGCCTCGCTGCGCAACACCGGCCCGGCCGACGCCCCCACCGGCTTCGCCTTCGAGGCCAAGCTCGGCTACTATCGCGGCCTCGGCCTCTCGATGATCGAAAAGCTCGACATCGCCATCGACGGCGAGGCCCTTGCGCGCGAGGCGGTGCGCTTCGACGAGACCTGCGGCGCAGGGGAACTGCCCCCCCTGACGCTTGACGAGATGGAGACCGCCTACGATCGGCGCTGGCCCTTCGGCGCGCCCGCGACGATCCTCGTCGACTATCCGGGCGGCTTCCCCAAGGGCGAACACGCGCTCTCGCTGCGCGAGCAGCTTCGCGTCTCCTACCTGCCCTTCCCCTCGATCAACAGCGACGAGAAGACGGTGCGCCTCGACTGACACGGAACCACCGGCGGAAAGCTCGCGCCTTCCGCCGGTTTGCCGCAAGCTCGATCGCCGCCGGGATTTGCGCGCGCCGGCTCTGCGAAACGGCGGCGGACTAGGCCGCCCGTTCGGGAAAAAGGCTTGCCGGCATCCACGCCGCGCACACCAGGCAGAGCGCGAGCAGGCCCTCGATCACGCCGGTCGCGGCCCAGACATTGCCGACCTCTCCACGCGGCGCGCCGGCGAAGAAGGCCGTGCCCACCAGCGCGATACCCAGCGCCATGCCCAGTTCCTGCACGGTCTTGACCAGCCCGCTGGCCGCGCCGGCATGGGCCGTGTCCACCCGTGCGAGAATGATCGGAGTGAGCGGACCGTTGGTGGTACCCATCCCTGTCCCGGCAAGGGCCAGCACGGGCAGCGCCAGCAGCCAGCCCGTGCCGCTTGCGATCCACCCCAGCGTGCCCGCCGCGAACAGCGCCAGGACGGCGATGCCCAGCACGAGCACACCCTTGCCGCGCGCGACCACCAGCTTGCGCCCGAGAAACGCGATGCCCAGCATCACGCCCGCGCTGAAGGGGATGTGCAGCAGGCCCGTCTCCAGCGCGGAATAGCCCAGCAGGCTCTGCGCGCCGAAGGCGAAGACGAAAAGGAAACCTCCGGTCGCCGCCCCGAACAGCAGCGCGATGGCAAGGCCCAGCGTGAACTGGCCTTGCGCGAAGAGTTCGGGTGCGAACAGCGTGGCCGCACCCGCCGCGGCGCGCGCGCGGGTGCGCCGCCAGACCGCCACGAAGAGCAGCGGCGAGGCCGCGAGCAGCGCGAAATGCCAGGCCTGCCAGCCCAGGTCCGCACCGCGCACCAGCGGCACCAGCAAGGCCGCGACGGCCGCCGAGAACAGCACCGTCGCCACGAGGTCGAGGCCGCGCACGTGCTGCGAGCGCGCGTCGGGCAGCAGTCGCCAGCCGACCACGATCGCGAAGAGACCCACCGGGGCGTTGATCAGGAACACGCTGCGCCAGCCCAGCCCCGCCACGTCGGCGTGGATCAGCAGGCCGCCCAGGATCGGGCCGCAGATTGCGGAGAGCCCGCCGATCACGCCCACCCAGGCCAGTTTCGCCACGCGCTCGAGCGGCGCGAACAGGACCTGCACCAGCGCCATGACCTGGGGCGCCATCATCGCGCCTGTCGCGCCCTGCACCACGCGCGCGGCGATGAGCTGCGCGGGAGTGCCGGATAGCCCGCAAAGGAGCGAAGCCAGCGTGAAGCCCGCCACGCCGCCAAGGAACAGGCGCTTGTAGCCGAACCGGTCGCCCAGCCGTCCGCCCAGCATCAGGAACAGCGCGAAGGCCAGCGAATAGCCCGCCGCCACCCACTGCGCCTGGACCGCCGCCGCCCCGAAATCGCGCCGGATCACCGGCAGCGCGGTGTTGACGATGGTGACGTCGACGATCTCGAGCACGAGCGCGATGATCAGGGTCAGGTAGGCGAGCAGCTTGGCCCGCTCGGTCAGCGGGGCCGGTGTGATGGAATCCCCCGGAAGCGCCGGGGACGCAGCTTGTGTCAGAGCTTGTGCTCCTTGAGCAACGAGACGGCATGGTCGCAGGCGCGCGCCGTCAGGGCCATGTAGGTGAGCGAGGGGTTCTGGCAGGCCGACGAACTCATCTGCGCGCCATCGGTGACGAAGAGGTTGGGCACGTCGTGGGCGCGGCTCCACTTGTCGAGCACCGAGGTCGCCGGATCGTGGCCCATGCGCGCCCCGCCCATCTCGTGGATCGAAGTGCCGCCATGGCCGGGCTGGTCGAAGCCCATGACCACGTGCCCGCCACCTGCGGTGAGCATCGCCGCCGCCTCGCGTTTGGCATCGGCGAGCGCGGCGTGCTCTTCCTTGCCGAAGGCGAATTCGACGGCCAGCTGGCGAACCCCGCGCGGATCGGTCTGGTTCGAAAGGGTCAGGCGGTTGGTGGCGCGCGGCATGCAGTCGGCAAAGACCGTCAGCACCATCGTCCAGGGCCCGATCCGGTGCAGCTCGTCCTTGAACGCCGCGCCGATGCCCGCCATGCGCTTGCCGCGCGTCCAGGTGCCCTGCAAGGCCCCGCCCTGGAACGAATAGCCGCGCGTGAAGCCCTCCCCGTCGAGCGTGTCGAGGTTGCGGAAGCGCGGCACGACGATCCCGGTCGGGCGGTTGCCCGAGGTGGTGCGATCCTCGAAGCCGGGAACCACGGCGAGGCCCGCCAGGGTGTTGGCATGGTCCATGATGTGGGTGCCGAGCACGCCGCTCGAATTGGCGAGCCCGTTCGGCATCGCCTCGCTCGCCGAATTGAGCAGCACGTGGACCGAGTTGAACGCGCCCGCGTTGAGGAAGACCACGCGCGAGGCGGCCCGCGCATGTTCGCCGGTCCTGGTGTCGATCCAGTGGACCGCGGTGACGCGCTTGCTCTGCGGATCGTATTCGAGCCGCGAGACCTGCGCGTCGGTGACGACCTTGAGGCGCCCGGTCTTCATCGCGGCGGGCAAGGTGGTCGACTGGGTCGAGAAATAGGCGCCGTACGAACAGCCGCGCGCGCAGATGTTGCGATACTGGCAATGCGCGCGGCCCTGCTCGTCGCGCGCCTCGGTCAGGTTCGCGGTGCGCCCGATGGTGACCACGCGCCCGGGATAGCTCGCCAGGATGCGCTCGCGCATCGCCTGCTCGACGGCGTTGAGTTCCATCGGCGGCAGGAACCGCCCGTCGGGAAGCTGGGGCAGCCCCTCCTTCGCTCCCGAAACGCCGACGATCTCCTCAGCCAGGTCGTACCACGGGGCAAGGTCGGCGTAGCGGATCGGCCAGTCGGTGCCGAACCCGTCGCGCTTGTTCGCGCCGAAGTCGTAGTCCGACCAGCGGTAGCACTGGCGCCCCCAGGTCAGCGATCGCCCGCCCAGCTGGTACGAGCGGAACCAGTCGAACTCGCTGCCCGGCGCCTTCTGGTAGGGCTGCTCGGCATCGTTGACGAAATGGTTCTGGGTGAACTCGTTGAAATGCCGGTTGAGCATCTGCACCGGGTAGTCGCGCCGGTACTCGGCCGCATCGCCCTGCCCCCGGAACGGCATTTCCCAGGGGGCCTTGAGCTCGGTCTCGTAATCGACCTGGTGCTCGATCTTGCGGCCCCGCTCGATCATCAGCACGGTGAGACCGGCCTCGGTCAATTGCTTGGCGGCGAGGCCGCCGGTGATGCCCGATCCCACGACGATCGCGTCGAACATGTTGCTTTGATCTGTCATTATCCGAAGTCCACTGCGGTCCAGTCGCTGGAAAAGGCCCGATCGCCCGGCGCGATCGGCACGTTGCCGTTCCAGTGGCCGGGATCGAGTTCGTAGCGTAGCTCCACCGAACCGCCCGCCTCGCTGGTGTAGTATCCGGTGAGGATCAGCCCCTTGATCGCCGTCCAGGGCGAGAAGGGCGCGCCCTTGGCGAAAGCGGCGGCGTCGATCCGGGTGAGGATGCGCGTCTGCTCGTCGGCCGCGCGGCGCAGGAAATCGCCTCCTGCCGCGCGGTCGAGCGCCTGTTCGAGCCAGTCGGCGTGGCGCAGCGAACCGTCGGCACGAAGGTGCGGCGCGAGCGCGGGCGTAACCGCGGCGCTCGCCAGCGGCGTTCGCGTACCGGCCAGCCCGTGCGCCAACGCCAGCAGCACGAAGTCGCCGGTGTGCGTGGCTGCGCCGCCGGGCGTATCGGTCCTGGGAATGACGCGCTCGCACACCACGTCCATCAGGCGACGCTGGCGCTCGCCGGAAAGGTCGGCGGCATCGAGGTCGGTGAGCGCGACGCCCGCCGCCGGAAGGCCGAGCGCGAGCGCAAGCAGCGCCGCGCCGCCGGCGAAATCGCGCCGGGTCAGTGCGGGGCCGCTCATGCCCCGATCCCCATGAGGCGGGCGTTCAGCGCGCGGTCCGAGCCGCTCCCGGCAAAGTCGTCGAAGGCCTTGTCGGTGACGCGGATGATGTGGTTCGCGATGAAGGGTGCCCCTTGCGCCGCGCCCTGTTCGGGGTGCTTGAGCGCGCATTCCC
>NZ_JABWCU010000001.1 GCF_018491765.1 Novosphingobium profundi | reverse complement strand
GCCTCATCGGCGAGCCCGCCGAAACCGGTATTGAACATGCGCAGGATATCGGCCGATTCGTTGTTGACGATCCGAGCGCGTGCCGGCGCCGCAATCCGCCGCGCCGCTTCGCGCCGCCGACTTGGGCCGCAGGGTCGCGATCTTCGCGACGATCGCACTGCTCGATCTTGCCGCCGCCGTGGCACTCGCCTGCGGGGTCCAGAGCCTGCTCCTTCGATGCGGCCTTGGCGATGCCGACACGCTGATGGCCGCGCTGATCGCCCTGCCGCTCGGCTGGACCCTGCTCGCCTCCTGGCAGTTGACCCGCACGGGCGTAAGGGACATGGCGCTGGGTGCCCTCGCGATGGGCTTTTGCGGAGGACTTGCATGGCTGATCCTGTAACCCCGCCCGCCGGTTTGGTCCGGCGCGCGCTTTCCGGCCACGCCGCGCTCGGCCTCTTGACCGGCGGCCTCCTCTATCTCGTCTGCCTCACCGGCTCGCTCGCGGTGTTCCAGCAGGATTTCCAGCGCTGGGAGGAGCCCGGCGCCGCCGAAATGACCCGGATCGCACCGCAGGCGGTGCAGCGCGCGCTCGCCGAGACGATCGCGCGCCAGGGCAAGCCGACCGATCACGCCTTCGTCCACATGCCCACGCGCGGACTGCCGCGCACGGTCATCACCACCGACAACGGCGCCAACTACGTCGACGCGCAAGGCGCTTACGACCGGCCCGAGGCCCACGCCTGGACCGAATTCGTGCTCTTCCTACACTACCAGCTCAACCTGCCCCCCACCTGGGGCCTGCTGCTGACCGGCGCGCTGGGGGTGATGCTCTGCGTCGCCGTGGTGACCGGCGTACTCGCGCATCCGCGCATCTTCCGCGATGCCTTCGCCTTTCGCCTGCGCGCGCGCCCACAGCTTTCGCGCGCCGATCTGCACAACCGCTTCGGGGTGTGGCTCCTGCCCTTCGTCGCCGCGCTGGGCTTCACCGGCGCGGTCATCGGGCTGGGACAGCTCGTCTTCCAGGCCGTCGCCACCGAGCGTTTCGGCGGCGATACCGAGGCCGCCTATGCGCCGATCTTCGGGGCCCATCCGCCGCACGACCCCGCCCCCGCCCCGCTCGCCCGCGTCGATCGTGCGCTCGAATGGATGGGCCGGAACCACCCTGATCTGCCGATCACCTACGTCACGGTCGAAGAAACCGCGACGCGCGGCCAGCAGATTTCGGTCCTTGCACTCCATCCGCGCCGGCTTATCTACGGCGAGAACTACCATTTCGACGGCAACGGGCGCTTCACCGGAACCCTGGGCCTCGCCGATGGCGCGCTCGGCAAGCAGACCGCCGCCTCGGTCTACCTGCTGCACTTCGGCTCCTATGGCGGTATCCCGATCGAACTCGCCTACCTCGGCTTCGGTCTCGCGCTCTGCGCGATCATCTCGACAGGCACGACCCTGTGGCTGATGAAGCGACGCGCGCGCGGCCTCGCCAGCCCCCGGCTCGAAGCCGTCTGGGCATGGACGATCTGGGGCAGTCCGGTGCTGCTCGTGCTCGCCTACTGGCTGCGCGTGCTGGCCGGGCCGCACCTGCCGTTCGCAGCGGCTTTCTGGGGCGCGCTGGCGGTCGGGACACTGGCTGCGGCGCTGCGCCCGGAAGCGTTCCCAGCGCCCGCGTTGCGGCGCCTTCTGGCGGCGGGCCTCGCGCTGACCGGCGCCCTTCACGCCTACTTCGCCGGCCCCCTGCCCGCGCCTTCGCTGGTGATCGACGCCGCGCTTGTCGTTGCCGCGGTGCTTCTTGCCCTGCCCGAAATCCTGCGCGCGCGGCGCGCGCGCAGGCTCCCCAACCTCACGCTCGCCCAGCAGAGCTGATACCAAGGCGCGATGAGCCTGACTCATCGCCCCTTGGTTGAGCCCGTACGGCGCTTGAGCAAATCCAAGGCGCGATGCGTCAGCATCTCAGCGCCTTGGCATGAGGTGCTCAGGCGCCGGGCAACGCCCCACCGTCGACGGGCAGGTGCACGCCGCTGATCGCCCCGTTCGCAGGATCGGCGAGGAAGACCACCGCGCGCGCGATGTCCTCGGGCTGGGCAAGGCGACCGAGCGCGCTGTAACCCGCCATGCGCGCCAGGAAATCGCCCTCGCTCTCGTTGCCGGTCAGATTGCCCATCAGCATCTCGGTGGGGACCGCCCCCGGCAGCACGACATTGACGCGCACCCCGTAGGGCCCCGCCGCGCGCGCGGCCGTGCGGGTGGTCATGAGCACCGCCGCCTTGGCCGCGCAATAGGCCGCCCCGGTGGGATTGGCGGTAATCGCCATGCCCGAGGCCATATTGACGATCGCCCCTTCCCCGTGCGGCTTCATGCGCCGAATGGCGTGCTTGCAGCCCAGGAACGTGCCATCGGCGTTGACGGCCATGTGCTGGCGCCAGGTCGCCAGTTCCATGTCCTCGAACACGATATTGGGGCGATAGAGCCCTGCGTTGTTGACGAGCACGTCGAGCCGGCCGAAGCGCGCCACGACGAAATCCATGAGCGCGATCCACGAGGCCTCGTCGGTGACGTCGAGCCGGCGGTTGACCGCCCTGCCGGTCGCTCCCGGCTCCTCGTCGGCAACCGAAAGATCCGCGCACACGACACGCGCCCCGCGCGCGAGGAACGCTGCGACGATCGCGCGCCCGATGCCGCCCGCACCCCCGGTGACGACGACGCAGCGGCCTTCGAGCGTGGGCAGGCTCATGCCTCGTCCCCTTGCGCGTAGTCGAGTTCAGGCCGGGTACGCTCCTGCTGGGCAGGGTCGGTCTCGACCAGGTTGATGAGCACCCCGTCGGGATCGCGCAGGCACACTTCGAGCTGCGCGCGGTGCTCCATCGCGAAGACCTGCGGTTCGGGCGCCCAGGTCGCGCCGAGATCGCGCAGACGCGCCATCGTCGCGTGGATGTCGGTGACGTAGAAGACGAGCGCGACTTCGCCGATGCGCGCAGGGCCCGTCGGCACGGGCAGCTCTTCGTGCGTCGTGCCGTCGGCGAGCTGGAACAGGCCGACCATGCCGAAATTGGGGCCCGGGCGCTTCAGGATGCAGATGTCGAAGGGACGCGGATCGTCGAAGCCCAGGATCGCGGTTGCCGAGGGGTGCGCGAGATGGGCCTCGATGTAGGTCTCGGTGAGCCCGATCGCCCGGTAGAAAGGGATCGAACGTGCGATGTCGCGCACGAAGATGGTGCCCCGGATCAGGGCCGAGCTTGGGTGGTCACGCATGGGTCTGTCCTGCCTCGTGTCTCGATTGTCGCGGCGAGGCTAGGACAAACTCCAGGTAATCAGGCATCCCGAACGGCGAGCTGTTCACGATCCGGATACGCGCCCAGGCCCAGCAGCATCACCCCGCCCAGCGCGAAGAGCACGATCGCGACCGTCAGCATGATGTCGTAGTTGCCCGTCGTGTCGCGCACGTAGCCGTATAGCATGGGCGAAATCGCCGAACCGATGCCGAAGGGCGCATAGAGGAAGCCGTAGATCCGGCCGTAGTGGCGCAGGCCGAAATAGCGCGCGGTCATGAACGCGACGATGTCGGTCTCCGTCCCCGCCGCAACGCCGATCAGGAAGCCCCCGGTCAGGATCAGCGGAAAAGACGTGCCCGTCCCCATCAGCAGGTAGCAGGCGATCGCGGGCAGCAGCATCGCGGGAAACGCAACCCCCGGCGCCCAGAAGCGATCGAACAGGAAGCCGATGCCCAGGCGCCCGACCAGGATACCCAGCGCCACGAAGCTCATGACGGTGGCCGCATCGGCGGGCGTGAAGCCGTGGAGCTGAACCATCTGCGCCATGTGGATATGCGCGCCGCCATAGGAGAACGAGATCAGGAGCGTGCTGACGAGGAGGATCCAGAACCGGCGACCGCGCATCGCCTGCGCCAGCGACATGCCCACCACGTCGCCGTCGGCGGCCTGCTCGAGCGTCGCGGGCCGTTCCTCGGGACGCGGCTCGCGGTACCAGGCAAGGATGAAGGGCATGGCCAGGAACAGCGCGAAGACCGTCGCCGCCGGGAACGCCAGGCGCCAACCGCCAAGGCCGATCGCGAAGTTGACGAAATGCGGCACGAACATCGCCGTCGCGCTGGTGCCCAGCAGCATGATGCCGAGCGCGAGCCCGCGATGCTTGTCGAACCACAGTGCGACCGCACGGCTCCAGGTTACCGGGGTCGAGCCGATCGCGATCAGGCCAAGTGCGGTCCACCACATGTACCAGCCGGGCAGCCAGTCGGGCACGAAGTAGAACGAGCTGAACACGACGATGAAGGCCAGCATCGAGGCGATGCCCACCCGGCGCACGCCGAAACGGTCGCAGAAGCCACCGTAGACCGGCGCCAGCATCGCACCGAGCACGCCCCACATGAGCGTGGCGGCGCTGATTTGCGTGAAGTCCCAGCCGAACTCGTCATGGATCGGACCCATGACGAGCGGCAGGACGTTGAACGGGATCGGCGAGGCGCCGCAAGCGGTAGCGAGCAGGGCTGCAAAGACGACCTTCCAGCCCTTCTTGAATTCATTAGCCAATTGTTTTGCCTCGACGATCCTGTTGCATGGTCAGGGTATCAGAAATTGTACCGCAGCTTGGCCATGACCGTGCGCGGCGGATTGATGTAGGTGTAGCCCAGATAGCTCTGACCATAGACCTTGTTCGTGCAGTTCTGGCAATTGACCGAAATCTGCCAGGCCTTGTCCGGACCGTTGAGCGCAAGGCCGGCGTTGAACATCCACAGCGGGTCGACACGCGAGCCCACGACATAGGTATTGCCCGCCGCGCTGTAGGTGCCGGTCGAGGTATCCTGGTCGTAGTAGATCGTCACGTTCGAGGTCTGCACTTCCATCGCGGAGCGCCAGGTCGCGTCGACCGAGGGCACCAGCGAGAGATTGCCGAGCGGAATCTCGTAGTTGGCGCCCATCGCCAGCGTCCAGTCGGGCGTGCGCACCGGCGTCGCGATCGAGCCGTCGGGGGCGACGATGCCCTTGCCGCAGTTGGCGGCGGTGCCCGCCAGGCACGAGGCCTGTTGCGCCGCCACCGACATCACGCCGTATTCGTCGTAAGTCGCCGCGTTGCGATCGATGATGTACTTGTCGTCCTGGTAACCGCCGCTGAAGTGCAGGTTGAGGCCGGCGACCGGCATGACCTCGAACTCGGCCTCGACGCCGCGGTTGCGGTAGTCGGCGAAGTTGCGCGTGATGAAGGTCAGCGAGCCGGTCGACGTGACGTAGCCGGCCGGGGTCTGCAGGTCGCTCACGTCCTCCCAGTAGAAGGTGAGGTTGGCGCGGACGTGGTTGTCGAACCACTGCGACTTGATGCCCGCCTCGTAGGACCAGACCTTCTCGGGACCGAAGGGCAGGAACGCGTCGGGCGTCGTCGCGCGGGCCGACCAGCCACCCGAACGGAAACCACGCGTCGCGCTGGCGTAGAGCAGCACGTCCTGATTGGCCTGGTAGTTCACCGCGAAGCGCGGCGTCCACATCTTGGTCGTCAGCTTGGTGGGAATGCCGTTGGCGACGAGGTTCGCGGTCGTCAGGCAGTTCGTGCCGCCCGACGCGCACGAGTCGCGCAGGTCCGAAATGCCCACCTTCTTGACCTCGTCGGTCCAGCGGATACCGGCGGTCAACTTGAGCTTGTCGGTGACGTTCAGGTCACCCTGGGCATAGCCGGCGACAGTCTCGGTCGAATTGCGGGTGATCGAATCCTGCAGCAGGTAGCCGGAGTAGATCGCCGCACCGTTCGTCGAGTTGTCCTCCTTCATGTAGTAGACACCCGCGACGTAGTCGAGGAAGCCGCCGAAGGCCGAACCGTTGAGCTTCACTTCCTGGCTGAACTGGTCGGACCAGTTGTCGTTGAGGAGGATGTAGCCGCCGTTGGAATTGCCCGCGACTGCCGGATAGGGGTTCGAAGTCGAGGGGGCCGCACGGCCATCGTAGAAGTCGAGGCCGTACTGCTGGTTCTGGCGCACGTAGCCGGTGATCAGTTCCAGCCGGGTCGAGGGCGCGAGATCGATCGCGACCTTGTTGGTGATCAGGTTCGAGACCGCGTGGTTGCCGTTGCCGTAGTAGGCCTTGGCGCCCTTCACGCCGAGGTCTGCGAACTGGCTGGTCGCAGTCTTGCTGAAACCGGTGGTCGCATAGCGCCCGTCGCACTCGGTTGTGTCGTCGGGATTGCAGGTGAAGTTGAGCACATTCTCCGAATTGTCGACCACGTGGGTGTAGCCGAAATTCCAGGTCACCGAATCGCTGAGCTCACCCTTCAGCGCGAGACGTGCGCCCCAGCCATCGCCGTCGTTGAGGCGTTCGCCGGTCGTGACGTCCTTCACATAGCCGTCGTCGTTCTGCCAGTAGCCCGAGACCTTGGCCGCGAAGGTGTCCGAAAGCGGAATGTTGATCGAGCCGCGCAGCAGCTTCTTGTGATAGGTGCCGTATCCGGCTTCGGCAAAGCCGCCGATGCCGTCGAAAGTGGGCTCGGCCATGTGCACCGAGACCGCGCCGCCCGTGGTGTTGCGGCCGAACAGCGTACCCTGCGGCCCGCGCAGCACCTCGATGCGGTCGACGTCGAACAGGCTGAGGTTGTTCGCGCCCTGGCGGCTGAGATAGACGTCGTCGATGTAGGTACCGACCGGCGGATCGAAAGTCGCGATCGATTCCGTGCTACCCAGGCCACGGATGTAATAAGTGTTCGACGAGCCCAGGCCGGTGTTGTTCATCCCGACCATGTTGGGAATGTACTGGACGACGTCGAGCGCGCTGGAGACGCCGCGCGCGTCGAGTTCGGCGCCCGAAATCGCGGTGATCGCAATGGGAACGGTCTGCGCGCTTTCCTCGCGGCGCTGCGCGGTAACGACGATCTCGGAAAGCTGGGATGCCGGCTTGTTGGCACCCCCGGTCTCGGTTTCCTGGGCGAGGGCCGGCGCGGCCAGGGCGAAAAATCCGCAGAGCGCCGTCGTGGCCGTCAGTACTGATTTCCTCATTTTCCATCCCTTCGTGTTGCACGACCGCGAAATGCGGACCGTCCGGGAAAGCCCACCGGATCCGGGTAGCCCTCCGCGTGACCCCTGCCCGATCTTCTGCCGAGCCGAATACACGATCACCCCTACAAAGTTCGTTTGCCGGGCCTCCCTGTCAAGCACGAAATGGCGACACTTGACATTTTTGATATAATGCCATTACAAATCTAAAAATCGATCGACGAATCACCTCAATCAAACCATCATCATGCTGATTAAAAAGCATTTTGATGGTTATTCTACGTTGACGAATTCCATCTCACCGGCTTGAAAATCCGCGTCCTCAACGCTTGACAGCCTGCGATTTGTCCAGACATATCGCAGGTAGAGCCGTGGACAGCGCACCTGCCATCGGCTGTCCGACTGGTGGATAGCGAAGGGCGCCATGCAGACCTCAACGGACAACTTGGGACAGCGCCCACGCGGGCAAGACGAGAGGACATTTGCCGATGAACCCGTCACATCGTGAAACCGGCACGGCGTCGTTCGCCCCCTCTTTCTCCCCCCTGCCCCGGCGCCGCGGCCGCATCGCCTATCGCCGCGCCGACGAGACGCTTCCCTGGGGCTTCGAGGACTGGGACATGACGCTGGGCCGCGACGGCATGCGCACCCTTTCCGCGCACTGCGAAATGGCGGTCGCGGGCGAGGACGTCGTGCGCGACAGCGTGGTCTCGGTTCACGCCGATTTCCACCCCGCCGAAGCCTACGTGCGGATCATGAACAAGGGCGAACTCACCGGCAGCGGCTGGTTCCGCTTCACCGACACCGAGGCGACCTGCGAAAGTTACTCGCGCGATCTCGGACGCGTCAGCCAGTCGATCGCGATCGAGCGTCCGATGCGCGGCTTCGGGCTCCACGCGGTGCAGTCCGACGGCTGGCTGGCCGCCACGTTCCCTTTCGAGAAGGGGCCCGGCCACATCGAGTTCAAGGGCCGCAACCTGATGCACAGCCTGCATCACCTGGGCGCGACCGGTCCGAGCCTGTGCACCACGACTTCGGGCTTCGAATTCCTCGGCGTGGAAGAGGTGAGCGTCCCCGCCGGCACCTTCACTTGTAACCGCGTGGCCCTGCGCGGCATCGTCAACGACCATCCACCCTACGACATGTGGCTCAGCCGCGACGGCGACGGCCTCTACGTCAAGGGCGAGGCGCAGGGCTACCTCGCATCCGTCTTCGAGCTCGTCGAACTCGAGGGCGGCCCGCTCGGCACGCCTGCCGCAGCCTGACGCCCACCTCTCCATCACACGTCAACCGGAAGACCAGCAGCCATGGAAATTTCGCGCCATTTCGTCGACGTCGGCACCCGCCGCGTGCATTACCGCAAGTGCGGCAGCGGCCCCGTGGTGCTCATGATCCACCAGAGCCCGCGCTCCTCGACCGAGTACGAGGGCCTGATGCACCAGTGGGGCGCCAATTTCACCTGCATCGCCCCCGACACGCCCGGCTTCGGCCAGTCCGACCCACTGCCCCGGGCCGATGCGACAATCGACGACTTCTCCGACGCGCTCGTCGGCCTGCTCGATGCGCTCGGGCTCGAGAAGGTCGCCGCCTACGGCTTCCATTCGGGCGGAACGATCCTCGTCAACACACTTGCCCGAGCGCCGCAGCGCTTCACCGCGCTCGCCATCGGCGGCTACGCGATCTGGACCGAGGAGGAGAGCAAGGCGTTCTCGGCAAGCTACCTGCCCGCCTTCCAGCCGAGTGGCTATGGCGAGCACCTCACCTGGCTGTGGAACCGCATCCTCGAACAGACCTGGTTCTTTCCCTGGTTCGACACCCGCAAGCAAGCGCGCATCTCGGTCGCGCACGATGAGCCGGCGCGGGTCGACGCGGTGGTGCGCGAAATGCTCGATTCGGGCGACGCCTACCGCGTGGGCTACGGCGCGGTGCTGCGCGCCCCGCGCGAGGTCCCCGGCCCCGAGGCCGAAACGCGCCCCGTGCTGATCCTCGCCTACGCCGCCGACGTGCTCTACGAGCACATCGACCGCCTTCCCGCGCTGCCCCCCTTGTGGGACGCACGCAAGGTGGCGACGCCCGCCGACCAGCAGGCGGCGCACATCGCCCATCTGGGTCGATACGCCTGCCCCGCGCCCGAAGCGCTGGGCGAATGCGCCGACGAGGGGTTCATCACGGTGACGACCAAGGCCTTCACCGGGCGCCTGCACTGGCGCGGCGCGGCTCAGCAGGGCAAGGCGCTGACCATCCACGCACCCGGCAGCTCGCTCGAACTGCTCGACACGCGTGAGGCCTGCGCCATCGATCTGCCCGGGCACGGGCTCTCGGATGGCTGGCAGGGCGCGCCGCCGAGCGATCCCGCCCCCTGGCTCGCCGTCATCGAAGCCGCACGCACGGCCCTTGGCTGCGGCGAAGCGGTGTTCGAGCCAGCCCCGCTCGGCGATCCCGATACGCTTTTCCCCACGCTCGCCCCCGATCGCTTCGGCGCCTATCTGACGCGCGGCTGGTCGATCGTGCGCGCGGGCAAGATGTTCGCGCCCTGGTACGAGGTCGGGCCCGAAACCGCCGTCGACTTCGCCCCCGAGGCGCTCGATCCCGAACGCCTGCGCATCGAGCACCGCGCGCTCCTGCGCAGCACCGCCGCGCGCGAATGGGCCCTGGCGCGCCAGGCCATCTAACGAAGGCGCGCCCGGGGGGCATCGCAGGCGCAGGGGGGGCTTTGCCGGGCCTCCCTTTTCGCCGATGATCGGCAAGACGGGTCGACAGGGGAGTATCCGTGAACAGCAGGCAAGCGCCACGATACGAGCAATTGGCGGACGAATTGCGCCAGGCGATCCTCGCCGGTCGTTTCGACGGGAATACCGCGTTTCCGACCGAAAGCGCGCTATGTGAGCATTACGGCGTCAGTCGCTTCACGGTGCGCGAAGCCTTGCGCTGCCTGCAGGGCGAGCGGCTGATTTCGCGCCGGCGTGGCTCGGGCACCCTCGTCGAGCCCCCCGCCGTCCGTTCGAGTGCGCGCTTCCAGGCCTTCACCAGCCTCGACGAAACGCGCCAGTACGCACGCGACGCGCGCACCGCGCTGGCACCCGATGGCTTCTGCCTGCTGCCACGCAGCCTCGCCGCTTTCGTCGACCCGCGGCACGAGGCCTTGCACAAGAGCCGCTGGGCCCGCCTGCGCGGACTGCGCACGCAAGGCGGCGGCGACGACAGCCCGGTGGCCGCGATCGAGGCCTATGTCCGCCCCGACCTTGCGCCCTTGCTCGACAAGGTCGACCTCACCACGCTCGCGCTGTTCCGGCAGCTTGAACGCCATGGCCAGTTCACGGTCGGCCGGGTCATGCAGGAAATCGCGGCGGTGCCCGCCAGCACGCCGATGGCCAAGGCGCTGCAGATCCCACGCCGCACGCCCTGCCTGCGCATCGTGCGCATCTACCACGACAGCGAAGGCGTGCCCTTCGAGATAACCAACAGCTACCACCCGGGCGAGGCCTTCACCTATTCGATGGTGATCGAGCCCGATCCGGCCTGAGCTTCGCGAAGGAAACGCCCGATGCAAAGACCGCGCCGTCGCTATCTCGATGGTCGTTACGGACAAGTCCATGGCCGCATCGCACGGCCGACGGATGCGCCGGACGCCCGCGCGATCCTTTTCATCCACATGAGCCCGATGACGGGGCATATCTTCGAACGGCTCGTGGGCGAGATGGGTCAGGATCGCCTCGCCGCCGCGTTCGACACACCGGGCTACGGACAGTCCGACGCACCGCCTTGCCTGCCCTCGATCGAGGACTACGCCGATGCCCTGGCCGAGGCGATGGAGGCGCTGGCGCCCGGCACCCCCTATGACGTCATGGGCTATCACACCGGCTCGCTGACCGCGACGGCGCTCGCCGCGCGCTTTCCCGAACGCATCGGCCGGCTGGTTCTGGTCGGCGCGCCGATCTTCACGCCCGAGGAACGCGCGACGTTCCGGGCCTACTACGGCCCCAAGGCGCCACGCGAAGATGGCGAACATCTCGCCCGGCGCTGGCGCGGCTTCGTCCACCACTACCGACGCCCCGGCATGAGCCTCGAGGAGGTGGCCGAACATTTCGAGGAAGCCACCACCGGGGGGGCGAATGCCTGGTGGGGCCACGCGGCGGCCTTCGACTACGACCTCGAAGCAGCGCTGCGCACGCTGGCCCATCCCGCGCTGATCCTCAAGACCGGCGATGATCTCGCGGCGCAGACCGAACCTGCGCGCCACCTTTCCCCACACATCACCATGCTCGATGCACCGGGCTGGGGCCACGGCTTTGCCACGCGCGAGGCGGGCGACGTGGCGCAATTGCTGCGCGGCTGGCTGGATGGTGTGCAGGACCGCGCCATCGCGGCTCCGCCCAGCGCGCTCGGTCCGTGCTGGCCCCCCGCCGAGGCGGGCAGCTTCGCTCCCGAGATGCCGCAAAGTTGCGAATGATTCGCAAGTCAGGCCGCTCGCGCAGTCGATTTGACGGGTTCCCGGGCATGGGTCCGGACTGAGGCCATAGCGACGATCGCTACGGCAAAATGGACATAATTAACTGATTTACATAAATAAAATATCACGATGGTAGAAAAGGTTTGGGGCCGCCAAGCAATTTTCGATGCCCTCTGCGGGCACAAGCGCTTGACCCCGAGGCCAAGTTGCGCTTGACGCACGACACAAACTTGGATCGTGACACGCTGCCGCGAGGCCTGCGATCATACCGGGCCTGCTTCCGCACCGAAACCGCGCAACCCTGCAGGTTCGGCCCGCCGGTTGCCGGCACGAGTCCAGACTGCCGATTTCGCCTACCAAGGAACTTGAGACGATGACCCAGCCCACTGCCGAAGCCACGGTCCTGGAACCCACCGCGGCCCTGACCGTCGAAACGGTCAACTCGGTGCATCACTGGAACGACCGCCTGTTCAGTTTCAAGATCACGCGTCCGGCCTCGTTCCGCTTCCGCTCGGGCGAATTCATCATGATCGGCCTGATGGGCGACAACGGCCGCCCGCTGCTGCGCGCCTACTCGGTCGCAAGCCCCTCGTGGGACGAGGAACTCGAGTTCCTCTCGATCAAGGTCCAGGACGGCCCGCTGACCTCGCGCCTCCAGAAGATCCAGCCGGGCGACCAGATCTACCTCGGCCGCAAGCCCGTGGGCACGCTCGTCACCGACGCGCTGCTGCCCGGCAAGCGTCTGTTCTTCTTCTCGACCGGCACGGGCCTTGCTCCCTTCATGTCGCTCGCGCGCGATCCCGACGTCTACTCGATGTTCGACCAGGTGATCTGCGTGCACGGCGTGCGCCAGGTGAGCGACCTTGCCTACCGCGAGATGCTCGAAGCGCGTCTTGCCGAAGATCCGCTCGTGGGTGAGGACGCGGTGGACAAGTTCCACTACGTGCCCACCGTCACGCGCGAGGACTTCCACACCAAGGGCCGCATCGGCGACATCATCGAGAGCGGACGCCTGTTCGAGGGCCTCGAGGGCGATGCCAAGCTCAACCCCGAGACCGACCGCATCATGCTGTGCGGCTCGATGGACATGATCAAGGGCCAGGCCCACTACCTCGAGAGCATCGGCTTCACCGAAGGCTCGAATTCGAAGCCGGGTGACTTCGTGATCGAGCGCGCCTTCGTCGACTGAGCGCGCGCCGCCTTGATAAACGAAAAGGGCCGCAGCGATGCGGCCCTTTTCTTTTGGCGCCCTCCCGTCGCCTCAGGCGAGGTCGAAGCGGTCCGCGTTCATGACCTTGGTCCAGGCGGCGACGAAGTCCTCCACGAACTTCTTCTGGTTGTCGTCCTGGGCATAGACCTCGGCGTAGGCGCGCAGGACCGAATTGGCCCCGAAGGTCAGGTCGAGCTCGCTCGCGGTCCATCTGGTCTCGCCCGAAGCGCGATCGATGACCGCGTAACTGCCGTCGTCGAGCTTGCTCCAGCGGTTGCTCATGTCGACCAGGTTGACGAAGAAGTCGGTGCTGAGCGCGCCCTCGTTCGCCGTGAAGACACCCAGCTTGCTGCCGCCATGGTTCGTTCCCAGCATGCGCATGCCGCCCAGCAGGACCGTCATTTCCACCGCCGTCAGCCCCATGAGCTGGGTGCGATCGAGCATGAGTTCGGCCGGGCTCACGACATAGTCATCCTTGAGCCAGTTGCGATAGCCGTCGTGGATCGGCTCGAGCGGCTCGAAGCTCTCCACGTCGGTCATCTCGGCGCTGGCATCACCGCGCCCGGGCGCGAAAGGCACCTCGGTCGGGAAGCCCGCCGCGCTCGCCGCCTTCTCGACACCCACGTTCCCCGCGAGCACGATCGCATCGGCCAGGCTTGCGCCTGCCGAAGCGGCGAGCGGTTCGAGCACGCCCAGCACCCGCGCCAGGCGCTCGGGCTCGTTGCCCGCCCAGTCCTTCATCGGGGCCAGCCGGATTCGCGCGCCGTTGGCCCCGCCGCGCAAGTCCGAGCCACGCCAGGTCCGCGCGCTGTCCCAGGCGGTCGCCACCATGTCGCCGACGGAAAGTCCGCTTGCCGCGATCGCGGCCTTGAGCCCGGCCACGTCGTAGCCGGTCGGGCCTGCCGGCACCGGGTCCTGCCAGATCAGGTCCTCGGCCGGGACATCGGGCCCGACATAGCGGACCTTGGGCCCCATGTCGCGATGGGTCAGCTTGAACCAGGCGCGCGCGAAAGTGTCCCTGAAGCGCTCCGGATCGGCGCGGAAACCCTCCATGATGGCCCGGTAGGTCGGGTCCATCTTGAGCGCCATGTCGGCATCGGTCATGATCGGATTGTGCCGGATTTCCGGGTTCTCGACGTCGACCGGGCGGTCCTCCTCCGCAATCGCGACCGGCTCCCACTGCGAGGCGCCCGCCGGGCTCTTCCTGAGCTCCCAGTCGTGATCGAAGAGCATGTCGAAATAGCCCATGTCGAAGACCGTGGGGTTCGTCGTCCAGGCGCCCTCGATGCCGCTCGTCACGGTATCCGGCCCCATCCCGGTGCGCCCCGGATTGACCCAGCCGAAGCCCTGCGCCTCGACTCCGGCGGCTTCGGGATCGGGCCCCAGCGTGCTGGCATCGCCGTTGCCGTGGCACTTGCCCACGGTGTGCCCGCCTGCGGTAAGCGCCGCCGTCTCCTCATCGTTCATCGCCATGCGCGCGAAGGTGACGCGCATGTCCGCCGCCGTCTTGAGCGGATCGGAAACGCCGTCGACCCCTTCGGGGTTGACGTAGATGAGGCCCATCATGACCGCCGCGAGCGGGTTGGCGAGGTCACGCTCGCCGGAATATCGGCTGCCCTCGCCGCCGCTCGGCGCCAGCCACTCCTTCTCGCTGCCCCAGTAGGTGTCGATCTCGGGCGCCCAGATGTCGGCGCGTCCGAAGCCGAAGCCGAAAGTCTCCAGGCCCATCGTCTCGTAGGCGATCGTGCCCGCCAGGATGATGAGGTCCGCCCAGCTGACGGCGTTGCCGTACTTCTTCTTGAGTGGCCAGAGCAGGCGCCGCGCCTTGTCGAGGCTGACGTTGTCGGGCCAGGAATTGAGCGGCGCGAAGCGCTGGTTGCCGGTATTGCCGCCCCCGCGCCCGTCGGCGATGCGGTAGGAGCCCGCCGAGTGCCACGCCATGCGGATCATCAGGCCGCCGTAGTGGCCCCAGTCGGCCGGCCACCAGATCTGGCTGTCGGTCATCAGCGCGCGCATGTCGGTCTTGAGCGCCTCGATGTCGAGCTCCTTGAGTGCCTCGCGATAGGCGAAGCCCTTGCTCATCGGGTCGGTCTTGGTGTCGTGCTGGTGGAGAATGCCCAGATTGAGCCCCTGCGGCCACCAATCCGTGTTCGACGTACCCGAAGCCGTCATCCCGCCATGCACCACCGGGCACTTGCCCGGCTTGCCTGCCATGTCGTTCATCGCATCATCTCCTAGTCTGGTTCCGGCCTATCCCCGTCCCGGCGCCGACACGCCCGATTTGCTCTGGCACCCGAGTTAACACCCGAATTCCGGACGCCACAAGCGACAAACCGGAGCGAGGCCCTCGCCACTTTCCGGCACAGGTCTACAGCTTTCGTGTCCACCCACCCCATCCATGGCACTTCGCGACTGCAAGGGGCCATTGCGGCAAACCCTGTTGATCCGGCGCACGACACCTGAGTACCCCGAACAAGGGCTATGGCGCGATCCATGACATGCGCGAGGTGAGGCCCTGCGTATATTCCGCATGGCCCCCTAGGGATTATACATGAGATACCTCCATTTGCCCTTGCGCTACGCCCATCGCCTTCACTGGTGGAGAGCCTCAGCATGGTACGCAGTTTGGGCGCCGAATTCGTCGGCACGTTCTGGCTTGTCTTCGGCGGATGCGGGTCGGCGGTGCTGGCCGCCGGCTTCCCCGATCTCGGGATCGGCTTTGCCGGGGTGGCGCTCGCCTTCGGGCTGACCGTGCTGACCATGGCTTATGCGGTGGGCGGCATTTCGGGCGGGCACTTCAATCCGGCCGTCTCGCTTGGCCTCGCGGTCGCCGGGCGCTTTGCCTGGAAGGACCTTGTGCCCTACTGGGTGGCGCAAGTGGTCGGCTCGGTCGCCGCAGCAGCCGTGCTCTATGCGATCGCCTGCGGCCAGCCCAGCTTCACGCCCGGGGCCTTCGCCACCAACGGCTACGGCGCACTTTCGCCCGGCGGCTATGCCCTGCCCGCTGCGCTGCTGATCGAGGTGGTGCTGACGGCCGGGTTCCTCATCGTCATCCTCGGCGCGACCTCAAGCGCGGTTCCGGGCGGGTTCGCGCCGATCGCCATCGGCCTGGCGCTCACGCTGATCCACCTCGTGTCGATCCCCGTCACCAATACCTCGGTAAATCCCGCCCGCTCGACCGGCGTCGCGCTATTTGCCGAAACCGCCGCGATGGGACAGCTCTGGCTTTTCTGGCTCGCTCCGCTCGCGGGCGGCGTGATCGGAGCGCTTATCTGGCGCCACATCCTGAGCCCGGAAGAAAGCCTTGAAAACATTGGCGGCGAGACGTGAAGGGCCCACCCACACCCACTTGAACCGAACAATATCAAAATACAGATAAGATCAATATTCAGAACATTACTTTTACAGATCACCGTAACAAAAATGCCATGAAATATTCGCAAAAGTATCATTAAAAAAATCTGTCCCCGATCGATCCCGCGTCCGCTCTCCCCGTGCGAAGGCCCAAGGCAATTCCGCAACGGGCCGGATCCTTACCGATGGATCGGGGAGCACCTTAGCAATGTCGAAGTCCCGCAGCCTCTGGCTAATCACCACCGCGCTCGCGTTCTGCGCGGCCCAGCCCGCCTTCGCGGCCAGCGACGAGGCCAGCGCGTCCGACGCAGGCGCGCCGCAGGGTGAGGGCGAAAGCATCGTCGTCACCGGCTACCGCGCCAGCCTCCTGAAGGCGCAGGACGTGAAGCGGAGCGCCACGATCATCCAGGATTCGATCGTCGCCGACGACATCGCCGCCTTCCCCGATCTCAACCTCGCCGAAGCGCTGCAGCGCCTGCCCGGCATCGCGATCAACCGCGAAGCGGGCGAAGGCCGCCGCATCTCGCTGCGCGGCCTCGGCCCCGATTTCACCCGCGTCCAGCTGAACGGGATGGAAGTGCTCGGCAACGTCGACAGTCCGCAGGACAGCCGCGGCCAAGGCACGCGCGACCGCGCCTTCGACTTCAACATCTTCGCCGCCGAACTGTTCAACCGCGTCGACGTCCGCAAGTCCTACTCGGCCGACCAGACCGAAGGCGGGCTTGCCGGCACCGTGGGCCTCTTTACCGCGCGCCCGCTCGACTACGACGGCGACAAGATCGCCTTCTCGGCCAACGGCGGCACCAACAGCGCGACCAAGGACTTCCAGCCGCGCCTGACCGGGCTCGTCTCGAAGAACTGGGGGGACTTCGGCATTCTCGTCTCGGCCGCCTACAACCACCGCCAGACCCGCGAACAAGGCCACGACACCTACCGCTGGCGCACCAACGGTGCCAACGGTTCGGACATTTCGGGCCTGACCGAGGAAGAGCAGGAGAAGATCAATTCGGGCACGCTGCGCTTCGCGCGCGGCAACCGTCTCTCGGTCTGGGATTCGACGCAGGATCGCCTGGGCATCACCACTTCGATCCAGTGGAATCCGGGGGACAGCACGCACCTGACGCTTGATGGCCTCTACGGCAAGTTCAAGGCCGACCGCTTCGAGACGCATCTCGCCTCGCGCGGTTCGGGCGGCTCGACCTGGCTCGGCGGCGCGCAGACTTTCGCGGGCGTCACCTACCCTGCCTCGACGATCAACGCGATCGAATGGAACGACGAGAACGAGGTTACCTACCTCGACGTCTCGGGCGCGCAGACTTCGACCGAGACGCGCACCCAGAAGACCAGCAACACCTTCAAGCAACTGGTCCTGAACGGCGACACAGCGCTCACCGAAAAGCTCACCTTCCGGTTCCTGGGCGGCATCGAGCGGTCGAGCTACGACATGCCGGTGAGCGACAAGTTCTACCTCGAGGCCTATGGCGACGTCACCACCCGGTACACCGGCACTTACGGGATGACAAACACATACGGCTGGGACACGACCGATCCGGCCAACTATCACGCGCACGAAATCGACATGAGCGCATCCTACCAGGATTCCGCGATCGACACCGCCCGCACCAGCTTCGAGTACGCGTTCTCGCCCGACGACAAGCTGAGCCTGGGCGGCGAATGGCGCCGCTTCAAGAACAGCGGCTACACGCTGACCGCCGACGACGTGCTGCTTTTCAGCTTCAAGTCCGGCTCGGTCAGTTCGGACATCTCGGACTACTACAAGGTCTACAACGGCTATCCGGGCCAGTCGTGGCTGATCGTCGATTATGACCAGGCGCTGAGCGCTCTCGGCATCGATCGCAGCGACTACCTCACCAACCGGGGCAGCGACTACGCCGTCGAGGAGCGCACCTGGGCGCTCTACGCGCAGTACGACTGGAACCACATGCTGGGTTCGGTGCCGTTCCGCGGCAACATCGGCGGACGCTTCTACCACACCGGCATCGACTCGGTGGGCGTGGGCACCGTCGACGGGGTCTCGAGCACGATCACCGGGAACTCGAGCTACCAGGGCTTCCTGCCCGCCGCCAACCTGATCTTCGATCTCACCGACAAGCTGGTGGTGCGTGCCGCCGCCGCGCGCAACATCAACCGCCCCACGCTGAGCTCGCTCGCCGTCAACGGCACCGTCACCAGCGGCGACAACGGCGAAGTCTCGGTCTCGACCGGCAATCCCAACCTCAAGCCCTACAAGTCGACCGACCTCGATCTCTCGATCGAGTACTACCTCGGCAACCACGGCTCGATCACCGGCGCGCTGTTCTACAAGACGCTCGACGGGTTCATCGCCACACAGACCGTCTACAATGTCGCCTACGGCGACACCGGCCTGTCGACCGACCTCATGGACGGCCTGACCGCCGATACCGTGGTCTCGAGCTATTCGCGCCCGATCAACCTGGGCAAGACCGACCTGTGGGGCCTGGAACTGGCCGCGCAGAGCGACTTCAGCTTCCTGCCCGCCCCGTTCGACCACTTCGGGGCCTCGGCGAACTTCACCTACGTGAACTCGCAATACGACTACCGCGAGATCTATGGTGACATCGCCGCCAAGACCACGCTCGAGGGCCTGAGCAAGTACAACGGCAACCTGACGCTGTACTACGCCGATGCCAAGTTCGACATCCGCGGATCGGCCAACTACCGCTCGAGCTACGTCTACAGCGCCGCGCCGATCACCACCACGGTCAACGGTGCGACGGTCGTCGACCAGGATCTCTCGGGCTACGCCGCCACGGTCTACGTCGACATGTCGGCGCACTACAAGATCACCGACCACGTCCAGTTCACGCTCGACGGCGTGAACCTGACCAACCAGGCCGAAAAGCAGTACTCCGACACATCCAAGCGCCTCTACGTCTACACCCGTTCGGGACGGACGATCATGGGCGGCTTGCGCGTCGAATTCTGATCCTCGAACCCTTGATCGCGGGGCGGCAGCCAGCCTGCCGTCCCGCAATCGCTTGCCATCCGGGGCAGTCACACATCTGTCATCACGCGCTGATAGCCGCCCGCTCGAAAGGGCGTCTCCCGCGTGTTTCCCAAGTCCTGCCACAGCCTCGTCGTCGGCCTGATCGCCCTCGGCACCCTTGCCGTCCTGGCGCCGGGCGAGGCCGGGGCCCGCCAGAGCGATGCACGCCTTTCGCTCGCCATCGAGCGCGGCTCGCTGGTCGACATGCTCGACCAGCTCTCGCGCCGCAGCGGCATCCAGATCGTCACCTCGCTGCCCCCGGACATGGCAGCGGCCGCCACCCTCAAGGGCCGCTACCGGATCGACGAGGCCCTTGCGCGCATCACCTCGGGACTGCCGGTCACCGTACGCCGGTTGCCGGGCGGCTTCGTCGTGACCCCGAGCCCCGCCTTGCCCCCAGCGCCGAGCAGGCGGAGCGAACCACCTGCCCAAACCGCGCTCCCCGCATCCAGCCCGTCAACGCCAGCTCCGCCCGCCCTCCCGATCGTGGTGACGGGTTACCGCGAGAGCCTGCGCGGCTCGGTCGGCGCCAAGCACGCGGCGCGTGCACTGCTCGAGGTCACCCGCGCCGAGGACATCGCCGCCTTCCCCGACCGCAACGCCGCCGATGCACTGCAACGCCTGCCCGGCGTCGCCATCAGCCGCGACAACGGCGAAGGCCGGCAGATCTCCTTGCGCGGGCTTGGCCCCCTGTTCACGCGTACCACGCTCAACGGCATGGAGACGCTCGCCACCACCGCCTCGGGCATGGACAACCGGGGCTCGGCGAGCCGCAACCGCCGCTTCGACTATTCGGTGTTCGACGCGGGCCTGTTCTCCGCGGTGTCGGTCCGCAAGACCTGGCTTTCCGACGAAGATGCGGGCGGGATCGGTGGCACGGTCGCGCTCACCACCCTGCACCCGTTCGACCGCTCTGGGGACATCACGCTTGCCTCGGGCAAGCTGCGCAGCCGGGGCAACGGCAAGGGGCTCGACCCCCAACTGACCGGCGAGTTCGCACGGCGCGGCGGGGAATGGGGCCTGCTCATCGCGGGAAGCTGGGGGCGCAGCGAGGTCAGCGAGTACGGCTATCGCAACTGGGACTGGGTCCCGGTAACTTTCGGCACGGACAATATCGGGCCGGGCGTGAGCGAGGACGACGCTGCGCGGCTGAGAGGTACGGGCGATCCGGTCTACATGTCGCGCGCGCAGAGCTATTCGACCTGGACCAACCGGTCCGAGCGGGCAAACATCGTCGGCTCGCTCGAGTACCGGGGCGACGATGGCCGTCACCTGACGCTCGACCTCGTCCACGCCCGGCTCTCCAACCACCGCCGCGAATTCTCGATCGCCGCCGCCGGCACCAACGGTCTGACCGATGACACCGTGGACGGCACGCAAGTCCTCAACGCGGTGACAATCGTGGGCGACACCATCGTCGCGGCCGATTTCAGCGGTATCGACATGCGCACCGAGGCGAAGCAGACCGAGGACCATACCGAGTTCGACCAGGCCGTGTTCGCGCTCGAATGGCCGCTGGGCGATGCGACGCGCCTCGAGGCGCGCGCAGGCGTCTCGCGCTCGGATTTCGAGGAGCCGGTGTTCGACAAGGTCTTCCTCGAATCGACCATCCGGGACTTCGCGTATGTCGCGACCGGCAAGCATCCTGCGAACACCTATGGCTTCGACATAACCGACCCCGCGAACTGGTCGCTGATGCGCGCCGACACGCGCGAGGACTCGATCGTCAACAGCTACGCCGGCGCGCGGGTGAGCGTGATCCGGAACGTTGCACCCGGTCTCGAACTGCGCTTCGGCGCCAACTACCGCCGCTACGTCAACGACGGCTACGAGCGCCGCTTCACCGCGACCTATGACACGCAAACGCAAGGCGCCCTCGCCGTGCCCCTACTGTTCGAAGGCGCCAGTCTTGCCTCCTACATCGTCGCCGACGTCGATGCGACGTTCGCTGCGACCGGTCAGGAGCGCGCATTGTCCGCTGCCTACGACCAGCCCGGCTCGGCCTACCGCATTCGCGAGAACAGCTATGCCGGCTTCGCGCTCGCGCATTTCGAGGGGGCTCTCGGCCTGCTGCCGGTCGCGGGCGAACTCGGCGTCCAGTACGTGCGCCTCGACACGAGCTCGCAGGGCGATGCCGCCAACGACGCCGACACGGACACGCTGGCCAGTGTGCTCCTCGCGCGCGCGCAGACCAGCCGCTTCACGGCCTGGCTGCCCTCCTTGCAACTGCGTGCAGACCTGGCGCCCGACGTGCGCCTGCGGCTGGCGGCCAGCCGCAATTTCAGCCGCCCCGACGTCGCCGACCTGCGCGCAGCGGCGGCGATCGATTCCACCCCGTTCGGAGGCACGATCGAGACCGGAAACCCCTCGCTCGAACCCATGCGCGCGACCGCGCTCGACCTTGCGATCGAGCGTTACTGGGGCCGCGAGGGCTTCGCCTCGGTGGCTCTCTTCTACAAGAAGATCGACTCCTTCATCACCACCCAGACGCGCGTGATGACATATGCCGAGACGGGCTTTCCAGCCGGTTTCCTCTATCCCGGGGTCGATGCGAGCGCGCAATACAATGTCGTGCGCCCGGTCAATGTCTCGGGCGCGGGGATCACCGGCGCAGAGATTGCCGTGCAGCGCGACCTCGCCTTTCTCCCCGCGCCGCTCGACCGGCTCGGTATCCAGTCCAATGTCACGTATGCAGAGGGCAGCTCCAAGGTGTTCTACGATGAGAACGCCGTACGCCTGCCCCTGGTCGACCTCTCGCGCTGGTCAGGCAACGCCACGCTTTATTACGCGGCGCGGCGCTGGGATGCACGTCTCTCCGCCGCCTATCGCGGCGCCTACCGCACCGGCGCAGGCAAGAACGGCAACATCGGCACCTGGGTCAAGTCGAGCCTGACGCTCGACTTCGCCGCCCATGCCCGCCTGGGCAAAGCCATGCAGATGGTGTTCGAGGCCAGCAACCTGACCGACGCCCCCATCGTCGAATACACCGACCGCGACGCGAAGCGCCTTCTGGCGCGCACCCGTTCGGGCCGCGTGGTTTCGACCGGCCTTCGCTGTTCTTTCTGATCCATGGTGTCCCCGTTCGTGCCCCGCGACACTCTACCTCGCACGAGCCCCGCAGCGCCGGACCGCACGGTCCATCCCACGAGGTGCCCGACATGTTGATGAGCCACGCTTCCGGTGCCCTTCTGGGCAGTCTCGGACGCCTCAGGGGATATATCCGCAAGCGCGTGCGCGACCCGGAACGGACGGAGGACGTCTTGCAGGAAACCATGGCCCGCGTGCTCGAACAGGAACGCCGGCAAACCATCGAGCACCCGATGGCCTACGCCTGCCGCATCGCCGACTCGGTGATCTTCGCCCAGGCCCGCAAGACAGTGGACAGCATCGACCTCGACGCGCTCGAACTCGTCTGCGACCGCCCGCTGCCCGATACCGTGCTCGATTACCGCCAGCGCCTCGCCCGCTTCGACGCCGCACTGGCGCGGCTCTCGCCCACCCGCCGCGCGGTGTTTCGCCTGCGCCACATCGAAGGCAAGGCGCGACAGGATATCGCGCAGGAGCTCGACCTCAGCCTGGAGGCGGTCAAGAAACACCTCGTGCGCGCCATGGCCGAGCTTGCCCGCAGCCTCGAAAACAACCTCGAACCCTCCGCGAAAGGACAGATCGAAAATGCCTGATGCGCAGGACGACATCTACGAGATCGCCGCCGACTGGGCCGATCGGTTGAACGAACTCGCGCCGCACGAAGGGCGCGAACTCGCCGCCTGGCTGGCGCAAGACCCCGCGCACGCCGATGCCTTCGCTGCAATGCGCCGCCTCCTGAACGACACCGCGCTGATCGAGGCTGGGGAAACGGCCGATATCCCCCTGCCCTCGCTGCGCCCCAACCCGCGATCCGGGGTTCGACGCGGCATAATGCGGCTCCCGCGCGTTGTCCGCACGAACCGACGCGAGGCCCTCGCAGCAGGCCTTGCCGGAGCCCTGGCGATCCCGCTCAGCGCCTACTGGCTGACCCGCGGAGCTCCTGCGCACGACGTGCGCTACGCCAGTGCCATCGGCACGCGGCGCAAAGTGGAATTGCCCGACGGATCGACCATGATCCTCGATGCCGCCTCGCGCGTCGCGCTCGATTTCTCGTCTGAGCGGCGCACCGTCCACCTCGAGCAGGGCGCGGCGCATTTCGACGTGCGCCATGATACGCGCCGCCCCTTCACCGTGCTCACCCCGCAGGCGCGCATGGTCGCGCTGGGCACGCGCTTCAACGTCGATCACCTGGCGAAGGCCAGCGAACTGCGTGTCTTCGAAGGCCGGGTCGGCCTCGCCACGCGTTTCGGTGCGAACCGGACGGTAGCCGCGCACGAATGGGTGCTGGTGGGCAACCGCGCGCTCGAACAGGAGGGGATGTTCGATCCGTCCAGCGCGAGCGACTGGCGCGACAACTGGCTCGATGCGCACGCAATGCGCCTCGATCAGGCGCTGGAGCGGCTCGCGCGCTACACGCCCCGGTCGGTTCGCCTGGCCGATCCGGGCATGGCCTCCCTGACGTTCAGCGGGCGCTTCCGGCTCGACCGCCCCGAGGAATCGCTCGGCCTGATCGCCTCGCTTTTCGCCCTGCGCGTCGACACGCGCGGCGAGACCCTGGTGCTGTCGCGCGATCCACGACCTGCGCAAAGCTGATCCGCGCTCAGGACCCACCAAGCCTGGTGTCGGCGGGAACCGCATCGACGACGGTCAGCTTCTGCCATTTGCCCGCTCCCACCCGCGAATTGGTGACCAGCACGGTGGTGCCGGGGCCGATCAGCGCGTCCAGCTTGGCGTAGAAGGCGGCCGGCATCTGGACGCGGTTGAGGTCCACCTCGTCCAGTTCGCGGTCGCGCTCGTCCTCATGCCCGGTCGTGCCCACGTAGACCCAGCGCGGCTTACCCTCACGCACGATACGCGTGATCACGTGCGAACCATCGTCGCGCGGGTTGATCCGGGCCACGCTGCGCGCGATCTCCTTGCCACCGCGCAGCACGACGATACGCTGGTCGAGCTTGGAGACGATGATCGACACCGGCCCGGATTTTGAAAGCTCGGGATGCCAGGAGAACTGCTCACCATTCGCCAGCGGCTGGTAGTCGACGCCCCCGCCGCTCGCATCGAAGGGCGATAGCAGCGAGTTGGCCGAGGTCGCCATGTGCTGCGCGGCATTGCCCTCGACCACGACCGTGACGCCGAGGTTGGTGGCGGAGTAAAGCTGGCGCGCGAATTCGTAGGGCAGGTGCACGCAGCCGTGGCTCTCGGGATAGCCGGGCAATCCGCCGGCGTGAAGCGCGATACCGTCCCAGGTCAGCCGCTGCTGGTAGGGCATAGGGGCGTTGTTGTAGGTGCTCGAGCGGTGCTTGGCGTCCTTCTGAAGGATCGTGAAGATACCGGTGGGTGTCTCGTGCCCTTCCTTGCCGGTCGACACCGTGGTCGCGCCGATCCGAATGCCGTTGCGGTAGACCACCGCGATCTGGTGCGAGAGATCCACGAAGACGAGGACCGGGCCATCGGGCGCGACTTGTGGCGCCCATACCCATTCGCCCGGCTTGAGCTGGTCGATCTGCCGCGCCAGTTCGGGGGGCGAGCTGACCTTCGCCCCCTGCCCCCACGAAGCCTCGCCCGACAAGGCAAAGGCCGTGAGGCTGAGGCAAAGCAACACCCCTCGCCTGCGTCCCAACCCGTTCATGATCTGCCCGCTCGTTCCCACTGCCTCGATCCCCTCGTTCAACTACATGCGCGTGAGCCCGCAGGCGGCCACCTCGCCGGGGCGACTTTGCCACAGGGCCGAAGCAGCCGAAAATGCCTGCAGGCTACATGCGGGGCAAAGCGGGTAATCCTGCGAAGAACTCAGGGAAATCCCTGAACCTGCCCGTGCCCAAGGGCAAAGTCAGTTGCAAAACCCACCGGAAAAATTCTCCGGTTCGGCTTGTCCCGAAGGCCAGCCCAGTTGCCCGATCGGACCCGGACCGAGCCACTCCCATCCAAAAGTGCAAGACTGGGGTGCGCATTTTTCTGATTCCAGGGGTTTGCCAGAAAATGGTTCCGATCTTCACGTCGTGGCGATTGGCCAGGAAGGTGGCCTTGGCGTTTGCCGCCATCGCGCTGTTGCTTTCGGGCGTTACCGGCGCGGGCGTCTACAACATGGCGCGACCGACGGCGATCGCGGCGCAGCATGTCGATCGCGGCATCGTCGGCACCATGGACATGGTGTAGAAGGTCGAGCAGACCTCGGCCGCCGCGCGCAATCTCTCGAGCGAAATCGTCACACTCACCGAACAGGCCTCCAGGTTCACGGTCGGCCCTCCTCACCCCCTGGATCCGGCGCACGGCGATCGTGGTGCCCGCCAAGGCTCCCCCCAAGGAGCCAGCAAACGCTCCTGCCGACGGCGGCGACTGGACCAACTTCCAGGCGACAGCGCAATACACGCCGACGGCCGGAAGAAACTCGGGCCGTTCCTCTTTCCGGCACGGCAATCGGCAAGATCGGGCAAGGCAATTGGCGCGCCCGGCAGGGTTCGAACCTGCGACCCCAAGCTTAGAAGGCTCGTGCTCTATCCAGCTGAGCTACGGGCGCGCACTGACTTTTCTAGGGTTCCGGTAGGTTTTGGCGATCGCCCCGTCAACGGTTAAACGGAACAGCGCGGCAACATTCGGCACACTGCGGCACAATGGAGTCACAATCCAGGTCACATCAAAACGCTCACTTTCCCCTAGCCGCGTTCGCCATGTCTTCGCACTGCCGCACGATGTAGATTGTATCTGCGGTGCGCCCGTTTGCTTTGGCGATCTGGCCATCCTGCGCAACATAGGCCCCAGCCCAGGCTTTCACCTGCCCGAGCATGTCCAGCCCCTCAGTGTCGGGCACAGGAGCGCTCTCGACGCCATCCGACCAGCCCTTAGGGATCAGCGCGGAGCATGACGCAGGCGGGGTCGTTACGGTGACTGTCTTGCAGGCAGACAGCGCGCAGCACAGCGTCGCGGACAGCAGCAGGGTCTTGCGCATCTTCGATCTCCTTGGTGGCCGCATCGACGGCCTTATCGATAGTCTCTTCGGTGATGGTCCGGTCCTCCAGTACTTCGATGGCCGCCTCTGCAGCGCGGGCCGTGGCCTGCTCTGATTCGGCCGTCTGTTCAGCTTGGACCTCTTCGCCATCATCTGCCGCACTACACCGGCCGAGCATGAAAACTGCCGCCATGAGGATGATTGCGGCGAGCGCGATCCACGCCCAGCGCGGGGCCGATGAGAGGCCTAGGCGGGCAAGGATCTTGAGGATGAATGCCGGGATCATGGGCGAGGTCCTTCCATTTCAACGTGAACCGGATCGCCGGGCCTACCGGAAGCCTGGTCGCTCAGCTCGATGCCATGCCGGTCAACATCGATCTTCACGCGCCGGCCGAGCGCCCATCCAAGCGCGGTCATCCCGACCAACACCTGGATCTCCGCGCAGATCGCGAGCCAGAAGATGAAGCCGGGCTGCCCCCTGAGCTGGTACATGCTGGCGACGATGATCGCGGTGAACGTGATCGCGCCGCCCCAGATCGCGAGGAAGGCCCACGCCTTGCGCCCGCCTTCGCTGTCAAAGGACGGAAGCCTCACCGCACGTACTCGCCAAAAACCCACCGCCCGGGCGCGATCGAGATCCACTCGCGACGGCGTTCGAGGATCGGCACGCCCTGGCCGCGCGTGAGCCCGGCGACGACCGGATATGTCGCGCCCGGCCCGCTGCGCACGTTGAGGCTCGATGCCGTCACCGTGCCGCGCTCAGGCGCGCTGTCGCCGCCGACCTGACCAAGCACCGCCTTGCGGAACGCAGCCATGTCGAAGGCTGGGCCGGGATCAAGCTTACGCGCCGGGGCAATGTCATCGTGCCCCACGATCTCGTCGATGGGGTGATAGGCCGCGGTGGCGCGCGCCACCGCCTCGGCCGCGGCGATCTGCGCTGCCGGGTAGACCTCCCACTTGCGCACCGGGCCGCCGTTCTTGTGTGCGGCCTCGATGTAGTCGACCGCCTTGCCCGCCGCCGTGGTGCCGTCGTCGCGCAGCGGGCCCCAATTCGCCAGCTCGATGCCGATCGAGTAGCTGTTGAGGTTGGTGAGGCCACCCCACTGCGACTTGCCGGCATGCCAGGCGCGGCGATCCACGCTCACGCACTGGATCACGGTTCCATCGCGGCAGATCACGAAATGCGCCGAAGCCCCAGCGTTCGGATTGGCCAGCCATGCCGCGGAACCGGATCCCGAGCCGCCGGCAGTGTAATGCATCACCAGTTTGGTCGGATCGACGCGGTAGGTGCCAGAGACGTTCGGGCTGGGCACCTGGCGCACGGCTGTCCCGTTCAGTTCCAAGGTGCCGTTGCGAATTGCATAGCTCATGGTTCAGTCCTCCTCGCGCCGCCGGCGCGCCTGGTAGATCTCTTCCGCCCGCTCCTCGATGAGACGCTGCTGTGCATCGGCCTGGAGAAGCGAGTTGTTCTGAGCGGTCGCCTCGGTGTTCGCCTCGAGCGCGGCGATGAGCCGGTTGATGAGCGGTTTGTCGCCGACCAGCGTGGCCGAGACGACGGCGACATCCTTGCTCGGGTCGGGCTTGGGCTTGCGCAGGTATTGAACGGCCGCCGCGATCGCGAGGCCGATGCCGACCGCGATACTCGAAACCCAGTTGGCGACCTCAGGCACTTCACTTCCGCTTGCCACAGATCGTTGTCCCCGCTTTGAAATTTTCATCAGAGCGCCGCGCATCCCGGATCGCGACCAGCATGTTTCGGGTGCTGAAGACGAACAGCCACGGGTAGATCGCCCAACCCGTATTCGGCAGGCCGGTCGCGAAGATCCCGAGACAGACCTGAAACCAGAACAGCGTCCCAATGCCCGAGCAGAAGGCGCGCAGATGGGGACTGCGCCGGCGCGTTCCATTCACATACAGGGCCGTCAGGTGCGCGGTCCCGGCGATGAAAGCGATCCAGCCCCAGGCGCTTTCGTTGCCGATCTGGCGCATCGCGCTCATGAACTGGTTGTTGAAGGCGCCCACGTGCATCAGGAGAATCAGGCCCCAGCTCGTCTTCATTGATGCCAGCAACCATTCGGTCGCGCGAACCGGGAAATGGTCGGGCCAGCGCAGGTAGATCATGTCGGCCTACCCGCAACAAAGCCCCACCAGCGAACGGCATCGGTGTAGATTTCGATGGCGGTCATCACAGCCTCTGCAGCGCGCCGCGATCCGGTGATGCGGGGACCGAGTTGCCCCGGTAATCTTTGGCGAGCCCTGCATTCAGGCCGCTGGCGATGGCGGGCGAGCCCGTACCCAGCCCGAAGTTCCCGTTCGCAGGATCGATCAGAAGGGGATTGGTCGTGAGCCGGTTCGCGGCCGTACTGTCGATCCCGGATGCGTTGAACACCGACGAGAAGCCATAGAACGTGCAGTTGTTGTCCTGCATGACGTTCGACGCAGGGAGGTAGAAGCCCGCCGTGGTCACGCCGGATGCGACTGCCACGATGTTGTCCCATCGGTTGGTGAAGCCGCTCACCTTGGCCGAGTTTGCCGAACCCGATGTGAAGTAGACGGTCGCGTTCCGGATCTTGACATTGACCGTCAGCTTCGCCCCATCGGTGGCGTTCGACGCGTACCACTGGAAGGGAAGGTTGCGCGGTTCGGCACCCTTGCTGACCGAAATCAGGTAGTCGTGCGTATGCGTTCCCGCGATGTTCGACGCATCATTGTAGGTCATCAAATTGAAGTAGTTGTCTTCGAGATAGCAGCCGTAGGACTGGATCGTGCAGCCGCACTGGTTGCCAATGCCCGTTTGCGTGTTGCCCTTGAACGACATCGCTAGGATCGAACCCGCCGCGCCTGTACCCGCCGCATGGGCACTTGTGCCGTCGCCAGGGCCGTTGCCCTGAGCCCGATATCGGCCGTTATACCAGCCACGCCCAGCGACTGCCTTCGGACCAAGACCATCGCCGCGCAGGACGAAACCCGTCGCGCCGGGATGCTGGTCGAAGCCGTCGCCGCCGTTGTAATCGGCGTTCACCCCGTCGACTGTGACATTGGGGCTGTCCCAGGTCATCCCCGACTGGTTCCAGAACATGACGTCGATGCCGCTCACGGTGCAGCCGCTTCCGCCTACCCCGTCGATGTCGATGCCATAGTTAGGGGTCGCGGTGCCGCCCTGCGGGATTTCAATGCTCGCGCCCGTCCAGTCTTCCGACGAGTAGAATTTCAGCGTGTTCGGGTATGTCGCGTGAGTGGAGGGGAACCAGGTGAATTCAGCCTCCTGCGTCGGATCGACCGCACTGTCGGTGTCGCTCGCGGTCGTCATGTAGAGCTTGCGCACCGTGCCGTCCGCCTTGACGATGGCCAGGGTACGAGGCGTGAAGGCGAGTGCGATCGAATAGAGGTTCCCAACCTTCGTGAACGCCGAAACGGCCGTTGCGAGCGACCCGAGGTGCTTCGGGCGGCCAAGCTCTTCCGAACCATATGCCCCGATCCGGGTGTTCGCCACCGCGAGAGTGATAGGATCGACGCGCAGGACCGAGCCCCGTGCAATACCGATGCTGAGCCCTGTTGTGGCCCCCAAGGCAGCGACGGCGGTAGAGAGCTTTGCGAATGGCGTGCTCTTGGTCTTGCCGTCGTTGGCGTCGTTTCCGTTCACCGTATCCACGTAGTAGTCGTAATTCTCGATAACGGTGCCCTCGACTTCACGGGCCCATCCACCGAGGCCATCGGCCACGATGCCGTAACCCAGGTCTGTGTCGAAATACCTCCACCCGTTCGGGGCATCGCCGGGTCGTCCGGAAGTGGGACCACGGAACAATTCGGAAATATAGGGCAACATATCCTCCAGATCAGGCCGGGGCGGACGCCAGGAAGGGTCAGCACCCTGCTGGATCGAGGGCAGCGAGAATGCGATCGTTGCGGTTGCACTGCCAAAGTTGAAGGCGATGCGATCACATTCGGCACTGATTACCACGCCCGAAACCGAGCGAAGCCGCGACCCCTGCGCCCCTCGCGCGGCGTAATAGGCAGGGGTTAGCTGGCTTGTGCTGATGGTCGTTCCATTGGCGCGAATCTGGCTGATGCTGACAGCAGAAGTAGCGCCGGCGCCCGAGGACGAATGAACCCACGCGCTTGCGCTGATTGTCGCGCCAACCCCGCCGAGGTCAGCTACGGGAATGAACATCTGCTTGGTCGCACCGGTTGCCGTGAGGATTTGGCGGCCCCCAAAGACTCCAGCGGTCAGGCTGGACTGCCATCCGTTGAGTGTAGTACCCGAGGCCACGCCCAACATATCCACATCTGGCCATATGTTGGGGGCGCTGAACTGGTCTTTCTGCGCCTGCCGAATGGCCAGCATCTGATCGACCGTTTCCCGGTCGCCTATGAACGAGGGGCGGTAACCGCTCGCTCGGCCTTTGTAGAGAGCAACTTGGCTGATCGTCGCATTACGCGCAAGGATTTGCCAGGTCGTCGCGCTCGCGTCGACCGTGGTGGTGAAGGTGTGGACCACGGGCCCGGTCACCGCCGCGCTCGTGTTGACTTCCTGCTGATTCTGATAGGTCGTTCCGCCCGTCAACTGCTTGAGATGGACTTGAGAAGTAACCGTGCCTGGCAGGCTTTCGACGACGAACGAGACCGTGAACTCATCGCCGGAGACAAGGCCCAAACTGGCGAATGCCACAGACAATGTATCGGACGTATTCCCGAACGTCAGCGTCTTGCGACCATCGGCAGTCTGGCCTGTGCTCGCGTTGCCCAATCCCCAGCCGTATTCGACCGTACCGGCCATGTCGAAGTCAGGAAACTGGTTCGGGCTTGACCTGTTCTCAATCGCGGTCGCGGTCACTAGCGGCGCCGCTGCGGCGAGAACGACGCTCGCTGCGGCATTAGCAGCGGACACAGAAGCGTCCTGAGCGTAGTCACTGGCCGCAGCGACGAGCGCTTCCTGTGCACTTGTGAGGCCGGGCCCGCGCAGACCGGCCGCTTGCACCGTATAGGTCGTGGGAAGCTTGCTGCTCATGTGGCGTCAACTCCTGCGGCGAGGATGAAATCACCCGACAGCAAACTGTCCTGCCCGCTATCGGCGTAGGTAATCTTGAACTCGTGGACGAAGGCCTGCGCGTCACCGGGATCGGGCTGGTTCTGCCCCGGCATCGCCGCCAGGTCGGCCTTGGCGATCGACGGCTCGAGCACCAGACGTCGCAGGTCGGGATCCGTGGGATGCGCGCCGTCCGTAAAGGTGACGCCCGTATCCTCGGCATCGGGATCACCTGCCGCGCCGGCGTACTGGCGGACCTGCATGGAAATCGTGGCCCCAATCAGCGGCAGTTCGTCGCCCGAATAGTCCACGTTGATGGTCGGCGCGAAATCGATGTTTCGCGCCGCATAAAGCGTCATTGTCGTCATGAAGAGGCCTCAGGTCACCAGGTGGAGAGAGCCGCGCGCTTCCAGGTATCGGGTGCCACGCAAACGTAGATGTAGTCGGCATCGTAAGCGACGAGCCCTGCCGCGCCGGTAGCGGTGGCGCTGGCCGGGACCGAAGTTCCGATCGTGCTTGCCGCCGCATAGAGCTCATCGAAATTGGCGTTGATCTTGTCCCCGCCTGCACGAATATTGTCGCCCGTCCCGTCGTTGCCGGACGAGCCCAGATTGATCGTCTGTTGCGCCATGATCACGCCCTATCGAAAGTCATGAAGGTGTTGTCGAAGGTCACCTGTTCGGTGTCCCAGGTCGTCGTGAAGAAACCGATTTCTTCGAAGACCAGGCGCAGTTCGGAATGGTAGCTGACCGCCACGTCCCACGCCTTCGAGGTGGAGAGGCCGTTGATCGAATAGGTTGTCGTGTTGATCGAGAGGCTCGCCGCCGAGATCCACTCGGTTGCCCCCGCCTCGCGGTATTCGACCAGCATCTGCTCGGCCGTGGGATCCTCTACGGCCCCCGTCAGGGTGATGGTACCCAGTGGAACACCTTCGACATACTGGATCGTGGTTGAAGCGGTCCATTCACCTTCTGGCGGCGCCTCTGCCACCGGCACCGCGCTTGCCGCCGTAGTCGTGGGGGCGGCTACGCCGACAAGGCCCAGCGCCCAGGCATGCTTGCTGCTCGTTTCCGTCCGAAAGGTCAGCACAACACTGCCTGTCTCGGGATCGAGCTGACGCTTGAGGACCAGCACGTCCTTGCCGGCAAGGTAGCCGAACTCCGGCGTGTCCTCGATCGTCAGGCAATCGCCCGACTTGTAGCCAAGCCAGCGCGGCTTGAGCGGAAACACCGCCGGCCCCGCCTCGCGCGCGTTGGCGATGTCATATCCGGCGATCTGGGCAACCTGATCGGGCGTCTCCCCGGCCTCGCACTGTATCATCGGATAGGTGACCGATTTGGTGCGCTCAATCCCGCCATCCTGCGCCAGGTAGGTGGAGTTGCGCACCACACCGGCCGGCACCTGCTCCCAGTAGTGATCCTCACTGCGATAGGTCGGAATGATCCCGTTGATCCGATCCCGCCGCGTCTGCGTCGTCGTAACCGAGGCATTGCCGATCAGATCATCGCGCGTGATCATACCGATCGAAACGCGTGGCGTGTTCACAATACACGAAAGCGTAGCACCAAGACGTACCGGCTCGCCGCCACCGGCTTGGCATAGGGACTTCAGCACCTCCCACTTGTTGTCTCCGGTAGAAATGCGCCCACCGGAAACCCAGCCATTGGCATCCGCAACGTTCGCGGCCTCGACAAAGGAATCAACATCGATCGACGTGATCGGCATGCCGACACCGCCGACCCGAATGCCGTTTTCGCCCTGATGCCAGGCAAGCGCGAAGGTGAGCGCCTGGATCCAACCGTTATAGCTCACCTCCCGGGTCGTCTCGTCGTCGGCCCTGTGGGAGCCGGAGCCACCTTCGTAGGTATCGTCAAGGCGCGGGTCGTAGCACTTAACACCATGCCAGACCCACAGCATGCCCGGCACCTGCGTGAAGGTCTCGTCGCCCTTCCCGTCAAAGACGAAGCAATTCATCACGGCGCCATGACCGGATGTCTTGTTTGCCGAGGTCCATTCCGGGATTGAGGGCCAGGGGCCCGCCGGAGCCAGCTCGGAAGCCTCGGGACATTCCCCCAGCTGGTGCGCCTGATAAACCCGGTTATGCAGGTCGCCGATCGCATTGTCGCTTGAGAACGATGTGTTCGCCTTGTCGACCAGCGTCTTCTCGAGCTGGTGCAGAGGCCCGCAGCCCGAAATATCGGAATAGATGAACTGGTACTTGTTCTGAGTGCTATGACCGGGCTGGCCACGGGTCTTGCGATAGCAAACGTCGCCCGCCACGCCGGTGCGCCCGAACAGGATCTTCGCATCCGTGTTCGGATCCGACGTCCACTGCGTCTGGCTTCCCTCGATCGCAGGAGCCTTGGCCGTCAACGCGCTCACCACGCCGGAAGCTACGCCCACGGCTGTCGCGATAAGGCTCGTGGTCACGGCACTCAGGGCCGCACCGCCCGCAGCGGTGACACCGGCGCTTGCCAGCCCCGCCCCGAGCAACGACGTGCCCCCAGACGGGATAGCCGCCGCGATGGCAACCACCACCGCAGCGACCCGCAACACTTTCGCCATCGCTCAGGTTCTCCAGGCCGCCTTGATGGGGAGCCCCTTGGGCTGAATGATCGCAGCGCCAATCACGTCCTCGTGAAATGCCAGCACACGCCCGTTCCCCACGGCGATGCCGAAGCTTCCGAAATCGGTCTCACCTTCCAGTTCCAAGATATCTCCCACAATGCGCGCGGCCGGCGGGATTCGGGGGATCCCCCAGCCATCGATACAGGCCGCACCGGTACCGCCGTTCTTGCGCAGCCAGCGCCTGAGCCCGAGGGCGCTCTTCCAGCCCCCCCCGGTCCGGACCTTCCAGCCCATCGCTTTCAGGTGTGCGATCACCATCTTTCCGCAATCACAGGACCCGAATTCAAACGGCTGTCCGGCGAAACGCTCGATCGTCGCGTTGACCACCTCGACACGTTCGACCAGGTTCATCAGACGGCACTCGTGGGCTTGTTGGTGCCCCAATAGATATTGTCCTGGATGCCGGTCACGTGGTTGAAGCCATTTTCGTCCGGCCATACCTGCTGATGAAACGTCGGCGCCAATTTGATGCCTTCATCCTCGAAAAACAGCCGCTCCATGCCGCCAACGCACTCCAGACTGACCTGAAGCATCTCCTTGCCGAATTCATGTTTGGGCATGTCGACTTCACCGTCGAACAGCAAAAGCGGATCCCCGATCACAGCGCCCGTGGTTTCGTTCATGACGCCGAAGTACAATTGAACGGCCTCGCCCTGCATGTCGGGTGACGAAAGAGCGAGGGCCGCACCATCATCTACCGGTCCAAGCGTGAACATCAGACCGGGCGCTTCATCGCCGGTCCCATCTTCGAAGGCATCGACACTCTCCCAGACCCCATAGACCGGGTCTTCCCCGCCAAACGCCTCTCCGGCGATCTCGAGATCCATCGATCCATCCAGAAGTCGGATTGTATCCTCGCCGACCGTGAGCTTGATCGCCGTGAACAATGTCACGCGATCATTCGCAAGCTCCGCATCCAGAGCAGGAGAAAGAACCGTCATGCTCGCTCCGCCACACTGAAAGCAAAGTTGATGTTGCCGTCGGTGCGCGGCTGCCAGGAGAGGTTGTTCCCGCTCAACCAGCCCTCGATGCAGGGCTTCGCCAACTCGACATGTTCGCCCCCCGCCATGTGCTTGCGCATCGGTGTCGTAAGCCCGATCTCGCCCGCACCGCTTCCATCCAGAAGTGCCGCGGCGCTGGCAAAATACAGGTAGTAGCGACCATTCACGATGAGGTTGAGCGCCTGCCCTTCGCGCACGGCATAGCGCGGCGTGGCCCCCTCGATCAGCAAGGTCATCCCGCCCGTGTGCGCACCACTGACGAGCGGCGCGCCCGGCGATCCAACCTTGAACCCGGGCTGCCGGATACGCACCCGCCCGCCTTCTCTCTGGGCGCGCTGCAGCCGGGCTGAAGTCCGCCGGCCTTCGCTTTCATACTCCATGTCGGGAGTCTCGAAATCCAGCGAAAAGCGGGTCCCAACGCGCGCCACCTTCTGCGTTACCCCGCCAAGCGCCGGCTCCATCAACGCCGCCCATTCAAGCATCGTCGGATCAGCGACAGAGCACTTGAGATCGGTAAGGTCGATCATCGGCCGAGCCCCCTTCGGCGACGGCGAGCATTGATCGACCTCTCATTGGAAACCGCCCTGCCGGCCTGGCTGGCGCCGCGACCGTCAACCTCGGCCCAGAACTGATCTGAAGGCATGGTGTAGTAGTTGTAGGTATCCCCTGCCTGCCCGTTGTCATTGGCCATCGAAATGGCCCCCTTGCGCACATTCACGATCTCCCCTTGGCTCACTTGGGCAATCGGGTTGCCATTCAGGCTGAGAAGGTTCTGATCGACGCCGGGGAATCCCTTGATCTGGAATTCGCCACCCGTATCGAAACCGATCGAGCCGCCACGCGTGACGACGATGTCACTCCCCGTCGTTGCGGAACCGGTGGACGAAGACGTTCCAAACACGGATCCCAGCGCCGAACCGATCGAGCCAAGAAAGCCTCCGCTGCTACCACTTTGCGAAAACAGCCGGGCGATGGCATCGGCAAGCCGGTCCAGAACCGAAGAGAGCGCGTTGTAGGCCCGATCCTTCATCCAGCCCTCGAAGAAATCACCAAGATTGCCTTCGAGAGCCGCGCGCAGGCCGCTGCGAAAGCTCTCCCGGAACGTGCCGGTAATTGTCGCCTGTTCGCGCTCCATGCCTTCTCGCACCGCCTGCGCCCGAGCATCACTCTCGGACATGTGGCCATCGGACTGCAGTTCCTCGATCCGCTGGCGCAGGCGTTCCGCTTCTTCAAGCGCGGTCACGAAGGCATCGGTATCACCGCGCAGCCGCGCCAGTTCGATCTCGTGCGCCGCCTTCTGATCCTCCAGGCGCCTCTGGATTGCATCGGCGCGCGCGGCTTCAAGCTCCTGCAGGTTGCTTTGTGCCTTGGCCTCGGCTTCAGTCGTCGAAAGGCCAAGCTCCTTCAGATGCGCAATCTCGCGCTCAAGCTCCTCCGAACGCTCCAGCTGGCGTACACGGTCATAGTCACCGCGCAGCTGGGCAACCTGAAGCGCAAGCTGGCGATCATCACTGGCCAGCGCCTTCACCCGCGCTTCAGCACGCGCCTGTTCAAGCTCGGCAAGATCCTTTTCCGCCGCCACTTTCGCCTTTGCAGTGCTGAGACCGGCCCGCTCGTAGGCGTGAATGCGATCATTCAGATCCAGCTGCCGCTCGATACGGCGCTCGGCATCGACGTCTCCCGATTCGCGCGCAACGTTCAACTGCTGTTGCAGCTTCAACTCCTCTCGGCGCTCTTCCAACTCTGCCGCCGATGGGCCTGTTCTACGGCTGCCAGTAGTCCTCGCCTTCTTCGGCTTCCCGCCGCTGTCAGGCTCGGCATAGCTTTTGCCTTCACCAGAAACCGGCAGGTTCTGCAGCATGTCTTCTGCCGTCAGCGCCGTCATCTTGCCCAGGTGCGAATTGGGATTGATCCCGCTCCCGCCCGAATTTGCAGGGGCCTTCGGCTTGATCCACCCGGCGTACTCCATCAGCGCAATAACTTGCCGCATACCGGGCATCATACTCGCGACAGAGCGCAGCATAGCCGCAACGGAGCTGTCGACTGTCTGCGCAGCCTGCCGCCAAGCATCTGCCCAGTCGCCCTTCAGCACGCTCGAGATGACCGAGCCGATACCTTCGATCGCTTCCAGGACAGCGGTTATGCCATCAAGCAGCGTCCCGATTGCCTGGACAACCGCCATGCCGCCAAGCTGGATAAATACCTGAATCCATTCGCCGACGCGGTCGATCATTTCCGAGATCCATTGCCCGAGCTCGCTCGAAGCCAGATCGTCGAAAATCTGCATCAACGAATTTACGGTTTCGCCAAGCTGCCCAAAGAGAGCATCCAGCTTTGGCCCCAGCGTTGCCTGCGCGTACTCGAATACGTTCTTCAGCGCCGCAATAACATCGTCCTTGAAGGTCAGGAACAGCGCGATAGCTACCCCGATTGGACCAGCCAGGCGGAGGAAAAACGTCGCAAACCTTGTTAAGGCCGTCGTCACGACGCCGAATTCGAGTGCCAGCTTGGTGAGGACCACAACCGCAGTGCCAACCGGATTGATGAAGGCAGACAGCAACATCATGACCCGGCCCATCCGGGTAATGAACAAGGGAAGGACAACGGCAGCTATGCCGGCGATCGCCACCATCAGCGGCCCCATGGCAGCGGTGAGAACCGCAAGCTTCACGGCCGCGTCTTTCACCCATTCCGGCAGTGCTTTCATCCGCGCGACTAGCTCATGTAGCCAACTCACAGCCTCTTTCGCATAGGGTTTCAAGCGATCGCCAAATTCCTTCGCCAGCTCGCTCAACTCATCCTTCAGAGCACGAGTTTGGTTCGCCAGGCTATCCGACGTCCGCTTAAGATCCCCATTCGCGTCCGACAAGCTCTCCACGATCAAGGCAGCGCGCGCCATGATCTTGCCCTGCTCGTTCAGCTCCTGCCCGGCCGAAATCAAACCCATCTCCAGCCCCTTGGCTTTGACGGCGGCCTCATCCAGGAATACACCGAAATCGCGCAGCGGCTCGGATTCGCCGGTCAGGCCGGAACGAAGCTTCTGCAGGGCAACATCGAACGAAACGTTGTAGAATGAGCTGGCATCCTGCGCGAGCTCGGTGAACCTTTGCGACAAGCTCGCAAGGGCGTCTCCGGTTGGCGCCGCGCTTTTGAACAGCTGACCGAACGCAAGCGCCCCCTTCTGCATTTCTCCAGTGGCGCGCCCCATCGCATTGCCAGTTTCTTCAGCCCATGCGTTCATCCGATCAGCCATCGCGCCAAAGGTGTAGTCGAAGGCGGACTGCATCTCCTCGGCATCCGATGCCACACTTGCCAGATACCCCCCGAAGGCGAGCAGAGGCCCGGTCACCGCCAACGTCATCTTCCGCCCTGCATCGGCAAAGGCATCACCAAGGCCGGTGACCATCTCCCGTACCCGGGCAAAAGTCGCGCCGATACGCGACGTGCCCCGGTCGAAATCGTCCAGGTCCCACGTCACCGCGGCGTTCAGCCGTGCGATCGTTCCCGTCATTCTTCACTCCGAAACAAGTCGCCATCGGCATCTCGGCCACTGGCGGGTGAAACTTCAGTCAGTTGTCGGAGGCTTTGCCGCCGACTTGCGGTTGACCGCCTTCAGCCAGACACCCCACATCCGCAGGTTCTGTTTGGCCTCGGCGGGATCGGTCCGTTGTGGTTCCGAAGCCTTGGCATCATCGCCAATCAGCGATTCCAACGTGGGATAGCTCCGGGGATCTGACTGGCTCAGCAGGCCGGTCAGCCAGGCAGATGTGGCCAGATTGCGGAAGGCGGCCTTCTCACGCGCCCGCGCCCCACGAAGCATGAGGATTACCGAGCGCGGGGTTTCTTCCCAGAACTCTTGCGCGCCGCCGCCGGCTTGCCGGTACGATTGGAAGACCCGCTCCCAGTTCCAACCTTGCTCTTGCCCCCCCGGGGGGCCTGCACGTTTCCCTGCTGCACGTCCTCCTCATCAGGGATATCCGGCAACTGCGCGCCGCGCATGGCCTGGAGAACCCCAGCCTTGAACGCAGGATCGCCGGACAAGAACATGTCGACGATCATGTCTTCGGTGACGTCGGGATGATTCTGCTTGAGCCCGCCATAGACGATTGCGCACATGGTCTTGAGCCGGGGATTCCGGCCGCTCTCCAGGGCGGCGCGTAGCTCCTCCACCGCATCGAGGATCGAATAGCCAAGCACCGCCTCCGCCTCGATCCACACACGGTTGTTGAGCACCAGGTGAAATTCCTGGCGCCCTTCCGCTGCGGGATCGGACGGAAAGACGAACGTTGCCGTCCCCAGCAAGGGATTGTTACGAACGGCCGAGGTCATGCGCTCGGAGCCTGCGTCAGCGGGCCGGGCTGGCCGGTCAGCGTTGCCGTGCGAATGCCGCCCAGCGGGGCATTGTCAGGCGCATAGGTCATGAGGAACATCGTCCCTTCATTGTCTTCGGTCGTACCGTCTTCGGAAACGGTAACCACCTTGAACGCGCGCTTCTCGCGGCTCGTAAGGTGCTCGAGGATCAGCGCATCCGTGGGACTTCCGGGCTCATACTTGAGCGTTGCCGACAGCTCCGGCACATCGCCGTGGCCAGGAATGTATTCCTTGGTCTTGTTGCTGTCATGGTCGGTACTTTCGACCTTGGCCACCGACAGGGTCGGGCGGTTGACGTTCATCAAGCCCTTGAGCTTGGTCAGCGTGCCCTGATCGTCGGTCAGCCACAGTTCACTGCCGTCACCAAGGACGCCATCACCTTCGGCCATCGTCTATCTCCTATGTGCGGGTTGATGGGATTGAAATGTCAACAAGTGTCCGGAAAATCTTCAGGCCGCCGCCAAGGTCTTCCGGTGGGAAATCGCGATCGAACATCACTTTCGATCGATGGAACCGCACGCCGCCGATGACGGCCGTGGCCTCCATCTCGGCAATCGCGGCATCGGCGAGAAGGCGCGCCCCCTCGTATGTCAGCCCGTAGCTTTCGAAGCGGATACGGCGAATCTGCAGGCCGTCCGCCCCGTCCTGGTCGTATCCGCGCGGCGCCGATATCGTCTGCAAGGTCATCGCCGGGAACGCCGTTCGGTCGTCGGACTTGCGCTCGATCCAGTCGATGGCGGGGCGAGTGGCGCCACCATTGGGCACAACGCCTGTCCGAGCCGTCACGCCTGGCGATGCTCGCAATCGAGAGATCAGTTCTGCCTGCATGTCAGACCGCCGAAAACAGCGCCTCGCCAACCTTCACCCCCAGCGCGGCCTCGACATTGCCGATCTCCGCATCCCATGCCGGAGCAAGAAACGGCTGTGCCCGCATCTTGACCGTACCCAGTTCGATGAACCCGGCGTAGTAGGCATCGCGATGTCCGGCCCGGCCGGCGACACCTGCCGCCAGCGGCCCCACGAACACGGTTCGACCGTCAAAAGCTGCAGCGCTCTCGTCCGAGAACGCTTCACTCGTGACAACGATACTGTCCCGCAGATCGCCACTGTCCACTGGCGCAAGGGAGCGCGCGGCTTCAGCAACAGGCTCAAGAGCACTCATCGTCGCATCGCGCATGAAATGATCATTGATCGCGTGCCCGACCTTCGCGACATTCGCGAACGCTTCATCAAATCCGGACATGCTGAAATTGAACATCAGCGCGACCTCCGGATTGCAGTAAACTCGATCTCGACGCGCCCCAGCGGAGCAACATTGACGATGTCCCAGAAGTCACCATCGAACATCACCAGATTCTTCGTACCCACCTGGCGTGTACCGCTGTTGGACAAGGCGATGAACGTGGCCGGCTGATCCGCGCCCTCTATCGCCGCAGCCCGGCGCTCACTTCCTCGGCCGTAGATGATCTGGACGAACTCACGGCAGATCTGCGGATAGGTTTCATCGTCGGTCGGCTCACCCATCGAATTTTCACTGGTCGCAATGGAGTGGAACGTGACGCAACGGTCCCGCTTTCCCACAGACCGCATCAGATCAGCACCCGGCTGAAAGGCGCGCATAGTTGACGCACACCGAACGGGACTTCGCCCATCGAACCGCTATCGATCACCGCTTCGCGATGCATCCACAAATGGCCGAGGAACATCTTGGCAGCCATCAGCAGCGACTTTGGTGCCGATCCGCTCGGATATCCCGCCTCGAATTCGATTTTGACCATACCACCAACTGCAGAGGGCCAACGGCTGCTGATGGCCGGAAGAACATCGCCGCGTGATGTGACCCGATAGTCATCAGGTGAGCCGGTCACCTCGCCCCCATCGGTATCCAGCCAGGAAACCGATGTGATCGCAGTGACCGGCGCCACACTGAGCGGCAACGGAACAGATGCAGCCACGGGAAATCGCTGCGCCTGCCACTGCAGCCCAGTCATAGGCGCAAGCCGAACGCCGCAATATTGCTCAACGAACTCTATCGCCGCATCACGTAGCACCTGGATCAATTCATCCTCGTCATCGCTGGTGATGCGCAGATGCCTTTTGCATTGCTCCAGAGGCAAAAGCCCCTCCCCGTACCCATCGGGAAACGGCACATGCAAAAGCTCGAAGATCATCGCTCAGGTCCGTATCGCTTGGATCAACCAGCCTTGTTCTTGGCCTCGGGGGCCTTCTTGTTCAAAGCCTCCGACCCGCGCTTTTCAGCGGCTTCCTTGTCCGCTTCGGACTTCTCCGCTTCGGACTTCTCCGCTTCGGCCTTCTCCGCGGCGGCCTTCTCTGCGGCGGCCTTCTCTGCGGCGGCCTTCTCCGCGGCGGCCTTCTCTGCGGCGGCCTTGCGCGCGGCAGTCTCCGATGCCGCTTCCACCGCACCTCGCCCAGCAAGGCGCTCGAAATCCGCTTTGGAATATTCGACAGTCTGACCGACCGTCCGGCCATTCAGCGGACGAAGCAAGGTCGCCTTGATCTTGTCTGCCATCATTACATCCTTCCAGTGATTTGCCCGGTTACCGGGGACGGCCGATCAGACCGTCCCCAAGAACGATCAGGCCACGAAACCAAGGTCGCCGGTGACGAAAGCTTCCGGACGGTAGATCGCCAACGCCAGGCGTTCTTCTGCGCGGATCGTCACCTTGTTGGTCCGAAAATTGTCGCCGTCTTCGGTCGAGACTTCCACCGTGGCATCCTGCCGATCGAAGATCTGCGCGCCCATGTTGAAGGCACCGGTCAGGAACGTATCGACGGTCATTGCCTGGGTCGGAACTACCGGAAGCCCCCAAAGCGTCGGCGAAAGCGAGCCCGCCGGGTTGCCGATAATGTACCGCCCCTCGCTGTCTTTGGTCAGCTCGATGCGCGCCCAGTCGATCGGATTGAGCACGAAGCCACTGGCTCCGTACTCAGCCAGTGCAACCTGCAGGGCCCCCAGGCGAAGCGTATCGATGGCCGTAGCGCCGGCAATCGTGAATGCCGCAGAGAATGCCGCCGCTTCTGCCATGAGACCGGTCAGGTTCTGCCCCGTGCCATCGCCATTCAGCAGTTGCTGCTCTTCGGCATAAGCCAAGCCATAGCGCAGACGCTGGTCGATGATGGACCGCAGCGCCGGCGCATCGGCCAGCACCTGGACAGACGCACGCATCCAGTGCGCAATCGTGCGCACCGGCGCACTTGCATCTTCGAACTGGATTTCGGACTGCGGCTTGGCAGCGCCTTCGGCAACCGGCGCGGCATTGTTGGTGAAGCCGGTCTCCTTGTCATACTCGATCGCATTCGATGCGGTCGAACCCGGGGCCAGAAGCGCACGAATGGTCATGCGCCGCTGCGGCTGCATGACCGGCGCGGGCGAACGATCCGGATCGATCAGGGTGCCGACCGAACCGGCCGCATCGGTCGTCAGCGAAGAAATGTCCTTGACCTCGACGACATGGCGCCCTCGCGGTCGGGTCTGACCGGCAAATTCCTTGAAGCCTTCATCGTGGACGAAACGCTCACCCGCGGTTCGCGGCCCGGTTTCTTCGCCGCCGCCGCGCGCCATCTTCTGCTCGAGATCGTCCAGGCGCGCTTTGGTTTCGTTCATGCCGGTCAGCAGTTCGTCCGCTTTTTCCTTCAGATCACTGCCCAGCTGGTTGCCGTTCTTCGCCTCGGCAAGGGCCTGCTCGGCGATCTCCTTGACCTTGTCGTGCTTGCGTTCGAAGTCGGCTTTCACCTCGGCCGCCAGCTGCGCGGCGGTCTTCGGCGGATCGTCATGGCCTTCCGGTCCGCGCAGATAGCGCCCGGCCTTCATCTCGCGTGCGGTCATGGGGCCCACCGCGAACGCGGCTGCAGCTGCCCCGAAGAGCATCGATTTCGTCATCATTTGTTCCTTTGGATTGGCAGGCACCCTGCCCGTGTGTCAGTTCGCCAGCAGCGCCTTCAGAAAGTCGCTACCACTGGCATCGGAGGCTCCGCCGGACTCACTCCGGAGCAGATGCGGAAGGCCATGTGCAGCAACAACTGCCGCCTTCGTTTTCGAAAAGCCTGCCTCGCGCAGGAGCCGTTCGAATTCGGGAAGAGTAGGAAGCTCGCCATGGGCCAGCTTGAATTTGACCGCGTCAATCCGCGCTTCGTCATTGGCCGGGAATGTCACCAGGCTCACCTCGACAAGATCCAGCTCCAGCAGCGTGCGAATGCCAGTCTTCTCATCGTAGGATGACTTCCGGACCCAGTAGCCGATCGAAAGCCCGGTCACGGCACCCGCACGCATCAATGCGTGGGCCTCCTTCGCCTGGGACACGTGGTCCACCAGCAAGCGGCCCTCGACGCGAAGGCCCGTATCGTCCTCGCTCAGCGTGTCGTAAACCCCGATGGGCTCTCCGGAACGATGCTGCCACAGAACAGGCACCTTGCGCCGCTTCGCCTTCAGATCGGCAAGGCTCTTGCGAAACGCTCCCTTCGCGACAACCTCGTTGTAACTGTCGATCACACCCGCAACTGAGCCATAACCGGTGAAGAGGCCATCGTCGGTAATGTCCTCGGCCTTCACCGAAAGATCGAAGTCGCGCACCTTCAGCGCGGTCTGCTTAAATTGCATTCTCATCATCCTTCGACCGCTGAACAAACGGATCTTTTCCCGAAATCCAGATCGGCGGGTGCGTCTCGCCCCAAGAGCCGAACCAGGCGCAGCCAGTTCGATTGATTTCCTCAATCTCTTCAGGCGTGAACTCCCACTTGCTAAGCACGTGGGGACGGTTGTCGAGGTCGCGATATCGATGCACATGCAACGAATAGACCGTTCCCGCTACGCCATCTTCCGGTGTCGGCGGGCCAAGAACCATGTTCGCCTCGGGGAATGGAATGCCCTTGGCCATCATTCGTCTCCCGTCTGCTCTACAGCGGCTTCAAGAGGTACGTCCTGCATCTGCACCATCGCCACATCGCCCCCTGGTATCGGTGGCAAATTCTCGAGGCGCCGCGCCTCGTTTCGGGTCATCAGGCCAATCCTGACCATGATGTTGTAAAACGCTGCGCGGCCGGCACTGTCACCGCGAAGCAACCCCTCCAGGTTGAACTCGATCGTCATTCCAGCCTGCCGCTCGGCCCTGGTCAAAAGCTGCTTCATCAGCGCGCGCTCCATGCGCCGAAGACGCTTGCGCAACGTGAACTTGATAAAGCCCAGCACGTCGGCTTCCTTGCCGGTGCCCCAGTTCGAAGACTTGTCGCCGTAACCAACCATGGCCGGCGGCACGCCAAATATCCTGCAGATCTCCTCGCCGCTGAATTTCCGGCTGTCGAGCAGCTGCGCATCCTCGGGCGTGATGGTAAGCGCTTCCCATTTCAGCCCGCCATCCAACAGCATTGGCCGCCCGGCATTCATGGCTCCCATGAATTTGTCCTGCAGCAAGCTTTCCAGCTCAGCCCGCTGCGGTCCATCAAGCCGGGTCTCAGTGGAAAGCACACCGCTCGGAAGTGCGCTGTTGGCGAACATGCGACTGGCCGTCGAGTGCGTATCCATGGCCGAATGAAATGCCGACGCGCACATGGAAAGGGTGGATCCGCCCTTGAGACGATCCCCACCGAACCCCCGAATGTGAAGCATGCTCTCCTGGCTCCGCAACCAGGTCTGCCCGTCCTCTACCCACTCGTATTGCACCACGCCCGAAGACAGTCGGCGCACCTGCATTCCGATCGGCGACACGGGCGTAATGGCTGAAATCCGTCCGGCCCCGTTGCGATCGATCCGGGCATAACCGTTGCCCTGCAGTTCGACCGAGGCAGAGAGAAACTCCCAGAAATCATAATCACTGTCGTCAAAATTCGGATCGAGCTTCAGCAGCCAATAAAGGGGATGGCGCGTCGCTTCGCGGCGGACGCCATCCCCGTCCGCCTGAAAGACCGTCGCCGAAAGACTTGCAATCGTACCGGCGATCAGGTTCACGCAAGCGTATGTCGCCGAAAGGCCCAATGGGTTGCTCCGGGCAATGCGGTCACTCCACTCGGCCACCGATACCTGGTTCGTCCTGAAATTATCCCCATCGTGCATGGACACACGGCCACTCTCCGGCGTCCATGTCGCCTTCACAGGCGCAGCCCTGGTGCGATCCCAACTGGCTTGCGCCTCGCTGGCCGCACGGGACAACTTGTACCCGCTCACGCCGCCCGCATCCCGGCGATCCAATCACCGACCGAAACTTCGTTGCCGCCGGCCACTGGGTTACGCTCCATCAGCTTCACGGCATTGAACAAGGCGCAAAGCGGGTCGATCTTCGCTTTGCCCGCCGCTTCCTTGGTGATGTACACCGCGTTACCTCGCTGTTCGGCCTTCGCGTTGCCAACGCACCAGGCCATCATGTTCGATCCGTCATGGCGCAGTGTTCCGTCGCGCAGCTTTCGCTCGGAACTCCAGACCGCCGAAGACAACTTGAAACCTTGCCCAACCGCGACCAACTGCTCGTCGCTGAGGCCGTTGCCGATCAACTCGTCGACCAGGGCTCCCACGGCTAGCGGGTCCAGCCCTACTCCCCCCTTCTCGGGCAGGAGACCGCTCTCGCTAACTTTCGCCACGATCGCAGCGACCTCTTCGATATCCTGTGTGGCATCATCGCAAAGCGTCAGGGTGCCTTCCGCAGCGAAATCCATCAATCGGGGGGCAACATCCTTACGAAGCTCGAGGACTTCTCTCATCACCCAGGCTCTTGACCAGCAAAGCCAGATTCCGGTGTCGCGTTCACGCCCCACGACACTCAGCCCGAAAAGGTCATCCAGGCCGCCCCCGTCAATGCCGCAAACAGCAACTTCACAGCGTGCTAGCAGGTCATCCAGCGATAAGGCCGGCTCGGCCGCCGCCAGCCAGTGATCTGCCCCGCGCCAGCGCTGTGCGTGAAGCCCGAGTCCGATTTCGATGTTGAGGTGCTGCGAAGCCCAGCGGGCCAGTTCGGCATCGCCCTTCTCTATCGCCTCCAGGAACTGGGGCCGAAGTAGATCGACATAAACCGAACGGCCCAGATTCGGTAGAACCATGGGCCAGTATTGGGGATCCTTCCATGGCTGCTCTCGGTCGGTCTGAAACTCCTCGGGAAACTCGTATAGCACCGGCAGGACCGTAGCCCCTTCTCCGGTAACGCGCCCGTCCCGTACGCCGCGCGCCAACATCAATTCTTCGCGAAAAACGCCTGCAGGCGGCTCATCCGACTGTGTCGTGATCTCCAGCATGAAGGCGTCCGGCCTAGCGACCATACCGCCCCAGATCTGCCCCAGCACGCGGCTCGCGTAGTGCACCTTGCCCAGGATATGCAGCTCGTCGACGATCACCCCCTTCGGAATGCCTCCCGTGGCAATTCGCTCATCGAACGTCTGTACTTTCAGCGTGGATTCTGTGACCCGATCCACAATTGCCTTGCGGTGCGCTTGGATATGGAAGCGCTCACGCAAGACCGGATCGGCTCCAATCATGCCGCTCGCCTGCTCAAACCCTCGAAGTGCGATTTCCTGCGTCGGCCCATAGATGAAGTAAGACTGTCGCGGAGCCGCATCCATGAGCAGCGCCGTAACGCCTATCGCGCCCGCCCCTGTCGTCTTTGAATTTTTCTTGGGCACAAGGCAAAGTACCTTGCGCACCATCCGCCGCCCCCCGACCACCGACCCGAAGATCGCGGCGACAAGATCGCGCTGCCAGTCGCCTGCCGCATCGCGTAGCTCCGGCTGCCCCGCCACGTCCGGCAGGCGTAGCTTGTTGAAGATCTTCACCGCCCGGCTTGCAAGCGGCCTATCTAACGGCAGATCGGGAACCAGGCTCCCCCCCCGCCGCAGTCGCTCCTTCCAGTCGGGGCAAGCAAAGCTCCAGGGCTCAATGTGCATCAGTTGGGAAGGGTCCGGCCTATTTCACCATGCAAGAGCGGCCCCCAGCCATCATCCCCACGGCCCGCGTCATATGCGGCATCGCGGCGCTCTTCCTTCACGCCCTTGCGCTTGCTAGCCCTCGTCTGGGCCGTTGGGACGGGTCCCAGCCTTGCCTTGTCCAGACGCTTCAGCAGCTTTTCGGTCGCGGACGTCTTACCTGCCAGCGACTGTTCATTGAGCCGGGCCAGAAGTTCGGCTTCCAGAACCAGACCGGCATGGCGCTTCGCCTTGCGGACCTCGGCATGTGAAAAATAGTGCTTCTTCATCGTCGGCACTGACAGCCCGATTGCTGCCGCGCAGTCCGCCTCGCTCCTTCCCATCCCAAGCAGTATGATGATTTTCTCTAGGTTTTCTGCGGTTGGCGCATGCTGCGGGCGCGCCTTCGCCCCCTTGTTCGCGGGCACGGGATGGCCAAGCAAGTCGAATGGCAGCCACGCCGGCGCCCCGCCCTTGCCTGAAACTTCATCCGACACGAAAAAAATCTCCGAATGAGAGGGACGGCGGTCCGGAGGCCACCAGCCCTGTGAACTTTCGACCTCCCCCCGTCAGCGACCGCCACGCGCTCGCTTCGCCCTCGCCTCAGCCGTCTTCCGGTTGTGGCAGGGTTGGCACAGCCATTCGAGATTGGCTGGATCGAAGTCGGCTCCGCCGTCCTTGCGCTCAACCTTGTGGTCGAGGATCAGCCGCTTGGTAGAACCACACACCGCACACCACTTGTCAGGCTGCAGTCGCCTTGCCTCAGCCCACTCTGCCGATTGGTAGAACCGATCCGCCACCTTCGGCATCGCCTTCACCCTCGAGGACAACGCGCCGAGGCGAGAGGGCATGGACTTGAGACGACCCATCATGGCTCCAAACAGAAACGGGCGGCAGTAGCGAAAGCCACCACCGCCCGCCATTCCAGGGAGAGAAAGCCGAACGCCGCCCGGCATACGTCGATCAGCGTGCCCACTGGCTAACCCGAAAACCTGTTCAAACGGACACCCTTTATTTTCGTGTTCAAAATCTTCGACTCTTGACCGATTGAACAAAGGACTTGAGCCGAGTCGCGAACCTTACGCTCTGTTCAAAGCGCCACCGGCTCTCGATCCAGCGCCACAGTCAGCCGCCCGATTGCCCTCTCGTACGCCTTGCGCATGCCATCACTGGTAGTCGGCAATACGGCCCGACGCGCAAGATTGTAGAGCTCGCCTCCTAAGGCCCGATACACACGATCCCATCCGAAGCCATCAGGCCCAGGCCAGCGCTTCATGATGATCACAAGCCCCACCAAGGGGCGGTGTCCTTCGGGGATCGCATTCGCAAGCGGCCGATCACCGGTCAGCATCCGCTCCACAAGGCCCGCACAGCGCCTGGTCAGCTGAGGAGAAGGGCTCGCCTCATCATCGGCATAGTCAGCCCACCGATCGCGTACGATGGCGGGCCACGCCGTGCGCTGCCCTGCCGCCAGCCACGCTCGCTCCCGGTCAGGCATGGCGCCCAGGTACTCGACTGCGGCCATCAGCATGTCTTCGGCCTCTTGCCATGTCACCACGGTCATAATTTTCCCCATAATATTTAAGCTTGGAGTTGAGGTTGAGAAGGTGACGGACGGTAAACGGGTGCATAGGTCCGAAAAGCCTGCGCACGCGGGGGCACATGGGCATCATGGGCTATGCGAACCGTCCGTAACCGTCCGTTACTTGTCTGAAGCCCAGCGTTTCTGCCGAGCCGGGCAACGGACTGTTGATCTCGAAACAATCCGGTAACAATCCGTTCCAACCGTCCGGCGCGGTGTAGCTGAGTGCAAAAATCACACCTCGCAAGTGTGCCATTTGCCCCCGCACCCCGCAATAACGGACGGTAGAGGCCAAACAGTCCGTAACCGTCCGTATTACAGTCCGTATTCCAAGCCATCTCAATCATCGCCGAGCATGTCGTCGTCGAACTGCGGGCCGTCCCAGTCCCCCAGATTGCTCTCGCCACTGGCCCGATCAGCGCCAAAATTCGCGGTCGGCTCCGCCGACCCATGGCTTGACCTATCGGCAGGGCTATAAGCCTCCACCGCCGCGAACGGGTCTTCCACGCGCAGCTTGATGCCTTTGCGCACCTTGTTGCCCTTGCCATCCTTCACACCGATGATCTGGCGCTGTGTCAGATCACGGCCGAACTTGGTCGCGTTCCACTTCTTGCGCTGCTCCTCGTCAAACTCATTGCGCTCCATCCATTGCTTGAAGTCCTCGAGCAGCACCTTCGAACTGGTGGAGGCATCGCGGTCGGTCAGGTCAGCCCTGGCATCGATCCACTCGCCCAGCGGGCTTGCTTGCGCCCAGAAGTCGGTCAGGGCCTCCATCTCGACATGCGGCATGGGCACGCGCCGATCGCCAAGCCATTCCAGGCACCCCCGGATCATCCAGTTCAGGATACCACTCTTTTCGCTCAGCAATCGCTCTCGCAGCTGCGCAGGCGGCTCGAAGCCGGCAGGTGACAGCCTGATGTCCACCTCCCACAGGATCAGGCGGAATCGCCGCCGGAAGCCCTTGTCGTCGCTGGGCATCGAAGGCAGCGGGTTCACCTCTACGAACAGCTTCCATCTCGGCTTGAACGTCACTTCGGTTTTCTCGCCGGATCCGCGCGCGGTCAACGTGCCGCCGCCGGTCACCTGCTTGATCGTCTCGCCGTCCCACGTCACGCGCGGCGGCGGCTCGTCACAAAGCACGAAACGGACGTCGCCAGACAGGCGCACAAGGTCGGATCGGTGCTCGCTGCCCGATTTCTGGAAGCTCGCCTGAAGGAACGTCTTCACCGGGCTGTGCCGGTAATAATCGCCATGCAGGTCGCAGATGATCTCGTGCGTCTTGGTCTTGCCGTCGCCGCCACGTCCCTTGTGAACGTAGAATTCCTCGCAGTCGGTCAGCCCTGTCAGGGTCTGCCCGTACATGCGCGGGAACACGGCCCGCATCTCTGCATTCGGCTGCACGAACTCCAGGCGCTCGGTCCACTGCGGGCACTCGGCCTTGGGATCGTATTCCACATTGGCGATCTGCATCAGCATGTCGCGCGGCTCATGTCCCTTTTGGAACTTGGCTACCCACTTGCCGGCATCGTTTTGCCTGAAGCGAATGGTTCCGTTCTGCACGTTGTAGGTAAGCGGATCCTTGTCGAAATCCTCGGACCACGCGCGCATACTGGAAAGATCCTTCGCCTGAAGCAGCATGTTCGTGGTCGCACTGGCGTTGCCGGACTTGATCGCCCACTTGTGCAGCTGGGTCAAACGGTCCAACGCGCGCGAAGGCGTGCACCACTCCCCAAACCGTTCGAGCAGGGCCTGCGCATCAGGTGATTTGGGATCCCCGATCAGCTCGCCCAGCGCTGCGGCTTCGTCATGCAGATGCATCGCCACTTCGTGCGCCACCTGCCGCGCGCGGTGCGGGCCCTCGCGATCGGACCACCGCTTGTCGTCCCAGGCGATCCACGCCTTGTCGTCCACCCACTTCAGCTTGCCCTTGGCCAGCGCCTCGAGGCGGCGACCGTTCCCGTAATCGTTGCACTCGAACCATGCCAGGCGCAGCGGATCGTCAACGGGCACCGGAACCATCGGCCCGTCATTATCTGAACTCACCCTAGTTCCCCCTCATCATGCGACTGATCTGCGCCGCCGCCAAGGCATCGTTCACCTGGCGAAGTTTCTGGGATGCCGGCTTCTTCTCACCCTCGGCCGAGGATGGACCGGCAAACATGGCAACAAGCTTGCTGTCGCCGTCGACCTTGGGCGCGGGCTGCGGCCCATCACCGATATCACGGTAGATCTGGAACAGCTCTTCACTGGCCAGCATCATGTCGCGGCCGTGCCGGTCGCACTTTTCCAGCCAAAGGCACGCCTCCTGGATCTTGCGCGGGTCGAAACCTGCTGCCTTTGCCTTCTTCAGCTCCAGCTTGATGGTATCGTTCACCTCGCCGCGATCGCCGCGCAGCTCGAGCACACGGCTGATGATCGCGCGTAGCTGCTGCTCGCTCGATGCCCCCTTCGGCGCCACGAACTTCTCGCGCTTGGCCGGCCGCCCCGCATCGGCATGTGCTGGCGCGCTACCGGCGATCCCCATATCGGCCTCGTACTGGGCAAGCAGTTCGTCGGCTGCATCGCGGTCCGCACCGTTCATCCGCATGCGCCGCACCAGGTTGCGGATTGTCTTCGTGTCATAGCCCATGGCCTTGGCCTGCTCGTACACGCCACGCCGGCCGTCGATCGCATCGCCGATCTCAATATTGTAGGCCTGAATGGCACGGACCAGATTGCGAAGGCGATCGTCGCTCATCTTGCGTCCTCCTGAATCGCATCGTTGAAATCGAGGCCGATCGGCGCACGCACCGCCTCGGCCGGACACCCGGCCGCCCGCCAGCCTTTCACGAACAGCTGCGCGCACACGTCCGCTCTCTCGGCACCGGTAATCTCGCGCCGCACGATCGGTCCGCCGCGATGCTCGACCACGGCTTCACCTGCCCGCATTCCGGTGCGCCGGTTCAGCTGCCCTTTCAGCGGGCTCATATCGGCATCCACCAATCCAACCACCGGACCGCGGTGGCCCGGCACCAGAAAGCACGGCCGCTCGGGATCGGGCTTGATCGCAAACAGCGGCCACACGCCGCCGCGCCACTTGGCGATGCCGCCCTGCAGGTTGTCGAGGCTCAGCGTTGCAACGCCCACATCGCCACCATCAGCCTTTCCGATCGCCATGCCGGAAAGCACTGTCTCATTGCCCTCCCCGATCCACAGCCGAGCATCCTGGCGATACTCCCCCAGAAGCACGCACCCGCGCCCGACCGGGCCAAGCATCCTGCGCTTCGGCAGCCACGGATCCGGCGCATCGGCAGGCGCCCATGGCGCCCGGCGCCTCATCGTGTCCGTGCCCTCGGGATTGAGATAGGTGACATGCACCCCCACCGGCACCCATTCCAGGGCCGGTGGATCGCCCATCATCGTAGGCACCCGCACCAACGCGATCACTGCAGGGGCGTGCAACGCCTTGCGCGGATCGGTACCTTGCGGCCAGCTCACGCACGGGCAGTTGGAGATGTAGCGAAATTGCGCGAGGCGCTCCGCGCCTAACTCAGACTGCGGTACGCCACGCCCCATGAAATACCGGCGCACGGCGCGATCATCGCGCACCGCGTGCTTCCAGATCCATCGCCCCATGTCGATCGGCTCGATCGGCTCACGTTGCCGCCTCGGTCGCTTGGGCTGTTCAACTTTCTGCCGTGTCCTGGTGCCCCGCGCCGCGCGGTCGTCGCCGCCTGTCTCGCAGATCCCGGCCATGCGCTCCAGCTCGGCCAGCGCCTCCATGAACGGCCAGCCCTTCAGCTCCATCAGGAACGTGAACATGTCACCGTGCCATCCGCAGCCAAAGCAATGCCCGAAGCCTTCACCGGAATTCGCCCGCTTGACCGAAAATGATAGCGAGGAGCTTCCATGGAACTCGCATTTGCCGCGCCGTCTGTCGCTGGTCGCGGATCCAGTCAGCTTGACGAATCGCTCGATCACCGCGCCGATCGTCAGCTGCCGGCGGACCTCGGCCTTGCGTTCGTCAACCGTCGGCATCGCGATCGCTCCCACCAACGGCGCTTTGGGCCAAGATCTCGGCCGCCTTGCCCAGCGCCCGCATCGCCCGCGCAACGTCCAGCCCTGGCCCGGCGGTCGAAAGCTCCCGCGCCATGCTGGCCATACGGATCACTTCGGTGGCGGTGGCGTAGACCTCCATGCGTGTCGGCCCCTGCGGCCCAATGTCGGAATAGGCCGACATCACACACGCACCGGCATAATGACCTGAAGAAGCGCCCCGACCTCCTCGCCATCCTCCCACCCGGCCAATCGCACCGGCAGGTCACCCTGCGCGTCCCACTGCAGGGCGATGGTGTCGCTGGCAATCGCGCCCAGGGCGGCCAGCAGGTACTTGCTGTTGAAGCCGACATCGAAAGCCGGGCCAAGATATGCGCAAGCAAGATCTTCACTCGCCTCGCCAAAATCGGGAGAGCGCGCAGAAACGTTCAGGCGGCTCTCCTCGAAGGAGATCTGCACGGTTCGCCTTTCGCCATCGGCCAACACCGCCACGCGCTTCACAACGCCAGCGAGCGCCGCTCGCGCCACCGTTGCGCGATACTGCGGCGCGCCGGGGATCACACGGCTGTAATCCGGGAATTCTCCATCCACGGTCTTCGCGATCAAGGTAACTTCGCCATCGCCTTCAGTCGGCATCGCAAAGCGCAGTCGCGAACCGCTGCCATTGGCCCAGATCTGCACCGCAGGAGGTTCGCCCTCCCCTCCCTCGGCCGATTTGCCCGCATGGTCCAGCAGCTTGCACAGCACCGCCACCGTCTTGGTGGCGACGATCGCAGCGGGAAAACTGGTTGACCCTACCGGCCCGTCCATTCTTACCCGGGCAAGGCGATGGCCATCCGTCGTCGCCAGGCGCAGGTCCAGATCGAACGGATGCACGTACACCCCGTTGAGGTAATACCGCGTCTCGTCCGTGGAGATCGCGTGCCGCACCGCCGCCAGAGCATCGCCCAGCTGGCTGCACGGCATTTCGAATTCGGCTTCGCATTCCATGATCGGTGCTGCCGGAAATTCCGCTGCCGGCAGCGCGTGCAACTTGAACCGTGCGGAACCGGCCGAAACGGTAATCTGCCCCGCCCACTGAGCCGACCAGTCAACCGGCGCCTCGATCCGCACCATCGCCTCGCCATCCAGCGCCGCCAGCACGCTGGCCAGCTTCTTTGCAGGAATGCAGACGGAAAACGGCTTCAGGCTTGCCAGCCAATCCCGGCTATCCGGCCCGTCGCGGTCGCCCGTCGCGCAATTGCGCGATGCCCAGTGGTCAAGGTCGCTGCAGGTCACTGTCAGAACCTGGTCGCACACCTCGATCAGAACGTGCGACAACATCGGGATCGTGTTGCGCGATTCGACGATTTCCAGAACGTCCTTCAGGGCGCCGTGCAGGACCGAAGCCTGGACGCGCGTCTTCGGACTACGTTTCGTAGCCATAATCACCTCATCATTTCAGACAGCATCGGGTCCCGGCAGGGCGCCGGGCGTCAGCGCTCGATCAGCAACTGGGCCAAGCCCCAGGCGTAACCCAGCGCCCCGCCGCCCAGCACCAACGCCAAGGCAACGGCATAGATCGGCAGCGCCCGCGGGCTGCGGTTGTCATCATCGTCCATCACTGTCCGGCCTCTTGCCTCAGGATGTCCACAAATCGGTTCGGGCCGTCACGCCGCACGCGCACGAACCCGCCGTCGATCAGCAGCCTCAGCCGGTAATCGGCCGAATTTCGCGTGGGCAGCCCTGCCAGATCGGCCAGCATGTCCAGGCTGGGCAATGCCCCTCCGCGCTCGGCCATGTCCTCCAGCACGTGCAGCAACTTCTCTTCCGGACGGCCACGGATCGCGGGGCCATCCGCTGCGTCATCAGCGCCTGCAACGGCCAGCTCGCGCTTCTGCACGAAATATCGGAACCCCCGGCCACCGCCTTCCCGTTCGCGCAACAGAAGGCACAACCCGGCATCGTGCCAGCTGCGCGCCAGCGCGGCGGTGGCCGCATTCAGGCTGACAGCCGGCCCGATCGCATAGGTTACCCGCTCACCAGCCACGGCACGCTCGAACTTCCGCTCCAGCTCGCGCGCATCCACATAGGTCGTCAAGGGCCCGATGCGATAATGCGCGTTACCCTGGTTGAGACGGCTAGACATGATCATGCCTCCCCTCCACGGGCGAGGCTTGACGCCCCGCCCGCTTCGGCCATCATGCCGCTGTCAACGTCAGCACGAAGGGACCTTGAATGGCGATTAGCGAAGATACGGCCGCGCTCGTTGCAGCGCAGCTGACCAACACCTGGGCAACCTGGTTTCAGCAGCGCGATGATGTCAAAGGCTGGGACACCGCCTTGATCAGTGATCACATCACGGACGCTTATCTTCATTTCAAGCAGGTAGCCGAAGCGAACAGGAAAATTTGATCTAGCCACGGGTATTCTCCCGCTTGCCCCAAGTGATGCCGCTTTCTCGCCTTGCCGCGCGGCGCTGGCGTTGCGCGGCAAAGGTTTCTGCGCCTGCGGACTCGATCCACACGGCATCCGCGTCAATTTCGCGCAGGACAATCTCGCGGATCTCCGCATCGCTCGGAACCCCGAGCCAGCGGCGAAGGACATTACGAATCCCCATCACAGATCCTTCCCACATGCGTTGACCACAGCACGCAGGCGGCCAAGCGAGGCCAGTGCCTCGTCGATCTGCAAGGTGATCCGCGCCTGATCGCGCTCACAGACCTTGCGGTCCTTCGTCGCCTCGCGGATCTCGGCGGAAATGTCGCCGAATTCGGCGCTCGCATCGATCAGCGCTGCGGCAAGCTCATCCTCGCCAACCTCGCACTTCGGCAACCGGATGCACACGTGGCCAAGGTCGGCCGCCATCGCGGACAGGATCGGCGGGCGATGCCCCTGCGCCACGGCAACGGCATCCAGCGCGAACGCATATTCGATGCGCGGCAGGTCAGGATGGTTCTCGTTGTCCCAGTTGTTGGTCAGTGTGCGGCTCTTCTCCACCGTGGCCGCGGCGCCATCGCACCCGCCAGAGATAGAGATCGACGCGCTCACGCCGCGCTGCAGCCGGGCAAGGACAGCCGGGGCAATCACGCCGAAACTCCGCTGGACTTTTCTTCGGTTTGTCCAGTGGACGGCACATGCCGCGGTGCGGCATTTATCAATCCATGACGAGCAGCCTTAACCTCATCGCTCAACTCCGCCGCATCGATCCGCCCATCGGAGAACTCTTCAATTCGCAGAGCGACTGCGAGAGAGCATCGGTTCTCACGCTCAATGACTGACATTCGCCCCCTTGATTGGAGGCCAACGTGGGCGGCAAATGTCTCAAGTGAGAGATTCAGCTCGCGTCGGAGATCGGCTATCTTCATGCCGGCCTTGTTTCATAAAATGAAACCGCTCGTCAAGAGGTCCTGTTTCATTTCAAGGAAACGACATGCCCTCGCGCCGTTTCTATAATCGAACCATGGCCACCACCCCCACTCATGATTGGTTTTTGCGGCAGTGGATTGAAACGCTGCAAACGACCCAAGCCGAGCTTGAGCGCCGAACAGGCTGGGACAAGCGCAAGGTGTCCTACCTCATCAATGGCAAGCAACCGTACAAACGGGATACGGTGAATGAAGCCGCTTTTGCTCTGAATATCGAGCCATTCGAATTGCTGATGCATCCTGAAGATGCTTTTGCACTGCGCCGCCTTCGAGAAAACGCAATGCGGATCGCTAGTCAATCTCACTCCCCCTATCGCCCGGCGCCTGTGCACGATGACACCAAGCGCCGGGTGAATGAGAATGGCTAGCCGTACTTTTCGTGAAATTTATCTTCCGGCATCAAGAGATAGATGATTGCCTCAAGAAATGCCACGCATGCTGGTATGAAAGTCCAGCAGAAAATTAGGTATATAGCGCCCCAGGCAGTCCGGCCGAGGTAGAATTTGTGAATGCCTATCCCGCCAAGCAGCAACGCTAGTACGATCGCGACAAGCTTGCTCTTGGGCGAACGATATGGGCCAGAATGCACTGCGGCATTCATATAGACATTCCCGGACCGCTCACTGGCCCTCAATGCATCTTCCGCCCGACGAAGTGCTATATCCAGCACTTCCCCACAGTGCCTGCACTTCTTGGCTGCGGCTCTGATTGGCTCCGCGCAGTACGGGCAATCGATCATTGCCACTTCTTCCTCTGCGCTACCGACAGTACGTTGATCTAGTTCCACATTGCCCCCTTTCTTGGCTTGCGGACAGACCCGTAACCGAGTCGTCACTGCCAAACACCTAAAATTTCTCATGCAACAATGTCCGCTCGGCCAGCGAACCTCTCCCTTCGCGCCCAAGGTTCATAAAATGAAACATTGGCATTGACATGAGGTTTCAAATTATGAAACAAACGGCCTCGTCAAGCAGGAGGCCACATGCTTCAAGTCCCAGCTCCATTCCCGCACAGCGGATCTTTCGCCTACATGGACGGTGTCGACGCTCAAGGTAACGATGTCGTCGAGAAGGTCCGCATTCTCGCCCACAAGGCGCCGGATCTCGTCCTGGTTGCGATCAAGTCGCACCGCTTCCCGCGAGAGATCGCCAGCGGCAATCGCACGGTGAATCTGCACCAGCTGCGCGAAACCGAACAGGCCGCGCCCGTTTCCACTCCCAAGCCCTCGGGTCGCACCAAGGGCCGCCGCCGGTGAGCCGCGCACTCACACCTGACGACGCCACCGGCGGCATCGTCTCGCCAGACCTCGCGCGCCTCGGCCTTCTGGCCGAGGAGGTGAAGGCCACGCACGAGCAGCGCCGACGCGCCAGCGAAGACCTGGTCGCTGCGCAGGAACGCCTGCGCAACGCCAACGCACAGGCCGAGGCAGCCGAAGCCCGCTTCCGCGAAGCCTGCCCCGTCGCCTTCGGCATCGCCGAACGCACGGTGAACAGCCACCCGGTTCAGGATTGGCTGGCCCAGCGCTGCGATCTGTCGGATCGCCTCGCCGCCACCCGCTCCACCACACTCTACCGGGATTTCATCGAATGGGCGGTCGGCACCGGCCTTCCGCAATGCAATCCATCGCGCTGGCCCCAGACCCGCTTTGGCCGCGAACTCAGCGACCGCGGCTACGCATCGCGCAAGGATCGGACCGGCTACGCCCTGCGCGTAGGGCTGCGGCTTCGTGGGAGCGCGCACGATGACTGACGATCCGATTACCGCGATCGCTCGGGATGAACTGACGCGCCGCACCGCTGCCGCGAACCGCCTGGTCAAGGAAGGCAAGATCCCCGCCGCTACCGCCGCCCGGCAGCTGGCGCCTTGGCGGGCAATCGCGCTCATCTGCGATGCACCTGAGGTCCTTGCGGCCGAGGTCGAGGACTATCGCCGCACCATCATTCACTACCCCGGCAACGGCGCACCTGCCGTTTACGGGCACCTCCTGCCTTTGTCCGAAGCCAGACGCGATCTCGCGGCAGACCTGTGCCCGGCTGCTGTTTGGCGGCAGGCGCTCGAGAAAGCCCGAGATGCCGCCCTGGCCAAGGCAACCACACCTGATCGGGTCGCCCGGGCGCGTAACCTTTGCATCCTCGCCCGCAGCCTCAACGTAGCTCTGACGGCAGCCTCGTGCACGCCGCCGCCCCAACCTGAAAGGATCGCGTCATGACGCATCGGCACGATCTCTATGTTCTTGATCTGACGCGGGATGCAAAGTCTGCCGCGAAGGAAGAAACACGCCTGCAGGCCCAGATTCAGGAATGGTATGCCGTTGCAAATGGCGTCTGGCGCATCCTCGTCGTGCTGATCGCAATCAGCCTTCCCGCCATGATCACCCTCGGCCTGGTGCGCGCGCTTTGAACCGAACGCCACCCCCCGCCGGTCCGGACCGGTTAACCCGGAACACGGACCGCACCCGGATCGCCGTCGCCGGCACCGCCATGTTGGTGGCGGCGATCCTCACGCTTGTCACGACCCTGCTCGATCACGGCTGACAGCCCGATCAAGCCCCGATCGCCTACGCGCGCCTCGCCCTTGGTTCCGATGAGCCGCGGCAGCGCCGCGTCACGCCCTTCACAGCCAAGGAAACAGGTCTGATGTCCACGCCAAAGCCCTCCAAACTGAAAATGCATCCGCCTCTTGGCCGCATGCCGGTGCTGCAGTTCCTGCCGCCATCTGAACTTTCGGTTGACAGCGCATATCAGCGTTCGGCGACGGGCGGCGACAGCCAGGCTCTCATCCGACGCATCGCCCAGAACTGGGATTGGGACCTCTGCCAGCCCCTCGTTGTCGCCCGGCGGCTCAACGATGATGGCGAGTCTTTCTTCGTCATCGATGGTCAACATCGCCTCGAGGCCGCAAAGTTGCGCGGAGACATCCCCCAACTCCCCTGCAATATCCGCTCTTACGCAAGCGTCTCGGCTGAAGCCGCGAACTTCGTGAAGCTGAACCAGCAGCGCAAGCCCCTCTCCAAGCTCGATCTGTTCAAGGCCGCCGTTGCCAGCGGCGATGAAGAAGCCTGCGCGATCCTCGATGCAATTACAGGGGCTGGCCTGTGCCTGGCACCCCACGGCAATCCCACCGCGTGGAAGCCCGGTATGATTTCGAACATTCCCGGCATCGAGGCTTCGTGGCGCAAGCATGGCAAGCACCGGACCACCACGGCGCTTCGCATTCTTGCCTCGGCCTTCTCTGGTCAGGTCCTGCAACTGGCCGGCACCATCTTTCCGGGCATCGCCGCTGTCTCCTTTGATGAACATGTCCGCAACCGGATCTTTGCTCACGATCGGCTCGAGAAATTCGTCACGATGCTGGCGATCCGCAGCCAGGATGACTGGCGAAAGGAAATTACCGCCCTTCGGGTGGAGAACACAGGGCTCACCCTTTCCGCAGCAAGCGAAACTGTCGTTCGCAATGCGTGGGCCAGGTCCAGCGGCAGTCCTGCGGCCCGGCCGGCGCCATCGCCACCGCCGTCAAAGGCCCAGCCCCGGCCTCAACCAGGCCCCGTGAACGTCTCTGGCAAACGCTGGTGCGACCAGTGCGACCGCAACGTAGATCACCGCGAAGGCGCGGCCTGCAGCGATAAGTTCTGCACGTTGAAAGGCGCCTGGTGATGTCGCGCCGCGCCCGTATGGCCCGCCTTCAGGCCGAAGGTCGCGATGCCATGATCGCAGCCTGGATCAGGGGCGCCCCTCAACCGCCCTGCCCTTACAGCAAGTCCAGCAAGAGCGCCCTGTTCTGGACCGATGGAGCCAGTCGCACGGCAACCCTTCTCGATCAGGTGAAAAGGATCGGGGCGTGACCACCCCTGTTTCGATCGAAGCTTTGCCGATCGATGACGCGGCGCGCGACGGGCGCTTCCAGCTCGTCTTCGTAGAGGGCCGCTACGCGCTTGTCCGCTTCGTCGCCGAACACTGGGTGTTTTCCAGCGGCGTCCCCTTCCCGGGGCACCCAACACACTATCAACCACGAAAGGACTGACGAATGCCCACCGCTGCCGCCACTGACTTCGCTGACCTCGCCGAAGGCTCAATCTCCACGATCCCCCTCGATCGGCTGATGCTTTCCGCCTTGAACGTGCGCCAGACCGAACGCGCGGCCGACGTCGATTCCCTGGCCGAGAACATCGCCGCGCGCGGCCTCAAACAGAACCTGGTCGTGATACCGGCGCACTTTGCCACCGGCGAAAGCCAGTCCACGCACGAAGGCGGCAAGGGCTGGGAAGGCCATTTCGAAGTCATCGCGGGTGGCCGTCGTTTCCAGGCCATGCAGCGGCTCGTTGAGCAGGAACGCCTCTCGCCCACATTTCCGGTGCCCTGCATGATCGAACCGCGCGACACTGCAGCCGAAACCTCGCTTTCGGAAAACCTCCACCGCGTTGCGATGAACCCGGCCGACGAATTCGAAGCATTCCGTGTAATCGTCGAAAAATTCGGATCGGACGAGGTCGCGGTCGGCATCTGCGCCAAGCGCTTCGGTGTAACCGTGAAGCACGTCAAAGGCCGCCTGCGCCTCGCCACGCTCGCACCCGCGATCCTCGAGGCCCTGCGCGCCAACCAGATCGGCGTGGAAAGCGCCAAAGCCTATGCCGGCACCGAAGATCATGCCTTGCAGCTTTCCGTCTACGCCGCCCAGCAGAAGGCCCACTGGCAGCCCCACAACGCGGCATCGGTACGCGGGGCTCTGCGCGGACACAGCCTCTCGCTTGATGACGGACTGGTGAAGTTCGTCGGTGTGGATGCCTATGTGGAGGCCGGCGGCCGCGTCGAAACCGAAATGTTCATGGGGACGGACGGGCAAGAGCGCATCATGGACCTGCAGCTGCTGGCCAAGCTGGGCCAGGAGAAGGCCCAGCCCATGGTAGAGCCGCAGGCAAAGAAGGACGGCTTCAAATCCGGCCTTCTCGCCAGCGGAGTCGGCAGCCAGGCGAAGTGGCCAAAGGCCCCGGCCGGAATGGAACGCTTCGTCAAATACTATGAAGACAAGGATCCCACCAAGGCACAGCTGAAGAAGTCCGTCGCCGTCTATGCGATCGCCTTCAACGGTGCCGGCATCGAAAAGATCGGCCACTTCCACACGCCCAAGCCCAGGGCCCCACGCGAAGGACGGGACTGGGAAGCCGAACGCCTGGCTCGCCAACACGAGGACAAGGTCGAGCGCCGCGCCGCCCAACTCGCCGTCTATGACGTCGGCAAGTTCACCGGGACACCCTTCGAAGGCCACGCATTCTGGCCCGGCCCGTACTGCAGCCCGGTCCAGCTCGACCCCCAGGACGAGAATTTTGCGCTTGTCGCCGTCCTCGTCCGCGTCCCTGCGGCCGAGATCGAGGCGAAGAAGGAAGAAGCCGAACGCCTGATCGCCGAGGAAGCGGCCGCTACCGCCGCTGAATCCCAAGGCCAGGAGAAGGGCGCATGACCCGCGTCGAACAGATCGGCAGCGCAACTCTGCATCTTGGCAACGCATACGAGATCCGCCCGACGCTTGGTTGGTTCGACGAAGACGTGATGGATCCGCAGTACCAGTTCGATAATTCGGGCGGGGGCGAATACCGCAAGGCGCGCGGCGCCAGCGACCAGATCGTCGCGGAAGGGCTGGATCAGGGGTTCGATCACAGGATCATCAATCCCTTGCTGTGCGGCGGCGTCGTGGTGTTCTGCCATAACGATCAGCTGCACGAGCTGCTTCCTTACATTGCAGGCCTGTTCCCGCGCTACGTCGTGAACTTCTGGGCAAAACCAAACCCCGCGCCGCATCGCAACAAGCACTACCTCGCCGATACAGAGCCTTACATCCATGCCTGGAAGGAGGGCTGCCACCCGGTTGGCGAGCATCATGACATGCACCGCTGGATCGAGGCAGGATCAATGCCCTCCAGGATCTACGGGCATCCCACCGTCAAGCCTGACGCGGTCATGACCAAGATCATCCGCAATCTTTCCGGTACCAGTGTCTGCGATCCTTTCATGGGCACCGGTTCAACCGGCGTGGCAGCCATCCGCGCTGGCAAGCGGTTCGTGGGCATTGAGCAAAATCCTGCGCACTTCGACACGGCCTGCAAGCGCATGGAACAAGCCGCCCTCAGCATCGCCAGGGAGGCCGCCGATGCCTGATCCCGGATTGCAGATCGCGCTGGACCTGATGGCAGACGGTGAAGCCTGCCGCGTCATCGGTGAACTTAGCTGCTGGTATGACGAAAAGATCCCTTACGCCCGCCAAGTCGCCCAGGATCTCGGTATCCCGGTCGAACAGCTGCACCGGATCCTTCGCCGCCTGATCGAAGGTGGATACGCCACCTATGGCCCACTCTACCGCGAGGATGACGGCATGCCCATGGGATCCAGCTATTGGCTCACCGAAGCGGGCGAGCAGCTGCGTTACCACATGCCCAAACTCGCCAGTGCGGTAACCGAGAAATGAGCAGCTCCGCCAAACGCAAGGCGCGCCAGCGCCGCGAGAAGGTCGCCATGCTCCGCCGCGCCCAGCGCAAGCGCTGCGGATCGTGCGGGCGTCGCCTGGCACCGGTTGGTGCACGCTGCTCGGCAGCCAACCGTCCGACGCTGGATCACGTGGTGTCCCGCGCCGCCGGCGGCGCCAACGCCCTTGGCAACCTGCTTGTCATGCATCACCGCTGCAACCACGCAAAGGCCGATCGCTCGCCCAACGGCTGCGAGCTGCTGATGCTTGCGGCCGCCAACGCGAGGCTCGGCCTGTGACTACGCCGCGCTGCCCCATCTGCCAGGACAGCGGCTTCAAGGACCACTCCGGCTTCGCGATGGATCCCTGCGACCATCAGGTCCAGCCACCTCAGCCGCTCCCGATCCTCCTCCAGCCAGCCACGGACTGGACCGGCCAGACGATCGAACAGCGCCTCGAGGAATGCGCCGCGGCGCTCACCATTCACGGCCTGCTTTCGCAAGCCGCCCATCAACGAACCCTCGACTGCATTCGCGCCCGAGGAAACTTTCAACGCGAGCAACACGCCACGTTAGCAGAGAGGACGACCAACGATGGCTGACGGAACCAGGATCGAATGGACCCAAGCAACGTGGAATCCCATCACGGGTTGCTCGATCGCCTCTCCCGGCTGCACGAACTGCTACGCTATGAAGCTCGCCGGCACGCGCATGAAGCGCCACGAAAGCCGTGCTGGTCTGACGCAGGATTCGAAGGCGGGGCCGGTTTGGACCGGAGAGGTTCGCTTCAACGAAAACTGGCTCGACCAGCCCTTCCGCTGGAAACGCGGCCGCATGATCTTCGTCTGCGCCCACGGCGACCTGTTCCACGAGAGCGTGCCTGATGCCTGGATCGACCGGGTGTTCTCGGTAATGGCCAATGCGCCGCAACACACCTTTCAGGTGCTCACGAAGCGATCAGGCCGGATGCGCAGATACCTTACAGCGTTGCCCGAGCGTATCAGGGACATGCGTTGCGACCCTGGCTTGGACTTCTCAAGCTTACCCCTCCCAAACGTGTGGTTAGGTGTCAGCGTCGAGGATCAGGCCCGCGCTGACGAGCGCGTAGCTGACCTGCGGGCAACACCAGCGGCAATGCGCTGGCTGTCGTGCGAGCCGCTGCTCGAAGAAATCTCGTTCGATCCGTGCGAATTATCAGCGATCGATTGGATCGTCGTGGGTGGCGAAAGCGGAAAGGGCGCTCGCCCCATGCATCCAGACTGGGTCCGATCCTTGCGCGACCAATGCGCGGTGGCTTGCGGTGTGCCATTCTTCTTCAAGCAATGGGGTGATTGGGCCCCGATCTGCGAAATGTCCGATGAAGCCATTGACGCAGCCTATCATCCGGCACCCGAGAGACGGCCCGACGCATCCCGCCGGTGCAAGGTCGATCAGTGCGTGCTCCATCGCAATGCAGATCGCTTTGACGGTCGCGCAATGTTCAACCGCCCGGCATTTGAACAAGGCAGCGGCGCCATGACGATGATGGCGATCGGCAAGCGTAAGGCTGGACGCGCCATCGATGGCCTAGAGCACGACGAATACCCGGAGGCGCACCGTGGCTGACAAGGGCATTATCTTCTCCGCACCGATGGTGCGCGCCTTGCTGGATGGCCGAAAGACACAAACGCGCCGCTTGCTTAAGCCGAAAGGAGGACTGCCCGCCCCGGTCAACCTCGCTGCGCACGGTGTGGGTACCTACTCCGGCGAGGATAGCGACCCTGCCTCGTGGGGTTGGCCGTTCGCCGAGGATGGCTCCGATGCGAGCCTAGCGCTATTCCCCGATCTCTCGGGCTATGCGCCCGGCGACCGGCTCTATGTGAGAGAGGCGTGGCGGACGAACTCGATGTGGGATGCGCGCTCAGGAGCGGAACTTGCGTCCGAAAATGCGCAGTTTGGTCGTGTGTCATTGCATTACGACGCTGATGGAGCGAGCGCCGCGAACTCTTGCGAGCGAGAGGGCTGCGGTCGCTATCGGCACGCTCGTTTCATGCCCCGCTGGGCCTCGCGCCTGTGGCTGGAAGTCACCGAAGTGCGCGTGCAGCGGGTGCGGGAGATCAGCGAGACGGACGCGATCGCCGAAGGATGCGTCCCTAACGACGGCTCCTTAAATCCCAATTATATTGGCCCAGCGATTTCGATTTTTTCGCATCTATGGAACCGCCTCCACACCAAGCCCGGAGAGACATGGCAAGACAATCCCTGGATTGTCGCGATCTCGTTCAAAGTCCACACCGGCAATATCGACGGATCACAAGCATGAGCGCCCCCGCCCTATTCACCGAACAGGAAGCCGCCCAGGCGCTGAAGGTCTGCACCCGCACCCTGCGCAAGGCCAGGCAGGACGGCGCGTTGTCATTTGTTCGGATTGGCCGCAACGTGCGCTATTCGGAAGCAGATCTGGCCCAGTTCATCGAAAGATCCCGCGAATGTCTCTCTACCAGCGCCCCGGCTCGCCGTTCTGGCAGTACTCGTTCACCGTCAACGGTGTTCGATTTCGAGGAAGTACGGGCTGCACGGGGAAACGCGAAGCGCGGATCGTAGAGGTCCAGGAACGCACCAAGGCGTCGGAGCGAAAAACGTACGCAGACGCCTGGCGCCTGCGCGATTGTCTTGGCGCATACTGGCAGGAACACGGCAAGCACCAGCAGTCCAGGGACTTCATCGAGCACAAGCTTGCCGTGATCTCGAAACATCTCGGCCCGAACACGATGATCGCGGATCTCACCAACGCCGATATGATCGAGTACCAGGCAAAGCGCCGGGGCGAAGGCCTCCAGGCGCACTCGGTCAACCGCGATTTCAACTGCCTGCGGGCCGCCCTCAATCACGCCCGGGTTCTGCACGGCCAGAAGGTGCCGGAGATCGCCTGGAATCGCATCCGAGCGAAGGAGCCCCCAAATCGCACCCGCTTCCTGTCCCAGGAAGAATATCACGAACTGCTGTCGGTCTGCGACGAAGCACTGGCCAGGATCGTGCGCTTTGCCGTCGCCACTGGCCTGCGCAAGGCGAACATCCTGAAGCTGGACTGGCGCGAAGTCGACCTGACAAGCGGCCTGATCACCGTCATCGTGAAGGGTGACAAGACGCACACCGTCAGAATGACCGGCAAGGTCCGCGCGATGCTGTCAACCGACACCACCCGCAAGGGCCGCGTCTTCGACACGAAGAACTTTCGAAAGAAGTGGGATAAGGCGGTGACCGACGCCGAGCTCGAGGATTTCACGTTTCACGATCTGCGGCATACTTTCGCCAGTTGGGCCCGAATGGCTGGCGCAGACTTGGCGGATATCTGCGAAGCCCTCGGCCACTCTTCAGTGACGGTCACAATGCGCTATGCCCACATTGAGCCAGCTCACCACAAGACAGCCTTCGATCGCGTGTCCGCAGATGTTTGGTCACAATCGGCGTCACAATCACGCCGCAAAGCCGCAGAATAGCTGGACTTTATGCATTCTTAGAAGGCTCGTGCTCTATCCAGCTGAGCTACGGGCGCGCACATGGTTTTTCAGTGGGTTAGGCGTTAAAAATCAAAACCCTTCCAACAAAGGCAAATGTTGGAATTCCAACAGCACCTCCTTGGACAGAGGTCGCTTACAAGATCAGTGTCCATCCGTCGAGACTGTTACCACTTGCGCAGCCATCCCCGCCTCGATCAGCTGCTCGCCCCAGGCATGGACCTTGAGCAGCCGCTCGGTGTTCCCGGTCAGGATGTCGAAGTCGGATCGGCTGAGAACGACGGGAGCGGGACCGGATCGGTCACCGCCCTGGGCAGTGTCAGCTTGGGTTGAGGCTGCGGCTCCGCTGGCTGCACTTCCAGAACAGGTTCCGGGTTGTGCCCGCAGGCCGCCAACATCAGCGAAGCGCTGAGCGCGAGCGCGCCAACCATCAGCTTGTTCATTCGCATCGTCAGCCTCCTTCGCCAGTCGTTCGGATTTCGATTCCCATGCCTCGCGCGCAGCTTTGGCCTTGGCTGTCGCCTCGACCTGCGCGGCCTGGTAATCGGCCTTGGTCTTTTGGTGCGCGGCTACCTCGGCCGAGGCCTTGCCCTGCCACGACACGGCCGAACGATGCTCGCGCCAGGCGTAGAGCGCGGCCAGCGCCAGCGCGATCTGCCAGGGGTACTTGACCAGCACGTTGAGAAGCTTGGCTCCCAGCGCCTTGAACAAGGCAAGGATCACGGCCACGCTCATGGCTGCGCCGCCAGACACTTACGGTTGCGCTCCTGCTGGCGCGTCCAGACGCCCCAGCATCGATTGTTCGGCTTACCATTGATCCGGGTACTGCAATCGTACCCGGCCGCGTAGCGGTATTTCAGAAGGTCGTTGCAGGCGGCTACGTACTTTCCCGCGATCAGATCACGGCGCATCGACGATCGCGCCCAGGTCCCGCTGCCGTATTGCCCGATGAAATCCATGTAGAGGTCAAATTCATCCTGCGTCAGCTCAACGTCGGGGATCGACTGCGCGAACTTGCGCTCCTCGGCCTTGTTGAGATTTCGCGCCAACTCAGCCGCCCGCTGGCGCGTAATGGTATCGCCCAGCTTCACCCGCGTCCCGTCTTCATAATAGGTCGAGCCGTGGCCGATGGTCGGCACGTCGCCCTTGGTTGGGATTACCGCGTGATCGGTAAAGCCCTCACTGGCCTGCCACGCGGCAAAGCCGGTCGCGCTCATCGTCAGGAGAGCGACGGCCATTCGAAGGCCGCTCCTTTTGCTGCTTTCAGCCACAGCGCTTATCCCCCTTCCCAGATTTCTTGACAATCCGCGCCAGGTGCGGCGCGCCAGCGATCAAAAGTGAGAGCACCAGGCGCGCGAATGGGCGCCACTGGGGCGGGATCATGTCCGCGATCGCCATGATGTCGCGCGCCGGCATGTTCATCAGCGCGAAGGCCAGCACCCCGGCCAACCAACTCAGCCGCACCGATGCCCAGCGCCACGAGTTGCGCCAGTCCTCGACCAGATGAATACGGAAAAAGTTCATCATTTGGCTCCTGCCGCGTGAAAAGCCTCGAGCTTGTTGAGGCGCCGGTTGATCTCTTCGAACTGGCTGCTCTGGTTGTCTGACTGGCTCACCATCCGCTCATCCATGCGGGCCAGGGTCATCTGCATGTCGTTGACCGTGGAGACCAACCAGAAGGCCAGAGCGGAGATGCCGGCAGTAAGAAGGGCCGAGACGACGCCAGCGGCCCACTTGAGACTTGGGGGAATTTCCTGCCTCCGCAGTTCGGGGTGCTCAGCCGTAAAGCGCGCGATAACTGCCTCTGCCGCCTGCTCGGCCGCTCGGCGCATCTGGATCGTTCCACCCTCGCTCACGCCAGTGCCCGCCGCAGGATCTGATAGCTGACGAGGCACGTGGCCGAAGCCGGATCGATAGCCGCCGCAGTCGGGTTGGTAAGCACCACCTTCCCCGCGCCAGCGGCATCACAGTATGCATCGGCCACGATCAAGCCGCCTAATCCCCCGGTCTTGTTGAACGCCGTGATCGCCGTAGAGCCCACGATCGCGCCCGGCATCGTGACCGTGACAGTCACCGACCCGCCAGCGGCGACGTTGGCGATGTCGATGGTCTGCGAATACGTCATCGCAACCACGTTGCCGGGCCGGGTGTATTTCGTCGCGGCCGTGGCCACCCGCACGAGGTGATCCGGGCTCGTATTGTCCCCGCCCAAATTCACCTGCTGGCGCAAGGCCACCTTTGCCCTGAGCTTGAGCACCTTGTCGGGCGTCAGCCCACCCGCTGCCAGCGTCACGATGCGCCACTTGAGATAGGTCGTGCGCATCTCCCAGAAGTCGCGCGTGTTGTCGGCGGTATTCCCCTGCGCGATCCGAAAGGCACACCAGGACCCTGGCGTAATCCCGGTGAACGTCCGGAAATTATAAGGGATGTTGGTTGCCCCAGCGCCGCGGCCGAGGAAGATATTGGTGATCTGCTCCGTGCCGGTCGCCCCGATCGTCACTCCGGCCGGCACCAACACCTCGGCGTCAACCAGGACGCCGGCAGGAAGCGCAACATCCTCGGTCAGTCCATCGGCCAACGGGAAGTCATATTCATACCACGCCGCGTTGTTGATGTCGTAATGCTCCACCACCTGGCCACCACTTGTGTCAGGCAAGCGGATCCAGTCGCGGACCTGCCACATGCGGATCTGGCGGGGCGTTCCGGCATAGGCTGCGTCCAGCCCACACACGGTGAAATCGCCCATGTACTTTGATGGCGTCGCCGCCCCACCCGGCGCGGTACCCAGGATCCAGCCTGATTTGCCACGAATGGTCATGTTCCGGTGGACCGTCGATCCTCCCGGATCGGCGCCGTCGACAAGGAATTGCCCCTGTGTCGCCCCGGCCGCCGCCTGCAGTGCACGCAGTTCATCCCGCGTCCAGGGCACAACGAACGTGCAGTTCTCCGTGATGATCTGGGCACGCCCCTCACCGCCAAGCCCCGCATAGCAGCCGACGAACTCCATATTGCGCACCAGGCCACCCCGGGCTTCCAGCAAGTTCAGCCCCCGGCCATCGCCCGTGACATTCTGGACCTGGGTGTATTCCACCCGGCCGCCCACGAACTCGGGGTTGATCGCATACTGCAAGGTGAAAGGGTTGGAGATGTTCTTCGACGTCAGGTTGATGAAGCGCCCGCCAGCGGAGTAGACCAGGCGCATCGCCTGATTGAGCGTCGATGTCTCGGGCCGAAAGTGGATATCGCGGATCGTGATATCTTCGAAGGTCGGCACCACCCGAAAGAAGAAGTTGGTGTCGTTATTGGCATCGGACTGGATGAAATTGTAGTTGATCGGCTTGTTGAAGCGCAGGACGTTTCCCGTGATGTCCACGATCCGAACGTAGTCGATCCATTCGGGCTCGGCCGTGTCGCCTGTGGAAAGGAGCATGTCCCCAAGCTGGATCCAGCCCTTCGTCCCGATTTGCAGCCCGGTCGCATCCGCAACTGTGACCTCATACGATCCGTAGGCAACGTCGGCCGTCACCGCATAGTCGGTCTGCAACCCGAACTCGGTACCCACGTACCGCAGGCCCTTGTAGCCTTCCTTGATGTGCAGCGTCGCGCCGTTGCCGTTCAATTCCTTGAAGCCCGGATAAGGAATGATGCAAGGCTTGGGCGCAACGCCGGGATAGGCGTCATTCTGGGAAATGAAGTAATCGGACTGCGTCAGGCTGATCCTCGAGGTCCGGGGCACGCCCGAAGAAGCCGACCAGTCGAAGGCGCCCTGAATGGCGGCGCGACTGTCGAAACCCGATGATACGCTGCCAGACTTCGCACCGAAGGCGTCCACGTCAACCGCATCGGTATAGGCGCGCAGCCACGCACCATTCGCGCCTGTAGTGTCGGTCGCCGGAGCGACTACGTTACCCTGCTGCGCGTCCAGGTCGACGAGCGAACTGCGGTCCCCGGACGACCAGAGGAATAGCCCCTTGCGGCCTTCCTCGCCCAGCATGACACTCTGCCCTTCGCTCATGCCGGAAAGCCCCGCCATGATCGTGCGGGTCTCGGCGACGATGGCTTGCGTGCCATCATAGACATTTCCGATGCTAGTCACCTGTGGCGCACCGGTGGCCGGGTCCCAGGTAAACACCTTACCCTTGCGATCCGCCACCGTCGGAACTGTCACGATGCTTTCGCCCTCGGGGACCCGCACCGCCTTTGTGCCCAGGTCTGACAGCAGCATGTCGCGCTCTTGCGCGATCAGCGTCAGCCGATCCAGCGCACGCTCATGGCTTTCCGCCGGGAACCGATCGTCGTCCAGGTAATCGGTCGACTGGCGCATGGGCGTGACCCGCCGGATGCGAAGACGTTTCCCCGAAATCGTCGCCTTCAGCGTCACGCTACCGCCATCAACGCTGTCGCCGTCCGATGCCGTCCATTCGGTTTCCGGCGCCAGCACCGTCGTCGAACCGTCCTCGACACGCGCCACCTCCAGATCCGAAGGGTCGAGATAGCGAAATCGCGTCGCGAAGGTCAGCGTCACACCATCTTCGTCATACTGCGCCTGCGGAACCTTGACTGGCACGGTCATCGGCCGTCTCCTGCGATGTTGGAAAATTCAGGCGCGCGATCGGGCTGCGCATCACCCGGCGCCCACCAGTAATCGGTGCCCTGCTCATCGGCCCACTTGTCCATGCGGCGCCAGGCCTGCCGGTAGTGGGGATCGATCTCTTCCTGGATCTGGTCCGCCACGGCGCGGTCGAACGCGGTGCGCAGATACCAAAGCGTGCCGCCGGGGATCTGCGATCGCGCGAACTTCAGGGCCGCGCTGGCGTGGTTCTTGGACCAATAGATATTCGCGAGGGAGGCGAAATCGCCCAAGACAGGACCGGCAACTGTTCCAGCCAACCCACCACCGGCGCGACTTTCGGTCGACTTTACGAAGTCCCCGAAAATGCCGAAGCCCCCACCCTGGATGATGGCCTGGCTCCAGAAGCTGGCGTCCGGTCGGCCATCCTCAAAGGCGGCGCGCGGATCGCGCCCCGCAGCCACGTCCTTCAGCCACATGGCAAGCGCACCCATCGCCGTCGTGCCGATCAGCAGGCCGCCGGCGTATTTCAGGCGCTGCGCGCCCGCCAGCTGCATCGTTCGGGCGCCATGCTGAAGCATCAGCGAGATTCCGAATGACTTGAACAGGAACGCGCTCTTGATGATCTCGCCATGCCAGGTACCGCGCGGCGCCACCGAACTGATTGTCGCGCGCGTCGCAACGTCCGGAGTGGGCACCGCGAAATCAGCCTCGCGCGCCGCCATCTCCAGCAGGCGATCCCCCAGCGCGCGATCCTCCACGTTCTGCGGGAAAATCCAGTCCACCCCGCGATCGCTCTCCACCGGCGTCTTGCGAATGGCATCCCACGCGTCCGAGCCGATGCCGTAACGCTCGAGCATCGCCGAAAATCCCTTGTCGAGCTCGCTGAAGCGTTTGCCGCGCGCATCGGTCAACGCCCCCATCAACTGCATTCCATGCGCCCAGCGGCCCGCCTGCGTCCATCTGGAGAGACCTGAAACACGAAGGACGCCTTCGGCCAGACGGCGCGATACCTCTCCGGTCAGTTCTTCACCCAGATATCGCCCCTGCGCGGCGGTGCGCTGGCTCCACTCGTCCGCGATCAGTCCCAGGCGAACGGCCAGCTTCTGGTCCTCGATCGAGCCGGGTCGAAACAGCTTCACGTAATCGCCCAGCATGCGCACCACGGGCAGACCGTTGAATGCCCGTGTCGTCGCACCAAAGGCCAGGTCCGTGACGGCCGAAAGCATCGCCCCACCCAGCTTCGCGGCCGTCTGCAGGCTCCGGATTGTCGAAAATACTAAGGCCAGCTCGCGGTTCTCCGGACGCTGGCTCGCTCCCGTGATCTCGTTGATCAGCCGGTCCATTTGCCGCGTGGCCCGATAGGCCGCATCGGGCGCCTTGCTGCTGGCCGCGCCATCCTCGGCCGCCGACTTGGTGATCACGTCTTTCAGCCAGCCCAGCGTCGCACTGGGGTTCGGCCCCAGGATCTCCAGCATGGCGATGTCACGCGCCATGCCATCGATGTGCCCCATCATCGCATCGAACGCCGTCGCCGCCCCGAACCGGGACTGGTATTCCATCCAGTCGTCCGCGCCCTTGAATACCAGGAAGCGGCTCTCCGCCCGGCGGTTCGCCAGGATCGATTGCCCCTGCACGCCCGGGTCACGCTTGCTCCACCCGTCAGATCGGATCCGGTCGAACGTCTCGCGAAGCATCGCCTCGAATTCGTCATCGTTCAGCGGGCGCCCGGTCTCCACGTCCAGGATCCGTCCCCGGTCAAGCCGATCGGCGATCGCTGCGCGCCAGGCATCGAAGCCCGCTTCGCGCACCAGGCGCGGATCGTGGTACTGGGGCAGGCCCCAGTCTTCCAGCTTGCCGATGTCGCCGCCCGCCGCATTGAAGCGCTGGCGCAGCATCTCCGCCGTCTGGCGCCAGGCATCGGCCATCTCGCGCGCGGCCAGGCTGCTCGAGGATCCCGGCTTGAACAGCTCGCGCACCAGCTCGGCCAGTTCCGCCGGCTTGCGAACCCGCCCCAGCAGGTTCGCCGAATGGCGCGCCAGGATCTCGTTCATCAGGCCATGCGAACGGCCGCGAATGGCCCGCATCCGGCCATCCACATTCGAATAGCGCGCGCGATCGCTCGCCGCCAGGAAGGCCGGCCCCGCGCGCGGATCGATCGGCGCCCCTGCCTGGCCGCCACCATCGAAGCTTGCCATATCGGCCAGGATCCGGGTCCGCGTCTGCACAGCCAGGCCGGCGATGTACTTCTTGCGATTAAGCTGCGCCTTCAGGCTGGCGATCGTGCGTTCGCTTGCCAGCGAAGCCGCCGCCATCATCGGCATGTCGCGCTGCAGCCCGGAAAGGTGCCGCCCATAAAGACGATCGGCTTCGGCCGCTTGCCCCTGCGGGATCTTCCCTTCCGCGATCAGCCCCGCCACGCAAACAGAGATACTCATGCCCCACCTCCCATCGGTCCGGGACGCAGGCAGCTCTCGATCGTGGATATCGCATCCTCGTCGGCGCGCAGCTCCGCCTCGATGTCGGCCAGCGTGCGCTCACCTTTCCCGTCGCCCAGATCGAAACTCAGTTGCTCGGGCATGCCGCGCGCCGCCTGCTCCAACTCGCGGTTCGACTGTTCCACCGCTTTGGGATCGATCTCGCGCAGCGCGGCATCCAGCTCGTCGATCGCGGCCTCGCTCTCGCGCACCATGTCCTGCCCGGCCTGAATGTCGTGCCACACCGTATCGGCGGCCTGCGCCACACCCTGCCCGCGCGGATCATCGAACGCCGCGCCAGCCTCGGCATCGTGCACCACCGGCCCGGCAAGCCCTTCGGCCTCCATCTCGTCGGCATGCGCCGGCGATCCTGCCCGCTCACGCGCACGGCCGATCTCGATGCGTTCGCGCGCACCGGCTTCCATCGTGCCCAGTTCACGCAGCCGCGCCGTGATGTCGGCCTCACTCAGCGGATCGAGGCCGATCTCGCCCGCGCGCTTGCGATAGGCTGCATTGGCGCTGTCCGCATCGGCGCCATCGGGCATCAACCGCTGGCGCTCCTGCCGCAGCTCCAGCACACGCGCGCGTTCACGCTCGACATGCGCAAGCACCGGATCTATATTGGCCTCGGCCCCGGCGTCGGTAGACCGGCCGTCTGGCGCATCATTCGAACCACGGCGGGTAGTCAGGTTCGACGGGGCCTTTTCCTCCCTTCGAAACGCAGTCAGCAGCCAACGCTGATCCTTGCCCTCCCAATCCAGGCGCACGATGGCCTTGTGGTCGGCGCTCTCCAGCGTGATGCGGTTGTTGCCGCTGCGCTCCGGGTTCACCTCCATTTCGTCCAGCAGGCGCGGCAGGTCCTCCAGCACCTCGGGATGGAACTTCACCAGCTTGGACAGGCCGAAACCATCGCTCTTACCGGTTCCCGGCACACCCCACTTCACGTCGATCGCGCCCACTTCGGGATGAAACAGTGCGCCCTTCACCTCGCCGCCCTGATCGGCGATCAGCTGATCGCGCGCTTCGATCCAGGTCGACGTCCGGGAGGCAAGCGGATCTCCACCCAGCGCCTCGGCATCCAGCTCGCCTTGTGTCCGGCGCCACTCCGCCTCGCTGCGGAACTGCGCTCGGTCGAGCTCGGGCATCTCGACGGCCGGCCTCTGCGCATCCAGCGCCTCGGGCCGCGCCGGCAAGCCGGCTTCGTCAAACGCCGGCGCATCGATCCGCGCATCGCCGGCCATCCCGGTCCGCCGCTGGAAATTGGCAACGTAGGCGCGCGTCTCGGCCGGCAGGAAGCTCGCCCATTCGCCCGGTACACCCGCACGCCGTGCGCGCGCCATGGCGCCGCGCACACCGGTTCCGCGCCGCGCGCTGCCCGGCCCTGCATTGTAAGCAGCCGCCGCCTTGACCGGGTCGCCGTCGAACTGGCGCAGCATCTCGCGATAGTACGCCTGGCCCAGCGCCTCGTTGTAGGCCGGATCGCTGCGATACTTCGCATCGCTCCATTCCAGCCCAGCAAGGCGCGCGGCCTCGGGCGCTGTCGCCGGCATCACTTGCGCGGGCCCGATCGCGCCGGCAGGCGAAGTCCGGAACGATCCATCCCGGTTGGTGCCGCCCTCGATGCCCAGCACCGCGCGCCAGGCCGTATCGAAGTCAGGCTGCAGACCGGCGGGCATCAGCGCGCGGGCGGGAGGCATGGCAGCCACCCGGGCTGGCTCGGGCCAGCGCGCCATAGCGGAAATCGTGTCGTCGATCCGCTGCGCGTGCGCTTCCAGGTTCTCCAGGCTGCGCACGAACGGGTTGCGGGCATCCACGTCAAGGCCGCGATCCAGGACATGCAGCGCAGCCGCCTCGTCGGGCGTGATCGCCTCGCGCGGCTTGGCGAAGCGCAAGGCCAGCGCGGCCTTGGCTTCCATCGGGATGGCGTCGATTGCCTTGCCTCCCGCGATACCAAGCCCTTTGAGCCCCGCGCCGCCCGCTCCGGCAAGTCCGATGTACCAGGCGGCCTCGCGCGCGGTCAGTTCGCCGCCTTGCTGTCCACGCTCGAGGGCGAGCAACGGCGTCTCCAGCGTTTGCACGCCTGCCTGCACGGCGCCCTCACTCAGGATCTTCATCGCGGCCGACTTTCCGAACCCGCCCAGGGGCAGGGTCGCCACGTTGATCGGATCACTGAAGGCCCCCACCAGGCCGCCCGCCAGGTTGCCCAGCCACCCCTGCCGCGCCATGCGCGCTCCGCGATCGGCGGTGCCCGTCTGAAACCGCTTCTGCAGCTTCGCATCATAGTCGGCGCGATCACGGGCGAAGTCCGTCAACGCATCAGGACGCATGCGCCGAAGTTCGGCCAGGTCGCGCCAGAACTGAGCTTCGTTCGCGCGCGGCACACCCACCGGCTCACCACGGGGAATGAACTGATACCGGCTCATCGACTGACCATTCAGTTCGGTCATCGCCGCCGCAGCCGTCAGGATATCGGCGTTGCGCGTTTCCTGCGCGCGACCTGGCACGTCCCACCAGGCCTGCGCGGCCGAGGCTTTCGTCGCGTCCCAGTCGAAATCGCTCCACGCCACCGGGGGCCGCGTGTCTGCCTGCCCCTGCGGGTTGGCGCGCGCCGCATCGAATTCGAAAGTGTCGGCAACGCTCATCGTGGGTCGACCCCAAGCGTGAACGGTTTGCCCTGATCGTTCATGATCTGGCGATCACCAACGAACCACTGGTAGCGGTTGCCACCGATCGCCACCGGCGTCGCATTGCGCAGGTTCGCCGGGCTCCCGTCCGGATTGACCGGCTTGGCCCCACTCTTCCCGCTCAGGTAGCGGCTCACCGCGCCATCGAAATCACGCTGCCGCACCCCTCCGGGGAGCAGATACATCCGCCCCGCCCACCAGCCCACGCCGCCACGCTTCTCGGCACCCTCTCCGGTCGACCCCAGCGCCACGTCCAGCGCGCGTGCCAGCATGCCGCCAGTCATCTGCTCGCTCAACTCACCGCGAAGCTCCAGTCCGCGCGCGGCGATGCTCTCGGCAACCTCCATGATCCCGTTTTTCTGGGCCGACGGCATGTTGCGCATCATCCGCGCAAAGCCGGACCGCAGGCCAGCAATCTGCTCCTTCTCGTCATCGTCCACGGGCTTCAGGATGGCGCCGTTCGCCTTCCGCGCCGCCTTTCCATCCAGCGCCTGCCGCTGGGCGATGGGATCAAGCGGAACGACCGCCGCTGCGAAATCATCCTTAGGCAGTGCCTGGCGCACAGCCTGCATCGCCGTCCGCCCGGAAAAGCCGGCGTGCAGCGAGCCCAGCACCTCGCGATAACCCTTGTCGGTCTGCGCCTGCTCACCCAGCGCCTGCGCCTCGGCACCGCTCAGCGGCTTCATGCTGCCATAGGCGCCAACTGCCTTGCGCATCCATGTCTCGCGCGCCTGCAGTTCCGCCGGGGACCAGTCGGCAATCGCCGGCGGCGCCATGCCGTCGGGTGCGCTCGCCGCCGCGAACGCCACCGGATCGTTGTTGAACTGGCTATCCAGCGATCCTTTCTTGTCGGTCAGCCACTTCAGCTCGGCCTGCTCGTTCTCGCTGCGCTGCCCCGCCGGCTTTCCCTTCAGGGCCAGCAAGCGCTGCTCGCGCGCCAACGGCGGCATCGCCCCCCAGGTGCGCGCGAACTCGCTATCGCGCGCCAGGCCCTGTAGCTCGGCAGCGGTGGAGGTATCGCCCATCGCCTGGGCCGCAGCGATCGCCTGGGGGATCTGCCCCGAAACGTCGATCCCCTGCGATGCCTTTTCCTTGAGGGTGGAGATCTCTTCGCGCGCGGCTGCCTTCTGCACGTTGGCGGCATGCTCGGCCGCCGCATCCGCCCGCCGGATCTCGACCTCAGAGCCATTGCGCAGCTGCTCGACCTGCTCGGGGCCTAGGAACTCGTCGAACACCCCCTTGTCCAGCAGTTGCAACGCCCCGGCCGGGTTGGTGTCGTTCAAATGGCCGATGTAGGCGATCGTCAAACGCTGCTCGCCCTCGCGCGCCAGGTTCTGTTTCTGCGCCGGCGTCAGGCCCTGCAAACCATCGACATAGCCGTACCAGTCGCCCAGTTCGCCCGTCCAGGTCTGGGCATCGCCCACGCGCCGCACCCGGTTCGCCGCCAGGTCCTGCGTCTGCTGGGCATCGCTTCGCACTTTCGCCACGCGCTGGCCCGCCGCGAACTCGCTCTCCTGCCCCGCCAGGCGCACGCGGTATTCGTCCAGCTGCTGCTCGGCGCGCCGCCGCACGCCCTCTTCCGTGATCCCCGAAAGCAGGCCATCGCGTGCGGCCTGGTCGGCCTGCTCGGCCTGCTGCACGTGCTCACCATAATCGGGACGGGTCGGGTTCGTCCGCAGCTGCTCCACGATCCCGTCCATGTTCTGGCGGTGTAGGGCGAAGCGATGCGCAAAGTCGCTCGTCTCCTGGTCAGCCACCTGCTGGCGATCCAGCTGGTACGCACGCAACTCGCGCCGATGCGCCTCATCGCCGGCCTGCGCCAGCTGCCTGCCAAACCCCGCACCGAACGCCTCGGCATTCGGAGCCGGCGCAACCTGCGCCGCCTGCGGCAGGATACGGCTTTCGTAACCGGCCATCAGGCTACTCTGCCCGCAGTCGTGCCGCGCCGTGCCTGGGCCCAGTCGTCACGCATCCCCGCCAATGCGCTGCCCGCTCCGAACACGCCCTCCAACAGCGACCACTGCCCCTGCGACCGCGCATTGCGGCCTTCGGTGCGAATAGCGCTGGCCTTCGCCGCAGCTTCGCGCCGCAGCGTCATCGCGTCGAGCTCGGCATTGATCTGGCTTTCCGTCAGCGCATCCAGCGCCGAACCGGATCCGCCCTGCATGCCGTTCGCGAATGACTGCGCGACCTGCTCGCCCATCGCCTTGCGCGCCTGGTGCCGCACGCGCAGCTCCTGCGCCGCCGCTGCGCTTTCCACTTCGCGCGCCTGCGCCCGGGCCTGCCGGTTCGCCGCGTTACCGGCGCGAAGTCCGCCAATGCCCTGGATCAACCGACCGGAGATGGCCATTTCAGGCGATTGCATCGCGCGTCTCCCACGGCAAGGGCGGCAGGATCCGCTCCATCAGCATGTAGGTTTCATCGCCCGCGCCGTATCGCCGCAGGACATGCGCTGGCGTGAAGCCCAGGCGCACCGCCCAGCGGCATTCGGCTGTGGGCGCCAGCATCGCCAGCGAAACCAGGTGCCCGCTGTCGAGGCCGGGCGATCGCGCCAGCAGGCCTTCCACGTCCACGCAGCGAACGAACGTCTCGATCCGGCGCAGCGGACATGCCGCCAGCTTCTCACGCACGAACCGGGTCAGCCGCAAATGCGCGCGACCCAGGCCTTGCGCCAGCATCGCCCAGGCCACGCCATGCTGCCCGGCAAACAGCTCGCTCACCCCGAAACAGGCAATCGGCTCGCTGCCGCGCCGCACCGCCCAGGCCTGGGGCATCGCCGCCAACGCCTCCGCCTCAGCCGGTGTGATCGTGCCATCGGCGCCCAGGAACAGCCGCTGCGATGGCTGGCGCTTCAGGCGCAGCAGATCGTCGGGCGACATCCGGGAAAGAGTGATCGGCTCAGACATCGCTGCCATCCATCTCGATCCGCATGAGTGCGGCGTTGACGATGGCCGGAAGCGGATCTTCACTCACCAGCTGCAGGCGGCCGTCGCGCGTGATAGAGCCGTCAACCTGTGCGCCGAAATCGCCGGACTGCAGGGCCGCTGGTTGCCCCATCGGCGTATCCGCCGGGCGCAGGATCAGGTTTTCCAGCAGGCGCCCCAGCTGCCCGCCCTTCAGGGCGAATGCCTCCAGGACGCGGAACATCACTTTCACGATGCGAAAGCGCAGGCCGATGCTCGGCCCGGCGTCGGTTGTGACGCTCGGTCGCAGCAAGGTTGCCGTCGCGGTATAGGGATGGCCCGCAATGAGGGTATAGGCCTCGTCCGGTACCTGGGCCGCCGGCAGGCTGAAACTGCCGTCGCTCGCCACCGCGATATTGTGGATCACCGCACCGCCCGCCAGCGCGACGATCGTCTGGCCCGCCCAGGGCGTTGCACCGGTGAAGTCGGTTTGCCCGGCGGTCGCCTCGAAGCGCGTACCGCCGTCGACGTAAAAGCTTTCGGCCTGGTCATCGCCCAGCTCGCGCCAGGGCATCTGGCGCCAGATCTCCTTGCGCACTTCCCCATCGCCGCCGGTCCGCTCGATCAGCGCCCACAGCTCGTCGGTCTTGCCGTCCTCGCCCACCACCGAAACGATCGACTTGGCCTGCGCCCCACCGCCCAGTACCGTGCGCGCGAAGCCCTTTACCTCGCCTCGGCTATCAGGATGCACAACCAACTGGCCATCGCCACGCAGTGCATAGGCCAAGCCATAGGGGATGCGCTGATAGGCCATCTGCAGGATGCCGCCCTTGGTCACGCTGCGCGCGGCCGCCGTCAGGTCGTTGGGGACATAGCGATCCGTCGCCAGGTCATATCCGGCCGCACGCAACCGACGCCCACCACGCTCCACGAAGATCGTGCTGATCCCGATCTGCAAGGGCGTCACCTGCTCGCTGCCGTAGAAGCTCTGCACTTCGGACTGGATGTTCTCGCCCGAAAGCGCTTCCTGAGTATTGAGCTGACCCACCATCAGCTCGCGGCTCGCCGTCCCGATCAGCAACTTGCGATCGGCCGTCGCCCACAGCACGGGATCCTCGGTCGCCAGGGTACGGCGAAAGCCCAGGTCCACCGCCGTGACGCCCGAACTGTCCAGCGTCTGGAAGTTCACCTTGCCCGCGCCGAAGTCACCCGCGACGCTGGCATAGATGTCAAATTCCTTCAGGTGGATCTGGCGCCCGTTCCAATGCAGCACGATCGAGGGATAGCCACGCTTTGGCGAGAACGCCCCGAACGCCCAGTGATAGCTGGCCACGCTCGTCAGCCCGCCCGGCAGGCGGCGCTTCACCGTGCCGGTCACTTCCGTTGCGCTGGTGAAGCCGGTAATTTCCACGATGCCATAGCGATCGTACAGGTAGTTCCACTTGACCCCGTACTGGTCGGCATAGCCGTCAGGCTTGCCCTTTTGCGATCCGTCCCACTCGGCCCCCTCGTCATGGGTCGGCACGATCGCACCGGTCGTGCCCGCCGTCAGCGCCTGGTAGGCCTTGCCGTCCGAACGCATGATTTCACCGATCGAAATATTCGCAACGCCCGTGTCCCAGGCCTTGATGTCGGAAAAATCCTTGGCCTCGATGCGGAACAGCCCGCCCACGTCACCGGCCTCGAACAGATCATCGCTCGCGGTAATCGTCACCACCCCGCCCAGCGTCAGCGTGCCGGCAACGGTCACCGTCTGGTTCTCGTCGGTGTTCTCGTCCAGAAACGGCCCATTGCTCAGGACGCTCGTCTCATGGACGAAGGTCACCGCATCGCTGCGCACCAGCGAACCGGGCCAGTAATCGGGGTGATCGATGTAGAGCCGGTCATAGCTCTGCTGGATGGATAGGGTCGAAACCGCGTCTGCGGGATAGGGTGTTGCCACTTCATAGGGCTCGCCCGTTCCTTCCACCACAATCTGCGCACCATTGGTGTAGAAGCGGGCCTTCTCCTCGCCCCATTCGATCACGTATTCCTGCGTGATCGAATAGCGAAAGGCCCCCAGCCAGGTTGCACTATCGTCGGCATCGCCGATCATCTCGAAGCCCGGGCGTTTGACTAATGGCCCCTCGTTCACCGGGACAAAGTTCTCGCAGGTCTCCAGGCCATAGCGATAGGGCTCACTGTCGATCCGAGCCCCCAGCAGGGGATCAACCTCGCCGGCGATGAACGCCACCTGGGAAACGCGATAGCCAGCCATCAGGACATTTCCCAACCCGGGCGCGCACCATAGACGTCATCACCCCAGCGCGCCTCGATCCAGCTGCTCTCTTCCTGCTCGATCGGCGGGTTTTCGCGTACGTCATGCCGCTTGGCCGCACTCAGCGCGTCCTTGTATGCGCTTTGCGCATCCGTCTTGCTGAAGGCCGACCCTGCGATCTTGGTGCCGCAGGTCCACGCCAGGCGCCAGGAGAAGGCATCGGCAAAGCTCTCGTCCCACTCCGCCGCCTCGGTCACGTCAACGGCATAGCGCACGTAAAGCGGCCCGCTCACATTGGCCAGGACGGCCTTGTTCTCGACCTGGTAACAGCTGCCCACCTCGCGGCTCAGCACCTCGATCAGGCGCAGCGCGCCGGCAGGTAGCGGGAACCGCTTCGCCCAGGGATAGATCGTGCCCGCGTCCACGCCCGCCTCGGCCGGCAGCCCCGCGCGGCGCGATGCAAAGTTCCAGTCGCCATCGCGGATCGTTGCACGCCGCTGTAACTGCCAGGCCTCGCGCAGCGTCCGCGCCACGAAACTTTCGTCCTGCAAGCTCAGGATACGGCTTTCCGCCCCGATATGGATCAGGGCGTTGTTCGCGATGACGGTTTCGTGCGACACGGGCCCGGCGCGCCTCCCGTCAGGCGTTCACGGGCCAGACGGCGGCGCTGATCGCGTGGCCCAGTTTCTCGACCAGCAAAAGCGCGTCGCCCTTGCTCATCTTGGTTGCGTCGATGTTCAGCGTCATCTGGTCACTCGCGGCTTCGGCCGCGCCGGCGCCAATGGTCACGTCGCCCTTGTCGCCGGCGCCCAGCTTGATCGTGAAGGATGCGGTGAAGGCCATGGGTGGATACTCCGGGATGAAGAAGGATCGGGGAGCGCCATCGGTGTCGACGCGGCGGCGCTCCCCATGGCGGGCCGGATTGCGCGCCCGGCCGCCAAAGGCTCACGGGGCCGTCAGGCCCCGCAAAGCTCGATTTCGAAGGTCAGAACGGTGGCCGCGGCAATCGCCGCAACGCCGATCGTCGCCCAGATTTCCTCGTCTTCGGTGGCCGGGCCATCGTCGAGGGTGGATGCCTTGGGGCCCAGTGCGGTCGGCACGTTCGTCGCGGTAAGCAGCGCGCCGTCAACGTACTTGTCGGCCGTGCTGTCGTTGCCCACGTCCACGGTCGCGGTGCCCAGCGAGGTATCGGTGCAAAGGCGAATGCCCACGATCGTCTCGCCCACGCGCTTCTTGCCCAGAAATACACGATCGGCGATGGCCCAGGCAACGCCCGTAACCTTGCTCGCCAGGATCGTGCGACGGTGCGCGCCCACCTGACGGCCATCGGCCCGGGCGGAGGGAACCTGGGTACCATCGGCCACGCCAACCTGCTGTGCCACATATCGGTCTGCCATGTGTTGTTACTCCCGAATTTCGAAATGGAAGATCAGGCGGCAGGACCACTGGCCCCGCCGCACAGCGATCAGTCCTTCAGATTGCGGATGATGCCGGTCATGCCTTCCTGCGTGCGCGAGGCCGCGCAGGTCGTGCCGGCCAGAACGCCGGGCATGAAGCGCTTCTGCGCAATCTTGCCCACCTCGGCGCGCAGCCGCTGCCAGTAGTTCAGCACCAGCCCGGGCTTCACCCAGAACGGGTTGAGGCGGTAGCCGTTGGCATCGGTCGCCAGGCCGGGAACCGGACCCAGCAGCGGATTGTCCAGCTCGAGGTGGATGAAGGTCCAGCCCAGCATCGACATGATCTTGCCGTTCATGAAGGTACCGCCGAACGCGCCCTTGAAATCCGAACTCGTCGCCGGAACTTCCTTCAGCAGCTTGGCGTTGTCCTGCGCGGTCAGGATCATGAAGCGCTCGGCCTCGTCGGGAACGTAGTTCTCGGTCAGAAACGTGTTCGCACCGATCAGCTTGTCGGTGTTCATCCCGGTCGCGGCCGCACCGCCCACGTCCACGTCGATGAAGCTCGAGGCCGGGAAGGCGTTGACGGTCGTACCGTCCTGGCCACTGATGCGGTTGCCGAAGAAACCTTCCAGGATGCGGCGGGTCTTCGAACGGTTGATCACGCCCGTCCCGTTCTTGGTCGCTGCGCCCTGCAGGCCGATCGAGGTCTGCAGCTGGTCCGAATTCTCGATGATCTCGGCGTAGTAGAGCTCATTCCGCTTGGGGATCCAGACACCATCGAAATCGGTGCGCTGCCACTTGGTGTCGCCCTCGCGCTCGTCGTCTTCCTGCGGCTCGCCGTTACCGACCAGATCCTTGATCTTGATCTTGCTGGAGCTCGCATCGTCGCTGACGGTGACGGCGGCCTCGAGAGGGCAGGTCTGTGCCTGCAGCTCCATCTCGAGGTTGTTCTGATATTTCAGCTGTTGAGTATTTTCGACAGACATACGCCATGCCCTTCGTTCGAAACAAAACCATAGGAGTTGCTGCGAAGGGCTTGGGGACGGATCGTCCGGCCTCTCTGCCGTTTAACGCCACGGGATCGGCGGTGCTTCCACACGGGGCCCGGGGCGTATCGAGGCTTGGCCAGGTCTTGAAAGCAGGTCCCGGAAAGATTTTACCTTCCCGGGCCTTGCAACGCGCAAAATGATTTACGCGACTCGTGGTGTCAAGCCACTTTACGTGTCAACTGTGGATGGATCAGGCTGCCTGGTCCTGGCGCTCCCTCCACTTGGCCGCCTCGTCCTGCAGACGGTTCCAGCGCATGTTTTCGGCGCTACCCTCGGTGCGTACCGCCTTGGCGAACACGGGATCGCTTCCCGCCTTGGCTTTCATCGCGTCGAGCTCCGACTGGGCTTCACGCCCGGTCACGCCGAACCGGCCCTGTCCGCCGGTGATCAGGGTATCTTCCGCCATGCCCTGGCCAAGGCGGGTGAACATGTCCAGCACCTTGCCGACGCCCGCCTCGGGGCCATGCAACTGGGCCATTGCGTTGCGCACCGCGATCAGGTCCTGCGAACTCAGCCCCAGCGCCTGCGCCGCGCTGGTGATCGCGGTCAGTTTCGCCTGGCCTTCCGCGCCCTGCCTGGCCACCCAGGCACCGGCAGCGTCGGTCGCGCCCTTGTCGAAGCCCACCTGCTCGTCAATCTGCATCTGGACGAAGTCGTTGATCAGCCCGTTCATGGCCTGTGCCGGAATCCCGTGCTCCAGCGCGCGCGGCAGGATGCGCCCCAGCAGCGTGTTGTCCAGCGGTACCGCGTTGCCATCACCGTCCTGTAGATGGGGCAGCGCATAGCCCTCCACCGTCTCGGGAACACCGATCGCGGTACGATAGCTCGCCAGTTCCTCGGCCGTGGCGCCTTCGCCGGGAACCTTGATGCGCCCGCCGTCGCGCAGCGCGCGCTCGGCTTCACGGTAGCTCTTGATCGCGTCGTCAGGCGTGCGCCAGCCTTTCGCCTTCACGTAATCGCGGTTTGCCGCGCTTTCACCCTCCGCCTGGTCGGACAGGCCGCCCCACCAGTCCGGGTCTACGCCCGCGCCGGCACCGGTCTCGCCACCCACATCGCCAGCACCAGAGTCTTCGCCAGCCCCCGCAGCGGCCGGCGCCGCGCCGCCCAGCAGGTCCGCTGCACTTCCGAACCCGGGCACGGCGCCGCCAGCACCTTCCGCGCCGCCTGCACCCGCGCCCTCGCCGCCCTGGCTCGCCCCGTTATTCTCCATCGTCCAACTCCATCAGCTGCTGGACGGCATCTTCGTCCAGGTTGAGAAAATTCTTGATCCGCACGAAAACCTCGCGCCGCCCTTCGCGCCGCGCCATCACCAGCGGATCGGTGTCGAAAATCGTGGCATCGCTCGCGTGGCAAAAGTCGCGAAGGTCGGCCAGGACCATCTGACCCGCCCCGTTCACCCCGCCTTCACCATCCGCGAAAAGCCAGCGGTAGAACCAGGCCGCCGGCAGCATCGCCACCAGCCTCGCCTTGAACAGGTCCTTGAACACCCGCGAAAGCGAGACTGCGCGCGCACGAAACTGGTTTACCTGGCTGCGCACTTAAGCAGCCTCGGTAAGCTGGTTGGCTTTCGCCAGGTTCAACGTCGCGCCCGAAGCCTGCTCAAGCTGCGCCAGTTGCGCGGCCTGGGCCTGCTGCTGCTGATCTTTTGCAACCAGTGCCGCCACTTCCTCGTCACTGCGCATGTAGCTGGGCTTCACGCCCATCTCGTCTGCCATGCCAACCGCGATCGCATCGGCATTCACGCGGTGGCGCACGCGCGGATCGAACTCGGTCAGCACCGGCAGCGCCTGGACGTAGCGCAGCGTCGTCGACGTGCTCTCGGCCCGGGCCATCTTGGCCAGCATGTTCTCGTATTCCATGATCGGCCAGGCGCCCGCTTCCAGCACTTCGGCCGGGAACGGGTCCAGCTGGCCATGGCGGATCGCCAGGTCCAGCTCGCGCTGCGACATCGGATATTGCTTTTCGGTCTGGTACTGGCTCGCAAAAGGCCGCACCAGGATCCCCTGCTTGCTCATGACCTCCAGCACTTCGGTCGTCGTCATGCGCGAATTGGGATCGGTCAGGATCTTGTAGAATTCCTCCAGGAACTCGGTCTTGATGATCTGCTGCTCGCCCCCGATCATCTCCATTGCATAGGGCAGCCCCTGCTCGCCGCCCGGCATGCGGTGAACCATCGGCATACCGCGGTCATCGACCATGCCCGGGTTCAGGCCGCCAGCCTTCGAGACCAGGCGATTGATGCCGTTGTCGTTGTTGAACAGCAGCGCGGGATCAACCGCCTTGTGCCCAGCGCGCAACGTGGTGCGCTTCATGGCGTTCACGCCCTTGATTGTGGGCATGACGTTGATCGCCGGTGACATGCCATAGATGTCCTCGGCCTCGGTCATATGGCGCGAGACGGCGATCGGCATCGAATGGTAGCCGCTGCGCCGCAGGTAGCTCTTCTCGTCCAGCGCCAGATAGCGCGAGGCGATCGGCATGCGCCGCCAGTCCAGCTTGTCCGTATCCCACTCGCGGTTGGGCGCCACCACGTGCAGGATCTCGAATTCGGTGTTTTCCTTGCCCGGCTGTTCCAGCGCCTTGCGCATCTTGGGCGTCAGCGCCTCCAGCCCGAATTCCTCTTCCAGCTGCGCGGCCGTGCGCTTGTAGCAGCGGTGCACCCGGTTCACGATCCCGGCATAGTCGACGTCGATGTAGACCTGGGAAAGGTGCAAGGTGCGGTAGATGAACCCGCGCCCAGGCTTGCCGTCGACGAAAACCGGCGATGTGCCGTAGCGGCCCAGCTGGCTCCAGTCTTCGTTAGCCGATGTTCCGAAGCCGGTCATCGCGGCATGGCGCATGCCGTACATGCGCCGGCTCGCTTTCTCGCACCACAGCTTCACGCTGCGCAGCGCCATCAGGTCGTCGTCGACAAAGCGGATCCGGATATAGTCCTTTTCCTCCGGCGTCGTGATTGCCACGCCGGCCGCCGCGAAACGGTTCTTCGCCGTGATGTGGGTCGGATCGAAATTGCGCTCGTTGCGCAGCGATCCCGGCGATGCGTTGGTGAACCCACCGGCAGCCCCGCTCGGGAAGCGATCGTCAACGTCGCGCCACACACTCTCCCACGGCGCGCGCAGCGACTTGAGGCGATCGTGATCGCGCAGATCGGCCTTGACCAGTTCCTCGTCCTGAATTCGATCATTCATCTCTCGTCACTCTCGCCTGGGAAAAGGGGAATGCCCCGGCGCGAACGCCCGCGCCGGGGCACATGCCGCGTCAGAGCAGCACGTCGTGGGTCAGGTTGAAGGATTGCCCAGCGCCGATCTGCAGCTGGCCGGCCGCGCGCTTACGGTACAAGATCAACTCGCCGTCGGCGTAGAGGCCCCATCCGTCCAGCTGCGCCGGGCCGGTCACCAGCCAGGTGTCGATCGCCAGCACTAGGCCGGCGCCGATCACCTTGAACGCCGCCATGCCCTTGCGCAGGGCCAGCGCCGGAATGGCGCCGACTTCCGCTTCGCCCATGAAGGCCACGAGCTCGAGCTCGTCGGCACCCTGGATGGTCTCGCACAGCTCAGCCAGAGCAAACTTGTCCTTGTTGTAGGCCGGCGGATCCCCTGGAAGCTTGCGCAGCTTTGCCTCCGGGTCTCGCGCCAGCGCTTCCGCCAGCGCCGCCTGCGTTTGCGCATGCGCGTTTCGCGCCTTGGTCACCTGGCTCTTCTGCCCGGAAAGCTGGCGCTTCGCCGCGGCCAGCTGCTCCTCGGCCTGGGCCGCGGCCGCCTGGACCATATCCAGGACCGTGCACGCGGTCTCTGCGATCACGCCACCTTCCGCGACGGGATAGCCCATCTCTTCCAGCTTCGCCGCGATCAGTGCCAGGCCATCAGCATTCAGTTCCGCATCCTTGACTTTCGCCAGTTCCTGCGCGTCTGCGCTGCTCTGCTGTTCCGGATTACCGGACATAACTCATACCCTCCTTCAGTTCCCGAGGACGAACTTGCCAAGGCTGGACGCGGCCGCCTCGGCCCCGCGAACGCCCGTCACGATATCAGCCGCCGATCCCTTGCGGCCGCGCAGCTCGCGCGCCTTCCGCGCGGCAATCTCGGCCTCGTCGCGGGTGGCCGGGCCGGGATTGGCATAGCCCTCCTGGCCGGGCGCCAGCAGCAGGCTCGCCCCGGTCGTCGCGGCCGTCGTGGCCGCCGATGTCCCGACGGTCTTGAGAGTGCTGCCCTTCTTTGGCGTCGTGGCCTGGGCTTCGCCCGAAGTCGTCTGCGCCGGCGCAGACGAGCCGCTGGCCGCCAGTTCCGTGCCCAGCGCGCCTGCCGTACCGGCAGCACCACCCGCAGCCGCCCCGGCTGCCGCGCCTCCAGCGCCAGCACCCGCCGTTCCCGTCACCACGATCGGTGCACCGGCCGCTGCCGCCGTACCCGCTGCCGCCGTACCCGCTGCCGCAGTCCCGGCAGCCGCCGTTCCAGCTGCTGCCGCCGTCGTACCGGCAGCGGCACCAGCAGCCCCGGCCGCACCGGCCGCACCGGCGGCCCCCGCCGCGCCCGCTGCACCGGCAGCGCCGGCCGCTCCACCCGAACCGGCCAGCGCCGCTCCACCCGCCAGGCCAAGTGGGCCCGCCGCCAGTACACCCAGCCCGATCCCAAGGGCCGGCAACGCAAATTTCTTCAAACCCGTCATCGCATAATACTCCCGTCAAACGCCCGAAAACTCGTCGAAATCACTCTCGTTCTGGATTGCTGGGCCGCCATTGTAGCCAATGTTCGCCTGGCCGGTCGGGGTCAGGTCGATGCCCTTGTCCAACTCGAAGCAGCCATACTGCAGGGCATCCATCAGATCGGCGTAGCCCAGCACCTTCTTGGGCACGTCGGAGTAATATCCGTCACCCGCCCCCTTCCCGATCCGCTGGTAGTAATACTTCGTTCGAAATGCCCTGCGGGTCATCGTGCAACGCTTGTGCACCAGCAGCGCTCGCTCGGCCCCGATCACCCGGTTCAGATACCCACGCACCGCCTTCAGACGCGGCTCCAGCGCATTGCGCGGCACACGCGCCTTGCGCACCTTGAAGCCCAGGCCTTTCTGGAAATCCTGCCGCCAGCTCTTGTAGTTGATCGCGTCCTCACCGGCCGCGCCGGCCGGATCGCAAATGGCATCCGCCAGCTCGAAGCCCGGAAACTTCAGCGCCAGCAGATCGCGAACCTGCCGCCCCAACGTCTCACCGCCCAGCTGCACCACCTCGATCTGGTCATCTTCGGTCTCGAAGACGCAGGCGATTTCCTCCAGGATGCGCAACTGGCCCTTCACCACCTGGCCAATCAGCACCGCCCCCAGCAGCCCCTGATCCGCCATCACGATCAGCGGGATCCCGGGGATGGCCTCGAAGATCGCCGAATGTATCTCGTCGATGTACTCAGGAAATACCGTCCGCCCTTCGGAAACCGGCGTGTACTTCGACCGCAACATGCGGTTGATATAGGTCAGGTTCCCACGCCGCTTGGCGAAGGCATACTGCTGAGCGTAGTAGTTCTTGGGCAGATTATCGACGTTCTCGGCCCGTGGATTGGGATTGCCGAATTCGTCAACCGCCTCAGGCTGCTCGAAGTACTCCACCAGAGGACGATCGCCCGCAAGGTCCGCCAGCGCGGGATCAAGGCCCAGGTTCTCTTCGATCAGGACCTTGTAGGTCCAGTTTTCGTCATCGGTCCCGTTGAGGTCGAGCAGGATTTGCGGGTCAACAACCAGGCCCGGATCGAAGTCGTCGCCAAAGCGGCCGATACGCCCGATCAGGTACGTCAGGATGTCCGGATGCGTACGGTCCGCCTCGTTGACGAGCGCGGCCGTGACCTCGAGGCCGCGCAGGGCATCCTGCACCGTCTGGTCGCCGATCGCGCGGAACTCCACTTCCACCTGGCAGAAATCGAGGATAGGCGCCGCCGTATCGGCAATGTGCCCATCGCGCTGCAGCGCGAACCCGAACTTGTGGATACGCGGGCTCGAATTGATGAAATTCCCGACATGGCGCGGGACGATCTTGTGGAACGACGGGATCGTGTTGCGATCAAGGTTGGGATAGGTGTCGCGAATGATCGCGAAGCGAGACTTGCGGATTTTCACGCCATTGTGGTCAAGCACGTAGTTCTGGCGCCGCGCCAGTTCCATGAACGCCTGAATACTCGCGATCGTCTTGCCCGATCCCACCGGCCCCATGATCCCCTTGACCACGGCGCGCGACGCCACATAGGCAGAGGCAACCGGCCCAATGGGCTTGAGCTCGCGCGGCTTGCCTACCTGCAGGCTCATTCGCCGTCCTCCCCATCCTCAAGCTCATCGTACTCGGCAAAGGGAATGGCACCGGTCTCGGTCACGCTGCGCGCGTCTTCCACCGAAAGGTTCACGCCGGGGATCAGCAGGTTGAAATCACCCTTCACGCCCAGGTCGACCGTGACCGGCATCTTACCTTCGACGAAGGGAGCCACCTCGGCCGCTGCGCGCACCTGGACTTGGGCCGCCTCCTTTTTCGAACAGCCAAGCTCTGCCGCAAGCGCGTCGACCGGTCGCGAATACATCTGCGCCAGAACCTCAAGCGGATGCGCATAGCGGCTCAGCAGGTAGCTGCGCACATCCTCGCGCCGCTTGTTGCCCGCACCCTTCGGGCGGCCACGACCGCGTCGTGCCAGGCCAACGTGATTGAAATTGACCTGGTCGCTTCCCGCTTCCTCGGCCAGCAGCGAAAGCTGCTGCTCGTCGCGCAGCGGAAGCAAGGGGCCCGCCTCGTCGATCGCCATGCGCATTCCCGTGCGCACACCGGCGCCCTCGGGATCCTCCAGGCTTTCCACCGCTGGATTTTTCCGATCAGTTGACACCTGCGCCTCCCAGCCTAGCCTGCATCCCGTCGACGCGGTTCTCCCGAACCACGCAGAACAACTTCCCCCGACCCGCGCCTGGCGTTCGGGGTTGCGTCGAAATCACCCCCAACCCCGACCCGGCATCAGCGCATTCCATTTTGCGACCTCGACCCTGCGCCGGCATCGATCCGAGATCGGAATGGCCCGATTGGGCCGACCTGTCAGAAATCCGGAATGCCTCGCGCGCGACCCTGCTCGGACGCGGCGCCGCCGCGAAGGGGGCAAGGGGGGGGCGGCCGGAGGCCGAGGAGGCCCCCCAGGCACCGCGCCAGGCACCGCGCCAGGCACCGCGATCGCGGCTCGCGCCGACCCAGCGCACAAGCCTGACAGGCCAACGACGAATGCATGAAACCGACGCATTTCCGCGCCCCTCGGCCATGCCTTCCAACATCGCCTTTCCAACACGAGCGCGCACGACGCGCGAAAGCCGCAGAAAACCGCCATTCACATCAATGGATGCCAAGGCACCCGATCCACCCACCTGGAGCGCCTCGAGCCCGCCCTGGCCGAGCTCGATCGAGACCGGCCGACGTCGACCAGGCGCAGCCCGATCGCCACCGCCCGCGCCAGGCGCGAAAGTTTTCGCGCCCCTCCCCCGAATTACGGTGCTGGGCGCCCCCAGGCCGAGGCCGAGGGCAGGCTGCGCGGAATATCCGCCCCCTAGTTTATTCGTTTTCGGCAGATTTCCGTCATTTACAGCCGACCGCGCCACGCCGGTTCCAGCTTGGAACCGCTCTGGAACTGAAATGGAACCAACAACTAACTGATTTACGTAGATAATCAGGAGTGGTTCCAAAGTTCCACCAATTCCCTCGCGTATATGCGCATGTGTGCGAGCGCACACGCGCACACGCGCATGACGCGCGAGGCCAAGCCGGAACTTCTGGAACCGGGCGCAAAACGACGCAATTTCAATGTGTTGATAGTTCCAGCGCGGTTCCGCATCGGTTCCGCTTGGAACCGCGTCCCCTGCCCCGTTGGAGCACCCCGACTGGACATCCAATGTCTTGGACTGCCAACGGGCCGGGGTCAAGTAACAGGTCGAGGCACGCAAGGCCGACGCGACCAGACAAGGCATCGCGCCAAGTCGAGCGGGTCGGGGCGAGAAGGAGAAGGAACGGCCGCGCACCGCGTCGCCTACGGCGCCGCTGCGGCCGTACGCGGGCAGGCAATCGAAAGCCATCGCGAACCCATCAAAGCCCAGCGAAACCGCCACCTTTCGCCCTGCAGCATGTCCGCGACGCGCGGACGCGACGACTGCGCAATCGGCAATCATCATTTTCCCACTTGACGCATTTTTCTGTGCCGCTTTATAGGTGCTGTAATGACGCCGGCAACGGGCCGCGTCGATGGTCAGAAAGGACCGCACATCATGAAGCAGATGCTCATCGACATGGGATGCTACAGCCTCGAGGTCGAAGTCGCCGACGACGTCGACCTGGACGACCGCTTCCCCGCAACGGATCTCCACACCGGCGAACAGCTCATGATCAATGGCTGGCTGATCGACAGCGCCGAAGAAATCTGAACCACCGTCCGGCGCACCACGAAGGGCCGGGGCAGCGATGCCTCGGCCCTTTCGCATGCGAGGTGCCGGCAAGCCCATCAGCCCACCTCGCGCAGCTGCTCGGCCACCCAAGCCGCCGTCGTGTCGGCCGAGCTCGAGGCGGGCAGGTCCGCCTCGTCGAAGATCTCGCACAGCGGCACCAGGACCGCGCGCGACTTCACATGGCCGAACTTCATGTCCACCCCGCCCTGCGCCCCCGGCACGCGCGTCAGCGACTGTTTCCAGCCCCCTGCGCGCCAGTTGCTGTCCCCAAAGACGGGATCCAGGCCACGGTGCGAATTCGCCACTGCCAGCCAGCCCGGCAAGGCCTGATCGAAGGCGCCAACGCCCCAACGGGCCGGGGCCTTGCCGGCGGCCGGCTTGCGCTCGGCGCGCACGATCTTCAGCCCGATCTGTGACAGGCGTTCATTGGCCTTGCGCGCCTGCTCGTTCTCGCTCTCGCCCGGCAGCAGCGCCTCGCACGACTTCTCCAGGGCGCGCCAGATCCAGGTGCCTACCTGCTCGCGCTCGTCGCCGCCTCGGGCCTGCTGCAGGCTCGTCAGCAGCCACTTGATGCACGCCACGTGGTCGGGATCGCTTTCGGCGATCTCGGCCATGCGCTGCGGTTTGCACTCCGCCACCCAGTGCGCAATGTCCTCGTCGCTGGGCACGCCGTGCACGTCGTCGCTGATCAACACGTCGGCGCAGGCCAGCAGCGTGCCGAACTGGTCGCAGGCGCGGCTGACGTGGCCCAGCTCGGCAAGCTGCGCGTGAAACTTCGCCTTGGTTGCCACCAGGCGCGGCCAGCCATCGATCATCCGGCGCAGCAGCTGGCGGCCCATCACCCCGAAATCAGTCGTCCGCAGCTCTTCTGGCTCCTTCGCCCCTTGCGGGATCGGGCCAAGCTCGAGGATCGCCAGGCGCGATCGGTCCTGCGGCTCCATCGGCGGAATGAGGATCGAGGAAAACCAGAACGAGCTCTGCAGCGTGAACTCGACGGCGCCGTGATCACTGCTGCCGCGCGTTGCCGTGTCGCCGCTCGAGGCGATGCGCGCCAGGCCCACGATCGCATCGGTATGCCGGCTGTCCTTGGCCGCCTCCAGCTCGTCGATCATCACCGGGACGGTCGAATTCTTCAGGCTCGATCGGATGCCCGCCGCGCTGGTGTCGCTGGTGCGGAACACCCCGTTGCCGAACAGGCGATGCACCAGGCCGTCCTTGCCGTTCAGCGTCGACTTGCCCGTGCCCGCCCCGCCGGTAATCCAGATATGCGGGCGCCAGGGCAACGCCCCGCCCACCATGCCTGCGCCGATCGCGCCCAGGCACAGCACGGGATCCAGCAACGGCCGCTTCCAGCTCCACGTCTGCAGCAGGGCCAGGAGCTTTTCTGCCGGCCGCGCATCGATCTCTTCATGCCAGGGGCGCGGGATCGGCTCGGCCGCCTGGTAGACGTAGCGCTCGTGCACCCCCGTCTCGCCGTACTTCCAGCCCTTCACGCTGCCGTCGACCTTGTGCGTACTGGCAAGGATCGTATCGCCGCAGTGAAGCACCAGGCCACCGGCCCCCTTCTCGGGCCGATGCGCACCGCGCCCGCGCAGCCGCCCTGCCGGATCGAACACGCCCTTGCGCACGCATTCCACGATCAGCGCCTGGGCGGACTTCGCCTGGTCGAAGCCGACGATCTCGGCTTCCTTCACGATCACCCACTTGCCGTCTTGCTGCTCGCGGATCGGCTTGGACCACTGCGGATAGTTCGCCTCGAGCCAGCCCAGCTGCGGACCGAACAGGGCGATAAGCCCGTTCTTGCCGTGCCGGTTTCCCGCTTCAAGGCCGACCAGCTGGCCGTTGAAATTGAGGTAATAGCAAGTCTGCTTGCCGGTCAGGTCCTGCTGGTTGCCCAGCGGCTTGATCGGGCAGCCCGGCGGAAAACGATCGTACTCGTCCTCGCCCTGCCGTCCCGTCTCGGGCCCCGTGTCGCCCGCCTGGGCGAACTCGGGCGCCGGCTGCGGATTGGCCAGCGCCTCCTCGATCGGGTTCGTGCTCATGCCGCCACCTCGCGCAGCGGGCATTGCGCCTCGATGCAGTCCCCCCCGAACCAGGCCGGCACACGGCCCTCGGGATGGCACTTGCAGTCAACCAGGACCTCGCGTGGCGGCACTGGCGCGGATGGGGCCACAGGGTGGACGAGCTCCTCCCGCGCCAGTGCACTCACGGATGCGGGGGCATTTGCATCCGCGATCTCGCAAACAGGTGCCGTCTCTCCGGCTGTCACGTCCATTATCTCAGACGTTGCAGGTGCGCTCCGCCGCGCACCGGGCCTACTCACGCGCTCCACCGCCGGGCTTTTCAGCTCTCCCCCGTCGGCTTCATCACACGCTTTCGCACAGGATCCTGAAATGGGTGCGCGCGCTGATCGGGATTTCGCAGGGCAATGTTTACCTCGGCCAGGGCCGCTCAAGCCCCTGGCCGACGGCTGCCGCCCCCCGCTCGATCCTTCCGGATCCCGAACTTCGCAGCCGAGGCTTTCGCCCCGCGCGCTTGCGGCTGTGGAAAAGCCGGCAGCAGCCGACAATTGCACAAATCGTCGGACCAACGGCGCCGGACGCACTGCGCGCCCCGCCGCCCGGTCGAACCCCCATCGGGTCAGCTGGCTCACGCCGCCCGGCTCCGGCTCCAGGCCGATCGCCAGTCGTGCGCGCCCTGCTTGTAACGGCGCTGCTCGGCCTGCTGGTCTGCCGCCAGAAGCTCGGCGCTGCCGCCTGGGGCAGCATGGCACATCACCCCGTTGAACTTGAACGCCACGGTCAGGTCCAGCTTGTCAGCCAGAGCCTGTGCCTGCTCGCTCGCTTCCTCGATCGTGGTACCCGCAAAGAATTCGACGGTAAGCCTCATGCTACCCCCCTCACGTTCGAACGCTGGCCCTGCGCCTTCAGCGCAAGCCACCAGTCGTTGATGTCCTTGATTGCCACGCCGCCGCAGCTCGCGGGCGGCATCACGATGCGCACGTCCAGCCCGCGCGCCTGCTGCTGCGCGATTGAACGCTCCAGCTGCTCCTGCGCCGCGGCCTTGCTGTCCCGGTCGCACACGATCACCAGGCGCCTGGCCGCCGCCGGCAGCACGATCGCGCCCACGTTGCCCAGCGAATAGGCCGCCACGATCCGCGCCGCCGGCATCATCATGCGCACCACCAGCGCGTCCTCGATGCCTTCGGTCACGTAGACCGGCTCGCCCTCGGGCATGTCCCGCATCGATTTGCGGCTCGATCCCTTGGAGATCGGGATGAACCCGCCCCACACGCTGCCCAGCACGCGCTTGGGCCGATCGACCCGCGCCTTGATGATCCGGCCACCCTCGTTCGCCAGGAACGTGCGGTGCGTGCCGATCTGCTCGCCATCGGCGCGATAGACTGCCGCCAGCATCGCCGGCACCTTGCAGCCTTCCTCGCGCAAATAGACTTCGGGGTGAAAGCGCAGCACGCCGGGCCACTTGTCGCCCTCCTCGATGCCGCGCGCCTTTAGGTAGCGATCCGCCCAGGTCGCCGCGATCGGCCCGCCGCGCAGATAGAGCGCTTTTGCGCCGCGCGCCTTGGCGGCCCGGTCCTTCTCCGCCGCCGCCTCGCGCGCCTCGGCACGGGCCCGGGCCTCGTCGGCACGGCGCTGCAGTTCTTCGGGCGAAAGCCGCGCCGGCTTGCCCGGCTTCCAGTCGTCCTGGATGCCCAGGCGCGCCTTGGCTTCCTCGATCGCGGCGCGCTTGTCGGCCAGCCCCAGCTTCAGCTGCAGCAGGTCCAGGATGTCGCCCTTGTCCTCGCCGGGCGCCGCATTGCCCATGTCGAACCACTTGCCGATCTTGGGCCCCGCCAGGTGCACCCAGGCGCTCTCGCTCTTGCCCGTGTCGGGAATGCCGGAGAACATCCACTTGGTACGGCACTGGGAAAAACGGCCGTTGGGCAGCAGGTCGGGCGCGATCTCGCGCGCCTGCCCGTTGATCTTCTCGGCGATCTCGGCAACCGAATGGAAGGCCATCACGAAGCCCTCCCGAATACGGCAGGCATTCCCGTCACCGGTAAATTCCTTCACCGGAAACGTTAACCTCTGCGAAAATATTGGCCATCATCAATGGTTTGCAACCGCCAGTCGCATCGATTGCGGGACCAGGGACAAAGAGGCAGAGATGAACAGAGACGCGCATTCAGGCGGCCTCACGACGGAACGTGAGCTGCGGCAGGGCGTAAAAATCGTTCGGCTGCACTCGACCGCACGACATGACGTAGATTTGGACCATGATGACAGGGCCCGGGATCATCGGATCGCTGGAGCGCTCCATTTGGCTCACGTAGCTTTGCGAACACCCCAGCTCATCTGCCAGCTGGGCCTGTGTCATTTCTTCTTCACGGCGCCAAGCTGCCAGCTTCATCGCCCACCTTCCGTCGCAATCTGGATCAGATATTGCAGAAGCTTATATTTTATCAATGGACATAAGCAAGTAGCGGGCTCAAAATATCACCAGATGCAATATCTTCTCCGCATGAACCCCAGCAATCGTGTCCGCGAACTCCGAAAAAAGGCAGGCCTGAGCCAGCTTCAGCTCGCCAACCTCGCCGGCATCTCACAACCGGCCGTAAGCCAGATCGAAAACGACACACGCCCGCTTACGATTGACTGGATGCGCACGATTGCCCGCATCATCGGCTGCACACCCGCAGACCTCCTCAGTTCCGAAGACAATCCCGACCGCCTGGACGACACCGAACGCTCCCTCGTCGACGACTACCGACACGCAACCGAGCCCCAGCGAGAAATGGTTCGCCGCGTGGCAGCACCAATACCCGACCACGCACAGCGCAACAGCGACGCCGCATGATCGCCCTCCTAGCCGCACTGGTGGTCCAGGCCTTTGACATCCCTGCAGACGTACAAAGATCAATCGATGAACGCAGCGCCGCAAGCTTGCCAACAGAAGTCTACGCCAAGCCAGAAACACCTCCGCAAGACGACAAGCGCAAGCACCTTGAAGAGCTCAAAGAAGAACTTCAGAAAGCAGACAAACCAACGACGTCCGCGTTGTGGAACAAAAGTCCCGCAGACATTGAGGCAGAATTCCGCGCTGCAGCAGAGCAAGCAGCTACAAAATCGACCCTCACCGAGGCACCACCCCCTCTCTCGTTCAAGCCGCTTGACACCTCAAGCCCCCTTGACGAACCACACCATCAGTCAAAGGCCGAAGTCGAGGCCGAACAACTAGCACAAGCAGAAATGCGCGCCCAGAACGAGCGGTGGCTGGCCGAAACCCGCAAGGCACGATTTTTAGACAAGGCATTCAACTTTCTTGCCATTTGCGCCGTAATTGCCTGCATTACCCTACTAAGAAAGCGATGGCTCCCCGCAGCCAAGAGGACACTTGGCCACTTCAAGCGAAATCCCGCAATCCCTACGTGCGCCGGACTCAGCATCATCGCCGTCGACAAGCTGATGCTCTCCGATCTCGATCCGGGTACAGTTCGAAATCTACATGACGAAAACTGGATAATGATAGCGGGATGCGCAGCCGCCATCCTCGGCCTTTATTGCTGGATGACCGCAAGACTGCGACCCAAAATATAAGCTATTGACATAATATAAGCCTGAGCAATATATCTGCCCCCGTTCACACGAACGGAGGTCGCTTTGTCCTACCATTCCCATATCCATACCGAGGCTTCGACGATCGGCATCTATGCCATCGCGAAGGCCCTGGGTCGCTCTGACTACAAGGCGCGCCGCCTTGTCAGCTATGTCTCCGCCTTGGTGCGCGAGGCCAGCTTCCCGCCGCCGCTCCCCGTCCTGGTCGCCCAGCGCCTGGAACATGGCGTCACCCTGAAAAGCCAGTGGCAGCGCGATGCCGTCGACGCCTGGCTCGACAATTTCCTTCCGCCCGACAACGCTCTTGCAGTCGACCAGGCCGCCAAGAACGCGGCCGCCGCCGAGATGGATCAGGCCGCCATGGGCCTGCGCCTGGTCGCCGGAGGCCGCTCATGATCCCGCGTGCCCATATCACAACCGATCAGGCGCAGATCTTCGGTCAGGGCGACGGCATGCACGTTCCCAATCCGGGACCGGTGTTCATGAACGATCGACTGCTGATCCCGGCGCAGGGCATCTCGATGTCAGTCGACAACTGCAAGAACGTACGGACGGATGCAGTTCAGCACTTCATCTCAGTCCAGCTCTTCAACAGGTCGTCCGGCCTTTCCTTCCTGCTCACTCCGGATGGCGCCCGCGCCTTTGCAGAAGGACTCATCGAAGGTGCGGGCATGGTCGATGCGGAGATCGCCCGCCAAGCCGCCGCCGCGATCAACAAGGCCCGTCGCGCGGGAGGCGATGCATGACCATCACCGAAACCGCCGACGGCCTTGAGCCGATCCTGCCCGATGACAGCGACGCCAGCCTCGCCATGCGCGCCGAGCTTTCCAAGGCCCGCAGCATGAAGCGTATCGCCGATGCGCTCGAACAGTTGGTCGACGTCTACTCGAATGCCATCGCGGACACGGCGGCATGAACCGCCGCCTACTCCTTTGGCTGGCGCGCCTCGATGCCGGTGACCACCGCGCCCGCGCGCAGTTCCACCAGCTCGAGGCACTCACCGGCGGCCTCGCCGGCGCGCTCGCCGGCACCGCGATCGCCGTGATCATCGCCCCGGCTGTGGTCGCGCTCTTCGCCCACTTCGGGGCCGGGTGGCGATGACCCGGGCGCTGCTTGCCTTCTTCCTCGCGCTCTATCTCAGCGCGGCCCTGGGCGCGATCGTCGCGCTCGCTCGGCTCTCGCTCCAGGCGAAAGGCTGATCGCCATGAATTCGCATACGCCCCCTGCATCTGCGGCACATCGCTCCCCGGAGGAGCCACGTGAGAGGCAGGGGGCGGCAGATCCCCACGGCGGCGCCGCAGCGCCGGGTGGATCGCCCGTTACCAGTTCCCCCTCGGCCAGTTCCCCCTCGGGTCGCACCCCGCCAATGAGCGGGGCCGAGGTCGGCGCGTCCTCCCCGTCCTCTCCTCCCATCCCCACCCGGGACGGGTCTGAGGACGCGCCGCAAACTTTCGCCGGTGTTCCCGTACGCGCGATGGAAGACGTGATGGCCGCCCGGGCCGAACAGATCCTGCGCTTCGGACACACGCCCGAAGCGGACCGCGAAACGCCCGTGTGGTGCCCGCGCCCCTTCACACCCGATGGCGGCCGCTCGTTTCTCTGGCTGATCTCCAGCCACCTGCGCGCCGCCACCGATCACGCCTCCTTCGGCCGCGGTCACCTCGCGATCGTGCGCCGCAAGCTCGTCAAGACCGCCGCCCTCATCCTCGCCGCGATCGATCGTATCGACGCCGAACTGGCCCAGGATGATCGCGGCCAACCCTGAAAGGTACCGCCCCATGGCGTCCCTTCCGCCCCACCGCGTCCCGCCCGAAGCCTGGCTGATCGCGGCCATCGTTCTCGTCACCTGGCTCATCGCCATCTTCTGAAAGGAAAGCCCATGTACGACCCCCTCGATACCTGCCCCGTCAAGCCGCTCGGCGTCAGCGCGGACCTCGGCGAATGCCACTTCCGCTTGCCCGGTGGCCGCGAGGTCACCTTGCCCACCAACGGCCTCCACAAGCTGCGCATCATCGCCCTCTTCCAGGGCGACACGTCCTGGCTGGAGCAGCACTTCCCGATCATCCGCGAGACCTTCACTCGCAACGAGCCCTTCGTGGTGCGCCACAAGTACCCCGACGGGTTCGACCAGGCCGAAGCCGCCGAATGGCTCGTCGCCCACTGCGCCCGCGCCGGCATCGTGAGCAATCCGGAACCCAAGCTCGCGATCATTGCATAATGGCCGGCCCAACGACCGATGAGCTGCGTAATCTTCTTGAGGAGGTCGACAAGCTCATCACGGACCAAGACGCCACTCCCGAAGCGATAATCTCTCATCTGGTTGAGAAGCATTCGGGAAAACTGAACACCTCCGGCCACACGAACACGCTTCGTTGCGCCGGCGTTACTGGCAGCTGCACCTATTCGACCACAAATGGCCTACTGGGTAGCTGGCGCCGGAACGTTGAAAAGCGCCTGGCTCCCGAGCAGCGCGCCACGATCGGCCACAACAGCCGGAACGGCAACGCCGACGATCGCCTTCGCCAGCTCATCGAACGCATCGAGCGGCTCGAGGAGGAGAAGAAGGGGATCTCGGACGACATCCGCGACGTTTACAGCGAGGCGAAGGCCGTAGGCTATGACGCCAGGCTCATGCGCCAGATCGTCCGCCTTCGGAAAATGAAGCCGGATGACCGCCGAGAGCAGGACATGGTTCTCGAAACGTACCGCAGCGCGCTGGGGCTGGACTGATGGGCCTCATCGATCCCGCCGCCGATCTCGCCCAGGCGCACCGCAGCACCCTGCTCGCCGCCAGCCTCGCTGGCGACGCCGTGGCCGAGCTGCTCCGCTTCCACATTGAAGGGCCCATCTGCAACTGGCCCTTCAACGAAGAAGCGCACCCCGTGGCCAGGCTCGCCGAAGCCTTGCTGCGCACCGCCCGTGTCGAAGCCAGCTGCCTCGACATCCAACCCCTCGCCAAGGACTATTGCGAAAGCCTCGGCCAGCTGGCCGCCGCCTGCAGCAAGTTCCTGGATGACCAGGCCAACGGCGATCCCCTCGAAACCGAGATTGAAGAAGAGGAGCTTCCCTTCTGATGGCCCAGCAAACCACGTCCCGCATCAAGCTCAATGCCCCGCTCGGCCGAATGCCGGTCCTGCAGTTCATCCCCCCGGCCGAGCTCGCCGTCGATCGCACCTACCAGCGCTCGATCGAGGCGAGCGACAGCCAGACGCTGATCCGCCAGATTGCCCAGCACTGGAACTGGGACTTGTGCCAGCCCCTCGTCGTCGCCCGCCGCGAAACCGACCAGGGCGAGCGCCTCTTCGTCATCGATGGACAGCACCGGCTCGAGGCCGCCCGCCTGCGCGGTGATATCGGCCAGCTGCCCTGCGTCGTCGTCGCCTACGCCAGCGCGGCGGACGAGGCCGCCAGCTTCGTCCACCTCAACCAGCGCCGGCGCCCGCTGAAAGCGCTCGACTTGTTCAAGGCCGCGCTCGCCAGCGAGGACAAGGAAGCCGTCGCGATTGCCGAAGCACTCAGGGACAATGCCCTCACGCTGGCCCCGCACACCAACTACGCCAACTGGGAACCGGGTATGGTCTCCAACATCGGCGGGATCCAGGTGGCCTGGCGCAAGAGCGGAGAGCGCGCCTCGCGCTACGCCATGCGCGCCATGGCCCAGGCCTTCCAGGGCCAGGTGCTGCGTTACGCCGGCACGATCTACCCCGGTATCGTCGCCGTCTGCCTGCGCGAAACGAAGGAGGCCGATCGCTTCGATGAGCGCCGCCTGGAACGCTTCATCACCATGCTCGCCCTGCGTTCGCAGGAAGACTGGCGCAAGACCATCATGCTCTTCCACGCCGATGCCCCGGGCGGCTATGCCGATAGCGCGGCCAGCGCCCTCCTGCTGGCGTGGAAGGATGCCGCCGGCACGCCCGCTCCGATCGGCCGTCCGCGCCCCGCCCTCACCGCGCCCGAACCGAAGCTGCCCCTTGCGCCCTTCCCCGGCCGCCAGTGGTGCGACCAGTGCGACCGCCGCGTCAGCTTCGCCGAAGCCGGCGGCTGCCGTGACAAGCGCTGCTCGATCCGGAAGGAGGCCGCGTGATGTCCGGCATCACCCCGCAGGAAGAGCGCATCATGGACATGCGCGAGGCTGGCAACTCGGTCCACACGATCGCCCGTGCCCTCGGCATCAGCCTCACCGTCGTCACCCGCACCACCGGCCAGTACGGCTACACCGGCCCCGACAAGCGCCACGAAGCCGCGATGGCCCGGGGCAGCCGCCGCCTCGCCATCGCGATCGCGCTGGCCCGCAAGACTTCGGAGATGGTGGCATGAGCACCTACACTGCCATTGAGGCATGGCAAGAATTGGTCGAGTACGACGACCGCACAAGCCCTGCCGAGTACCCCAACATGGCGCTGATAACCTTCGAGGAACTGCGCATGTTCATGGCTGCTGCTCACCCGAACGGCTGCACTTGCGGGGAAATTGCCGGCGAAGATCCGCACTGCCCTCTGCATGGTGAGCCGGATGAATGCTTGGTCGACCAGATGGCACTGGCGCTGCTGAATGAGAAATCTCGTTTTTCCGGCGGCAAGGAATATCTCACCCTTGCAGGCTTGCCGGACCACCTGTGGCGCGATCAACGTAGACAAGCTCGCGTGGCGCTCGCCAGCCTCAACATTCAACCGTTGATCGAAGCAGTGCGTGGCATCGATGACGACTATCAGACGAGCAAAACGCATCACCCGGCGCACGTGCTGATCCCCGCCGCAAAATTCCATGCGATCATCGATGCCCTCGCCTTGTTAGAGGAAAGTGGGCGATGAATGACATTGCCGACAATTTGCGAAAAGTCTCCAAGGCTTTACAGACGATCATCAATCTCGGGATCGTGAGTGAACACGAGGAGGCATCGAAGAAAGCCAATGAAACCTTCAAGGTTCTGGCTGGAATCCCCCTCTTAGGGGCCGATCGCATCGAAGAGCTACAAGCCGCGCTCACAGCAGCCCAGGTTGAAATCGGTCGTCTTCGTGGACGCCAACACATCCCACTGGTTGACCAGAATGGGAGAGAGGTTGGAAGAGAGTTCCTTTCGTTCGGCGAACTCCACCGCCACGAAGTACATGTCGACGATGATGGAACCACATGGACTCGCCCGACCGCGTGGGCATACCGACAGGCTTGTATAGCCCTCACCGCCAAGACTGCGCAGGCTGAGGAACTTGCGGAGGCGTTAGAAGCTCTGCTGGATGATGAACCGTGTCAATACGACCATCACGGTTACTGCCAATCTCATTTCATTTCTAATCCCTGCGAAATGGCTACGGCCCGCGCCGTCCATGCCAAGTACAAGGAGGGCGGGCGTTGACATGCCCCCACCACGCCTACCCCGACGTGTCCTGGTCGGACTTGCGCACCGAGATCCTGCGCGAGATCGCCACCCGCAAGGTCAACCTCTTTGCCCTGGTCACCAAGGGCCGGATCACGCGCGAGGAAGCGGACTACGAACAGGACGTGATGAACGCGATCCTGGAAGATGCAGAGCGCTTCCGCAAAGCATTGGCTCCGGTTGACCAGGGCAAGCCCATGATCAATCCGCTGCGGGTAGAGCGTGCCGAGGGCTCGAGCCAGCACGACTACACCTGGCACCAGCGCCGCGCGGCGCTGACGCGCGAGCTTGAATACCGCCAGCGCCTCTACCCCGAGATGATCCGCAAGGGCCGTCTCACGCAGGACCAGGCCAATCTCTACACCCGCCGCCTCACCGCCATGCGCGGCCTCTACGAGTACGGCTACGACTACGCCCCCAGCTTCCCCGACGATCGCGCTCCCAGCGGCACCTGGAGCGAATGGCTGGCGATCCTCACCGACATCGATGCCCGCGACGGCACCACCCTCGCCGGGCCAAGGCCGTCATGAACCTGCCCACACCGGATCCCGATTGCGCGATCTGCCAAGGCACCGGCGCGGCCGACCATTCCCACTTCGCGATGGACCCATGCCCTCGCTGCGCACCGGACGCCTTCCGGCATTTCAAATGGAGAAATACGTTGACGTCATTTATCGGCACCAAGCGGCTCGAAGCCAGGCCGCTCTCGCTGGGCGACTATAACAACTACCGTGGCTGGACGATCCCCGCCGGCCAGGATCCGGCGCAGCCGGGCTACCTCGTGAAATACGAAGATGGCTACGAAAGCTGGTCGCCCAAGCAGATCTTCGACGCGGCCTATAATCCGCTCGACGCAATGACCTTTGGCCATGCTGTCGAAATGATGAAGGCGGGCCTTCGGGTCACTCGCGCGGGCTGGAATGGCGCCGGCATGTTCGCCTATCTCGTTCCCGAAGCGAGCTATCCGGTCCAGACGGGCGCCGCGAAGGAACACTTCGGCGAGGGAGCCATGGTCCCCTATCGCGCATACCTCGCGCTCAAGACCGCGCAGGGCGACGTCGCGACGTGGCAGCCCAGCGCCTCGGATGTTCTGGCAACTGACTGGAGTGTGGCCGCATGACCGACCAGATCCACCCCGCACCGCAGGAATTCAGTGATCTGGAACTGAGCCAGGACCATATCCTGCGCTACTTCCACTACAGCCACCTGCCCGAAAAGCTGCAGGCCGCAAGCAAGCCGTTCTGCGACCTGGCCGCGCACATCGTCACCACGCTGCCCCGTAACCCCGAACGCACCGTGGCCCTGCGCAAGCTGCTCGAGGCGAAGGATGCGGCCGTGCGGGCGAACGTTCAGTGAGCGCCCCTCACATTGAGCGCATGATCGAGGAGGCCGATCAGCTCTCAGGCCGTATCGAAAAACTTGGCGCGTTCCTCGCCGGGCAGATCTACCCACTCCTTCCGGAAGAAGAACAGACGCTGCTCAGCGCCCAGTGCGGCGCGATGACGGCCTACTTGCAGATCCTCACCTTACGCGTCTCGCGCGCAACCGGCGTCCCGCTCTAGAATGATAGCTTCCTCGGGTGGCAAGCAACTGTCACCCGAGACTATCCCCTCCGCTGCGCCAGATATTCGGCAAGCTCGCGAACACGCCGCCACTCACCCCACGCTGCGGAACCTCCGAATAGGATCATATAGAGCAACGTTGAGACCACACGATTTGGGGTAAAAAATCCATGCCCCCGGTGCCAGATCGAAGGATAGGCACCGCTTCCGATCAGAATTGCAATTCCGATCAGGATGCCCAAAGCGACCCATCCGAACCGTCCACTTTCATGGGCAGCCACGTAGCTGAAAAGCATGCCCTAGAATGCGATGCCAACGAAATAAATCCAACTCAAGTCGCAGCTCCAAATGTGATCGATGGATGCGGGCATCTAATGCTTTAACCCCTATCGCCAAGCCAGCAAAATTTACCTATTCATGTCGACCAATGGCTGGAGAACACGATGTCAACGAAGAAAGAATTGCTCGCTGAAAATATCGTCGAGATTTGCGAACGTGAAAACATTGCACTGGTCTACTTTGACGGACAAATGATCCCACTGACAAAGGCCACGCAGCACCCTGAATACCCTGGACTCATTATCGGGGAGCTCAAAAACGAAGACCCGATCATGATTAACCTCGATGCCATCACTGCCGTTGTCGAAAAAGTCCGGTACAACGCATAATGACTTTCCTAGTTTGACAATCACCAGGGGCGGGAGCAACCTCTCGCCCCACATTCCCGCGTCGGCATCCGGCCGCGCGATCGGTCACCTGAAAGGACCCATGGCCATGGCCGCCCAAGATCCCTCCACCCAGCTCACCTACTGGAACGAAGCCGTCCAGCTCCTCGGCGGCCAGCGCCCTGCGGCGCGCACGCTCGGCTGCAACGAACGCACCATCCGCGCCCTGTGCTCGGGCGAACGCAACTTGCACGATGGCTGGCTCAAGGACATCTCCAGCGCCCTGCTCCAGCACGCGAGCGCCTGCCGCAACCTGGAACGCAAGCTCTCCCCCGACTTCAGCGGCAATCTCACGGCCGATCAGGCCAAGGGCAAGGACCACAACTGGCGCCGCGACCACATACCCAAAGAAGAAGCCAGCCTCATCCGACTGATGCAGATCGATCACTTCCAGAAGATGGAGGCTCATTGGGAGGGCGCGCGCTGGAAGATCGGCCGTTCATTCTGGGCAAGACTTTGTGCGGAGGCGGCGCAAGTGCAAAGCGTCAAGGTAACGAACCGGTCAGTGCTCGGCCTCCCTTACGAAATCGTGGAAGACGACATGGTCGACCACCGGAAGGGCTTCCTCCTCGAGGAGGCAGTCTAACCATGGCCCAGATCCGCATCCCCTGCCTCGTGCCCAAGACCAACAAGGCCGGCATCACCAGCTGGTACTGGCAACCCAGCAAGACCCTGAAGGAAGCAGGCTGGCGCCCGCTCTCGCTGGGCAAGGACCAGGCGCTGGCGATCCAGGCCGCCAACTTGCGCAACGCTGAAGTCAAGCGCTGGAAGGCGGGCGAAGGTACGCTCGAGCATATCCAGAAGCGCGCGCAGGCAGGAACCCTCTCAGCCCTGATCGCCCGCTACCGCCGCGATCGGCTCGACAAGGTCGAAGGCGGCAAGCGCGTGATCGCGCAGAGCACCGCCGGCACCTACAATACCAGCCTCCGCCGGCTCGAGGCCTGGGCAGGAAAGCACCCCCTCGCCTTCATCACGCGCCAGCGGGTCTTGCGCCTGCGCGATATCATGATGGGGCCCGAGGATCAGGGCGGCATCGGCCATCATGCCGCGCACCAGACGCTCAAGATGGGGCGCACTCTGTTCAAGTTTGCGCTCGACAACGAAATGGTGGAGCGCAACCCGTTCGAAAAGTTCGGCCTCGATGCGCCTGCCCCGCGTGATGTCGTCTGGTCAGCGCCGGCGCGCGAAGCCATGATCCTTGCCGCCTACGAATGCGGCCGCCCCAGCATGGCCCTGGCGATCATGCTGGGCTTTGCCACTGGTCAGCGCGAACAGGATTACCTGGCGCTCTCCCAGCGCCAGTATGTTGCCATCCCCGAACACAAGATGCAGCCAGAAGACTTCGCGACCCTCGCGGCCATGGCCCCCAACGGGATCCCCATGGGCATCCGCGTGCGCCAGAAGAAGACCAACGCCTGGGTGGAGGTTCCCGTGGTCGGCAACGTGCGCTGGGCGATCGAAGACAACATTCGCGTGGCCCAGGCTGGTGGCGCCGCCACGATCCTTCTCGATGATACCCGGGGCAATGACGGCAAAGCCGCCGTGTTCCACGGCCCCAATGGCCAGAAGCGCTTCCAGCATGACTTCGCCGATATCCGCGATGAAGCGATCCAGGCCGCAATCTTCGATGGCGAAACGGAACTCGCGACCGAGCTCGCCCGCCTCCACTTCTCGGACCTGCGCCGCACCTGCGTGGTCTACCTGGGCGAGCTGGGCATGGATGCCCACCTGATCGCCGGCGTCACGGGCCACGATATCGATGAGACCCAGCGGATCCTGAGGGTCTACATGCCCCGCACCACCGGCCGCGCCGCCCGCGCGATCGCCCTGGCCAGCGTCCGCGAAGCCAAGCGCAACGAGAAGAAGGCTAAGAGCGCATGACGGATCACATTTGGATTAAGATCGGAGGGCTTCGCCAGGGCCGCATGCATGCCCAAGCCTTGAAGTTCCTCGATAAGCTTGAGAGCCCGACAGAGACAGATCTGGAACAAGCCTTTGCCGATCTGAGAACCCACGGTATTGCCATCGCCAAGGATGGAAAAAGAATAGACCCCGCTGAATTCCAAGGAGGAAAGGACGCCGAAGTTCTAGGCGTGGACGAGTGGCCTGTAGATCGTTCCAACAAATCTCCCAAATAGGGGCAATGTTGGAACGATTTACGCCGGAAAAACCGCAGAAACCCGTTATTATTTAACCTTAGAAGGCTCGTGCTCTATCCAGCTGAGCTACGGGCGCGCACCTCGGCGCTCATAGCGCGCTTCGTCTTCCGCGCAAACCGCTTGGTGGATGCAATCAACGCTTTGTTTGGACTGCAAGGCAGGTTAGGCAAAGCGCCATGGAACAGCCGCCGCACCACGCTTCCCCTTCCCTCTCCCGCATCGATGGCCAAACCGGCGCCCGGCGCCACTTTCGCTATTTCGACTATGCCATGGCGGCGTTCGTCGCGATCCTGCTGTTGTCCAACCTTATCGGGGCGGCCAAGCTCTCGACCGTTGGAGGATGGACCTTCGGGGCCGGAATCCTTTTCTTTCCGGTAAGTTACGTCCTGGGCGACGTACTGACCGAGGTCTACGGCTATGCCAACGCGCGGCGCTGCGTGTGGGTCGGCTTCTTCGCGCTCATCTTCATGGCGTTCATGAGCTTCGTCGTCGTCGCCATGCCGCAATCGGCCGACTGGGGTTGTTCGGCGAGCGCCGATCCCCTGCTGGCCGACGCCGTCGCGCGCAGCAATGCCGGCACCATCTGCCAGGCTACCTATGTCTCGGTCTTCGGCAGCACCTGGCGCATCGTCGCCGCCTCGGTGATCGCCTTCTGGGCCGGCGAATTCGTCAATTCCTACGTCATGGCCAAAATGAAGGTGTGGACCAAGGGTCGCCACCTGTGGACGCGCACCATCGGATCGACCGTGTTCGGACAGGCCATGGACAGCGCGATCTTCTATCCGGTCGCCTTCCTCGGCGTCTGGACCGGGCAGTCGATCCTGACCGTGATGCTCACCAACTGGGCGCTCAAGGTGCTGTGGGAAGTGGTCCTAACCCCCCTCACCTACCTCGTCGTCAACTGGCTCAAGCGGCGCGAGGGCGTCGACGTCTTCGACGACAACCTCGACTTCTCGCCCTTCGCCAAGACCGAGGCCGTCTGACCCGCGACTTGGCAAGAGGCCCCATCAGCGGCTAGGCCGCGGCTTCGATGCTAGACCGCCTGCTCCTTTCCCGCTTCCGCAACCACCGCGAGACCGTGCTCGAGGGAGCCGCGCAGTTCAACCTGCTGGTCGGCGAGAACGGCGCGGGCAAGACCAACGTGCTCGAGGCGATCAGCCTGCTCGCTCCGGGGCGGGGTCTGCGGCGCGCCGCGCTGACCGACATTCCCGCCCGCGATGGCACGCGGCGGGACGAAGGGGCGGGCTTTGCGGTCAGCGCCGACCTCCTGTTCCGCGATGCGGGTACGGTGCGCCTGGGCACGGGGGCCTCGGCCGATCGGCCTACCCGCCGGCTGGTGCAGGTGAACGGCGCGCAGGCGAGCGCTGCGTCGCTCGCCGAATGGCTCTCGATCGGGTGGCTGACCCCGGCGATGGATCGCCTCTTCACCGAGAGCGCGGGCGGCCGGCGCCGCTTTCTCGATCGCCTCGTCCTTGCTCTGCGGCCCGGGCACGCGAGCCACTGTGCGCGGCTCGAGAACGCACTTCGGGAACGCAACCGCATGCTTTGTGACCCGCGCACGCCCGATCCCTGGTGGCTCGATGCCATCGAATTGCAGATTGCCGAAGCCGGCAGCGCCGTCGCGCAGGCCCGCAGCGAACTGATCGAACGGCTCGAGGCCGTCCTCGCCACGCTTCCCGACAGCCCTTTCGCGCGGCCCAGGCTCACCTATCGTCCAGGAGGTCCGATCGAGGCCGAACCGCTGGCCGCAGACTTGCGCGAGGGGCGTGCCCGCGAGCGCGCCGCGCAGCGCACGCTGATCGGCCCCCACCGCGACGAGATCGAAGTCACCATGGCCAGCAAGGGCCAGGCCGCGGCCGAATGCTCGACCGGTGAGCAGAAGGCCATGCTGATCGCGTTGGTGCTCGCCCATTCGCATCTGCTCGAAAGCAATGGCGAGACCCGGCCAAGGCTGCTCCTGCTCGACGAAGTGGCCGCGCATCTCGATCCCGTCCGGCGCGAGGCACTGTTCGATCGCCTGCGCCAGGGCGCGGCGCAAGTCTGGCTGACGGGCACCGAGACGGCGCCCTTTGCGCCGATCCTGGGGGAAGCCGCCGTCTGGCGAGTCGAGAACGGCACGGTCGCCCGGTCGTGACGCCGCCACGCCGATCTCATCGGCGTGGCGGCGTCACAACGAAAGTCAGGCCGCGTCCTTGATCTCGACGAGCGTGAGCCCGAAGTGGAGGTCCTCGCCCGCCAGCGGGTGATTACCGTCCACGGTCACCGCGTCCTCGCCGATTTCCGTGATCACCAGATTTACGGTCGAGCCGTCCTGCTGACGCGCGCCCAGTTCCATGCCGACCTGCGGTTCAGGCTCGGGCGGCAGGTTCACGCGCGGGATCTGCACGACCATTTCCTCGCGGCGCGGCCCGAAGGCATCGGCTGCGGCCACCATCACATCCTGCTCGCCGCCCACTTCCATGCCGATGAGCGCGGCCTCGACCTGGGGAAAGATTTCCGTCCCCCCGATGACGACCGTCTGGGGCCCCTGTTCCTCGGTGCTGCCGACAACCTGGCCCGCACTGGTACGCACCACGAAGTTGATGAGCACGGTGTCCCCGTTTTTTGCGATCTGCATAGATGTTCCTTCAGAATTCGTCATTGGGATGCGGCGCACCCAAGGCAGCGCGCATCGCTCGTTCGACACCGGGAATGCCCCGCGCCGGCGTGAGGGCAAGGTCGCGGCTGCAAGCACGCCCTTGCCCGAAGACTACTTGGGAGCTTTCGCGTGATCTTCAACCGCCGGCTTGCGCGACGGGCGGCAGCGCAGCCACCACGTCGTCGAGGGTCGCCGCGACGATCGCGTCGACACCGATCGCCGTGGGATGCACGTGATCGCCCTGGAGCAGATCGGGCTTGTCGATTACCGGCTGGAGGAAAAAGGGCACCAGGGCGACGTGCTGTTCCTGTGCGATCTGCGGGTATATCGGATTGAATTGCGCGGCATAGTCCTTGCCGAGGTTGGGCGCGGCCAGCATGCCCAGCAGCAGGACGCGGATATCGTCCTTCTTCAGCCGCTCGACGATGGCGGAAAGATTGCGGCGCGTTTCCTCCGGCGGGAGCGAGCGCAACATGTCGTTGCCGCCCAGGCTGATGATCGCCAGTTCGGGCTTCTCGGACTGGCTCTGAAGCGTGAAATCGAGCCTCTGCAGCCCCGCCGCCGTGGTATCCCCGGAGACGCCTGCATTGGCGATCCGCGCGTTCACGCCCCGCGCGCGCAGCGCCTGTTCCAGCCGCGCGGGATAACTCTCGCCGTCCTTCAGGCCATAGCCCGCGAGGAGCGAATCCCCGAAGGCCAGGATCGCGTGTTCGCGGCCCATGACCGGCATGTCCGCCGGCAGGTCGGCGGAAACCTGCGTCGGCTCGGCCGCTGGCGGGCTGGAGGAATTGCAGGCCGCAAGCAACGCCAGCGGCAACACGGTCAGCGCGAATTTCAGGCGGCTCAAGGGCTTCTCCGTCGACGACAGGCTTGTGGAACAGCAATTTACCCCCCCATATGGGGCACGTGACGCCAACTTCCCACTCCCCCTCGCCCGGACTTCGTTCCCAAACCGCAATCGACGCGCGCGACGTGCGCCTGACGTTGGGAGAAGGGACAAGCGCCGTCGAAATCCTCAAGGGCATCGACCTCGCCGTGCCGCAGGGGCAGACCCTCGCGCTGCTCGGCCCTTCGGGTTCGGGCAAGTCCTCGCTGATGTCGGTGCTCTGCGGCCTCGAGCGCGCCACCTCGGGCACGCTGCAGGTTGCGGGCGAGGATTTTGGAGGCATGGACGAGGATGGCCTCGCCCGCGCGCGCCGGGGCCGCATCGGCGTGGTCCTCCAGGCCTTTCACCTGCTGCCCACGATGACCGCGCTGGAAAACGTTGCCACCCCGCTCGAGCTGGCCGGCCTGCCCCAGCCGCGCGCACGCGCCGAAGAGGAACTGCACGCGGTCGGCCTAGGCCATCGCCTCTCGCACTATCCCGCACAACTTTCCGGCGGCGAGCAGCAACGCGTGGCGATCGCCCGCGCGCTGGCGCCGCGCCCCGTCCTCGTCTTCGCCGACGAGCCGACCGGAAACCTCGACCATGCCACCGGCGAAGCCATCGTCGAACTGCTTTTCGCGCGCCGTGCCGAAGCCCGCGCGACGCTGGTCATGATCACCCACGACGAAGCCCTCGCCCGGCGCTGCGAGCGCGTGGTGACGATTGCCGACGGAATGATCGCGAGCGACGTTCTTGGCCACTGACATGCGCGCCGACCTGCCCGCAGGCACGTTGCCCTGGCGCACGGCCTGGACAATCGCCCGGCGCGACCTGAACGCGCGCTTCAAGGGCCTGCGGCTTTTGCTGGTCTGCCTGTTCCTGGGCGTCGGCGCGCTCGCCGCGATCGGCACGCTGACCGGCTCGGTCGAGCATGAGCTCACCGCGCGCGGCCGCGAGGTGCTGGGCGGCGACCTGGAACTGCGCATGTGGCAGCGCGGACCGACCCCGGCGGAACGCGCGGCTCTGAAGCGGATGGGAACGGTTTCCGAAGGCACCCGCATGCAGGCGATCGCGCGCAAGGGCGACCGCACCGCCCCCGTCGCGCTCAAGGCCGTCGACGCGCGCTGGCCGCTCTACGGCAAGCTTCTGCTTACCGATGGCCGCCGCGTGGGTGCGCCCAAGGCAGGTACGGTCTGGATCGCGCGCGGAACCGCCGCCCGCCTCGGTATTGCCAGGGGCGACCGCTTCACGCTCGGCGGCGAGCCGGTCACCGTCGGCGGCATCATCCAGAGCGATCCCGAACAGCTGTCCGAAGGCTTCGCACTGGGCGATCTGACGATCGCACCGGAAAATCTGCCACAAGAGGCCGGGCTCACCACGCCCGGCGCGATGTACCGCAGCGCCGTTCGCGTGCGCTTCGCCGATCCCGCGCGCGATGCGGCCAAGGCCGCCGATGCGCTGACCGGCCAATTCGGCAAGGACGCCTTCGAAGTGCGCACCCACGAGGCCGCCTCGCCTTCGACCGCGCGCTTCGTCGAACGCATGGGACAATTCCTGATCCTGGTCGGACTGGCCGCGCTCGTGATCGCCGGCATCGGCATTGGCGGCGGTGTCTCGTCCTACCTCGAGGCGCGTCGCACCTCGATCGCCACGCTCAAGGTTCTGGGCGCGACGAGCCGCGACATCGCGCGCATCTACATCCTCCAGATCGGCAGCGCGGCGCTCGCCGGAAGCCTCGCCGGGCTCCTCGCCGGGGTCCTCGCCACGCCCCTGCTCGCCCGCGCATTGGCAGGGCTGCTTCCGGTCGACACCGGCTACACGGTGTCGCTGCCCGCGCTCGCCACCGCAGGCGCCTATGGATTGCTGGTGGCGCTGGTCTTTGCCGCCCCGCCCCTTGCCAGGGCGCGCGAATACCCCGCGATGGCGCTGATGCGCGCGCGCGTTGCTCCCCTTTCCGCCGGCCTTCGCGCAATCGCCCTGCCGGTGGGGCTCGGACTTCTGGCCATCGTCGCGCTTGCCCTCGTCAATGCCGCGCAGCCGCTCGTCTCGCTCGGCTTCCTGGGCGGCGCGGCGCTCATGCTTGGGCTGCTCGCCGTGCTCGGCCTGGCCATTCGCAAGGTGGCCGCGCGCCTGCCTCGCCCGCGCGATCCGATGGTCCGCGCCGGATTGGCCAACCTCTCGCGCCCCGGCGCGCAGACCGGCGCGATGGTCACCGCGCTGGGCTTCGGTCTTTCCGCCTTCGTCCTGATCGCGGCCGTCCAGACCAGCCTCGATGCCAACATGCGCCGCACGGTCCCCCAGCGCGCGCCCGACTACTTCGTGCTCGACATTCCTCAGGCAGGTGCCGAGGCTTTCCGCGCGACGGTAACCCGGACATTGCCCGGCGCCAGCCTTCGCATGGTTCCCAACTTGCGTGGCCGGATCGTCGCCTATGGCCCCAAGGGCGCCATGACCCGCGTCGCCGATCTCGGCGATGACCAGCCCGACGGAGCCTGGGCGCTCAAGGGCGAGCGCGGCCTCACATATGCCGACACCGTTCCCGAGGGCAGTACGGTGACCCAAGGCGCCTGGTGGCCCCGCAATTACGCGGGCGAGCCCCTGGTCTCGATCGACGAGAAATTTGCCGAAGCCGTCGGACTGAAACCGGGAGACTACCTCACGGTCAGCCTGCTGGGCGTCGAGCGCACCGCGCGCATCGCCTCGCTGCGCCGGATCGATTGGGACACGATGGGCTTCAACTTCGTGATGGTGTTCTCCCCCAACACGCTGGCCGCTGCGCCGCACAACCTGGCCGCCACCATCGAGACCGCCAAGCCCGATGCCTCATCCGACTTCCTGCCGGTGCTCGCCCGCGAATTTCCCTCCAGCTCGGTCATCGAAACCGGCGCCCTGCTTACCGAAGCGCGTGGGCTGCTCGACCAGATGACGCTGGCGATCCTGGCCACCGCCTCGGTCGCGGTGCTTGCCGGACTGGCCGTGCTCCTGGGCGCCATCGCCGCCGCACGCGCCAGCCGCACTTACGACAACGTGATCTTGCGCGTGCTGGGTGCCAGCCGCCGCCAATTGCTGGTGTTGCAGGTCACCGAATACGGCATTCTGGCCGCCGTACTCGGTCTCGTCGCGCTGGGGCTGGGCAGCGCCATGGCGTGGCTGGTGATCACCCGCCTGTTCGAATTCGACTGGCTTCCCGACTGGCCCCGCGTCCTGCTGGTGCTGGCCGCGGGGCTGGCCCTCGTCCTCGTCTTCGCGCTGGGCGGCTCGCTGCCCTTGCTCCGGGCGAGGCCCGCAAGCGCCCTGCGCGAACTCTAGGTTCCGGTCAGGCGAAGATGTCGGCCCCTTCGGCCACTTCGTGCGGATCACGGGTCTTGTAGACCAGTGTTCCCGCAAGAATGTCGTGCAGGCCCTGCTTGCGCTCGGTGAACGCCACCATGATATAGCCGATGCACAGGATGAGGCCGGACAGGATCTTGCCAAAATAGCGCCCCGTGGCCCGGCCGAAGCTGATGCGTTGCCCCGCGACGTCCGTCACGATGAGACCGATCGCGAGCTTGCCCACCGTCCCCTGGAACTTGGAGCTCTCCATCAACGCGAAATAGAGCCACTGCGCGATGAACATGAAACCAAACAACCCGGCAAACGCGGGACCGAAGGCATCCGGATCCTGCATGTCGGCCATGTAGGTCGAGACCGACAGGCCGAAACCGAAGATTCCCCCCAGCACGGACAAGGCCACCTGCAGGATGATGTAATCGATGAGATAGGCGAGAACCCGCCACCAAAAGCCGCCAAACGGTACCATAGACCCCCCAATACATTTCCAACGACCCGGGAAACGACCGGGTCTCGTGGCCCGACGATCACACGTAGGCCGCACATTTTCAAAGATTATCTTCGAAAATCTCGGCATTTTGCCAAGGCAAACATTTGCAGCACGACGTGTCCCGCCCACGAACTGCAAAGCGCACGGAGCTTGCCGCGGTGCGACATTTCCGTTAAGGGCGCGCGGATTCTGTGAGGCGATTGGGCCTTGCACGACGCCCCTCTTATTCGAAGGCCCACGCATGTCCGCCCCGCTTCCCTTGCGCAATATCGCGATCATTGCGCACGTCGACCATGGCAAGACCACGCTCGTCGACCAGCTTTTCCGCCAGTCCGGCACCTTCCGTGACAACCAGCGCATCGAAGAACGCGCCATGGACTCCAACGACCTCGAAAAGGAACGCGGGATCACCATTCTCGCGAAGCCGACCTCGATCGAGTGGAACGGTTACCGCATCAACATCGTCGACACCCCCGGCCACGCCGACTTCGGCGCCGAGGTGGAACGCATTCTCTCGATGGTCGACGGCGTCGTCCTGCTCGTGGACTCGTCGGAAGGCGCCATGCCGCAGACCAAGTTCGTGACCGGCAAGGCGCTCGGCCTCGGCCTCAAGCCGATCGTCGTCGTCAACAAGATCGACCGTCCCGACGGCCGCGCCGACGAAGTGCTCAACGAAGTCTTCGACCTCTTCGTCAGCCTCGATGCCAACGACGAGCAGCTCGACTTCCCGGTGCTCTACGCCTCAGGCCGCAACGGCTACGCCAGCGATGACATCGAAGCGCGCGAAGGCACGCTGGAGCCGCTGTTCCAGCTCATCACCAAGCACGTGCCCGCGCCCGCGCTCGAAGTCGACGCGCCCTTCTCGTTCCTTGCAACGCTGCTCGACCGCGACAACTTCATGGGCCGCGTGCTGACCGGCCGCGTGCAGTCGGGCGTCGTCAAGATCAACGACCCGATCCGCGCGCTCGACCGTGACGGCAAGGTGATCGAAGTGGGCCGCGCCTCCAAGCTCATGACCTTCCGCGGTCTCGAGCGCGTTCCCGTCGAGGAAGCGCGCGCGGGTGACATCATCGCGCTCGCCGGTCTCGAGAAGGCGACCGTCGCCAACACCATCGCCGCCCCCGAAGTGGTCGACCCGATCGCCGCGCAGCCGATCGACCCGCCGACGCTGGCGATGCGCTTTGCCGTCAACGACAGCCCGCTCGCGGGCCGCGAAGGCGACAAGGTGACGAGCCGCCTGATCCGTGACCGCCTGATGCGCGAAGCGGAAACCAACGTCGCCATCCGCGTCACCGAGAGCGAGGACAAGGACAGCTTCGAAGTCGCCGGTCGCGGCGAACTGCAGCTGGGCGTCGTGATCGAAACGATGCGCCGCGAAGGCTTCGAACTGGGCATCTCGCGTCCGCGCGTGCTGTTCAAGGAAGACGAGAACGGTGGCCGCACCGAGCCTTACGAAACCGTCGTGATCGACGTCGACGACGAGCACTCGGGCACGGTCGTCGAGAAGATGCAACGCCGCAAGGCCGAGCTGACCGACATGCGTCCCTCGGGCCTGGGCAAGACCCGCATCACCTTCTCGGCGCCTTCGCGCGGCCTCATCGGCTACCACGGCGAGTTCCTCTCGGACACGCGCGGCACCGGCATCATGAACCGCCTCTTCGAGAAGTACGGCCCCTACAAGGGCGCCATCGAAGGCCGCCTCAACGGCGTGCTGATCTCGAACGGCGACGGTGAAGCCAACGCGTACGCGCTCAACAACCTGGAAGACCGCGGCATCCTCTTCGTCGGTCCTTCGGAAAAGCTCTACGAGGGCATGATCATCGGCGAAAACGCCAAGCCCGATGACCTCGAAGTGAACCCGATGAAGGCCAAGCAGCTGAGCAACGTACGCTCGTCGGGCAAGGACGACGCCATCCGCCTCACCCCGCCCAAGATCATGACGCTCGAGCAGGCGATCGCCTATATCGACGACGACGAAATGGTCGAAGTGACCCCGCAGTCGATCCGCCTGCGCAAGGTCTACCTCGACCCCAACGAGCGCAAGCGCATGAGCCGCAAGAAGGCCGACGCCTAAATCTCCGCATGCGCGCAGATTGACGCAAGATCAGGAAACCCCGCCGCGCCTCATGCGTAGCGGGGTTTCCTCGTTTTCACGCCGAACACGCATCCTGGAAAGCCACCTCGCGGTAGTGGCCGAGAATGGCCTCGGCCCAGCTGTCCTCGCTATGGCACAATTCCCGATAGCGGCTGAAGCCAGCTTCGGAGAAGGAACGGGCCAGGCTATCGTCGGCGTGGAGACGCGCGATTGCCGCCGCGAACGCCGCGATGTCGCCCGTGTCGAGCGCCAGGCCGAAGCCGGCCCCCGCGATCTCGGCCCCGACAAGCGACTTGCGATCGACGATCACCGGAACGCCCGAACCGATCGCCTCGAAGGCGACCAGCCCGAACGGCTCCGCCCAACGGCTGGGCATGACCGCCACCCGCGCCTCTTGCAGCGCCTGCGCCACCCCCTTTCGATCGAGACGCCCGAGAAAGCGCGCGTCGGGATTGAGAGCACGCACTCTCGCGCACTCGGCGCCATCCCCGACGAAGGTGATCGCAACCCCCGCCGCGCGGGCGGCAAGCGCCGCCAGATCCGCCCCCTTCTCGCGTGATATTCGCCCGACGAACACCACGCCCGCGCACCTCTCTACCTCGACCCGTACCGAGCAAGGCGGGGATACCGGGTTGCGTACCGCGAAAAGCTTCTCGGGAGACCAACCGCCCTGACGAAACAGACGATCCTGGCGCGGATGGATCAGCAGGGCCCGATTGGCCCAGTCGACGCCCCCCAGCCAATGCCGGCGCAGGCGCTCGCGCCCCGACCGCCAGGCCTTGAAGAGGCCCGAGGACTTGTCGCACTGGGTGACGAGACATTCGCGCCCGAGAGGCGCCCGCGAACAGGCACGTTCGCGCCGAAAATCGAAGAAGGCGCCATTGGGGCAGGTGTTGAAATAGTCGTGCCCGTGCAGGATCAGCCGCGCGGCGACCGGTCGCAGGGCCGCGAACACGGCGGGAGACAGTGTCTGCGCCCAACCGTGGAGGTGATAGACCGTGCGCGGCGTGTCGTTCGCCGTGATCCATTCGCGCACACGGCGCGCCACCAAGGGGTTGTGAAGGCCCTTTGTCAGGGCCTCGAGCCTGGGCTGCTGCAACAGCGCCTTGCCCCCAAGCGCCACGAATTCCACGTCCTTCCGGATGAAATTGGCCCCCGCATCGCCAGCAATGAAGGTGACCGGCACCGATCGGGCCCTTAGCTGCGCGATCAGAACCTGGACGAGATGGGACGCGCCACCAAGCGCTTCGCTGAAATCGTGCAGGATGACGACGCGATCGGGCATGGGACCCACGCTTCTGCCAGGCCCCCCCGGCGCCACTCTCCGCCTCGCGCCCTTCTCGCCCCTGGCATCGCTCGTACTTGCGGCATACCCGCCGTCCACGCCCCCGAGCCCCCTGATCTCGCCGCTAGAAATAGCGCGCTCCGATCCGCACCGTATCGCCAGGCATGACCGAGGCCGCGCTGGTCAAGGCGTAGGCACGTTCTTCGGCATCGCGCGCATGGCGGATGTAGACGACCTTCTCGTTCGCGCGATAGGTAAAGCCCCCCGCCTTGGCCACGAGCGCGTGAACCGACATGCGCTGTGCATAGCCATATTCACCGGGCCGCGACACTTCGCCCAGAATGAACACCGGCCGGAATTCGATCATCGTCAGGCTGAGGCGCGCGTCGCGCACGTATTGCGCACCGAGCACCGCGGTGAGCTCCTCGCGGGCCTGTTCGAGCGATTTGCCCACGATCGCAAAGTCTCCCAGCATCGGAATGACGATGTTGCCCTGGTCATTGACGACGTAGTCTCCCGAAAGGCTTTCCTCGCGGAACACCTGCAACTTGACCTTGTCGCCCGGTTCGAGGCGATATTCGACCCGATTTGCCGGAGGAAGTGTTTGATCGGTAAGCTGCCCACTACAGCCCATCAAAGCCAGCGTGCCCGCCAGCAGCAGCATTCGAAGCGACATGGTACTTCCTTTCGTTCGCGGAAAAATCGTGGACTTGTGCCTATTCCGGAGCGGCAGGTCCCACGTGCCCTAGCGGCGGCTGCAATCGAGACGTCACTGGTAGTAACCTGCGTATTGCTTGTAGAAGCTGGCGGCATCGTCGCCCCCGAAGCGCACCTGCTTGGCCATGTCGACCTTGTTGAGGACGACACCCAGGTCCTTGAGATAGCGGGATGACAACAACCGCATGGCCGCCTTGACCACCCGGTCGGTCGTCTTGCGCCAACTGACGACCAGAACGGCCGCATCCGCGCTCGCGATTATCTCGCGCGTCTCGGCGATCGGGAGAATGGGAGGGCAATCGAGGATGACGACGTCGTACTCCGCTCTCAACCGCTCGACGATCCGCGCGAAGCGCCCCCGTTCGGTCAATCGCTCGCCTTTGGCCACCGCACTGGTGATCGGCACGATGCGCATGGTGGACTCGGGTTCCTCATAGCAGGCTATGTCGGTGCCCTGCGCATGAAGCGCCTCCATCAAGCCTGGTTCGCTTTCCTGGAAACCGAACATTCGGCTGAGCTGCGCCCGTATCACGTCGCAATCGACCACGATCACGCGCTCTCCGGCCGAGGCCAATGAGCGCCCGAGGCAGGCCGAAAGCGTCGACTTGCCTTCCCCGGGGATCGCTGAGGTCATGGCGATGACCCGGCTTCCCGATCCAGAAAGATGCCGGACCGAAACGATCACGTTGCGCAGGGCTTCCGAGAACGCGCCGTCAGGGAACTCCTTCACGGTCTCCAGCGGCGATCCGGCGTGGGGGTGCACCGAGCGGAAGGCCGGGATCGAGCCGAGACCCTGGATACCCAACCGGCGCTCGACGTCCTCCATGGTCGTGAAGCCGCGATAGGAAATCTCCGAAACGATCGCGAGCATCGCACCCGCGAACAGGCCTACGACGAATCCCAGAGCCAGGTTCAGCGCGAGATTGGGCGTTACGGGCCCCGAAGGCACGCTCGCGGCGGATATCAGGCGCGCGGCGGGCTGCTCGGTGCCCGTCCCTGCGACCACCTTGTTGAGCTGCTCGAGATAGTTGCGATAGAGAAGCTGCGCGGCGTCGGCCTTCTTTTCAAGGTCGGCGAGTTCGACGAGGGCGGTATTGTCGAGGCTCAGTTGCGCACGGGTTCCGTTACGGCTTGCGAGGAGCGATGCCAGCCGCTGCGCGGACGCCCCCGCTTCCGCAGCAAGGCCTTGTACGCTGCGGTTGACTTCCGCCTCAATCTGTCGCTCGACATCGCCGATCTGGCGCCGGACCGTGACAAGGTCGGGGTTGTCGTCGAAATAGCGCTGCGAAAGCTCGCGCTCCTTCGCGACCAGTTGCGTGCGCTGAGCGATCAGCGAACCAACGACCGGGGACGAGGCGGCCGAACCGACATTGCCCGCACCGCCCGCTCGCAATTGCCCTTGCGCGCTGGCGAGGCTCGCCGCGTCGCGCGCGGCTTGCGCACGAGCGCTCGCGACTTGCTGGTTGTACGTCGAAATTTCCTGCTCGGTCAGGCCCGTGGCCGCCGAACTGATGAGGCCGTGCGCCACGCGATAGGCCTGGACTTTGGCGAAGGCCGCATTCGAGGCCCGGCTCAGTTCATCCACTTTGCCCCGCAGCGTGCGCGCTGCCTCCGCGCTGTGTTCAGCCCGCTCGCGAATGTCGTCCAATGTATAGAGACGGGCATAGGCGTTTGCGATCTGGGCCGAGCGGGCGGGCGTCAGATCGAGATAGCCGATGCGCAGATTAAGGGAATTCCCGATGCGCGTAACCGTAATCCGCTTGGTGAGGTACGTGATCGCGCGTTCACGCAATTCGCCTTGCCCGACAGCACCTGTTGCCCCTCGCCCGCTCCGTTCGACACCGAGGGCACCAAGGATGTTGTCGAGCAACGTGCGCGGATCCATAATATCGCCGCGAAACGACGCATCCCTCTCGAGCCCGGTTGCATCCAGCACTTGCCCGGCCATTTCGCGCGAACGGATGAGCTGCATCTGGGTCTCGACCTCTTCCGGACGGGTAGGACCCTCGCGCGTGGCTTCCGCATCGTCGGGAGCGACCTGTGCCGCCCCCGTGATCATCACCACATCCGCGCTTGCCGCGTAGATGCGTGGCTGCGCCGTGGTAAACACCAGCGCGAGAACGACGCATAAGGCAAGGGTCAGAACCACGACCTCGCGTCGTCGCGAGAGCATGGCCCAGAGAAGGCGCATCGTGATCGCTTCTTCGTCCTCGCGGTAGGGGCCGTCGTCTCGATGCAGCAGTTGGGGTGGCCGAGCTTGCGGCTCATAGATGGCAGGCAGGTTCACGCGACATGCTCCCTGGAATTCGGCACCGGGGTCACGGTGTCCAAACGATGCCCACGCCGGCACCAAGCGAAGTGTACGGATTGACCAGACGCGCCCCTGAAACATCCTGCTGCGTCCGGTAGAGCTGGCCCGAAACGGAAACGTGCCTGTCCAGGCGATACTGGACCTGAAGCTCGATCCGAGACCTGCGGGCCTCGCTCGCGACGTCCCGGTAGCGATCCCAGCGCATTTCCATCGCGCCGGAAATCCGCAGCCTGCGGGTCGGGTCATAATAGGCGCTGATCGCCAGCGTATCTTCGAGAATGGCTGGGACCTCAGGATTTCCGCTGTTGCGGAAGGCTCGGCTCGCCACCAGTTTCGTGGTCAGAAGCGGCGTGCAGTACCATTCCGCCTGCACCGAAAAGCTTGCTCCTGCAAAATCTCGGTAGAACGCGTTGCCATAGTTCCTGTCCTGGTATCCCAGCGCCAGTTCGACATGGAACAGGGGTGTCACCTCCCCCTCCAGGCCAAGCGCAACCGAACTCTCCCGAAAATCCCGCTCGCGTCCTTGTGCCGGGCGTATCGAAGCGTGCTCTTCCCCGGCGATCGATGCCACGACCGAAAGAAACCCCGAGAGATCGTATGCCAGTCGCACCTTCGCGCCATGCGAACGCATGTCGCGAAAGGCCTGGCTCAACCGGCCCCCATCGCCTGCGGCAAGGGGATTGAAGGTGACCCGCTGGTAGCCGGCTCCCGCCTGCAACTGGAGCCGGCCCAGATCGAATGTCAGGATTGGCGCGGCGGATATGCGATCGTAGCTCGCCGGTTCACGCGCATCGAGCGCCCCTCCCGAACTGCTACGGGGCTCGATCCGGCGCGCAAGGTCCGCCGAAAGTGCGAAGGAGAGGTTGTTCGTGATCGGCAAGCCACTGCGCCCTGCCAACCGAAACTCCTCGCTGTTCTCGCTTTCCTGGTTCGCGAAGCGACGCAGGCGTCCGGATACCGAAAGCGCCAAGGTCCGCCTTGGATCATCCAGGCTCAACGCCATTTCCGGCGTCAGGAGCAGGACACCGTCCGACCGCGCAGCCGGGGTGTTGAAGACATTGCCATCGTAGCCGGTGATGACTGCCAGGCGGGAAGCAAGAAGGAAGGGGCCGAAGCGATCCGGAGCGACCTCCAGGTCGGGCTCCGAACGGTTGCCGGCCACATCCGAGCGGGACAGCTCGGGTACGCCGCCGAACACCCAGCCGGCCCCAAGTCCTTGTGCACAGGCCGAGTAGGGGCTTGTCGATGCAAGTACCGCCAAGGCCGGGACGGCCAATGGCCGTCTCATGCCCGGCGCCCATGCCAAAGTTCGCACAAGGCATGCAGACAGGCTGCCAGTTCAAGCATGCGGATAGGCCTTTCGGTTTAACCCTAGGAAATCTCGCTAGAGAATATCCCGACTACTCCTGCAGCGCGCGCCTCAGTTGATCGGAAAGCGGCCTAATAATGTATTGCAAAATCGTCTTCTGCTGCGTCTGCACGAAGACTTCGACAGGCATTCCCACGCTAATCCGGGCGTTTCCAATCTTGCCCAGCTCGTCATCCGATATGGATATTAAGACTGGATAATACGCAGCTCCAGTAAGCGGATCGACCGAGCGGTCGGCGGCAACTTGGTCGACCTTCCCCGCCACCTCGGGCGTCGTGCGCATATTGAAGGCCGTAAACCGGACATGAGCCACGCCGCCGGCCAGAACCTGGTCGATGTCGGTCGGACGGATGTGCGCCCGAATGACGAGGCTGTCCGCCCGCGGCACGATCTCCAGCAGCGATTCGCCCGCCGGCACGACGCTGCCCAAGGTCCTCACCTTCAACTTGTCGACCACCCCGTCGAGGGGCGCGCGAATGATCGAACGATCCGCCCGATCGCGTGATTCCGCCCGTTCCTTGCGGCGCTCGGCCAGTGCCGCTTCAACCTGCCCCAGTTCGAGTGCCGCCTCGCTGCGTGTCTGGCTCTCGAGCCCGCTCATCTGCACCTCGAGTTCGCCTATCCGTGCCTTGGCTTGCGCATACCCCGCCAACGCAGCCTCGCGTTGCGCACGCACACCCACGGCGGAGCGTTCGAGCGCATTGAGCCGGTCCAGCGTCGTCAGCCTCTCGCGATAGAGGTCACGGGTCTGCTCGAGCTCCTTCTGGATGAAGCCCTGCTGTTCCGCAAAAGCGTGAATTTGACTCTCATACGTCTGCGCATCCGCCCGCGTCTGGACGATGCGCGCCTGCAACTGACGCAGCTGATCCCCGCGTGCCCGGCGCGCCAGGGCAAGGCTCGCCCGCTCATCCCGCAGCGTCGCGGCGACGTCGGCCTTACCCGCCCGCCGCATGAGTTCGGCAGGAAAGGAAATCGCGGCCCTACCCTCCTGAACCGCCCGCAGACGCGCCGCACGCGCCTCCAACTGGTCGACCCCAAGTCCCGCATAGCTCGCCAGCGCGCCTACGACTGTGCTGTCCAGACGGATCAAGGGATCGCCGGCGCGAACATGATCACCGTCCTTGACCAGGATCGCCGCCGCGACCCCGCCAAAAGGATGGGATATTTCCTTGACGTTGCCTTCCACGGTCACCTCCCCCGGAGCGATCACCGCGCCAGCGAGAGGCAGTAACGCGACCAGGCACAATACACCGAGAACAAGAACCAGGATCGCTCCCAGTCCAACGCGCACCAGGCTGGCAATGCCACGCGCATGCAATTCATCACTAGTGCATGGCAGCTCCTGGATTGCGGTGGCACTCCCCGAAAATGGCAACGTGACCGAAGGCATCGCAAGCGTCGCGTTCATAGATCCAGCTCCTCGCTGACGCGCGCCTCGGAAGGCGATGCCTGGTCCTTCTCCGATGCCTTTTGAGCTGCGCCATTGACGCGCTGCTCCGCTCGAGCCGCATCGGACCTGGACGCGTCGCCCCCGGATTGACGCAACCGCGCCTCGAATTCCTGGCGCGTTTCGAAGCTCTGCACTTTGCCGGTGTTCATCACCAGGAGATGACTGACTTGCGAGACGATGGCGGGTCGGTGTGCGATGACGATCGCGATCCCGCCGCGTTGGCGGTGCTGGCCGATCGCGTGCGCCAGCGCCTGTTCTCCCTCGTGATCGAGATTGCTGTTGGGCTCGTCGAGGACGACGAGAAACGGATCCCCGTAGAGCGCCCGGGCAAGAGCGATACGCTGCTGCTGCCCTGCCGAAAGCCCACCGCCGCCCGCCGCGATCACCCCATCGTAACCGCCATCGAGACGCACGATCAAATCATGGCAATCGGCGGCGCGGGCCGCGGCAAGAATCTTGTCGCGATCCGCGTCCGGTCGAAAGCGCGCGATGTTCTGCGCGACGGTCCCTTCGAACAGTTCGATCTTCTGCGGAACATAGCCCATGAACTGGGCAAGTTGCGTGACGGGCCACTGGTCGAGCGTCGCCCCATCGAGACGGACCGCCCCACGCGCCACGGGCCAGACCCCGCACAGCGCGCGCGCAAGGGTGGTCTTCCCCGATCCGCTACGGCCGACCACGGCAAGGGCATCCCCCGCCTTCAATTCGAAGCTCACGTCAGCCAAGGTCAGACGCTTCGATCCCGGCGGGGCGCAGGCCAGCGATCGCACGCTCAGCATGGCGCGCGGAAGCTCGAGGCCCAGAGGCTCCGGCTCGGCCGGTGCAGCCGCCATCAGATCATGCATCCGGCTCATGGCCTGCGCACAGGAAACCGCCGATTTCCAATGAGCAATCACCTGCTCCACCGGCGCAAGCGCCCGCGATGACAGGATCGAACTGGCGATGATGATGCCGCCGGTCGCCGATCCGCGGATGACAAGGTACGCGCCAAGCGCAAGCGTTGCCGACTGCAGGAACATCCGGAAGGCCTTGGTTGCACCCGACAGGGTGCTCGAGCGGGCCGAGAAGCGATCGTTCGCCTGCAAATACTCGGCCTCGGCGTCCTGCCACTGTGCCATTCGCGCGGGGCCCATGCCCAGCGCCCGCAATGTCTCGGCGTTGCGCAAGGTCGCTTCCGCAAGTCCCATGCGTCGTGCCCCCGCCTTCATCGTGTCCAGCGCGAGCGGCCCTGTCGCCTGGTTGCTGGCGATCATGAGCCCCACGAGAACCGCGACCCCCGCCAGGGCGAGAAGGCCCAGGCTCCAATGGAACACGCTCAGGATAAGCAGGTAGACCGGCACCCAGGGAAGATCGACGATCGCGAGCGGACCTGCGCCCGACAGGAAGCCGCGTACGGTATCGGCATCGCGCACGATCTGCGTGCCGTTGGGCAAGGGCCCGCGTCGCAGTTCATGGGTCGCGACCACGTTGAGCACCCGCGCGCTCGTCGCGGCAAGAAAGCGCGATCCGACATGGACCATTATCCGCCCACGAATGACGTCGAGGACCGCCTGGAAGCCATAAGCCACCATGACCAGAACGAGCAGGCTCACGAGCGAGGGGACACTGCGACTGGGCAAGACGTCGTCGTAGACAAGAAGCATGAAGAACGAGCCGGACAGAAGCAGCACGTTGAAGACACCGCTGATCGCCACCACCGGAACGATCACCAGGCCAAGCGAGCCGATCGCTTCGCGCAAGCCATCGCGAAGGCACCGTAACAGGTTCATCGCGGCGATCTCCCGCATTGCCGTGCGCCAGCGCGTGCCCGGAGCGTCAAAGCCTGACCATGCATAGTTGCGTCCTGTCTGGAACTATCTCGCGCTGCATTAGACCAGCGCACGACCTAGACCGACACAGCGAACAGCTCTGTTCCGGAGTGATTAGCAGGCAGCCAGTCCCCTCCATCGCCAATAACACGGGTAATCGACATGAGACCTTCGAGGAAAATCGGCCTTTCCCTCGCAGTCGCAACGGCGCTCATGCCGTCGCTTTCGGTCGCCGAGACACTCGGCGATGCAATCGCAGCGGCCTATTCGGGCAATCCGGAACTCCAAGGCAACCGGGACCTTGTCGCCGCATCGGACGAACAGGTCGCGCAGGCGAGAGCCGCCTATGGCCCCAGCCTTGCGCTGTCGGCCAGCCACGAATTCACCTCGGCGCGCATCCGCGGCACTCTGTTCCCGTCCAGTGACGCGGGATTTGCATCGAGTGTCGAGCTTTCACTGAACCAGCCCCTGTTCACTTCCGGGCGCATTTCCGCGGGCATCGATGGGGCGCAGGCGGCCAGCCTTTCCTTGCGCGAGGGCCTGCGCGCGCAGGGCCAGCAGCTCCTCCTCGACGTCGTGAACGCCTACGTCTCGCTGCAGCGCGACATCACGCTCCAGGCCATCGCCGTCGAGAACTACGACATCCTGCGCCAGCAGAACCAGGTCACGGCCGCGCGCTTCGCGCTGCGCGACCTGACCGAGCCGGATCTGGAGCAGACCAGCAACCGGCTCGAACTCGCCGCCGGTCGCGTGCTCGAAGCCCGTTCGGCGGTCGAGATCAGTGCCGCGCGGTACCGCCACCTCGTCGGCCATTTTCCCGACGATCTGGCACCGCTTCCCGGCCTGCCCGAACTGCCCACGCTCGAAACGCTTTACGTCGCCGCCGAGCGCTTCAACCCGCAACTGGCGAAAGCCCATCTCGTCGAGGAAGCCTCCCGCGCGAACGTCCGGGCGGCGCGTGCCGAAATGCGTCCCCAGGTCAGCGCCTTCTCGACACTCGGGCGAACGCCGCTCAGCGATTACCAGAACACCGTGCGCGAAGAAGCCGTCTCGGCCGGGATTCGCGTTTCGCTCCAGCTCTACTCGGGAGGCCTCCAGACCTCGGCCTTGCGCGAGGCCATCGCCCGCAACCTGGCGGACCAGCAGTTCACCGAGGAAACGCGCCGGGCCATGCGCGAATCGCTCGCGGCGAACTGGAGCTTCTTGCGCACGGCTCAAGCGACATTGCCGCGCTACAGGGCCGCCGTCGAGGCCGCGAAAAAGGCCGTGGATGGTGTCAAGAAGCAGGAAACGTCGGGCTATCGAACCCTGCGCGACGTGCTCGACGTCACGAACGACCTGTTGAACGCGCGAATTGCCGCCGCACGGGCGGAAGCCGACATCTATATGCGCCATGTCGCGATCCTGCGCGACATTGGTACATTGTCGATCGAAACCCTCGCCGACCTCCCCCCTTATGACCCGGATTCGCGCCGGTCCGGAGTTGCACGTTACGCCGGTCTGCCGATGCGCCTCGTGCTCGGCCCGCTCGACAGAACCTTTCTGCCTCCTGCAGGTGACGGGGCCAGGATCGACGTTGAGCAATCCGCGATCTTCGAATGGGATGGGCAGCAGGTCGATCTGCTCCAACCCGTCCTCCCGGGTTCGCCGACGACTTCGCCGGTTGTCGCGCCTTGAACGCCTCCACACATCGGCTCGAACCTTGCGTGCGCATCACGTGCGCGCAAGCGGCGCTGTGCATTCGCGATGTCACCGTCGCCGCGGCGCGCCGGTTGCGGAAAGCCACGCTTGTGATGGCCTCAGTGGCGCTACTCACCTCGAGCACGGCACCAGGCCTGACCAGCCAAGTGCAACCGCTCACCCGGGAGATTTCCTTCGTCGATCCGCTTTTCGCAGAAAGATCGCGCAGCCCGGACGTAGCCGACGCGATGCCCCTGCCCCCGCTTGCCCAGCGCGAGCAGGCCCTGGCGGTCAATGCAGCCGTACCATTCGCCGTCGGCCCGCTGACCCCGCCGCGCCCCCTGCACTGGCGGGGCTACCCACACGATCTCGAGCGGGCGATCGACTGTCTGGCCAGCGCCGAATACTACGAGGCCGGCCAGGACGAGGAAGGGCAGCGCGCGGTGGCCCAGGTCGTGCTCAACCGCGTTCGGCACCCCGCCTTCCCCAACTCGGTCTGCGCCGTCGTCTATGAAGGCGCCGCTCGCACGACCGGTTGCCAGTTCACCTTCACCTGCGACGGTTCGCTGCGACGACGGCCGATACCCGCCGCCTGGGACAAGGCACGCGGCATCGCCCGCGCGGCCCTGGGTGGCGCGGTGTTCACCGCCGTCGGCCTCGCCACCCATTACCACACGGACTGGGTCCATCCTGCATGGAGTTCGCAGCTCGCCAAGATCGCCCAAGTCCGGACCCACATCTTCCTGCGCTGGCCGGGGGCCTGGGGGCGCCCCGCTGCGTTCTCCCAAACCCCCTCGGCGAACGAACCACGCGAAGCCAAGCTTGCGCCCTACTCACCCGTGCATCGCATCGGCCTCGCGGATGGAGCGGCAGGCCCCGCGCCTGCAACCGCGCTGCGAAGCGATCATCCCGCGGTCATGGACACCCTCCCAAACGCCTTGCCCGGTCTGAACCTGCGGGGAAGCAAGCTCGCGCTCGTTCACCCGCAAGGCGATGCCTTCGGCTTCCTGCTGCCCTCGACTTATCCCGGAGCGTTCGGGCTCCTCGCCCTCGACGTGTGCCGCGCGCGGGATTTCTGCAAGGTCATGGGCTGGACCCAGCCCGATGCCATTCCCAAGGGCTTTCCGGTTCCGCTCGACAGCCGACGACGGCTGGCGTTTCTCTACGTGCACGATCGCGCCAGCCATCGTGAAGTCCTGGGCTGGGACTGCACGCTTTTCCCACGCAAGGACCCCGGGGAATGCCTGGACGAGGCGGCCACGCGCTGGGACGCGGTGATGCCCGGCCTGCATTCCTCGGACTGATGGCGCCTGCACGCACGAAAAAGGCCGGCAGGAAAACCTGCCGGCCTTTGTCTGTTTCGCGACCTTTCGGTCAGCTCGCGGGGGTGCCCCTGGCGCTTACGCGCCGGCAACCTGCGCGGTGTCGATCTTGAGGCCCGGGCCCATCGACGAGCTCATCGAGATCTTCTGGACGTACTTGCCCTTGGCGCCCGAGGGCTTCGCCTTGACGATCGCGTCGACGAATGCCGAGAAGTTCTTCTGGAGATCTTCGTCCGAGAACGACATCTTGCCGATGCCGGCGTGGATGATGCCCTGCTTTTCCACGCGGAACTCGATCTGGCCGCCCTTGGCGTCCTTCACGGCCTGCGCGACGTTCGGGGTCACGGTGCCCAGCTTCGGGTTCGGCATGAGGCCCTTGGGGCCCAGCAGCTTGCCGAGACGGCCGACGACGCCCATCATGTCCGGGGTGGCGATGACGCGGTCGTAGTCGAGGTTGCCGGCCTGCATGTCTTCCATGAGGTCTTCCGCACCGACCTTGTCGGCACCGGCGGCGAGAGCTTCCTCAGCCTTGTCACCCTTGGCGAACACGGCGACCTTGACGGTCTTGCCGGTACCGGCGGGGAGCGAGACCATGCCGCGGACCATCTGGTCGGCGTGGCGGGGATCGACGCCCAGGTTCATCGCGATTTCGATGGTCTCGTCGAACTTGGTGGTCTTGAGGTCACGCAGGGCCTGGAGCGCTTCGCCAACGGCGTAGAGCTTCATGTTGTCACCCAGCTTCGCGTTCAGCGACTTCTGCTTCTTGGTAATCTTGGCCATCAGATCAGCCCTCCACCACTTCGAGGCCCATCGCGCGGGCCGAACCTTCGATGATGCGGGTAGCCGCTTCGATGTCGTTGGCGTTGAGATCCTTCATCTTGACTTCGGCGATCTCGCTCAGCTTCGAGCGCGCGATCTTGCCGGCCGAGATCTTGCCGGGCTCCTTCGAGCCGGACTTGAGGTTCGCGGCCTTCTTGATGAGGAAGCTGGCGGGCGGGGTCTTGGTGACGAAGGTGAAGCTGCGATCCGCATAGACCGTGATGATGGTCGGGATCGGCATGCCCTTTTCCATCTCCTGCGTCGACGCGTTGAACGCCTTGCAGAATTCCATGATGTTCACGCCGCGCTGACCCAGCGCCGGACCGATCGGCGGCGAGGGGTTTGCAGCGCCCGCGGGCACCTGCAGCTTGATGTAGCCGGTAATCTTCTTGGCCATGATGGCCTCCTTTCACACTGTCGGGCGCCATCGTGACGCCCTCATGTTTAGCGGTTCGACGAGGGTGATGCCGGGGCACGCCCCTCTCCCGCCGGGAATCGCACCGGGACGGACCCGATCCAAAGGCGCGGCCATTACGCGAAAACGCCCCGAAAGAAAAGGGCCCGCGTGATCCCCCTGCAAATTCCCGCCCGCTCCCCTTCCCGCAAGGCCCATCGCAAGGTATATAACACGGTATGAATAGTCCCGCCCCCCCGTCGAATGGCGCGCCCCCTTCCGATCTCATCGCGGATCTGGGTTACATGACGCTGGGCAGCCGGTTCCGGCGCCTCGGCGAACGCCTGCAGGCGGGCGTGGCCGAAGCCTTCCGCTCCGCCGGCTACACCGTGCAACCCTCGCAAGTCCCGCTCCTTTGCGCCTTGCGCGAGGGGCCTGCGACCGTCGGCGGCCTGGTGACGCGGCTCGACATCAGCCAACCGGCGGTCACCCGCAGCCTGGGCCAGCTCGTTCGCGACGGCCTCGTGCACTCATCGGCCTCACCGCACGACGCGCGTCAACGCGAAATCCGGCTCACCCAACAAGGCACGAGCGTGATCGACGCGCTCGACGCGCGCTTCTTCCGCCACGTCGAGGCGGCGGTGGCTTCGATCTGCGCACCGCCCGCCGCGAACCTCCTCGCCTATCTCGATCGCCTTGACGCCGCGCTTGCCCGATCCCCGCTCGCCGAGCGCATCGCACAGGCGAGCGCCAACCCACCAAACGACATGCAAAGCCCCGACACATGATCGATACCGCCCTGCCCCTCCCATCCGCGCGCCCTCATTGGCAGGGCGCACAAGCCGATCTCGAGGGGCCCCTCGTGTGGAACGCGCTTCCGGGCAGGCAAGCCGCCTTCGCGGTGGGCGATGGCGATGCACGCCGCTTCCACCCCGACATCGGGCCGCTTGCCGGACTGCGCGAAAACAGTCGGGAATGCCGCCAAGCGCTTTCGCGCCTGATCCACCAGACCGGCCCACTGGCGCTTATGCAACCCGGCGCCGCACCGCATATCCCGCGCAGCGAAATCCTGCGCCAGGCCGCCGGTGTACGCATGGTGCTCTCGCCCGAAGGCGCCGCACGCATGGCGGGAGACTTCGCGCGCCGTCGCGACATGGCCGGCGTCGTGCTCGAGACGCTTGGCCCGATCGATTTCCCCGAGATGCTCACGCTCGCCACGCTGACCGAACCGGGGCCATTTTCCACGCGAACGGGTGAACTCGGGTCGTTCTGGGGTGTGCGCGAACAGGGGCACCTGATCGCGATGGCCGGCCAGCGCATCGCAACCGATGCGCTTGTCGAAGTGAGCGCGGTGTGTACCCACCCCGAGGCGCGCGGAAGGGGCCTGGCTCCCCTGCTCTCACAGCGCGTCGCACTTGCGGTGCTCGCGGACGGCCGCCTCCCGATCCTTCATTCCTACGCCGACAACCGCGCCGCACTCGCGGTCTATGCCCGCCTCGGCTTCGTGGAACAGGCGCGGCTCACACTCACGCTGTACGGCCCGGCCACCTGAAGCACGCCCCGGCCACATCAAAAAGGGCCGCGCCATGCCGGCGCGGCCCTTTTTCTGTTCGGCTAGAAGTCGCCCCGCCGATGGCAGGACGGCTCGCCTTACTTGCTGAGCTCGACGTGCTCGAAGTCGAGTTCGACCGGCGTCGCGCGGCCGAAGATCGAAACCGAGACCTTGACGCGGCTCTTGTCGAAATCGAGTTCCTCGACGATGCCGTTGAAGCTCGCGAAGGGACCTTCGAGCACCTTGACCGAATCGCCGATCTCGTAATCGACGTTGACCTGCTTGCGCGGCTCGGCAGCGGCGGCCTCGGCGGCGCCGAAGTAGCGCGCGGCCTCGGTCTCGCTGATCGCCTGCGGCTTGCCGTTGACGCCCAGGAAGCCCGAAACCTTCGGGGTGTTCTTGATCAGGTGGTAGACGTCGTCGTTGAGGCCCAGCTTGGCGAGCACGTAGCCCGGCATGGTCTTGCGTTCGACCTGGACCTTCTTGCCGCGCTTGACTTCGGTCACCGTCTCGGACGGGACCTGGATGTCCTCGACCAGTTGCGAAAGGCCCATGCGCTCGGCCTCGGCGATGATGGATTCCTTCACCTTGTTCTCGAAGCCGGAATAGGCGTGGATGATGTACCAGCGAGCCATGATTCTCTCTTTGGGTCTAAAGGTTCAGGCGATCACAGGAACGACAGCAGCGAGCTGACGACCCAACCGAAAAGCGCGTCGATGCCCAGGAAGAACGTCGCGAGCAGCACCGTCATGATGCCGACGAAAATCGCGGTCGTCACCGTCTCCTGGCGCGAAGGCCAATGGATCTTGCGCGTTTCTGCCTGAACCTGGCGCATGAATTCGCCGGGATTGATCTTGGCCATGTCCGTCGCTCTCGTGTCTCTTGCCTGATTGCGTGAACGCAATTGAATGAACTGTTCCGTGTCTTCCGGCTAGGGCTCATCGCCGTCCCGACCGGGGTCGGGATGGGCGAGCGAGCGATCTTCATGTCGGAAGAAGGGGTGATTTAGCTTCCGTTCGCCGGATTTGCAAGGTCCACCGCGTCGGGCATGCGCGCAAGGAAGGAATTGTCCGTCTCGTAGACGATATGCGCCCCGTCCGGCAGCGCCACGGGCTGTGAATTTCCTATGTACCACAAGTAGTCGGCGTGGAGCGCAGGACGGAACTTGCGCAAGTCGATCCTCTGGTAGGACGCGTAGAGAATGCGCTGGGAAGGATCGGCGAAGCTGTAGTCCTGCTCGCGCATCGAAAGCATGTGCACGTCGGGCAGCGCGAAGTTCGAGTTCTCCATCGCGCCGCGCCGCACAACGGCGTAGCTTCCGAAGTGCTCGAAGGGCCCGAAGAACCACTGGCGGATCGGGATCGCCACGGCGGTCGCCACTTTTGCGCCCTCGGGCACGTATTCGAGCGCCTTGATCAGCTGGCGCGCGGTCTGCGCGTCGCGGTACCAGACGACGGATGTAAGCGTCGTGCGCGAGACGAACAGCAGCGAGCTTGCCGCCAACAACCACACCGGCACGCGCGAACGGAAGTCGACGGCCATCAGAAGGATCATGAGCGCCGCGGTGCTGAGGCGGTAGTCCGCGTAATCGCCCCCAAAGATCTGGCGCGGCACCGCCATGGTGAGGCCGAACATGATCAGCGCCGCCCAGCCCAGGCGCGCATCGATACGGCGCACGGCGAGAGCAGCAAGCGCCACCAGCAGCACCGCGATGAGGGTCCCTATGTCGAAGATGTAGTCGTAGCTGCGAAGCGCCTTGTAGAGAATGCCCCACTTGTACTCGAGCACGCCCCAGCGGCCATAGGTGACCTTCGAATTTGCCCCCATCCCCGCCAGCATCGGCAACAGAGGGAAGATGAGCGGCCAAGGTGCCAGGAACGGGCGCCAGTCACGCCAGTTGCTGCGCCGCGACCATTCGTAGCCGAAGACCATGACGCCCAGGATGCCCCAGCCCGAGACGTGGCAAAGCCAGACCACGAAGCCGAGCGGGATCATGACGACGCGCCGCCAGGGCGAGCCCTGCATCTGCACCCACAAGGCGAAGGTGAACAGCGCGATGGCCAACGAGAGCGAATAGTTGAGGAAGCCCATCAGCAACGAGGGCGACCAGATCGTGACCATGGCGAGGATCGGGCCGAGCCCGACCCGCTTGCGCAAGGCCCAGGACACCGAGACGATGCCCAGTCCCGTCAGCGCCGGGATCAGGATGACGATGATCCGCCCCGCCATCTCGAGCCCGAACAATGGGGCCAGCGGCACCATGAGCAACTCGACGCCCAGGTTGCCGGTCCACTCCCAGTGGAACAGGAAATACCAGGTCAGGAAGGGATCGTGGCCATGGTCGAGCATGACCTTGTAGCCAGCCAGATGCGAAGGGTAGTCCGTCATCTGCGGCGCCCAGGCGACGAGCCCGGGTAAGGCTGCGAACAGCGAAAGCGCAATGCCGATCCAGAACACGAGATCGCGACTGGCCCTTGGCCCCTCTCGATTCGCGTTGGCCGCCTCCTCGGGAAGGGCTTCGGCCTGCGTGCTATCGTCCATCTGCGACTTTTCCGTCATAAACCCAAGACTGGTCCCATTCGCCTTTTGCGCCGTTCGGCCCGGCCAGAGCCCTCTTTTCAAAAGGCTGGCGCCGGCCATACGGCACTTTGCGTCGATGCCATAGTAGCGCGGGCACAATTGGCAAGTGGCGCCGCGCCAACGCACCGCGCTCGCCAGGGCACTGCACCGAAACCCCGTACGGGGAAGATCTCGCGATGTGGGAAAATGGCAGGAGTGGCAGGATTCGAACCCGCGGCCCTCGGTTTTGGAGACCGATGCTCTACCAACTGAGCTACACTCCTGTGGGGTGGCGAGCCTCTAGATGGTGCCGAGGAGGATTACAAGGACCTAATTCGCATCTTTGCGCGCGAAGATGTCGAAAAGTGTTTCCGCCCGCCGCCGCTTTGCCTATCTGAACCTCGTGCACGCTCCTCGATCCAACGATCTCATCGAGCCTGAAATCCTCATGCTCGCCTACCGCAGCGGGATATTCCCCATGGCGGACAGCCGTGATGATCCCGAAATCTTCTGGATCGAGCCACGTCAACGCGCGATCCTCCCCCTCGATGGACTTCGCGTCTCGCGCTCGCTGGCCCGATCCTTGCGGCGCGGCCGCTTCGAAGTCACCTGCAACGAGGCCTTCTCGCGCGTCATGGACGCCTGCGCTGCGCCGCGTCCGGCCCATTCCGCGGGAAACGACGCTGTGGACCCGACCGACGACGAGCACGACGGCGGAAGCTGGATCAGCCACCGCATCCAGCGCAGCTACGAAGAGCTCCACCGGCTCGGCTCGGCGCATTCCATCGAATGCTGGCGGCGCGCGCCCGAAACCGGCGAGCGCGTGCTCGTCGGCGGCCTTTACGGCGTCGGCTTCGACGGGGTGTTCTGCGGGGAAAGCATGTTCTCGCGCGAGCGCGACGCCTCGAAAGTCGCCTTGTGCTGGCTGGTCGCGGCGCTGCAGCGGTCCGGAGCGCAACTGCTCGACTGCCAATTCATCACCTCGCACTTGGCCTCGCTCGGCGCGGTGGAGATCCCCCAGGCGCAATACCTGCGCCTGCTCGGCACAGCCCAGCATACGTCCGGCACGCCTGCGGTCGCGTCGGCCAATCACGGCCGCGCGAATGCTCAGTTGGGGCTGCGCTCTTCGACGACCGGTTCGTCCTCGGGCTCCGCCTCATCCTCGGCGGGCTCGGGCGAGGCCGTTTGCGTGGCGACCGGATTTGCCGCCCTGCTCGGCGATGCGGGCGCGGCCGGAATGGCGTCTTCGCCCGGGAACTTCATCGCGCAGTCCTTGACCCAGACGTCATAGACGGGGTGCTCGACCACGTTGAGCGCCGGCGAATTCTTGAACAGCCAGCCCGAGAAGACCTTGTGCCAGGCCAGCTTCTGGTCCGTGTTCACCCGCTCCTCGACGAAGACCTGCACGAAGGCACCTTCTTCCTGGGGATGCTCCCAAGGAAGCGACTTCTCGCACGTCGCCAGCTTCACCACGAGATTGCCCAGGCGACGCGACTCGCCGGGCTTCATGGTAATGTCCTGGGTCAGGTTGTTGCGCTTGTTGAGGATGCCAAGCGTCGCCACCCGATCCTTGTTCGGCGTGCCGAGCTCCTGCCCCTGGGCGGCCTGGGCAGGCCCGGCCTGCATGCCGGCAATCGCATCGGGCACTTCGGTCTCGGCAGGCGCGGGCTCGGGAGCACCACCGCAAGCCGACAGCCCGGCCGTCATGACCAGGGCCGCGAGCGGACCACCGAAACGAATCGCAACAGGAGGCATCGTACGCAGAACGATCAGGCGTCCGGGGACCATGCCTCGTAGTCGCCGGTCGCCGCGGCACGGCGACCGCCGCGCTCCAATGCGCCCTGGGGGCGATAGGCCGTGGGGGTACCGGTTGCGTTGGGGGTGTAGTCCACTTCCCAGATGCGGGCCGGCGGGAGGTGGCTTTCGGGCACGTCATCGTACGAATGATGCAACCAGCCATGCCATTCGGCCGGGACGCGGCTTGCGTCGTTGGCGCCGACATAGATGACCCAGCGGCGTTCGTAGCCTTCGGTCGTCTTGGCCTTCTTCGCGCGGTAATACTTGTTACCCTGCGCGTCGGTGCCGACGTGCTCGCCATTGCGCGAGGACCAGAGCGAGGTGCCGATGGTCGCGCCATCCCACCAGGTGAAGATATTGGACAGGATTCCCATGAGCCGCGCGTTAGCCCTCTTTGCTGCCGATGCCAAGCGTGTTGGATCTAAATACCCGCATGATTTGCGAGCGCAATGTGCGTTGCGACATGCATGTTCCGCAAATCGGACGCTTCATCGCAGTGCAGCAACGGCTCACCCTGCCCAGGCGCCAAAATCGGTTCGTTCATCTGAGGTTGGGGATCAGATGAACAAGAAGCGCGTTTCCACCGCAACCGATTTACAGATTTCAAGGAGATCGCCCATGCGCAAGCTCATTCTCGCCGCCACCATGGCGGCCGTCGCCGCCCCGACCATGATCGTGGCGACCGCCACCCCCGCCCTGGCGCGCGACCATCATTCCTACCACCGCACCGACAACGGTATCCGCTACTGGCGCGACGATCGCGGACGCTACCGCTGCAAGAAGTCGGACGGCACCACTGGCCTGCTGATCGGCGGCGTCGCCGGTGCCCTTGCCGGCCGTGCGGTCGACACCCGCGGTGACCGCACCACCGGCACGCTGATCGGAGCTGCGGCCGGCGCGCTTCTTGGTCGCGAAGTTGACCGCAGCTCCAGCTCGCCGCGCTGCCGCTAAAAACGCAGCCCGGCATCGCCGGATTGCACGAATGAAAAAGGCGGCGCCGCTCCTCCGGGAACGGCGCCGCCTTTTTTCGTTCCGCATTTGGGCGGTACGACCACCACCCGCGTGCCGGCATTCAGACGTCTTCGCCTGCTTCGGCCACCCAGTTCTCGGCCGCCTCGATGCCGTCAGCCTCGATAATGGCTCGGGCAATGTCGAGCCGGTGGCCCGCGCGCAGCATCGCGGCCAGGTGCTTTTCGCGCAGGCTCCGATCCACCTCGTCGCGCGCAAAAGGCCCCAGCCGCCGCCGCCGCGCCAGCGCGAGCGCTGCCTCGCGCGCCTGCGCTTCGTCAGGCTGCATCTCGCAGCGAACCTCGTCGGCGACCCCGGCTTGCCCCAGCGCCTCGCTGACCCGCCGCGCCCCATAGCCGCGGCGCAGCAAGCTTCCCGCCTTCATCCGCGCCCAGGACTCGTCGTCGACGTAACCCAGCTCGGCGTAGCGCTCGACCAGCGCCTCGAGGGCGGGACGTTCGTCGCCCTCCCACCCCCTCTCGCGCAGCTTGCGTTGCAGGTAGGCGAGCAGTTTGGCTTGCGTTGTGGCGAATCGCGCGACATAGGCGAGCGCCATTTCCTCGAGTCGAGGCGTGTCGAGCGGACGGGGATTGCGACGCTTGGCGGACATCTTGCCCTATTCGTGCCACACTCGGCGCAGAATGGGGAGTGCTTATGGAACCTTGGAGGAGGAAACCATGGCCATTTCCGGTTCACATTCGAACCACTAGGCCATGTTGGAATCCCACGGGATAGTTAGAACAGACAACGGGTTACGATATAATGAGCGACACCATCAGCATGGTGACGAAGGCGGACCAGGCACTGGTCCCGACCCCCAACGACGACGCTCTCGAGCGCCGTTACGCGGACTTCGACACCTTCTGCGACGCCCTTGATTATGCGGCCCAGGGCCAGCGCGGCTTCAATTTCCACGATCCGCGTGGAAAACTGACGCGCGCCTATTCGTTCCGCGAACTGCGCGAAGACTCTCTCAAGGTCGCCTACGCCCTTGTCGCGCGCGGCGTGAAGCCGGGCGAGCGCATTGCCCTCATCGCCGAGACCGGCCCCGACTTCGCCGCGCTGTTCTGCGCGACGATCTACGCGGGCGCCTGGCCGGTGCCGCTGCCGCTGCCGACCAGCTTCGGCGGCAAGGACAACTACATCGAGCAGCTCGCCGTCCAGCTTTCCAGCGCGGACCCGGTCCTTCTGATCGGCCCCGACGAGATCGCCCACCTGACCGCCGCTGCCGCCGAGCGCCAGAGCTGCGGCCACGCGACCTGGACCGACTTCGCCGCCAAGGACGTTGCCGAGACCGCGCTGCCCAAGGCCTCGCCCGACGACATCTGCTACCTGCAGTACTCGAGCGGTTCGACGCGCTTCCCGCATGGCGTGGCGGTCACCCACCGCTCGCTCATGTCGAACCTCGCGGCGCACAGCCACGGCATGGAAGTGCGCGAAGGCGACCGCTGCATTTCCTGGCTGCCCTGGTATCACGACATGGGCTTGGTCGGCTGCTTCCTCTCGCTGATCGCGAACCAGGTCTCGGGCGACTACCTCAAGACCGAAGACTTCGCCCGCCGTCCGCTCGCCTGGCTCGACCTGATCACGCGCAACGAGGGCACTTCGATCTCGTACTCGCCGACCTTCGGCTACGATATCTGCGCGCGCCGCATCTCGAGCCAGACCAAGCTGGACGAGCGCTTCGACCTGTCGCGCTGGCGCCTCGCCGGCAACGGCGCGGACATGATCCGTCCCGACGTCATGCAGAGCTTCGTCAACGCCTTTGCCGCCGCCGGGTTCAAGGCCAGCGCCTTCCTGCCCAGCTACGGCCTTGCCGAAGCGACGCTTGCGGTCACCATCATGCCACCGGGCGAAGGCATTCGCGTCGAGCTGGTCGAGGAAGAACGTCTCTCGGGCTCCCCGCGCGACCTCAGCCGCCCGGCCCGCTACCGTGCCATCGTCAACTGCGGCAAGCCCGTGCTCGACATGGAAGTGGTGATCCGCGGCGAGAGCGGCAAGCCGCTTTCCGACCACCAGATCGGCAAAGTCTGGTGCCGCGGCACGAGCGTGATGCACTCCTACTTCCGCGACCCCGAATCGACGGCCGAGTGCCTCGTCGACGGTTGGCTGGACACCGGCGACATGGGCTACATGGCGCAAGGCTACCTGTTCATCGTGGGCCGCGCGAAGGACATGATCATCATCAACGGCAAGAACCACTGGCCCCAGGACATCGAGTGGGCGGTGGAACAGTTGCCCGGCTTCAACCACGGCGACATTGCCGCCTTCTCGGTCGAGACCGAGGGCGGCGAGGAAGCCCCGGCGGTGCTCGTCCACTGCCGCGTCTCGGACCCGGCCAAGCGCATCGAACTGCGCGACCTCATCCGCGACAAGGTGCGCTCGATCACCGGCATGAACTGCGTGGTCGAACTGGTGCCGCCCAAGAGCCTGCCGCGCACCAGCTCGGGCAAGCTCAGCCGCGCAAAGGCCAAGAAGCTCTACCTCTCGGGCGAGATCGCCCCGCTCGACCTCGCCGCCTGATCGCGGCGAAGTCCAGAACGGCACGAAACGAAGGGCCGGTCCGCGCGACCGGCCCTTTCCTTTTGGGCGAGAGCGGCCCGCTCCGGTCAGATATTGCGGTGCAGCTCCAGAAGGTTGCTCGGCACCTTCAGCGCATCGGCGGCCACCTGGGTCTCCTGCAGGAACAGGATCAGCGCGATCAGCAGGAGCAGGATCGAGGCGAGGAAGATGATCGCCGCCACGACGTGAAGGTCGAACCCCGCCAGCCCCTGGAGGAAAAGGATCGCGACGGTCGAGCCGATCGCGAGCGCCGAGAGCACCATCAGGCGAATGGCCCGGGTGATGATCGTGATGCGCCGGTCGACCAGGCGGATTTCGCGCACGACGAGATCGTGTTCGGCGTCCTGCGTCTCGAAATAGAGCCGCTGGAGCATGCGCGCCCGGTCCACCACCCGGCCGAGCCGGGAGGAGAGGATATTGAGGATGTTGCCGATCGCGACCAGCACGAAGACCGGCGTCAGGGCAAGCTGTATCGTCTCGACAATCATGCCCACTCTCCTGCCTGCAACGCGAGAACCGCACAAGCCGGCTCGACGTTTGCAACGCTCACCCCACATGCCCGCAACGATCAACGCACGAACCACCTCTGCTGCCAATGGTAGATCGAAGGCACCGCCCGGCCCGCAGCATCGGTGGCGGGCCGAAAGCGAAAGCGCTGCTGGGCGAGCGCGCATGTGATGCGATCCGCCTCGGCGTCCGGACTGGCCCGGTAGACCCGGCAACTCGACACCCGCCCGTCCGCGCCCACGCCCAGTTCGACAACGACGGAATGCCCGATGCGCAGGTCCCGCGAAGCGCGCGGATAATCCCGCGCCGAATTGATGTCGCCCGCAATCTTGACCGTAGGACTGCCCCCGCCGCCACCGCCCTGCCCCGTTCCGCTGCGTCCGGCCCCCGTACCCAATCCCGTTCCCGAGGCCCCCGTTCCGTCCCCGGACTGCGCCGCACCGGACAGGGCGTCCTTGCCCTCGCCCGCCACCGGCGGGACGGGACGGGTTTCCTTGACGACGACCTTGGGCGCGGGAGCAGCCTGTTCGGCCGGTTCAGCCGCCTTTCCGGCGGCGGCCTGAGCGCCCTCCGGTTCGGGCAATCTGCCCGGATTGGGTGCGGGTTCGACGGGCTCCTCGGGGGGTGGAGGCGGCTGCGGCGTGAAAGTGACAGCCAGGCCGTCGTATGCGGCCTGGGCGACCGAGCCTGCAAGCTCGGGCGCAAACGCCCTTACCAGGAGAACGCCGAGCACGACGTGCACGACAGCGACCACCAGCACTGTCGGCAGACTTACGCGGTGTCGGGAGCCGTAGGTCTCGCAAGGCTGTTCGATGGGGGCGATGTCCCTGGTCATGTCCTCTAGATAGGCGCCTCGGGCGCGAATGCCATTTGCCGCCCCCATCTTCGAGCACGTCAGAAATACCAGACGAGCACCGAATCGGCCTCCATCTTTCCCTGCATCGGCACGACGACCATCGACTTGAGCCCCGCAGCGACGGCCAGGCAGGCCGTCGGGCTTTCGATATCGGTCGCAAGATCCTCGTCAACGAGCGGGATGCCTTTCCGGCAGGCACGTCCGAACAAGCCCGTATCACCCGAAATCCAGACATCGGCGTGCAGCCCGGCGAGGTCCTCGACGACTTCGCAATAGCCTGCCTCGAACCGGAAGGCGCCGCGTTCGGGATCGAAAACCCAATACTCGATGCGCCCCACCACCGGTGACAACCGCGAGGAAACGAGCGTCAAGACCCAGGCCGAACCATCCTGGCCCCGGCACGGCACACCGAACGCGCGATCGAAGCCGATCCGATCCTCGGCCTCATGCCGCAGGAAGCGCCCCTCGGGACGCAGGGACGTGAAGAATACCGGGGCACCGCTCTCCCAGACCTTTCCCGGAATGCCCTGCCCCCTTGCAAAGTGCAGGCTCCGGGCTTCCGCCTCGAAGCCATGCGCCTGCCCGAAGTAGCCGTCGGCAAGAGCCAGCACTTGCGAATCCCTCGTGCATTGCCAGAGCTCGAGCGCCCCGAGCCGGAAGCGCTCGTCACCACAGAAGAGCAGCAGGACGGCCGCCACTCGGCTCTCGCGCCAGCACGGTAGCGAGACCGCGCAACTCAGCTCCTCCACCAGCGCCGCTTCCTTGCGCACGAAATAGGATTTGCCGAAGTCGCCGAGGACCATCGGCCGACCATGCTGCCATGTCTTTCCCGGCAAACCCTCGCCCTTGCCAAGCCGCATGCCCCGACTGGCCGAGGCAAAATAATCCATTGCGCCATAGACGCCGGACACGAGGTCGATCGTACGACCATCTTGCGAGGGCACCCACACCTCGATCGCCCGGATGAACGGCTCGCGCTCCATGCCCCCTCTTTCCCGCCACCCCGGTGGCCCCTCTCACGGTTCAGGAAGCCAGAGCCATAGCGCAACGGTAAAAAAGAAGGGTCAATGGATCCTAGGTGCAACCCCGCGAAAACCCGGCGCGCCCGAGGCCATCATTCATCGGTGAAGGTGTAAGGCTGCACGCCCCTGCGGTAGTCGTCGCTCATCACCGCGCGGCCAATCGGGGGGACCGAGCGGGCCGCGCATTCGGGACGGTGGCACAAGCGGCAAGTCACCCCGATCGGAGTTGCCACGGCGTCCTCGGACCGGACACCGCGCGCATAGACCAGCTTGTGTGCCTCCTCGGCCGCGCAGCCCAAAGCCACCGCGCGCGTGATCCGCGCACTCGCGAAATGGCTGCCTCCGCTCGTCACCGTGCGCGCGATCGAGAAGAAGCGCTGTCCGTCGGGCAACTCGAGCCATTGCGCATGGATCTCGCGCGGGCGGCGGAAGACCTGGTGCACGCTCCACAAGGGGCAGCCCCCGCCATGCCCGGCAAAGGGAAAGCCCGCCCCGTCAAGCCGCTTGGAAACGTTGCCCGCCTCGTCGAGCCGCAGAAAGAAGAACGGCACGCGCTCCTCGCCCGGACGCTGGAGTGTGGTGAGACGGTGCGCGACTTGCTCGAAACTCGCTCCGAACAACCCGCCCAGCGCCTCGAGGTCGTAGCCGCGTTGCTGCGCCGCGCGCGCGAAGCGGCCATAGGGCATGAGCGTCGCCGCCGCGCCATAGGCCGCCAGCGCCCGCTGGACGAGCGTCGCAGTCATCGCGCTGGCGAAAGTCTCGGCGCGAAGAATCGCCTTTATCTCGGCCCTGAGCGCCGTATGCGCGATGTGCGTGGCGACCTGGAAGGCGCGGCTTGGCGCATCGAGCGTGTCGTCGATCAGCAATTGCTGGTTGTGCCGGTCGAACCGGCGCAACGCGCCCATCATCACCTCGGGCGGCAGATAGCGCAATCGAACTTCGCGGGCGGCCAGCCACGCCTGCGCACCGCCCGCCTGCTCGATCGCGACCGCGAGCTCTTCCGCCTTCGTATCGAGCGGGTGGAAGTAGTTGCGCCGCGCGGCAAGGAAACGCTGCGCCTCGCGCACGGGCTCGTTCTCCTGCGCCCCTGCCCCTGCGCTGCGCTGCTCGGCCAGCGCCTGCTGTTCGCGGGTATAGGCGCCGTGCAACCGCAGCAGCGCCTCGCTCACCCCCGGAAAGCTCATCGCGAGGTCGGAAATCTCGAGCGCGGGCAGATCGATGTCGTCGAAGATCGGGTCGCGCAGGACACCTGCAAGGCGCCGCGCATAGTCCTCGCCGTCCTCGCTGGCGAGGTCGCCGATATCGAGGCGGTAGGTGCGCGCGAGGCGCACGAGCATGTCGGCAGTGAGCGGGCGCTGGTTGCGTTCCAGCAGCGCGACATAGCTGGGCGAGATCTCCAGGTCGTCGGCCATGGCCTGTTGGGTCAGCCCAAGTTCGCGGCGCAGACGGCGCAGCCTTGGCCCAAGGTACAAGGGACGGGACTGGGTTCGGCTATCGGCCACGAGTCGGTTCCTGTGAGACCTGTACAACTTTACAAGCAAAGTTTGTAATGTTTGACAACGTCACTTTGCAAGCCATTTCGCGCAACAAAATTCGCCGGTATCAGCAGGTCATCGAACACACCGGCTCACATCGTTCCTTCCAGTCAGACAGGAACGAAAGGGCCGACCACTCAGACGGGATGAGCACAGTGACCTACCAGAGCAAGATCAGCGACGCCGGTCAGACCATCGGCAACGAGCCCAACTGGAACGGCATCGAGGCCGAATCGGTCGCCCGCATGCGCATCCAGAACCGGTTCCACACCGGTCTCGACATCGCCCGTTACACCGCCAGGATCATGCGCCAGGACATGGCCGCTTACGATGCGGACCCCGCCAACTACACCCAGTCGCTGGGCTGCTGGCACGGCTTCATCGGCCAGCAGAAGATCATCTCCATCAAGAAGCACTTCGGGTCGACGAAGCAACGTTACCTCTACCTCTCGGGCTGGATGGTCGCCGCCCTGCGTTCCGAGTTCGGTCCGCTCCCCGACCAGTCGATGCACGAGAAGACTTCGGTCCCCGCGCTGGTGGAAGAGCTCTACACCTTCCTCAAGCAGGCCGACGCGCGCGAACTGGGCATGATGTTCCGGGACCTCGACAAGGCAAGGCTGGCCGGAGACGAAATGGAAGCCAAGCGGATCGAAACCGCGATCGACAACCACGAGACCCACGTGGTTCCGATCATCGCCGACATCGATGCCGGCTTCGGCAACGCGGAGGCAACGTATCTGCTCGCCAAGAAGTTCATCGAGGCCGGTGCCTGCTGCCTGCAGATCGAGAACCAGGTCTCGGACGAAAAGCAGTGCGGCCACCAGGACGGCAAGGTCACGGTTCCGCACGAGGACTTCATCGCGAAGATCCGCGCGATCCGGTATGCCTTCATGGAACTGGGCGTCGAGGACGGCCTGATCGTGGCGCGCACCGACTCGCTCGGCGCTGGCCTCACCAAGCAGATCGCCTTCACCCGCACGGCCGGAGACATCGGGGACCAGTACAACAGCTACCTCGACTGCGAGCCTGTCGAAGCAGGTCAGGTGGGTCATGGCGAAGTCCTCATCAGCCGCGACGGCGCGCTGATGAAGCCCAAGCGCCTGCCCTCCAACCTCTACCAGTTCCGTGCCGGAACCGGCGAGGACCGCTGCGTGCTCGACTGCATCCACGCCCTGAAGAACGGCGCGGACCTGCTCTGGATCGAGACCGAGAAGCCGCACATCGGCCAGATCGGCGGAATGGTGAGCCGAATCCGCGAGGAAATGCCGGGTGCCAAGCTGGTCTACAACAACTCGCCCAGCTTCAACTGGACGCTCAACTTCCGCCAGCAGGTCTACGACGCCTGGGAAGCGCAAGGGCGCGACCTCTCGGGCTACGACCGGGCAAGGCTGATGAGCGTGGACTACGACGGCACCGAGCTGGGGGCCGAGGCCGACGAGCGCATCCGCACCTTCCAGAAGGACGCGGCGCGCGAGGCGGGCATCTTCCACCATCTCATCACCCTGCCCACCTACCACACTGCGGCGCTGTCGACCGACAACCTCGCCAAGGAGTACTTCGGCGAACAGGGCATGCTGGGCTACGTCAAGGGCGTGCAGCGCCAGGAGATCCGCCAGGGCATCGCCTGCGTCAAGCACCAGAACATGGCCGGTTCGGACATCGGCGATGACCACAAGGAATACTTCGCCGGTGAAGCGGCCCTCAAGGCCGGCGGCGAACACAACACGATGAACCAGTTCGCGGCCTGATCGGCCTCGCAACCAAAGGAAGCGAGACGATGGAGACCCGTGAACACCTGAAATTGCCGAGTGGGGCAATCCTGAGCCTCGCCCCTCTCGCCAATACCACGACACATGCAACCACCGACGCCAATCCCGGCGCGAGCAATGGAAGGAGACGTGACATGATGACTGCCCCCACCACGACCGAACCGGCGCGCGCCCGGGCCGTGCTTTCGAACCAGGACTTCAAGTTGCTGCAGGACGCCGTCCTCTACTACCTGAAGGCCCACGAGGACGATCCGATCTCGTCGAAGTACTCGGCGCTTTACCACCGCCTTGGATCGGCGATCCGCCGCTGACGGCCTGAATACCGGCACCGACGCGAAAGAACGTCGGGCCGGAGACCAAATTCGCGAGTTTTCCTGGGGAGGAAAGCTTGGCCCGCCATGCCGGAAGGCGCGGCGGGCCATTTTGCATTGCCCCCACGCGAAACTTCGGCCCGGAAAGTTACCGGGTATGGGATTAGACCGCCATCAAGCCCGATGCCGCTAGACCCCGGCCATGGGCTATATCGGCAGCAACCCCTTATCCCGTCTTTACATGTGCGCCGCCTTGCAACACCGCGTCGACCTGTTGCTGCTGGCCGTTCTGGTCTGCACCATGGCCTGTGCCACAACGGTGCTTCTCCTACGCCAGGCACAATCCGCCTCGACCGAAGATATGCGCCGCTGGCGCATGCTGGCGGGCGCGGCGTTGGGTTTCGGAGCCTGGGCCACCCATTTCATCGCCCTGCTCGGCTATGTAAGCGGCATGCCCCAGGCCTACGCGCTCCTGCCCACGCTGGCGAGCTTGGCCATCGGCGCTGTCGTATGCGCCCTTGCGCTTTTGCCTGCACACCCCACCGCGCCGATCCCTGTGCGAGTTGGTTCAGCTGCAATCCTGACAGCTGGACTCGGGTCGATGCACTATGTCGGAATGCTCGCCATCCAGGTGCCCGCCCGCTTCCAATGGGATTCAGGGTTCGTCGCCGCTTCGCTGGTGCTGCCACTCGGCCTCATGGTGACCGGCCTGCTATATGCACAGGCGCAAACGGGTCGGCGCGGCGTCTGGGTAGCCACGGCCCTGTTCGTCTTCGGCATCGCGATCCTGCACATCCTCGGCATGTCGGCGCTCAGCCTGATACCCGATCGCACCCCACATGCCCAAGCCGTGATCCGTCCGGAGGCCCTGGCCAGCTGGATCGCCACCGTGGCGCTCGCGCTCTTCGCCACAGGGATCGCGACGCAATTCCTGCGCGACCAGGCGCGTACGGCAGTCCTGCGCAGCGAAAGCCTGTTCAGCGATCTCGTCAAGTCGGTCTCGGACTACGCCATCCTCATGCTCGACCCGAACGGGCTCATCTCACAGTGGAACGAAGGGGCCAAGAATCTCACCGGATACACCAGCGAAGACATACTCGGCATGCCGGTCGCCCGCTTGTTCAGCTATGGCGACCGCTGCGACGACCTGCCCGCCCGGACACTGGACCACGCCCGCGAAGCGGGCCGCGCGACCGGGGAATGCCTCTACGCCCGGCGCGACGGGTCGACCTTCTGGGGCCACGGCACGATCCAGGCCAACCGCACCAACGACGGTTCGCTCATCGGCTATTCGTTCATCATGCGCGACATTTCCCGCTTCAAGGCCGACAAGGACCTGATCGCGCAGACCACCATGCGTCTCGACACCGCGCTCACCAACATGCACGAGGGCCTGTGCCTGTTCGACGCGCAAGAGCACCTTGTTCTGTGCAACGAGCGCTTTCGCGAACTGTGGTCGCTCGCCGGCAAGGATTGTGAAGCAGGCACGACGCTGGCCGAAATGGTCCGTGCCGGCTTCATGAACCTCGACGGCGAAGAACATGCCGAACCTGCCCTGGCGCAATATCGGCAGTTGCTAAAAGAGACCTTCAACGCGCCCAACACACCTGCGATCGTGATCGAGTTCGACAACGCCAAGGCTGTCTCGATCGCCAATCGCGCTTTGCCCGATGGCGGCTGGGTGACGACCTGCGACGATGTCACCGAACAGCGTCGGTCCGAGGCGCGGATCCAGCACATGGCGCTGCATGACAATCTGACCGGGCTGCCGAACCGGGCGCGTTTCAACCAGCGCTTGCAGGACAAGCTGGGTCTGGCCGACCGGACGGGCTCGAAAGTCGCCGTCATCGCGGTCGATCTCGACCGATTCAAAGAAGTCAACGACACCCAGGGCCATGCCGCCGGCGACGCGCTGCTGCAGGCGATCGGACTGCGTATCACCGAGCGGATCAAGGCCCGCGAGATCGTCGCCCGCCTGGGAGGAGACGAGTTTGCCGCCGCCAAGGTCTTCACCGAAGACGGCGAGTTGAGCGAATTCGTTGGGCGACTGCACGAATGCATATCGGGCGCTGGTATCGAACCGGGCTGCGTGGTCGAGGCCAGTGTGGGCATCGCGATCTATCCCCACGATGGCATCGATCGTGAAGGCCTTGTCAACAACGCCGACCTGGCGATGTACCGCGCCAAGAACATGCGCGGGGAAAAGACCTGCTTCTACGAGGAGGGGATGGATGAAGCCGCCCGCCGTCGCCGGCAGCTCGCCAACGACTTGCGCCATGCGATGGAGCGCGGCGAATTGCACTTGCTCTACCAACCCCAGCGCTCGCTTCGGACGGGCAACCTCAGCGGATACGAAGCGCTTCTGCGCTGGCAACATCCCAGGCTGGGTGCAGTGCCCCCCGATGTCTTCATCCCCATTGCCGAGGAGAGCGGCGCCATCTTCGAAATCGGAGAATGGGTGCTGCGCGATGCCTGCCAGGAAGCGACGCGCTGGAAAGGCCACGAAAAAATCGCCGTCAATCTTTCGCCGGTCCAGTTCGTCAAGCCGGACCTGGTCGCATCGATCCGCCAGATACTCGCCGACACCGGCCTGTCCCCCAGCCGCCTCGAACTCGAGATTACCGAAACCGCGATCATCAGCGACAAACTGCGCGCGTTGCATTGCCTGCGCCAACTCAAGGCCATGGGTATCAGCGTGGCCATCGACGATTTCGGAACCGGCTATTCCTCGCTCGACACCCTGCACTCCTTCCCCTTCGACAAGATCAAGATCGACAAGTCGTTTCTCCTGCGCTCGGAGACGAGTTCGCAGGCCCGGGCCATCATCCGCGCCGTCCTCGCTCTCGGCAAGAGCCTGGAAATCCCGGTTCTGGCTGAAGGCGTCGAAACCGAGGCCCAGTTGGCCGTGCTCGAAAGTGAGGGCTGCGACGAAGCCCAGGGCTATTTCTTCGGCCGACCCGACACGCCGCCGAGCCAGCCACGCAAGGCCGCCGTCAACTCCTGAGACCTCCTCGCCCACCCAGCTACCAGCCTAGGCTTCACGTCGGGGCCATCGCCAGGGCCGCGGGTTGAGAATACACCCGCCTTGATGCAGGACATGGAACCCGATGCGGGACGGCGCCTACCTGCTTGCCAGGTCCGGCCGAGCCGAGGAGATGCATGTCCATGAAGTCTATCGCCACTGTGACGATGAACCCGACCATCGACGTATCCTACGACGTCGCCGAAATGCGCCATACCCACAAGATGCGCACGGACAACGAATGGTACGCACCTGGCGGCGGCGGCATCAACGTGGCGCGTGTCTTCGTGCGCCTCGGCGGCCATGCGCGCTGCTTCTATCTTTCGGGCGGCGCCACGGGCCCCGCACTCGACGGTCTTCTGGACAAGCACCAGCTGGTCCGCACCCGCATTCCCATCGCGGGGCCGACGCGCATCGCCTCCGCCGTGCTGGAGCGTCAAAGCGGAAAGGAATACCGCTTCACTCCAGCGGGCCCCACCGTCTCGGACTGCGAATGGCGCGCCTGTCTCGAACAAGTGGCGGCAACCGACGCCGAGATCGTCGTGCTCAGCGGATCACTGCCACCGGGTGTTCCCGCAGATTTCTATCCGCAAGTCATGGAGCGCCTGTCGGCTCGCGGGATCGAGGTGGTTCTCGACAGTTCGGGTGCCGCACTCGCGCGCGGCATCGAACAGGGTGGCCTGCTCCTCGTCAAACCCAGCGTCGGCGAGCTCCAGCAATATGTGGGACACAAGCTCGAGAGCCACGAAGACATCGCCGAGGCCGCCCTGCGCAGTGTCCGCGCGGGAAAGGCGCGGCTCATGGCGGTGACGATGGGGCACCAGGGCGCGATCCTCGCCTCGGGCAAAGGCGCGTACTTTCTGCCCGCCCTGCCGATCGAGGCGGCCAGCGCCGTTGGCGCGGGCGACAGCTTCGTCGCCGCGATGGTCTTTGCCCTCGCGCGCGGGGACGATGATCTGAGCGCCTTTCGCCTGGGCATCGCGGCAGGTTCCGCGGCGATCTTGCGCGCCGGAACCGGATTGGCGCATCCCGCCGACATACGGCGCCTGCTCGCGTCCATCGCGCAGCCTGCAAGGCTCTGATTCTGCACGAGAGAGATTCGGCAAACTTCGCCAGGACCGCTGCAGCATACCGCAATTCAGGCCTGAAGAATTTTGCAGCATCGCCGCCGATTTCGCAAGTTCGCTATAGAATTCCTACGTAGGAACAATACCTTGGATCGGCAAGGTGGGTGGAGCCTGTATCGATTGCAAACCCGTTTGCAGATATTGCTTCCCCTGACGCGATTTCTGTTGCACATTGCGATTGAAAGGTCTTTGACAGACCTCACGAATTTGCAGAGGTTGGGAGAGAGCGCGCCGGGGGATACCTCCGGCGCGCCGATTTTTTTAAGGCTCCCGAACGCTCCGTAGAGGCGAAACCGCACAGGGGTCGTCGTTTCGTCCCGCTCCGACGACGTAATCGAAGGCTTGTACTCACCTTGCGCCTGATCCGATCGCGCCGCGCATCCCCACGCCAGCCCTCCATGAGCGGATTGCTCTGGTCGATCGCCTTACCGGCCATGCTCACCAACATTGCAACGGCTCTCTTTGGCCTCGCCGATATGTGGGCGATCGGGCGGCTCGGCGACGCCTCCGCGCAAGGCGGCGTCGAACTCGGCGCCAAGTTCATGATGGGCCTGCTCAACGTGTTCAATTTCCTGCGCACGAGCACGATCGCGCTGACCGCGCAAAGCGCCGGCCAGCGCGACACGCATGCGCAAGCCGCCACCCTCGTGCGTGCCCTGGTCGTCTCGCTGGGCGTCGGCCTCGTTCTCGTCTCGGCAATGCCACTTGCCGTTCCTTACGGGCTCGACTTCCTGAGCGCGCACGGCGACCTGCGGTCACAGGCCGAGAGCTATGTCGCGCTTCGCTACTGGAGCGCCCCGATCTGGCTTTGCAACTGTGTCCTGATCGGCTGGCTGGTCGGTCAGCGCCAGCTTCGCGCGGTGCTTGCAATCGAAGTGGCCGCCAACCTGCTCCATATCACCCTTGATCTCGTACTCGTCCTCGGCGCGGGCTGGAATGTTGCGGGTGTCGCGGCCGCCAGCCTGATTTCCGAAGGTGTTCGACTGGTGCTTCTGGCCTCGATCGTGACGCGCCGTCCGGGGGCTCGGCTTGCATGGACGATGGCCCGGCGCAAATCAACGTGGCAGCGCCGGGAGCTTGCCCGGCTCTTCGCGCTCAATCGTGACCTATTCCTGCGTACCCTGCTGCTGACCGGCGCCATGATGCTTTTTGCGCGCATGGGCGCCAGCTCGGGCCCGGTCACGCTCGCGGCGAACGGCATCCTGTTTCAACTCTTCATGCTGTCGAGCCTCCTCCTCGACGGGTTCGAAAACGCGGCGCAGGTGCTGTGCGGCGAGGCCTTCGGGGCGAACGACGAACCGCGTCTTCGCAAGATCGTGCACCTCGCACTGGCGTGGGGGCTGGTAGCAGGCCTGGCCGTGAGCCTCGCCTACGCGATCGTCGGCCCCGCACTGGCCCAGGCCTTCACCGCGTCGCCGGCGGTTCAAACGGAAGCGCAGGCGTACTTCGGGTGGGTCATTGCCCTCCCGCTCGTGGGCGTAGCCTCGTTCGTGCTCGATGGCGTGTTCGTCGGTGCCGGTTGGACGCGGGCGATGATGGGTACCATGGCTTTCGCCATGCTGCTCTACGCAGGCCTACTCTAGCTCCTGCACCCCATCTTGGGCAACTATGGTCTGTGGCTGGCCTTCACCACCTTGTTCCTCGCGCGAGCGGCTGGTCAATTGGCAACCTTGCCGCATCTCGTTCGCCGATCATTTCGCTGACCGGACAGCTCACGCCGGATCAGGCTTGAGCTGCTTTCGGAACACGAGGCAAAGGTTGTTCGCGGGCATTTCAACTTCACGTTCGAGAACGAAACCACGTGCCAAGGCCTCGGCCCGAACCGCTTCCACCTCGCGCAAGCCCCAGCGCGGATCGCGCCGTTTGAGGTCGAGATCGAACGCCGCATTGCTCGGTTCCAACACCCGATCACCACGCCGATAGGGTCCGTAGAGCACGACCGGGGCGCCCTCTTCCAAAACCCTTTGCGCACCTGCAAACAGGCCCAGTGTTGCTTCCCAGGGGCTGATGTGGACCATGTTGATGCACACCAGTGCCTCCGCCTTCGCCACGGGCCAGTCCGCCGGCGAGGCGGCATCGAGCTCGAACGGCGCGTGAAGATTTGGACAGGGTTCGGCCTCACGCCAGGCCGCGATCGAAGCGCAGGCATCCCGATCAGGATCACTCGGTTGCCAGTCGAGACCCGGCAAGGCGCGCGCGAAATGAACGGCGTGTTCGCCGCTCCCGCTCGCCACTTCGAGCACCCGGCCCTGCTTCGGCAGAACGGCTCGCAGAACGTCGAGGATCGGCTCGCGATTGCGCAAGGTGGCCGGCGCATGCCGGCGCACGTCCACGCCTGGCCGGGGTTCGGGCGGTGCACGATCAGTCATGCCATCCGCGATTAAAGCGCCGACGTCACTCCCACAAGCCCAGCGAGTCCGGCTTCACGCTGCCTTCCAGAGGAACCTCGCAATAAGGGACGCTGTCGTCCATGAAGCCGCAAAAGCGCGTGCGCAGGGCCTCCAGGCTGATCCGGCGCATCTCGTGCTCGCTGAACCCCGCAGCCAGAATTGCCGCCAGCGCGCGCTGCTTCTGGGCTATGAGGTCGATGGCCTGCAACTCGCGCAAGTGCCTCCCGGCAAATCCCTGGTCGCGGCACAGGACCTCGCCCAGGGCTTCCACTTCGGTTCCCAGCTCCAACAGGACTTCGGCCATCGCGTTGAATTTCGGTTCATGCATAGCATCTGGTCCCGATCAAGCCGCGAACGCCATGTCTCCGGAATCGCTGAGCGCGTTGAGATCGAGAACCATGACCATCTTCTCCTCGATCGCGACGAGGCCCTCGAGGAACGGCACGACTTCGTCGTGGCCCGCAGTGGGGGCCGGCTGAAGCGTCTCGGTGTTGAGACCGACGATGTCGCTGACCGAATCGACGATCAGCCCCTGCGACTGCCCCTTCACCTGGCATACGATGATCGCATGGCGCGGCGTCGCCTCGGTCGCCGGCCACCCCAGCCGCGCGGCAAGATCGATCACGGGCAGCACGGTGCCGCGAAGGTTCACCACGCCCGAGACGTAATGCGGCACGCGCGGCATCGGTGTCACCGGGGTCCAGGCCCGAATTTCGCGAATGGCCATGATGTCGAGCGCGAAGATCTGCCCGGCGACTTCGAAGGTTATCAATTCACGGTACATGGTGGGCCTCCTCGGCTTGGTCCTGGCGTCAATGGGCAACCCGGCGCACGGCGGCGACGAGCTTCTCGGTGTCGAAGGGCTTGACGATCCAGCCGGTCGCGCCGGCGGCGCGGGCACGCGCCTTCTTCTCGTCCGAGCTCTCCGTGGTCAGCACCAGGATCGGTCGATCCCGGTGGCGCGTGCCGCCACGCACCTGCTCGATCAGCCCGAAGCCATCGAGACGCGGCATGTTGATGTCGGTAATCACGACGTCGACCTCGTTCACCGCCAGCCACTCGAGCGCGGAGACGCCATCGTCGGCTTGCGAAACCTCGAAGCCGTTGGTCGAAAGGGCATGGTTCAGCAGCGCACGCATCGATGCGCTGTCATCAACGGTCAGGATGCGGGTATTCTTGGACATTGCGTGCCTCGCTTGATCAGAACAGTTCGACATCGCCCCGCGGGGCCGGTCGCGATGGGGGTTGCGTACGAATTTCAGGTGGGGCGTCGGAGGATGCCACCGAGCGGCACCGCACCATTCCCGAAGAGGGCCGGAAATCGACCCTGCGCGCGTTCGATCCCCCCAGATCCTCGCGCACGAGTTCGATACGTTCGCGCACCAGGAAACTGCGCGCAAAATCGGCGTTCGCGGTACCGATCTGCTGCATCCCGGAGCGGATATTGGCCCCCCCGTAGAGGTGCGCTCGAAGGCGGTCCTTGCGCGCGCCGTAATTCAGCATCTCGTTGATCAGCATCTCCATGAGATAGACCCCGTAATGGACGTCGACTTGCCCGCGATCGTGGCTGGCGGGCGGCTCGGGCAGGAGGAAATGGTTCATGCCTCCCAGTTCGACCGCCGGATCGTAGAGACAGGTCGCGACACACGATCCCAGCACCGTGCTCAGTTCGACCCGGGGCCCCGAGCTGACCTTGAACTGGCCCTGCAACACGGTGAGCTTGACGTTTCCGCTGTTCATGAAATCGAGACTGGACATCAGGCGGCCTTGTTGAGTGCGTGGCGGGCGATGCGGTTGATGGGGGCGACGACACGCGCCGCGCCCAGCGTTATGGCCGCGCGGGGCATGCCGAAAACCGTACAGGTGCTTTCGTCCTGCGCGATCGTATGGGCGCCCGCTTGCGCCATCGCGAGCAGGCCCTGGGCCCCGTCCTTGCCCATCCCGGTCAGGAGAATGCCCACGGCGTCGCTGCCTACCGACTGCGCCACAGACGCGAACAGCGCATCCACGCTCGGACAATGGCCGGAAATCGGATCACCGCGGCGCAGCTTGGCGTGCAGGCTCGAGCTCCCGCGGACGAGGAGATGATGATCGGCCTCGGCCGCCAGGTAGACGTTGCCAGCCAGCAAGGGCATGTCGTTCATGGCGACTTGCACGCGGGCCGGACAGGCATTGTCGAGCGTGCGCGCAATGGCCGGAGCGAACCGCGGATTGACGTGCTGGACGATGACCGTCGGCGGGCAATCCACCGGGAACTCGCGCAAGAGCACCTGCAGGGCCTCGACCCCTCCGGTCGACGAACCGATCGCGATCACGCGGGTGTCGCGCCGGATCGATCGCCGGCTTTCCTCCGCAACGGCGGGGGCGGAACGCGCGGGCGGACGAAAGCGAACCTGCGCGGCCTCGTGGATGAGCCGCCCCAGCTCGCCGCTGTCGTTCAGGGCGAGCTTCCCGGTCGGGTCGTATTTCGAATAGCAACTCACCGCACCCAACGCGAGCGCGCGCGCGGTGACGTCGTTACCTTCCTGCGTGGCCCCCGATATGATGATCACGGGCGTCGGGCGCAGGGTCATGATCTTCTCGAGAAAATCGAGACCGTTCATGCCGGGCATTTCGATGTCGAGCGTGACCACGTCGGGATCGTGCTTCTTGATCAGTTCGCGTGCCTGCGCCGCGTTCGATGCCGTGTCGACAACCTCGATTTCGGGCTGTTCGCTGAGCCGTGACATGAGGATCGCGCGCATGGTGGCGGAATCGTCGACGATGAGCACACGGACCGTCACGCGTCCCTCCTGCGATAGATCGTAGGGCCCACGAGGTTGAGTTCCTGCGCGGCTGGCCCCGTCACCCGCTCGGAATGGCCGATGTAGAGGTAGCCGCCGGGATGAAGCGCCTCGCTGAAGCGTTGGACCAGCCGCTCCTTGGTCGGATTGTCGAAATAGATCATGACATTGCGACAGAAGATAAAATCGAAGTGCCCCCGGATCGGCCAATCGCCCAGCAGGTTCAGGAGGCGGAAGCGCACAATCGAACGCGGCACGTCGCCGATCGTCCCGTTTTCGCCTTTCACGCTCACCCAGGCCTGACGCAGGGCATCGGGAACTGGCTTGAAATCCTTCGCCGGATAGATCGCGCGCTCGCCCGCCTCGATGGCATGCGGCGCCAGGTCGCTCGCCAGAACCCGCAGGTCCGCGCGCGCCAGTTGGGTGCCCTCGTGCCGGTCTCCCCCCAGCAGGGTCATCACGATCGACCAGGTCTCCTCCCCGCTCGAGCAGCCTGCCGACCAGACCCGCACCTTGCCGCCCCCCTTCAGCGTCTGGACGAGGCGGGGGCGCAGCTCGCGCTGGAGATGCTCGAAATGGTGGGCTTCGCGGTAGAAGAAGGTGTGGTTGGTCGTCAGCGCCGCGACGGCGCGGCTCAGTTCCGCCCGATCCGCGTGCAGCCGCTCGATGTACTTGCCGAACGTGACCAGCCCGCTGCCCCGCACCAGCGGGGCGAGCCGCGAATAGACCAGCATCGACTTTCCTTGCGGCAGCACGATCCCCGCCGCCTCGTGCACGATGCGCGCGACTGCGGCGAAGTCGGCCGGGCTGTAGATATCGGGACTGACGCCCGGTATCGTGTCGGCCAGGTCCAGGGCCTCGCTCACGCGGCCTGCCTTTCGTGCGCCGGCAACGCACAGGCGACAAGACCGTCGACGTCGACGATGAGCGCGACCCGTCCGTCACCCAGGATAGTGGCGCCGGCCACGCCTTCGACGGGCCGGAAATTGGTTGCCAGGCTCTTGATCACGAACTGGCGCTGGTCGTGGATGTCGTCGACCAGCAAGGCCGCCTGCCCCGCGCTTTCGGTATCGACCACGATCAGAACGCCCTCTTCGGGTGTCGTCGCGTTGCAGGCCGTGCTCAGTTCCTCGCCAAGGGTGATCACCGGGATGAACTGGCCCCGCACGTTCAGCATCCGCCGGTTCGAGCCAAGGCCCTTCACGTCGCCCTCACCGGGGCGAAGACTTTCCACCACGTGCGCGAGCGGGACCACCATCGTCTGGTCTCCCACGTTCACGATCATCCCGTCCGAGATGGCGAGCGTCAGCGGCATCGTGAGAATGAAGGCCGTGCCCTTGCCCGGCGTGCTCTCGATCGTGATGCGTCCGCCCAGTTCCTTCACGTTCTGGCGCACCACGTCCATGCCGACGCCGCGACCCGAGATGTTCGAGATCTGCTTGGCCGTCGAGAAGCCGGGGGCGAAGATCAGGTTGTCGATCTCCTCGGCCGAAAGCTGGGCCTCGGGATTGACGATGCCCTTCTCGATCGCCTTGGCCAGCACGACCTCGCGATTGATCCCGGCCCCGTCGTCGGCGATCGAGATGACGATACGCCCGGAGCGATGCTCGGCCGACAGGGTCAGCGTCCCTTCGGGGGACTTGCCCGCCGCGATCCGGTCTTCCGCCTTCTCGATGCCGTGGTCGACCGCGTTGCGAATCAGGTGCGTGAGCGGTTCGCCAAGGCGCTCGATCACGGTCTTGTCGAGTTCGGTGGTTTCGCCATGGACCTCGAGCCGGACATGCTTGCCGGTCGAGGAAGCCAGATCGCGCAGGATGCGCGGGACACGGCTGAACACCGAAGCAATCGGCTGGGCCCGGATCGACATCGCCGATTCCTGGATGTCACGCGTCAGGCTTTCGAGCAACGACAACTCCTCGGTCGCATTGACCCCCGCGCCCTCGAGACGCTGCACCAGCATTGCCTGCGCGATCACCAGTTCCCCGACCAGGTCGATCAGGCGATCGAGCTTGTGCAGGTCGATACGGATCGACTGGCCCGCGACCGGTGCGGCCGGCGGGGCAGCCGCCGGCGCGGCGGCGACGGGCCCCCGCGTGGCGGCGCCATCGTTGCCACCCGGACTCGGTGCGGCGGTGCCTGCTTCGTCTGGTTCGCGTGCTTCGGTGCGCGACGGCCCTGCCTCCAAAGCCGCCCCCCGATCATCGGCGCCCTGCCCATTGGCCGCCTGTCCGGACGGCTGTGGCGCCGGCGAAGCAAGCTCGACCTCGGGTATTTGTGCGTCCGCGCCGAGGGCGACGGCGCAGTCGTCCCCGATAAAATCGAAAATCTCACGCACCGAATCTTCGGTCACCTCGCCCGGCATCGCGAAGGTCCAGCCCAGGTACCCTTGCGCCACGTCGAAGCCATCCAGCTGCGGAACCTGCGAAACATCGCAGTGGACGCAGCGGCCGCCCAGCTCCGCCAGGTCGCGCAGCATCAGCAGCGGCTCGCTGCCGTTGCGCATGGCGCCCGCTTTTGGCCGGACGTGGACCGGCCAGGTGCCGGTGCCCTGCGAAGCCGCCATGTCCAGTGGGTCCGTTGCACCCTCGCCCGCCGGCGGAGGCGCGAAATCGGCCGTCAGGTCGTCGAGCAGGGCATCGAGGTCCAGGCCGAAATCGGGATCCTCGCTGGCGGCCTCGGAGGATTGCGGCGGATCATCGGAAGGAATTTCGGCGACAGGAGACGGGCTGGCCGGCGCGGCGAGGTTGGCCGCCATCGCGGCCTCCATTTCCGCGATAAGGGCCGCGTCGTCGGGCGCATCGCCGCCTTCGCGCGCGGCCTCGACATGATCCGCCAGGGTGTCGAGCGCCCGCAGCAGAAGATCGATGAGTTCGGGCTCGATCGCCACGAGACCTTCGCGCACGTCCGAAAGCAGGGTCTCGAACGTGTGGGTATAGGCCTGGAGCGCGCCATAGCCGAAGGCACCGGCGCCTCCCTTGATCGAATGGACCGCGCGAAAGACGCCGTTCACGGTATCGGAATCCTGCGTCCCCTCACGGCAGGCCGCCAGACCGGCCTCGGCCGCGGCGAGCGATTCCTCGCATTCGACGAAGAATATCTGCTGGATTTCTTCCGGGCTCATAGTTCGCTCTCTTCGAAAAGTTCGGCTTCCAGACCGGTGAGTTGCGCGGCGGCGCGCAGGGCCGGAGAGGCGGTGATCACGGCGCCCCCATTGCTGCGCCGCGCCGAGACGAGAAGCTGCAGGACCGCCTGGCCGACGTGTTCGACCCCGCTCGCATCGATCCGCGTCGGGTCATTGCTGACCGCGGCGACGAGCTCGGGCCAGAGTGCCTCGGCCGCGGCGCGGTCACACCGCGCCGGCAGGATGACGCTGCTCATGAACCTATTCCCCCTTCTTCACGGTGCCCGGCGCGCGCCCGATCCCCGGTTCGCGACGCCGATGCAGCGTCGCGCCGGGGCAGTTATGCGGAAGGGCTGGAAAATCGGCGTGCACCATTGGCTTCCTCGGTCGATCCTTCGCCCCCGACGATCGAGACGGCAAAGACGGGAAGCGAGGTCTTAGGGGCCAGCCTGCCACCATGCGGTTTGCCGCAAACTCAGGCGATCTGCTTAGGCCGACGAAGGGAAATCGTGGGATCGTGAGCGCTATGCAACAAGCCCGTCCGGGTTGCCGGAGCCAGCAGAGAGGTTCAATCCATGCATGACGCCCGCGTCCTGGTAGTCGACGATTCAGCCGCCATGCGTGCGCTGTTCTGCGATGTGCTGGAACAGTCCAAGAATGTACGGGTCATCGGAACGGCCGCGAACGCGGCCGAGGCCCGCGACCAGATCGCCGAACTCAAGCCCAATGTGGTCACGCTCGACGTCGAGATGCCCGGGATGAGTGGCATCGAGTTTCTCGAGGAGATCATGACCAGCGGCAGCCCACTGCCGGTGGTCATGCTCTCGAGCCTCACCCAGAGCGGAACCGAGACTTCGCTCAAGGCCTTCGAACTGGGCGCCGTCGAGTGTTTTCCAAAACCACTCAAGGCAACACCCGAGCAGTTCGCCAAGACGGTCGGCAAACTGGGCAAGATCGTCCTCGCCGCGGCCAATTCGAACGTGCGCGACAAGCCCCGTCCCAAGGCCGCGCGCAGCGAGGATGCAGACTACGCCGCCAATGGCAAGATCGCGGCGTTCAGCACCTCGATGGGCGGTGTCGACGCGCTGACCGAAGTGCTCGGGCACTATCCCAAGGCCTGTCCGCCCACCGTGATCATCCTGCAGACCGAGCCGATGCTCGCCGAAATGTTCATTGCCCGGGCCGACAAGGACTGCGCGTGCGCGGTCAAGGCCGCCACCGACGGCGCCGAACTGCGCGCGGGCACGGTCCATATCGCCTATGACCCCGGCCGCCACGTCATCGTCGAGCCGGGCAATCCGGCCAAGTTGCGCTTGATCGACCGCGACCCGGTGGAAGGTTTCCGTCCTTCGGCCACCCTGCTCTTCGGCTCGCTCTCGCGCGGGGGAATGCCCACGATCGGGGCTGTCCTGACCGGCATGGGCGAGGATGGCGCCAAGGGCCTAAGGCTCCTGCAGGCGGCCGGCTGTCGGACCCTGGCGCAGGATCGCGCCTCCGCGACCGTTCCTCAGGCTCCCGCCGCCGCCGTCGAAGCCGGAGCGGTCAGCGCCGAACTCAAGCTTGAGGAGCTTGCCGCCGACGTGCTTCGGAATTGCTCGCAGGAAGAGTGATAGAGGCCCTGCCGCCGCTTGAGGCGGCGCGCGAGGGTCCATGTCCGCGCTGACGGCACCGACCCGGCTTCCGGCGGAAGAACCAGGGTCGTCGAGGGATAGAAACGTACCCTGCACACCGGAAGTGGGGTGCTGGGGGGCGTTCCGGGTCGGTGCCGCGCGCCCGGCGCGTGCCGGAAGCGGTTTGGCCGGGCGGGATCAGTGTCCCGAGGCAGCCTTGGTGCCGCGCTTGGGGCGCGGTGCGAACCAGATGGCGAACGCCGCCACCAGAAGCGCAATCGCCGATATGGTCGCCACATGGACGGTCGCCTGCGCCTGGGCCTGCAACGTCACGATCTGGTTGATCGCCGCCCGGGCGGTATCGAACGGCATTCCCTGGCTCTGGAGCCGCGCGATCAATCCTTCGACATTGTTCATGCTCGCCACCAGGTCCGCCCCGTCGCTTCGGCCAAGGTCCGACCACATGGTCGTCACCACCGAAGTCCCGATGGCACCCGCCAGGGTGCGTCCGAAGTTGGAGATCCCGGCCGCCGAGGCGGTTTCCTCCGGATCGACCGAGGCGAGCCCGATGGTGGTAAGGGGCACGATCATGAAAGCAACCCCGACGCCCTGGATCAACTGCGGGAAGGCGATCTCCCAGAGCGTCGAATCGGTCGACCAGAAGGAGCGCAGGAACGCGCAGAACGCCAGCCAGGACACGCCCAGGAAAACCAGAAGGCGCGGGTCGGTCTTCTGCATGAGCCTGGGCACTATCGGCGAGGCGATGACGGCCAGCACGCCGGCGGGGGCCATCGCGATCCCGGCCCAGGTCGCGGTATAGCCCATCCCCGCCTGCAACCACTGCGGCACGATGACGACGGCCGAGAAGTAGGTCGCGAAAGCCAGGGCCAGGGCGAACGTCGAAGCGCTGAACCCGCGATGGCGGAACACGGCCAGGTCTACGATGGGGTGCTCTTCGGTAAGCTCCCAGATCACGAATATCGCGAAGAACACCGCCGCGACGCATCCCAGAACACAGATCGTCGTGTTGTGGAACCAGTCCCGGTCATGCCCAAGGTCGAGCATGGTCTGGAACGCGCCGACCCAGACGATCAGCAGTGCCAGGCCGACAATATCGATCGGGAGCCGGCGCAAGGGCGAGGTCACCCCGCGCAAGAGCACCAGCAGCGACATGAACACCGCGATCACGATCGGCACGTTGATCAGGAAGATCCACCGCCAGTCCCAGTTGTCGGAAATGTATCCGCCCAGAATCGGCCCCGCGATCGGCGCGACGACGACCGTCATGGCCCACATCGCCATGGCCTTGGGATGCATCTCGCGCGGGAAGATCTTGAGCAGGAGCGTCTGCGACAAGGGCATCAGCGGTCCACCGCAGAAACCCTGCCCGAGGCGGAAAAGCAGGAGCATTTCCAGATTCCCGGCGATACCGCACAAGGCCGAAAAGATGCCGAAACCCAGGATCGAGGCCAGGAACATGCGCACGACCCCGAAACGACCTGCGAGCCACCCGGTCAGCGGAACGCAGATCGCCTCGGCAACGGCGTAAGTCGTGATCACCCAGGTCCCGCTCTCGGTCGAGACGGCGAGGCCGCCCGCGATATGCGGGACCGAAACGTTGGCGATGGTCATGTCGAGCACGACGACGAAGTTCGCCATCGCCAGGACGAAGGCGGTGATGGCGAGCTTGGCCCCGCTGAAGCTGCCGGCCATGTCCTGCGCGGCTCCGGCGGCCGGGCGGCCACCGGACGCTGGCGTTGCGGCGCCGGCCATTACTTGCCGCTCGTCAGGTCGATCTCGGCATCCATCGAAAGACCCACGCGCAGCGGGTGTTCCTCGAGTTCACGCGGATCGAGTTCAATGCGGACCGGCAGGCGCTGCACCACCTTGATCCAGTTGCCGGTGGCGTTCTGCGCCGGGATCAGCGAGAACGCCGCCCCGGTCCCGCCCGAGAAACCGACGACCTTGCCGTGGTACTCGACGCCGCCGCCGTAGAAGTCCGAGGAAAGCGTCGCGCTCTGGCCCGAGTGGACCTTGCCGAGCTGGTCTTCCTTGAAGTTCGCGTTCACGTAAAGCTTGTCGACAGGCACGATGATCATCGCCGTCGAGCCGTTCTGGATCTTCTGCCCCACCTGGATCGATCGCTTGGACACGATGCCCGAGATCGGCGCGCGCACGATCGTGCGCTCCAGATCAAGCTTGGCCTTGTCGTACTGGGCCTGGGCGAGCTGGATTTCCGGCGCGGTCTCGACCGTCGTACCCTTGGTGAGGGCGACGGCGGCCTGTTCCTGCTGGCTGGCGCTGACGGCATTGGCCTGGGCCTGGGCCAGCGCGGCCTTGCGCTGGTCGAAGGCCGCCTGCGCGGAATCGAGCGCCTGCTTCGCGCTGGTCAGTTCCTCGGTTGAGACGGCACCCGACCCGGCCAGCGCATTGCGCCGCGTGAAATCGGACTTGGCCTTCGTCAGGTCCGCCTGCGCGGCCTTCAAGTTGGCGCGCGCGGTATCGATCTGCGCCCGGTTCGCGTCGGCGGCGGCGCCCAGTGCCTGGTTGCTGGCCAGCGACTGGCCGTACATGCGCCTGGCCTTCGCGAGATTCGCTTCGGCTTCGGCGAAGGCGATCTTCTGGTCGGTATCCTCGATCCGGAACAGCAGCTGCCCCTTGCGCACGGGCTGCGTGTCGGTGACCAGCACTTCGACGACCCGCCCCGAAGTCAGCGGCGTGACTTCGGCATTGTCGGCGGCCACGTAGGCGTTGTCGGTCTCGACCGAACGGCTCGCGATGAAGAACTCGTAGGCGCCCCAGAGCACGCCGATTGCGACCACGGCTCCGCCGAGCCCCAGCAGCAGCGTCTTGCGCTTGCTCTTGGGGACGACGCTGGCCTTGCCGGCCTCGGCGGGCGCGTCGTTGTCCATCTGGTTATCACTCATCGGATGTGGCCTTCTTGTATGTTTCGTCTGCATATCCGCCGCCGAGCGCGCGCTTGAGCGCGACATCGCTGGCCAGCGTTGCGAAATGGGAATCCAGCGCGGAGAGCCGCGCATCGAGTTCGGCGGTCTGCGTGGTCAGAACGTCGATATAGGTCGTCAGGCCCGCACGATAGCGTTGCAGGGCCAGATCATAGGCCGCGGCGGCCTCGCTCTGGGCATCACCTGCGTGCTTTTCCTGTTGGATCGCGGAATCACGGCTTGCGATCGCGTCAGCCACCTCCTGCAAGGCGCCGATCACGGTCTTGTTGTAGCTCGCGACCATCGAATCGTAGCCCGCGCGCGCGATGCGATAGCGTCCCTCCAGGGCACCGCCCTGGAAGATCGGCAAGCTGACCGCCGCGCCCGCGTTGCCATAGTCCGAACCGCTGTCGAACAGGTTCGAGATCCCGAGCGAGGTCAGCCCGAGCAGCCCGCTCAGCGAAATATCGGGCAGGAAGGACTTGCGGGCGTATTCGGTTCCCTTGTCGGCAGCCTCCACGATCCGGCGCGCCGCGACGATGTCGGGGCGGCGTCCGGCCAGCGCGATGCCCGCGTCGGCGGGCACGGCCGCCACGGCAACCTTGGCAATGGAGGGCGGAGTCAGGTCGATCGTGCTGTCCGGACCGGCACCGATCAGGGCCGCAAGCGCATGGCGGCGCAGCGCGATCTGTTCCTGGTTCGCCGCGACGAGCCCGCGCGCGCGCGCCGTTTCGGCGTTCGCCTGGCGCAGGGGCGCTTCGTTCTCCAGCCCCTGTCCATGCCGCTTGGCGGTCAGGTCCGCCGAATTGACCCGCACCGCCAGAGCCTCGTCGAGGACCTTCTGGCGTTCGGTCAGGCGCGCGAGGTCGAAATAGGACGAGACGATCTCACTGGTCAGCACCAGTTCCGACTGGCGCATTTCCGCGACGGCCGCCTCGGTGGCCGAGGTCGCCGCCGACAGCAACGCCCTGTTCTTGCCCCATATGTCGAGATTCCAGTTCGCCGACAGCGCCAGCGTCCCGTAGTCCTTCCAGCCATGCGGCAAGGCCGAGGCCGGAGTGCCGTTGTTGTAGCTTTGCTTTGCCACTTCGCCGGAGCCCTGCGCGCCGACTGAAGGCAGCAGGCTGGCACGCGAGGCCTGAAGCGCGCCACGCGCCTGCTGGACACGCGCGATCGCCGAGGCGAGATCGGGCGAATCCTTGAGCGCGGTATCGATCAGCGCGTCGAGCTGCGGATCGTTGTAGACGGTCCACCAGCGCGATTGCGGCCAGTCACGCGCCGAAGCCGTGGCCGCGATGGACGCGCCACTCTGGAATGAAGACGGCCCCCTGAGCTGAGGACGCGGACCCAGGTCCGGCGCGCAGGCGGCGAGCGAAACGGAAGCAGCCAAGAGAACACTTGCTGCGACTCGGGAGGGGAATGTTGTACTCATCAGTACAGTTTTTATCGTTGCAAGGCTTGCAAGTGTCAACCGAAAAGTGTACCACTGAGTTCAATTATGGAAGAAAACATCGGCAAACGGGAACTCAACAAGGCTCGCAAGCGGGCCGCGATCGTGGAAGCGGCGCGTCAGTCGTTCCTCGAACAGGGCTACGCCGCCACCAGCATGAGCGCCGTTGCCGATGCCCTCAGCTGTTCCAAGGCGACCATGTGGTCCCATTTCAATTCGAAGGAAGACCTCTTCGCCGCGGTGATCGACGAACTCGTGGACGAATTCTCGCAGGAAATCGATGAGGTCCTGACCCAACAGACCTTCTCGCATCCGGCCCTGCGCCGCGCCTGCCTGCGCTTTCTCGATTGCCTGCTCGCCGGTCATTCGATCCGGTTGTTCCGCCTCGTCGTCGGTGAAGGCGAGCGCTTTCCCGAAATCAACGTGATGTTCTATTCGCGCGGCCCGGAAAAATTGCGCCGCCGCGTACGCGCGTTCTTCGCCACCGCTTTTTCCGATGCGGCCGCCGAACGCCTGACCATCGCCATGCTGTCGGCGATCATGGGCTATCGCTCGGACATTCTCCTTAGACCGGCGCAACCTGGCCCCGCCGAACGCCAGGTCTTCGTCGACAACCTCATCGAGATGATCGACTGGGACGGCCTCGAAGTGCGCCAACCCGATTGAGGCGCGCCGTGCGCCACGCTCGCTCTCTTTTGCCACTCCGGCAAAAGTGCTAGTTCGACGGGCATGAACCAGTCCCCCATTCTCGTCGTCACGACCGGCGGCACGATCGACAAGCAGTATTTCGACGCCCTTAGCGAGTACCAGATCACCGAAAGCGTGATCTGCAAGCTGCTCGAGACGGCGCGAGTCGCGCAGCCCTTTCGCGTTATCGAGCTCCTTCGCAAGGACAGCCTCGAGTTGACCGACGAGGATCGCGCGCTGATCGCGCAGACCATCGAGACGGCACCCGAGACCCGCGTCGTGGTCACCCACGGTACCGATACGATGACCCTTACCGCCCAGTCACTCGCGCCGATCGCGGGCAAGACCATGGTGCTGTGCGGCGCGCTGGCACCGGCGCGCTTCGCCGAAAGCGACGCCGCCTTCAACCTCGGCATGGCCTTTGCGTGCGCGCAATCGGCCGCTCCCGGCGTCTGGATTACGATGAGTGGAACGGTGTTCGACGGGCTGAAAGTCCGGAAGGACCGCCAGGCCGGAAAGTTCGTCGAAGCCTGATCTTCTCCCCGCGCCAGGTGAGCAATCCCTAGGGGCAAACAACCAGGCCTACGTTCGCGGCACAAAAACCAATCGCCCCTACCCTGACCAAGGTCGGGTAGCGGGCAGTGCCGGAAAAGATGACGCACAGCCCCCAAGCTGCCTGACCATTGCCGTTGCGGCATGGCGAAGACATCGCGGGGGAATGCGCGTGGCAACTTCAATATCTTGCGGGACCGAACTTCCAAGCGGATTGGCGCATGCCCCGATCGGTGCCCTGCTGGTGGAACGCAGCGGCTTGATCCGGGCCGCCAATGGCGCCGCGGCCGGGATTTTCGGAGAGGCCGACCCGGCTTCACTGCAGCACACCCTGATCTCGGTGTGGCTCGGCGAGAAGGATGCCGAGACGCTGAGCCAGATGATCACGATTCATTTCGATTCGCCGCTCGAGGCGCGCGCCGGATGGACCCGCCGCATGACGCTTCTCAGCAACGAGAGCGACGAACACCCGATCGAAGTCACTCTTACGCCCTATCCCGAAGAGCACGAATGCTGCGCGATCCTCTTCGTGCGCAGCCTCATGCGGGTGCTGACGGCGGAGAGGCGGTTCGCCCAGATCTTCGAGACATTGCCGGTCGGTCTTCTGGTCATCGATATTCGCCACCGCATCGTCAAGGCCAACCGGACACTCGCCTCCGACTTCGGCTACACCCGCGAGGATCTGATCGGCCAGTCGCTCAATATCCTTCTACCGCCTCGCTATCGCGCCGTGCACGCTGGCCACATCAAGGCCTATAGCGAAGCCCCGATGTCACGGATGATGGGAACCGGGCGCGATCTGACCGGCCTGCACCGATCCGGCCAGGAAATTCCCATCGAGATTGCCCTGACCCGGCATGAAAACGTCAGCCAGCCGCTGTTCATGGCGATCGTCACCGACATCACCCATCGCAAGCGCGCCGAAGTGGCGATGCAGCAGACCAATGCGCAGCTGGAAGAGTTCACCTACGTCGCCAGCCACGACTTGCGTTCACCTCTTCGCGGTATAGCCGATCTCGTAAGCTGGATCCGGGAAGACCTGGACCAGAGCACCTTGTCGGAAGAGGTCATTCGCAACTTCGATCGCGTGGCCATCCGGATCGACCGCGCCGAGCAGATGATCGACGACCTGCTCAATTACGCACGCATCGGCGTTCGCGACCCGCAGCTCGAACTCCTGCAACCGCGCGAACTGATCGACGAAGTGCTGTCGCTGGTCGCAGTGCCTTCCGGCTTCGACGTCACGGTCGATGTCGATGCGGGCGCGCTGCAGGCAGCACGGGCCCCTCTGTCCGCCTCGCTGCGCAACCTCATCAGCAACGCCATCAAGCATCACGGAAGCGAACAGGGTCATGTCGCCATTCGCGCCCGCGAGGAGGGACGCTTTACCGTCTTCACGGTCGAGGACGACGGGCAGGGTATCGCCCCCGGTAACGAGGAACGCATCTTCAAGCTGTTCCATCGCGGCTCGACCCGCGTCGAGGGCGATGGAGTCGGCCTCGCCTTCACGCGAAGGATGATCAACGCCAACGGCGGCATGATCGCGGTCACCTCCCCCGGGGAGATGGGCGGTGCCCGGTTCGACGTCTACTGGCCCCGCATCCTGCTTAGGGAGTTCGACGATGCTTGAATGCGCCGAGGGACTGGACGATTTCACGGTCCTCATCGTCGACGACGACGATGTCGCGCTCGAAGGGGTCCTGCGCTCCTTCAAACGCAATGAGGTGCGCTGCCAGACCCTCACCGCCAGCGACGGCCGGGAAGCGCTGGCCATCCTGAACGGCGTGCATCCCTCGAAGCATATTTCCCCGCCCTATATCGTCCTGCTGGACCTCAACATGCCGGGCATGGACGGATTCCAGTTTCTCCATGCGCTGCGCACGACCCCCGAGCTCAAGCGCACCGTCGTCTTCATCCTCAGCACCTCGGCCCGCGAACAGGACATGTGCCGCGCCTACGACGAACAAGTTGCCGGCTACATGGTGAAGTCTGCGGTCGGCCCCCAGTTCGCGCGCCTCGCCGACTTCATCCGAAAATACACATGTACCCAGAAGCTTCCACGAGAACGCTCATGAAGCATGCCACGATCGAAAAGGCTGCTGGCGCGGATGCCGCCCCCGACACGCAAGAGCCCCTGCACGTGCTCATCGTCGACGACGACGACGTGGATCGGGAAAAGCTGTCCCGGCTGCTGCACCGGTGCCCCTGGCGCATCGAAGTGAAGGAAGCCGCGTCGCGGCGCGAGGCGCTCGACCTCATCCGCACCCCGGAAACCCGCTTCGACGTCGTCTTTCTCGACTTCGGACTGACCGACGGCGATGGTCGCGATCTCCTGCCGCCCATTCGCGAGGAACTCGACCCCGACTGCCCGATCATTGCCGTCACGGGGCATGGCAGCGCGCAGATCGCCGCGGATTCGATCAAGCTGGGCATGACCGAATTCCTCACCAAGCGCATGCTTTCGGCCGAAAAGGTGGCCGCCTCGATCGAGGAGGGTATGGCCTGGCGTCAGGATCGGCAAGCCTTGCGCCAGGCGGAAGCGGAACTGACCCACCGCAGCCTCCACGATCCCCTGACCGACCTGCCCAACCGCACCTTGTTCTTCGATCGCCTGACCCAGGCCTGCGCGCGCGCCAGGCGAAGCGGCGATGCCTTTGCCGTGCTGATGGTCGACCTCGATCGCTTCAAGGAAATCAACGACAGTCTCGGCCACGCCGCGGGAGACGTCGTGCTGCAGACGATCGGACGCCGCTTGCGCTCGCACTTGCGCGAAGTGGACACGGTGGCTCGCCTCGGTGGGGACGAGTTCGCGATCCTGCTCGAGAACATCGCCACGGTCGACGCGGCCATGGCGATGGGCGACAAGATCAGCCAGCTGATCCAGCAACCCGTCCTGCATGACAACCGCGTGCTCTATGTCGGGGCCTCGCTCGGCATCGCCTTGTGCCCGCAGCTCGGCTATACGCCGACGGCGCTTCTTTCCGCGGCGGACAACGCGATGTACGAGGCCAAGGCCGGGATCGAGAAGACGTGCCTTGCCCGCAGCCAGCAATCCGACGACACCGAAGCACTGGACAGCAAGAGCCTGCTCGAGGAGCTTGCGCAGGCAATCGCGGACCATGCGATAACCTGGCATTGGCAACCCAAGATCGACCTGGCGAGCGCAACGGTCACCGGCTTCGAAGCCCTCGTTCGCTGGCAACCTTACGACAGCGGCAATATCTCGCCCGAGCAATTGATCCGCATCGTCGAACAATCGCCGCTGATCGAGCCCTTCACGGTTCTCTGCCTCGATACGGTACTGGGTCAATTCGCCTCGGTGCAGGATGCCTGGCCCGGTACTTCGGTCTCGATCAATGTCTCGGCCCGCATGCTGGAGCGCCCCAGTTTCGTGGAAAACGTGCTGGGCGCGATCGAGATCCACAAGATCGCGCCCGAGCGTGTCATTCTCGAACTCACCGAAACCGCCCTCATCGCGCACCCCGCGCAGGCCCGCCGCGTGATCGAGCGCTTGCGACGCCATTGCCTGCGCCTTTCGATCGACGACTTCGGTGCGGGTTTCACCTCGTTCGGCTACTTGCGCGAATTCACCGTGGACGAAATCAAGATCGATCGTTCGTTCATCTCGCGCTGCACGCAGAGCGCCTTCGATCAATCGCTCATCACCTGCCTGGTGGTCCTGTGCGACAGCCTGGGCATCACGCTGGTCGCCGAAGGCATCGAGGACGACGAGGTGCGCGCACTGCTCATCCACCTGGGCTGCCCTTCCGGCCAAGGCTATGGCATCAGCCGGCCTCTCGCGTTCGATGCGCTGCAAGGCTGGATGCACAAATGGAACTCTACTGCGCACCCGGTCGTCGAGGTCCTTCCCGTTCCACCGCGCCAGGCGGCCCGGTAACGCAATCCATCCTCGACCAGTCCCGCCGCGGGCACTTGGCTTGCCTCTTTCACGGGCTGTCGCGGTCACGCTGACGCGCCGAATGGCCTATCGTCCTAACCGGTTGGTGCGCGGATCGGCCGGTCGCACGGACGGCGCGCCCTGCCGCTCAATCGCAAATATGTCACCTGCACGATCGCGCGGTTCATTTGCAGTTGGGGGAAGGCGCGTCAAAGCGTTGCATCAAGTTTGCAATGCTCAGTGTGTGCGAAAGGAAGTTGAAATGAAACGTGCTCTGTTGGTTCTGGCAATGGCGACGGCGGCTGTCAGCCTGCCGGCGACCTCGGTGCTGGCCGACCCGCCCCACCATGCCCCCGCACACGGCTATCGCGACAAGCATGATCGTGGCCATTCCCCAAGCCACTACGATTCGCGCGGCCGGTACCGCGACCCGCGGCCGATCAGCCGCAATTCGCACGTCTGGCGCGGACACGATGGCCGCTATTACTGCCGCCGCGACAACGGCACGACGGGCTTGCTGATCGGCGCCGGTGTCGGCGCGCTTGCGGGTCACGAACTGGCGGGCAATGGCGATCGCACGCTCGGCGCCGTTCTGGGCGGTGTCCTTGGCGGCGCGCTGGGACGCGAGATCGATCGCGGAGACATCCGCTGCCGGTGATCCGTGCAGCATCGAGCTTCGCCCCAGGGCGCGGCGAGGACGGTCGGGGGGCTCCAACGCCCCCCTTCTCGTTTTGAAGGACATCGCTTGCACGTTCGCGGCGGACCGAGGTCGCGTTGGCTGAGAGTTCGCGCCATGGCGCGCCCGCGGGCTTGCATAGTTCGCCGCGGGGGTTGCGACGACCGGGACGTCCCGAGCGACGCCGGCTTCAACGGAGCCCCCAAATTCGCCGCCGGCACGCGGGCTGCATCTCCCCGATCGCCCCAAAAATGCCGTCCATCCGCTTGATCCCGGTCCCCCACCGTGGCGATGTCGAGCCGAACGCGCAACGGCGCCTGCGCACCCCATCGAAGGGTTTTTGCGCAGTGCCCCCCTTCCCTCGCTGCCCCCGGTATGCTCCATAGGCACTTATGACTAATCGTCCGCGTCTTGAGTCTGCTTTTCCGCCGGAAAGCCACTGCCTGTCAGGTCGTTCAAGCGGACCTTGTCGCGCCGTAACAAACCCTCATCCATGACCACGTCGCGCAAGAGCGTCCTGATTACGGGCGGAGCCAAGCGGATCGGCTCGGTAATCGCCAAGGCGTTTGCGGACGAGGGATGGCATGTGGTCATCCACTATGGAAAATCACGCGATCAGGCCGAGAACCTGAAGCAACGCCTTCCTTCCGCCGAAATCATCTCGTGCGACCTCAACGACACCGCCGCCGCGAACGCCATGATCCATGAGCTTGCCCAGCGTCTCGACGATTGGAGCGCGCTCGTAAACTGCGCGGCCGTCTTCGATCTCGACACGGCGCAAGCGATGAGTTCCACCATTTTCGACACCGCCATGCGGGTCAATGCGGCGACCCCGGCCTCGATCGCCCAAGCCTATTTTCGCCATGCCCGTGCCCGAGGCGGCCGCAGCCTCATTCACGTCACGGACCAGAAACTGGCCAATCCCAACCCGGACTTCTTTTCCTACACGATGAGCAAGCACGCCCTCGCAGCCACGATCCCGATGCTCTCGATGGCCCGGTCGAACGACCAGGACCGGGTCTTCGGCATCGCGCCGGGAGCTATTCTCGCCAGCCACGACCAGCGCGAGGAGGAAACCGAGGTCTCGCACCGGATGAACCTCCTGCACCGCAAGACCCCGCCCGACGAGATCGCCCGGACGGCGCTGTTCATGGCGAAAGGCTGGCTTGCCAGCGGCCAGACCGTGTTCGTCGATTCCGGCCAGCACCTCGTACCCCAACCCCGCGACGTGCTGTTCCTGGCACGCGCCTGAAACACAACGCGCCTACGGCAAATTTTGCCCATACCCCGGTGATTTGCATCAAGTCACAGCAAGCGACGACAGGATACGATGGCCCTTCTAGACAAGTTCCTCGAGAGTGGCGTTCGCCACGGCACACTTGAAGTCTCCCGGCCGGATGGGTCGACCACCCGTTTCGGCAAGTCCGCTCCGGGCTATCCCGATGTCCGCCTGCGCTTTACCGACAAGGCGGGCGAACGGCGTATCCTGCGCGATCCGCGCATCGGGGCCGCCGAAGCCTTCATGGACGGGCAGCTGGTCATCGAGAGCGGCGACATCATGGAACTGGTCCAGCTCCTGCGCGCCAACGCCCCCTGGGATCGCGGCGGCGAAGTCAAGGAAACGACCGCGTTCAAGAAGGCGGCCGGCAAGGCGGTCACGCTGATCGACGGCATCAACCGCGCGGCCAGCGCAAAGAAGAACATCGCCCATCACTACGACATCGGCAACGATCTCTACAAACTGTTCCTCGACACCGAGCACATGCAGTATTCGTGCGCCTACTGGCCCGAGGAAGGCATGACGCTCGAGCAATCGCAGACCGCCAAGCTCGCGCATATCGCGGCCAAACTGGCGCTCGCGCCGGGCCAGCGGATCCTCGACATCGGCTGCGGCTGGGGCGGAATGGCGATCTATCTCGCCAAGCACGCCGACGTCAGGGTCCATGGCATCACCTTGAGCGAGGAGCAGATCGAGCTGGCCAAGGTTCGCGCCGCCGAAGCCGGCGTCAGCGACCGCGTGACCTTCGAGCTTGTCGACTACCGCGAACTGCCCAAGCGCGGCGAGAAGTTCGACCGCATCGTTTCGGTCGGCATGTTCGAGCACGTCGGCCAGGCGCAGTTCAAGCAGTTCTTCAAGTCCACCGCCGAACTGCTGAGCGACGATGGCGTGATGCTGCTCCACACGATCGGACGCATGGGCGGGCCCGGCACGACCGATGCCTTCACCCGCAAGTACATCTTCCCCGGCGGCTATATCCCCGCCCTCAGCGAGACGGTGGCCGCCAGCGAGAAGTTCCGCCTCATCGCATCGGACGTCGAGAACCTGCGCCTCCACTACGCCTTCACCTTGCGCGAATGGTACAAGCGCTGCGTTGCCAACAAGGACGCCATCGTCGCGCTGATGGACGAGCGTTTCTACCGCATGTGGATCTTCTACCTCGCCGGGGCGACCGCCGCCTTCGAAAGCGGGTCGATGTGCAACTACCAGATCCAGTACACCCGCTTGCGGCGGACCCTTCCGCTGACCCGCGACTACATGAGCGCGGCCGAAAGCGCCTTGCGCCGACGCTGAGGAACGAAGGCAAGGTGCAGCATACCGTTGCACACGCGGGCGCGTGCTGATAGGCGCGCGTCCCGAAGAAGCGTATTTTCTCGCGGAGAACACGGCTACCATGTCCGATATCAAGAAGGTCGTCCTCGCCTACTCGGGCGGGCTCGATACCAGCGTCATCCTCAAGTGGCTTCAGGTCACCTACAACTGCGAAGTCGTCACCTTCACGGCCGACCTGGGCCAGGGTGAGGAACTCGAACCCGCGCGCGCCAAGGCCAAGCTCATGGGCCTGCCCGACTCGAACATCTACATCGACGACCTGCGCGAGGAATTCGTGCGCGACTTCGTCTTCCCGATGTTCCGCGCCAATGCCCGCTACGAAGGCGACTACCTGCTGGGCACCTCGATCGCGCGTCCGCTGATCTCCAAGCGCCTCATCGAGATCGCCCGCGAAACCGGCGCCGATGCGATCGCGCACGGCGCCACCGGCAAGGGTAACGACCAGGTCCGCTTCGAACTCTCGGCCTATGCCCTCGATCCCAACATCAAGGTCATCGCGCCCTGGCGCGAATGGGACCTCAACAGCCGCACCGCGCTCATCGCCTGGGCCGAGCAGCACCAGATCCCCGTCCCCAAGGACAAGCGCGGCGAGAGCCCGTTCTCGACCGACGCCAACCTCCTGCACACCTCGTCGGAAGGCAAGGTCCTCGAGGATCCCTGGGAAGAGACGCCCGATTACGTCTACTCGCGGACCGTCAACCCCGAGGACGCGCCCGATGCGCCCGAATACATCACGATCGACTTCGAGAAGGGCGACGGCGTCGCCCTGAACGGCGAGGCGATGAGCCCGGCAACGCTGCTGACCGCGCTCAACGAGCTCGGCCGCAAGCACGGCATCGGCCGCCTCGACCTCGTCGAGAACCGCTTCGTGGGCATGAAGTCGCGCGGCATGTACGAGACCCCGGGCGGCGAGATCTACGCCCGTGCGCACCGCGGCATCGAGCAGATCACGCTCGATCGCGGCGCCGCGCACCTCAAGGACGAGCTCATGCCCAAGTACGCCGAGCTCATCTACAACGGCTTCTGGTTCGCCCCCGAGCGCGAGATGCTCCAGGCCGCGATCGACCACAGCCAGGAAAAGGTCAACGGCACCGTCCGGCTCAAGCTCTACAAGGGCCTTGCCTCGGTGGTCGGCCGCAAGTCGCCCAATTCGCTCTATTCCGAGCGCCACGTGACTTTCGAGGACGACGCCGGCGCCTACGACCAGAAGGACGCGGCAGGCTTCATCAAGCTCAACGCGCTGCGCCTGCGCCTGCTCGCCCAGCGCGATCGGTGATGAACCTGCGTTAAGGCGTCCGTCGCAAATGCGCATGGAATCCCGGCGGCCCGTTGCTTCAGCGCGACGGGCCGCTTTCGTTGGAGTCCCATCCTTGAGACTTCGCCTGTAAAAGCCTCCCCATCGTCAACGGCCCAGCGGGGTAGGTTTTGCAAGTTTCACGCTTCGGATTGTTCGCGGCCATGGCCGCGTCGGTTACGCTCCCGCTTTCCGGGCCCGTGCACGCCGACGCTTCGTCCGCCGCCGTCGACACCGTCGCACCGCTTGCTGCGGTCGCCAGCGTGAGCAGCGCGGTTGCCGCGCCCGCTCCGGCCACCGCCGAACCCGCTCCCACCATGTTGGTCTCGCGCCCGGTGGTACAGGCACTTCCCGCTTCCACTGCCGAGGCCGACGAAGATTCCTACGAATTCATCGGTACGGGCATCGCCAGCTTCTACGGCGTCAAATTTGCCGGCCGTCGCACCGCCAGCGGCGCGATCTTCGATCCCGAGGGCCTCACCGCCGCACACCCCACCCTGCCCTTCGGCACGCACCTTCAGGTGACCAACGCCAGCACGGGTGAAAGCGTCGTCGTCACCGTCACCGATCGCGGTCCTTACCACAGCAACCGCGTGATCGACCTTTCCAAGGCCGCCGCGCGCGAAATCGGACTTATCGCCCGCGGCTCGGGCAAGGTCGAACTGGCTGTCCTTTCCAGCGACAATTGAACGTCCTACGGCTGCGACCCGAGGATGGCCCGGCATTTTCCGCCCCGTTTCGGGGGGTCGGACCGGCGCGATCTGGAGGGGGTGGGGGGGGACTGACCGCGCCGGTCTTCACTCCCGATAACGGCAAAATCGCCCAGCCGTTCCCCGCGCTTCACCTTTTTTGATTTTTGCAGGTCGCGCCCGCGGCTCAAAGCGTGCCGACGGGCCCCGGCTGGCGCATTCCTGCGCAGACATGCGCACGGTTCGTGTCACCCCCGCAGCGCTAGACGGCCTCTCGCTTTCCTACCCACCCCCCCACACCTCGTCGCCGGCACGCAAGAAGATCGCTGCGTTGCCAAGTCCAGGCGACAGGTGCTTGCGTCCCCGCACAAGAAAGCCCATGCCAAAGCGATGCGGGGCTGGGGCGACATGCGTTGGAATCAGTGGCTTTTGCCCGCATTCTTCCTGCTGGTCGTCATCGCCCTTTGCCGTGTCTCGGCCTTGCGCGATCCGGTGATCGACGAATTCTGGACGATGCTCTTCACCGAGCCGAACCGCACGTGGAGCGCCGGTTTCGCGATGTGGTCGGGAGATACCGGGCACCCGCCGGCCTACTATGCATTGATGCGGGCCCTGGCCGGGATCCTTCCTCAGTCGGTTCTGTTCGGACGCCTTGCAAACCTGTTGCCACTTGGCCTGTTCCTGGCGCTGGCAAGCGCACAGCGAGGGCGCGAGCACCGCCGGTTCGCGTTTCACTTTTGCCTGGCGCTGCTGCCAGGCTTCTTCGTGGTGGAATACTTCGCCGAACAACGCGCCTATTTCGCTGCGCTCATGGTTCTTGCAAGCCTCGTGCTGGTGCTGCGAGGGGACTTCGTTCCTGTTCCCAGCAGACGGCGGACCCTGGGGGCAGCGCTGCTCGCCTGCACTCTGGCGGCCCTCAACTACACCCAGTTCCTGGCTGGCGTGGCGGTTCTTGGCGGATGCGTCGTCGCCCATTGCCGTGGTAGGCGTCGGCAGGCGGCACTCGGCACCTTGCTGGTCCTTGCCTGCGGGCTCCTGGTGATGATCGCGTGCCTGCGCAACGGTGCGCGCTTCGAAACGGTTCCGTCCCCCTATCGCATCGACATGGCGGGCTTTGGCCGCGACCTCGCGATGGTCATAGCCTTGGCCTGCCTTGCCAATCCCTTGTTGACGATCCGGACCCTGCGCCGCCCTGCGCATGACGGTGACGGCGCAGGAGGCTTCGCCTTCGCCATGGCCCTCGGCCTGCTTTTCGCCGTTCTGGGCTACACGCTGGTCAATCTTGCCACCCATGTCCTGATCGAGCGGCACGTCATCGCGCTGGGCGTGCTGGTCGCCGCCCTCCTCGCCGCGCTGGTGCAGGATCGACTCGGCGAGAAGAGCTACTGGCCCCACGCGCTCGTGGTCACCGCCCTGGCAAGCTTGTCCGTCGCGTGCCTGACGGTGGCCGGACAACGCAACTTCACGCAGGCGGTCCCCCATCTCGTCGCCCGCCAGAAAGCCTGCCCGCAAACGCGCATCTTCGCGCTCGATCCCTCCGTGTTGGGGCCGCCCCCCCAAAGCGCGAACGCCCGCCAGCGCGTCGCCGCGATCGCCAGCGGATATGCCTGGACCCAGGCGCACAGGACGTTGAAGCTCGAGCCGCCCGGTGCTCCGCGCACATTCCCCGAGGAATGCGGGGGCGCGGTCTGGATGGCCCATCTCCACCTTGCGCCGGACACCGATCCGAGGGACATTCTCGAAAAGCTGGGTTTCCGACTTGCGGCGTGGCAGGCGCATTCGGCCCGGCTAATGGCGTTCCCCGACACCGTCATCATCGCGGTGCCGGGCCGGGCCCGATCGCGCGAACTTCGCTAGATTCAAGCGGATCTTCGCCGCCTGGCCTGCCTTTCGCCGCAGCAGGACGTCTTGCATTACGCGCCGCGTGCGCTGGCGCACGGGATCAAAACAGGGATCGAGCCGCCAGATCATCACGGTTGCCCCGCCATAGAGCGTAGCCGTCGCCAGGCCCACGATCACGCCCGAGACGATCGGTGCAAACAGGCCAAGTTGCCCGTGGAGAAAGCGCCCGAACAGGGCACTGGCGATTCCCGCACCAAGTGGGAAGGCAACCTGCCGTAGTACCTGCGCAAAGGAGACCGGGCTCGCCCGACTCGCAAGAAACATCCCTGGCAGGAAGAGCAGCAGCATCGTTCCGCTGTAGGCCCTGGCCATTGCGAGCGGCCCTCCCGCGATGGCCAGGGCGAACCCCAGAAGCAGGGCGAGCGTGGAGACGATCGACCAGACCATGAGCGACTTGCCCCGACCCAGCGAGACGTAGATCCAGTTCACCGTCGCGAGGAGGTTGAGAGAAAACAGGGAAACGGACAATGTCAGGAAGATCTCCCGGGATTGGTCCCAATGGCTCCCGAACGTGATCAGGATGACGGCATCCGAACAGGCGATCAGGATCGCCGTGATGCCTGAGGAGACCATCGCCGTGAGGCCAAGTGCTTCGAGGTAGATCCTGCGCCAGCGCTCGGGCTCGGCCTGAACTCGGCTCAAGGCCGGCACGATTGTCGCATTGAACGGGGCGGTGATGAGCTGCGTGGGAATGGCAAGGAGCAGGTACGCCCGGTTGTAGAAGCCCAGCGGCGCCGCGCCCCACCGCCAGCCGATCAGGATGTCGTCGATCTGGCGCTGTAGATAACTCAGGAACTGCGAGAGGGTGAACGAGGCGCCGAAACCCAGCACCGCCCCTGGCGCCTGCCCCTTGAAACCCAGAGTTGGCCGCCAAGGACACCACCACCAAAGAAGCCCCGCCGTCACCACGGCCGCGACCCAGACCTGCACGACCAGGGCCATGTATCCGCTATGGAAGAACCACGCGCAGGCAAGCGCGCAAACGGCCCCGGCCGCCTGCCCGACCAGACTGGAGAGTTCCAGCGGCTTCCAGCGCATCGTGCGGCGCAGGATGGCCGCATGCTGGCGCCCCGCCGCAACCACCGGGATGGAGGCGGCCAAGGCGATCACCAGCCCCGCGACCCGATCATCCGCGAAAAACCAGCCCGCCAGGGGCGCCAGCGCGACCAGCAAGGCCATGCAGACCAACCCGATCGCGGCGCTGGCGTAGAACAAGATGTTGGACGCTGCCTGGTCCAGCTCGCGACGTTGCACGGTCGTCAAGGTGACCCCCGGCTCGATAAAGACGGCGGAGAGCGCCGTCACCGCGTTGGCCATGGCGACAAGGCCGAAATCCGCCGGCGTCAGCAGGCGGGCGAGGCCGGCAAGGGCGAGGAACTGAACCACCACGCGGGCAAGCTGCGCGGATATGGCGACCGCGCTGCCATGGGCGGTCCGCCCCGTCAGGTCCGAGCCGTCCCCTTGCGGTGCAAGCGCTGCACGATTGGTCCGGGCGCGCGCGAGTTTCAGCACCCGGACACGCCTGGCTTGCCGTGCACGGGCTGGCCGCCTGCAGGGGCCGGGCGAACGGGAAGTTCACTCTGCGGAATCAGGCCCTTGGCGATCATCCGGCGCGTCACGCGCGCATGCCAGCGCCAGCGCCCGGACGCCACCAGCTTGAACACCGCTCGATAGAGGTACGCGCCCAGCAGCGAGAGAGACCAAAGTCCCGCCGAGGTACGCCGGTGGTGCCCGAGCGCGCGGGCCATCTTCAGTTGCCCCCTGCCCTCACCCATCCGCCCGAGAGCGAACAGGTGATGCGCAAGATTGCAGCGAATGAGAGCCCCCGCCTGCGGATATTCGTCAAAGACCGCGCCATGCAAATCGAGAACCGTCTCCATCGCGTCCACGTAAGCCTTGAGGTTACTCGAAATGTTGCCAGGGGTCATATAGGCGTGAACAAGCGGCTCATCGACCAGGTCGAATTCGTAGAGCCCACTGAGCCGGATCGCCAGTTCCCAATCCTGCAGGCGCCCCAAAGTCTCGTGAAAGCCGCCGACCGCGTCGAGGCATGCGCGCGGAACCAGAAGTGTCTGCGTGCTGACGAAATTGCCTTCGAGCAATGGAGCCACGATGCGCCCTCGGCGCGGCGCGATGCCCGAATGGGGCGTATAGGCCGCGACGCCATCCTCGCAGCGCATGAAGCCGCAATAGATCACGCGGTCGCGTGCCGCGCCCAGCACGGCGAGCTGGCGCTCGAGCTTGGTCGGGTGCCAGACGTCGTCGCTGTCCTGAAAGGCCAGGATATCGGCCCGCGCCAGTTCGATACCATGGTTGCGCGCGGCGCAGGCGCCCGCGTTGCGGGGCAAGGCGACATAGCGCAAGCGTGGATCCGTAAGCGCCGCCATGACCCGCGCGGTGTCATCTTGCGACCCATCGTCGACGACGATGACTTCGATCTGCGCGCAAGTCTGGCCCAAAATGCTCTCGACGGCGGCCGCGATCGTCGATGCGCGGTTGTACGTGGGAATGATGACACTCACGATGGGTTCTGGCGTCATTTTCCGGACTTTCACGTTCGATCTCGCAAACACGGGTGGCCTGGTGGGCCAGGATGAGCATGCGCTTGGGAAGTTCGACTAAGCCGAAATCCTGCTCTTATGGTTAATCCGATCCCAAATGCGCCCCGGCGACCGTGTTGCGCCGATCACGTCGCCTCCGGGGCCACTTCTCCTCGAAGGCCTTCAATCTTGGCCGAAGCAACCTCATGACCGGCTTTTCGAACAAATGCCAGGAAAGCAGCCCCGCACCGATGCTAAGCGGCAGAGCGAGAGCGACATTGAGCGCGCTCGTGCGCGACCACGCCCACTGGTCCGCCACCAGTTGCTGGATGACGTAACCATAGAGATAGACACCATAGGAACAGTCGGCCAATCCGCTCGGCAGGACCATGCGCGGACTGCAGGTTCCCAGGAAAACCGTCGCGTACACGGTTGGAAAGAGCGCCAGGTACTGCCCTCCCGGCACGAAGAACATCAGGATGCACGCCGCCAGCACGCACATGCCAAACAACTCCCAACTCCAGGGCAGTTCGCCACGGTAGAGATGGAACGCGACGCCGGCGGAAAAATAGACCAGCAGATCCAATCCCCAGACATGCCCGACGAGGACCGTGAAGCCGCCATGTTCGATGGAATTCGTCGTCGCGGCGACGAGGATCATCGCGCCGATCGCCCAAAGGATCAGTCGCCTGCGATGCCCCAGCCCCAGGAGGATGAGGACGGACAGGCAAAGATAGCAGATCAGTTCCCAGGGCACGGTCCACAACTGGCCATTCACGACATCCGGCTTGGGCGCCGTCGCGAACACCCCCGGCAACCGATAGCTGATGTGACCCGTGACGTTGACGAGGTAGCGAAAGAACTGCGGGTCGAAAAAGTAGGCCTTCCAGGGCAGCGAGGTGACCAGCGGCCCCACGAGAAACGCGGAAAGCAGGACTTCGCAGACCAGTGCCGGATAGATGCGGATACCCCGCAGCATGAGGAACATCGCCAAGGACTTGCAGCGCTCCATGCTGCCCGCCACGAGGAACCCGCTCAAGGCAAAGAAGGCCGGCAATACGAATTTGAGCGGAGCGGCCAGTGCGGAGTTGAAGAAATCAACCCCGGCCTGTTCGCCGCGGGCAATCGTCGGGGCATGGGTTACGACGACCAGACAGGCCAGAACGAGGCGCATGTAGTCAAAGCCAGTCGGCCGAAAATCATGCAGTTCCAATTTTCGGGCGATCGTCAACCGTTCCGATAGCCGCACCAAAATACCCCCACGCCGAATCACCCGATTTCAGATTTCGACTAAGTTCGAATACCATGCGTGTGAAGTGCGTTAACAAGTCCGGCGCGGACAACCTCACTTACCGGCATGAACCTGATCTTTTTTCGCGTGTTCGGCGGCCAAGAACTGCTTCACCACAAGCCAATCCTGTCGGCGTCACCTTTTGGCGTACGCCGACAGAGCGTCGGGTTATGGCGGGTCGGCGCGCGACAGAACCGACAGATAGCAGCACCCAGGAACGCCCCCGCTCCAAGGTCCCCTCCGGAGCTACGGCAAATCCGCCTAACGCCCGCTAACCTTGCCAAGAATGAACACGATCTGTCTCGCGCTGCGGCGAACTAGCCAAATCACTAACCAACCCCCAGCATCCTTAAGGGCCTGTTAAGACTTTAATCGACTAGAGAATTAGACCAAACATCTGAATTCATGACATAAATTATCAGAAGATAAGGTCAATTACATAGTTTTCACATGGCCTGCAAATACAAAATATATACAAACAATGCATCGTGGATCACAAAGAAGATGCTGACAAACATGCCTTATTCGAAGACCCATGGTTGGCTGAGTAACCGCCAAATTGAATGTCTACGGCTCGTAATGGATGGAAAATCGTCCAAGGAAATTGCCCGGGAACTCGAGATCGCACCCTCGACCGTCGACAACCATATCAAGCTGGCGCTTGCACGCCTCAATTGCGAAACGCGCCGCCAAGCTGCACACCTCATCGAAAGTGAAAGTGCTTTCCAACCCGACGATAAGGCTCGACGAAATTAGGAGCACCAATTCTGCCATCACGCTGCACGCGAACCCACCCGCGTACGCACGTCGTCGTTGCCGTCCCTGCGGAAATCCAACGCGTACAGGTCTTCCAAACCCTGATCGAGATCGCGTTCGAGTTCGCGCCCGTACGGATCGCCCTCCTCGATCATCCCCGGAATCCGGGGACCGCTCCATGTGTTGAGCCACTTTTCGCGCACGATGGCGTGACCATTCCTCCCATGCATTTGGAGCGCGATGGCGCAGCGCAAGCACAAGCCGTCGAAGTGATCGCTACAACTGCGAACCTCGCGCTGGGTAAGGTTCGAAGTGATGCCCTGTAGAGCGCGCCATTGCGAGCCGGGGGGCGAGGATCTGGGCCAAGAGCGCGAAAGTGCCCTTCACCTTGAAGCAGCTACGGGCTTCACGCCGAGGCAGGCATGACGGCCGATTGAACACGTGGCAAACCGAGGTCGCCGATTTGAGGAACGCGAGGGCAATGGCCCTCGAATTCCTCCCGGTTAAGGCAGCCCAGGAATGCTCCAGCTTCCCGCCTTTGCCAGGCTGTCGAAGTGAGGAAACGCGATGATGCGCAAGGGTGTTTTCACCCCTTGCGCATCGTCAAAGCAACGGCTTGAGGTAGTGCCCGGTGAACGAACGGTCGTTCTTCACGACTTGTTCGGGGGTGCCGACGGCAACGATCTCACCGCCGCGCACGCCGCCTTCCGGCCCGAGATCGATGATCCAGTCGGCGGTCTTGATCACATCAAGGTTGTGTTCGATGACGACGACCGAGTTGCCCTGCTCGACGAGACGGTGGAGCACCTCGAGGAGTTTGCGCACGTCCTCGAAGTGGAGACCAGTGGTAGGCTCGTCGAGGATGTAGAGGGTCTGTCCGGTGGATCGGCGCGCGAGTTCCTTGGCAAGCTTGACGCGCTGCGCCTCGCCGCCCGAAAGCGTCGTCGCCTGCTGGCCCACCTTGATGTAGCCCAGACCCACTTCGGTGAGCATCTGCATCTTGTCGCGGATCGGAGGCACGGCCTTGAAGAACTCGACCGCGTCCTCGATGGTCATGTCGAGCACGTCGGCGATCGAGTGGCCCTTGAACTTCACTTCCAGCGTCTCGCGGTTGTAGCGCTTGCCGCCGCATTCCTCGCAGGTGACGTAGACGTCGGGGAGGAAGTGCATCTCGATCTTGATGAGGCCGTCGCCCTGGCAGGCCTCGCAGCGCCCGCCCTTGACGTTGAAGCTGAAGCGCCCGGGCTTGTAGCCGCGCGCTTCCGATTCCGGCAGCCCGGCGAACCAGTCGCGGATCTGGGTGAAGGCGCCGGTGTAAGTCGCCGGGTTCGAGCGCGGGGTGCGCCCGATCGGCGACTGGTCGATCTCGATCACCTTGTCGCAATGCTGGAGCCCGGTGATCTTGTCGTGCGGTCCCGCGATCACGCGCGCGCCGTTCAAGGTGCGGCTGGCGCCGGCCTGGAGGGTGTCGATGGTGAGCGAGGACTTGCCCGAGCCCGAGACCCCGGTGACGCAGCAGAAGGTGCCGAGCGGAAACTCGGCGGTCACCCCGGTGAGGTTGTTGGCGCGCGCGTTGTGGACGACGACCTTGTGGCCGTTGCCCTTGCGCCGCTTCGTGGGGACCTCGATCTTGCGCTTGCCGGTGAGGTACTGGGCGGTGAGGCTGGACTTGCTCTTGAGCACTTCCTTGAGCGTGCCCTCGGCGACGACCTCGCCGCCGTGGACGCCCGCGCCGGGGCCGAGGTCAACCACGTAGTCGGCGGTGCGGATGGCGTCCTCGTCGTGCTCGACGACGATCACCGTGTTGCCGAGATCGCGCAGGCGCTTCAAGGTTTCGAGCAGGCGGTCGTTGTCGCGCTGGTGCAGGCCGATCGAGGGTTCGTCGAGCACGTAGAGCACGCCCGAAAGCCCCGAGCCGATCTGGCTGGCGAGGCGAATACGCTGGCTTTCGCCGCCCGAAAGGGTTCCGCTCGTGCGGTCGAGGTTGAGGTAATCGAGCCCGACGTTGTTGAGGAAACCGAGGCGCTCGTTGATCTCCTTGAGGATGGCCTTGGCGATCTGCGCCTGCTGGCTGGTAAGCTTCTCTTCGAGGCTGCCGAACCAGGCATAGGCGTCGGCGACCGAGAGCCGCGCGGCGTCGGCGATGTCGCTCTCGGCCAGCCGCACGCAGAGCGCTTCGGGCTTGAGGCGCTTGCCGCCGCAGACCTCGCAGGGCTGCGCGGTCTGGAAGCGGGTCAGCTCCTCGCGCATCAGCGCACTGTCGGTCTGGACGAGGCGGCGGTGGAGATTGCCGATCACGCCCTCGAAGGGCTTGGTGACGGTGTATTCCTTGCGCCCGTCCTTGAAGGTCAGCGGCACGGGCGCGCCCGCGGTGCCGTAGAGGATGACGAGGCGCACTTCGCCAGGCAGGTCCTGCCACGGGGTCTTGAGGTCGAAGCCGAAGTGGGCGGCCAGGCTCGCGAGCACCTGCATGTAGTAGGGGCTCGGCGGGTTCGACTTGGCCCAGGGCACGAGCGCGCCCTGCTTGAGCGACAGCAGTTCGTTGGGAACGACGAGCTGGGGGTCGAACTCCATCTTCTCGCCCAGGCCATCGCAGGCCGGGCACGCCCCCTGCGGCGCGTTGAACGAGAACAGGCGCGGCTCGATCTCCTCGATCGTGAAGCCCGAGACCGGGCAGGCGAACTTTTCCGAGAACACGATGCGGTTGGCGGGGAGCCCGGCCCCCTTTAGGTTCGTGCCGGTGGCATCGGCCCCTTCCGCCTCGCGCCCGGGCACGACGCCCTCGGCAAGATCGACGTAGGCCAGCCCCTCGGCCAGTTTCAGCGCCTGTTCGAAGCTGTCGGCCAGGCGGGTCTGAATGCCGTCTTTCACCGCAATACGGTCGATCACGACCTCGATGTCGTGCTTGAACTTCTTGTCGAGCGCAGGCGCATCCTCGATCGCGTAGAGCTCGCCGTCGATGCGCACGCGGGTGTAGCCCGCCTTCTGCCACTCGGCCAATTCCTTGCGGTACTCGCCCTTGCGCCCGCGCACGACGGGGGCGAGGAGGTAGAGGCGCGTGCCCTCGGGCAGTTCCATCACCCGGTCGACCATGTTCGAGACGGTCTGCGCCTCGATCGGCAGGCCGGTGGCGGGCGAATAGGGCACGCCCACGCGCGCCCACAAGAGACGCATGTAGTCCCAGATCTCGGTCACCGTCGCGACCGTCGAGCGCGGGTTGCGGCTGGTCGTCTTCTGCTCGATCGAGATGGCGGGCGAGAGGCCGTCGATGTGCTCCACATCCGGCTTCTGCATCATCTCGAGGAACTGGCGCGCATAGGCAGAGAGGCTCTCGACGTAGCGGCGCTGACCCTCGGCGTAGATCGTGTCGAAGGCAAGGCTGGACTTGCCCGAACCCGAAAGCCCGGTGATGACGATCAGCTTGTCGCGCGGCAGGCTGATGTCGAAACCCTTGAGGTTGTGCTCGCGCGCGCCGCGCACGGTGATGTGGGTGAGACTCATGGGGGGCTTTGTTCCAGATTTGTTCGCGCCAATCAAGGTGGCGGGCCGAGGATTTCTCCGTAGATAGGCGCAGCCCTGCCAAGCGCAATGCCCCTGCCCCGTTTCGCGACCTGCCTGGCCCGCCGCCGATACGTGGGCAGTTTGCGACGAGCGGTGGAACGTTTCGTCGCATCGCTTTTGCAAAGGTTGCGCATCCTACGTTACAAGAGCGTAGGGACACGAATAAATCGGGGTTTGACATGAGGGTATCGCGCTTGGCACCGGCATTGGCCGTGCTCGTTTCCGTTCTGGCCGCACCGGCGCTGGCCGACGATCCCAAGGACCCCGCGATGCGTTCGCGCGCGGCGCGCGAGGCCGACGCGGCCGAGATCCGCCGCCTCAACCGCGAGGAAGCCGCCTATGTCCAGCAGCGCGATGCGCGCTATGCGCAAGGTTGGCAGGACTGGCGCGACGCCCGCGACGCGCGCGGCGGCTACCAGAGCCGCAGCGGTTCGAACTATGCCCAGGATATGCGCGACCACGATGCAGGCCGCAGCGCCGCCGACGACGACCGGCGCAGCTACGCCCGCGCCCGCGCCGATTACGAGGCCGCGATGGCCGAGTGGCGCCACGACGTTTCGGCGTGCCGTGCAGGCTATTACGAACACTGCGCGCGCTGAGCCCCTACGGCGACGAATCGTGCAAAATTGTGCATCTTCCGGGCAGGGCCATTAGTCATCCGGATACTTACGTAGCTTATTTTCCACGATAAACGCTTCGTCGCAGCCAGCGACCGCCCTGCACCACGTGCGCTTTTGTAAACTTTGCCATCTCGCGCGACGAGGCGTATAACCCCGACTCATCGCAGGGAGAGGTCGCCCCAAAGACAAGTTGCGGCAACGACGGCACCCGGCCGGACAGCCCGCTCGCCCCCGCCTGCCGAGCCCCGCCCAGCGGGCCGGAAACAGGGGCTACGAGACTGGATGGCAGGGTGGATCGGCAGGCCGAGACAGCGGACACGGTCCGCCGACAGCTTTTGCCGATTTCGTCCGACACGCGAAACCCCGCCACGCGCAACGCACCGTGCCCGCCTGCTGCCCGATGACGCAGCCCGCCCGGCACGCGAACCTTTTGAGACTAATTCCACGCAAAGCTCGTTCCGGCGCTCTCGCGCCGGAGCCCGTCTCCCTGTGCGCAACCGATATGAGGAGAACGACCATGAGAAAGCTTGCCTATGCCCTTTGCGCGCTTGGCGGTGCGCTGCTCACCACCCCAGCCCTTGCCGACGTCGTCGTCGAACGGGCCATCTCCAACGACCTGCCCACCGTGCTGGTGCGCTACACCGATCTCGACCTCGACAGCGCGGACGGTCTTGCCACGCTCGACGTGCGGCTAGGCTCGGCCGTCAAGCGGGTCTGCGGCTACGCCGACTTGCGCCAGTTGCGCGAGCACGCCCAGATGCGCGAATGCCGCGTGGAATCGCTTGGCCGGGCCTATGCCGACCGCGACACGATGCTCGCCGCGCGGCTCGAGGCGCGCGGCGATCCCAGCCGGCTTGCCATGCTCGATGCACGGGGCCTGCGCGTCTCGCGCTAGCCATCGCCCCGTGACAGCCCCGACCCGCCCCGACGATCCCCCGGGGCGGGCCGGTGGTCCGACACGTTGATCGGCCTTTGCTCCAAGCGCTTGCAACGGTAAGACTTTCCCGAGATCGGCGCGCGATCACCGCGCCCCGGAGAAAGGAACCGAGAATGCGCCCCGTGCTGCCCCTGACGCTAGCGATCTGCACCCTGATGGCCGTCCCCGTCCAGGCGCAAGTCCCCGAGCAGACCCCGGTCGCACCCACGGCGCCTGCCGAGGATCCCGCCGTTGCCGCGCGCGTCGAGGCGAACCGGGTCCAGGCGGAACTGGCGCAGGACGCCGCGCAGAGCACGCTCGCCAGCCGCAAGGCACACGACGACGCCGTGCGCGCCGCGCGCACCAAGAGCGAGAGCGACGAAGCTGCCTACATGGCCGCGCTCAGCGCCCACCGGAAGGACGTGGCCAAGTACGACGCCGAGCAGGCCGAGTGGGAGAAGATCGTCGCCGCCTGCAAGCAGGGCGACCGCAAGCTCTGCCCGCCCAAGGGCAAGACCGCTCCCAAGCGCAAGTAGGCGCGCTCAGGCGGGGGTGACATCCTCGCCGTCCGCATCGTCGTCGTCGACCGCGTGCGGGCTGTCCTGCGGCGCATCGTCCGGATCGTCGAGAACCGTCTGCACTGGCGCAGCCCCACGTTCAGGCCGCGCCGGCAGCGCGGATGGCGAGGTGCCGCCCGCGCGCGCGATCTGCAGCGTCTGGGTGGGAAAGGCGATGCCGATCCCGGCCTTCTCCAGCGTCGCGAAGATCACCAGCAGCAGGTCCTGCTGGATGACCAGGCTTTCGTCGTAGTCGGCCGCGGCGATGTAGGAGAAGATCTCGATGTTCAGCGAACTGGCCCCGAAGGCGACGAAGCGCGCGCGGTAGCCCGGGCGAACGATGCGGTCGTTGCCCTCGAGCACGCCTTCGATCGCCTCGACCGCCTCGAGCAGCTTGGCCGAGCCGATGCCGTATTCGACCCCGATCACCGGGTTGAACAGGAAACGATCGCGCCGCGCGTAGTTCTCGATCTTCTGCGCCGAGAGGTCGCCATTGGGGATCGTCACCACGGTGCGCTGGAGCGTGCGGATGCGGGTCGAGCGGATGCCGATGTCCTCGACCGTGCCGAGCACGTCGCCGATCTTGCAGAAGTCGCCGATCTGCACCGGCTTGTCGGCGATCAGCGAGACCGAGCCGACGAGGTTTTCGACCGTCTTCTGCGCGCCGAGCGCCAGCGCGATGCCGCCGATGCCCAGCGCCGCGATGCCCGTCGTCACGTCGATCCCGAAGGTGTCGAGGATCGCCACCAGCACGCCGAACAGCAGCAGGATCTTGGCGGTGCGGCGAAGCAGCGAGGCGACCGAGACCACCTGGCGCTGGCCCCGCGCCTCCATGCGCGCAATCACCATGTGCGAAATCGCGTCGATCAGGCGGACCAGGAACCACGTCAGCGCGGCGGCCGAGAACAGGCCGATGTATTTCAGCATATACTGGCGCGCGATGATCGAGACCGGCAGGCTGTCGGCCCAGATGCGGATGACGATGCTGGCGAGGAACAGGCTGAAGGGCGGCATCGCGGTGCGCGCGAAGCCAAGTGCCGCATTGGCATCGGCGTTGCGCACCAGCCGCCGCGCGATCGCCAGCAGGGCCGTGGTGACGAGCTGGAACGCCAGGAACACCACGGCGGCAAGCCCGAACAGCACGCCCCAGTCCTCGAGCCCGGCACCCGCGACCTCGATCTCGCCGTTGTCCTCGAGCGTGGTGGTCTGCGGGTTCATGCGCCCGACGATGTCGCTGGTCTGGCGCGAGACTTGCCAGATCACGGTGCCGTTCGCCTCCTGCGAGCGGGTCAGCACGATCGGCGTCTTGCCCTTGTCGCCCAAGTTGCCGACATATTCCTGCTCGGGCGGGAGGTCGTCGTCGAGCACGCCCTCGCTCTTGTCGGACAGCTCGGCGAAGGCGTTGAGCGAGCCGCCCTGGTTGAGCACCGCCTCGAGCTGGCGCGCGCGGGTCGCGCCGTTGTCGGCATCCTCGAAGAAGACCGCGGCCTCATCTTCGTCGCCGTCGGCGAGCGCGCCGATCAGTCCCTGGACCATCCCACGCGGGGTGCCGCGCCCATAAGGGTCGCTCGGCGCCTCGCTGGCGGGGGCGGTGGTGGAGCCGTCCGAGCTTGCGCTGTCCGAGCTCGCGCCGGTCGCGGCGGCCTCGACGGCTTCGACGGCTTCGACGGGCGTCTGCGCGGCATGGCCGGGCGCGGGCAGCGCCGGGGCGAGCGCCAGCGCGGCAAGCGGCAGGATACGAAAGAGAATGCGCATGAAGGGGGCGGGAACTCCGGTCAGCCGGACCCATAGCGACGGGCCCATGGAGGTTTGCAACCTGCCGGGTGCGAAAGGGTTCCCTCCGCCCGCCGCGCCGCGATCACGGCCTGACCCGGCTCCGCGCCTCTCAGCCGACCAGCCGCGCCACCACGCCGATCAACGCGTGGGCGACGAGCGCGGCGCCGACCAGCGCACCTGCACGGCGCACCGCCCGGGCGGTGGCCTCCTCGCCCGGTGGTGCCTCCTCGCCGCGTTCCAGCCGCGCGCTCGCCGCGCGCATCAGGCGCGGTGCCTGATCGGCCACGCGCGCGAGTTCGAGCAGCAGCGCCTCGCCGCGCTCGGGCCGCGCCAGCCCCGAGAGACGGTGCGTGATCAGCCGCAGACGCATGGCGCCCAGCGCCTCGGACAAGTCGAAGCCCGGCGCGATGCCCGATAGGACCCCGTCCATCGTCACCATCGCCTTGAAGATGAGGACGAGGTCGGGCGGCAGCACCAGCCCCTCCTCGCGCAGGAGCGGGAAGAAGTCGGCTACCATTGCGCTGAGCACCAGCGGCCCGGTGGAGTGGCGCGCGACCAGCCGCTCGGCGGCGACCATCAGCCGCTCGCGCGAAACGTCGCCGGTCTGCGACCACAGCGCGAGGGTGTCGGCCACGCCCGCCGGATCGCCCGCGCGCAGGGCGAGGATGAAGGTCAGGAACTCGTGGCTGCGGCGCGGGGCGATGGTGCCGACCGAACCAAGGTCGATCAGCGCGAGACGATCGGGCGCGAGGCACAGGAGGTTGCCAGGGTGCGGGTCGGCGTGGAAGCGCCCGTTGACGAGCACCATCTCGAGCACCAGCTCGGCGCCGAGCGCGGCGATCGCCTCGGGATCGATGCCCTTCGCCCGCAAGGCCTGTGCGCTGCGCGGCGGCGTGCCCTCGATGAAGTCCATCACCAGGAGGTCGGGCCCGGTGTGCGCCCAATGGATGCGCGGCACGGTGACGCGCGCAAGATCGGTAAGGTCCTCGCGCAGGCGCTCGGCGTTACGCGCCTCCTGCGTGAAGTCGAGCTCCTCGAGAATGTCGCGCCCGAGCTGCTCGATCATCGGGCGGGGCGCAAGCCGACGCAGTGCGGGCGAACGCGCCTCGGCGAGTCCGGCAAGCCGGCGCAGAATGCGCATGTCCGCCTCCATCCGGGCCGCGATGCCCGGGCGGCGGATCTTGACCGCGACCTCGGTGCCGTCGGCCAGCCGCGCGCGGTGGACCTGCGCCATCGAGGCCGCGGCGAGCGGCTGTGGATCGAACTCGTCGAAGACCTCCTCGGGCGGGGCACCGAGCGCGGCTTCGACCTGGCCGCGCAAATCCTCGAACGGCAGCGTCGGCGCCTCGTCCTGCAGGCGTTCGAAGGCCGCGATCCACTCGTCCGAGAGAAGGTCGCGGCGGGTGGCGAGGATCTGCCCGAACTTGACGAAGGTGGGCCCCAGCGCCTCGAGAGCGCGGCGGGTGCGGCTGGGCAGGTCGCGCTCGGATGCGGAATCTCCGTCGCTCCGCTTGCCCTCCCCCAGCCCGAGCCGCACTGCCAGCGCCTCGAGCCCGAACCGCGCGATCACGGCGGTGATTTCGCCCCAGCGCGCGCGGTCGCGCGGCCCCATGGTCATGACCTCGAACATGGCTCTCCTTTCGCTCCGAGCCTAGCAACACGCATGCAATGCGCGCGGTTCCGATCGGCCTTGCGAAACCCCATTCGAACAGAGCTTTGCACATCTCGCACAGGCTCCGCGCTTGTCCTTCGCGCCTGTCGCCCTAGAATGCGCACCATGCTGAACCGTACCCTGCTTTGCCTCGCCAGCGCGCTGGCCGCTCTTCCGATCGCTTCCGCCGAAGCCCAGACGGCATCCGCCACTTCCGCCCCCCTCGCCCTCGACACCAAGCGCATCGCGCGCGACGTCACGACGATGGCTTCGGACACTTTCGAGGGCCGTGCACCGGGTACCGCGGGCGACGAGCGCACGATCGGCTACCTCATCGCGCGCATGCAGGACGAAGGCCTCGAGCCTGCCGGGCCGGACGGCCAGTGGGTCCAGGCCGTGCCGCTGCTGCACACGAAGCTGGGCACGCCCCGCACGCTTGCCTTCCAGACGCCCAAGGGCGCGCTCGCGGTCGATCGCACCAAGGACATCTACGTCTCGACACTGCGTCCCGCCGATGCCGCCGTCATCGACAAGGCCCCGGTCGTCTTCGTGGGCTACGGGGTCAAGGCTCCCGAACGCGGCTGGGACGACTTCAAGGGCGCGGACCTTGCGGGCAAGGTCGTCGTCTTCCTGGTCAACGACCCCGACTTCGAAGCGGCCAAGGGCATGGATCCCTACGGCAAGTTCGGCGGGCGCACGATGACCTATTACGGGCGCTGGACCTACAAGTTCGAGGAGGCCGCACGCCAGGGCGCGGTGGGCGCGCTGATCGTCCACGACACCGCCGGCGCGGGCTATGGCTGGAACGTGGTAGAGAGTCCGGGCGGCGAGAACTACGACGTGGTCAAGAGCGCCGACACGCTGACCCCGCTCCAGCTCCAGGGCTGGATCCAGGGCGCGGTTGCCAAGGACCTCTTCGCGCGCGCCGGGCTCGATCTCGCCGCGCTGGAGAAGCAGGCGCGTTCGAAGGACTTCAAGCCCGTTGTGCTCAAGGGCGTGACTTTCTCGGCCGACGTTCCCGTCACCCACGAGACGATCACCAGCCACAACGTGCTGGGCAAGATCGCAGGCACCACCCACGCCGACGAGGCGGTGATCTTCGGCGCGCACTGGGACGCCTACGGCAAGGGCGAGCCCGACGCGCAAGGGCGCATCTACCGCGCCGGCGCCAACGACGACGCGCTCGGCGTCGCGGCCCTCCTCGACATCGCGCGCGTCATGAAGACCCGCCCCGCGCCCGAACGCTCGGTGGTCTTCGCGGCCTGGACCGGCGAGGAGCGCGGGCTGCTCGGCTCGGAATTCTACGCGGCCAATCCGGTCGTGCCGATGGAAAAGACGGTGGCGAACCTTGCCATCGACATCCTCCAGACGGCGGGCCCGGCCAAGGACGTGATCCTCGTCGGCCAGGGGCAGGACACGCTCGAGGACGACATGGCGCGCGTCGCCAGGACGCAAGGGCGCACCGTCACCCCCGAAGGCCTGCCCGAGCGCGGGCTGTTCTACCGCGCCGACCACTTCTCGTTCGCCAAGCGCGGCGTGCCGGTGATGCTGCTGATGGGCATTGCGGGGGCCTCGAACCTCGAACAGGGCGGCACCAAGGCCGGGCAGGACTGGATCGATGCCTATACCGGCAACTGCTACCACCAGGCCTGCGACGCGATCGGGCCCGACTGGAACCTGACCGGCGCGCTCGAGGACATCGATCTCATCGGCCGGATCGGCTGGGACCTCGCCACCTCGCGCCGCTGGCCGACGTGGAAGGCGGGCTCGGAATTCAAGGCGATCCGCGAGCAAAGCGCGGCCAGCCGGAACTGATCGGGTGCGCAAGGCGCTCGCGCTTCTCCTCGTCTCGAGCCTCGCGCTTGCCGCCTGCGGTGGGGGCACCCGCTTCCGGCCGGTAAGCGACACCCCGGTGCGCATCGGGCCGCCCTATTCGGTGCGCGGCGCGCGCTACACCCCGCGCGCGCAGCCCGGTTACGACATGCTCGGCTATGCCACCTGGTACGGCAACGAAAGCGGCAACCAGACCGCCAGCGGCGAACGCTTCCGCGCCAAGTGGATCACCGGTGCGCACAAGGACCTGCCGCTGCCCAGCTACGTCGAAGTCACCGCGCTCGACACCGGGCGGCGCATCCTCGTGCGCGTCAACGACCGCGGCCCCTTCGGCGATCCCACCCGCATCCTCGACCTTTCGAAAGGCGCGGCGCAGGAACTGGGGGTGCTCGCCAAGGGCAAGGCCGCGGTGCGCGTGCGCGTGGTCGAGCCCGACGAAAAGGACAAAGCGCGGCTGCGCAAGGGCAAGAGCGCGCGCACCCTGCCCCCCGTCTCCGCGCGCGCGCTCGCCAGCCTGCAAAGCCAGTTCGAACGCGGCGTGGGCACGCGCTGAGGGTACGCTTCGCGACAATGTCGCGAAGACGACACGCCCCGCCGGCTCCGGCACCCGCGCCTCTCAGAAGTTGCTGAGGTGGCCCTCGCGTTTGGCGCGCGCGCGCCCCGCCGCGATCAGCGCCTTCGACTTGCCCGGTGGGGACACCCGCGAAACCAGCCGCTCGAGCGCGGTGTTGCCGCAATTCGGGCAAACCGGCGTGTCGCTCGAGCGCATCAGCAGCTCGAACGCGGCGGTGCATTCGGGGCAGTGGAAATCGTATAGCGGCATGGGTCCTCGCGGCGATCGTGGCGAACTGGCCAACTGCGTTGCGAAAAGCGTGCCAGCCACCACCCGTGAAAAATTTGCCCGAGCCGGGAACCAACGCGCCCGCGCGCGCGTTGAAGTGGTTGGATAGAGGAGAATGCCATGAACATCGGAGCCGAATTGCCGTTCCGCCGCTCGAGCTTCAGCCGGAAGACCGGATCGCTCGTGTTCGACCGCCAGCGTGATGACGCTGCCCGCGAGGACACCGAGACTCCCGACTTTCGCGTCTGGACCCAAGGACGCTTCCGCAAGCTCTGACCGCAAGGCCCGCAGGGCCAGTCTCCCCTGACCCGAAACCACCGGGGCATCCCTGCCTCCCGGTGGTTTCGTGCATCTGGGCCCCCGCACGATCGCGCCCGCAAGATTTTTGCCGCGAGGGTCTTGTTTCGCTTAGCAAATGACGTCGCAGCGGCGATCTGAGCAAGAGGCGCTCACAGCGCCAGTTGGCGCTTGCAATGCCCGGCCCATCGCGCTTCAACCCCCGCCACGACATCGTCTTCAGGCCCGGTAACCGGCGCTAACGAGAACGCCGGCACGCCCATTTGTCGCTTGCCTGTTGACCATCTGGAGATTGCATCGATGAAGAACCGGCTCCTTGCAGCCGCTGCACCGGCTGTCCTTGCCAGCCTTGCTCTTTCGGGAACCGCAGCCATGACCCTTGCCTCGCCCGCGCTCGCCGCCGATGCCGCCCCCAAGGCCACTGCACCCTATGATGGCGTCTTCGCCAAGCCGAGCACGCTGCCCTTCCACGCGCCCGACTTCGCCAAGATCAAGGACAGCGACTGGAAGCCCGCGATCGAGGCCGGCATCGCCCAGAAGCGCGCCGAGATGAAGGCCATCGCCAACAACACGGCAGCGCCGACTTTCGCGAACACCCTCGTCGCGATGGAGCGCGCGGGCGTCCTCTACGACCGCGTCTACAACGTCTTCAGCCAGCTGACCTCGGCCAACACCAGCGACGCGCTCGACGCCGTGGACACCGAAGTCTCGCCCCAGATCGCCGCGATGGAAGACGCGATCTACCTCGACCCCAAGCTCTTCGCCCGCGTCAAGGCGGTGCACGACAGCGCGGCGGGCAAGGCGCTCACCGGCGAGGACGCGATGCTGCTCAAGACGCAGTACGCCAAGTTTGTCCACCGCGGCGCCCTGCTCAGCCCCGCGCAGAAGACCGAGCTCAAGGCAATGAACACCGAAATCTCGACGCTCGAGACCCAGTTCGCCCAGCAGCTGACGCAAGCCAACAACGCCCACGCCGTGGTGTTCGACAGCAAGGAGCAGCTCGCTGGCCTCTCCGACGCGCAGATCGCCGCCGCCGCCGAGCGCGCCGCCAAGGACGGCAAGCCGGGCAAGTACGTCCTGCCGCTGATCAACTACACCCAGCAGCCCGTGCTCGCGCAGCTCACCAACCGCGAGAGCCGCCGCCGTGTCTTCGAGGAAAGCATCAACCGCGCCTCCTCGGGCGACCAGTACGACACCACCGGTATCGTCACCAAGATCGCCACGCTGCGCGCGAAGAAGGCCAAGCTGCTCGGCCAGCCCGATTTCGGCACGTTCCAGATGTACGACCGCATGATCAACACGCCCGCAAAGGCGATGACGTTCATGAAGGGCTTCGTGCCCGCGCTGCGCGCGACGCAGGACCGCGAGGCCGGCGTGCTGCTCGAGGCCGCCAAGGCCGACGGCGTGACCACGCTCCAGCCCTGGGACTGGACCTACTACGCCGAGAAGGTCCGCAAGGCGAAGTACGACCTCGACGAAAGCGCCATCAAGCCCTACTTCGAGGTCTACAACGTGCTGGAAAACGGCGTGTTCTACGCCGCCAACAAGACTTACGGGCTGACCTTCAAGCGTCGCACCGACTTGCCCGTCTACCACCCCACGATGCGCGTCTACGAAGTGATCGACAGTGACGGGAAGACCCCGCTCGGCCTGTTCTACTTCGATCCGTTCTCGCGCCCGTCCAAGCGCGGCGGTGCATGGATGAACAACTTCGTCGAGCAGTCGAACCTGCTGGGCGAGAAGCCGGTCATCGCCAACACGCTCAACATCGACCCGCCCGCCGAAGGCCAGCCCGCGCTCGCGAGCTGGGACGACGTGACGACGATGTTCCACGAATTCGGCCACGCGCTTCACGGCTTCTTCGCGCATCAGCAGTACCCGGCGCTCTCGGGCACCAACACCGCGCGCGACTTCGTGGAATTCCCCAGCCAGTTCAACGAGAACTTCGCGACCGTGCCCGAAGTGCTCGCGCACTACGCCAAGCACTACAAGACCGGCGCGCCGCTGCCCGCAGGGCTGCTCGACAAGATCGATGCGGCGGGCAAGTTCAACCAGAGCGTGGGCTTTGGCGAAACGCTCGAGGCGGCCATGCTCGACATCAAGTGGCACACGCTCACCCCCGAAGAGGCTGCGCAGCCGCCGATTGAGTTCGAGAAGCAGGCCCTCGCCAGCCTTGGCCTGCGCACCGACCTCATCCCGCCGCGCTACCGCACGCCCTACTTCCGGCACATCTGGGACAACGGCTATGCCTCGGGCTACTACTCGTACATCTGGACCGAAGTGCTTGCGCATGACGGCTGGGACTGGGTGGAAAAGCACGGCGGCATGACCCGCGCCAACGGCGACCACATCCGCACGACGTTCCTGGGCCAGGGCCACTCGAAGGACCTCGACGTGCTCTACCGCGACTTTACCGGACACGACCCCGAGCTCGAACCGATGCTCGAGGCGCGCGGCCTTTCGGGCAAGTAGGCGCGGCCAAGACCCCGAACACGTAAAAGGCCCGGACGGCTTCCACGCCGTCCGGGCCTTTTTCACGTCGCCTCGCGGCGTCGGCGCTCAGCCCGCCATGGGCGGTACGAGGTTGATCGCGATCGAGATGCGCGGGCGCTTGCCCGTGAACACCGCGACCTGATGCAGCAGCCACGACGGGAACAGCACCAAGGTGCCCGACTTCGGGCTCACCTGGTGGCGAAGCCCCGCCAGCAGGCAGCCCTCGATCCGCATCTTGATGCTGGGCGCGAGCATGAGCGGCATCGAGCCGCGCGGGTCGAGGAACTCCAGCTCGCCGCCGCAATCCTCTTCGCCCGGCTCCCGCCCGTCGTCGACCCAGTAGACCGCCGACCAATAGGCCCCCGGGTGCGCGTGGCTGACGTTGCCGTGGCCCGACCGGTTGACGTTGGCCCAGGCGTTGAAAGCCCAGTCGAGATCGGCCGCGACCAATCCGTGGGCCGGATCGAGCACGGCCGACATGCGGTTGGCGAAGGCGATCGCGAAGGCGACCAGCTCGGCTCCCGCCTCGCCGCTCCAGGCGAGGAAATCGTCCTGCGACTGCCAGCCGCCCTGGTTGCTATGGCTGACACCTGGATCGGCCGCCTCGTGCGCGAGGATGACCTCGGTCAGTTCGCGGCAGAGCCGTTCGGCCTCTGGATGCACGATACTGGCGAGCGGGGTCGGGAAGATCTTGGCGATCTGCACGAGGTCCGAGTTGACCGACGCGGCGGCTTCGCGCGCGCGCTGATGGATCGGGCTGGACATGGTTGGCTGTGCACTCTCTTCAAATAGGTCAAGAAACCGGCGTCGCCGCCACGGGCGGAGCGAAGGATCGGCGTGCACCGCAAGGCAAATCGCCCCGCAGCCTGTCTCGTTCCGTCCCTGCGGTCGCGAAGCCCTGACCCCGCGCCTGCTCTCGTTCGCTATCCATTATAGAGCGAACACGACCGCCTCCGGACGAACGCGGAGCATTTCACACGAAGATCGGCCCAGCCGGACGAGACCTGTGACGAAAGGAGAACGCGACCGTTTCGAGGGGCAGCGCCGCTCGAGCTCCATTTGCCGTCTGGGCCGGTAGGCGAATGTCCGGTTTTCGAAGGCAGATTGCCTTTACCGGACGTTTCTTGCCGCACCTTGTCCGTTGTGTTGAATCAGCTCAATCAGGTGCTGAGCATCAGCACAGATCTTAGGCCACGAGGGGTGCCCTATGATAGCATGCCCCCAGTCCCCTGATGTCTCAGCGCCAGCGAGTGCATGGAGCTTAAACGCAAGGTCATCGGCGACAGGTAATTCGTCAGGAAAAAGCCAAGTACCTTTACCCTGATGGGGATCGTCATAAAGCTCTATATCGTTCAACAGCGTTTCCGCCGCTTCGCTGGCTCGAGCTGTGCTGGTTTGGGGATCGGCTAGGATCAGGCAAGCATAGTAAAGATCGCGTCGCTCCGGCCACACCCAATGATTCTCGTTCATTTGCAAAGTCTGAACCAACGACCGATTAGGAGCAAGGCAGCACGCCCCATGAACAACCAACAAGGGCGCCAATCCGCCAACCAGCCGCCTCAGTCGAGCGGGCGCAGGCCGCGTTCCATGACTGGGGACGGCGAGGCGACCGAAAGGGCCCGTTCGCCCGGGTCGCCGAGCCAGCGGGCGCGGCATTTCCACACGCGGCTGATCAGCTCCTGCGTCAGCGCGACTTCGGGAACGCCTTCGGCGACCACCCGGCCCTTGTCGAGCACGACGACGTGATCGGCGTGGTTCATCGCGGTGGCAAGGTCGTGGAGCACCAGCACCACCCCGCGCCCCTGCTGCGCCTGCTGGCGAAAGCGGCGCATCAGCGCGGCCCCATGGCCGAGGTCAAGGCTGGCGAGCGGTTCGTCGGCGAGCAGCCAGCCGGGCCGGGTCGCCAGCACGCGCGCCATCAGCGCGCGGGCGCGCTCACCGCCCGAGAGCCGCGAGACCGGTCGGTGGCGCAGCTCCTCGAGGTCCATCGCCGCGATCGCGTCCTCGATCGCCTGCGCGTTCTCGCCGGCGGGCGCGTCGCTCCAGGGCAGGCGGCCAAGCGAGACGAGCACCTCGACCGCAACGTCCCAGGCGACCTCCGGGCTCTGCGGCAGGTAGCCGAGCCAGCGCGCGCGCTCACGCGGTGACGAGAACGCCATCGGCCGTCCGCCCAGCCTCACGCTGCCCGAAGTGACCGGCTGGAGGTCGGCAAGGCACGACAGCAGCGTCGACTTGCCCGCGCCGTTGGGTCCGCAGATCGCCGTCACCAACCCGCGCCGGCACTGGATCGTGACCTCGTGCAGGCGCCCCTCGACGCTGAGCTCGCGCGTTCCCATTCCCATCAGACAGCTCGCTTCACAACATGCCCCGGCGCAGCCGCAGCAGCAGGTGGAGGAAGAACGGCGTGCCCAGCAGGCTGAGCGCAATGCCCAGGCGCAGCTCGCCGCTCGACAAGGGCAGCACCCGGCACAGGCAATCGGCCACCACCAGCAGCAGCGCGCCGGCCAGACTGCTGGGGAGCAGCAGCGAGCTCGGCCGCCGGTCGGTCAGCGGGCGCACGAGGTGGGGCACCATCAGCCCGACGAAACCGATGATCCCGGCAACCGCCACCCCCGAGCCGATGATGAGGCCCACGCCCACGATCATCTGGATCTGCAACACCAACGGGTCGACGCCCAACGAACGCGCCGCGCTCTCACCCAGCGTCAGCGCATCGAGGCTGCGCCGCGCCGAGGCGATGACGAAGGCCCCCGCTATGGTGCAGGGCAGCGCGATCGTCACCTCGCGCCACGAACGGTCGGCGAGCGCACCCATCATCCAGGTGACGATCTCGGTCATCGCGAAGGGCGAGGGCGAAAGCGAGATCGCCAGGCTCATCAGCGCCCCGGCAAGGCTGGAGACCATCAACCCTGCAAGCGTGAAAAGCGCGACCCCGCCGCCCCGCCCCGCGATCAGCGCAAGCAGGAGCATCGCCCCCGAGGCGCCGATAAGCGCAAAGACCGGAAGCAGCCAGGGCGAGGCCGCGTAGCCGGTCCAGAAGCTCAGCACGGCGCCCAGCGCCGCGCCCGGCGCGATGCCGAAGAGACCGGGATCGGCGAGCGGGTTGCGCAAGTAGGCCTGCATCGCCGCGCCGGTGAGGCCCAGCCCCGCCCCCAGCGTCACCGCCAGCACCGCGCGAGGCAGGCGCAGCTGGGTCAGGATCAGCGCGGCGTTGTGCGTGTCGGGCGTCAGGGGATCGATCCAGACGCGCCCGGCGAGCAGCGAGAGCGCGGCGGCGAGCACGACGCCGACGAGAAGCGAAAGATTGAGCTTGAGGTTCGTCACCGTGCGCCTTCCTCTCGGCGCATGCGAAAGTCCTCGCGCGCGGCGTGCAGGCGTTCGAGCAGCCGCGGCACGGTCGGGCCGCCGCACCACAGCAGGTTGCGGGAAAGCGGGAAGCGCATCATGTCCTTCATATCGGCAAGCACCGGGTGATGGAGCATGCGGTCTTCCTCGGCAAGCGGGTTGCCGACCGCGAAGACCACGCGCGGCGGATCGGCGACGACCTTCTCGAGTGGGAGAAACTCGGCCTGGTGCAACCCGCGCGCGCTCGCCGAATTGACGAAGCCGGTGTGCTTGAGGAGATCGACCACCAACGTGTCGTCACCCGCGACGAGCCCGCCCGATTCCCACACCAGCGCGGGCACCGGCGTCCAGCCGGGCGGCGCGGCGCTTTGCGCCAGCGCGGCGTCGATCCGGCCGACGAGGCGTTCGCCCGCAGGCGCATCGCCGCTCAGCGCCGCCAATTCGCGCACTTGCGCGCGCACCCCCGCGATGTCCGAGACGATTGGCTCGAGCACGACCTCGATCCCCAGGTCCTTGAGCGCCTGCTGCGTGGTGGGGGGCATGAAACTGCCCGCCACCACCACGTCGGGCGCGAGCGCGGCGACTTCCTCGACCGAGCCCGAGACCCCGCGATAACGCGCGGCCACGGCCACCCCCATCGAACTGCTCTGCGGATCGTGGCTGTAGCCCGAGATCGCCAGCAATTGCCCGGGCCGGGTCACTTCGGCGAGCACCGCATCGGTGCAGGGGTTGAGCGAGACGATGGTGGGATGCCCGTCCCCGGCCGGCGCGTGCGGCGCAGGGCTGGCGCTGCAGCCCGCGAGCAGCGTTGCCGCCAGCAGCACGGCGGCCGGGGACAGGCGCATCCTCACATCTTCACGCGCAGGCCCGCATAGGCCGAGCGGCCGGGCGTGCCGTAGGTACGCACCACTTCGTAGTGCTCGTCGAAGAGGTTCTCGACGCGCGCGAAGACTTCCAGATTACGGCGCACCGCGTAGGAGCCGCGCAAATTGACCAGGGTGTGTCCCTCGACCCATTGCGTGTTGTCCGCATCGTCCCAGCGCGCGCCGCCGATGCGCAGTTCGCCGCCCAGGCGCAAGCCGCCATAGGGGTTCACCGCGAAGGCACGGTCGATGCCGAAGGTCATGTTGTTCTTGGCGCGGCGCGGCAGACGGGCCCCGGTCTCGCGGTTGACCGCATCGAGATAGGTATAGGCGAAGTTCACGTCGAAACCCTGCCAGCCCAGCACCTGCATGCCAAGCTCGAGCCCCTTCGCCCGGGCGCGGCCGATATTATAGTAGTTCCACTGATCGTAATCGTAATCGATCAGGTTCTTCGTCCGGCGCTCGAACCAGGTGAGCGAGAACGTTCCCTTGCCCCCGGCGAAGGGCTGCTCGACCCCAGCGTCCCAGCTGGTCGAGGTTTCAGGCTTGAGCGCGCGGTAACCCGCGTTGGTGTAGAGCTGGTAGAGCGAGGGCGCCTTGAAGCCTTCGCCGTAGCTGGCGCGCAGCACCGGGCCGCCCTCACCCGCGAGCGCATAGGCACCGTTGGCGGCGAATGTCGTGCGGTCGCCGAACTGCGAATTGTCGTCGTAGCGCAGGCCTGCGTTCAGCGTCAGGCCGGTTACCGGACGCAGCGTGAGGTTGCCGAAGGCGCTGTCGATCGACATCGAATCGTCCGAACCGTAGTTGTCGGTGAAGTCCTGCTTCTCGGTCTCGGCGCCGAGGAGCACGCTGACGAGTTCGACGGGAGTGAACTCGACCTGCCCCTCGACGCGCTGGTTCTTGCCATTGGTCTCGTAAGGCCCCCAGACCGCGTCGTCCGAAATGCGGCGGGTGTCGATCACGCCATAGCCCACGCGCGCCTTCAGCCGGTCGTCGAGCCCGGCATAGCGGATGTTGGCATAGCCGGTGAGATCGCGCTTGAGCCCGAGGTTGAGCGCATCGGCGCCGCTGTTGTCGTAGTCGTAGTTGGCGCGGGTCCAGAAAGTACCACCGTCGACCGAGAGGCCCTCGGCCAGTTCGACTTCGGCGCGCGCGTTCAGGCTCTTGCTCTCGAAGCCGTCCTTCTCGGTGGCGCCGCGATCCTCGTTGAAGGCCGAGTAGCCATCGCCCTTGAGCCAGTTGCCGCCGAGCGTCAGCCCGACCGGACCGACGAGGCCGGCGGCCGAGGCGCTCACCTGGCGGCGGTCGCGCCAGCCGTATTCGGCGCTCGCACGCGCGTGCCAATCCTCGGTCGGGCGCTGGGTGATGAGGTTGATCACGCCGCCGATCGCGCGGCTGCCGTAGAGCACGCCCGAGGACCCGCGCACGACCTCGACGCGATCGAACTGGCCGATGGTGAGCGTGCCGAAGTCGAAGCCGCCGCCCACGTCACCCGGATCGTTGACGCGCACGCCATCGATGAGGACGAGGCTCTGCGCGTTCTCGGCGCCGCGGATGAAGACGCTCGAGGGCTGGCCGAAGCCGCCGGCATTGGTCACCTGCACGCCCGGAAGCCGCGCGAGGACCTCGCTCGCGGTGGTCGCCTGGGTCGCCTCGATCTCGGCGCGGGTGACGACGCTGACGGCCTGGCCGACTTCGCTGCGCGGGGTCTCGGTGCGCGTCGCGGTCACCACGATGCCGGTGTCGGCGGTGTCGAACTTCGTTGCATCTTCGGCGAAAGCGGACGTGGCCGGACCGGCCGCAAGTGCGGCTGCGCCCAGAAAATAGCGGTACTTCATGTCAAAAACCCCCGGACCCCCCTGAACGATCGTGCCGTTCCTGGCGGAAGGTCCGCGCCGGTCCCGCTGGCGCCCCATACCGCTGCCCACGGGTCCCCTCGCCCCGCTTGCAAACGACGACCCCGGGCAGGTCTCCTGGCTTGCCGGATCGACGCAGTCCCTTGCGGCCTTCCCGATTGCTCAGTGGCGCTTGGAGCAAGGGGCTGCTCCCCGGTCACAGTTGCGGGGGCAGCGCCGGATTGGAAACCGGCTTCCCTCTTAGGTCCGCAAGGGCCTAAGGCCCGACGCGGACAACCCGTGGCGTGGGCGCGCCTTTAGAACCGGCGCCCGCCAATTGCAACCGAACGCAGGTTCCTCGCAGAGCCCCTTGGCCGCGATGCAGAGGCATTCTTAAGGAATCGGGCGTAAGAGGACGCAGATGTACCGGAGCGGGACGTCGCGTGCATCGCTACGACTTGCGCCGACGACGTCCCTATATAGGAAGCGCGCCAAGCCGCGTATGCGCCGCAAGATCGCGCGTGCACCGATAGCAACAGGACAAGAGCAAGCCGTGCCTACCCCCCCCGCACCCCCCGACTGGATCGCCCCCGGCGACAGGCGGCCTGCGGATTTCCATGCACGCATCACCCGCCCGGGGCGACGCGGTTTTCGCGGCAGCCTCGCGGCGGCCACCGATCCGCGCACCCGCGCCCGCCGTCAGCGTCGGCAACGCCTCGCAGCCGGACTGCTCGCGGTCGTCGCCTTGCCCGCCTTCGCCTCGCCCAGCGCGTGGGAGGACCGTTTCTCGGTCGCGAACGCAGGCTCGAGCGCGCTCGAGGTCGATCCGATGCCCTTCGAACAGGCGGGCTCGAGCTTCCCTGGCTCGGCCTTCTACTATCTCGAACCCGACAAGGTCGTGCTGGGCAAGGGACTTGCCGGTGCCTCGATGACGATCGGCAGTGCGCTCGATCCCGGCCCCTCCGCGCAGGCGCTGCACATTCTCGATGTGCACTTTACCAGCTCGTTCACCGACCGCACCCGCGCGCTGCAATGTCTGACCAGCGCGATCTACTACGAAGCCGCCAGTGAACCCGACGCGGGCCAGCGCGCGGTGGCCCAGGTCGTGCTCAACCGCGTTGCACACCCCAGCTACCCGAACACTGTGTGCGGGGTCGTTTACGAAGGCTCGGAAAAGCCCACTGGCTGCCAGTTCTCGTTCACCTGCGACGGCTCGCTCGCGCGCAAGCCCGCGACCTATTTCTGGAACCGCGCCGAAGACGTCGCCCGCGAGGCGCTTTCGGGCGCGGTCTACCGCCCGGTGGGGCTGGCCACGCACTACCACACGCTCCAGGTCCACCCCTACTGGGCGCAGAGCCTCCACGCGCTGACCACGATCGGCGCGCACCGCTTCTACAGCTTCGCAGGCCCTGCCGGCAACGCGGCGACTTTCCACTACCTCTACGCCGGTGGTGAACCCGCCGCGCGCCCGCATCCGCGCACCGTCCTCGTCGACGGCCGGGACGAGAGCGCGCTCGCCGATCCCCTCGTGGTCCAGCAGAGCTACGCGTGGAAGGCCCCGCTCGCCGCGCCGGGAGCAGGCGCGGACAAAGCTTTGCAAGCGACGCCCGGCTCCGGCGGCGAGGCGGGCTCCGAACCGCGCGACGGCCTGCCCGCGCCGGCCTATACCGCGCAGCAGCGCGCGCAAGGTGGCGATGCGCGCTACCGCGCCAGCGACTTGCCCGCATCCTCGGAAATCCGCCAGGAATTCGAGAATTCAGGACGCTGGCTGAAGCATCCCTGAGCCCCGCGTCCCGCGCGCACGATCATCCGCGCCGCACCCACGATTTGTGTAAACAATTGGGAAACCATAGGCTCACACAAAGGCTTAGCGGCTTTCCCTCTATAAGGAAGCTAACGGAGCCGATTGCGCCCGTGCCGAACCCCGCCCTGGTGGCGCCAACGGCACGCCGAGGCACAGTAGAGCGCTCCGGCTGGTGTCGAGAAACGGTAAAAGGGCTAGATCGGGACAATGGCAATTCGCTTCGCGGCCGCTAGAGGTCAGACGCTTCCGTTCCTGAACCGCGTCCAGTGCGTTTCGGCCCCGCTCGACAGCACCAACGACAACGCCGACCGCAAGTGCCCGGCCAGCTCGATCGACCTTTCGATCGTCTCGCGTGAGACCAGCCCCACACAGGCGGCAATGCCCGAACCCGCCAACGACGAGCGGATGCTCACGCAGGCGCTTCAGCATTTCGCGCGCCACGGCCTCTCGGCCGCCGAACACGCGCGTCGCAACGCCAACGCCGCGCGCCTGGTGGGCGACACCCGCTCGTGCACCTGGTGGATCTCGATCTGCCGCCAGCTCGACCGCCGCATGGCCGAACAGTTCGAACGCAACCTCGCCGCCGGCGCCTGAACGCGTAACCCCGTCCGACGTCCCGGGCGCACACCCCGCCGCGCAGGCACAACGATTCGCACCACCGGGCTTGTCGCCCTCTAGCGCCTGGCGCAAATCCCCCCGCATCACCGGCGCACGCCCAATCACCACGCGCGACACGCGCGCTCGATGGCACTTGCCCCGTCCGCAGCCCGCCTTGGGACGCCTGCGTAATCGTACGCAGGAGGCCGAAAACCGCGCCGAAAGAACCTCTCTCGACACCTTAATGCAATTGCGAACTATTATCATAAAAACCCGCGAATTCGGCGGTTTTAGCCCGCTTTCACGGTTGCAATGTCCGGGAGAGAGGATTAGGGCCCCCGATGCAAGTATACGGCGTCTGCCTTTCGCGGGATGAAGCAGGTTGCCTTTGAGTCCGTCAATCCCGCCCTGGGAAGGACAAGCAAGCATCATGGCTCGTAAGAAGATTGCCCTTATCGGCGCCGGCAACATCGGCGGCACGCTGGCGCACCTCGCTGCGCAGAAGGAACTGGGCGACATCGTCCTGTTCGACGTCGCCGAAGGCCTGCCCCAGGGCAAGGCGCTCGATCTTTCGCAGTGCGGCCCGGTCGAGGGCTTTGACGCGCAGATCACCGGCACCAACGACTACGCCGACATCGCGGGCGCGGACGTCATCATCGTCACCGCCGGTGTCGCCCGCAAGCCGGGCATGAGCCGCGACGACCTCCTGGGCATCAACCTCAAGGTCATGAAGGCCGTCGGCGAGGGCATCAAGAACAACGCCCCCGACGCTTTCGTCATCTGCATCACCAACCCGCTCGACGCGATGGTCTGGGCGCTGCGCGAATTCTCGGGGCTCCCCCACAGCAAGGTCGTCGGCATGGCCGGCGTGCTCGATTCGGCGCGCTTCTCGACCTTCCTCGCCTGGGAATTCGGTGTCTCGGTGCGCGACGTGACCTCGTTCGTGCTCGGCGGCCACGGCGACACCATGGTGCCGATCGTCGAGTACTCGACCGTCAAGGGCATCCCCGTCCCCGACCTCATCAAGATGGGCAAGTCGACGAAGGAGCGCATCGACGCGATCGTCAAGCGCACCGCGGGCGGCGGCGGCGAAGTGGTGGCCCTGCTCAAGACCGGCTCGGCCTTCTACGCGCCTGCCGCTTCGGCCATCGCGATGGCCGAGAGCTACCTCGGCGACCAGAAGCGCATCCTGCCCTGCGCCGCGCACCTCACCGGCCAGTACGGCGTTGACGGCCTCTACGTCGGCGTGCCCGTGTGCATCGGCAAGGACGGCGTCGAGGAAGTCATCGAGATCGCTCTCGACGACAACGCCAAGGCCGGCCTCCAGGTCTCGATCGACGCGGTCAAGGAACTGGTCGCGGCCTGCCAGGCCATCGACGAGAGCCTCGTCTGATCCACGCATAACGGTCCTGTGCACGGCGCGCGCCAGCCTCTGGTCCGCCGCGCACAGGCCTCCTAGTACACCGGACCTCCCAGGCCTTTCAGGCTGATCCAGCCCAGGAACAGGAAAACACCATGTCCATTCTCGTCGACAAGAACACCAAGGTCATCACGCAGGGCATGACCGGCAAGACCGGCAGCTTCCACACCGAGGCCGCGCTCGCTTACGGCACCCAGATGGTTGCCGGCGTGACCCCCGGCAAGGGCGGCACCGATCACCTGGGCCTGCCCCAGTTCGACACGGTCGCCGAAGCCAAGGCCGTGACCGGCGCCAACGCCTCGTGCGTCTACGTGCCGCCCTCGGGCTGCGCCGACGCCATTCTCGAGGCGATCGACGCCGAGATCGAGCTCATCGTGGCCATCACCGAGGGCGTTCCCGTGCTCGACATGGTCCGCGTCAAGCGCGCCCTCTCGGGTTCGAAGTCGCGCCTCATCGGCCCCAACTGCCCCGGCCTGCTCACCCCCGGTGAGTGCAAGATCGGCATCATGCCCGCCAACATCTTCTCGAAGGGTTCGGTCGGCGTGGTCTCGCGCTCGGGCACGCTGACCTATGAAGCCGTGTTCCAGACCACCAACGCCGGTCTTGGCCAGACCACGGCCGTCGGCATCGGCGGCGACCCGGTCAACGGCACCAACTTCATCGACGTGCTCGAACTCTTCCTCGCCGACGACGAGACCAAGTCGATCATCATGATCGGCGAGATCGGCGGCTCGGCCGAAGAAGAAGCCGCGCAGTTCCTCAAGGACGAAGCCAAGCGCGGCCGTCGCAAGCCGATGGCCGGCTTCATCGCGGGCCGCACGGCGCCTCCGGGCCGCCGCATGGGCCACGCCGGCGCGATCGTCTCGGGCGGCCAGGGCGGCGCCGAGGACAAGATCGCGGCGATGGAAGAGGCCGGCATCAAGGTTGCCGCCAGCCCCTCGCTGCTCGGCGAGACGCTGGTCGAAGCCATCAAGGCCTTCGCCTGATCCTTTCCCCCGCGAGGGGCGCCGGCGGACCTGCCGCCGCGCCCCCCTCGCGGGACGGGAACGAAGGCCCGGAACGATAGGGCGTCCCAAAACGCCCAGGACCGACTATATATACTGCAATGTAATCCCACTGCCGAACCTCCCCCGGCCCGACAGTGTCCCAACTATTCCTCCTAACGCCGCACAACGTATTCTGGCGTGGAAAAGGTGATCCCATGGGCGACGAAAGTTTCGAGTTCACCCCCGACACGGGCCTTGACGGCCCCCAGGCGGGACCCAGCTGGCAGCGCAAGAACTGGCCCCTCGTCGGCGCCGAGTTCGAAGACGATCTGACGCAGGGCCTCGATCCTTCGGCGCTGCGCATGGTCGTCGAGAAGGCCGCCGCGAAAGGCGGCGCCAAGGTCGACCAGAAGAGCATCGACCAGGCCGCGGCCGACTCGATCCGCGCCATGATGCTGATCCGCACCTACCGCGTGCGCGGGCACCTGGCGGCCAACCTCGACCCGCTCGGCCTCAACCAGCGCGCGCTGCCGGCCGATCTCACCCCCGAGTACCACGGCTTCGAAGGCGCCGCGCAGGACCGTCCGGTCTATGTCGGCGGCAACCTCGGCCTCGAATGGACGACCGTGCGCGAGCTGGTGCAGATCCTGCGCGCCAACTACTGCGGCAACGTCGGCCTCGAGTACATGCACATCTCCGACGTCGAAGAGCGCCGCTTCCTGCAGGAGCGCTTCGAGGGTCCGGACAAGGAAATCGAGTTCACCCCCGAGGGCAAGAAGGCGATCCTTCAGGCCGTCGTGCGCGGCGAGCAGTACGAGAAGTTCCTCGGCAAGAAGTACGTCGGCACGAAGCGCTTCGGCCTCGACGGCGGCGAGTCGATGATCCCGGCGCTCGAAGCCGTGATCAAGTACGGCGGCCAGCTCGGCGTCAAGGAGATCGTCTACGGCATGGCCCACCGCGGCCGCCTCAACGTTCTCGCCAACGTCCTTGCCAAGCCCTACAAGGTCATCTTCCACGAATTCTCGGGCGGCACCGCCAACCCCGAGGACGTGGGCGGCTCGGGTGACGTGAAGTACCACCTGGGCACTTCGGCCGACCGTGAGTTCGACGGCATCAAGGTCCACATGAGCCTGATGCCCAACCCCTCGCACCTCGAGACCGTGAACCCGGTCGTGCTCGGCAAGGTCCGCAGCTACCAGGTCAGCCACGACGACATCGGCGACGACGTCGGCCCGGGCGCCAAGCACAAGACCGTGCTGCCCGTGCTGATCCACGGCGACGCGGCCTTCGCGGGCCAGGGTGTGGTCTGGGAGTGCTTTGGCCTCTCGGGCGTCAAGGGCTACAACACCGGTGGCTGCATCCACTTCGTCATCAACAACCAGATCGGCTTCACGACGAGCCCCGCCTTCGCGCGCAACTCGCCCTACCCCTCGGACGTCGCCAAGGGCGTCCAGGCGCCGATCCTGCACGTCAACGGCGATGATCCCGCAGCGGTGACCTTCGCCTGCAAGCTGGCGATCGACTACCGCCAGACCTTCGGGCGCGACATCGTGATCGACATGTGGTGCTACCGCCGCTTCGGCCACAACGAAGGCGACGAGCCCGGCTTCACGCAGCCGCTGATGTACGCCAAGATCAAGAAGCACCCCGGTGTCGCCTCGATCTACGCCGACAAGCTCAAGCGCGAAGGCGTGATCGAAGACGGCTTCCTCGCCGAGACCGAGGCCGCCTTCAACGCGCACCTCGAGGACGAGTTCGAAGCCGCCAAGACCTACAAGTCGAACCACGCCGACTGGTTCGGTGGCCGCTGGTCGGGCTTCCACAAGCCCGCCGACGCCGAGACCGCGCGCCGCAACGTGCAGACCGGGATCGACACCAAGCTGTTCGAAAGCCTGGGCCGTACGCTGACTACGGTTCCCGAGGACCTCACCATCCACAAGACCCTGGGCCGCGTGCTCAAGGCCAAGGAAGAGATGTTCTCCTCCGCCGACGGTTTCGACTGGGCCACCGCCGAGGCGCTCGCCTTCGGCAGCCTCGTCACCGAGGGCTACGGCGTGCGCCTGTCGGGCCAGGACTGCGAACGCGGCACCTTCTCGCAGCGCCACGCGGTGTGGGTCGACCAGACCACCGAGCGCAAGTACACTCCGCTCACCACCCTGCCCCACGGCACCTTCGAGGTCCTCAACTCGACGCTTTCGGAATACGGCGTGCTCGGCTTCGAGTACGGCTATGCCAGCGCCGATCCCAAGACGCTCGTCCTGTGGGAAGCGCAGTTCGGTGACTTCGCCAACGGCGCGCAGATCATCATCGACCAGTACATCGCCTCTTCGGAATCGAAGTGGCTGCGTGCAAACGGCCTGGTGATGCTGCTGCCCCACGGCTACGAAGGCCAGGGCCCCGAGCACTCCTCGGCGCGTCTGGAACGCTACCTGCAGCTGTGCGCCTCGGACAACATCCAGGTCTGCAACATCACGACGCCGGCGAACTACTTCCACGTCCTGCGCCGCCAGATGCATCGCCCGTTCCGCAAGCCCTTGATCATCATGACGCCCAAGTCGCTGCTGCGTCACCCGATGGCCAAGTCGAAGGCCGAGGACTTCACCGGCGAGGGCCACTTCTACCGCATCCTCTCCGACCCCAAGGCGCCGGCGGACAAGGATACCAAGAAGGTGATCCTGTGCTCGGGCAAGGTCTTCTACGACCTTCTCGAGGCGCGCGACGAGAACGAGATCGACGACACCCAGATCATCCGCATCGAGCAGCTCTACCCGTTCCCGGGCGAGCCGCTGGCCCTGCGCCTCTCGCGCATGACCAACCTCGAGGACATCTGCTGGTGCCAGGAAGAGCCCAAGAACAATGGCGCCTGGTTCTTCGTCGAGAGCGAGATCGAAGCCGCTGCCAAGGAAGCCGGCGTTTCCAACCCGCGTCCGCGCTATGCCGGTCGCAACGCCTCGGCTTCGCCCGCCACCGGCCTCGCCAAGCGCCACGTCGCCGAGCAGTCGGCGCTGGTCGCTGACGCGCTCCACCTTTCCGTCCGTTCCGAACTCCGTCGCAAGCAGAAGGCTTGAGATCTACCATGTCCACTGAAATCAAGGTCCCCACCCTCGGCGAATCCGTCACCGAGGCCACCATCGGCCAGTGGCTCAAGCAGCCCGGCGAAGCGGTTGCCGCTGACGAGCCCATCTGCAGCCTGGAAACCGACAAGGTCGCGATCGACGTCATGGCCCCGCACGCGGGCGTCATGGGCCAGCAGCTCGCCGCCGAGGGTGACACCGTCACTGTCGACGCGCTGATCGCCACCATCGAGGAAGGTTCGGGCGCCGCTGCGGCTCCCGCCGCCGCGCCCAAGGCCGCCGCCCCGGCGCCGGCCGCAGCCGCTCCGGCTCCCGCCGCCAGCGAAGGCACCACCGACGCCGCTGTCCTCTCGCCCGCCGTGCGCCGCGCGGTGCTCGAGCACGGCATCGACCCGGCCACCATCAAGGGCACCGGCAAGGACGGCCGCATCACCAAGGACGACGTCCTCGAGGCCGCCAAGAACAAGCCCGCCGGTGCGCCTGCTGCCGCCGGCACCGTGCCCGCCGCGCCCGCCCGCCAGGAAGAGCGCGTGAAGATGACGCGCCTGCGCCAGACGATCGCCAAGCGCCTCAAGAGCGCGCAGAACGACGCGGCGCTGCTCACCACGTTCAACGACGTGGACATGACCGCGGTCATGGAATCGCGCAACAAGTACAAGGACGTCTTCGCCAAGAAGCACGGCATCAAGCTCGGCTTCATGTCCTACTTCGCCAAGGCCTCGGTGCTCGCGCTCAAGGACATTCCGGCGGTCAACGCGAAGATCGACGGCGACGAGATCGTCTACCACGACTACGTCGACATCTCGATCGCGGTCTCGGCCCCCAACGGCCTGGTCGTCCCGGTCGTCAAGGACTGCGACAAGCTGTCCTTCGCGGGCATCGAGAAGGCCATTGCCGACTACGGCAAGAAGGCCAAGGAAGGCACGCTGACGATGGCCGACATGGCCGGTGGCACCTTCACCATCTCGAACGGCGGCGTGTTCGGTGGCCTGATGTCGACCCCGATCATCAACCCGCCCCAGTCGGCGGTGCTCGGCCTTCACCGCATCGAGGACCGTCCGGTCGTGCGCAACGGCCAGATCGTGATCCGCCCGATGATGTACATCGCGCTGTCCTATGATCACCGCATCATCGACGGCCGTGAAGCCGTGACCGCGCTCAAGACCATCAAGGAAGCGATCGAGGACCCCACGCGTCTCCTGATCGACCTCTGATCCGAAATACCCCGCCCACCTTCGCGAAAATCGACGGACCGGGCGGGGTTTTCACTTGTGCTGAAATGACTATTTTGCCCTCGTGCCCACATGCTTTCCGGCACGAGCGTATGGAGGCCCCAGATGGCTGATTACGATTACGACCTGCTTGTCATCGGCGCTGGCCCGGGCGGCTATGTCGCCGCGATCCGTGGCGCCCAGCTCGGTCTCAAGACCGCCTGCGCCGAAGGCCGCGAAACGCTTGGCGGCACCTGCCTCAACGTGGGCTGCATCCCCTCCAAGGCGCTGCTGCACGCCTCGGAATACTTCGACGCGGCCAAGAACGGCGCGATGGCCAGCATGGGCATCAAGGTCACTCCCGAGCTTGACCTCGACACCATGCAGGGCCAGCGCAAGGACGCGGTCCAGGGCCTGACCGGCGGCATCGAGTTCCTCTTCAAGAAGAACAAGGTCGACTGGCTCAAGGGCTATGCCACGTTCAAGGACGCGCACACCGTCGAAGTGAACGGTGAGACCAAGACCGCCAAGAACATCGTCATCGCCACCGGCTCCTCGGTCACCCCGCTCCCGGGCGTTACCGTCGACAACGCGGGCGGCGTGGTCGTCGACAGCACCGGCGCGCTCGAACTGACCAAGGTTCCGGGCAAGATGGTTGTCATCGGCGGCGGCGTGATCGGCCTCGAGCTCGGCTCGGTGTGGCGTCGCCTCGGCGCCGAAGTCACCGTCGTCGAATACCTCGACCAGCTCCTCCCCGGCATGGACATGGACGTGCGCAAGGAAGCGGGCAAGATCTTCAAGAAGCAGGGCATGGCGCTCAAGCTGAAGACCAAGGTCACCGGCGTCGAAGTGACCGGCGGGGCGGCCAAGGTCACCGTCGAGCCGGCCGCTGGCGGCGATGCCGAAGTGCTCGACGCCGACGTCGTGCTCGTCGCGATCGGCCGCAAGCCCAATACCGATGGCCTCGGCCTCGACAAGATCGGCCTCGAGCTCAACGCCCGCGGCCAGATCGAGACCGACCACGATTTCGGCACCAAGGTCGATGGCGTGTGGGCGATCGGTGACGTCATCCCCGGCCCGATGCTCGCGCACAAGGCCGAGGACGAAGGCATTGCCGTCGCCGAGAACATCGCAGGGCTGACCGGCATCGTGAACCACGATGTCATCCCCGGCGTCGTCTACACCCAGCCCGAATTCGCGGGCGTAGGCCTGACGGAAGAAGCGGCGAAGGAACGCGGCAAGGTCAAGACCTCCAAGTTCCCGATGCTCGCCAACAGCCGCGCCAAGACCAATCACGAGCCCGACGGCTTCGTGAAGGTCATTGCCGATGCCGAGACCGACCGCGTGCTCGGCGTGTGGTGCATCGCCTCGGTCGCCGGCACGATGATCGCCCAGGCCGCGCAGGCCATGGAATTCGGCGCCACCTCGGAAGACATCGCCTACACCTGCCACGCGCACCCGACGCACTCGGAAGCGATCAAGGAAGCCGCGATGGGCATCTCGGGCAAGCCGATCCACATCTGATCGCGCTTTTCCAAAGCCAACACGAAAAGAGGCGGTGCCCCGGCGGGCGCCGCCTCTTTTCGTTGGCGCGGCCCGCCCTTGCGATCCATCGCGGATCACGACGCCCCACGCCGACCTGCGGAATCGCCGCATGGCGGGTAGTACCGAGGCAAAACCTTGGAATTTGGCGGGTCTCGGGAAAGAAAGCGGCCCGCCTGCGGTGCAAGCGGCAGGCACACCCTTTCCACTCTCCCAAGGAAACATTCGTGAGCCTCCTCCTTCTCGCCGCCGCGGCCAGTGCCGCTGCCGCCGCGCCCGTCCACACCGTCGCCTTCGAACAGAACGGACGGACCTACTCGGTCGACTACGTCGCGCACCTCGAGACCACGGCGCGCCCCGCCCATGCCAATGCGGCGGGCCGCCACGCTGTCCAGCGCTGCCTGACGCAGGCGAACGTCACCATCGAGCGGCGCATCACCGATCCCGCTTCCGGGCAGTCGATGAGCGCCATGCTGCCGGGCATGGCCACGCTTTCGCAGGCGCGCGCCGGACGCTGCACCGCCGAAAGCTTCCGCGCCACTGACCTCGCCAGCGCGCACGCCGAGGTGATCGAGGCGCGCCTCGCCGCCGCGGCCCAAGCCGACAAGCCAGCCCTCGCCGCCACTCTGAGCGCCGCACGGTCCTTGGCCGCCCGCTGATCAGGCGCTAGAGCGGCTTTCGATCAGATTACATCCGATCGGCCGCTCTAGATTCTTGTTTTAACGCATTTTCTGAATCGTCTGGTGATTTCACCTGACTGAAAAATGCTTTAAGCGAAGCTGCATGTCTGCACTGAAAAATCCCGCATTCCTCGCGGCTTCGCTTTTCCCTCTGGCGCTCGGCCTCGCGTCCGCCGCCCATGCCCAGGCCGTTCCCGAAGCGAGCGCCGGGCTCGAGGCGGATACCGACATCCGTTCACGCGGCCTTAGCGAGACGGGTGGCAAGCTCGGCCTTCGTGCCGACGGTTCGCTCCCGATCACCAACCACGTCATCGTCGATGCCAAGGTCGAGACCTTGCGCGGCAGCCACCGCAACGGGGGCAGCGAGCTCGGCCTCGAGATCGCCCCGCGTTACACCGTCTCGAGCAATGGCTGGGACCTTTCGGCCGGGGTGCGCGGCCACCTCTACGCCGACGCGGGCGAGCTCGACTACGTCGAAGTGGAGGGCTCGCTCTCGCACACGCTGGGCCCGGTCTGGGCGACGCTGGGCGCTGCCTACGCGCCCAGCCAGGACGCCATCGGCGGCGACAACCTCTACCTCTCGGCCAATGCGGGCACCGGCATTCCGGGCACGCCGCTTTCGCTCTACGCCGGGGTCGGACGCACCATCGGTTCGACCGACGACGCCGTGCGCGCGGTGCGGCTGCGCCCCGATGGCGACTACACCGACTGGTACCTCGCAGTCGAACGTACAGAGCTCAATTTCACCGTCGGCCTGCAGCTGACCGCGACCAGCATCGACCAGGATGCCGCGAAGGGCACCCGCTACTGGGACGCCGACACCGGCACGCGGGTCGCAGGCTACATGCGCGTTTCGTTCTGAACGAAGCCGCCAAGGCGGCACGCGCGGCGGAGCTCCCCTGCGCGTGCCGCCCGCAGTTCAGATCTGGGCGGGGTAGACCGGACGGATGTCGACCGGGAGCGTGCCCATGGCCGCGATCGCGCTCTCGGCCTCGGGATCGAGCTTGGCCCAGGTCGCCATGAAGGCCTTGGTGCCCGCGTAGTCGCCTTTGGCCTGGAGCATCAGGATGTCGTGGAGCAGGTCGCGCACGCCGGCTTCCATCTTCGCATCGTCGACCACGTAGCGTTTGGCCGCCGCATCGTAAGTGAACGCCCCCTTGGCCCTCAGGTACCCGTACTGGAGCGCCGCGCCCTTGCCGTGCGCCTCGACCGCGCCGAAGCGCACCGCGCGGAAGATGCCGGTGAAGTAGGTGGCAAAGAGCTGCGGCTTCTCGGCCGCCGGGATCTCGCCCTTCTGCATCATCAAGAGGATGTTCCACACCCCCGCGACGTCGGCCTTGGCTTCCTCGAGCGCCGAATTCTGCTCCTTGAGCATCTTGTCGACGGTGGTGGTCTCGCCATTCACCACGATCGTGCCCGGCCCGAGGCTGTGCGAAAGTTCGTGAAACAGCGTCTCGTACTGCATGTACTTCTTGGCGACGAGCCGGGCCTGGTCGCCCTTGAGAACGAGCGATCCCATCGGCGCCAGGATACGCTCGAACTTGGCGCCCAGCACGTTGGAGAGGATCACCTTCTTGGCGCCCTTGGCCTCGCGCACGCGTTCGTCATTGGGCAGGTTGAAGGCGACCGTCTGGGGCCCTGGCACGTTGTCGCCCCCGCCGTGGACCTGCTCGGCAACCGCGATCGGGCTCGCGAAGCCGCGCTGGAAGTTCTTGTACTTGTCCTCGATCGGCAGGTTCGCTTCCATGTCCTTGAGGTAGTTCTTGTACTTGGCAAGCGCGGCCGATTCTTCGGGGTCCTTCAGCGTCACGAAGCTCTCAAAGGCGGTCTTCGCGCCCATCAGGCGATCGGTGTAGACCTCGTAAGGCCCGATCGCGACCTCGATGGGCGTGTCCTTGAGGTCCATCCAGGCCAGCTCGCTTGCGTAGTAGTCGTCAGTCCGAAAAGCCTTGGCGCGAAGCGAGAGGAATGTCTTGAGGCTCGGGTTCGAGGTTGTCGCCGCGGCCTCGTCGAGCAGCTTCGCGGCGGGTTCGAGCCATTGCTTGTACTCCACCGAATAGGGCACCGCGACCAGCCTGGCGCCTTCGCGCTTCACCACCGTATAGGGACCGAGCAGCGCGGCCTTCTGGTCGGGGTGCTTGGCGATGTAGCCCTCAAGCTCCTCGCGCGTGAGATCGGTGGGGTAGAAGCCCGCCCCCTCGGGCATCGGGGTCGTGCCCCAGAACGGGTGCAGTTCGGCGAGTTCGTCCCAAGGCCCGAAATTGCGCTCGAACATCTCGACGAGCAGGTCGCGGTCGGCGCGGCGGTTACGCGAGATCGCGCTCTGGACCTGCGGGTTCTGCGCAAAGCGCTGGCGCAAGTAGACCTCGGAAAGCAGGTCGGAGGCCTTGATCAGGAGGTTCACCACCTTGCGCTCCTCGACGGAAAGAAACGCGGTGTCGACGTCCATCGTGATCGTGGCGAGCTTGGCTTTCTGCGCCGCGAGGTCATAGTGCGCCCCACCCGCTTCGTCCGCCGGGGACTGCGCCAGCGCAACTGGTGCCTGCGCAAAGGCCGTACCCGCCAGTAACAGCGCGAGCGAGGTGAATGTCGTGCGAAAAGCCATCTTTGGTCCCTCGTGTCTCTCATGTCGGGCGCCCTTGTCCGGAAGCGTGAAGCTCCCGTCGAAAGCGCCTGGAATGGTCGCAAACCTAGGCCCGATCCACAACGAAGCAAGTCCCCCGGGCGCCGGCCAGCCTTCCACAGCTGCCCGCACCGGGAAGGGCCAAGCGGGGTATGTCGGGCGGCCGTGCAATGATAGGAGGGAGGCGATGATAGCCCCGCCCGAAACGCCGGTCCTGCCCGCCTTCGTCGATCTCTTCGCGATCGGCCTCTTCGCGCTGTCCGGCGCGCTTTCGGGCACGCGCAGCCGCCAGACCTTCGTTACCGTCGCCTTCTTCGCGCTGATCGCCGGGGTTGGCGGGGGCACCGTGCGCGACGTGCTGATCGGCGCGCCGGTGTTCTGGGTCCACGACCGCTTCGTGGCCCCGGTCTGCCTCGCGGTGGCGACACTCGCCTGGCTGACGCCCTCGCACTGGTACAACGCGCGCCTGCTGGTCTGGGCTGATGCGCTGGGCCTTGCGGTCTATTCGGTGCTCGGCACGATCAAGGCGCTGGGCTGGGGCGTGCCGCCGGTGCCTTCGTTCCTGATGGGGGTGATGACGGGCTGCGCGGGCGGCATCATCCGCGACGTGATCGCGGGCCAGCCCTCGATCCTGATGCGCCCCGAACTCTACGTCACCGCCTCGGCGCTTGCCTCGGCGGCGGGCGCCTTGATGATCGCGCTCGGGGTCTCGCCGATCACCGCATGGATCTGCGCGGCGCTGGCGGGGTTCGCCTTGCGCGGCGCGGCCATCCAGTGGTCGATCGGCCTGCCGACCTACAGCGCCGAGGACGATCCGGACGAAGCCGGACCGCCCTGAGGCCAAAGCATCAGATCATCGCGTGCCCGTCGACCGCAACCGAGCGTACCCGGCCGGTTTCGTCCACGCTGCAGGCAAAGCCGCGTCCGTCGGCAAGCCGGCCCTCGACCGCGATGCGCCCGTTGAGGCGATCGACCTTGTCGACCGTGCGCACGTCGTAGTTCGCGCTGTCCTCGATCTCGGCGGTGCAGGTGTCGACCGCCGCGCCGAACCCGGCCGAGCCCGAGGGGCCGCGCGTATCCTCGTAGCGGCGCTCTTCGTCATAGGGCGCGGCGTAGCCCGCCTCGCCCGCCACCGGACCGCCCGGATAGGCGGCGCGGCCGCTCTCGACATAGGCGCTGCTCTCATGGTCCTCGCCCGGATCGACGTTAACCGGCTCGTCGCGGCTGTTCGACTTGCTCGCCGCGCTGGCAATGGCAACGAGACCGCCGCCGATCAGCAGGCCGGCCAGAAGATCGCCGCCTCCGCCACCGTGGTGGTGATGGCGCGGCGGCGGTGGATAGCCGCCCCAGCCATGCGCCATCGCAGGCGAAACGGTAAGCGTCGTCGCCGCCAGGACGGCCAGCGCGCCACAAGTACGCGAGTGCAGGATCTTCATCTTCGAAACGTCCCAATCCGGCGCGCCGGATGCGCGCCAACCAAACCCGTGAAGAGGCTAGCCGATTCGCGCTTTCGGATCGCTGAACCGACCGTGCCCCGCCCGCGTGCATCGGGCCTGTTTCACAGACCCCGAATGCCCGAGAACTCGAGGTTGCGCAGCGCTCCGCCATAGTTGACGCGGCAGGTGAACTTGCCGGTGTCGACATCGCCCCGCCGGCTCCAGCGACCGCGCGCATAATTCTCGACCGCGATGCGCCCTTCAACCTTGTAACCGTAGTCCTTGCGATCGACGTCGCGGACCTGGGTCACCCGTGCCCGTCCGCCATATCGGTTGGCGGTCCCGGTTGCGGCCGACACGCAGCGGTCCACCGCCTCGCGCGACGAAACCCCGCGATAGCCGCCGCGGTAACCGTCGTAACGCGAGCGGTGTCCTCGATCGTAATAGCTGTCGTCGCGCTCGTTGCCCGAAGACGCCGCCAGCGCGGCGATTCCGCCGACGACCAGCGCGCCCGCGATCACGGTTCCGGCATCGATGCCCTCGCGCGCCTGCGCCGGGGTCGCCAGCGAAGCGGCCATGGCCCCGGCCGCGACCGTCGCGACGGCGCCCTTGCCCAGCGTCGTGGTGATCAGGTTCGTCATGAGGCTCTCCTCCTTGGTTGCCCGCACCCGGCCAAATGCCCGGTGACATGGATGGTTCTACCAAGGAGGCGCTGAGGCCGCGCTGAACCCTAAGGACAGCCAATATTCATATTAATCGCTATTTTTATGAATAATTACGAGGGTGGAACCGCCAGTCCCGTCCACTGCGCCATGAAGCTGAGGATGTCCGCCGATTCCTCGATCACCTTGTCGGTGGGCTTGCCCGAGCCATGGCCTGCGCGCGTCTCGATGCGGATGAGGTGCGGCTTGCCACCGATCGCGGCGTGCTGGATCGCGGCGGCGTACTTGAACGAGTGCCCGGGCACCACGCGGTCGTCGGTGTCGGCAGTCGTCACCAGGATCGCGGGGTAGTCCGTGCCCTCGTGAATGTTGTGGTAGGGCGAATAGCGGCGCAGGATCTTGAAGTCGGCTTCCTTGTCGGGATAGCCGTAATCATCGACCCAGTAGCGCCCGGCGGTGAAGCGGTCGAAGCGCAGCATGTCCATCACCCCCACTTGCGGCACGGCGGCGGCGAAGAGGTCCGGGCGCTGGTTGGTCACCGCACCGACCAGCAGTCCGCCGTTCGAGCCGCCGTTGATGGCAAGACCGTCCTTCGTCGCGATCCCTTGCGCCTTGAGGTACTCGCCCGCCGCGATGAAATCGTCGAAGACGTTCTGCTTGTTTTCGCGCCTGCCCGCGTCGTGCCATTCGCGCCCATACTCGCCGCCCCCGCGCAAGTTCGCCAGGGCATAGGCACCGCCCGCCTGGACCCAGGCCATGCGCGAGGCGGAAAAGCCCGGGGTGAGCGCAATGTCGAAGCCGCCGTAGCCGTAGAGGAGCGTCGGCACCGGCTTGCCCGCCGCCGCGACGTCGGCCCGACGCACCACGAACATCGGAACCTTGGTGCCGTCCTTCGAGGTGTAAAAGCGCTGCTCGATCACGAAATCGTCGGGGTCGAAATCCATCTTCGGCTCGGCGAAGGGGGTCGACTGCCCGGTTTCGATGTCCATGCGGTAGATCGAAGGCGGGCGGTTGAAGCTGGTGAACGAATAGAAGGTCTCGGGATCGCCCGGCTTGCCGTGGAAGCCCGAGGCGGTGCCGATGCCCCCCAGCGCAAACTCACGGGCTTTCTTTCCGTCAAGGCCGACGATCACCGCGTGGCTCGTCGCATCGCGCATGTAGTTGAGGATGAGCTGGTTGCCCACGATCCCGGCGCGCTCGAGGATGTCCTCGCCCTGCGGGACGACCTCGCGCAATTTCGGTGCCCCGCTGGCCAGGTCGACCTGGACGAGGCGCTTGCGCGGCGCGTCCTTGTTGGTGACGAACCACAGCTTGCTGCCTACGCCTTCCACCAGTTCCCAGGCGTCGGTGAAACCGGTGACCACCGAAAGCGGCTTCCAGGTCTTGGCCGTCAGGTCGATCGCATGGACCTCGTAGCGCGCGTCGGTGCCGATGCTGCTGGTGATCACCGCCCAGCGCCCGTCCTGCGTGACTTGCGCGCTATGGTTGTACTCCGGGTGCTCGGGCGTGCGGTAGACGACCAGGTCCTCGGACTGCGGCGTGCCCAGCTTGTGGTAGAACACCGTCTGGTTGTAGTTGCGGCCCTGGAAGGTCTCGCCTTCTTCCGGCGCCGGGTAGCGCGAGTAGAGGAAGCCCTTCTCGCCGATCCAGGCGAGGCCGGAGAACTTCACCCAGTGGATCTCGTCGGCCAGGACCGCGCCGCTCGTAACGTCGAGAACACGCAGCGTGCGCCAATCGCTGCCGCCGTCCTGCACACTGTAGAGCAGGAACGAGCCCTCCTTCGAGGGCGTCCAGTCGCTGAGCGCGGTCGCTCCGTCGCTGGCCCAGGTATTGGGATCGATCAGCAGGCGCGGCGCCCCATCCAGCCCCTCGCGCACGTAGAGCTGCGCCTGGTTGAGCAGGCCGGTGTTGCGGGTGTAGAAATAGCGCTGCCCCGCCTTCTCGGGCAGGCCGAAGCGCTCGAAGTCGAGCAGCGAGCGAACCTTGTCCTCGAACCAGGCACGCTGCGGAAGGGCTTTCAGGTAGCTGTCGGTGAAACCGGATTCGCGCGCCACCCAGTCGGCCACCTCCTTGTCCTCGCGCACGTCGTTCTCGAGCCAGCGGTAGGGATCGGCGATCCTCTCGCCGAAGAGGGTGTCGACAACGTCGCCGCGGCGGGTTTCGGGGTAGCTCATGGGGGTGGTGTCTCCGGCGAGGATAGGCGCTTGCGCGAGGGGGGAAGCTGCGAGGACCGAAAACGCCGTGGTCCACCGAAGAAAGTTGCGCATGTTTATGATCTGCTCCCGACAGTTCGTTGCCGCCAAACGAAAGAACGGCCGCGAGACTGGCATCTCGCGACCGTTCCGGTCAATTCGCTTGTCAACAGAACCGACAGGTTCCGTTCAAGGACTTACGCCTCGGCGTATTCCTCGGCGTCGCTCGTCACCGGGCCCGAATCCTGGCCCTTGGCGTCGACGTCGCGGTCAACCAGCTCGATGATCGCGATCGGGGCGGCGTCCGACGCGCGGATGCCAGCCTTGATGATGCGGGTGTAGCCACCCGGACGGTCCGAGTAACGCTCGGCGAGAACTTCGAACAGCTTCTTTTCCTGCGCGTCGTCCATGATCTTGGCGTGCGCGAGGCGACGGTTCGAAAGGCCGCCGTGCTTGGCGAGCGTGATCAGCTTTTCGATGTAGGGGCGCAGTTCCTTCGCCTTGGGCGTGGTGGTCTGGATCTGCTCGTGCTTGATCAGGGCCGCGGCCAGGTTGCGCAGGAGGGCGGCGCGGTGGCCGGACTTGCGCTGCAGCTTGCGGCCCGAATACTTATGACGCATAAACTCTACTCCGTTCGTCAGACAGCCGTTTGAGGTACTGCCTGCCGGGCGATGTGACTGACGGCCACCGCCCAAAACCGATTCACGTGTGCGTGAAGAGTGGCCCTAATGACGAAATCGGCGGCGGAGTCAAGGCCGGTCGACCAGCGAAGCCGCCAAAAGCCGCCGACGCAGCCCGCCCAGACGCGACGCGACGCACTGCCCGAGCGCAATTCCCGGCCGCTCGATAGCCCAATGCGCCAGCGCGGCCGCCGCAATGACGAATGCCATCAGCAGCGGCAGCGCCACCGGCGCGGACAACCGGCCAAGCCCCAGAGCGAAGCCGAGGTAAAGCACGATACCGTGCAGGACATAGACCCCGAAGGACAGATCGCCCAGCACCCTCAGGGCGCGCCAGCGCAGCACCCCGAAGAGGTCGTTGCCGCACGCGATGCCAATGAAGAACAGCCCAAGCACCACCGTCGCGGCCGTTTCGTAAGGATCATGGAATAGCCCGAGTTCGCCCGCCAGCAACACGGCGAGGCTCCACCCTGCCCCGTTTGTGCGCAGCCGCCCGGCAAGCCGCACGCGCCCGGCGAGCTCGCAGCCCAGCATTCCGAGCAGGAACAGAGGCAGGAAGACGAACAGCGAGAGGCCGCTTACGCGCAAGGCGAGGCTCGCGAGGAGCAGCCCTGGCACCACCGGAGTCCAGGCCGAACGCGGCCAGAGCGAGCGCAGCCCCGCAAGTGCGGGCAGAAGGACAAAGTAGAAGGCCCATTCCCACTTGATCGTCCAGAACACACCCGCATTGACCAGTGCGGCGTCCGCCCGCCCCATCAGCGGCACCTGCACCCCCGCCAGCCAGGCCAGAACCTGGAACAGGAAGGAGCGGTCCAGCCTTGCTCCCTCGCGCAGAACGAGCAGAGCTGCGCAGAGCAGCGTGGAGAGCAGCAGCATGGGCACGAGCCGGAACACACGCTGGACGAACATGCGCGCCCAGTTCACCGCCTCAATTCCGCCCTGGATGCGTGGATAGAACAAGAAACCGGTCATCATGAAAAACAGCGCGACCGCACTCAGGCCCAGCTGGTTCCCGAGATTTCCCTCAGGCGCACGCCAGACGCCCGAAGCCGCATAGCCCCGCCAGATCAGGTAGTGGTGGATGACCACCGCGCAGCCGAGCACCCCGCGAAGACCATCGAACTGCACCATCCGACGCTCCGCCCGCTCCAGCCAACCCGGCCGGTCGAACGCGTAGCCCAGCCCCCATGCCACCCCAAGTGCAAGGATGATGGAAAAACCAACAGTTGCATCCGCCATCCGCAAAGAGCCCCGCAAGTGCACTATGCGACAGAAGGCAATCATCACGACTGAAAGTCAAATATATTCACTTATGTACTTATTTTCTTCCGAATTGCCGGATCATTCGAAATTACTTATTGAATGAAAATTCGATCAGAAATTTTGAATTATTCGATAAAATGAATGCACATACATTCTCATTCGACAGACGATGCTCGACCAATGCAGCTATCCTATTTTCGAAATTGAACCGTGCCGCACGTACGATCCAGATCCGCCAACGAAAAAGGGCTCCACGGTATCCCGTAGAGCCCTTCTCGAACCTATAAGGAGGTATGGCTATCAGCCGAGCAGTTCCTGCTCGAGCTTCTTGGCCATTTCTTCGATGTTCTCGGGCGGCCAGCCCGGAATGTCCATGCCGAGGCGCAGACCCATCGAGGAAAGCACTTCCTTGATCTCGTTGAGCGACTTGCGGCCGAAGTTCGGCGTGCGCAGCATCTCGGCTTCGGTCTTCTGGACCAGGTCGCCGATGTAGATGATGTTGTCGTTCTTGAGACAGTTGGCCGAGCGGACCGAAAGCTCCAGCTCGTCGACCTTCTTGAGAAGGTAACGGTTGAGCTGGTTGGTGTCGCTCTCTTCCTGCGAAGCGGCGCCACCGGCGGCCATGCCCACCATCGGCGACTGGCCGACGGGCGCGATGTCCTCGAAGTGGACGAACAGCGCAAGCTGGTCCTGAAGGATGCGCGCCGAATAGGCGACCGCGTCCTCGGGAGCGACCGTGCCGTCGGTCTCGACGGTCAGGCTCAGCTTGTCGTAGTCCAGTTCCTGGCCGACGCGGGCGTTCTCGACCTTGTAGCTCACCTGGCGGACCGGCGAGTAGAGCGAGTCAACCGGGATAAGCCCGATCGGCGCGTCAATCGGACGGTTACCGACGGCGGGTACATAACCCTTGCCGGTGTCGGCGGTGAGTTCCATGTTCAGGACTGCACCCTCGTCGAGCGTGCAGATCACGAGGTCCTTGTTCATGACCTCGATGTCGCCCGAAACGGCAATGTCGCCCGCCTTGACCTGCGCCGGGCCGGTGGCCGAGAGCTGGAGACGCTTGGGGCCTTCGCCCTGCATCTTGAGGGCGATCTGCTTCACGTTGAGGACGATGTCGGTCACGTCTTCACGCACGCCGGCAAGCGAGCTGAATTCGTGAAGGACGTTCTCGATCTTGATCGAGGTGATCGCCGCCCCCTGGAGCGAAGACAGAAGAACGCGCCGCAGCGCGTTGCCGAGCGTAAGACCAAAACCGCGCTCGAGGGGTTCGGCAACGAAGGTTGCCTTCAGCTTGGGGTCGGGTCCCGGCTTGATCTCAAGGCTGTTCGGCTTCTTGAGTTCCTGCCAGTTCTTGATGTTGACAGTCATGGACTTCCCCTGGGATTACGATGGCGGTTAGCGCCCCAGGGCCCGTTGGAAGGACCCTGGACCGCTCCTGAAAACGGGCGACAACCGGTTTGCCGCCCGCAAAAGGATCGATCAGACGCGGCGACGCTTCGAAGGACGAACGCCGTTGTGCGGGATCGGGGTCACGTCGCGGATCGACGTGATCGTGAAGCCGACGGCCTGGAGGGCGCGAAGCGCGCTCTCACGGCCCGAGCCGGGGCCCTTGACTTCGACTTCGAGGGTGCGCACGCCGTGCTCGGCGGCCTTCTTGCCGGCGTCGTCGGCGGCAACCTGCGCGGCGTAGGGAGTCGACTTGCGGCTGCCCTTGAAGCCCATCATGCCGGCCGAGGACCAGCTGATGGCATTGCCCTGTGCGTCGGTGATGGTCACCATGGTGTTGTTGAAGCTTGCATTGACGTGCGCAATGCCGCTCGTGATGTTCTTGCGCTCGCGCCGCTTAATGCGCTGGGGTTCGCGTGCCATGTCCGTATATCCTGTCGATAAATCGCTGCGTGAAACCGAAAACCGTAAAGGTTCTCAGGCTTACTTCTTCTTGCCGGCGATCGGCTTGGCCTTGCCCTTGCGGGTGCGCGCATTGGTGTGCGTGCGCTGGCCACGAACCGGAAGACCCTTGCGGTGACGCAGGCCACGGTAGCAAGCGAGGTCCATGAGACGCTTGATGTTCATCGCGGTATCGCGACGAAGGTCGCCTTCCACGAGGTGATCGGCGTCGATCGTTTCACGGATCTGGAGCACTTCGGCGTCCGAGAGATCCTGAATGCGACGGGTGTGATCGATACCCAGCTTGTCGGCGATCTCGACGGCCTTGGTACGACCAATGCCGTGAATGTAGGTGAGCGCAATGATCACGCGCTTGTTGGTGGGGATGTTTACCCCGGCAATACGAGCCACTTAAATCTCCTGCTCCACAGAGGCACATGGGTGCGCCTCCATCTCAACGCTGAACTCAGCCCGATCCGGAAACGCAAAACGACCGGGCGGCGACTTGATGCAAGCCAGACCATCCGGACACAGCGATTCCGTCGAGTGAAGGGCGCGCTTAAAACGATTCGACCCGACTGTCAATGCAGCCGACACGAATAGCGGGCCAGGCGCGGAAATTCGCGCAAGACCCGATAGCGATGGGGCCATCATACCGTGCAATGGTGCCCACGTCAAAGACCACCTCGCACAACGGCTTGATCTTCCTGCAACCTCATCGCCCGATCGCCTCACCCTTGGGCGGTTCGGGCGCGAGCGGCTGGATGCCCGACGGGTCCACCACCTCGATCGGCGGCGAGACATCCGAGGCCGCGGGAGCTTCGGCTTTTTCTCCGGCATCGCCCGGCGCGCCCGCCTCGCCGGCACCGATCTCGTCGGCACCGACATCGCCGACACCGGCGTCTCCGAACGCCCGCGCGAATGCCCCGCCGAGCTTGGCGACGAGCCCTTCCATCTGCTGGCCGAGCATGGCGTCGACCGCAGGGGCCATCGCCTCGGCGCCGCGCCGCATGTAGCCACCGACCACGTATTCGAGCAGGATATGCGTCGAGCCCGCGGCGTCGCCCTCGTCGGGCTTCAACTGGATCGTCAGCGTGGCGTTGACCGCGTCGGCCTGGAGCGGACCGAGCGCGCCGCTCATGCGCAGCACGCGCGGACGCTCGATGTAGACCACCCGCATGTGCTCGACGCTGCCGCGCGGCGCGGCGCGCGGCGAGGATTCGTTGGGCAGGATCTCGCAGAAGCAGCCGCCCGCCTTGGCGTCGATCGAAAGATTGGCGGCATCACCCGACCAGGTATGCGCCGAATTCCACCACTGCGCGGGCTCGAGCAGCATATCCCAGGTCTTCTGCGCATCGGCGGGAACATCGAACATGTGGCGTACGATAAAACCGCGCTCGCTCACCTCGGCCACCTTGGCCTGCGCCATCTGCGGCACGCCGAGGGCCAGCACCGCAAATCCAATTCCCGAAAATGTCCGCCAAAGGCCGTGTCGTCTCATGCTGCGCGGCACTCTGACGGCAAACCTTTCGCATGGCCAGAAAAAAAGCCGGGCTTTCGCACCGGCTTCTTTCGCTTTTCGAGGGACGGGGCCGATCAGGACGCGAGCACCGCCTCGATCGAGGCGGTCACCTCGTTCATGTCGGCCATGCCGTCCACCTTCGAGACGATCCCGCGCTCCTCGTAGATCGGCAGGATCGGCGCCGTCTTGGCGCGGTATTCGGCCAGACGCGTGCGCACGGTCTCGGCGTTGTCGTCGGGACGGCGCTTGAATTCGGTGCCCCCGCACTTGTCGCAGGTGCCCGGAACCTTGGGCTGCTCGAACACGTCGTGGTAGCCCTTGCCGCACGAGGCGCACGTGAAGCGTCCGGTGATGCGCTCGACGAGCGCTTCCTCATCGACGCCCAGCTCGATCACGTGATCGAGCTTGCGGCCGCGCTCGGCAAGGATCGCATCAAGCGATTGCGCCTGCGCTGCGGTGCGCGGATAGCCATCGAAGATCGCGCCGGTCTCGGCACCCATCGCGTCGAGTTCGTCGCCGATCAGCGCCGAGACGATCGCGTCGGAAACCAGTTCGCCGCGCTCCATCACGGCCTTGGCCTCGAGCCCGGTGGGCGTGCCCGCCTTGACCGCGGCCCGCAGCATGTCACCGGTGGAAAGCTGGCGCATGCCATGCCGTTCGACCAGGCGCTGAGCCTGGGTTCCCTTGCCCGCCCCCGGCGGTCCAAGAAGAATGATATTCACGCCTAAACCCCCTCAGTTTCTTGTTCGCGGCGTCGGCCCGCGCTTAGCGCAGACGGCCTTTCAGCTTCGCCTTCTTTATGAGATCGCCATACTGGTGCGCCAGCAGGTGCGACTGGATCTGCGTGATGGTGTCGACGGTCACGTTGACCACGATCAGCAGGCTGGTTCCGCCCATGAACAGCAGCGGCAGGCCCGTCTGCGCCAGGAAGAATTCCGGCACGCAGCACACGATGGTGAGGTAGGCCGCACCGACCACGGTCACGCGCGTCAGCACGTAGTCCAGATAGTTTGCGGTGTTCTTGCCGGGACGGATGCCCGGAATGAAGCCTCCGTTCTTCTTCAGGTTCTCGGCGGTTTCCTCGGGATTGAAGACGACCGCGGTGTAGAAAAAGCTGAAGAAGATGATGCCGGCGGCGTAAAGCAGCATGTAAAGCGGCTTGCCGTGGCCCAGGTACTGGTTGAGCGAGACCACGATCTTGCCCATCGTCGATTCCGGCTGGAGCGACTTGCCCGCGAACTGGGTGATCGTGAGCGGCAGCAGCAGCAGCGAGCTCGCGAAGATCGGCGGGATCACGCCCGCGGTGTTGATCTTGAGCGGGAGGTGGCTGCGATCGGCCTGCATCATGCCGCGCTGGGTGGCGCGCTTGGGATACTGGATCAGCAGGCGGCGCTGCGCGCGCTCGCAGAAGCAGATACCCAGGATCATCGCCACGATCAGCACGATCAGACCGATGATCAGGAACGAGCCGGTGTCGCCGGCCGAATAGGCCTGACCCAGGTTCGAGGCGAACGTCGGCATCTGCGCGACGATACCCGCCATGATGATCAGCGAGACCCCGTTGCCGATGCCGCGCGAGGTGATCTGCTCACCCAGCCACAGCAGGAACATGGTACCGCCAACGAGGCTGATCACCGCACCCACGCGGAACAGGATGCCCGGGTCGACCACCGCCGGCAGGCCGCTCGAGGCGCCGTAAGCCTCGAGGCTGACGGCCAGGAAGTAGCCCTGGATGGCGCAGAGGCCGACCGTGCCGTAGCGGGTGTACTGGTTCATCTTCTTGCGGCCGGCCTCGCCTTCCTTCTTCAGCGCCATCAGCGCGGGATGAAGCGAAGCGGCCAGCTGCACCACGATCGAGGCCGTGATGTAGGGCATGACGCCCAGCGCGATGAGACTCATGCGCGAGAGCGAACCACCCGAGAAGGTGTTGAACAGGTCGAGAATGCCGCCCTGGGTCTGGCTGTAGAGCTGGCTCAGGATGCGGGCGTCGACGCCCGGCAGTGGCACGAAGCTCAGGAAGCGGAAGACGATGAGCGCACCGATCGTGAACCAGATGCGCTTCTTCAGCTCGGTGGCCTTGGAGAAATTGCTCAGGCTCAGCGAGCTGGCGATGTTGTCGGCACGGGAAGCCATGAGTGTTGAAAGCCTCGAATAACGTTTCCGGATTCGGCCTTAGCTGCTGTGAGCACCCTTGTCGAACCCGCGTTCCAGTCCGTCCATATAGACATTCGTAGGAGAGCGAAAACCCTCCAGGCGACCCCGGGGCGACGAATCCCACATGATTCGTTGCCCCGCGTGTCGCGAAACGCACAAGAGGGCGAAGCGCCTGGCGCTCCGCCCTCCCGTGTGATTGCATCATCGCACCATGGCGAATCAGGCCTCGGCAGCTTCCTTGGCCGGAAGGATGACCTTGCCACCGGCCTTTTCAACCGCTGCGACCGCGCCCTTCGAGGCACCCGCGACGTTGAATTCGACCTTGGCGGTCAGCTCGCCCTTGCCGAGCAGACGCACGCCGTCCTTGCCACCGCGGGCGAGGCCAGCGGCCTGCAGCGTGGCGTGGTCGACGGTGCCCGAGACGTCGAGCTTGCCGGCGTCGATCGCCTTCTGGATCATGCCCAGGTTCACTTCCGCGTAGTCCTTGGCGAACTTGGCGTTGGTGAAGCCGCGCTTCGGCAGACGCATGTGAAGCGGCATCTGGCCGCCTTCGAAGCCCTTGATGGCAACGCCCGAACGGCTCTTCTGGCCCTTCTGACCGCGTGCCGAGGTCTTGCCCTTGCCCGAACCGATACCACGGCCGACGCGCAGACGACGGTGACGGGCGCCGGCATTGTCACGAAGATCATTCAGATTCATAGTATGCACTCGCTTTCGCTTTTCATCGCGCTGATAGGAAGCGGGCCCCATAAGCGAAAGGGAGCGGCTTGTCACCCCCGAATCCGGCCCCATCTCCGGCGCATTGCTCCGGATCGGGATTAACCCGGTATTAGCCACGGGCTGGCAATCCCCTCGCGGCACGCCCGCACCACGCGCGCCGACACGGAGCCGAGACCATTTCCCCGACCGAACGCGCCCTGCCCACCGACACCCTCGCGGACGATGCCCCGCCAGGCGATCCTGCGCTGGCCTGGTGGACGGTGCTGCTCTTCCTCGCGGTCGCACTTGCCTTGCGCGCCAACACCTTCGCCTCGCCCAACCTCAGCGTCGACGAGGCCTTCTACCAGACCGTGGGTGTCGCCATGCACAAGGGCTACCTGCCCTATGTCGACATCTGGGACCGCAAGCCCTGGGGCCTGTTCTTCCTCTTCTACCTGATCGCGTTCCTCTCGTCCTCGCCGCTTGCCTACAAGCTTGTCGCCTGCCTGTTTAGCGCCGCGACCGCCTGGTGCATCGCCCGTTTCGCAACGCTGGGCCGGCCGAACGCGCGCGCCGGCCTGCCGTGCGGCCTCGTCTACCTGCTGTGGCTCGATCCGCTCCAGGGTTTCGGCGGCCAGAGCCCGGTGTTCTACAACCTGTTCATCGCCACCGCCGCGCTGCTGGTCTACCGCGCACGCGGGCAACTGCTGGCAGGCGAAGCCCCCAAACGCGTCGCCCTAGCCATGCTGCTCGCGGGCTGCGCGATCACGATCAAGACCACCGCGCTGTTCGAGGCGGTGTTCCTCGGCCTTGCTGCGGCGTTCTGGCAGTTGAAGGCGCAGGCGGGTCCCGCGCTCCCACGCCGTTTCGCCACGATCGCCGCATGGGCGCTGATCGGCGCCCTCCCCGCGTTGGCGATCGCGGCGTGGTACGCGCTCCACGGCTACTGGGACATCTACTGGCACGCGATGGTCACCTCGAACCTCGACAAGCCCGGCAACGTGCGCGACGGCGCGATCCGCGCGACGATCGACTTCATCCTGCTCGCCCCGGTGCTGATCGTCGGCGTGCTGGCCCTTCCCGAATGGAAGGGAGCCCCCTTCGCCTTCCTGCGCGCCTGGCTGCTCGCCGCGCTCGTCGGACTCTGCTCGGTGCCGCGCTTCTACATGCACTATTGCCTGCCGATCCTGGTGCCGCTCAGCATCCTGCCCGCACGTTTCCTCGAGCGGCGCATTCTCGGCCCCCTCGCCGTTGCCGCGCTCGCCATCTGGTCGGTACCGCAAAGCCAGGCCTTCGACTTCGCCCGCTCGCAGAAAGCACGTGCGGGGATGGAGGCGCTTCTCACCGCGATTCGCCAGAACGATGATGGCCGCGACATCTACGTCGTCGACGCCCCGCCCGCGCTCTACATGATGAGCGGGCACCGCATCCCCTCGCCGCTGATCTTCCCCGGCCATCTCGCGCACACCATCGAGCGTGACGTCAGCCATCTCTCGACCATCGGCGAAGTGCGGCGCGTGCTCGCGACGCACCCCGGGATCATCGTCGTGCCCCCCAAGGTGAACGACGGCCCCGAGAACCGCGAGGTCATGGGAACCGTGCGCGCCTACGCGCACGCGCACTGTCGCAAGGTCGCCTCGGTCCGGGTTACCGAGATCATGACCGAAAACCTGGACGAAGTCTGGGCGCACTGCACGCCCTGATCCCTCCGCCTCCCGGTGCCCGCGCCTACTTGCCGATGCCGAAGACCAGCTTGGCGTCGCCCGGCACGGTCGTGCCGAAAGCGTCACGCGAAGGCGTCCAGCGCACCACCTTCATCGCCACTTCGCACAGTTCGCCGTCGAAGGCGGGCGAGTTGGACGCCGGCACCACTTCGCAGCTCGTCGAATTACCCTTCTCATCAATTGTGAAGCGCATCTCGTAACGCGCGAACTTGCGCTGGCGCAGGATCGGGTCGTAGCGCTGACGGATCTCGAAGAAAGCGCGGTTGAACGCGGCCAGGCTGGTGTCGTCGTAACGCGGGTTCTGGCGCAGGCTCGCGAACTGGTCCTCGCTGACATAAGGGCGCAAGCGCAGCAGCATGTCCGACCAGCGCATCAGGCGCGCGACCTGCAAGGGCGACTGGCGATCGATCGCGCTCTGGCAACCGGCACCGGTCGGGCTCGCCCCGGCCTCGATCAGCACGTCGGCGGTGCGCCAGCGCTGGTAGGCGATCGCCCAGGCAAGCGGGGTCAGGCCGAACATGTCGGGCTTGTCGATGTCCTTGGGGTGTTCGGCCAGCAGGCGGCGTAGCTGGGTAACGGCGTTGTGGCGCGCGGCATAGCCCATCGTGTCGACCGGCGCGTCCGACTGGAGGTCGGCGAAGCCATAAGGCTGCGACACCGGCTCATCGGGCAGAATCGCCGGCTCGGGGCCGACATCCGCGACAGGTCGGCAGATGTCCCGATAAGGGTAGCGCGAATCGCCCATGAGCGCGGCGTTGTAAGCGCGCCCGAACGCGGTCGCCGGATCGTCGGCACCCCGTCCCTCTGCAGCCGCCAGATCGGGTACATAGGCCAACGCCCGGATCGACCAGGCGGGCAGATCGCCGAGCACCCGGCACTGCGCGTTGTAGAGATCGAGCGAGACGCCCTTCGCACTCGTCACGGCAGCGAGCCGGAAATCGCCGCGCGCCGCGGCGTCGCTCGCCAGTTTCACCGGATCAGGGCGTCCGCCCGAGGCAAGCGCCCGGCGAAGCGCGATGTCGCCACTGCGCATACCGGCAAGGATCCTGGGATCGGCGCGCACGTCGTCGCAGCGGGTAACCGCGGCCCCTTCGGGCGCAAGGTCGCTGTCGCCCCCGGGCGCGTGTCCGCAGGCGACCAGCGTACCGGCAAGGAGCAAGGCCGCAAAGCCGGCGAAACGCCCACGCCCGGCAGGCGTAGGACGGTCGATGATGGCGGAAACGAGCGAAGCGTGTGGGGACAAGACGATACCTGGCGGTCTATCAGTGAGGGGTGAGCGCATAGCACAGGCACGTACGAAGGAAAGCGCCAACGCGCGCGAGGCCCCGCACTGCACCGCAAACGCAAAAGGGGCCCCGACGCGAACGTCGGGGCCCCTTTCGTGTCTCGCATCGCGCGGCCCGTCCCGAAGGACGAGGCCAAGCGATCAGTCGACGATGGCGACCATGTGCGGGAGCTTGGCGATCGCACCACGGACTTCCGCGGTGTCCTCGAGCTCGACGACACGGTGCATCTTGCCGAGGCCGAGACCGATGAGGATCTTCTTCTGGCTCTCGGGGCGACGGATCGGCGAACCGATCTGCTTGATCTTGATCTTGGCCATTGTCGCTTACTCCACGATGGCTTCGGCTGCGGCTTCCGCCTCAGCTTCGCTCGCGCCGCCACGACCCAGGAGGTCGGTGACCTTCTTGCCACGACGCTGAGCCACCGCCTTGGGCGAGGACTGATCGGTCAGGGCGTCGAAGGTGGCGCGGATCATGTTGTAGGGGTTCGAGGTGCCGACCGACTTGGTCACGACGTCATGGACGCCCAGGCTCTCGAACACGGCGCGCATCGGACCACCGGCGATGATGCCGGTACCCGCAGGTGCCGTACGGACGTTGACGCGACCGGCGCCGAAGTGGCCCTTGCCGTCGTGATGGAGGGTACGACCCTCCTTCAGCGCGACGCGGATCATCTTCTTCTTGGCCGAAGCGGTCGCCTTGGTGATCGCCTCGGGAACCTCGCGGGCCTTGGCATGGCCAAAGCCGACGCGGCCCTTGCCGTCGCCAACGACGACGAGTGCAGCGAAACCGAAGCGCTTACCGCCCTTGACGGTCTTCGAGACGCGGTTGATGTGAACCAGCTTCTCGATCAGCTCTTCGCCCTGCTCCTCGTCCTCGCGACGACCGCGACGGTCATCGCGACGGCCACGGCCGCCACGCTCACCGCGTTCGCCACGGCCACGACCGCCACGACCACGACCGCCTTCGCGGCCCTCACGGGCTTCGCCGCCCTGGGGGTGCTCAGCCGAGATCGGCTGTTCGATGGTGTTGTTTTCGTCAGCCATGCTCAGAACTCCAGCCCGCCTTCACGGGCGGCATCGGCCAGCGCCTTGACGCGACCATGGTACAGGAAGCCGCCGCGATCGAACACGACCGTGGTGATGCCCGCCTTCTTGGCGGCCTCGGCCAGTTCCTTGCCAACGCGAACGGCGGCATCGGTGTCAGCGCCCTTGCCACCAAGCGTGTTGGCGGCAGCGACCGTACGGCCCTGCGCATCGTCGATGATCTGGGCGTAGATGTGGCGACCGGTGCGGTGCACCGAAAGACGCGGACGACCACCGGCCGAAGCGCGAAGGGCGGTGCGCACGCGCTGACGGCGGCGCTCGAAAAGGGAAAGCTTTGCCATTACTTCTTCTTCCCTTCCTTGCGGAAGATGAATTCGCCGCGGTACTTGATGCCCTTGCCCTTGTAGGGCTCGGGCTTGCGCCAGCGACGGATCTCGGCCGCAATCTGGCCGACCTTCTGCTTGTCGATTCCGGAAATCTCGATGGTCGTGTTGTCCGGAGTCTTGATCTCGATCCCTTCGGGGATCGCGATGTCGACGTCGTGCGAGTAGCCGAGCTGCAGCTTCAGGGTCTTGCCCTGGATCTGCGCGCGGTAGCCGACGCCCTTGAGCTCGAGGACCTTCGAGAAGCCTTCGGTCACGCCGCCAACGAGGTTGGCAACGAGCGTGCGCTGCATGCCCCAGTGGCTGCGGGCCTGCTTCGACGTGTTGATCGGCTGGATCGCGACGGTGCCGTCTTCGACCGCGCAGGTGACCTGGTCGGACACGCCCATGGTGAGCGTGCCCTTGGGGCCCTTGACGGTGAGGACGTTGTCGCTGAGCGCGGCGGTGACGCCGGCCGGGATCGCGACGACCTTCTTACCAATACGGCTCATTAGAACACCTCCGCCAGCACTTCGCCGCCGACGTTGTCCGCGCGCGCTTCGGCATCCGAAAGCACACCCTTGGGCGTCGAGACGATGGTGATGCCAAGGCCGTTGCGCACAACCGGGAGTTCCTTCGAACCCGAGTAGACGCGGCGGCCAGGCTTGGAGACGCGGGCGATGTGCTTGATAGCGGGTTCGCCCTCGAAATACTTCAGCTCGATGCGCAGCTGCGGATGGGCACCGGTGGTGTCATCGCTGAAACCACGGATGTAGCCCTCGCGCTGGAGAACTTCGAGCACGCGCGCACGCAGCTTGCTGGCGGGGGAAAGGACGGAGTCCTTCTTCGCCTGCTGGCCGTTGCGGATGCGGGTGAGCATGTCACCCAGGGGATCGGTCATAGCCATTGCTCAGATATCCCTTACCAGCTCGACTTGGTCACGCCGGGGATCATGCCCTTGTTGGCAAGATCACGCAGCTCGACGCGGCACAGGCCGAACTTGCGGTAGTAACCGCGCGGACGACCGGTCGTGGCGCAACGGTTGCGAACCCGGGTCGGGTTGCCGTTGCGGGGGATCTCGGCCAGCTTCAGGCGGGCGATGAGACGCTCGGTTTCGTCGAGCGATTCATCCGCAGCAACCGCCTTGAGGCGCTCGTACTTGCCTGCATACTTCTTGACGAGCTTCTTACGACGCTCGTTCTTGTTCACGGAACTCAGTTTCGCCATGGACTTAAGCTCTCTTCCTCAGCGGCGGCTCACGCCGCCTCCTTCTGTTCCTCGGCTTCGGCCGGGAACGGGAAACCGAAAAGGCGAAGCAGCTCGCGCGCTTCCTCGTCGGTCTTAGCGGTGGTGGTGACGATGATGTCCATGCCACGCACCTTCTCGATCTGATCGTAGCTGATCTCCGGGAAGATGATCTGCTCCTTCAGGCCCATCGCGTAGTTGCCGCGGCCGTCGAACGACTTGGCGTTCAGACCACGGAAGTCGCGGATGCGGGGCATCGCGATCGTGATGAGGCGATCGAGGAATTCGAACATGCGCTCGCGGCGCAGCGTCACCTTGCAGCCGATCGGCATGCCTTCACGCAGCTTGAACTGCGCGATCGACTTGCGGGCCTTGGTGATGACGGGCTTCTGGCCGGCGATCTTTTCCATCTCGGCCGCGGCGGTCTGGACCTTCTTCTTGTCCTGGCTCGCCTCGCCCACGCCCATGTTGAGCGTGATCTTCTCGATCTTGGGCACTTCCATGACGTTCTTGTAGCCGAACTTCTCGGTCATCGCCTTGACGATTTCCGCATCGTACTTCGAACGCATGCGCGGGGTGTACTTATCAGCCATCGATCGTCTCCCCGGTCTTCACGGCCACGCGGACCTTCTTGCCGTCCTTCTCTTCGAAGCGAACGCGGGTCGGCTTGCCGTCGACGGCAACCGCGACCTTGCAGATCGCCATCGGAGCGGGATTGCGCTCGATGCCACCCTGGGGGTTCGCCTGGGTCGGCTTGCGGTGACGGGTCGCGACGTTCACGCCCTCGACCAGGACCTTGCCGTCCTTGGGCATGACCTGGAGGACAGTGCCGGTGCGGCCCTTGTCCTTGCCCGACAGAACGACGACGTTGTCACCCTTCTTGATCTTCGCGCCGGCCATTACAGCACCTCCGGAGCAAGCGAGATGATCTTCATGAAGCCCTTGCCGCGAAGCTCGCGGACCACGGGGCCGAAGATACGGGTGCCGATCGGCTCCTCGCTCTTGTTGATGAGCACGGCAGCGTTGCTGTCGAAGCGGATGACGCTGCCGTCGGGACGACGAACGTCCTTGCGGGTGCGCACGATGACGGCACGGTGCACGTCGCCCTTCTTGACGCGCGCACGCGGCTGCGCTTCCTTCACCGACACCACGATGATGTCGCCGACGCCTGCGAAACGACGCTTCGAGCCACCCAGCACCTTGATGCACTGGACGCGCTTCGCGCCGCTGTTGTCCGCGACGTCGAGATTGGATTGCATCTGGATCATTGATCCGGTTCCTTCTCAACGGCTTGCCGGAACCAGTCCGGCAGTTCCAAAAAAGCTCCCCCGGCACTAAGGCCGGGGGCGTCTCAAATCAGTTGGCGGCCTCTACGTCGAGATTAGCCTCGATGGCAACACCTTTTCCGGCCTGCAGAGCATCGAGGACCTTCCAGGTCTTCGATTTCGAGATCGGCTTGGTTTCCTCGATGCGGACGCGATCACCAATGTGGTACGCGTTCTCTTCGTCGTGGGCAGCGTACTTCTTCGAGCGACGAATGATCTTGCCGTAAAGCGGGTGCTTCACTCGGCGCTCGACGAGCACGGTAACGGTCTTGTCGGTCTTGTCGGAAACGACGGTACCGATCAGAATACGCTTGGGCATCGTGTTTCCTCCTTACTTCGCCGCAGCCGAACGCTCAGCCTGGAGCGTCTTGATGCGGGCGATGTCGCGACGGACCTCCTTGATCCGGGCCGGTGCCTCGAGCTGGCTCGTGGCGGCCTGGAAACGGAGGTTGAACTGCTCGCGCTTGAGAGCAACCAGTTCTTCGGTGAGCTGGTCGTCGGTCTTGGCGCGGAAGTCTTCGATCTTGGCAGCCATGAATTAACCCTCCAGGTGCGAGGTGTCGCCGAGACGGGCAACGACCTTGGTCTTGATGGGAAGCTTCATCGCGGCGCGGCTGAAAGCCTCAGCGGCGAGCGGGCCGGCAACGCCGTCCAGCTCGAACAGGATACGGCCCGGCTTCACGCGAGCGGCCCAGTATTCCACCGAACCCTTGCCCTTACCCTGACGGACTTCGGCAGGCTTCTTCGAAACCGGCACGTCCGGGAAGACGCGGATCCAGAGGCGACCCTGGCGCTTGATGTGACGCGTGATCGCGCGGCGAGCCGCTTCGATCTGGCGGGCGGTAATCCGCTCGGGCTCCATGGCCTTGAGGCCATACGAGCCGAAGTTCAGGTCGGTGCCACCCTTGGCGTCGCCCTTGATCCGGCCCTTGAAAGCCTTGCGGAACTTGGTCTTTTTCGGTTGCAGCATGGTGCTTACTCTATCCTAAGCCTCAGCGCGCCGGGCGGACGCCGGAGGTCTGAGCCTCCATCATCAGCCGGTCCTGCGCCATCGGGTCGTGGCCGAGGATCTCACCCTTGAAGACCCAGACCTTGATGCCGATGATACCGTAAGCGGTAAGCGCTTCGGCTTCGGCATAGTCGATGTTGGCACGCAGCGTGTGGAGCGGCACGCGACCTTCGCGATACTGCTCGACGCGCGCGATTTCCGCGCCGCCCAGACGGCCACCGCACATGATCTTGATGCCTTCGGCACCCAGACGCATGGCCGACTGCATCGCGCGCTTCATCGCACGACGGAAGGCAACGCGGCGGATCAACTGGTCCGCAATACCCTGAGCGATCAGCTTGGCGTCGACTTCCGGCTTGCGGATCTCGACGATGTTCAGCTTCACTTCGCTCGAGGTCATCACCGCAAGCTTCTTGCGAAGCTTCTCGATGTCCGCGCCCTTCTTGCCGATGATCACACCGGGACGGGCCGCGTAGATCGAGATGCGGCACAGCTTGGCCGGACGCTCGATCACGACCTTCGAGATCGCAGCCTGGGGCGCGTTCTCGAGGATGAACTTGCGGATCTTGAGGTCTTCCTCAAGCAGCTTGCCGTAGTCCCGGCCTTCCGCGAACCAGCGGCTGTCCCAGGTACGGTTGATCTGCAGACGCAGACCGATCGGATTGCTCTTATGACCCATGGATCAGGCCTCCTCGACTTCGCGAACGACGATCCGCAGGCGCGAGAACGGCTTGAGGATACGGGTGCTCTTGCCGCGACCACGGGTGTGGAAGCGCTTCATGGTGATCGACTTGCCGACCGACGCCTCGGCGACGACGAGAGCGTCGACGTCGAGGTTGTGGTTGTTCTCCGCGTTGGCGATCGCCGAAGCGAGAACCTTGCGGGCGTCCACGGCCATGGCCTTCTTCGAGAAAGCGAGAATGTTCATCGCTTCCTCGGCCTTCTTGCCGCGGATCAGGGCGGCGACGAGGTTGAGCTTCTGCGCCGAACCACGGATCGTGGTGCCGACCGACAGGGCTTCCTTATCGCCGACTCGGCGGGGTGCTGCCTGCTTGCTCATTAGCGCTTGCCCTTCTTGTCGGCGGCGTGGCCGGGGAACGAGCGCGTGGGCGCGAATTCACCGAGCTTGTGGCCGACCATGTCCTCGTTGACCGAGACAGGGATGAACTTGTGCCCGTTGTAGACCGAGAAGGTCAGACCAACGAACTGCGGAAGGATGGTGCTGCGACGCGACCAGGTCTTGATCGGAGCAGCGCGGCTGCCGGCATCCTGCGCGACCTCGGCCTTCTTGAGAAGGTACAGGTCGACGAAGGGGCCTTTCCAGACGGAACGTGCCATCGTGTCTTACCTCTTCTTCTTGGCGTGGCGCGAACGGATGATCATCTTGTCCGTCTGCTTGTTGTTGCGAGTACGAGCGCCCTTGGTCGGCTTACCCCAGGGGGTAACCGGGTGACGGCCGCCCGAAGTACGGCCTTCACCACCACCGTGCGGGTGGTCGACCGGGTTCTTGGCAACACCACGGGTGAGAGGACGACGGCCCATCCAGCGCTTGCGGCCGGCCTTGGCGAGGGTCTGGTTCTGGTTGTCGGGGTTCGAGACCGCGCCAACCGTGCCCATGCAATCGCCACGCAGGTAGCGCTGCTCGCCCGAGTTCAGGCGAACGATCACGAGACCGCGGTCACGACCGACGACCTGGACATAGGCACCGGCCGAACGTGCGATCTGACCGCCCTTGCCGGGCTTCATCTCGACGTTGTGGCAGATCGTGCCGACCGGCATCTGCGACAGCAGCATGGCGTTGCCAGGCTTGGTGTCGGTCTTCTCGCCGGCGATGACCTTGTCGCCCACGGCAAGACGCTGCGGTGCGATGATGTAGGCCTGTTCGCCGTCAGCGTAGCTGATGAGCGCGATGAAGGCGGTGCGGTTGGGATCGTATTCGATCCGCTCGACGGTGCCTTCCATGTCCCACTTGCGACGCTTGAAGTCGATGAAGCGGTACTTCTGCTTGTGGCCGCCGGCGATGCCACGCGAAGTGACATGACCCTTGTTGTTGCGGCCACCGGTCTTGGTCTTGCCCTCGGTCAGAGCCTTGACAGGCTTGCCCTTCCAGAGCGCCGACTTGTCGACGAGGACCAGGCCGCGGCGGGCGGGGCTGGTCGGGTTGTAATGCTTGAGTGCCATCGGATCAGCCCTGTACGCCTTCGGTGATGTCAATCGGCTGCTGACCTTCGGCCAGCGTGACAATCGCCTTCTTCACGTCGCTGCGGCGGTATTCCTTACCGCGCCAGCGCTTGGTCTTGCCCTTGGTCACCAGCGTGTTGACGCTCTTGACCTTACGGTCGAACAGCGCCTCGACAGCGGCCTTGATCTCGGGCTTGGTCGCATCGCCGGCCACCTTGAAGACAACCGCGTTGTGCTCGGAGAGCAGCGTCGCCTTCTCGGTGATGTGCGGTGCGAGGATCACGTCGTAATGACGGATTTCTGCAGCAGACTTAGCCATTGAAGCGCGCCTCCAGCTTTTCGACAGCGGCGCGGGTGAGCACCAGCGTGTCATGCTTCAGGATGTCGTAGACGTTCGCGCCCTGGGCGGGGAGAACGTTCACGCCGATGAGGTTGCGGGCCGCCTTGGCGAAGTTGTCGTTGACGGCTTCACCGTCGATCACGAGCACCTTCTTGCCGAAGTTCGCCTTGGCGAGCTGGCTGGCCAGGACCTTGGTCTTGGCGTCGGCGACGTCGAGCGTGTCGACGATCACGAGGCCGGTCTTGGCCTTCGACGACAGCGCCATCTTCAGGCCGAGCGCGCGCAACTTCTTGTTCAGCGACTGGCCGAACTCGCGACGACGGGCACCGTGAGCCTTACCACCGCCGATGAAGATCGGGGCTGCACGGTCACCGTGACGAGCCGTGCCGCCGCCCTTCTGGCGACCCCACTTCTTGCCGGTGCGCGCGACTTCCGAACGCTCGCGGGTGGCGCGGGCGATGCCGCGGCGGTTTTCCAGCTGCCAGGTGACAACGCGGTGCAGGATGTCGGCGCGCGGCTCGAGGCCGAACACGTCATCCGACAGCTCGATGTCGCCCTTGCCGGCGGAACCGTCGATATTGAGGACTTGAACCTTCACGACTTAGCCCTCCTGGCCTTCGGTCGCTTCAACAGCCGCGGTGTCTTCCGCAGGCGTGTTGGCAGCCGAATCGTTGCTGTTGGCGGCCGTCTTGAGGCCGGCGGGGTACGGAGCCTCGGCGTGGCGGTCGACCTTGACGGCGTCCGACACGGTGAGCCAGGCGTTCTTCGCACCGGGGACCGAGCCCTTGACGAAGATCAGGCCGCGCTCGTCGTCCACACGGACGATCTCGAGGTTCTGCTGGGTGCGCTGACGGTCGCCCATGTGGCCGGCCATCTTCTTGTTCTTGAACACCTTGCCCGGATCCTGACGGTTACCCGTCGAACCGTGCGAACGGTGCGAGAGCGACACACCGTGGGTGGCGCGAAGACCGCCGAAGCCCCAGCGCTTCATGGCGCCCTGGAAGCCCTTACCCTGGGTGTGGCCGGCAACGTCGACGAGCTGGCCGGGCACGAAGTGCGAGGCCGCGATGGTCGAGCCGACTTCGAGAACGGCGTCGTCGGCGACGCGGAACTCGGCAACGCGCATCTTGAGCGAAACTTCCGCCTTGGCGAAGTGCTCGCGCTGCGGCTTGGCAACGTTCTTCTGCTTGGCTTCGCCAGCACCGAGCTGAACGGCAACGTAGCCGTCACGCTCTTCGGTGCGGACCGAAACCACCTGGCAATCTTCCAGCGCCAGAACGGTCACGGGCACATGCCGGCCGTCCTCCTGGAAAAGGCGGGTCATCCCGACTTTCTTGGCGATCACGCCAGTACGCATGATCTGTCTCCTCAACAGAGGCCTGCCCGGGCCCATCCCGAACAGGCGTGTCCAGCCCAATGATGTGATGCATGCCCCGTCCGGGCTGGGTGTTCCCTGCAACCGGCCCGAATGGCCAGTGCGGAAACGAGACGGGGGACGCATTCCCAGCGAGGCCCGAAGGCTTCGCCGGAGGTATCCCTTGTGTCCCCTAGGCCGGTTCGCCGATTGGCGTGGGCCGGGGCTCTGTCTCTGCGGGCTTTCCCCGCAAAGCCGATCATTTCAGATCGACAAGGCTATCTGGATCCCTGGGGATCCGAATATCGCGTCCGATCGTTTAAAGTCCGATCGGAACGGACTGTGGGGCCGCCTGAGCAGCCCCGAGCCGGCATCAGGCCAGCTTGATCTCGACGTTCACGCCGGCCGCAAGGTCCAGCTTCATCAGCGCGTCGACAGTGGCGGCGTTCGGCTGCACGATGTCAAGCAGACGCTTGTAGGTGCGGACTTCGAACTGCTCGCGCGACTTCTTGTCGATGTGCGGACCGCGGTTCACGGTGAACTTCTCGATCTTGGTCGGCAGCGGAATGGGGCCCCGAATGAGCGCGCCGGTGCGGCGGGCCGTGTCAGCGATTTCGCCAGTAGCCTGGTCGAGAACGCGGTGATCAAACGCCTTCAGGCGGATGCGGATGTTCTGAGCTTCCATTACCTATACCGATGAGAAAGAGCCAAAGGGCCAGAAGCCCCGTCAAATTCGAAACGCGCCCCTACACCCTGATCGCGAGTCGTACAAGCCCTGTTTTTCGCCGCCGCTGAGGTTTTCCGCGCGCGGTGTCGCATTTTGTCGCATCGTGTCGCAGCCGGGCCCGCTCCCCTTCCCTTCCCCGATCACGCGATCTAGGAACGCCGTGCAGGGGCGATGGGATACTCTTATACGCATGATCTCCTGGACGACCGTTTCTGCCTCCACGGCAGCCCTTGCCTTTCTCTTCCTTGCGCCCGAGTTCGCGCGCGCCTCCGACACCGCCTCGGCCATGACCGCCCAGCCTGCCGGCACCGCGTCCACCGAGACCGGTGAGGAGACGGAGGCCCCCGCAGCCACGGCAGCCGACGCCCCGACACTGAGCGCACGGGTGACGATGCCCAGTTCAGGCCCCGTGCCCGTCGACGAAGCCTGCCGCGCGGCGGCCAACGCCAGCAACGGCGGCCACCCCGGCACGGTCGTCGCCTGCTTCCATGGCGCCGACGGTGAGAGCCAGCGCGTGCCGCACACCGACAAGGACGACACCGGCACCCATCTCGGCGATGCGCGCCCGCCCGACATGAACACGCTGCCCGGATGCCTGGGGCCCTGCATCACCATCCCCTTGGGCAAGGTACCCGAGCCGGTCTACTACATCGATCTTGCGAGCATCCCCGAGGCCCCCAAGGGCTCGGACGCCTGGAAGATCGGTGAAGGCACGCTGCGCGCGCCCTGAGCAAGACCGCCCGGGCAGGCGCCGCGGCCGGAAAACCACCGCGCCGTCCGCCCCGCCACGCACACGCGAAAAGGCCCGGCTCCCCTTTTCGGAAAGCCGGGCCTTTCGTGTCTCAGCTAAGCCTGAGGATCAGCTGCTTAGGCAGTGATCTTCGAGACAACGCCCGAGCCGACGGTGCGGCCGCCTTCGCGGATTGCGAAGCGCAGACCTTCGTCCATGGCGATCGGCGCGATCAGCTTGACCGAGATGGTCACGTTGTCGCCCGGCATCACCATTTCGGTGCCCTCGGGAAGGATCACTTCGCCGGTGACGTCGGTGGTGCGGAAGTAGAACTGCGGACGGTAGTTCGCGAAGAACGGGGTGTGACGGCCACCTTCGTCCTTCGAGAGCACGTAGACCTCGGCCGAGAATTCGGTGTGCGGGGTCACGGTGCCGGGCTTGGCCAGAACCTGGCCACGCTCGACCTGCTCGCGCTTCAGGCCACGGATCAGGGCGCCGATGTTGTCGCCAGCTTCGCCCTGGTCGAGCAGCTTGCGGAACATTTCCACGCCGGTGACGGTGGTCTTCTGGGTGTCGCGGATGCCGACGATTTCGACTTCTTCGCCAACCTTGATGATGCCGGTTTCGACGCGGCCGGTGACGACCGTACCGCGACCCGAGATCGAGAACACGTCTTCGACGGGCATCAGGAACGACTTGTCGGTCGGACGCGGGGGCTGCGGGATGAAGTCGTCAACAGCCTTCATCAGCTCGAGGATCTGGTTCTTGCCGATTTCGTCGTCACGGCCTTCGAGAGCGGCCAGAGCCGAACCCTTGACGATGGGAATGTCGTCACCCGGGAAGTCGTACGAGGAGAGAAGCTCACGAACTTCCATTTCGACGAGCTCGAGGAGCTCTTCGTCGTCGACCTGGTCAACCTTGTTGAGGAACACGACGAGAGCCGGAACGCCAACCTGACGGGCAAGCAGGATGTGCTCGCGGGTCTGGGGCATCGGGCCGTCGGCGGCGTTCACGACGAGGATCGCGCCGTCCATCTGGGCCGCACCCGTGATCATGTTCTTGACGTAGTCAGCGTGACCCGGGCAGTCGACGTGCGCGTAGTGACGGTTGGCGGTCTCGTACTCGACGTGGGCAGTCGAGATCGTGATGCCGCGCTCGCGCTCTTCGGGAGCCTTGTCGATGTTCGCGAAGTCAACGGCTTCACCGAAACCTTCTTCGGCCAGAACCTTGGTGATCGCGGCAGTCAGCGTGGTCTTGCCGTGGTCAACGTGACCGATGGTGCCGATGTTGCAGTGCGGCTTGGTCCGCTCGAATTTTGCCTTGGCCATCTTTCAAACCTTCTTTCACAATGAAATTGAATCTGGGGAATTCGAGGGCGGCTCCCGCAGAATCAGCAGGCGCCGCCCCTAGAACCATTCTTGCCCTTAAGCAAGCTTCTCCTTCACTTCCGCCGCGACGTTGGCCGGAACCTCGTCGTAGTGGCTGAAGATCATGGAGTACTGCGCACGGCCCTGGGTAAACGAGCGCAGCTGGTTCACGTAGCCGAACATGTTCGCGAGCGGCACGTTGGCCTCGACAACCTGGGCATTGCCGCGGCTGTCGGTGCCCTGGATCTGACCACGGCGGCTGTTCATGTCGCCGATGACGTCGCCCATGAATTCTTCCGGAGTCACAACCTCGACCTTCATGATCGGCTCGAGGATCTTGATGCCCGCCTTCTGTGCGCCTTCGCGCATCGCACCGCGGCCGGCGATTTCGAAGGCCAGGGCCGACGAGTCGACGTCGTGGTACTTACCATCGAGCAGTTCGATGTCGAAGTCGACGATCGGGAAGCCGATGAGCGCGCCGGTGTCGGCGGTCTCGCGCATGCCCTTCTCGACCGACGGGATGTATTCGCGCGGGATGTTGCCGCCCTTCACCGAGTCGATGAAGTTGATGCCGGCGCCGCGCTCACCCGGGGTGAGCTTGATCTTGACTTCACCGAACTGGCCCGAACCACCCGACTGCTTCTTGTGGGTGTAGGTCAGCTCGACCGGACGGGCGAGGTATTCGCGGTAGGCCACCTGCGGCGCACCGACGTTGGCTTCGACCTTGAACTCGCGACGCATGCGGTCGACGATGATGTCGAGGTGAAGTTCGCCCATGCCCTTGATGATGGTCTGGCCCGATTCATGGTCGGTCGAGACGCGGAACGAGGGATCCTCGGCAGCCAGGCGCGAGAGGGCGATGCCCATCTTTTCCTGGTCGGCCTTGGTCTTGGGTTCCACCGAGAGCTCGATGACCGGCTCGGGGAATTCCATGCGCTCGAGGATGATCGGCGACTTCTCGGCGCACAGCGTGTCGCCGGTGGTCGTTTCCTTGAGGCCCGCGACCGCGACGATGTCGCCCGCATAGCCCATGTCGATGTCCTCGCGGTTGTTCGAGTGCATCAGCAGCATGCGGCCGACCTTTTCCTTCTTGTCCTTGACCGAGTTCAGGTACGAACCCTTGGTCAGGGTGCCGGAGTAGATGCGGCAGAAGGTGAGCGTGCCCACGAAGGGGTCGTTCATGATCTTGAACGCGAGCGCGGCGAAGGGCTCGGTGTCGCTCGAGGGGCGTTCTTCCTCGACTTCGGTGTCGGGGTTGATGCCCTTGATCGCGGGAACGTCGATCGGGCTCGGCATGTAGTCGACGACGGCGTCGAGCAGGGGCTGCACGCCCTTGTTCTTGAACGCCGAGCCGCACAGCACGGGCACGAAGGCGCGCTCGAGCGTACCCTTGCGGATCAGCTTCTTGAGCGTGTCGACATCGGGCTCGGTGCCTTCGAGGTAGGCTTCCATGACGTCGTCGTCCTGCTCGACGGCGGTCTCAAGGAGCTTCTCGCGGTATTCGGCGGCCTTGTCGGCCAGCTCGGCCGGGATCTCGCCATAAGTGAACGAAGCGCCGAGGCCGTCGTTTTCCCAGACGATCGAACGCATCTTGACGAGGTCGACGACGCCCGCGAGGTCCGCTTCCGAGCCGATCGGCAGGGTCAGGACGAGCGGGTTGGCGCCGAGGCGGTCGATGATCGACTGGACGCAGTAGTAGAAGTCCGCACCGGTGCGGTCGAGCTTGTTGACGAAGCACATGCGCGGAACGCCGTACTTGTCGGCCTGGCGCCACACGGTCTCCGACTGCGGCTCCACGCCGGCCACGCCGTCGAACACGGCAACCGCGCCGTCGAGCACGCGCAGCGAACGCTCGACTTCGATGGTGAAGTCAACGTGTCCGGGGGTGTCGATGATGTTGATGCGGTGCTCTTCACCCTCGCCGTCTTCCGCCTTCCAGAAGGTGGTGGTGGCAGCGGACGTGATGGTGATGCCGCGTTCCTGCTCCTGCTCCATCCAGTCCATGGTGGCGGCACCGTCGTGCACTTCGCCGATCTTGTAGGACTTGCCGGTGTAGTAGAGGATACGCTCGGTCGTGGTGGTCTTGCCGGCGTCGATGTGCGCCATGATACCGATATTGCGGTAGCGTTCGATCGGATGGCTACGTGCCATGGTGCAGGTTCCTTAGCAGGAGGATGAGAAGGCGGTTGCGGGCCGAAATAAACCCGTGCCTCCTGAAATGAAAGTGTGACGCGCCCATGACATCGCGCAATGGCCGGGAGCCAGGGCGATGCATGGGCGCGCCACGAAGCGTCTTACCAGCGGTAGTGCGAGAAGGCGCGGTTCGCGTCCGCCATGCGGTGCGTGTCTTCGCGCTTCTTCACGGCGTTGCCGCGGTTGTTCGCCGCATCCATGAGCTCGCCCGAGAGGCGGGCCGACATGGTGGTCTCGGGGCGGTTGCGGGCCGCGGTGATGAGCCAGCGGATCGCAAGGGCCTGGGCGCGCTCGGGGCGCACTTCGACGGGGACCTGGTAGGTCGCACCACCGACGCGGCGGCTGCGGACCTCGATCTGCGGCTTGACGTTGTTGAGGGCGTCATGGAACAGCTGGACCGGATCGGCCTTGGCGCGGGTTTCCATGGTGTCGAGCGCGCCATAGACGATACGCTCGGCAGCCGACTTCTTGCCGTCGTACATGAGGTTGTTCATGAACTTCGACAGGACCAGATCACCAAACTTCGGATCCGGCAGGATTTCCCGCTTCTCGGGACGACGACGACGTGACATCGTTTTGAATTCCTTGTTCTTGCGGACGGGTGCGAAAGCGCATCACCATCCGTGAAATGTCATGGAGCAGCGCCAACCAGGCGCCGCTGCCGGATCACTTGGGACGCTTGGCGCCGTACTTCGAGCGCGACTGCTTGCGGTCCTTGACGCCCTGCGTGTCGAGCACGCCGCGCAGGATGTGGTAGCGCACACCGGGAAGGTCGCGCACACGGCCGCCGCGGATGAGCACGACCGAGTGCTCCTGCAGGTTGTGGCCCTCACCCGGGATGTACGAAATGACTTCGCGGCTGTTGGTGAGGCGCACCTTGGCAACCTTGCGAAGTGCCGAGTTCGGCTTCTTCGGGGTCGTGGTGTACACGCGGGTGCAGACGCCACGCTTCTGCGGGTTCTGCTCCATGGCCGGGACCTTGGACTTGGCCTTCTGCGGCTCGCGACCCTTGCGGATCAGCTGGTTGATAGTGGGCATCTATACTCTTCTTTCAAATCGGGAGTGCGATGGATCCGGCCCGCTCCGTGGCAGAGCCGCAAACCACGGGACGGACCCCTCGCACCCTGGGTCTCAGGGCCGGTGCCATGCGATCTGGGAAGAATGCCGATTCGCGAAGGAATGCCCAGGAAGCTCGCTGCGCCTTGCAGGCAGCGGCACGATCCCGGGTCCTTCGCGAGCCGAAAAACACTCCACCCGGCCCGAAAGGCACCGGATTACTCTGCCGCGAGGTGTTCGGTGGGACCTTCCCCGAATCGGGAGAGGCCGGTCGCAAGGACCCTTGTCCGCCTGCCAGGAGGCCGGAAATCCGCCGAAAACCAAACACCGACAGTGTTCAGCTCTAAAAGCCCGCCCGCAGACATAGCCGCAGGCGATGGGCGCCCTTACGAGAATTGGCCCGTTCGGTCAAGGAAAGCCCTTTCACCCCTCCGGCGCTGTGTCGCTCTCGACCAGTTCGGCGATCTCGAAGCGGTAGCTGGCCCAGCCGCGCTGGCGCGCGCCGTCGCCCGCCGCACCCTTGAGCTTCCTCGCCTCGGCAAGCGAGCGCGTATGCCCCCAGAACACCTCGGTCTTGCCGTTGGCAAGTTCGGCGACGATGCGCCAGTAATGCGTGAAGGGATCCGCGGTGGGGCCGATCGTCTTGACGTAGCCATCGGGCATGGTCGCGGTGAGGTAGCGCTTGTAGCGGGATTTGCGGGCCATCACCACGCGCTCCTGAACGCTCAGTCGCGCTCGCCGAACAGGCGGCAGGCGACCGCGTCGAGCATGCGCACGCGCCGCGTGTCGCGCTGCTCGTGCGCGGTCATCAGCGCGTGCTCGAGCGCGGTGTCGATCGGCACCGGCTCGCGGCGGGCCGGCAGATGGCGCGCCAGTTCGCGCACCGACCAGCGCGCGACGTCCGCGTTCCTCTGCATGACCTTGAGCACGTGACTGACCTCCACGCCCGCCTCGTCCTCGCGCCAGCAGTCGTAGTCGGTGACCATGCCGAGCATCGCGTAAGGCAGCTCGGCCTCGCGCGCGAGGCGCGCCTCGGGCATCGCGGTCATGCCGATTACCTGCGCCCCCCAGCCCTGGTACATCCAACTTTCCGCGCGGGTCGAGAACTGCGGCCCCTCGATGCAGACATACGTGCCCGAACCATGGACGTGGCCGCCCGCCAGGCTCGCGGCCTCCCCCAGCATCGCGCGCAGCCGTTCGCACGTCGGATCGGCGAGCGAGACGTGCGCGACGAGGCCTGCCCCGAAGAAGCTGTTTTCGCGGCGCGTGGTCCGATCGATGAACTGGTCGACGAGCACCATGTGTCCGGGCGCCATCTCCTCGCACAGCGACCCGATTGCCGAGAGCGAGATCACGTCGGTCACCCCGCAGCGCTTGAGCACGTCGATGTTCGCGCGGTAGTTGACCTCGGACGGCGGGATCGCATGGCCCTTGCCATGGCGCGCGAGGAAGGTCAGGCGCACATCGCCGATGCGCCCAGTGGTCACCGGCCCAGAGGGTGCACCGAAGGGCGAGGCGACCTCGATCTCCTGCGCGTCCTCGAGCGCGAGCCCCGCCGCGAGGCCCGAGCCGCCGATCACCCCGATGTGCCAGAACGTCGATTTTTCAGCGCGCAAGGATACCTGCCATGATGATGTCGATGGTGTGCTCGCGATAGCGGTCGCGCAGCGCCTCGGTCAACGTGTCCTGGTCGAAGCAGTGCTTGAGGACCAGGCGCGCCGAGAAGAAGCGGTCGCCCGCGCCGGTCACGGTGAAATAGAACAGCTGCGGGTCGATCGGACGGAACACACCCGCCGCCACACCGTCGCCGATCAGGCTTTCGTAGGCCCGGTACATCGGCGCCAGGTAGCAGTCGGCGATGCGCCGCGCCTCGGCGTCGTCGCTCTCGCGGATCACGCGCATCGTCAGGCGGTTGAGGTAGGGCACCTCGTAGAAGGTGTCGACGACCTTCCACAAGTGCCGACGCAGCTTGGCCTCGGGCGCCCAGCCATCCTTGGCGACGAGCGCGTCGACCGAGGTGACGATCGCCTCCCAGTCGCGGTCGAGCAGCGCCTTGAGCAGCCCGGCCTTGTTGCCGAAGTAATACTTTACCAGCGCCGAATTGAGGCCCGAGCGCAGCGACAGCTCGGACAGCGAGATGTCGATCACATCGCCATCGCGCATGATCGCGCTTGCCGTGTCGAGCAGCAGCGCCCGCGCTCCCGGAGGGGCACCCAGATCCTGTTTGTCGGCCATGGCCGCTCCCTTCCCCCCTCTTCGATCCGAGCGCAAGTGCTTCGTTCGTCCCGGCCGCTCAGCGCGGCCCCATCCGCACCGCCCCGTCGAGCCGGATGCACTCGCCGTTGAGATAGTCGCTCGCGATCAGGAAAAGCGCGAGCTCGGCGTATTCGTCGGGACGCCCGAGCCGCTTGGGACAGGGGATCGAGGCCGCCAGAGCATCCTGCACCGCCTGCGGCATCCCGGCGACCATCGGCGTCTCGAAGATGCCGGGCAGGATCGCGTTGACACGAATGCCCTCGTCCATCAGGTCGCGCGCGAGCGGCAGCGTCATTGCCGCAACCCCGCCCTTCGAGGCGGCGTAGGCCGCCTGCCCGACCTGACCGTCCTGCGCCGCAATCGAGGCGGTGTTGACGATCACCCCGCGCGCACCCGAAGCGTCGAGCGGTTCCAGCCCCACCATGCCGGTCGCCGCGTGCGCGACGCAGCGGAAGGTGCCCGACAGGTTGATCGCGACCGCCTTCTCGAACAGCGCCATGTCGTGCGCCCGGCGCGCACCACTCGCCCGGTCGCGCCCGACCGTGCGCGCAGCTGGCGCGATCCCGGCGCAATTGACCAGGATGCGTTCTTGCCCGTGCGTCTCGCGCGCACGCGCGAAGCCCGCCAACACGCTGGTCTCGTCGGTCACGTCGACCGCGCAATAGAGCGCGCCCAGCTCGGCCGCGAGCGCCTCTCCAGCCGCCGCATCGCGATCGAATAGCGCCACTTTCACATCCCGCGCCACAAGCGCGCGCGCCGTTGCCGCCCCCAGTCCGGATGCACCGCCCGTGATGACCGCTGCTCCTGCCTGTTCCAGTTCCATCAACCCGTTTCCTTGTCGTTCATGGCCTTCGCCACGCGTCGGGCACCTCAACGGCGAGGGCCGCTACAGCCTGGCCAGCGCGCGCACCGCGACGAATTGCTGTTTAATCGCATGATTAAAAGGGTTGATCGCGGGGGTCAATCATCCCGCCCAAGCTTGCCGATGCGAAACAACAACATTTCAAACGGCACGCCTTCCACGAAAGATGGATGCCAAAAGGCCACCAAACAAGCCACTTCATCACTGCAACGCGCAATTGCAAAAGAACCGCAACAAATGCCCGAGGCAAATATCGCACACACCAATGTTGCAACAATGACACAACCCGGCCGTCATTTTCCCGCCGTGCACAACATGGGATTGAAAGCGGACCGCCAGAGCGCAACAAAACTGACGCATGGCGACCTTGCGCGCAATCCGCGCATGTTAGCCGGCATCCGGGTCACCCTTCAGGATTGGTCACGCACCTGTCGGGAGAACTGAAGCAACAAGGGACACACACGTGAAAACAACTCTGAAGAAGGCCGCGCTGTACAGCGCGACGAGCCTTACCGCGTTCGCGGCGCTCGCGTCGACGGGCGCCTACGCCCAGGACGGCAGCGATTCCGCGTCGAGCGCCGAACCCAGCGGCGAGATCGTCGTCACCGGTTCGCGCATTGCGCGCCGCAATGTCGAATCGGCAGCCCCGGTCGCCGTCGTCGACAGCCAGGAATTCGCCCTCTCGGGTGCGGTGAACGTCGAAAGCGTCATCAACAACCTGCCGCAGGTCATCCCCGGCACGACCTCGTTCTCGAACAACCCGGGTGGCGGCGTGGCGACGCTCAACCTGCGCGGTCTGGGCGCCGAGCGCACGATGGTGCTCGTCAACGGCCGCCGCTACATGTTCTACGACACCAACCAGGTCGTCGACCTCAACACGATCCCCTCGTTCCTGATCGAGTCGGTTGACGTGGTGACCGGCGGTGCCTCGGCCGTCTACGGTTCGGACGCGCTTGCCGGCGTCGTCAACTTCCGCCTCAAGAACGTCGACGGCATCGAGCTGGGCGCGCAGTACGGCCTGACCGGCCAGGGCGACGGTCAGCGTCTCGACACCAACTTCGCGTTCGGCGGCGAATTCGCCGAAGGCCGCGGCCATGCGACCGTCTATGGCGAATACTACAAGCGCAAGAGCATCTTCGCCTCGGCGCGCAAGTTCTCGCAGGACGTCTACTGGGACGACTACGAAGGCGGCATCATCCCCGGTGGCTCCTCGACCGTGCCCTATGGCCGCTTCACGTCGACCCTGCCCACCGAATCGGACGACCCGACGACCACGCTGTGCCCCACCGGAAACGTGTTCTGCTCGCCGGGCGCGGTCTACCGCACCCCCGGCACCAGCACCCAGCGTGATGGCAGCGACCTCTACAACTACGGCCCCGTCAACTACCTGATGGTTCCGCAGGAACGCTACCTCCTGGGCGGCTATGCCGACTTCGAGGTCTCGCCGGGTCACACGGTCTACACCGAGATCTCGTACGTCAACAACCGCGTTGCCAACGAGCTTGCCGCGACCCCCGTCACCGGCACCTTCAATGTCGACATCGCCACGGTCTCGCAGTTCATCTCGGCTTCGGACGTCGCCGCGCTGAACGCGCTCGACACCGACGGCAACGGCGTGGTGCCGCTCTCGATCCAGCGTCGTGTCACCGAAGTGGGCGCCCGCAACTCGCTCGACGAGCGCAGTGCGTTCCGCGTCCTGCTTGGCGCGCGTGGCGAGATCACGAGCAACATCAACTACGACGCGTACTACATGTTCGCCCGTACGCGGAACTCGAATATCCAGACCGGCAACGTCTCGCGTTCGGCCTTCCAGGCCGGCCTCGACGGCACCGGCACGCCGATCAACATCTTCGGCCCGGACACGCTGGACCAGGAAATGGTCGACGCGATTTCGATCACCGCACAGAACACCGACATCTCGACCCTCCAGGTCGCGACCGGCGCGATCAGCGGTTCGCTGTTCAACACCGGCATGAGCCGTGACGACGTCGGCTTCGCCATCGGTGCCGAATACCGCCGCGTCTCCTCGGAGTTCATCCCCGACACCGCGCTGTCCTCGGGCGACGTCATCGGCTTCAACGCCGGCGACCCGACCAAGGGCGCCTACGACACCAAGGAGCTCTTCGCCGAGCTTCGCGTGCCGCTCGTTTCGGACACTCCGGGCGTCTACCGCCTCGAGCTGACCGGTGCCGGCCGCTACTCCGACTACTCGCTCGAAGCGGTCGGTGGCGTCTGGGCCTATGCCGGCGGCATCGAATACGCCCCGATCCCGGACATCACCCTGCGTGGTCAGTACCAGCGTGCGGTTCGTGCTCCCAACGTGTCGGAGCTGTTCGGTGGCCAGTCGCAGGGCTTCCCCGGCGCGACCGACCCCTGCGGCGCCAACCAGGCCGCATCGGGCCAGACCGACGTGGTCCGCCAGCTCTGCATCGCCAGCGGTGTCCCCGCCGGTTCGGTCTGGAGCGACTCGATCCAGCTCAACACGCAGATCCAGGGCCTGTTCGGCGGCAACCCCGACCTGCAGGAAGAAACCTCGGACTCGTGGACCGCAGGCGTGGTCTTCCAGCCGACCTTCCTCCCCGGCTTCGTCGCCACGGTTGACTGGTACAAGGTGACCGTCGACGGCGCGATCGATACCCTGGGCGGTGGCCTCGCGAACTCGCTGAACCTGTGCTACAACGTCATTCAGGACATCAACAGCCAGTACTGCCAGGCCTTCGTGGGCTCGCGCAATGCGCTCGGCCAGCTCGACGGTGAAAATCCGCCGGCGATCCTGAACGCCAACACCGGCGCGCTCGAAGTCGAAGGCATCGACTTCGAAGTGGGTTACAGCTACGGAATCGGCAAGGGCCTGATCGGCGAGAACGCGAAGCTCGCGTTCAAGTTCATGGGCAACTACACGATCCACAACCTCTACACCCCGGTCGCGGAACTGCCCGAAGAGACCTACGAGTGCGCCGGCAAGTTCGGTGTGCTGGTCTGCGGCAACCCGACGCCGAAGTGGAAGTGGACCACGCGTCTGACCTACATCGACGGCCCGCTGACCGCGAGCGTGAACTGGAACCACGTCGGTGCCGTCCGCGACGACGACCCCTCGACCGAGTACGCGGTCGAGCGCATCGGCGCCTACGACCTGTTCGGCCTGACGCTTGCCGCCGACGTGACCGAGAACTTCGGCCTCACCTTCGGTGTCAACAACCTGTTCAACAAGCAGCCGCCGACGATGGGCGACAACCAGCAGCAGACCAACACCTACCCGGGTGTCTACGACGTGCTGGGTCGCGACTTCTTCATCTCGGGCCGCATGACCTTCTAAGGTCATCGACCCGGACGAAGTCCGAACCGAATTGGGGGCGCAAGGTATCGACCTTGCGCCCCTTTTTCGTGCACACCTGGCCCCGTGAATGATCGCAGGCATGCGACCGCGCCCGCCCCGGTCGAACCGGAGCGGGCGCGGTCGCAGCTTGCTGGATACAGTCGCCGGCGCGGGCCGCTCAGTCGCCTCGCACGCTCACGTCGAAGGCCACGGTCAGGCGCCGACCTTGCGCAAACGGGCGCGTGCCGTGAAACAACGTGCTGGGAAAGAGCGTCAGATGCCGCTCGCGTGCAGGCACCACGCGGCGCGGCGGCAGTTCAATCCCGCGCGGCGCCCCCCCGATCTCGAGCGCTCCGGCATTGGGCGCATCACCCGCCAGGTCGGGCAGATCGAGATAGAGCGCCGAAGACAGCAGCCCCTTGGGATGGATGTGCACGGTGTGGTTGCCACCAGGCCCCAGCCGGACCGACCACGAGCCGGTGATGGTCAATGCCTCATCACGCCGTGAAAGAAGGGGGTGGTGCACGTCACGCGGCGGCAGTTCGCGGCGGTAGCGCTCGACCACCGCACGGATGGCTTTTGCGAGCTCCGCCAGTTCGGGCTCGCCCCGGTTGAACAGGCTCCCGCGCGTCTGGCTGCCTCCGCGCACCGACTGCCCGACGGGCACGAAACTCTCGTTGTGAAGAGAGTGGAGAAAGGCGATCCCGGCCTGCCAGTCGCGATCGGCCATCTCCAGCGGCAGTTGGCGCACCAGCCCTTCCTGCCCATGCAGCCAGTGTTCGCGTTCGTCGCCCAGCATGCGCCAGGCAATCGAACGCAAGCCCCAGCCGAGTACGTGGCGTGGCTCGGCCGCGAGCGCGCGCGCGGCCAATGCCTCGGCGCCCTGCGGGTCGCCGCGCCGCAGGCGATGGCGCGCCTCCTCGATAGAACGCTCGACGCCCGTTTCGGAAAGCCGCGCGAAATGACGGTCGGCAAGGTCGAGCTGGCCCTCTGCGCTGGCGTACGTCGCCGCCGCGAGCGCGACCGCCGGATTGTCCGGCAGGCGCGCCATCCCCGCTTCGGCGACCTTGAGCGCTTCCGCGAAGCGATCCGCCCCGGCCAGCGCCGAACTCCAGGCCAGGACCAGTTCGGCATTGTCAGGCAACTTCGTGCAGGCCGCCGCGAAATGGTCGGCGAACGTGCCGGCGCCCGCGTCCGCGACCTCGGTGTTGAGGCGAAGCTCGGCAAGGAAGCGGTGCGCGTCGAGCCAGCCTGGTATCTGCGCCGAGAGCTGCTCCCCGATCTGGCGCGCCTCGGCAATCTCGCCCGCGGCCTCAAGCGCGATCGCGCGACCCAGCCAGAGCGGCGCATCGCCCGGCGTCACCTCGAGCGCGCGTGCATAGCGTGCAGGCGCGTCGCGTTCGCCGCGTTCGAGTGCCACGCGCGCCCGGCCCTGCAAGGACCGGGCGTGACGCGGATCGAGCGCAAGACCGCGTTCGTAGCTCGCCCCCGCCGCGGCAAGGTCCCCCGCTGCGCGTTCGCACGATGCGCGCGCCGACCAATAACGCGGCTCGCCACCCGCCAGCGCCTCGAGCGGGCGCAGCACCGCCAGCGCCGCGCCTGGACGCTCACGGTGATCGAGCGCAACGGCAAGGTTGATGGCGTATTCGCTCACCTTTGGTGCGAGGCGATGCGCCTTTTCGTAGAGACGTTCGGCGCGCGCCAGGTCGCCCAGCCGCAGCGCGCTGCCACCGGCGCTGTTGAGCAGACGCGAATCGTGCGGAGCCAGTGCGAGCGCCTCGTCGAAGCGGGCCACCGCCTCGCCCGCTCGCCCGGCCTTCTCCGCCGCAAGCGCGGCCTCACGCAAGGCGCCGATGCGCGCCATCAGGGCCATGTCCATGGCGCTGGCCTACCGGTCGCGCAACCAGCCGGTCACCGCGAAACGGTGCGCCGGGGCGAACGGGGCAACGTAGCTCACCATGTGGCGTTGCGGCACGCGCAGCAGGTTGAGCGCGTTGAAGCGCGGCTTCCAGCCTTCCACCACGTCGCCCTCCTCGTCGAGGAAATGGAGATAGCCGCCCCAGTCGGGGTGCCACGCCGGGTCGGCGAAGTTCATGACGTAGGCCACGCGCCAGCCCTCGGCGACGTGGCTGTCGGTGTGCGGCCCGAGGAAATCGCCCGGCGCGAAAAGCGTCGCCTGGGCATCCGCCTTGATCAGCTCGGGAATACCGCAAATGTCGCGCGCGAGCTGCAGGAACGGCTGGTCGTTGATGTGTTCGAGCAGCAGCGCGAGCGGACCGTCGCGGTCCCAGCCCTGCAGGTAGGCATCGAGCATCGGATAATTGGCGAAGCGCACCGCATACTCGCCCCCGGCCGCTGCCTGATGGATCGCCTGGGCCAGCGCCTGGCGCTCGGCCGGCGCGAGCGCGGCGATCGCCTCGGGCCGCAAGCTGCGGTGCGGCTGCTCGCCAGCCTGGCAGGCAAGTCCCCAGCGGGTCTGCGTCTCGAGCACCTGGCGCACGTTGGCCGCGGCTTCGGGGTTCAGGAAATCGCGCACCTGCACGCGGCCATCGCGCGCGAACCTCGTGCGCAGCGCCGCCCGGTCAAGCCCGGGATTGAGATCGAAAAGGGATAGCGTCATGGTATCACCCGGCTAGCACAGCCGATCCTCCTTGCCCAACCCCGTAGGCTGCGCGCATTGATCCCGGTCATGGCCTTGCGCTATCGCGCCAGGCCATAGCGACACCGCGCCTTTGGCGTGAAGCAGCCAGCGAGTTCCTCCATGCCCCAGACCCAAGGCCTGCACCTGGCCCTCAATCCCGCACTCGACGTCACGACGCTGGCAAACGACTTCGCACAGGGCGGCCATGCCCGCATCCGCGACTTCCTTGCAGCCGACAGCGCCGAGGCGCTGTGGACCGAGCTGCGCACGCGCAAGGACTGGAAGCAGGTGATCAACAGCGGCGACAAGCTCTTCGAGCTCGACCGCGAGACACGCAGCAAGATGCCGCCCGAGCAGACCGCTGCGCTCGACACCGCTGTCTATGCCGGTGCTCGCGGCGGCTTCCAATTCCGCTACGAATCGCTGCGGGTTCCCGATGGTGCAAAAGAGCGCGCGCAAAGTCGCGATCCGCTCGCCGCCTTCGTACGCTGGATGTCGAGCGAGGCCGTACTCGACGTGCTGCGCGCGATTACCGGTGAGGCCGGGATTAGCTTTGCCGACGCACAGGCGACGGCCTATGCGCCGGGCGATTTTCTCACCGGGCACGACGACGTGGTGGCAGGCAAGAACCGCCACGCCGCCTATGTGCTGGGGCTCAACCCGGTGTGGCGTCCGGAATGGGGCGGCTTGCTCGTCCTGCACGACGACGAGGATGCCGGACGCATCGCGGTCCCCTCGTTCAACACGCTCGACCTCATCCGGGTCGGCCATGCCCATTCGGTCAGCGAGGTGACCCGCGCCGCGCCCAACCGGCGCTACGCGATCACCGGCTGGGCACGCAAGGGCGCGGTTCCCGCCTGAGCCGGAAGGCGCTGCCCTCACGGCCGCCTCGCACCGAAAATTTCCCACCGCGGCAAGGACCTCGGGACTTTCGCCCGGGCGGACACTGTGCAAGTCTGCGAGCCCGCCAAGCCCGTACCACGCCTGCACGAGGACACCGACCATGGCCGCCGGACTTTCCTTCAAGCCCCCCCTGCCCACGCGGCTGCTCACGCTCGCGCTCGCACTCACGGCACCGACGTTGGCGGTACTGCCCACCCTCGCCCAGGCCGACGAGCCGGGCGAACGCCCCACTTCGCTGCGCGCCCTGGCGCAATGCCGCACGCTCACGGACGACGCCGCGCGGTTGGCCTGCTTCGACCGGGAGAGTGCTACGCTGATCGCCGCGAGCGACCAGGGCGAAGTCGCGATCGTTGACAAGGACGAGGCGCGCAAGGTTCGCAAGTCGCTGTTCGGCTTCGGCGTGCCGCGCATCGCCTTGTTCGAGAAGGGCAAGGACGAGGCCGAGGAGACCCGGCTCGTCTCGAGTGTGACGGCGGTCCAGACGCTTCCGCGCGGCTACTACCGCGTGACGATCGCCGAGGGCGATGCAGTCTGGGAGACCAGTTCACGCCGAAATGGACAGTCAGCCCCCAAGCCCGGTGACCGCGTCGAACTCGAGCCGGCCGCGATGGGCAGCTATTGGCTTCGGCTCAATGGCGAGATGGGTGTCAAGGCGCACCGGGTGCGCTGACCCAAAGACCTCGGGCACGCGACGCGAACGCCCTGGCCTACGTATACATACCTGTAATTTCAGGAAATTTTTTCTGGCGAGCCCGAAATCTTGGGCCGCTCGAGATGTGCGTTGCCTCGCGCCGATCTTTTATCACCTTGCGGCGACAACGAAATGTCCAGTGTTGCAGCTTTATTACACCTAAACGGTTTTTTTGTTGCTTCCAAGGGTTTGAAGTTGCCGCGTGCCACCACCGTGGCATCGTTGCCCCAACGCAGTCGCAAGACATCGCTCTTCCTTGCAGATCCTCGTCGCGGTCACACCTCGGGGATCTGCAAGTCGGTTGCGTGACATCATGAACAAGGGGCAATCCATTGAAATCCCATCTCAAGCGCACCGCGCTCTTTAGCGCGACGTGCCTGTCCACCATTGCGCTCAGCGCCACTCCCGTTCTGGCTCAGGACGCCACTGGCGACGAGACCGAAGCTCCCAGGGACGCAATCGTCGTCACCGGTTCGCGCCTCTCGCAGGACCGCAACTTTACCTCGCCCGAGCCGCTGACGGTCATCAACCGCGACCAGATGGTCGAACAGGGCTTCAACTCGCTTTCGGACGTGCTGCAGAGCAACGCGGTCACCCAGGGCGGTTCGCAGATCAACAACTACTACGGCGGCTTCGTCGTGAACGGCGGCACCGGCGTCAACACCGTCGGCCTGCGCGGCCTGGGCCCGAGCCGTACGCTCGTGCTGCTCAACGGCAAGCGCCTGGCTCCCGCCGGTACGCGCGGCTCGGTCGGCTCGGTTGACCTCAACACCATTCCCACCTCGATCGTGAAGTCGGTCGAAGTGCTCAAGGCCGGCGCCTCGTCGGTTTATGGTTCGGACGCCGTGGGCGGCGTCGTCAACATCATCACCGATGACAGCCTGATCGGCCCCAAGCTGGAAATGCAGATCAACGTGCCCCAGATGGGCGCAGGCGTCGATCAGCGAATCTCCGGCGCCTACGGCATCGGCGGTGACAACTGGCACGTGGTCGCCTCGGTCGACTGGCGCAAGCGCAAGGAAGTGACCCTCGGCGACGTCGATTTCACCAAGTGCCCGATCGGCGGCTACCTCTCGGGCGAAGGCACCGCGTTCGGTTCGGGTGACTACGTCGATCCGAAGACCGGCGAGCCCGCCTGCTACACGCTCGACAACGGTGGCCTGACGATCAACACCATCGGCGTTCCCACCCGTTCGGGCACCGACCGCGTGACCGGCGAGACGGGCCGATTCAACCGTTTCGTCCCCGACGCTTCGGTCACCGGCGGCAACACCCCGGGCTACGCGGGCGTGAGCTACTACACGCGCGACACGTTCACCAAGGACATGCTCAAGGAATCGCTGGTCACTCCCACCGAGAACCTGAACGTCTTCCTGCAGGGCAGCGTCGACCTGAACGCCCTGGGCGATGCCGAACTCTACGGCGAGTTCCTCTATTCCAACCGCAAGTCGTCGGGCTCGGGATACCGCCAGCTTGCGCTCGACTACGCCACCGGTTCGGAACTCATCCCCGAGCAGTTCCGCAACGGCGTGTTCCTCTCGCCTAACGAGATCTCGAACGGCAACTACGTCGCGCTGCGCTCGTTCATCGGCTACGGCATCATGAAAAGCGAGCAGGACGTGGACTTCTTCCGCGCCGCGGGCGGCCTTCGTGGTGAAACGGGCCTGAGCGACTGGCGCTATGACGTCTACGGCAGCTATTCGTGGTCGAACGCGAAGTACGGTCAGGAAACCTTCCTCACCGATCGCATCGCCCAGTCGCTGGACGTGGTCGCCAACGGCGACGGCACCTTCAACTGCGTCGACACCTCGAACGGCTGCGTCGCCGCGCCCGCGGTCAACGCGGATTCGGTCGGCGGCAACCTCAGCCAGGCCTACCGCGACTTCATCACCGACACGGTCTGGGGAACCACCAAGACCGCCGAGTACATCGCCTCGCTCTACGTCGACGGTTCGCTCTTCGAACTGCCCGGCGGCACGGCCAAGGCCGGCTTCGGTGCGGAATACCGCCACTCGAAGCTGGATGACCAGCCTTCGGCCGACAGCATCAACGGCAACATGTACAACCTGACCACCTCGGCACCGACCTACGGCACCGACGAGGTCTGGGAAGTCTTCGGCGAAGTCGCGCTGCCGGTCCTGGCCGACATGCCCTTCGCCTACAGCCTCAACATCAACGCCTCGGGCCGCTACACCCACTACCGCTCGTACGGCGGCGAGTGGACCTACAAGGCGGGCGCCGATTACGCTCCCGTTCGCGGCGTGACCTTCCGCGGCAGCTACGGCACCTCGTACCGCGCGCCGTCGCTCTTCGAGCAGTACCTCGGATCGACCAGCGGCTTCCTGTCGAGCTCGTACGATCCTTGCGACAGCTATGGCGAATCGAACAACGTCATTCTCCAGCAGAACTGCGCCTCGATCGGCCTGAACCCCGACTTCACCCAGACCAGCTCGATCCAGGTCAACTCGGGCGGTGGTTCTTCGACCGGTCTCTCGGCCGAAACCTCGAAGAACCTCTCGGCGGGCGTCATCCTGCAGCCGGTTCTGCCGAGCTGGGCGGGTAACTTCTCGATCTCGGCCGACTACTTCTCGATCAAGATCAACAACGGCGTGCAGCGCCTGGGCGCCAGCAACATCCTCAACCTGTGCTACGGCTCGGGCGGCTTCGATCCGGACAATGGCTATTGCCGCCTGGTCACCCGCAGCGCCGACAACGCGCTCACCGTCGAGAACAACTACATCAACGTTGCGACCGACCAGGTGAAGGGTTGGGAATTCAACCTGCGCTATTCGCACGACGTCGGTCCGGGCGTCTTCTCGTTCACCGCGCTCGTCACCAAGTTCACCGAGCAGGCCAACAAGCTGTTCGACGACAACGCGCTCGAGGACCTGAACGGCACTGTCGGCAGCCCGGCCTGGACCGGCACCTTCAACGCGACCTACGCGCTGGACAACGTCAAGCTCCGCTACGGCATCGACTGGACCGGTGGCACCGGCAAGGCGACCTACACCTACCTGGCGCTGAACTCAGACGGCACCAAGAACCCCGAGCTCGCGCAGGTCTACAAGGACAACTACTACTTCGAGACGCCGGACTACTTCCTGCACTCGGCCTCGGTCCAGTGGGACCTCAACGACCAGTTCGAGCTCACCATCGGCATGCGCAACATCTTCAACACGCAGCCGCCGCGGATCTCGGCCGACGCCTTCAATCTCTACGGTAACTCGCCGCTCTACTCGGGCTACGATTACCTGGGCCGTACGTTCTTCGCGAACTTCACGACCAACTTCTGATCGCCGCCACGCGGCGACACGTACCGCCAAGTCCCTTGAACGGTACGGGAAAGGGCCCCGGGAGCGATCCCGGGGCCCTTTTTTTCGCGCCTTTCCCACCCGTGCGGGCGGGATGCCGTCAGCCGACGGTGATTGTCAGCGCGCCGTCGCCATCGTCGATATGGACGTGCGAGCCATCGGGGATCTCGCCGGCCAGCAGCTTTTCGGCGAGCGGATCCTGCAGATACCTCTGCACCGCACGCTTCAGCGGCCTGGCCCCGTACACCGGGTCGTAGCCGACACGGCCCAGCCAGTGCTTGGCCGCCTGCGTCAGGTCGAGCACGATCTTGCGATCCTTCAGCAGCTTCTGCACCCGGTTCACCTGGATATCGACGATCGGGCCCATGTGGTCCTGGCCGAGGCGGTGGAACATGATCACCTCGTCGAGACGGTTGAGGAACTCGGGCCGGAAGTGCCCGCGCACGACTTCCATCACTTGCGGCTCGACGCTCTCCACGTCCTTGCCGTCCTCGATCTGCGTCAGGAACTGGCTGCCCAGGTTCGAGGTCAGGATGATCAGCGTATTCGTGAAGTCCACCTGGCGTCCCTGCCCGTCGGTCAGGCGCCCGTCGTCGAGCACCTGGAGAAGGACATTGAACACATCCGGGTGGGCCTTTTCGACCTCGTCGAACAGCACGACCTGATAGGGGCGCCTGCGCACCGCCTCGGTCAGCACGCCGCCTTCCTCGTAGCCGACATAGCCCGGAGGCGCGCCGATCAGGCGGGCGACCGCGTGCTTTTCCATGAACTCGGACATGTCGATGCGCACCATCGCGCTGTCGTCGTCGAACAGGAATTCGGCGAGCGCCTTGGTGAGCTCGGTCTTGCCCACGCCCGTGGGGCCCAGGAACAGGAACGAGCCGAGCGGGCGGTTGGGGTCCTGAAGCCCCGCGCGCGCGCGGCGCACCGCCTTGGACACCGCGACGACGGCCTGCTTCTGCCCGATCACGCGCTTGCCGATCATCTCCTCCATCTTGAGGAGCTTCTCGCGCTCGCCCTCGAGCATCTTGTCGACCGGCACGCCGGTCCACTTGCTGACCACGCCGGCGATGTCGTCCTCGGTGACCTCCTCGCGCAGCAGCGCGTTGGCGGCCTGGTCCTGCGCCTCGGCCAGCTGCTTTTCCAGGCTCGGGATCGTGCCGTAGGACAGCTCGCCCGCGCGCGCGAGATCGCCCGAGCGCTGCGCCTGGTCGAGTTCGATGCGGGCCTTGTCGAGGCTTTCCTTGATCTTGCCTTCGGCGGCGATCTTGTCGCGTTCGTTCTGCCAGCGGGTGGTCAGCTCGCTCGACTGCTGCTCGAGATTGGCAAGGTCCTCGCGCAAGGTCACCAGCCGGTCCTTCGAGGCCTCGTCGTTCTCCTTGGCGAGCGAGAGTTCCTCGATCTTGAGCTGGATGATGCGGCGGTCGAGCTTCTCGATCTCCTCGGGCTTGCTTTCCACTTCCATGCGGATGCGGCTGGCGGCCTCGTCCATGAGGTCGATCGCCTTGTCGGGCAGGAAGCGGTTGGTGATGTAGCGGTTCGACAGGGTCGCGGCCGCCACCAGCGCGCCGTCGGTGATGCGCACGCCGTGGTGCAGCTCGTACTTCTCCTTGAGCCCGCGCAGGATCGAGATGGTGTCCTCGACCGTGGGTTCGCCCACGAAGACGGGCTGGAAGCGGCGCTGGAGCGCGGCGTCCTTCTCGACGTACTTCTGGTATTCGTCGAGCGTGGTCGCGCCGATGCAGTGCAACTCGCCGCGCGCCAACGCGGGCTTCAGCAGGTTGCCGGCGTCCATCGAACCTTCGGATGCACCCGCGCCGATCAGCGTGTGCATCTCGTCGATGAACAGGATGATCTGCCCTTCGGCGCCCTTCACCTCGTCGAGCACGGCCTTGAGGCGCTCCTCGAACTCGCCGCGGTACTTCGCACCCGCGATCAGCGCGCCCATGTCGAGCGCCATCAAGGTGCGGTCCTTGAGGCTGTCGGGCACGTCGCCGTTGGCGATGCGCAGCGCGAGCCCTTCGGCGATGGCGGTCTTGCCGACGCCGGGGTCCCCGATGAGCACGGGATTGTTCTTGGTCCGGCGCGCGAGGATCTGGACGGTACGACGGATTTCCTCGTCGCGCCCGATGACAGGGTCGAGCTTGCCGTCGCGCGCGGCTTGCGTGAGGTCGCGCGCGTACTTCTTCATCGCGTCGTAGGCGTTTTCGGCCGAGGCGTTGTCCGCCGTGCGCCCGCCGCGCAGTTCGGTAATCGCGGCTTCGAGCGCCTGCGCAGTGAGACTGGCCGAGGCCAGCGCCTTGCCTGCCGCCGTGGCGGTGGCCAGCACGAGCGCAAGCAGCATGCGTTCGACGGTAACGAAACTGTCGCCCGACTTGGTGGCGAGCTGTTCGGCCTGGTCGAGCACGCGCACCGCGTCGTTGTCGAGCCCCGGGGTGTTCTGCGCGCCCGAGCCCGAGACGGCGGGCACCTTGGAAAGCGCCGCGTCGATCGCCTGGACGGCGACCTTCGGATTGCCACCGGCGCGCTGGATCAATCCGGCGGCCATGCCTTCGCTGTCCTCGAGCAGCGCCTTGGCGATGTGCTCGGGGGAAATGCGCTGATGGTTGTTGCGGATCGCCACCGTCTGGGCGGCCTGCAGGAAACCCTTCGCGCGATCGGTGAACTTTTCGAGATTCATGGGTAATGTGCCTCCTGATACCCCCGGATATAGTGTTGCATATTTGCAACACAAGGGGTGCCCGCCAAGATTTTCCCGAGCCATATCTGGGCGCTTTTCGCCGCGATTCAATTGCCCTCGATCAAGCCCCTGTCCGAATTTCCGCGAAGCCCCGACGATGCACGAAGCGCTGGTCAAGTCGATCGGGCGTGCTAGACAAGAGCCCATGCGTATCGGAACCCGTTCGAGCCTTGCCGCTCTCGCCGCCGCCCTCCTCGTCTCCACTGCCGGACCGCTCGCCGTCCACGCACAGGACAAGCCCGCCGCCACGGCCGCGCCTTCGCCCACCCCGGCCGCGACGCCGGCGCAGCTCGTCGCCAAGGTGGACATCCCCTACGAGACCTTCCAGCTCGCCAACGGGCTCACCACGATCGTCCACACCGACCGCAAGGCGCCGATCGTGGGCGTGACGCTCTACTACAAGGTCGGCTCAAAGAACGAACCGCGCGGCCACACCGGCTTTGCCCACCTCTACGAGCACCTCTTCTTCGGCGGTTCGGCCAATGTGCCCAACTTCGACATCCCGCTCGAGGCAGCCGGTTCCACGCCCTCGAACGGCTCGACCTGGTACGATCGCACCAATTACGTCGAGACGGTGCCCACCGGCGCGCTGAACCTGGCGCTGTTCATGGAGAGCGACCGCATGGGCTGGCTGCTGTCGGCCGTCACCCAGGACAAGCTCGACCAGCAGCGCGGCGTCGTCCAGAACGAGAAGCGCCAGGGCGACAACCAGCCTTACGGCCTCACCCGCTACGCACTTTCCGAAGGCCTGCTCCCGGTCGGCCACCCCTATCGCCACACCACGATCGGCTCGATGGCGGATCTCGACGCGGCCTCGCTCACCGACGTGCGCACCTGGTTCACCGACCATTACGGCCCCAACAACGTGGTGCTGGTGCTGACCGGCGACATCGACGCCAAGACCGCCCGGCCGATGGTCGAGAAGTGGTTCGGCGCGATCCCGCGCGGGCCCGAAGTCGCCCCGATCCCCGAGGCCAAGGCCGGGCCGGTGACGCTCGCCAAGTCCGCCTCGCGCGACATGCCCGACCAGGTGCCGGTGCTACGCCTCACCCGCGCCTGGACCGGCCCCGGGCTCAACGATCCCGAGACCCCCGCGCTCGAGATCGGCATGCACATCCTGGGCGGCCTTGCCTCCTCGCGGCTCGACAACGCGCTGGTGCGCGGGCAGGAGCTGGCTGTGGGCGTCACCGCCTCGGACGAGCCCTACCAGCAGCTCAGCATGCTCTCGATGGCGATGATGGTGAAGCCGGGCGTCGCGCGCGACAAGGCCGAGGCCGCCTTCGACGCCGTGCTCGCCAAGTACCTCAAGGAAGGCCCAAGCGCGGACGAACTCGAGCGCGCGGTCGTTTCCACCTTGTCGAGCGAGATCGGCGGCCTCGAGGAAGTCGGCGGTTTCGGCGGCAAAGGTGTCACCCTCGCCGAGGGCGAGGCTTATTCGAACGACCCCGCCTTCTACAAGAAGCGGCTCGAGGCGATCGCCGCGCTGACCCCTGAGAAGGTGCGCGCGGCGATGGTCAAATGGCTCTCGCGCCCGGTCTACAAGCTCGCCATCGTGCCCGGCACGCGCGTCGACGACGGCGCGAAGATGGGCGGCTGGGGCGACGAGGCAACGACGCCGGCCCCTGCGCCCGACGCCAAGCGGCCCGCCCCCGCGCTGCCGCCCGCCCCCCAGCGGTCCGCCCCCCAGCTCGGCGCGATCGGCGACCTCAAGCTCCCCGCGATCGAGCACGCGACGCTCTCGAACGGCATCCCCGTCACGCTCGCGCGGCGCACCGCGGTGCCCAAGCTCGAACTCGCGATCGACTTCGACGCGGGGATCGCCGCCGACACGCTCGACACCCCGGGTACGCAGGCGCTCATGCTCGACATGCTCGAGCAAGGCACCGACCACCTCGATGCGACCGGCGTCGCCGAGGCGCAGGAGCGCATTGGCGCGCGGATCGAGACCGGCGCCTCGACCGACACCAGCACGATCTCGCTCTCCGCGCTCAGCGACAACCTTGCGCCTTCGCTCGACCTGCTGAGCCAGCTCCTGCTCCACCCCGCCTTCCGACCCGAGGACGTCGCGCGCGAGAAAGCAGGGCAGCAAGCCCAGCTCGCACAGGCGCTGTCCTCGCCCAACGCACTCGCGCAGCGCACGCTCGACAGCGCGCTCTACGGCCAACATCCTTATGCCCAGCCGCAGGATGGCCTTGGCACCGAGGCCTCGCTCGCCGCGCTCACCCCGGCCGACCTCAAGGCCGCGCACGACAAGTGGCTGCGCCCCGATCTCGCGCGCATCACCGTGGTGGGCGACGTGACGATGGGTGAGCTCAAGCCCATGCTCGAACGCGCCTTCGGGCAGTGGAAGGCCCCCGCCACCCCGGCTCCCGCCAAGGCCAAGGCGATGGCCACCACGCTGCCCGCCGCAAAGGCCCGCATCCTGCTCGTCGACCGCCCCAATTCGCCCCAGTCGGTTATCATGGCCGGGCACGTGCTGCCGATGTCGGGCACCACGCAAGGAACCGAGGCGCTCGACCTGGCCAACGAGGTCATGGGCGGCGGCTTCCTCTCGCGCCTCAACGCCGACATCCGCGAGAAGAAGGGCTGGAGCTACGGCGTCTACAGCCGGGTGACTCGCAACGAGGGGCCGCGCGCGCTCGTCGTGCGCGCACCGGTACAGGCCGACCGCACCGGCGATTCGATCAAGGCGATCCTCGCCGACATGGCCGCGCTGCCCGCCACGGCCCCGGTCACCCCCGAGGAGCTCCAGCGCGTGACCGAGGGCGCGATCCGCTCGCTCCCCAACGCCTTCGAGACCAACGCCGCGGTCGCCGATGGCATCCGCCGCAACGCGCAGCTCGGCCGCCCGGAAAACTATTATGAGACGCTCGCCGCGACCTATCGCGCGATCGACGCCAAGGCGATCGACAAGGCCTCGGACACCTACCTGCAACCGGGCGAGGTGACGTTCGTCGTGGTCGGCGACCGCAAGGTCGTCGAAAGCCAACTGCAGGGCCTCGGCCTTCCCGTCGAGGTCGTGCCCGCACCGACGGTGTCGACCGCCGACGACCAATAAGACAACCAGGAGAGATACCAAGATGGCGCTCGAAGGACGCTACGACTGCATCACCAAGACCCCGATCGGCACCCAGAAGGGCGTGCTCAGCGTGGTCCCCGAAGGCGATCGCTTCACCGGCACGATCACCGGGGATCTCGGCTCGATGCCGCTCGAGAACGGCACGATCGTGGGCAATACGCTGCGCTGGACGATGACGATGACGAGCCCGATGAAGATCGAGCTCGACTGCACCGCCACGATCGACGGCGACACCCTGAGCGGCAAGATCAAGGCCGGGTTCTTCGGCTCGATGGAGCTTTCCGGCACGCGCGTCGCCTGAACCCCGCGCGCAGTCGGCGCAAAAAAGCCGGCCGAATCGCCCAAGCGACGGGACCACGTTCCTAGAATGAGACACCATCCATCGACGCGCGCGGGACCTCTCGCGCGCGTCTCGCCAAGGAATCTCTCTTGCGAACGATCCACGGGCTCTACGCCCTGTGCGCCGCCAGTTCGGCGCTGGCTGCCACCCCTGCTTTCGCGAAGGCCGTCGATGCCCCGGCCGACACCAGCGTCAGCCTTGGCGTGACCGGCGGCACGCTGGGCATCGGCCCCGAAGTTACCTGGCGTGCGAGCCCGGTGCTGTCGCTGCGCGCCAACGCCACCTGGATGGCCGCGAGCCACGGCGTCGACGGCGATGATATCCGCTACCACGGCCACCTCGACCTCAATTCCTATGGCCTGATGGCCGATCTCCACCCGTTCCGGAACGGCTTTCGCATTTCGGGCGGCGTGCGCTTGAGCGGCAACAAGATCGACTTGCGGGGCAAGGCCGCGGACGGCGATGTCGTCTCGATCGGTGGGCAGGACTACACCGGCGCCGAAATCGGCACGCTGACCGGCAAGGTCGAGGCGAACGACGTCGCCCCCACGCTCACCATCGGCTACGCCGCCAACGCCACGCGCGGCCTCAAGTTCGGCGCCGAACTGGGCGCGATGTTCATGGGCCGTCCCCGCGTCAACGACCTCACCGGCACCGGCATCGCCATGCAGGACCCCGATTTCGCGCAGGACCTCGCCAACGAGGAACGCGACATCGAGGACGATATCGGCGACTACCGCGTCTACCCCATCCTCCAGGTCTCGCTGAGCTACGCCTTCTGAAGACCCGGCTTCCGGCAAAGACCGGTTCCGGGCTCGTGACCCCCTTCGGCCCGGAAACGACTGCGGGCGGAGCGATGCCCCACGCATCGCTCCGCCCGCCTTCTCGTTGTGGGAGGGGCCTCTCCGGCCCCGCCCGGCTCAGCCCAGCTTGGTCTTGAGGATCTCGTTGACCACCTGCGGGTTGCCCTTGCCCTTCATGGCCTTCATCGTCTGGCCGACGAAGAAGCCGAACAGGGCGACCTTGCCGTCCTTGTACTGGGCGACCTTGTCCTCGTTCGCCGCCAGGATCTTGTCGACCTCGGCCTCGATCGCGCCGGTGTCCGATTCCTGCTTGAGGCCTTCGCGCTCGACGATGGTCTCGGCGTCATCGCCGGTCTCGAGCATGATCTCGAGCACCTGCTTGGCGGCCGAGCCCGAGATCGTGCCCTTGGCGATGAGCGCGAGCAGGTCGCCGCCCTTCTCGGGGGTGACGGGCGATTCCTCGAGGCTGGTGCCCAGCTTGTTGAGCGCGCCGAACAGTTCCGAGATCAGCCAGTTGGCCGCCTGCTTGGACACCTCGGCAGGGGCCTTGCCCGAAGCCTTGGCGGTTTCGGCCAGAAGACGCTCGAACCAGCGCGCGGTGTCGACATCGGCGGTCAGCACGGAGGCGTTGTAGGCCGAAAGACCCAGCTCGTTCTCGTAGCGCGCCTTCTTCGCATCGGGCAGCTCGGGCAGCGAAGCACGGCAATCTTCAAGGAAGTCATCTTCCAGGATCAGCGGCAGCAGGTCGGGATCGGGGAAGTAGCGGTAATCGTGCGCATCTTCCTTCGAACGCATCGAACGCGTGGTGCCCGAGTTCGGATCGAACAGGCGGGTTTCCTGGACGATCTGGCCACCCGATTCGAGCACGTCGACCTGGCGCATCGCCTCGTGCTCGATCGCCTGCATGACGAAGCGCACCGAGTTGACGTTCTTGGTCTCCGTGCGCGTGCCGAGCGGTTCGCCCGCCTTGCGCACCGAGACGTTGACGTCCGCGCGCATCGAGCCCTGGTCCATGTTGCCATCGCATGAGCCGACGTAGCGCAGGATCGTGCGCAGCTTGGACAGGTACGCACCCGCCTCGGCGGGCGAAGTCATGTCGGGGCGGCTGACGATCTCCATCAGCGCCACGCCCACGCGGTTGAGGTCCACGTAGGACATCGTCGGGTGCTGGTCGTGCATCAGCTTGCCCGCGTCCTGCTCGACGTGGATGCGCTCGATGCCGATGACCTTGTCTTCGGGGATGCCCGCCTTGGCGTCGGCCTCGATCGTCAGCGATCCCTCACCCACGATCGGGTGGTAAAGCTGGCTGATCTGGTAGCCCTGCGGAAGGTCGGCGTAGAAGTAGTTCTTGCGGTCGAAGCGCGAGTACTTGTTGATCTGCGCATTGATCGCCATGCCGGTGCGCACCGCCTGGCGAATGCACTCCTTGTTGGGCACGGGCAGCATGCCGGGCATCGCCGCGTCGATCAGCGCGACCTGCGTGTTGGGCTCGGCGCCGAACGCCGTCGCCGCGCCCGAGAAGAGCTTGGCCTGCGAGGTGACCTGCGCATGGACTTCGAGGCCGATCACGACCTCCCACTCGCCCGTTGCACCCTGAATGCGATAGTTGCTCATATTACCACCACTTCTCCGGCTTGGCCGTAAACTGGGCGCGCTGTTCGAGCGCGAGGCCGGCGTTGAGGACGCCCTGTTCGTCGAAGGCCTTGCCGATGATCTGAAGGCCCAGCGGCAACCCGTCCTTCGAGAGTCCTGCGGGCACCGACATGGCAGGAAGGCCCGCCAGCGAAGCGGGGACCGAGAACACGTCGTTGAGGTACATCGACAGCGGATCGTCGACGTTTTCGCCGAGCGCGAAGGCCGCGGTCGGCGTGGTCGGGGCGAGGATCACGTCGCACTGTTCGAAGGCCTTGGCAAAGTCCTGGCTGATCAGCGTGCGGACCTTCTGCGCCTGCGTGTAGTAGGCGTCGTAGAAACCGGCCGAAAGCACGTAGGTGCCGATCAGGATGCGGCGCTTCACCTCGGGGCCGAACCCGGCGGCGCGGGTCGCGGCGTACATGTCCTGAAGGTTGGCACCCTCGGGCAGGTCGCGCAGGCCATAGCGCACGCCGTCGTAGCGCGCGAGGTTCGAGGACGCCTCGGCGGGGGCGATGATGTAGTAGGTCGGCAGCGCGTACTTGGTGTGCGGCAGCGAGATGTCGACCACCTTCGCGCCCGCGTCCTTGAGCCAGGCCACGCCCTGGTCCCACAGCGCCACGATCTCGGCGTCCATGCCATCCATGCGGTACTCGCGCGGGATGCCCACGGTCTTGCCCGAAAGATCGGCCGAGAGCAGCGCTTCCCAATTGGGCACGGGCAGATCGAGGCTGGTCGCGTCCTTGGGGTCGAAGCCGGCCATGGCTTCCAGCATGATCGCGCAGTCGCGCGTGTCCTTGGCCATCGGGCCCGCCTGGTCGAGCGAGCTGGCAAAGGCCACGACGCCCCAGCGCGAGCAGCGCCCGTAGGTCGGCTTGATGCCGGTGGTGCCGGTGAAGGCGGCCGGCTGGCGGATCGAGCCGCCGGTGTCGGTGCCGGTCGCGGCGGGGCACAGGCGCGCGGCGATCGCGGCCGAGGAGCCGCCCGAGGAGCCGCCCGGTGCCAGCGGCGCGTTCGAACCTGCCTTGCGCCAGGGCGAAATCACGTTGCCGAAGTAGCTCGTCTCGTTCGACGAGCCCATCGCGAACTGGTCGAGGTTGAGCTTGCCCAGCATCCCCGCGCCCGCGTTCCACAGATTCTGCGAAACGGTCGATTCGTACTGCGGCCTGAAGCCTTCGAGGATGTGGCTGGCCGCCGTCGTCTGCACGTCGAAGGTCGCAAAGAGGTCCTTCATGCCGATCGGCACGCCGCCCATCTTGCCCAGCTCTTCACCCGCAGCGCGCTTGGCGTCGGTGGCCTTGGCCGCTTCGATCGCCTTTTCGGGCGTGGCGACGATGAAGGCGTTCAACGCCTCTTGCGCTGCGGCGACATTGGCGTTGAACGCCTCGGCCACTTCGAGCGCGGTAAAGTCACCGGCTTTGACGCCGTCGCGGATCCGGGCAACGCCCAGTTCGGTAAGTTCGGTCATGGTTCTTCTCTTTTCCGCCTGCGCCTTACTCGATCACCTTGGGCACGCCGTAGAAGCCGTGCTCGGCCACCGGCGCGTTGGCGAGAACCGCCTCGCGCTTGCCACCGCCGGTCAGCGGGTCGGCATCGACCACGTCGTCGCGCAGGCGCAGCGTATTGGGGATGACCGCGGTCATCGGCTCGACATTCGAGGTATCGACTTCGCCGAGTTGCTCCACCCAGGCGAGAATCCCGTTCAGTTCGGGCACCATCGCCTCGAGTTCCCCCTCGCTCACCTTGATGCGCGCGAGGCTAGCGATCTTCGCAACGGTTGCGGTATCGACCGACATGGCGTTCCTTCTTGTGTTGTCCTGACAGCCCGGCTGCGGCGCACACGGGATCGTGCGCGCACGCAAGCGGCGGCGCTCGTGATGACAGCCGCTAGCATCGGCGGCGGCGGGCTTCAAGCGGGGGCGACCCCGTCGGCCACGCGCGCGCCGACTTATTGCTGTTTCGGGTCCGGCTCGGGATCGGCGCCGCCGCCCTGCGCGGCGTCGATGCGGGCCTTGGCGGCGCGCTCCTGCTCGGCCTGGATCGCGGCCATCATCTGCGCGATTTCCTCGGGCGTCTTGTAGTCGATCAGCTCGATGTCGAAGACGAGGGTCGAATTGGCCGGAATCGGTCCGCTCGCTTCGGCCCCGTAGCCCAGTTCGGGCGGGATCGTCAGGCGGTAGTGCCCGCCGCGCTTCATCTGGACAAGCCCTTGCGCGAAGCCGGGCACCACGTTCGAGAGGTCGAGCGGCATGCGCTCGGCGGCGTCGAACTGGGTGCCGTCGGTGAGCATACCCTTGTAGGTGACGAGCACGAAGGAGCCGGGGGGAACAGTTTCGCCCTCCCCGTCCTTGAGCGTCTCGACCTTGACCTTGGGGCTCGCCGCCTCGGGTGCGGGGGCCGCCGACTTGTCCTGCGCGAGGAGCGGCGAGGCCGAAGACAGGGCCACCGCCGCGAGGAGCGCGGCGGTAAACGGCTTGCGGATCATGCCCAGGGCCCCGGCGCGCTTACTGCGCGGCGCCTGCGGGCGCCGGCGCGCCGGCGGCTCCGGCCGCGCCCTGCTGCTGCTGCATCTGCATCATCTGCTGCATCATGCGCTGCTGCTGCTCGATCTCGGCCTTGCTGCGGAAGTCGAGCAGCTCGACCTCGAACGTCAGGTCGGTGTTGGGCGCGATCTGGCCCTGGCCCTTGTCGCCATAGGCGAGCTCGGAAGGGATCTTGACCGTGTACTTGCCGCCCGCCTGCATCTTCTGCAGCGCGGTGGAGAAGCCCGGAATCACGCCGTCGAGCGCCATGGGGACCTGCTTGGCCTCGTCGAAGACCTTGCCGTCGGGAAGCGTGCCCTTGTAGTTGATCAGCACCATGTCCTCGCTCGTCGGCGAAGCGCCGTGGCCCGCGGTCAGCGTGGTGACCTTCACCTGCGGGGGCATCGCGGCATAGGCAATGCCGGCACCGGCGAGTGCGAGAGCGAGCGCGCCCACCCAGATCTTGGACAGCGAACCCTTCTTGACGGGCTGCAGCGGAACGCGGGTGATCTCGGTCATCGTATCGTAAGGCCTCGTGACGAAAGCGTGCCGCAGATTCGGCACCGGTGCGCAGATAGCGCCCCTTGGACCTTGCGCAAAGAGACCTTGTTGCCACAAACGCAAGTTCGCCAAGGACGCCAGACGCACAAAGGGCGCGAAACCTGAAAGTTCGCGCCCTCATGGCTCATGCGGCCGCGCCGTTCAAGCGGCGCGTCCGTATATCGAGGTGCCCGGGCACCGCCAGCCTGGCGCGCCCGGCGAACGCCGCCTTACTTGACGCCGTCGCGCTCCATGCGCTTGCGCTCGAGCTTGCGGGCGCGACGCACGGCAGCGGCCTTTTCACGGGCGCGCTTTTCCGAGGGCTTCTCGTAGTGGCGACGCAGCTTCATTTCGCGGTAGACGCCTTCACGCTGCAGCTTCTTCTTGAGCGCACGAAGGGCCTGGTCAACATTGTTGTCGCGAACCATGATCTGCATAAAACTACCACACCTCAAAAAATACAAACGAAGTCCGGCCCGCACCTCCTTTTGGCGAGTCGAACTGCGAATCATAGATGAACCAAAGGGCCGAATCCCGTGAGGAGACCGGCTTTGTTGGGCGCGCCAATATCAAAGTGACAGGTCAAAGACAAGCACGAACCAGCGAAAACCGCGCCCCGCGCCCTGCCTTGCCCGTGCGAAACATTGGAAAATGGGCGAATCGCGGGTAAGGCAGGCGCTTATGCCAACTCCTTCCTTTCTCGCCGCCTCGCTCTATGTAGCCACCGGCGGAGGCCTGGGCGCCTGGCTGCGCTTCCTGGTCGGGCGCGCGTGGGTCAGCGCGATCGGCCCGGTCCGTGCGGGAGCCTTTCCCTACAATACCTTGACCGTGAACCTGGTGGGCAGCCTGTTCATGGGGCTTCTCGTCGGGTGGTTTGCACGCTACGGGAGCCACGGCGAAGGAACGCACCTGTTCCTGGCCATCGGACTGCTGGGTGGTTTCACGACCTATTCCTCCTTCAGTCTCGATTTTCTATCTCTTGTCGAACGCGGCCAGCTCGGACTTGCCGCGATCTACCTCGGGATCTCGCTTGCGGCCGGGTTCGCAAGCCTCTTCCTGGGACTACTTATCATGCGGAGCGTCTGAATGGCGGGCAATGACGATACGGTTCGCCAGTTCACGGTGGGCCACGATGACGAAGGCGCGCGGCTCGATCGCTGGTTCAAGCGCCACCTGCCGCAAGTCGGCTTTGCGATGGTCTCGCGCTGGGCGCGCACCGGCCAGATCCGCGTCGATGGCAAGCGCGCCGATGTCGACACGCGCCTCACCGCAGGCCAGGTGCTGCGCGTGCCGCCCGGCGGCGAAGCGCGCCCCAGCGGCAAATCGCCCTACAAGCCGCGTGAGCTGTCCGAGGAAGAACTCGAGCTCGCCGACCAGATGGTGCTGACGCAGGACCGCGCCGCGATCGTACTCAACAAGCCGCCGGGCCTCGCCACGCAGGGCGGCTCGGGCATGAAGCAGCACGTCGACGGCCTGCTCGACGCCTATGCACCCAAGGGACCGCGCCCGCGCCTCGTCCACCGACTCGACAAGGACACCTCGGGTGTCCTGCTCGTCGCGCGCACGCCAGGCAGCGCGGCCTATTTCTCCAAGCGCTTCTCGGGCCGCACCGCCAAGAAGATCTACTGGGCGCTGGTCATCGGCGTGCCCAACATCAACGACGGCATGATCGAATTGCCCCTCGCCAAGCAGCCGGGCACCGGCGGCGAGAAGATGCACGTCGATGAAGAGAACGGCCAGAGCGCGCGCACCCGCTTTCGCGTGCTCGACCGCGCGGGCAACCGCGCGGCCTGGGTCGAGCTCCACCCGCTGACCGGACGCACCCACCAGCTGCGCGTCCACATGGCCGCGATCGGCCACCCGATCGTGGGCGACGGCAAGTACGGCGGGCAGGACGCGTTTCTTTCGGGCACGATCAGCCGCAAGATGCACCTCCACGCCCGGCGCCTGATCATCGAGCACCCCGATGGCGCCCCGCTCGACGTCACCGCCCCGCTGCCCGAGCACTTCGCCAATTCGATGGAGAACCTGGGCTTCGACGAGGCGGATGGCGCCGAACTGCCCCCCGCTCCGCCCGAATTCACCAAAGCCGATGAAAAGCGCGCGGCCAAGCAGCACTCCAAGCAGCTGCGCAAGGAGCGGCGTGGCGAGCGGCGCTCGCGCACCGGCGGCCAATCGGACGATGCGCGCGCGCCGCGCTCGGGCGGCGCCCGGGGCAAGCCTTCGGGCAAGCCCGGCGGCAAACCGGACGGAAAGCCGAGCGGAAAGGCGGGTGGTCGGGGCTTTGCCAAGGCCGGACCGGGCGCGCGTCCGGTCAAGAAGTCGGGCCCCAAGAAGGGCAAGGGCAGTCCCGTGCCCAAGGGCAAGCGCTGAGCGCGGGAGTGGCCGTGATGAAACTGGCGGTCTTCGATTGCGACGGCACCCTGATCGACGGGCAGGCCGCGATCTGCGAGGCGATGGAGGCGACCTTCGCCGCCTTCGACCTCGCCGCCCCCGCGCGTCCGGTGATCCGCCGCGCAGTCGGCCTCTCGCTGCCCCAGGCGATGCGCGCGCTGCTGCCCGAGAGCGACGAGGCCCAGCAGCACGCGATGGCCGACACCTACAAGCAGGCGTTTCGCCAGGCGCGCACCGAGGGCCGCGTCTCGCAGCCGCTCTTCGAGGGCGTTCGCGAGATGCTCGAGGACCTCGTCGGGGCGGGCTGGACGCTGGCGGTCGCCACCGGCATGTCCGACCGGGGCCTGGCGCATTGCCTCGCCAACAACGGCATCGCGGAGCTCTTCGTCAGCCTCCAGACCGCCGACCGCCACCCTTCCAAGCCGCACCCCGCGATGCTTGAGCAGGCGCTGTTCGAAGCGGGCGCGCAGGCCAGCGAGGCGGTGATGATCGGGGACACCGTCTACGACATGACGATGGCCAAGGCCGCCTACGTGCGCGCCGTGGGGGTCGACTGGGGCTACCACCACCCCGAGGAACTGCGCGCGGCGGGCGCCGAATTCGTCGCCGAGACCCCGGCGCAGCTGACCGCGCGCCTCCTGGCATGAGCGCGACGCCTCCCCCCTCCCCCCGGGAACCGGCTGCGCGGCGCTTCTTCGTGCTCCAGGCCGCGCGCCTCTCGGGCGTGGCGCTGGTGGTGCTGGGCATCATCGCCTCGAAGGGGACCGCGCTCCTCTTCCTCGGCGAAGATCTCGGCTACGCGATGATGGGCCTGGGGCTCCTCATCCTCTTCTTCGTGCCAGTCTGGCTCGCCCGCAAGTGGCGCAGCGAACAGCCCGGCCGCGACACCCAGCCCGACTGAACGACGAGACCGACGTGAAACGTTTCTACAAGGAAGTGACCACCACACCGGCCGATGCGGCCGAGAACGCAGGTGGCTGGCGCGTGCTGCTCGACGGGCGCGCGATCAAGACCGCCGGCGGGCGGGCGCAAGTCGTGCCGAGCCAGGCGCTGGCCGAAGCGCTGGCGAGCGAATGGGCCGCGCAGGGCGAGGAGATCGATCCGCGCCTCTTCGTCACGCGCGATCTCGTGGACTACGCGATCGACGCGGTGGCGCCCGCGCGCGAGGCCGCGCTCGCCGAGCTGCTCCCTTACGCCGACACCGATACGCTGTGCTATCGCGCCGATCCCGACGAGGCGCTCTACAAGCGCCAGCTCGAGGTCTGGGAGCCGATCCTGACCGCGACCGAGACCCGCCTCGGCGTCCGATTCACCCGCATCTCGGGCGTGATCCACCGGGCGCATCCGGCCGAGACCGCCGCGCGCCTTCACGCCCTGCTGGCCGAAGCCGACCCTTTCACGCTCGCCGCCCTCAAGATGATGGCAAGCCTTGCCGCCTCGCTGGTGATCGCGCTCGCCGCGCTCGAGGACGACGCCGATGCACAGAAACTGTGGCGCGCGGCCAATCTCGAGGAAGACTGGCAGGTCGAGCTGTGGGGCGAGGACGAAGAGGCGGCCGAGAACCGCACCGCCCGCTTCGAGGCCTTCCGTCTCGCGCAGCAGGTCGCCGCGCTGACCCGCGCGGCCTGACCGCCGCACCGCTCACCCGATGATGCAAGAAAGCCCGCCCCGGTCGAACCGGAGCGGGCCTTTTCCGTCGTCAGCCTCTCGGTGGCGTGTGCCGACGATCAGAACTTGGTGCCGACGGCGATCACGCCCTGGTGACGGCTAAAGTCCGACTCGTAGTTCGAGTAGCGATACTCGGCCTTGACGAAGAGCGTGCTGGTCACGTCGACCTCGTAGCCCGCACCGAGGCGGAAGCCGTCGAGGTCGTGGTGCGCGGTCGCGTCGCTGAAACCGGTCGCGTCGAGCGAGGGCGAGTTGTAGCTCGAGCCGACGCGGGCGTTGGTGTAGCCGCCGAAGACGTAAAGCTTGGTCTTCTCGCTCATCTGCGTGCCCACGCGCACGACGGCGGCGAGGTCACGGTTCGCCTCGAGGCAGCTACGGTCACCGGCTTCGGCCACATCGTGCACGCAGTCGCGCGCCGTGCTGTCGCCGTAGGTGCCCTGAATACCGACGAACATGCCGCCGGGGATCTGGTAGTCGTAACCGGCCGAAACGCCGTAGTCGAAGCCTGCCTCGGAATCGCCGCCCTGCTGCGCCACGTCGAGACCACCTTCGACCTGCACGTAAGCCTGTGCATTGGCGATGGCGGGAACGGCGAACAGCGCTGCACTGGCAGCAAGAAGAGCAATCTTCTTCATTGTAAACTCCTGAATATATTGGCCGCAACTGGTCACTTGGCCAGCGGGCCCGGGCCCCATACGCCTCACCACAGGGCGTGCAACCGGCGTGGGGGAGCCTCCCCGCCCGCGCTTCTGGAGCGTGTCTTTTTGACCACAGTGGTCCCTGTGGACAGTTTCATGCAACCGCGCAAATCCGGGCCTGCGCGCTATTCGGCCCCGTCGAGCGCTTCGTGCCGTAACAAATTTGTAATCTGTGGTCTTTAAATTGCACGATGCAGCACTATGTGTTTTGTATTGTTGCATCACCAATGCACAATTTTGCACCCGTGCAACGCAAAGTTGCTGGTGGCCTTCCACGAATCACGCAAATCCGGCGATTTGCCAAGGCCGGCGCGTCTTGCGTGCAGGTCTTGCACGAAAGCGCCGCAATCACGGCAGTTCGGCCACCTGCGGCGTCACCGCAACCCGCGTCAGCCGATCGCCGAAGGCGGTCCCCAGCCACCAGGCCCCGCTCGCGCGCACCGTGACCGAGAAGCCCGGGCTGGTGCGGCCGGCCGAGCGCACCAGGGGGCGCCAGCTTCGCGCCCTGAAGTCGACCAGCACCGCCGAGGAGGGAAAGGCACAGCCCGCCGGCCCCAGCCCTGCACAGTTGCGCGTGCTACCCCTCGGAGCGCCGGTGCCGCCAGTGACGATCGCCTCATGGTCGGAAAGAAGCGTGACGTTGTCGGGCTGCATCGCCAGGGCGACGTGCACCGCGCCGCGTCCATCGGGTGCGAGGCGGGTGACACGGCGCCCGTACGTCTCGGCGTAGACCAGCACGCCGCCGTCGGCGCTGGCATCGACACCGTTGGGAAAGCTGCCCGCCGCACCCGGAACCGGTGCCCAACCACCCGTCGGCGTCCAGCGCATCACCTCGCCCGTCGGTGCGCCCCGGGCAAGAAGCGCCTCGAGCGCGGCGCGATCGAGCGCGCGGTCGAACATGTGCGTGGCGACGAGGCTTCCCTCGGGAAGCGGCGCGAGATCGTTGAGATAGAGCGCAGAGGGCACCGCGAGACAGCCCAGACGCCGCGCGGTGACGCCGTGCCGATCGACCGCGAGGCGCCATCGCTCGATCGTGTCGTGCGCGCCGTGGACGATGCGCAGCAGCCGGTAGCCCTTCCCTTCACGGCGTACCCCGATCCCGCCGGCGCGCCCCGACAGACACCCCGCCGCCTCGGCCTGCACTCCGGTCGGCCGCGCGAACGCGATGCGTCGCCCCCCGCGCGTGTCGATCGCGACGAGGCCCGTGTCGCCCTGCCCGCGGCCCTGCCCGCTCACCACCAGCCAGCGGCTTCCGGCGAGAACCGCGATGTCCTCGGGTCCATCGAACCCGCATAGCGCGCCGCGGCACGGCCCGAGCGCGACCCCGCCCGGTTCGCCGAGTCCGGTGCCTTGCAATCCCACATGCGCCCATCCCGCAGGGGCGAACGGGCCGGTCACGGCCAGCGTTAGAGCCAGAGCCATTCCGGCGATCGCAGTGCGGGTCTTCGGGCGCATGCCACCTCCTGTGCGGGCGCCACGCCGGTTCGCCGGTCGGGGCTAGCACCCGTCGGGCCACCCGGCAGCGCACGGCGGGCCCGCCTGACCATCTGGCGAACAGGCCGCAGCCGGAAGGCAAGCCTCATGCCCGAAAACGCGAACGGCGCCGCAGCCCAGGCCGCGACGCCGTTCAAGCGTTCATCAATTCGCGCCGGTTCAGTCGCGCACCCAGGCGGCGACCTGTCCGGCGACGTCGTTGGCCGCGCGGTTGAGCGCGGGGCCCACCGTTTGCGCCTTGGGCGCGACGCCGGGGATCACCGCCTCGAAGCGCTTGCGCTTGATCTCATCGCCGCCACGATGCGAAAGCACCGCGTCGAAGCGCACCACCACCGACTGGGTCGATGCCTCGTAGCCCATCTCGAGCAGGCGCCCGCCGACGAAAGTCTTGCCGGTCACCTCGAAATCGCCGCCCTCGAGCACCATGCCGCCGTTCTCGGCGCGGATCGTCTCGGCGAGCAGGCCGCGGAACAGCCGGGTCGGCTTTTCCACCCAGCCCGCGTCCTTGAGATAGGCGAGGCTCGAGGCGTCGACCCGGACCGGCACGCGCAGCGCATCGAGGCTGCGATCGGCCTCGGGATCGAGCACCACGAGCGCATCGGTCAGCTTGCCGCTGGTGGTCGTACCCGCAGGCGCGACGTGTTCGGGCGTCAGGCGCAGCAGCGAGTCGGGCGCCTCGGGCGCGAGGCTGACACAGCCGGCCAGCGCGAGACCGGCGAGACCGGCCATGGCCCATCCCCGAAAGGCCCGGGGCGAGATCGAAAGGGTGCGAACATGCGTCATCATCGTCGTGTCCTTGGCCGTGTCACGGCTTGTAGTCGGGCAGCTTCTGCCCCTTGAGCAGGGCACCGGCCCCCTGTTCGTCGATCTTCTCGGTCACGTTGCGCAGCGCCTTGCTGGTCGCCCGCAGATCACGGATCGCGGCCTCGGCGGCGGGCAGCGTGCTTTGCGAAACCTGGTCGAGCGCGGGCTGGGCGTGGGCCATCGTAGTGTTGAGCTGGTCCATCGATTCCTGCGCGGCCTTCAACGTCTTGCGCAGCTGGTCGGCCAGCGAATCGCCCTTCGAGCCGAGCAGATCGTCGGCCTTGCTGGCGACGCCCTCGAAGGCGGCCAGTGTCTTGGTCGCCTGGTCGAGCGTGCCCTGCAATTCGGCCAGCGTGCCGCGCAGCTGCGGGGTCGCCTGCGAGAGATCGCGCGTCATCTTGTCGGTATTGGCGAGAATGCCCGTGATCGAGCGCCGGTTCTCCTCCGACATGAGCTGGTTGAGGTTCTCGGTCAGCGTGGCGAGGCGCTCCATCAGGAGCGGCGCGTTGGCGAGCACTTCGGAGAAGCCGCCGCGCTTGGTCGGGATCACCGGCACGCCCTCGGGACCCGGCTCCTCCAGCAGCGGCGCGCCCTTGACCGCACCTTCCAGCTGGATGTCCGAGACGCCGGTGAAGCTTCCCTGGATCGTCGCGGTGGTGCCCACCGTGATCGGCACGCGCTCCTTCACCTTCACGCGCACGCGCACGAAGCTGGGGTCCTTGGGCCAGAGTTCGATCTGCGAGATCTGGCCGACCGGCACGCCCGAGAAGTTCACTTCCGACCCCAACGCCAGCCCATCGACCGACTGCTTGAAGAAGATGTCGTACTCGTGCTGGTCGCCCTCGTTGAGGCGGGCGAGCCAGATGACGAAGCCCGCGGCAAGCGCCAGCAAGAGAAGCGTGACCGCTCCGACCCAGACGTGATTGGCTTTGGTTTCCATGCGTGTGCCTTATGCCCCCGTCGTCGAGGAATTGTCACTCTCGCCCGCCGCGACGGCGCACTCGGCGCTGACTTCGGCGGCGGCCTCGAGCTGGGGATCGTTCTTGCCCGCGAGCGCGGCCCGCCCGCGCGGTCCGTTGAAGTATTCCTGGATCCAGGGATGATCGAGCGCGAGCAGTTCGGGGATCGTCCCCACCGCGATGACCTTCTTGTCGGCCAGCACCGCCACCCGGTCGCAGATCGCGTAGAGGGTGTCGAGATCGTGGGTGATCAGGAACACCGTAAGCCCGAGCGTTTCCTTCAGTTCGCGCGTGAGATTGTCGAACGCCGCCGCACCGATCGGGTCAAGCCCTGCGGTCGGCTCGTCGAGGAAGAGCAGCTCGGGATCGAGCGCGAGCGCGCGGGCCAGGCCAGCGCGCTTCTTCATGCCTCCCGAAAGCTCGCTCGGGAACTTGAAGGCCGCCTCGTCGGGCAGGCCCGAGAGACGCACCTTGAAGCGCGCGATCTCGCCGCGCAGCTGGTCCGAAATCTCGGGATAGAACTGCTTCAAGGGCACTTCCACGTTCTCGCCCACGGTGAGCGTCGAGAACAGCGCGCCGCCCTGGAACAGCACACCCCAGCGCGAACGGATGTCGATGTCGTCCTCGTCCTCGGGCTCCATCATGTTGCGCCCGAGCACCTCGATCTCGCCACTCGACGGGGTCTGCAGCCCGATGATCGAGCGCATCAGCACCGACTTGCCGGTGCCCGAGCCGCCCACCACGCCCAGGACTTCGCCCTTGCGCACCTTGAGGTCGAGATCCTCGTGGATGAGGTGCTCGCCAAAGGCATTGGTGAGGCCGCTCACGCAGATCGGGTACTCGCCGCTATAATCGTCGTTGAGGTCGGTCATTTCCAGCCGATCTTGGTGAAGAACACCGCAAAGAAGGCGTCGAGCACGATCACCGTGAAGATCGCGGTGACCACCGCCTGGGTGGTGCGGCTGCCCACTTCCTCGGCGTTGCCCGAAACCTGCATGCCCTGGTAGCAACCCGCCAGCGCCACGATCAGCGCGAAGACCGGGGCCTTGATGAGGCCGATCCACACGTCGGTGATCGGCACCACTTCCTGGGTGCGGCGCAGGAAGGCGAAGAAGGGGATGTCGAGCGCGAAGTTCGAGATGAAGGCCCCCCCGATGATCGAGCAGATCGCGGCGTAGAAGCCGAGCAGCGGCATCATGATCATCGCGGCCAGCACGCGCGGCAGCACCAGCGATTCCATCGGCGCGACGCCGATCGTGCGCATCGCATCGACTTCCTCGGTCAGCTTCATCGTGCCGATCTGCGCGGCGAAGGCCGATCCCGAGCGGCCCGCGACCATGATCGCGGTCATCAGCACGCCCAGCTCGCGCATCGAGAGGCGTCCGGTGAGGTTGATGGTGTAGAATTCGGCGCCGAACTGGGCGAGCTGCACCGCGCCCTGCTGCGCGATCACGATGCCGATGAGGAAGCTCATCAAGCCCACGATCCACAAGGCGTTGACGCCCACGTGCTGCATGTGGTGGACGAGCGCCTTGGCCCGAAAGCGCGACGGATGGACGATCGTCGTGCCCATCGTCGCCATCAGCGCACCGAAGAAGCCGACCGTGCGCACGAACCCGCTGCCCCAGTTCGTGACGAGATCGCCCAGTTCCTCGAGCGTGCGCGTGATGAAGGGCCGCATCGGCGGCTTGGGCTCGGCCTCGTCGAGGTCGCCCACCGCCGCGAACAGGCGCTCGGCCCGCTCGCTGGCGCCGGTAATCTCGATCCCGTGCTTTCGGGCGAACTCCATCGTCAGCCAGGCGCCGGTGGTGTCGATATCGGTCACCCCGGACAAGTCGATCGCGCTGTAGCCGCCACCCAGAGCGCGCAGGCGACTGTCGAGATCGCCAATCGAATGGACGCGCAACGACCCGCTCAGCACCAATACCGGCGCCTTGCCCCCGTCGCTCTCCGACACCGAAAAATCAGCCCATTGTCTCATTTGCGTGCGTAATGGGGAATAATCCGTGTCCCGGCAAGAAGTTCCGTGGCAGCGACGAAATGCGCGATCGGTGTCGGACGGTTCATCCATCCCCTCCCGCTGTGGCAGCAGGATGAGGCGAAATCGTGGCACACGAAAGGCACCGCAAGATGACAATGCGTAACCGGCTGCAACAGGCCGCTTGCGCGCGGCGCAGCGCGCTGGCAAAGCGCGGCGCCATGACCCAGACGCCCGAAAACACGCCCGAGAACGCTCTCGACAAGACCTTCGATCCCGCCGCGATCGAGGCCAAGTGGTACGCCCACTGGGAAGAGACCGGCCTCTTCCGCCCCGAGCGCCCCGACGCGCAGCCCTTCACGATCGTCAATCCGCCGCCCAACGTGACGGGCTCGCTGCACATCGGCCACGCGCTCGACAACACGCTGCAGGACATCGTCATCCGTCACGAACGTCTCAAGGGCAAGGACGCGCTGTGGGTGGTGGGCACCGACCATGCGGGCATCGCCACGCAGATGGTCGTCGAGCGCCAGATGGAGGCGCGCCAGGACAAGCGCACCAACCATTCGCGCGAGGACTTCGTCGCCAAGGTGTGGGAATGGAAGGCCGAGAGCGGCGGCACGATCACGCGCCAGCTGCGGCGCCTGGGCTGCTCGATGGACTGGAGCCGCGAGCAGTTCACCATGGACCCGCACTTCACGGGCGCGGTGGTCAAGGTCTTCGTCGAACTGCACAAGCAGGGCCTGATCTACCGCGACAAGCGGCTGGTGAACTGGGACCCCAAGCTCAAGACCGCGATCTCCGACCTCGAGGTGGAGACCCGCGAGGTCAAGGGCGGCTTCTGGCACTTCAAGTACCCGCTTGCCGACGGCGTGACCCGTGACGACGGGCTCGACTACATCGAGGTTGCCACCACGCGTCCCGAGACGATGCTGGCCGACATGGCGGTTGCCGTGAACGCCGAAGACGCGCGCTACACGTCGGTCATCGGCAAGGAGATCCTCCAGCCGATCACCGGGCGCCGCTTCAAGATCGTCGCCGACGAGCACGCCGATCCCGAACTGGGTTCGGGCGCGGTGAAGATCACCCCAGGACATGACTTCAACGACTTCGAGGTGGGCAAGCGCGCCGGGTTCAAGCCCGCCGAAATGCTCAACATGTTCGATGCCGATGCGAACGTGGTGCAGACCGCCGACGGCCTCGTGCCCGAAAAGTACCTCGGCATGGAGCGCTTCGCCGCGCGCGAGGCCGTGGTCGCCGAGATGAAGGCCCTTGGCCTGCTCATCCCCCACGTCGTCACCACGACGAACAAGGAAGGCGAGACCGAAACCGTCGAGCACGACGCCGAGCCGCGCACGATCCAGACGCCCTTTGGCGATCGCGGCGGCGTGGTGATCGAGCCCTGGCTGACCGACCAGTGGTACGTCGATGCCGCCACTCTCGCCCAGCCTGCCATCGCGGCGGTGCGCGACGGGGCAATCGAGGTCGTCCCCAAGACTTGGGAGAAGACCTATTTCAACTGGATGGAGAACATCCAGCCCTGGTGCGTCAGCCGCCAGCTCTGGTGGGGCCACCGCATTCCGGCGTGGTACACCGAGGACGGCGAAGTCTTCGTCGCCGAAACCGAGGAAGAAGCCCAGGCCCTCGCCGGCAACAAGGCGCTCAGGCGCGACGAGGACGTGCTCGACACCTGGTTCTCCTCGGCGCTCTGGCCCTTCGCGACACTCGGCTGGCCCGAGAAGACCGACCTGCTCGCCAAGCACTACCCCAACGACCTGTTGATCTCGGGCTTCGACATTCTGTTCTTCTGGTGCGCGCGTATGGCGATGCAGGGCATCCACTTCATGGACGAGGTGCCCTGGAAGAAGCTCTACCTCCACGGCCTCGTGCGCGCGTCCGATGGCGCGAAGATGTCGAAGTCGAAGGGCAACGTGGTCGACCCGCTCGGCCTCATCGACCAGTACGGCGCCGACGCGCTGCGCTTCTTCATGGCCGCCATGGAAAGCCAGGGCCGCGACATCAAGATGGATGACAAGCGCGTCGAGGGGTACCGCAACTTCGCCACCAAGCTGTGGAACGCGGCGCGTTTCTGCCAGTCGAACGGCGTCGTTGCCTCGACTTCGTTTGCCGCGCCCGCCGCGACCTCGGCCGTCAACCGCTGGATCATCGGCGAAGTGGTCGAGACCGTCGCCGAGCTCGACAAGGCGATGGCGGACTTGCGCTTCGATGCCGCCGCGAACGCGATCTACCACTTCGTGTGGGACAATTTCTGCGACTGGTACATCGAACTGGTGAAAGGCAACTTCGACGCCGAGACCCAGGCGGTCGCCGGCTGGGTGCTCGACCAGATCCTCGTCATGCTCCACCCCTTCATGCCCTTCGTCACCGAAGAGCTGTGGTCGAAGATGGGCGCGCGCGAGGCCGAGCTGATTGTCGCCAAATGGCCCGAACCGCAAGCCGCGGTCGACGCCGCCGCCAAGGCCGAAGTCGAAGGGCTGATCGCGCTCATCGGAAACTTGCGCGCGGCGAAGGCGGAGCTGGGCATTACCCCCGGCGCGCGCCTTACCGCCTATGCCGCAGAGGCCTCCGAGGCGACCCGCGCGATCATCGGCGGCAACGCCACCGTGATCGACCGCCTCGCCCGCCTCGACGCGATCCACTTCGAGGCCGCGCCTGCCGGACCTGTCCTCCAGGTCGGCGCGGGCGACACGATGCTCGCGATCCCGCTCGAGGGCGTGATCGACATCGCCGCCGAGAAGACCCGCCTCGAAAAGGCGCTTGCCGCCTCGCAGAAGGAAGCCAAGTCACTGGAAGGCCGCCTCTCGAACCCCAAGTTCGTCGAGAAGGCCAAGCCCGAGGCGGTCGAGAAGGCCCGCGCCGACCACGCGCACCACACCGCCGAAGCGACCCGCCTTGCCGCCGCACTCGAGCGGCTGGGTTAAACCCGACACGAAAAGGCCCGCGAACATCGCGGGCCTTTTCTTTTCAAATCCAAGGGGTTTACCACCCCTCGACCCCGTATACCGTCCAGCTCACGGGCGCGAAGTGCCCTCACCGATTTGGGGAGCCCGAGGGCGATGGCCCTCGGAAACCTACTTCGCTTCCTGCAGCGCGTCCCAGGCCGCCCAGTCGATCGAGCGCCCCGGATAGGCGACTTTGGCAAACGGCCATTCCTTCGCCATCCACGCCTGCACGAAGGCATAGAGTTCGTCCTCGAACCCGGCCTCATACTCGTCCTTGGTGACCCACAGCCGCACCTCCGCGTCGTAGCCCGCGACCTTGCTCGGGCGCACGTAGACACAGCCGCGCTCGCGCGTGCCGTCGGGGGTGAGCACCGAATAGGCGAACGAGTCACGGCGGCGAAAGCGCGCCTGTTCGGTCTCCATGTCCACCAGCGCCTCGGCATCGGTGATCCCCGCGTGCGGCCAGGCGGTGCTGCGCGTGAAAGTCTTCTGCAGGTGCTCGACCGAGGACATGTAGGCTTCGTAGTCGATCCGGGCGAGCTGCGGTCCCAGCGGCACGAGGCGGAAGTCCTTGCCCGCCGCCTGCGTCGGCACCGCGAAATCGGCCGGGACGAAGGAGGCGGGCGCATGCGAATGGTGTGCGGGCGCCTCAGCCTGCCCTGCCCCCGCCAGGCTCCCCAAGGCCAGTGCGAGAGCCATTCCGGCGATCTTCGATGTCATTGCAACGCTCCCCGGGGCGCACCGCGCGCCCCACCGACGTGGTGGCAGGAGCCGACCTCGCACGCAAGCCACGCGCGCGAACCGCGGCAAGGGTGGGACATCCGCCTGGGGGACTTATGGCGGACTTACATCGTGGACAGATCACGAAGCGGGGCGGGCCATACCGGGCCGCGGCGCCGCGGTACCGGCTCCAATTCCACGCAGTCCTCGCCCCTGAGGCACGCGAGGGCATCGGACACGACGGAGCTCTCCTGAACGATATCCAGACACTGGATGATGCGCCGCGATTCCGCTTCGTACACCTGGCCCATCCGGTCGATCTTCTCGAGAATGCCCGCGATATTCGGGTCCTTGATATCGAACACGTAATCCTGCTGCTCGAAATGCTCGGCCAGATCCTGATACTTGCTCGCCCAGCCCAGGATGACCGCCGGAACGCCGCTGCGATAGGCAAACACGACCGAGTGATAGCGCGAGGCGACCACATATTTGAACCGGCTTATGATTTCGATGAGCTGCGGGCTGGAGTATTCGCCCGAAATGATCCGAACGCGCTCCGGAAATTTGACCATGGCGACAAGTTCCTCGACGTACCGGGCATCCGCCGTCGACGAATTCAAGATGTGGACCTTCTCGCCGTTGCCGACCAGTCGGTTCACGATATCGGCGTACAACCTCAGCACCGCGCCAGGATCGCCCACCCTGAAGACGTTGGCGTTCAGGATGAAGCCGACCGAGCCTTTCGCGGGATAGGAAACCTGCGCAGCCATGGACGGGGCATGGATATCGTGGGTGGCGGGGAAGAACCTCTCCCGGATGACCATGTCCGCCGACAGCTCGACGTTCTTCAGCCCCAGACCCGCCAGGCTGGCATAGCCCTCCTTCTCCCGGACATATATCTTCCGGCAATACGCCAGCTCCTCCCGGATCTGGTCGTTGAAACGGGCGTCGTCGGCCTCGCCCCAGTCGAATGGGCCGAAGCTTTGCGGCATCAACAGGATATCCTTGCGGTACCGCCTGGCCGTTCGAATGGTGTCCAGCAGCAGCTCCCCGGCCTCTTTGTCCCAGCCCGAACCCAGCGTGTACCCACTGGCATCGAAAATGGCGTCGGCTTCCCGCAAAGCGCGCGTCATCACGGGCACCACCCCCAACCATTTCCGATTGTTCCGGAACAGCCCCAGGAGATAGGTCATCACGTGGTGCAGCCCCGGAATTCGGTCCAGCCGGTATTTGAACAGGAAACGGGTATAGGCATCGTACGGCAAGAGCGTGAACGCGTATTGCTCGGGGTTATCGTACTTGTTGGCGAACCCGACCACCTCGCAATCGCGGAAATTGGCCTTGAGAGCGTAATACAGGGACAAGAACATGGCCTGGGAGCCCTTGTTGCGCATCTGTATGCCGGTAATGATAAACTTAGGCATCCACGCAGCTCCCAGGAATGGCCATTTTACGGATCGCAAAGGCCGTTTTCGATTTTCAGTAGCGCAAGGCCCACGATGGCCCTGAAATCCGGTTCGCGCCGACGTCACGTCACAGACATGCGATCTCGTCGACCGGGCATGCGCCCGCCTGCAAGGGCACGTACCAACGCTGCAGCGATTGGCCGCTCATTCGCTCCAGCGCCTCGATCGACGGGCGGTAATAGTCACTGAGGCGCTGCCGCAAGTCCTGCGTCAATTGCGGATACCTGGGCTTGCGCGCGAACACGCCGCGCACCGCCTCGAAAGCCGGATTGCCGCGCATGGGCTCCACGATCGGGGTCATCCACCCCAGGTTCCTGCGCAATACGGCAGGCACGATCGGAGCTTCCTTGTCCTTGACCTTCGCGTGCCCCGCCTCAGCGAACGGACGCCGCGGCAAGCCAAGATGGTCCCGCACCTGCGAGATCTGTCCGTGCGGGTCCTGCGCCACGCCCTCGAAGAACAGCAAGAGCAGCTTCTCGCGACCGAAATGGTCGATGTAGGACTGCAAGTGCGAGGCGAAGGTGCCCGAACCCAGAAGCTGAACATTCTCGCTCAGCGCGGGATCGAGATAGGACTCGATCTGCGCACCGACCTGCCCCCGCCGAAACAACATGCAGTAGCTTGAATAGGCCCGCTCCACCGGGTTGCGCAGCTGCGCGATCAGTCGGACCTGCGGTGCGTCCCGGTGAAGCCGGCCGGCTGCATCGGGCGAGTACAGATAGGAATTCGATTTCTCGCCGACGGTCTTGCCCCGCGCCTCTTCGCCGAATTGCGAAAGATACCAGTCGCCCCCCCGCCCGTACTCGCGCGAGAAATAATGCAACTCGGCGTCCGGCATGTAGACGGCCGGATCCGACTGAAGCTGTCGTTGCAGCCAGGTCGTCGCCGATTTCGCAGCCCCGATGATGACGAAATCGATGTCGTCGAAACGCATGGACTGGTGCCGCCTTCATTTCACCATTCATGACGTTGAAATATCGCACATCCCGTCGGGCCGATAGCTAGCCAACGGTATATCATCCAGGTGAATGGATCACGACCACCTGTCTCTCGAATGGGTTCCTTCCGGGCTTGCGCGAAGCTCCTATCGCGCGCGCATAATCCCTGGTTCGGTCTATTGCCCGGTTCCTTGCGCCGACTTTTGGAGGGGACTGCGCCCCTGGCCCCACTCTCGCGAACGAAACCATTTTCCCGGGCCCACCAAACCTGACACACTCGGCGCTATGGCCTACGTGAACCCGATTTTGCTTGCAATGCGGCGCGAAAGCGCCTTTTGGGCGCCGCGGACACGGCCATCCGCGGACCGTGTCGACCTGACGGCAACCGACTAAGCGCGCAACCATGCTCACTCTCGCCACCACCACCCCGGGAGAACCGGAGATCTTCGCCTCGCTGCAGGGCGAGGGCGCGAGCGTGGGCAAGCCGAGCACTTTCGTGCGCCTCTCGCGCTGCAATCTCGCGTGCCACTGGTGCGACACCGCCTACACCTGGCGCTTCACCGGTGACAACCGTCCCCACACCGACGGGCTCGACTTCGAGCGCGGCGCGAACCAGGTCACGTTGGAGGAAGCCGAAGTCGCCGATCGCGTCGCCGCGCTAACGCCCGAACGGCTCGTGCTGACGGGCGGCGAGCCGCTGCTGCAAGGCGGCGCACTCGCGCGCATGGTCGCCGCGCTGAAATCGCTGCGCCCCTCCATGCACGTCGAAATCGAAACCAACGGTACCGTCGCGCCGCATCCGCGGCTCGATCCGCTGGTCCACCAGTTCAACGTCAGCCCCAAGCTCGCGCACAGCGGCAATCCGGCCGAGCTCGCGCTCCTTCCCGAGCGCCTCGCCGCCTATGCCCGCGACCCGCGCGCCTACTTCAAGTTCGTGATCGCCGAGCGATCAGATCTCGAGGAAGTGCTTGGCCTCGTCCAGGCCCACGACATGGTGCCCGCGCGGGTCTTTCTCATGCCGGAAGGACGCGACAGCGCGACGCTGCGGGAACGGTCGCGCTGGCTGGGGGACCTATGCGCCGCGCACGGGTTCAATTTCACCGACCGTCTTCACATTCACCTGTGGGGCGATACACGGGGTACCTGAGCCCGCACCGGCAGGGTGCCGGGGCTCGATGGGGGACATATGAACGAAGCATCGCCGATACCCGAGGGCGAATGGGAACCGGGCGAGGAAGCCAGCCACAGAGCGATGCAGGGTGACCTCACCAAGGGGCCGATCCTGAAGACGCTGATGCTCTTCTCGATCCCGATGCTGCTCTCGAACGTGCTCCAGACCCTCAACGGCTCGGTCAACGCGATCTGGGTCGGGCGCCTCATCGGCGAGAGCGCGCTGGCGGCCACGGCCAATGCCAACGTCATCATGTTCCTGCTTTTCGCCGCCGTGTTCGGCTTCTCGATGGCAACGACGGTGCGCGTGGGGCAGAGCTTCGGCGCGCGCGACGTGGTGGGCGCGCGGCGCACGTTCGGCTCGGGCGTCGGCTTCTGCACCGTAGTCGCCGCCCTGACGGGCCTCGCCGGCTGGTTCTTCGCCGAACCCCTGCTCAACGCGATGAGCACGCCGGCCGAGAGCAAGCTTCAGGCGCTCACGTACTTGCGGGTCATCTTCATCACCCTGCCATTCGGCTCGGTTTCGATGATGGTCTCGATGGGCATGCGCGGTGCGGGCGATTCGCGCACACCGCTCTACGCCATGATCATGGCAGTCTGCCTCGATATCGGCCTCAACCCGCTGTTCATCATGGGTGGCGGCCCGATCCCTTCGATGGGCATTGCCGGATCGGCCATCGCCACCGCGATCGCCAATCTGGGCGGGCTCGTCTTCCAGGTCTGGCGCATCTACAGCCAGGACCTGCCGATGCGCCTGCGCGGCCCCGAGCTGGATTTCCTGCGTCCGCGCCGCGACGAGCTGTCCTACATCGTCACCAAGGGCCTGCCGATGGGCGCGCAGATGCTGCTGGTCTCCTCCGCGGGCCTCATCATGATCGGGCTCGTCAACCAGCTCGGGCTCAACGCCTCGGCCGCCTACGGTGCCTCGCTCCAGCTTTGGAACTACCTGCAGATGCCCGCCTTCGCGATGGGCACTGCAGTCAGCGCGATGGTTGCCCAGGCGATCGGCGCGGGCGACCACAAGCGCGTGGACCAGGTCGCCAACGTCGGCATGATCGCCAACCTCGCGCTGACCACGGCGATGGCAGCGGTAATCGTCGGCTTCGATCGCCCGCTGCTCTCGCTGTTCCTGGGCTGGGACAGCCCGGCCATGCCGATCGCCGAGCACATCCAGCTGATCTGCACCGCCTCGTTCGTGATCGTCTCGGTGACGATGATCATTCAGGGCACGCTGCGCGCCTATGGCATCGTGATCGCGCCGCTGGTGATCATGTTCCTGGGGCTCTACCCGGGCCGCCTGGGCTTCTACTACCTGCTCCATCCGGCGCTTGCGGGTGACGCGGTCTGGTGGTCGTTCCCGTTCGGCTCGGTGGTGACGGTCGGCCTGACGCTCGCCTACTACCGCCTCGCCAACTGGCGCGCGAGCCGCTGACAGGGATCGCAGGGGCGCTCAGCGCCCCTGCGAACGCCAGCGCTGGACGGTGCGGGTGAGCATGTCTTCCTCGCCGCCCGACTGGCTCCACAAGTCGGTAAAGGAGGGGTCCGCCGAAGCCGGACGCTTGTATTCCTCAAGGTCGTCGAAGCGCACGCGCATCGGGATCGCGGTGCCCTCGCCGCAGATGATGCATTCGCGGTTGCGCAGCGCGGGAATCGAATCGAGGAAGCCGCGTGCACCTTCGGGCATCGCGGCGCGCACGAAGGCCTGATCGCGCTCGTTGTTGAGGCGCATCGAGATGATCGTGCCGCACTGCGAGAGCACGCCCTCGGCAAGATCGGACGGGCGCTGGGTGATGAGGCCCAGCGAAATGCCGTACTTGCGCCCTTCCTTGGCAATGCGCGAGAGGATGCGTCCGACCGAGGAACCGTCGGCGTTTCTCTCGTTGGGCACGTACCGGTGCGCCTCCTCGCAGACAAGGAGGATCGGGCGGGTCTTCTCCTCGCGCGCCCAGACCCCGAAATCGAAGACCAGACGCGAGAGCACCGCGACGACCGTGCTGGTGATCTCGGTGGGAACGCCCGAGACGTCGATGATCGAGATCGGGCGCCCGCGCGAGGGCAGGCGGAAGATCTTGCCGATGAAGTCGACCATGGTGTCGCCCACCAGCATGCCTGAAAACATGAACTGGTAGCGCGGGTCGGTCTTCAATTCGTCGAGGCGGTTCTTGATGCGCATGTAGGGCGCGCTGGAGTGGCCCTTGTCGAGCTTGCCCATCGCGTTGTTGAGGACGTTGGACAAGTCGGACAGCAAATAGGGGATCGGCGAATCGACCGTGATCTTGCCCATCTGCTCGGCCAGCCGGTTGCGCGAACGCGCCTCGAGCAGCGCGCGTGCGAGCACCTCGGAATCGAGTTGGCGATCATCTCCGCGCGTGCTCAGGAGAATCTCGCAGTGCTCCTCGAAGTTCATCAGCCAATAGGGCATCTGCAGGTTCGAGACGTCGAGGATGACCCCGGTGTTGCGGAAGGCCGAAGCGTATTCGCCGTGCGGGTCGACCATGATGATGTGGCCTTCGGGCGCGTGCTCGCAGATCCGGTGCAGCATCAGCGCGGCGCTCGTCGACTTGCCGGTGCCGGTCGAGCCGAGCAGCGCAAAGTGCTTGCCGAGCAGCGCATCGACGTAGAGCCCGGCGCGGATATCCTTGGTCGGAAAGACCTTGCCCACCGAAATGCTCGCGCGCCCGTCGCTGGCGTAGATTTGCTGGAGGTCCTGGCTGGTCGCCGGATAGACCAGCGCGCCCGGGATCGGATAGGAGGTGACGCCGCGGCGAAAGCCGTGGATGCGCCCGGTCAGCCGCTCTTCCTCGCCCTCGCCGAGGAAATCGACTTCGGCGATGATGCCGCGCCCGAAGCCTTCACCCATCTCCTGCTTCTGGGCGCGCACGCTCGCGAGCAGCCAGCCGTTGCCGACGCGCACCTTGACCTGGCTGCCGACCTGCCCCGAGATCGCGACCGAAGGATCGAGTTCGGCCGAGATCGCGGTCAGGCGTTCGAGATCGAACGCGATACGGCTGCCCGATCCGCTGATCTCGATGACCGCACCGATTGGATCATGCGCCGCGCTGCCTTGGCCCGCCGACTGCCCTGCCGCCGGCCCATCACCTCGAGGAGCCCCGAAACCATCCATCTTCATCTGATTCATTGCGCACCGAAAGCTGCTGCCGGTCGAAACCCGTTCTCCGACTTCAGCCTAGGAGGTCTGCCGTTAATTTAAGACTAAGGCGCGCGCCTTGGCGCCAGGCATCTTGCAATTGGAATCGGAGGGAAATTCAGACCAGTGCAAAGAGGCGGCCGGCAAGCCAGCCCATGCCCACCGAGACGAAGACCGCGAGCAGGCCATAAGCGAACCCGTAGTTCTCCGAGAAGTTCGCGATCGCCCTGTCGACCCCGAGCTTGCGCACTTCAACCTCACTGCTGGCCGAGGCCACCACCCGGCCATCGGTGATGGCGAAAGTCTCGGCAACGTACTTTCCCGTGGGCACTTGCGAGGGCAGGCGGATGCGCGCCTGGTAGAGCACTTGTTCGCTGACGGAGACCCCGCCCTCGTCCTCGCGGTAGAGCCCGGCATCGCGATTACGCTCGACGAGACCGGCGGCGAAGCGAACCTGTTCCTCCGGATCGATCGCACCGATCGGCGAGAGTTGCAGCCACTTGAGGCCAAGCTCGTAGATCGCCGCTGTCTTGTCGTCGACGATGTCCGCGATCGGCCGGGTCGAGGCGACCGCGTAGTACGAGGGCGCCGAGCGGAATTCGGTGCTCGCCGCGTTGACCCAGATGCCCGCCATCTTCTGCTTCTCGCGCAGCACGATCGACTGCGTAGGTCCCTTCAGGACGACGACGATGTCGTAGTCCTTGGCCGCGCGCGAACCATCGGGCGTCAGCAAGGCGCCGAAAAGCAGCAGATCAGTGCCGTTGAAGCCCTGCTGAAGGTCGATCTCGTGCTGCGAGACCTCGGGCACGAGAATGGGATCGCGCGCGCCGCCCAGGACAACGATCGCGGCAAGGGCGAGAAGGCACGAAAGCGCGCCCTTCACAGCGGCGCTACCGTGTAGATGTCGTCGGGAATATAGGTCAGCCCGAAGGCCATGCGCAGCGCAACCATCAGCACGATGATCGCCAGCACGAGGCGCAGCTTCACCGGGCTCGACTTCTGCGCGAACTGCGAGCCGACTTGCGCGCCGGTGACCGAGCCGAACAGCAGCATCGAGGCGAGCACGATGTCCACCGCCTGGGTGGTCATCGCGTGCATCATGGTCGTCGCGATAGTGGTGAACAGGATCTGCCACAGGCTCGTCCCCACCACGACATTCGCGCTCATGCCCAGGATGTAGAGCATCGCCGGCACCAGGATGAAGCCGCCGCCAATGCCCATCAGCATCGTCAGGATACCCACGCAGCAGCCCAGCAGCAGCGGAGCGAAGGGCGAGATGTAGAGGCCCGAGCGGTAGAAGCGCCAGCGCATCGGCAGGCTGGCGATGATCGGGTGGTGGCGCCGCTTCCTGGCGGCGATCTTCACTCCGCTGCGCTCGGCGCGGATCGCCTGGATGCTCTCCTTGGCCATCAGCCCGCCGATCGAGCCGAGCAGGGCGACGTAGAGGATGGAAATGACCGTATCGATCTGGCCGATCCGCTCGAGCAGGCGGAACAGGAGTGCGCCGATGCCGGTGCCCACGATGCCCCCCGCGACCATGACGGTGCCCATCTTGTAGTCGACCCCGCCGCGCCGCGACTGGAAGAACACGCCCGAAACGCTCGCCCCGGTCACCTGGCTGGCCGCCGAAGCGGCCGCGACCGTGGGCGGAATGCCATAGAAGATCATCAGCGGCGTCGTCAGAAATCCGCCGCCCACGCCGAACATGCCCGAGAGAATGCCGGTAATGGCCCCCAGGCCCACGATGACCAGTCCGTTGACCGACAGGTTCGCAATGGGAAGATAGACGTCCATGCCAGCCTTCTCGCTACCGCAGCATGGCGCCCGTGAAAAGCCGGTAATGGCCTGCTGCGTATCAGAAACCTGCGGACAGCGTCAGCGCCGGCCCCGAACCGGGCGCGGCATCGCCCGCAACGCGCAGGCGCCAGTCGAGCGCCAGTCGGCCGAAATAGCGCTTGCCGAGTGGACCTGCCAGCACCATCGAGGGGCCCGCGTCGAGGCGCGCCGCCCCCTTCTGCGCGCCGCCCCAGACACCGCCGCCGAGACGCGCGTCGAACGGCCCCAACCGCGCGAACCCGCGATCGAGCCGAATCTGACCATCCCCGAACGCAGTCGCATAACGCCCGGCGACATAGCCCGCCTGACCATAGATTTCCGCGCGGACGCCCTCGACGACCTCGAAGGGCGGCAATTCGCTCGTCACGAGGGCGGCGGGCTGGACGCGATTGCCCCCCAGGCCATTGGTGAGACGCCCCTCGACCATCGCGCTGAGAGGAACGCGAGGCAAGGGCCGGACCGCGAATCCAAGGGCTGCCGCGCTCTCTTGGACCTCGCCAAGCGCGGCGGTCGTGCGCATGTAGCCGGTCGGACGGTGCCCGCTGGACGGCCGCAGTCGATAGCGAAGCACCGCTCCGGCCTGACTGCCGCCATACGTCGAAGGCAATGTACCCGACCCGCTGACCGCCCCCTCGCCGCTGCGCACCAGCGCCCAAGCATCGGCCGACCAGCGCCGGGGACGCACTTGGGGCGCTTGCGGATCATACGCCGTGCTCGCGGGCGTGGCACCTGTTCCGGAAGCCGCTCCAGCGCCGCGCGGCGCAGGTGCGAAGCCCGCAGGCATGACCTCGCCCAGATCGAAGCCGGATGTTCCCGGTGCAAGGTAGAAATCGGCTGGCCCTCCCCTTGCCGGGTCTCCGACGCCGCGCGGGGGCAATTCCGGATAGGGGCCGGACGCCCCGCGCCCCCGATTGTCGAGCAGCGCGGCCAAGAGGCGGATCAGCTCGGATGCGCTTGCACGCGGCAAGTCCTCCAGTGCTTCGCTGCGCCCCCGCCATCCATCGGCCTCGCCCAGAGACGCGTAAGATTGCGGGCCATCGACCGAGAAATCGCTTTGCCCCCGGTCGGATACAGGCAAGGCCTTGTAGGAGCGCGGCAGGTACGCCGCGGATTGCAGCGGAACGTGCAGGAGCGATACCGGATCAAGCGTCGCCACACGTCCGCCGAGCCATCCGGCGAGCACGGCCACGAATGCCACCAAAGGCTGCCCGCGCATGCGCTCGGGCATCAGGTTGCCTCGCTCGTGATGACCGGGTGCGCGCGGTGCGAAGTCTTGTCCCACACCAGCCCCGACCCTCTCAAGCTGCGCACGTAGGCGGTGATCGCCCGGCGACCGGCGAGTATGGCAATGAGATTGGCGACGGGAATGCGCAGGACAGCGAAAGCCCCTTCGCGAAGGCCGTACTCGCTGGCGGTGAACGCAAAGCGCTGCGCCGTGCGCCAGGAGAAAGCGAGGATGCACAGAACAAGCAAAGGCTGCAGGATCGGCGGCGCTGGCTCGCGCGCATGGAGGCCGGCAAACTCGGCCGCGCCCAAGGCGAGTTCCACCGCCAGCAGGCCATAAGAACAGGCCAGCACGAAGGCCGACAGCGGTCCGCGCCGGTCCCGCAGCACCATCCACCAATCCCGCAGCCGACTGTCCCAGCCCAGTCGATCCCAACCCTGGAAGGCAATTCCGAGTATCCAGCGGGACTTCTGGCGCACCGACGATTCCAGGGTGCCCGGGAAATAGGCGCGCGTCGCCACCAGTTCGCCACCGGCGTCGCGCACGCGCAGGAAACGCGAACGCCCGCCTTGGCGCTGAACCAGAAGCCCGAGCTCGTAGTCCTCGGTCAGGCACTCGCCGGCGAAGGGACCGCCCAGGCTCTGGCCGGAGCGCATGCGCGCGATGCGCTCGATCATCGCGCGCGAGAAGGCGCAGCCGACGCCGGCAGCCGGAATGCCGACACCCAGCGCATCGCGCACGACGAGGGCCTTGGCGTGCGCCTCGGTGAATTCGTCGCAGTAGTGGCCGCCGATCCAGCGCGAGGTCCGCTGCGGCTCGGGCCGCACCGGCAACTGCACGTAATCGGCCTGTATCAGCGCGCGGTCGAAGACGGCCAGTTCGGCCGGATGGACCATGTCTTCCGAATCGTGAAGGACCAGGAACGCGAAACGTCCCGCACCGCGCCGCTCGTCGAGGCACAGTGCGGCGTAGATACGGTTGAGGCAATCCGCCTTGGTGGTCGGGCCCGCACTCGCATGGATCACCACGCGCACCCGCGGATCCCCGCCGGCAGCGGCCATCGCCGCGCTCACCGTGGTCGGATCGTTGCCGTAGCAGCCGACATACAAGGTGTAATCGCGCTGCCGCCACGCCGCCAGCGCGTGGCGAATGGTATGGCCGATGACGTGCTCTTCCTGCCAGGCCGCGATGAGGATGGCGGCTCTCCCCCGCAGCGGCGCGGCGGCTGCGGGGCGCGTGATCGATTCGTCACGCCCCCGCCCCCTCAGCTTCAGAACGATCCAGACGAGGTCTACCGCAAAGTCATCCAGCGCACCGAGTACAAACCAAAACGCTGAAAACAGCAGCAATTCGCGTTCGATCGACTGGAGGAAGGCGCACCCCCAATGCAGAAATAAAAGTGCCTCCACAGTGCCCCCCAAAAAAATGGGCGCCGTCCACGCCAGGGCGACTCCCCTTTCAGGAACTATGGATTAATGCCTAATCTACATTAAGCCTCTGCACGCGACTAATTGCTATATTGCATAAATTTAATACTTAATTTCACCCGAATGGCGCAGCCAGCGCGCGCCGCAAGGCGTGCCCCGCGCGGCCGGTGCGCGGGGCTCCGAGGGGCCTACCAGCTGCCGCTGTTCGCCATGCTCGCCCACGGCTCGCGCGGCGCGAGACGACCGTTCTGGAGAAGCTCGATCGAGATACCGTCGGGCGTCTTCACGAAGGCCATATGCCCGTCGCGCGGCGGACGGTTGATCGTAATGCCCGCGTCGGCAAGCGTCTGGCAGGTCGCGTAAATGTCTTCCACCTGGAACGCGAGGTGCCCGAAATTGCGCCCACCCTCGTACGTCTCGAACGAACCATCCTCGGCCGGCCAATTGTAGGTCAGCTCCACTTCGGCATCCTCTTGCCCCTTGCAGGCGAGGTAGACCAGCGTGAAGCGCCCCTGCTCGCTCTCGATACGGCGGGTCTCGTCGAGGCCGAGGAGATTGAAGAAAGCGATCGTCGCGTCGGGGTCGGTCACGCGGATCATGGTGTGCAGGTAGCGGGTCACGGTGGACATCCTTTTTGCTGGGGGCATTCGTTGCGAAACCGCAATCGCGCGACCCTTCACGGGCGCACGCAAGCGCAAGCCTCGGCACTGCCCGGATAGCCCTAGCCAATCGCCCCCCCGCAACCAAGACCCGAATTCGCCCCTGTGCCCGTCCGGCCGGGCGAACATGCCTGCCGGGCCCTTAACCTCGCAGCCTGATGAGCCCAGCCGCGCAGATTTGAGCCCAAGTGTTCCCGACATCTGAGGATACGCGTCGTCGCGGACTTGTCGTGAGCCTCTCGCAATCGTATCCAAGGCATCACATGCTAGGAAAACTTCGCAAGCTTTTCGCGGCGCCCAAAGCGGCGAACCAGCCGTCTCTCCCCTACCATGAGAGAGTTTACGCCATTGGCGACATTCACGGGCGCCTGGACCTTTTCGAGGACCTGCTCGCGCAAATCGCACGCGACGAGGCCGGACGGCCGGCCGCGGCGACCACGATCGTCCTGCTCGGCGACCTGATCGACCGGGGCCCCGACAGCGCCGGCGTTCTGGCCCGCGCACGCGCGCTTTCGCGTGAACGCACCGTCGAGATCCTCTCGGGCAACCACGAGGAAATGCTGATGTCCTGCTTCGAGGATGCCAGCACCATGCGCGCCTTCCTGCGCTTTGGCGGGATCGAAACGCTCGCCTCCTACGGCATCTCTCCCGAAACGATCGCCGAACTCGCGGTAGAGGACCTGCAGGTTCTCGCCGCGCAGGCGATACCGGCGGAGGACATCGCCTTCATCCAGGGGTTCAAGAAGCTGGTGCAGAAGGGCGACTACGTCTTCGTCCATGCCGGGCTGCGCCCCGGCGTTCCGATCGAGATGCAACTGGCCAACGACTGCCGCTGGATCCGCGAACCCTTCCTCAGCCATGCCGGGGATTTCGGCGGCTTTGTCGTCCACGGCCACACCATTACGCCCGAACCCGACGAACGCCCCAATCGCATCGGGATCGACACCGGCGCCTATGTCCACGGCATGCTCACCGCGATCGGCATCGAAGGCCAGCAGCGCTGGTTCCTGACCGCAAGCGACGCTTCGGGCGAGGACCAGGGCGAGGCGCTCGACCGCGTCTCGGCCTGACAGGATTTAGGAAAACGTGTGCCGGGGAGCCTGTAAGCCGGGTTCTGTACCTGGCGTGGTCTCCCTCAAGTTTCCTTGAACGAGGGACCTTACGCCGCGGTGGCAGCCATTCCTCTAGGCGTCCCGTTGCCGAGACGCTCAAGCAACCAACCCGGGCTGCCTCGGTCCGAAACCGACCGGCCGTTCGAGACGGCGCGCAGCCCCTATTCGGTCTTGCTCCGAGTGGGGTTTACCCTGCCGCTTACCGTTACCGGCAGCGCGGTGCGCTCTTACCGCACCCTTTCAGCCTTACCTGTTCCCGTCACGGCGCGAACGCAGTGGGGGTCATCGGCGGTTTGCTCTCTGTGGCACTGTCCCTGAACTTCGCGCGGGCCCGAAGGATCGCACTCGTCCGGCGGGCGTTACCCGCCACCCTTGTTTCGTGGAGCCCGGACTTTCCTCGGCATGGCAAAAGCCATGACGCGGCTGCCCGGCTCCCCGGCACGGGCGCTCACCTAGCACGACCGATGTCGCGCTCCAACAGGAGTTCGAACAGGATGCCCCCGATTTCCCCGTCGATCTCTCCATCGATCAGTTCCGGGCGCCAGCGCCGCTGGAAGGCGGTGACCGCCGCGCGGCCATCGGTGATGTCGTAGCCGAAGCGCTCGAGCGCGAGATAGAACTTGCCCGGATTGTCGTAGAACAGGTTCATGCGCGCCTTGGGAATGTCGAGTGCGAGGCCCAGTTCGCCAAGTCGCGCCCAGTCGAACAGCTCGCCCGGATCCTGCTTGCGCGCGGGCGCGATGTCCGAATGGCCCACCACGTTGGCGCGCGGAATGTCGTGGCGATCGAGAATGTCGGCGAGCAGCGGAAGGAGCGCGTCCATCTGCGCCTCGGGAAAGGCGCGGTAGCCCCATTCGTGACCCGGATTGACCAGCTCGATGCCGATCGAGGCCGAATTGACGTCGCTCTCGCCGCGCCAGTACGAACGGCCCGCGTGCCAGGCGCGGTTCTCTTCCGAGACGAGCGACGTGACGATGCCCTCCTCGTCGATCATGTAGTGCGCGGAGACCTCGGCGGCCGGATCGCACATCCGCTCGAGCGCCTCGGCCGCGCTCTTCATGCCGGTGTAGTGCAGCACGACCATGGTGATCGGCCGCTTGCGCGCGTTCCAGTTGGGCGATTGCACGAAGGAATTGACCAGCCACCGGTTCATCGTCGTTCGCGTCTCCTGTCCTTCACGCCATCGGGTTGCCGCTCAGGCTCCGGGGAGGACCGCTCCCAGTATCAGGGCACCCTCGCCCAAGGCAAACTGCATGCGCCCGCCGACCGTCTGCGCCAGCTGGTTGAGCATGGCCGCGGGTGCCGTCCGGCTGGAAAGCTCGGCTTCGGGCAGGGTTCCCTCGAGCGCCTGGCCGACCGAAGGATCGAAGGCGATGCGCGGGCCTGCCGCGCGCACGACCAGCTCGGACGTGCCATCGCCGATCTGCTCGGGACGCAGTTCCACCGCGAGGTCGAGCGTACCGCCGCGCGGCAGCGCCTCGATCCCGAACAGGGCGAAGTTGAGCAAGGTCTTGATCGCGGGCTTGGGCAGGGCATCGGCCGAGATCGCCCAGTTGATCGTGATGCGCGCGTTGTTGGCGACGAGCGCCTCGACCAGCCCCTTCGCCTCGCCCACCGCAACGCGCTCGCCGAAGCCCCCGGCCGCGCCATAGGCCAGACGGAAGAACTTGAGCTTGTCCGCCGAGATCCGCGCGCTCTGTTCAAGCAGCTCGAAACAGCGCTGGCGCATCTCGGGATCGTTCTCGTCCGCCAGCAGCTCGAGCCCGTTGGTAAGCGCCCCCACGGGGCTGAGCAGGTCATGGCAGAGGCGCGAACACAGCAGGCTTGCGAGATCGAGCGAGCTCGTCGTCATGGAGAAATTCTTTCCGTTTTTCTTGTCGTTCCAGCCGGTGCTCCCTCAGGTGGGAACGCTTGCGGCATTTACCAGCCCCCGTCCCTCACACCTCGCGGCACCGCACGGGTTCGAACCCTTCCGCGCGATCGCGCCAGAAAGCAACAACGCCCTCGGCAACGATCGCCCAAATGCGACAATCGCCGGTGGAATGTTCACAATCCGTGACGGACGGCGCCGGTTTTCCCGTAGGGTGCGAGTGGTAGTAGCCCACGACCTGCGGCCCGCCGGCCCGCGCCGCCTTGTGCGCGGCAAACAGGACCATCGGGTCGATCTCGAAACGCACGCGCGGGGTCGCGGCCAGGTTGGCGGCAGGCCGGATCGCATCGATTCGCTCGCCCCCCTCTCCGCGCACGCCCAGAAGGAGCCCGCAGCACTCCTCGGGCGCGGCCAGCGCAGCCTGGCTGTGGAGCAATTCCAGCACCCCCCTTGTCACCTCGACGTCCATCCCCAAATGCTAGCGGCAATGGGGGCAACCGCAAACATCGTCGCAGGGCACATTCCACCGTCGGGTGGACGGCTCGACAAGGCGCTGGCCGACGCCAGCGGCCTCTCGCGCGAGCGCATCAAGGCGCTCCTGGCGCAAGGGTGCATCACGCTCGAGGGCAAGCCGGTCAGCCAGGCCTCGGCCAAGGTCGCGGGCGGCACCGCCTTCGCGATCGAGGTTCCCGAGGCCACGCCCGCCGAGGCGATCGCGCAGGACATTCCGCTCGTCGTGGTCTACGAGGACGAGGAACTCATCGTCATCGACAAGCCCGCCGGCCTCGTCGTCCACCCGGCTGCGGGAAATCCCGACGGTACGCTCGTCAACGCCCTCCTCCACCACTGTCGGGGGCAGCTTTCGGGGATCGGCGGAGTCGCGCGCCCGGGCATCGTCCACCGCATCGACAAGGACACCTCGGGCCTGCTCGTCGTTGCCAAGACCGACCGCGCGCACGAAGGCCTGGCCGTGCAGTTCGCCGACCACTCGATCGAGCGCGCCTACAAGGCGGTGGTGGCCGGACGGCCGATCCCGATGGCGGGCACCGTGCGCGGGGCGATCGGGCGCTCGAGCCACGACCGCAAGAAGATGACGATCGTCGAGGAAGGGCGCGGCAAGCACGCGGTGACCCACTACCGTACGCTTGAGAATTTCGCCTACGCGAGCCTCGTCGAGTGCCGGCTCGAGACCGGTCGGACCCATCAGGTGCGTGTTCACATGTCGTCAATCGGCCACATGCTATTGGGTGATCCTGTTTATGGACGCACACCCAAGGCCATCCGGCCGATTCTCTCCCGACTCGCTTTTTCGCGGCAGGCTTTGCACGCAGCGGAACTTGGCTTCGTCCATCCCGTTACAGGTGAGAACGTCCGTTTCGCGAGCGCCCTGCCCGACGACATGCGGACCCTGATCGACGAATTGCGACTCTGAAATCGGATTTGTGTGCTAGGATTAACAGGTGGCCGCAAGTTAAGATGCCTAGCACAAGGGTCTTAGACCGCGCGCCGACCGAGAAGAAGGACGGATACCAGTGAGCAATACCCAACGTAACCTACCGGCAGTCCCGGCCCTGGGCGGTGAGCAGAGCCTCAACCGCTACCTGGCCGAGATCCGCAAGTTCCCGGTGCTCAAGCCCGAGCAGGAATACATGCTCGCCCAGCGCTACAAGGAGCACGAGGACCCGCAGGCCGCCGCCCAGCTGGTGACCAGCCACCTGCGACTCGTCGCCAAGATCGCGATGGGCTATCGCGGCTATGGCCTGCCCGTCTCCGAACTCATTTCCGAAGGCAACATCGGCCTCATGCAGGGCGTGAAGAAGTTCGAGCCCGACCGTGGTTTCCGACTTGCCACGTATGCGATGTGGTGGATCAAGGCCTCGATTCAAGAGTACATCCTGCGTTCGTGGAGCCTCGTGAAGATGGGCACCACGGCGGCGCAGAAGAAGCTCTTCTTCAACCTTCGCCGGATGAAGAAGAACCTCGACGCGTACGAGGACTCCGATCTCCACCCCGACGACGTGACCAAGATCGCCACGACGCTGGGCGTGTCCGAGCAGGAAGTGGTCAACATGAACCGGCGCATGATGATGGGCGGCGATGCCTCGCTCAACGTCAGCTTGCGCGAGGAAGGCGAAGGCCAGTGGATGGACATCCTGCAGGATGACAAGCCGCTGCAGGACGAGATCGTCGCCGAGGCCGAGGAAAAGACCGTCCGCCACGACATGCTTGTCGAGGCGATGGACCAGCTCAACGACCGCGAGCGCGACATCCTCACCGAACGCCGCCTGTCCGAAGACCCCAAGACGCTCGAGGAACTGAGCCAGGTCTACAACGTCAGCCGCGAACGCGTGCGCCAGATCGAAGTACGCGCCTTCGAGAAGCTGCAAAAGGCGATGAACCGCATCGCCACCGACAAGCAGTTGCTGCCCGCCGGCTGAACGGACCCTCGCCAAGAGCGTCGAACGCGCCGCCCTCGCCCCAGGCGAGAGGCGGCGCTTTTCGTTTCTGCCTATGGCGATGTCCGTGATTGCGGACATCGCCGCGCTTGGCTCTGGCCCTCCGCCCCCGAGGCAGGCTATCTGGCCGGGCACTCATCGCCTACAGGATCGCCTGCCCCATGCGCCTCTTCGCCAAGCTGATACTCGGTTTCATCCTCCTGAGCGTCGGCATCACGCTGCTCTACCGCTTCGTGCCCGTGCCCGTAACGCTGACCATGCTGACCGACGGCAACGGCATCACCAAGGACTGGACCTCGCTCGAGGGCATCAACCGCAACATGGTGGACGCCGCGATCGCGGCCGAAGACAGCAAGTTCTGCTCGCACAACGGGTTCGATACCGACGCGATCGAGAACGCGATGAAGCGCAACGCGGCGGGCGGCCAGCTTCGCGGCGGTTCGACGATCAGCCAGCAGACCGCCAAGAACGTCTTCCTGTGGCAGGGCGAGGGCTGGAGCCGCTATGCGCGCAAGGGCTTCGAAGTCTGGTTCACTTTCCTGATCGAGCACCTGTGGGACAAGCGCCGGATCATGGAAGTCTACCTCAATGTCGCCGAGACGGGCATCGGCACGTATGGCGTGGAGGCGGGGGCGCAGCGCTATTTCGGCACTTCGGCCGCCGATCTCAGCCGCGTTCAGGCCGCCCGCATGGCGGCTGCCCTCCCCAGCCCCAAGACCCGCAGTGTAAAGAGCCCGGGCGGCTTCACCCGCCGCTACGGCAACACCATCGCCGCGCGCATCGGCACGGTGCGCGGCAGCTACGACACCTGCGTCTACGAATGAGGCCGCGCGCCGCAGCGGCGCTCCAACCGCACGTGGACACGAAAAAGGGGAGAGCCGCGCGGCCCTCCCCTTCCTTCTGTGCGACCTTGGCCGAGCTCGGTCAGAACTGGAAGCTGATCGAACCCGAGATCGTGCGACCGGCGCCGATGTAGGCGTAGCTCGTGTCGGTCCGGTCCGGACCGGCATCGTCGAACGAACCGTAGTAGAACTCGTCGAAGAGGTTGACGACGTTGAGCTGGACGAAGGTCTTGTCGCCCATGCCCGCAAACGCCATGTTCAGCCGCGCGTCGAGATTGACCACGGTGTAGGCCGGAACCTTGGCGCCCCAGATCTGGTTGCCGTCGTCGTCAAGGACCGTCTCGTTCTGGTCGTTGTAGTAGCGCGCACCGGTGCGCTTCACGTCGAGGCCCAGCGAGACCGGACCGGCGTTGCCTTCGATGCGGCCGCCGAAGGTGTAGTGCGGAATGCCGCCTTCCATCTTGCCCGAGGTCGCATAGTAACCGCCCGAAGAATCCGCGACGTCGTCGCGAATGCTCGACCACAAGTACGAACCGAATAGGTAGGCCTTCACGTGGCTGTCGGGCTGGACCGCGAAGGTCGCGTCGATGCCGTAACGGTCGACCGTTCCCAGGTTGGTGTAGGTCGAGATCTGGTTCACCGGATCCCACGAGGAAGACAGGCGGTTCGAGAAGATCGTGTACCAGGCGCCGAGGTTGGCCTGGATGATCCCGCTCGAATAGCGCACGCCGAGATCGAAGTTGTTCGAAGTCTCGGGCTTGGCCGACTTCGCGCGCGCGTCGGACTCGTCGTAGTAGAAGGTCTGGTACAGGTTGTCCGTGCCCGGGACCTGCATGCCCATCGAGTAGTTGAAGTAGACGCTGGCTTCGGGCGCGAGGTTGTAGACCAGGCCGAAGGTCGGCAGCACGTGGCTGTAGGTGAACTCGCGCTGGTCACGCCCGCCATAGCTCGAAAGCGTGGCGGCATAGGCGGCCTCGTCGGCGCTGTCGGTGGTGAAGCAGCTGACGTAGCCCGAATTGCTGGTGGTCAGGCAGTTGTTGGTGAGGTTGCGACGGAAGAAGGGCACGCGCACGCCCGCGTTGACGTGCAGCGTGTCATCCAGCCAGTCGCCGGTGTACTCGCCCGAGACCTGGTGCAGGATCGCGTAGGACAGGCGGTCGCGCTTCTGCAGGATGTTGCCGTTGACGTCGGTCAGCGCGCTATCGATGTTGAAATAGTTGGCGCGGCTGCCGTCGGAGTTGATCAGGCCCAGCTCGCCGGTCTGGCGGTGGCGACCGCGATCGTAGGTATAGGCCACGCGCACGCGGTTGTCGGCATCGATGTCGTAGCGCAGCGAGGCGATCACGCCGATGCGGTTGGTGACGGTCTGGCTGGGAGCGGCAATGCGCACCTTGTCCATGGTATCGCCGTCGCCATTGAGATCGACACCGCCAAAATAGGCCGTGCCCCCGATGTAGCCACTGGTGATCGTGTCGCTGTAGGTGCCCTCATAAGCGGTCGCATAGCCGCTGCCGCCGTTGGCCGAGGTATATTGGAAGTAGGGGTCGACGGTCAGGACCATCTTGTCGCTGAGCGTGAAGCGCGAGTTGATGCGGATATTGCCCGTGTTCGACGGGTTGTAACCGTACTCATAGGCGGTGCCGCAAGCATCCGCCGAATCCGCAACGCCGCTGGTGCCGGCTGCGACCTGGCAGCGGGCGACCTGGTAGGAATCGCGCTCGGACTTGTTGAGCGGAATTCCGCCATCCGCGTACGAAGTCGCGGTGCTCATCACCCAGTCGGAGGCGTTGTTGTTGCGGTTGCGGTTGTAGTGACCCGAGACCGAGATGAAATCGCCGTTGTTGCCGAGAGGCTGGTAGACCTTGGCGTTGAACTGGGTCTTGTCGATCTTGCCGTAGTCGCCCCAGAGCGCGTCGTAGGTGTCCTTCGAGGCCGAGAACCAGGCGCGCGTGCCCGAGGAGTTGAGATCGCCCGTGTTGATCAGGCCGAAGATGCGCATCTTGTTCTGCTCGCCGATCGTACCGACCATGCGCGCGCCGAATTCGTGGTCGGGGTCGATCGAGCGGTAGTTGACGGTCGAGCCCGAAGCCGATGCCGTGGGGGAATCGACGTCGGTGGTGCCCAGGTTCACGTTGACCTGCTCGATCAGTTCGGGGTCGAGCTGCTGGTTGGTGTAGAGCGAATAGTTGCCGGTGTCGTTGAGCGGAATTCCGTCGAAAGTCTGCGAGATGCGCGTGTCGTCGAAGCCACGGATCATCAGGCTGCCGCCCGAGGAGCCGTAGGCGTCGTTGTTGGTGAAGCTGACGCCGGGGACGAGGTTGATCGTCTCGTTGATGGTCTGGCCCGGCGTACCACGGCCGATCAGGCTCTGGTCGATGACCTGCTTGGCCTTCGACGTGTCGGGCAGTTCGATTCCGGCGACGCCCTTCTCGGTCTGGCCGGTGACGACGATTTCGCTGTTCTCGAAATCGATCGAACCCGTCGACTGGGCCTGGACGGGGGCGGAGCCAAGCGCGCTGGCAACCGCCAGCGACGCCGCGCCTGCAGCGAAATAGCTGAGCTTTTTCATTAACTAACGACCTCTTTATACGCTCTCGGGGGAGAGAGCGAGATTTCCTGGCGAGCGCTTCCTTGCTCAAGGCAAAGTCGAACCGTCCGCCAACGGTCGTCCTCAATCAGCGGGTCGCACCCCGCTGCGCAGGCGCCCTTAGCCGCTCGTTCATGACAATTTCGAGACGAAGTTTTCGCGCGTACACCAGAGGCGATGCACCTGTGGCAATCGAGCCACAGCGATTTCCGGCTTCGAAATCAGGTCCCCTGGACCAAATTTGCCGCAATTCCGCGCCGAAACGGGTCATCGCGGCGCACAAAAAAGGGAGAGGCCCGCAGGCCCCTCCCTCTTTTCGCTTTTTCCGTCGTGGATCGGTGCGAACCGATCAGAACTGGAAGTTGATCGAAGCCGAAACCGTGCGGCCCGCACCGATGTAGGTGTACGAGGTGGCGGTGTCCGACACGCCCGCATCGTCGAACGAGCCGTAGTAGAACTCGTCGAAGAGGTTGGCGACGTTGAGCTGGACGAAGGTCTTGTCGCCCATGCCAACGAAGCTCATGTCGAGACGCGCGTCGAGGTTGACGACGGTGTAGGCCGGAACCTTGGAGCCCCAGATCTGATCGCCGGAACGCGAGTAGACCGGTGTGTTCAGGCTGTTGTAGTAACGCGAACCGGTACGCTTGGCTTCTACGCCGACCGAAAGCGGCCCCACGTTGCCCTGCACACGACCACCGAAGGTGTAGGACGGCACGCCGCCTTCCATGTTGCCCTTGGTTTCGGCGTAGCCGGTCGCCGAGGTCTGGACGTCGTCGCGGATCTTCGACCAGAGGTACGAACCGAAGACGTAGGCCGTGAAGTGGCTGTCGGGCTGCACCGCGAAAGTACCGTCGATGCCGTAGCGGTCCACCGTACCGAGGTTGGTGTAGGTGGTGATCTGCGAGGTCGGGTCGTACGACGAGGACAGGCGATCCGCGAAGATCGTGTACCAGCCACCCAGGTTCGCCTGGATCATGCCGCTGCGGTAGCGGATGCCGAGGTCGAAGTTGTTCGAGGTCTCGGGGTTCGGCGACTTGGCGCCCGGCTCACCCGGTGCATAGTAGAACGACTGGTAGAGCGCGTCGGTACCCGGAACCTGCAGGCCCATCGAGTAGTTCGCGTAGATGCTCGCTTCGGGCGTGACATTGAAGGTCAGGCCCGCGGTCGGCAGCACGCGGCTGTAGTTGAACACGCGGTGGTCAGGCGCACCATGCGTCGGATGCTCGGCCGCGTAAGCTGCCTGGTCCGCCGTGTCGGTGGTGAAGCAGCTCACCGTGCCCGAGCTCGTCGAGGTGATGCAATTGTTGGTCAGGTTGCGGCGGAAGAAGGGAACGCGCAAACCGGCGTTGAGGTGCAGCGTGTCGTTCGCGAAGTCGCCCGAGTATTCACCCGAGAACTGGTGCAGGATCGCGTAGGACAGGCGGTCGCGCTTCTGCAGGATGTTGCCGTTCACGTCGGTGAGGGCATCGTCCATGTTGAAGTAATGCGCGCGCGTGCCGTCGTCGTTGAGCAGGCCCAGTTCGCCGGTCTGACGGTGGCGGCCGCGGTCGTAGCTGTAGGCCACGCGGAAGCGGTTGCTGTCGTTGAGATCGTAGCGCAGCGAGGCGATCACGCCGATGCGCTGCGTGCGGGTCTGGCTGGGGCCGGCGAGGTTGACGGTATCCATCGTGTCACCGTCACCGTTCAGGTCGACGCCGCCGAAGTAGGCATTCGCATAGCTGCCATCGGTGATGTAGCCGCTCACGACCGAACTGGTGGGGTGCGAACCCAGGACTGCGTCGTTGTAGGCGTATTCATAGGCGCGCACGTAGCCGCTGCCGCCGTTCGCCGAAGTCACCTGGAACGAGGGATCGACGGTCAGGACGAGGCTGTCGCTGAGCGTGAAGCGCGAGTTGATGCGGATGTTGCCCGTGTTCGACGGGTTGTAGCCGTATTCGTAGCTCGTGCCGCAGCTCGAGTAGGTGTCCGCAACGCCGTAGACGCCTTCGGCCCGCTGGCACGGGGTGACACGGTAGGCGTCGCGCTCGTCCTTGTTGAGCGGGATGCCGCCTGCGGTGAACGCCACGTCGTCGCGCAGAGCCCAGTCCGAAGCGTTGTTGTTGCGGTTCCAGTTGTAGTGACCTGCAACCGAGATGAAGTCACCGTTGTCGCCGAGCGGCTGGTAGATCTTGCCGTTGACCTGGGTCTTGTCGATCTTGCCGAAGTGCCCCCACAGCGGGGTATAGGTGTCCTTCGAAGCCGCGAACCACGCACGGGTACCCGAATCGTTCAGGTTACCGGTGTTGATCATCGCGAAGATGCGCATCTTGTCGTTTTCGCCGACCGTGCCGACCATACGCGCGCCGAATTCCTCGTCCGGGTTGATCGAACGGTAGTTCACCGTCGAACCCGAAGCGGCTGCCGTCGGCGAGTCGACGTCGGTGGTGCCGAGGTTGACGTTGACCTGTTCGATCAGCTCGGGGTCAAGCTGCTGGTTGGTGTAGAGCGAGTAGCCACCGGTGTCGTTCAGCGGCAGACCGTCGAAGGTCATCGAGATGCGCGTGTCGTCGAAGCCACGAATCATCAGGTTGCCACCCGAAGAGCCGTAGGCGTCATTGTTGGTGAAGCTGACGCCGGGGATCAGGTTGATCGATTCGCCGACCGACTGGCCGGGCGTGCCGCGGCTGATGAGTTCCTGCGTAACGACCTGCTTGGCCTTCGACGAATCGGGCAGTTCAACGCCCGCAACGTCCGAAGCGCGTGCACCGGTGACGACGATGGCGTCGTTGTCGAAGTCGATCGAGCCGGTCGACTGGGCGAAAGCCGGCATAGCGAGGAATGCAGCACCAACGGCGATCGCGCTCGTCGCGGTGTTGAGAACGGTATGAAACTTCATCTGTGCCCCCTGAGAAGTCAGTCTGGGATGATGCCAATTGCGATGGGAGAGCCACCGCATCGTGCTGCGGCCGCTATGCGCAGTCACATATGACAGCTTTCTGACAGTTGGGAGCCATTTACCGCTACAAAGGCGCAATTTTACAACTCAAACAGGATCTCCGGCGAGATTTGAAAATTAATTCATTGTAATACAACAATTTATTTCATAGCCGATTTTTTGCAGTGCGGCAAAAATGTCACGAAGCAAGGTCTCTTGACGCCCAACGGCCTGCCGCAAAAACGGCGATGACATGATACGACATCGCTTGAACCCTGCCCCCCTGCCATGAGAATGAGCTTGGCGATGCCCGACAACACCCCCTCCTCCGCAGTGCAACATGCCGATAGCCGCCGTGTGCCCGATCACAGTCATGATCATGGGCATGGGCATGGGCATGGGCACCACGGACACCATCACCATGCGCCCCCGCCGCCTGGCGGCGCAAACACGGCCTTCGCCATCGCGGTGGGTCTCAACGTCGTGTTCGTCGTGGTCGAGGTCGTCGCCGGCCTGCTCAGCGGATCGATCGCCCTGCTGGCGGACGCCGGGCACAACCTGACCGACGTCGTCTCGTTGCTGCTAGCCTGGGCCGCGGCGGTGCTCGCCGCGCGTCCGCCCTCGGAGCGCTTCACCTACGGGCTCAAAAGCTCCTCGATCCTCGCCTCTATCGCCAACGCCGCGCTGCTCTGGGTCACCGTGGGGGCCATCCTCGTCGAGACCGTGCGGCGCCTGTTCGAGCCTGCCCCGGTTGCCGGCACGACGATGATGATCGTCGCCGCGGTCGGCATCGCCATCAACGCGCTCTCGGCGTTGCTTTTCGCGAAAGGCTCGAAATCCGACCTCAACTTGCGCGCCGCCTTCGTCCACCTCATGGCCGATGCGGCGGTATCGGCCGGCGTGGTCGTCGCGGGCGCACTGATCACGCTGACCGGTATCGCGCTGCTCGACCCGGTCACTTCGCTCGTCATCACCTTCGTGATCGCCTGGTCGAGCTGGGCCATCCTGCGCGATTCGCTGCGCATGGGCATGCTCGCCGTGCCCGATGGAATCGATGTTGGCCGGGTACGTGCCTTGCTCGAGGCGCAGCCGGGTGTCACGCATGTCCACGACCTGCATATCTGGCCGATGAGCACGACCGAAACCGCTCTCACCGCGCACCTTGTCAAGACCGACGGGCCGGCCGACGACGCCTTCCTCGCCACGATCGCGCACGATCTGGCGCACGATTTCGGCATCGGGCACCCCACGATCCAGGTCGAGGCGAGCCTCGAGCACGCCTGCGCCCTGTCCAGCCCGGACACGGTCTGAGGCGCTGCGAACCGCCGGTCCGCCGCACACGCGACAATCCGCGACACGATCCTGGCGCAACACCGCCCGCCTTCGCGCGTTCAAGCCATGACCCGTTCAGGATGCCCGGCGCAGATCGGCACCGGCTCCGGCCCAAACGACGACAAGGTGTTCCGCCATGCTTCCCACGTTCGCCAAGACTCTCTTCGCCACCTCGGCCCTCGCCTGCCTGACCTTGGGCTCGACCCTTCAGGCGGCCCCGCTGCCGGCGCCCCACGGCACCACCCAAAGCCCGGCGCAGGCCCAACTGCAGGCGCGCTACACGGAGCTCAAGGCGGCGATGGAATCGCGCTCGGCCCCGCGCATCAAGGCGATGCTTGCCCCCGGCTTCGCAAGCACGCTGCTGAGCGGCAAGACCGTCGATGCCGACACCATGATCGCCGAGCTCGCCCGCGTGCCGCAGGATCCCGACCGCAAGACACAGACCACGCTTGGACCGGTCACCGTCTCGGGCAATCTTGCGAAAGTCGAGCAGACGATGACCGCAAGCGCGCTCGTCAAGGGACACGCGATGAAGCTCATCGCGGTGTCCGACGACGTCTGGGAGCACGGCCCCCAGGGTTGGCAGCTCAAGACGACGACATCCAAGGACATGACCGTCACGCAGGACGGCAAAGTCATTCGCCACGCCCACCTCGGCGATCCGAAGATAAGCGCAGCCGCGCCGACCCGGGGCAAGATGGGCCCGGTAATGACCGGGCGCTAAAGCGGTTTTCGATCTGACAGCGCTAATTTGACCGCTCCAGAGTTTTGTTTTTGCGCATTTTCAGAACCGTCTGGTGATTCCATCTGCCTTGAAAATGCGCTCACCTCGCGGCGCGCAGCCGAGGTATGTAAACTAGGGCAGATGCCGGGCCATTCGCGCCTCGAGCAGATCGACGAGGCGCGGGTCCATGGAGGCGTAGTCGTCCGGAATGTCGAGGCAGACGACACGCCGCCCGCCAAGGTGCCGTGCAAAGCGGCTCTGAAGCTTCGCGCGGTGTGCCTTCTCCATGACCACGATGACATCCGCCCAGCGCACCCATTCCGCGCTCAGCGGTTCTTCGGCATCGTGGTTGGTGCCGGCCGAGGCGACCTCGATCCCCCGCCGACCGGCGAAGACCTGCTCGGCGGTCGGACTGCGCAGCCGGTTCTGGCTGCAGACGAAGAGGAAGCGCTTCACGCGAAAAGGCCCGGCCATCTGGGATGGCCGGGCCTTTCGAAAGTGCTTGGCGCCAAACGCGCGATCAGGCCGCTTCTTCGGCCTTGTCGCCCTTGAGGACGCGCACCGGTTCCTTGCGACCGGCGACAACGTCGGCATCGACGACGACTTCGGCGATGTTCTCTTCGGTCGGCAGATCGTACATCGTGTCGAGCAGCAGCCCTTCCACGATCGAACGAAGGCCACGCGCGCCGGTCTTGCGATCGATTGCCTTTTGCGCGATCGCCTCGAGCGCTTCGTCAGTGAAGGTCAATTCGACGTCTTCCAGATCGAAGAGCTTGGCGTACTGCTTGATCAGCGCGTTCTTGGGCTCCTTGAGGATCTGCACGAGCGCCGAGATGTCGAGGTCTTCCAGCGTCGCGATGACGGGCAGACGACCGACGAACTCGGGGATCAGGCCGAACTTGAGGAGATCTTCGGGTTCGCTCTTCTGCAGGAGTTCACCCACGCGGCGCTTGTCGGGATCGGCGACGTGCGCGCCGAAGCCGATCGAACGCTTCTGCAGGCGGTCGGCAATGATCTTCTCGAGACCTGCAAAGGCGCCACCGCAGATGAACAGGATGTTCGTGGTGTCGACCTGGAGGAATTCCTGCTGCGGATGCTTGCGCCCGCCCTGCGGGGGAACCGAGGCGGTGGTGCCTTCCATCAGCTTCAGGAGCGCCTGCTGCACGCCTTCGCCCGACACGTCGCGCGTGATCGAGGGGTTCTCGGCCTTGCGGCTGATCTTGTCGATCTCGTCGATGTAGACGATGCCGTGCTGCGCCTTCTCGACGTTGTAATCCGACGCCTGGAGCAGCTTGAGGATGATGTTTTCCACGTCCTCGCCCACGTAGCCCGCTTCGGTCAGCGTGGTGGCATCGGCCATCGTGAAGGGCACGTCGAAAGTCTTGGCAAGCGTCTGCGCGAGCAGGGTCTTGCCCGAACCGGTCGGCCCGACGAGCAGGATGTTCGACTTCGACAGTTCGACGTCGCCCTGCTTGCTCGAGTGCTTGAGGCGCTTGTAGTGGTTGTGGACAGCCACCGACAGGACGCGCTTGGCGCGTTCCTGGCCGATCACGTAGTCGTTCAGCGTCTCGCAGATGTCACGGGGGGATGGCACACCGCCATCCTTCTTGCCCGCGATGCCCGCCTTGGTTTCCTCGCGGATGATGTCGTTGCACAGCTCGACACATTCATCGCAGATGAAAACCGTGGGGCCCGCGATCAGCTTGCGCACTTCGTGCTGCGACTTGCCGCAGAAGCTGCAGTACAGGGTGCTTTTCGCGTCAGATCCGCTCAATTTCTTCGCATTCCATCTAATGCCCCACCTAGGGCGACTCGTCGAGTGTACCTTGGCAGGGGCGGGTTTAGCAATCCTAGGCGGTCATGCTTGACAGGGAGTGAAGGGACCGTTCCGCCTGTCACGGCCCCTTCCGCAATCTCCTCAGCCTTCCGACTTGTCCGTGTCGGGGCGGGATTCAAAGACCTTGTCGACGAGGCCGAAGGCCAGCGCTTCCTCGGCTTCGAGGAAGGTGTCGCGGTCCATCGCCTTTTCGATTTCCTCGAGCGACTTGCCGGTGAACTTCACGTAGCAGTCGTTGAGGCGCTTGCGCATGCGCAGGATCTCGCGGGCCTGGATCTCGATGTCCGAAGCCATGCCCTGCGCGCCGCCCGAGGGCTGGTGCACCATGATGCGCGCGTTGGGCAGCGCGATGCGCATGCCCGGCTCACCCGCCGCGAGCAGGAAGCTGCCCATCGAGGCGGCCTGGCCGATGCACACGGTCGAAACGCGCGGCTTGATGTACTGCATGGTGTCGTAGATCGCCATGCCCGCCGTGACGACACCGCCCGGCGAGTTGATGTACATCGAGATGTCCTTCGAGGGATTTTCCGATTCGAGGAACAGCAGCTGCGCGACGATCAGCGAGGCCATGTGGTCCTCGACCTGGCCGGTCACGAAAACGATGCGCTCGCGCAGAAGGCGCGAATAGATGTCGAAGCTGCGTTCGCCGCGGCTGGTCTGCTCGACGACCATCGGCACGAGTGCACCGGTCACGGGATCGGTAGTGAACTTTCCTTGAGCGCCTGATGCGCCAAACAGGTCGAGCATGGGATTCCTCATCTGGTTGTCCGCCTTATTTCGCGTGCCCTTCCCCGATGTTCAAGGGCCATAACCCATCAATCGGTGTATGGATCGCGACAAACGCGCGACATTCGGCATGTGCACGCGACAATGTCCGGCAATGGAACGCTCCCGAGGCCAATTGCGAAGACCCTCCCTCGCCGTTCGACCCAGGGTCCTTACGTACCGTCCCGTCATGCAAAAGGAGGCGCGCCGGCTCGGCACGCCCCCTTTTCACGGACTGGCATAAGCCGCAACGCGCGACCACCGAAGCAATCGCGCGTCCAGGACGACCTCAGTCTTCCTTGGCAGCCTTCTTCGCCGGAGCCTTCTTGGCAGCCGGCTTCTTGGCGGCGGGCTTGGCCTCGCCGTCCTCGTCCTTCTTGGCGGCAGCCTTCTTGGCCGGAGCCTTCTTGGCGGCCGGCTTCTTGGCTTCGGTTTCCTCGGCCGCAGCGTCTTCGGCCGGAGCCTCTTCCGCCTTCTTGGCCGCCGCCTTCTTGGCCGGAGCCTTCTTGGCGGGCTTGGCCGGAGCTTCCTCGGTCTTGCCGTCCTCGTCGGCCTCGATCGCGGCCTGGAGTTCCTCGCGGGTCACTTCACGCTCGGTCACTTCCGACTTCTCGATGAGGAAGTCGACGACCTTGTCCTCATAGAGCGGCGCGCGCAGCTGGGCGGCCATCATCGGGTCCTGCTGGACGTATTCGAAGAAGCGCTGACGGTCCTCGGGACGGTACTGCTGGGCAGCCTGCGAAACCAGCATCGACATTTCCTGCTGGGTCACTTCCACGCCGTTGGCCTGGCCGATTTCCGAAAGCAGAAGGCCCAGGCGCACGCGGCGCTCGGCGATCTTGCGGTAGTCGTCCTTCTCGGCCTCGATCTCCTTGAGCGCGGCTTCGGGATCTTCCTCGTTCGAGGCTTCCTGGACGAGCTGCTGCCAGATCTGGCTGAATTCGGCTTCGACCATCGAAGGCGGAACCTCGAAGTCGTGGCCGGCGGCGAGCTGGTCGAGCAGCTGGCGCTTCATCGCGGTGCGGGTGAGACCGGCGGTCTCCTGCTCGAGCTGGCCCTTGATCAGGCCCTGGAGCTGCTCGAGGCTCTCGAGGCCCAGTTCCTTGGCGAAGGCATCGTCGATGGCGCCCTCGGCGGGCGCCTTGATCTCGTGCGCGACGATGTCGAAGGTCGCGTCCTTGCCGGCGAGGTTCTCGGCCGGGTAGTCGGCCGGGAACGTCACGGTGATGACGCGCTCGTCACCCGCCTTCATGCCGGTCAGCTGCTCTTCGAAGCCGGGGATGAGACGGCCCGAGCCGATCACGATCGGCTGCTTCTCGGCCTTGCCACCCTCGAACTCGACGCCGTCGAGCTTGCCGGTGAAGTCGCAGATGACCTGGTCGCCGTCAGCGGCCTCGCCGTCCTTGGTCTCGAAACGCTGCTGCTGCGAGGCAATGCGCTCGACCTGCTCGGCCACGGCGTCCTCGGCGACGGGGACGGTCAGCTTCTCGAGCTTGAGGCCTTCGATCGAGGGGGTCTCGATGACGGGGAGGATTTCGAGCGCGACGGTCAGCTCGGCATCCTTGCCCTGCTCGTAGCCTTCGCCGAGCGAGACGTCGGGGTTCATCGCCGGGCGCAGCGCCTTGTCGGTGACCAGCTTGTCCATCGCTTCGCGGATGACGCTGTTGAGCGTGTCCTGGTGGATCGAGTCACCGTGCATCTTGCGCACGAGGTTGGCGGGAACCTTGCCGGGGCGGAAGCCGGGCATACGCACCTGCGGAGCGATCTTCTTGATCTCGCCCTCGATGCGGTCGGTGATGGTGGTGGCCGGGATGGTCACCGTGTAGGCGCGCTTCAGGCCCTCGTTGGTGGTTTCGACGATCTGCATCTCAATGCCTTCCTGTGCAATCCGTGGAGCCGTGCACGACCAAATGCCGGGCGCGACCGATTCGCGGGGCCACATCCGGCCATGCGCGACGGACTGGTGCGGGCGAAGGGACTCGAACCCCCACATCTTGCGATACCAGAACCTAAATCTGGCGCGTCTACCAGTTCCGCCACGCCCGCATACGGATGAAGCCTAAAACTCAAGGGACGTGCCCTTATAAGGACACGGGCAAAAGGGCAAGCTCCGCGAGGCCTTCACACCAGCAAGTTCCACGATTCGCTGCCCCTTGCACGCCGCGCGCGCGATCCCCACGTCGATCGGGAACGTTCCGGAGCTGTCCGGCGCGAACCAGATGGAGCATGCGATGGCCACTCAACCCGGTGACGTCCCCGGCGACACTCCGCCCGAGACTCCCGTTCCACCAAGCGAGCCCGCCCCCGCACCGGCGCCCGACGAAGCGCCGATGCCGGGCCCCGACACCGACGTTCCCGACACCGGCCCGAGCGAGCTCCCGCCGCAGTAATCCGCAGCAGTCCGCGACTTTGCAGAGCCCCCTGGCTCAGCGGCGTCCGAGAAGCGCCGCGAGCCACGGCGCGGCGCTGGCCGGCGCGGGACGCTCGGGCACGGCCACGTCGCCGCCGAGCCCTGAGCAGACCATGCAGAAGGCCTGGACGCCGGTCTCGCCCAGCATCGCCTGGAGATCGGACGCGGCGCGACCCATGCGCAAGGTGGTGCGCCGCGCGACGAGCGAAGTGTAGTCGCTCGGCGCGCGCGTTTCCTGCGCGCCCGAACTGTCGAACAGGCCCGACAGCAGCGATTCGAAGGGATCCTCCGGCTCGGCAAGGTAGACCGGATGCCAGGCCCCGTTGCCCACGCCCCCCAGCTTGGCGGCATAGGCCAGCGCCTGGTCCATGCCGCCGATCTCGTCGACGAGACCATTGGCCTTGGCTTCCTGCCCCGACCATACGCGCCCCTGCCCGATCGCGTCGATCGCTTCGGGCGTCTTGCCGCGCGCCTTGGCGGCGAGCTGGGTGAACTTGGCGTAAGTTCCCGAGACCGAGGCCTGGAAGAGCTGCTCGACCTCGGGCGAGAAACCGCCCAGGACATCGGGCTCGCCCGAGAGCGGGGTCGTCTTGACCCCGTCGCTGGTCACCCCGAAGTCGGCAAGCGTCTTCTCGAAGCTGGTCACCACCGCGAAGACACCGATCGAGCCGGTGATCGTATCGGGCTGGGCGAACACGCGCTGGCCCGAGGTCGAGACCCAATAGCCCCCACTCGCGGCCAGATTGCCCATCGAGACCACCACCGGAATCTTGCGTTCGCGATAACGCATGATCGCACGGCGAATGCGCTCGGACGCCATCGCCGAGCCGCCCGGCGAATCAACCCGCACGACGAGCGCCTTGAAGCCCTCGTCGATGTTCTCGTCGAGCAGGCGCGCAATGCGATCGCCGCCCGCCTCGCCCGGCCCCGCGTCGCCGTCGACGATCGTGCCCGCAACGGTCACGACCCCGATCGCCGCCCCCTTTTTGGAGACCGGCTTGGCCGCAAGCCAGGTCGCGAGCGAGGTGTGCGCATAGGGCAGGTCGCCGGGCTTGGGGGCTTCGGCCTTGCCCACGACCTCGGCCACGCGCGCGTCGAATTCGCTCTTGTCGCCGATCCGGTCGACGAGGCCCGCTGCCTTGGAGGCCTGTGCCAGATCGCCCTTCCCGGTCGCAAGCCAGGCCGCGGGATCGTGCGTCATCTGCTCGACCGAGACCTTCGGCCGCGCCTTCGAAAGATCGGCGCGCCAGGCGTCCCACAGCGCTGCGTAGATGTCCTGGTAGTTTGCGCGCGCCTCGTCGGACATGCCCGAGCGGAAGTAAGGCTCCACCGCGCTCTTGTAGGTCCCAGCCCGGAAGATATGCGCCTTGACCCCGTATTTGTCGAAGAGCCCCTTGAAGTACAGGTGGTTGCCGCCGGGGCCCGACACATAGGCGCCGCCCATCGGATCGGCCCAGACCTCGCTCGCGTGGGCGGCAAGCAGCACGCCATCGTCGGCATAGGCGTTGGCGAAGGCCAGCACCGGCTTGCCGGCGTGGCGCACTTCGTCGATCGCGCGCGCCACCGCACGCTCGTGCACCTGTCCGCCACCAAGGAAGCGCGAGAGATCGAGGACCACGGTCTTGATGCGCGTGTCACCCGCCGCCTCGTGCAGCGCGCGCACAACGTCGCGCACCGGATATTCGCCCACCGGCGCGCGCTGCGAGAGCAGCACGTTCAGCGGATCGGGCGCGCTCTTCTCTTCGACGAGCGCGCCGTCGAGCTCCAGCAACAGGGCGCCATCGGTCACCTTGCCCGGTGTCGGGCGCAGGCTCAGCGCCCCGAACAGCACGGTGAAGAAACCGATCAGCAACAGCAGCACCAGAGCGTCCTTGATGCCGACCAGCAATGCCCAGACCTTGGAGGCGAATTTCATTGGAACTCCCGGAAAAATCGAGAACCAACCTAGCGGCCGCGCTGCGACGGCGAAAGAGCGCAATCGCCGCAAGGCCGATGTTGACCGACGAGCGACGAGCGAATGGGGCTTGAGCGAGGCTCCCTAGCGGCCTAAGGCCCTGTCTTCGATGACAGCTCCAGAATACATCTATCCCGAGGGCCGTGCGGCGTTCCCGCACGACGGCCTCGTCGGTATCGCCGGCCTCGCGCCCCACGAAATCTGGTTCCTCCTCGACGAAGCCGAACAGTGGGTCGAACTGAACCGGGGGGCGCAGAAGCGGCGCGACCTGCTCTCGGGGCTGACCATCATCAACGCCTTCTTCGAGAATTCGACCCGCACGCTGCTGAGCTTCGAGATCGCGGGCAAGCGCCTGGGCGCCGACGTCGTCAACATGGCCGTAGCCACTTCGAGCGTGAAGAAGGGCGAGACGCTCATCGACACCGCGATGACGCTCAACGCCATGCGCGCCGACGCCATCGTCATCCGCCACCAGAGCTCGGGCGCGGTGCAGCTGATCGCCGACAAGGTCGACTGCCCGGTGCTCAATGCAGGCGACGGCCAGCACGAACACCCCACGCAAGCCCTGCTCGACGCGCTGACCATCCGCCACGCCAAGCGCGCTTTCAACGGCCTTCGCGTGACGATCTGCGGCGACATCCTGCACAGCCGTGTGGCGCGCTCGAACATCCTCTCGCTCACCTCGCTCGGCGCCAACGTGCGCGTCTGCGCGCCGCCCGCGCTGATGCCCGCCGACATCGAGCGCATGAACGTCACCGTCTTCCACGACTTCGAGGGCGCGCTGAAGGGCGCCGACGTGGTCATGATGCTGCGCCTGCAGATGGAGCGCATGGAAGGCCAGTTCATCCCCTCACCGCGCGAGTATCGCCATCTCTACGGCCTCTCGCAGGAGCGCCTGACGCTGGCCGAGCCCGACGCGCTGGTCATGCACCCGGGCCCCATGAACCGGGGCATCGAGATCGAAAGCAATGTCGCCGACATGATCGACCGTTCGCAGATCACCACCCAGGTCGAGATGGGCGTCGCGATGCGCATGGCCTGCCTCGAAGTCCTCACCCGCAAGGGCCGCAAGGTGGAGGGCTGGGCATGAGCCAGCACGCTCCCCTCACCATCGTCAACGGCCGCCTGGTCCTTCCCGACGGCACGATCACCCCGGGCGCGCTGCGTTCGCAAGGCGGCTTCATCACCGCGCTCGGTGCCGAGGTCAGCGCGCAGGACGGTGACACCGTCCACGACGCGCGCGGCGCGCTGATCGCGCCCGGCCTCGTCGACCTCGGCGTCTTCGAGATCGACAAGCCTGCCTTCCACTTCGGCGGCATTACCCGCGCCGCGCTGATGCCCGACCAGTCGACCCCGCTCGACATTCCCTCACGCGTGCGGTTCGCCGCGCAATCGGGCAAGCCGGACTTCTGGGTCCACCCACTCGGCGCCGCGACGCGCGGCCTCGCGGGCGAATCGCTCGCCGAAGTCGCGCTCATGCGCGAGGCAGGTGCGCGCGCGGTCGCCACCGGCCGGCGCTGGATCGGCGATTCGGGCACGATGCTGCGCCTGCTGCAGTACTGCGCGATGCTCGACCTGCCCGTCATCACCCACGCCGAGGACGCCGGGATCACCGGCAAGGCCGTGGCTACCTCGGGCGAGATGGCGACGCGCCTTGGCCTGCCGAGCGCGCCGGCCGAGGCCGAAGCCCTCGCCATCGCGCGCGACGTGGCGCTGGCCGAGCTGGCGGGCGCGCGGATCCATTTCCGCAACGTCACCACCCGCGCTGGGCTCGATCTGGTGCGCGGCGCCAAGGCGCGGGGCCTGCGCGTGACCGCGGGCGTATCCCCCGCCTACTTCATGCTCTCCGACCTTGCCGTCGCCGAATTCCGGACCTTCGCCCACCTCTCGCCGCCGCTGCGCTGCGAAGAGGACCGCAAGGCGGTGATCGCGGCGATCGCCGACGGCACGATCGACGTCGTCGCTTCGGGCCACGACCCGCGCGGCGCCGAGGACAAGCGCCTGCCCTTCGCCGATTCCGCGCCGGGCATGGCCGGGGCCGAGACGCTGCTTCCGCTCACCATGAACCTGGTGCGCGACGGCGTCATCGCCCTCTCCCGCGCCTTCGAACTGCTCGCTGCAAATCCGGCCGCGATCCTGGGGGTCAACGCCGGCACGCTCGCCTTGGGTGCCGAAGCGGACATCGCGGTGATCGACCCCGACCGTCCCTGGATCGTCGATTCGCTCAAGATGGCCGCCAGCGCGGGCAACACCCCGTTCGACAAGCAGCCCGTGCAGGGCCGCGTCCTCGCCCTGTTCAAGGGTGGCATCACGATCAAGACCAAGCGCGTCACCGCCTGAACCTGGCGGGGCCCAAAAGAAGGCCCCCGTTCCCGAGGGAACGGAGGCCTTTAGGTTCACATGGAACTGGTAAGGTCGACCGGGCTCAGCGCCGCGCGCGCAGCGCCGCGCTACCGCGCATGGCTGGCACCGCACCGGGCAGTTCGCGCCCGTCGGCATAGGCAAGGCAGCCGTTGCCCCGGCTCTTGACCGTCGAGCACATCGTCTGCGCCGCGCCGCGATCGAACCCTTCGGCGGCAACGCGGTAGTAGCGCCGACCGGCAACGAGGGCCTCGGTAATGCGCATGGTATGGTCCTTCAGGCGCGGATCACGCGCCACGAAGATGCCCCAGGCGCGCTGGGCGCCTTCCATCGTACGGAACGAGCCAAGCTGGACGAGATGGGTGCCGTCGACCACGGGCGCCGCTTCGGCGACGCGGGCCGCGCTCGGTGCGCGGGCGGCGACCTTCGCCACGGCGCTGCGCGCAGGCGCCTGCGCACTCTTGCCCATACGCACTTCGGGAATACGCTGGACGACAGGCCTGGCGACGTAGCGTACGCCATCGTTGGGCTCCGCGGAAACGGGCGCCTGGGAAACCTCGGCGAGTGCCACCGCGCTCTCGCGCTCGGTGGCGCGCGGCATCGGAGCCATCGGCTCGGGGCGCGCCAGGGCCGGAAGTTCGCCTTCGACCGCCGGCATCTCCGCCGCGGCCATCGCGGGAGGGACGGGAATGGGGTCGGCCTCGGCCATGGCAGGCGCGTTCTCCCCGCCGCCGAGCGCAAGCGCGGCCGGCTGCCCGGGATCGAACGCCTGGCGCGGCGTGCCCAGAAGGCCTGCGACTCGTACGGCGCTGTCCTGCGGGCGCGCGGTGCGTGCCCATTCGCTCAGGCGGGCGTTGAGCTGGTCGCCGGGAATGTCCTGCGCGGCGATCACGCGGGCCTGGGCCCACTGACCGCTCAATGCATAGGCATAGGCCAGGTTCTGGCGCGACTTGGGGGAATTTTCCCCGCCGCGCACGACATCGGTGAGGATCGCCACGCCCTGCGAGGGCTGCCCCGCCAGCGCGACCGCGAGACCAAGATCGCTCGCCGGGATGCGATCGCGGTACTTGGCAAGGACCTGCAGCGCCTCGGCATTACGCCCCGAACCGATGCAGGCCAACGCGAGCCCGAGCGCCGTGCGCGGCTGATCGTCGCCAAGCGTCATCGCATCGCGGAACGAAGTGGCCGCCGATTCGAAACGACCCGCCGCGAGATAGGCATTGGCCAATTCGCCACGGCGCGAGGCCGAATCCATCGAACGCGCGACGCGCTTTTCGGCCTTCGCGATCTCGGCGGAGACGGCATCGGCCTGCGCCTCGCCCGAGACCGCTTCGGCCTCGCTGCGCGCGAGCGCGGAATGGCTGACGAAGCCGCCGAGCAGGGCAGCTGCGAGAGCCGTACACACCGCGAACCCGGCGTGCCGTGTCTGAATGTTCGTGCGTTGCATCAGGCCTCTACTCCTCACCTTCTTCGTGCCGCGGGGCTGGTCCGGAACCTGCGATCAGGAACCGGCAACGCGGCGACCGAAGCCACCCACGGGCCGCGTCATGCCCTGCACGGGCGCTCCGGCCGTCGGCGCGGCGAAGATGGTGCGGCGGAAATTCTTCTCGAGCCGGTCGGCGATGTAGTTCCACAGCGCCGCGACTTCCTGCGAAGAACGGCCATTGGGGTCGACTTCCATGACGGTGCGACCATCAATCATCGAAGCCGCGAAATCGGTGCGCTGGTGCAAGGTGACCGGAGCCACGGTGCCGTGCTGCGAGAGCGCCACGGCGGCCTCGGCGGTGATCCGCGCCTTGGGTGTCGCGGCATTGACCACGAACATCAGCGGCTTGCCGGCGCGTTCGCACAGATCGACGGTCGCGCCCACGGCGCGCAGGTCGTGCGGGCTGGGGCGGGTCGGCACGACGATCAGTTCGGCCACCGAGATCACGCTCTGGATCGCCATGGTGATCGCGGGCGGCGTGTCGATGACGGCGAGCTTGAAGCCCTGCTGGCGAAGGACCTGAAGGTCGTTGGCGAGACGCGCGACGGTGGTCTGCGCGAAAGCGGGAAGTTCGGCTTCGCGCTCGTTCCACCAGTCGGCGAGCGAGCCTTGCGGATCGATGTCGATGAGGACCACGGGACCTGCGCCGGCACGCTGTGCCTGAACGGCCAAGTGACCGGACAAAGTGGTCTTGCCCGAGCCACCCTTCTGTGATGCCAGTGCCAATACGCGCAAAGTCGATCCCCTACGAAAAACGCAATCGAGGCCAATAGTTTCGAGGAATGGAATCGCAGAGCGTTCCTAATTTACCGTTAATCAGCGCAAATTTCACACAATCCGCCTCACCGACCCAACCCGCAGGCCGAAACCTGCGGGAATTTATCGCTAACCGCGAATTTACCTTGGTCTGCGAAGAAAGCCGGGCGTCTCCAGAGGCACACGAGCAAAGACAAAAATCGTCTTGCTACGTATGGTTGCGTCAGGAGACTCGAATAAAGAATCGATCCCGGACGTGAAGAGGGTGCTGCATTGAACAAGCCTGAACTGCCCATTGCGGTCCCCCGCACCCTTCTGGCCGGGCTTGCCGCCGGTTTCGTCGCGCTCGGGGCGAGCTCGGGCGCAGCCGATGCCAAGGCCGGTGACGTCAAGGCTGGTGTCGATGCCTGGTCCGCGGGCGACTACACGGGCGCAATTTCACAGTGGCGGCCGCTCGCCGACAAGGGCGATCCCGACGCCTTGTTCAATCTGGCCCAAGCCTACAAGATGGGGCGCGGGGTGCCAGTCGATCTCGAGCGCGCCAAGCAGCTCTACGGCGCGGCCGCCGCCAAGGGGCATGTCCAGGCGGCCGACAACTACGGCCTCCTGCTGTTCCAGGACGGCGAGCGCGAGAAGGCCATGCCCTATCTCGAGGCCAGTGCCGCACGCGGCGATCCGCGCGCGCAGTACATTCTGGGCATCGCGCACTTCAATGGCGACTTCGTGACCAAGGACTGGGTGCGCGCTTACGCCCTGCTGACCCTCGCACGCGAGGCCGAACTTCCGCAGGCGACAGGCGCACTCGCGCAGATGGACACGCACATCCCGCTCGACCAGCGCCAAGAGGGCGTGGCCCTCGCCCGCACACTCGCGGCCCAGGCCGCGGCGAACCGCAATCGCCTCGCCACGGCGAGCGAGCTCAACACGCCAGGGCAGACAACGGCTGGGTCGATCAAGCTCGCCTCGACCAGCCCGGCCACCAGGCCAACCACCAGGCCAACCACCAGCCCGCCTCCCGCCAGATCCGGCAACTTCACGCCGGCCGGGAGCAACGTGCGCGCATCCTCGCCCGCCGAGGCCGGCGCCGACTATGCCCGCCCTCAAGTGGAAAGCTGGCCGGCCCCGCGTGTCGAAACGACTTCCGCAAAGGCCGCCAGCACGCCCCTCACGCCGCCCGCGCCAAGTCCCGCGCGCGCGCCCACCAAGGTCGCCGCCAGGGAACCGACGCGCACGAAGGACACCGCGTCGACCAAGCCGAGCCCGCCACCCGCCCCAGCTCCTGTTGCGACCAAACCCGCGAGCGGCCCCTGGCAATTGCAGCTCGGCGCCTTCGGCGTTGCGGGCAATGCCGAGAATCTGTGGCAAAAGGTCCGCGCGCGCGCCGAGATTCGCGGCCACACCAAGCGTACCGAGCCAGCCGGACGCCTGACCAAGTTGCTCGTCACCGGATACTCCTCGTCGCAAGAGGCGCAGGATGCCTGTCGCAAGTTGAAGGCGGGCGGCTACGACTGCCTCGTGACGCGCGACTGACCCTGCCCCCCGCCTCGTCCCCGATGCCCTGCGCAAACGAGGCGGGGCGGCTCCCCGCGCTGGACCTCATCCGCGGGGTGGCCGTGCTCGGCATCCTTGCCGTCAATATCGCCGGTTTTTCGGGCCCTCTCGCGGGCACCGTGAGCCCCGCGCTGACCGCCCCCACGACTGCACTTCCCTCGGCCTGGGATGGCCTCGCCACGGCGGCCACGCTGGTGCTCTTCGAGGGCAAGATGCGCGTGCTCTTCTCGCTGCTGTTCGGCGCGGGGCTGGTCTTGTTCTGGGAGAGCACCGAAGCGCGCGGCGAGAACGGCGACGTCCTGCAGGTCCGCCGGCTCGCCTGGCTGCTGCTGTTCGGCCTCCTGCACTACCTGCTGCTGTGGTGGGGCGACATCCTCTTCGTTTATGCGCTGTGCGGCCTGGCCGCGCTGCTCCTGCGCCCGCTGCGCGAACGCACGCTGATCGTCATTGCCCTCCTGCTCTACTACGGCTGGCACTTGTGGGGTCTCTTCGAGCTTGCCCCGATGGTGCGCGCCGAAACCGCGCTGCGCCTTGGCACCGCCACGCCCGCGCAGGCGCAGGCCGTCGCCCACTGGATGGAAGTCGTGCACGGCGCCATCGCCAGGGACCTCTCCGAGGCGCACTACGGCTATCTCGACCTCGTCCTCACCAAGCTGCGCGAGCGCCCCTTCTGGCTCTTCGGCATGACCTGGAACATCTTTTCGGAAACGCTGCCTTTGATGCTGCTGGGCATGGTCATGCTACGGCGTGGCTTCTTCGATCCCGCGTGCCATCCCCGCCATTTGCGCAGCGCCGCGCGCGTGTGCATTCCCTGCGGCCTCGGCCTCAGCCTTGCCTTCACGATCTGGGCCGCGTCGCGCGGGTTTCCCCCGCTGGCGATGGAGGCGGCGCTGTCCTGGGGGCTGGCCCTCCCCCATCTGCTCACCGCCTACGGCTACGCCGCGCTGCTCGTGCTCCTCACGCCCCGCCTCGTCCGCTGCGCTCTGGGCCAGCGCCTGGTCGCGGCCGGACGCATGGCCTTCAGCAACTACCTCGCCACCAGCCTCGTCATGACCTTCATCTTCTACGACTGGGGCCTTGGCCAGTTCGGGCGTTTCGGACCGGCTCTCCAGGTGCCCTTCGTAGGCCTTGGGTGGATTGCCATGCTCGGCTGGAGTCCGCATGTTCTCAGGCGCCTCCGGCGCGGTCCGCTCGAGTGGATCTGGCGCTCACTGGTCGAAAAACGCTGGCTTCACAATCGTTTCTAAGAATCGTTATCAATGCTATTGCGATCCATTCGCAGACACGTATAGTGGAAGGACAAGAGGATTCGCCCATGTACGTTTGTATCTGCAATGCCATCCGCGAAAAGGACCTGCGCTGTGCGGCCCGCCGCCTGTGCGGAGACGCCGAAGCGGTCTATGCTGCGATGGGCAGCAAGCCCCTGTGCGGCCAATGCCTCGAGGAGGCCGACGACATCATCGCCGAGGAAGTTGCAAGTTCCTGCATGTCGCGCGCGGCCTGACCGCGTCCGTCCGGAAAAGGCGGACAAAATCGTTTTCATTGCCTTGCCCTTGCTTGCCGGGGCGCTCATAATCGTGCCCACTTCCCATTCAGGAGAACCGGCATGAAGGGCGACCCCCAGGTCATCGATTTTCTCAACAAGGCGCTCTTCAACGAGCTCACCGCGATCAACCAGTACTGGCTGCACTACCGCATGCTCGACAACTGGGGGATCAAGAAGCTCGCCGAGTACGAGCGCCACGAATCGATCGACGAGATGAAGCACGCCGACGTGCTGGCCGATCGCATCCTCTTCCTCGACGGTCTCCCCAACTTCCAGGCGCTGGGCAAGCTGCGCGTGGGCGAGGACGTGGTCGACATCCTCAAGTGCGACCTCGCGCTCGAGCACGATGCGATCCCGCTGCTCAAGGAAGCCATCGCCCATTGCGAGGCGGTGCGCGACTACGTCAGCCGTGAGATTTTCGAGCGCATCCTCGAGAGCGAGGAAGAGCATGTCGACTATCTCGAGAAGCAGTTCGACATGATCGAGCGCATGGGCCTGCAGAACTACTGCCAGCTCCAGAGCAAGCCTGCGGAAAGCTGATCGGCACGCCCGAGGTTTGAACGCCGCCCCGATGTCCGATTTCTGTGAGAGCCTGGGCCTCAGCGTTCCGCTGGTCCAGGCGCCGATGGCGGGTACCTCCACACCCGAGCTCGCCGCCGCGGTCTGCGCGGCGGGCGGGCTGGGTTCGCTGGCCCTCGGGCACCTCGCCAGCGCCGACGCGGGCGAGGCGCTGGCGCGGATGGCGGCGCTCACCGAGCGGCCTTTCAACGTCAACCTCTTCGTCCACGGTCCGCCGAACGAAGACCCTGTGCGCGAAGCGGCCTGGCTCGAAGCGCTTGCCCCCGCCTTCGCGCAGTTTGGCGCCACGCCGCCCAGCCGGCTCGAGACGATCTACGAGAGCTTTCGCAGCAACGCCGCCTTGCTCGACGTCGTGCTGGCAGCCAGGCCGCGCGTCGTCAGCTTCCATTTCGGATTGCCCGACACCTCGGCCATCGCCGCCCTGAAGGCAGCCGGCTGCCTTTTGCTGGCGAGCGTTACGTCCCATTCCGAAGCCAAGGCCGCGTGCGCCGCCGGGATCGATGCGCTCGTCGCCCAGGGCTGGGAAGCGGGCGGCCATCGCGGCGTGTTCGATCCCGATGCGCCCGACGCCATGCTGGGCACGTTTGCGCTCGTGCGCCAACTCGTCGCCTGGGGCCGGCTACCGGTGATCGCGGCGGGCGGCATCATGGACGGGGCGGGAATCGCGGCCGCGCTAAACCTCGGCGCCGTGGCGGTCCAGATGGGCACCGCCTTCCTCGCCTGCACGGAGACCGCAAGCGACGCGGCCTACCGTGCGCTCCTCGCTTCCGAGGCAGCCCGGCACACGGTGATGACCCGCGCGATCTCAGGCCGACCCGCGCGCTGCCTCGCCAATCGCTTCACCGCGCTCGGCGCCGAGCCGGGCCTTGCGCCGGTGCCCGATTACCCGCGCGCCTATGCGGCGGGCAAGGCGCTCAACGCGGCCGCCAAGGCCCGTGGCGAGCCGCTCTACGGCGCGCAGTGGGCCGGCCAGGGCGCGCCGCTGGTGCGGGCGATGGGTGCCTGCGAACTCGTGGTCACCCTCGCCGCAGAACTCGCCGCTATTCGCCGCCCGGCGTAGGAGCCGGTACCGACGCCTTGTCGGTGCGGTAGCGGTCGAACCAGGCCAGGATCGCCGAGGCCTTCTCGGCCGACTGCGAGGGCCGCGCCGCGATGCCGCCGTGGCTGGCCCCGGGCACCTTGACGAGCGCGGTAGGAATGCCGCGGATCTGCAGCGCGGTGTAGAGCTGCTCGGCCTCACTGACGGGGGTGCGGAAATCCTGCGAGCCCACGACGACCAGCGTGGGCGTCTCGACATTGCCGACGAGACTGAGCGGCGAGCGCTTCCAGTAGACCATCGGCTCTTCCCAGACCGGCTTGTCGAACCAGTGGTCGTGGTAGGTCGTGGCGCCATCGGAGGTCAGCGAGAAGCTGCCCCAGTCGATCACCGGCTTTTGCGAAGCGGCCGCCTTGAAGCGGTTGGTCTTGCCCACGATCCAGGCGGTCAGCACACCGCCGCCCGAACCACCGGTGACGAAGAGATTGTCGGGATCGGCGACCCCGTCGGCAATCGCGGCATCGACCGCGGCCATGAGGTCGTCGTAGTCCGGCCCCGGATAGTTGCGGTCGATGAGGCGCGCGAATTCCTCGCCGTAGGAGGTCGAGCCGCGTGGATTGGTATAGAGCACGGCGTAGCCGTGTGCGGCGTAAAGCTGGTCATCGGTCGAGAAGGTCGAGCCATAGGCCGACATCGGGCCGCCGTGGATCTCGAGGATGAGCGGCACCTTCTGCCCCGGCTGGAGGCCCGGCGGGGTAACCAGCCAGGCGTCGATCGGGCGGCCGTCGGGCGCGGTCACGGGCAGCTTGCGCACCGGCGCCATCGCCTTGTGGTCGATCCAGGTGCCGTTGAGATCGGTCAGACGCCGTCCCTTGCCCCCTTTCCCGGCCTCGCTCACCCACAGATCTGCGGGCCGGTCGGTGCCGTTGGCGGTATAGGCGATACGCCCCTTTTGCGAGACGGAGAAATCACCACCGGTGTAGGGCCGGTCGTAGTGCGCGCCCTGGGTGATCCCCTCCAACAGGACACTGCGCGAACCGTCGAGGCCGACCTTGCCGACCTTGCGCGTGCCGTGATCGTCGTAGATCACGTAAAGTGTCGAATTGCCGACCCAGATCGCCTGGTCGATACCATAGTCGAAAGTGGCGGTGAGCGAACGCTTGCCACTGCCATCGGCGTTCATCACGTAAAGCTCGGTGTTCTCGTAGGAGCGCAGCGCGTCGTCGAAGCCGAGGTAAGCGACGTGCTTGCCGTCGGGCGAGACCACCGGCGACCCGTCCGGGCCGAACCGGCTGGTGAGCGCCGTGACCGCCCCGCTCGCGACATCCACGCGGTAGATCTCGCTGTCCATCCCCTTGCGCCGCCAGTCGTCCTTGCGGTTGCCGGTAAACAGGATCGCGCGGCCATCGCCGCTCCAGGCAAGATTGCCCTCGTCGGCGTAGTTGCCGAAGGTGAGTTGGCGCGGCGCCCCGCCGCTCGCGGACACCACGAAGACATGCGAGGAGCCTGCGGCGATATAACCTGCACCATCGGCGCGATAGGTCACGCGGTCGATCACCTCGAGCGGCTCGGCCCAGGTGGCGCCCTCGGGCTTGCCGGCGGGCGGTTCGCCCAGCTTGGGGCCTTCGCCCGGAACGTGCATCGCATAGGCGATCTGGCTTCCGTCGGGCGACCAGGCGAGGCTGTCGGGGCTCTCGGGCAAGTCGGTGAGGGCCACGTCGGCGCCACTGTCGAGCCACAGGACATGGAGCTGCGGCGCGCCCTCCCCCACGCTCGAGACATAGGCGAGACGCTGGCCGTCGCTCGACCAGCGCGGCGCGAAATGCGCGCCGGGGCCGGCCACGAGCGGACGCTGCGCGCCGCTGGCGACGTCGACGAGCCAGAGCGAGGGGACCAGCCGGTCGCTCATCACATCGGCGCTCGAGCGCACATAGACGATGCGCTTGCCGTCGGGCGAAATCTGCGGGTCGGTCGCCCCCTGGAGGCGGAACAGGTCCTGCGCGACGAAGCCGCGCTGCGGGCCGCGATCCCCCTGTTCGGCCGGGTCCGTTGCCGGTGCGGCAAGCGCGGCGCCCGGCAGGGCGAGTGTCAAGGCACTGGCCGCGAGCCAGCTCCAACGTGTTGCGACCACGAAATTTCTCCCTTGCTTAGTCCGGGCGGACTCTTGCGCGATGTCTCGAAAAAATCCACCCTCGCCACCAAAGGATGCACACATCGCCGCAGCCACCTCCTCGCGCGCGATCGCCTGCAGATGACACCGGCAAACGACATCGGGAAAAGCGAAGCAAAGCGCATGAGCGAAGTGAAGAAACCCAACATCGAGATCGAGGATGCCGGCTATGGCGCGCTGATCATCCTCATCACGCTGGCCTTTGCCTACCTGGTCGCCCCCTTCTTCGGGGCGGTGCTGTGGGGCGTGGTCGCCGCGATCATGTTCGAGCCGATGACACGCAAGCTGACGGCAGTACTGGGCGGTCGCAAGAGCCTCTCCGCCGCGCTGGTGCTGGTCGGGCTGCTGGCGCTCGTCATCCTGCCCACGATCGTGCTCGGCGTCAGCCTCGTCAACGAGGCCAGCGCGCTCTACGCCAAGATCAAGGCCGGCGACATCAGCTTCCCGCAGATCCTGGCCCAGTTGGAGCATGCCCTCCCCGATCGGGTCGCGCAATTCGTCCGGCAATACGGGCTCACCGACTTCAACACACTGCGCCGGATGTTCGGCTCGAGCGTGACGAGCGGCTTGCAGACGGTGGCCTCGCAGGCGCTGATGCTGGGTCAGGGCGCGCTGAGCTTCCTCGCCGCATTGGGTGTCATGCTCTACCTCACCTTCTTCCTGCTGCGCGACGGGCAGCGCTACACCGAGCTGGTGCGCGACGCGATGCCGCTTCGCCCCAAGATGCGCGATTCACTGTTCGCCCACTTCACCGTCGTGGTGCGCGCAACGATGAAGGGCACGGTCGTCGTCGCGGTCATGCAAGGGCTGGTCGGCGGGATCATCTTCTCGCTGCTGGGGATCGAGGGGGCGCTCCTGTGGGGCGTGCTGATGGGCTTCCTCTCGCTGCTGCCCGCGGTCGGGACCGGCCTCGTGTGGGTTCCGGTCGCGATCTATCTGCTGGTGACCGGGTCGGTCTGGCAGGGCGTGGTGCTGATCATCTGCGGCATGTTCGTGATCGGCATGATCGACAACGTGCTGCGCCCGGTGCTGGTGGGACGCGACACGCGCCTGCCCGACTTCGTGGTGCTGATCGCGACGCTCTCGGGCCTGCAGCTGTTCGGGCTCAACGGCTTCATCGTCGGCCCGGTGATCGCGGCGCTGTTTATCGCGATGTGGAACATCGTCAAGGAGCAGCGCGACGAGGCCCGCCGCCCCTACGAGACCGGGATCACTGCGGCCGCCAGCGAAGAGGACGTGGCGCGCGCCGAGGCCGAGGCGGGCGCGCATCCGGGCTGACCAGAGAAAAGGCCGGGAACGCGTGCTGCGTCCCGGCCTCGTTCGTCACTTCTTGTTTGCGAAGGGGTTCTTCGGGCTGCGCAAGTTGAGCCGGATCGGAACCGCATCGAAACCCAGTTCGCGGCGGATGCCGTTGATCAGGTAGCGCTTGTAGCTTTCGGGAAGCATGTCGAGGCGCGTACCGAACAGGACGAAGCCCGGCGGGCGGGTCTTGGCCTGGGTGATGTAGCGCAGCTTGATGCGCTTGCCCCCGGGCGCCGGGGGCGGATTGGCCGAAAGCGCGTCGTCGAACCAACGGTTGAGCGCGGCGGTCGGCACGCGGCGGCTCCAGGCCTCGCGAATCGAGAAGGCGGCGGTCATGAGCTCGTCGAGCCCCTTGCCGGTGCGGCCCGAGATCGCCAGCAACGGCACGCCGCGAACCTGGGCCAGACCTTCGTTTAGCGCGTCGCGGATACCGTTGAACAGGCCGCTGGCGTCCTCGGCGACGTCCCACTTGTTGATCGCGATCATCAGCGCGCGGCCTTCCTCGAGGACCATCGAGGCGATCTTGAGATCCTGGTGCTCCAGCCCGCGCGTCGCATCGAGAACGAGCACGACGACTTCGGCGAAATCGATCGCGTGGCGCGCGTCGGCAACCGCGAGGCGCTCGAGCTTCTCGATGACCTGCGCCTTCTTGCGCATGCCCGCAGTGTCGATCAGGCGCACCTCGCGGTCCTCGCCCGACTTGGGATCGTGCCAGGACCAGTCGATCGCGATCGAATCGCGCGTGATGCCCGCTTCGGGGCCGGTCAGCAGGCGATCTTCGCCGAGGTAACGGTTGATGAGCGTGGACTTGCCCGCGTTCGGGCGCCCGACGATGGCGAGCTTGAGCGGCCCGCGCAAGAGCGCTTCCTCGTCCTCCTCGTCGATCTCCTCTTCCTCGGGCGGCTGGAGCGGCTCGAGATGCGGGAGAAGCGATTCGAAGAGGTCGCCCATGCCTTCGCCGTGCTCGGCCGAGATCGCGACCGGATCGCCCAGGCCCAGCGAATAGGCCTCGAGCAGCCCGCTCTCACCCGCGCGGCCTTCCGCCTTGTTGGCAAGCAGGATCACGGGAACGGGCGAGGCGCGCAGCCACTGGGCGATTTCCTCGTCGAGCGGGGTGAGACCCGCGCGCGCGTCCATGACGAAGAGCGCGACGTCGGCGGTGGCGAGCGCGGCTTCGGTCTGCTGGCGCATGCGCCCGGGCAGCGTCTCGGCCTCGTCGTCCTCCCACCCGGCGGTGTCGACGATGGTGAAATCGAGACCGAGAAGATGGGCGTCGCCAAAGCGACGGTCACGGGTCACACCCGGCTGATCGTCGACGAGCGCAAGGCGCTTGCCGACGAGCCGGTTGAACAGCGTGGACTTGCCGACGTTGGGCCGGCCGATGATGATAACTTGTGGAAGCATGATTCCCACCCGATTGGGGACTTCGGAGCGTTTTGGCAAGAACTGTGCGCAACCCCGAGCAATTCTTACACGCCCGTTAACCGAACCTGACAGCTTGCAGCTAACCCGGTGCGGGCAAACCCGTCGCCATGAAGCGACTTGGATTGGCCCTGACATTTGCCGCCGCGACAATGGCTTGCCAGCCGGTGCACGCGCGCTCCGCGATCGACACCATCGTGACGAACAGTCCGGAAAGCGCCTCCGGCGGCGCGGCGCCCGGTGCGCCGGGCAAGCTCGAATGCGTGCCCTATGCCCGCACCGTCTCGGGGATCGCGCTTTACGGCGATGCCTATACCTGGTGGTCGCAGGCGCAAGGGCACTACAAGCGCGGGCATGTCCCGCGCGTGGGCGCGGTCATGGCCATCGAGCCGCACGGCAACTCGCCGCTCGGCCATGTCGCGACGATCAGCCAGGTCGTCGATTCGCGCACGGTGCTGCTCGACCACGCCAACTGGTCGTACCCGGGCAAGATCGAGACCGGCGTGACCGCGCTCGACGTGTCGCCCAACAACGACTGGAGCGAAGTGCGCATCTGGTATGGCCCCTCACAGACGCTGGGGACAACGCACTGGCCGGTCGCGGGCTTCATCTACAGGGAAGCCGGCAAGGAAAAGGCGCCGGCCCCACGAACCGCGGGAACGACGCCTCGAAACGATCCGATCGGGGCGATCATCGCGGACGCTCTCTGAAGAACCTCGCGGCAGCCCCGGATCGCCGGAAAAATTCAGCCGATCCTGGCCACCGGCGGGTTCTCGCCGAGGTCTTCGTACCAGGCTTCGACCGGGCCGGTCAGCTTGATGGTCAGCGGGTTGCCGTGGCGGTCGAGCGAACGCCCGGCCTGGACGCGGACCCAACCTTCGGAAATGCAGTATTCCTCGATGTTGGTGCGCACGGTGCCCTTGAACCGGATGCCGATGCCGCGCTGCAGCTTCTCCGCATCGAAAAAGGGGCTGCGCGGGTTGATCGCGATGTGATCGGGCGGCACGTCGGGGCCGACGGAGGTCTCTTCGGTCATGCACCGCGATTTAGAGCCCCGATTGCCCCTGTCAATCGGCTCTCAATCGGCGCGGCGCAAATCAGTGCTTGTCAAGCGATCCAAGATGGCCTAGGGGCGCCTTCCGCACTTGGTAGCGGGCGCGTAGCTCAGCGGTAGAGCACACCCTTCACACGGGTGGGGTCACAGGTTCAATCCCTGTCGCGCCCACCATCCTCTCCAGCAGGATGGCGGATTTTCCCGATACATTTTCGAACGTTGCCACCGCTTTTGCGGCCAGGCCGGGTGCGCGCCATCCAAGCCTCACTGGTTCTCGAAGAAGATCTGGCGTGCGCGTTGGATGTGCGAATGCGCGATCGATCGCGCCCAGACGCCGTTGCGCGCACGCAGTGCTTCCACGAGTTCCACATGGTCCTGCAGACTGCGCGCGAGATGCTCCGCGTCGTAGTGACGCAAGTTCTGCTGCACGTTGGGGATCATCAGCACGCGCTGGATCAGCAATTCGAGCACTTCCGAGCGCGCCGCCTCGAGCAGGAGGGAATGGAAGCGCGAGTTGCAGGAATTGACGCGCGTGTAGTCGGGGATTTCGGCCGAGAGAGCCTGGCGGTAATCCTCGTTGCAGGCTTCGAGTGCGGCAAGCTGGTCCGCATCGATTCGCGCGGCCGCGCGCTCGGCAATGTAGGGCTCGATCATACTGCGGGTGGCGAAGACGTCCTCCATCGCGTCGGTGGGCCAGATGCGCACGTAGGAGCGCTGCCGGTCGCGCTCGATGAAACGCTCGCCCTGGAGGCGCTGGATGGCCTCGCGCACGGGGGTTCGCGAAACGTTGCACTGGCGCGCCAGGTCCTCCTCGATGATCTGCATTCCCGGGGGAAAACTGCCGTCGAGGATCCAGTCGCGAATTTCCTCGTAAACCTTTTCCCCTGCCTTCGACATCGTCGCTTCACATCCTCACTGGTGCCCGATGCGCGCCCACACGGCGCCGGAGCCCCTCCGTGGCTAGAGGAATTGCATGAGGAAGACCATCCTTGCCCCCGCCAGACGATGCACGGGGGCGACCGGGCACTTCTCGTGCTTGCGCGGGGCCCCTCGAGACGGCATAGCCCGCGCCATGCACGATATCCGTTCGATCCGCGAGAACCCCGCAGCCTTCGACGCCGGCATGGCGCGCCGCGGGATGGAGCCGCAATCCACCCAGATCCTGGCTCTCGACGAGCAGCGCCGTTCGCTCGCCACCCGCGCGCAGGAAGGCCAGAACCGCCGCAACGAGGCCTCGAAGGCGATCGGCAAGGCGATGGGCCAGGGCGACACGGAAACCGCCGAAGCGCTGAAGGCGGAAGTCGCGCAACTGAAGGAAAGCCTGCCCGCGCTCGAGGCCGAGGAAAAGGTCGTGGCCGCACAACTTAACGACATGCTGGCCGCGCTCCCCAACATTCCCGTGGACGACGTGCCCGAAGGCGCGGACGAGAACGACAATGTCGAAGTCGCCAGGTGGGGTTTGCCTGGCACCTTTGCCTTCACGCCCAGGGAGCACGCCGACATCGGCCCCGCGCTCGGCCTCGACTTCGAGACCGGCGCGAAGCTTTCGGGCGCGCGCTTCACCTTCCTCAAGGGCCAGATGGCGCGCCTGCACCGCGCGCTCGCGCAGTTCATGCTCGACACGCAGACCGCGACCAACGGCTACATGGAATGCAATGTGCCGCTGCTGGTCAAGGACCATGCGGTCCATGGCACTGGGCAACTTCCAAAATTTTCTGCCGACCTCTTCTTCGCAGCAGACATGAGCACTCGTAGCGAACTGTTCTGGGATGCCATGCCTCAAGATTTCGAAAGTCAGATGTCGGGTGTTTCGGAAGGCAACTACCGTCCAAAACTCGAGACAATGCTCGAGGAGGCCGATACAAAGGAACAGTTCTGGCTGATCCCCACTGCCGAAGTGAGCCTGACTAATTACGTTCGCGACGAGATCGTCAACAACGCCGAACTGCCGCTGCGCATGACCGCGCTTACCCCCTGCTTCCGTTCGGAAGCGGGTTCGGCCGGGCGCGACACGCGCGGGTTCATCCGCCAGCACCAGTTCGAGAAGGTCGAACTGGTCACGGTGTGCCGCCCCGAGGAAAGCGAGGCCGAGCACGAGAAGATGGTCGCGGCAGCCGAGGGCATCCTGCAGGCGCTGGAGCTGCCCTACCGCAAGGTGCTTTTGTGCTCGGGCGACATGGGCTTCACCGCGAAGAAGACCTTCGACCTCGAAGTCTGGCTGCCGGGCCAGCAGGCCTACCGCGAGATCAGCTCGGTCTCGAACTGCGGCGACTTCCAGGCGCGGCGCATGAACGCGCGCTACAAGCCCGAAGGCAGCAAGAAGACCGAATTCCTGCACACGCTCAACGGTTCGGGCCTCGCGGTCGGGCGCACGCTCGTCGCGGTTCTGGAAAACTACCAGCAGGACGACGGCTCGGTGCGCGTGCCCGAGGTGCTCAAGCCCTGGATGGGCGGCATCGAGGTGCTGACACCCCTCGCCTGAACGCCGCCCCAAGCCCCCCATTTCCGATAGCGACGACAAGCGAGATTCAAATGCGCATTCTTCTCACCAACGACGATGGCATCAACGCCCCCGGGCTCTACGTGCTGGAGAAGATCGCCGCGCAGCTTTCGGACGACATCTGGATCTGTGCGCCGAGCGAAGAGCAGTCGGGGGCGGGGCACTCGCTCACGCTCAACCGGCCGGTGCGGCTGCGCGAACACGCGCCGCGCCGTTTCTCGGTGACGGGCACGCCGACCGATTCGGTGACGATGGCGCTGCGCAAGGTGCTGCCGGGCGCGCCGGACCTGATCCTCTCGGGGGTCAATCGCGGGGCCAACCTGGGCGACGACGTGACGTATTCGGGCACGGTCTCGGCGGCCATGGAAGGGGCGCTCGCAGGCATCCCCTCGATCGCGCTCAGCCAGGTGATCGAGCACAATGACGCGGGCAACGACGTCAGCTTCTCGGCGGCCGAGGAATGGGGCGCGAAAGTGCTGAAGCCGCTGGTCGGTGCCGCGCTGGCCCCGCGCACGCTGATCAACGTCAATTTCCCCGCGCTTGCGGGAAACAAGGTTAACGGTATTCGCGTGGTTCGCCAGGGATTCCATGATTATGCGCGCGGATCGCTGGTGGAATCCGTAGATCCACGGGGTTTCCCCTATTTCTGGTTTGGTTTACACGGCATTGAGCATACTCTGGGACGTAACACCGACCTGGAGGCCACAACGGAGGGCTACGTGTCGGTTACCCCGCTTCAGGTCGATCTTACCCACGATGCATCGCTGGCGATGCTGGCCAAACGTTTCGACGCATGATCCGCATTCCTGGCGCGGTCCGGCGCCTTCCGGCCCTTCGCGTCCACGCCGCTCTGGCGCTGGGCTGCGCGCTCGTCATGCCTGCGCATGCGGCGCCCGCTGGCGAAGAGACCACCCACATCGTCGCGCAGGGCGAGACGCTGAACGGGATCGCCAACCGCGCGGGCGTGAGCGCGGGCGACCTCGCCAGCGCCAATGGCCTTGCACCGCCCTACGTCGTGCGCACCGGTCAGAGGCTGGCCATTCCGCGCGCCACGAAGGCGCGCAGCGTCTCGACGGCCCCGGCCACGCCAACACCAGTGCCGAGTAGCCCGCGCCAGTACACGGTGACCTCGGGTGAGACGCTGAACGGCATCGCCAACCGCACCGGCGTCACGCCCCAGGCGCTGGCGCAGGCCAATGGCATCGCCGAGCCTTACGTGGTGCGCGTCGGCCAGATGCTGACAATTCCGGGCACTGGTCCGGACCGTGCCCCGCGCACGGCCTCACGCACGATCGCGGCACGCCCCCCCGGCACCAGCGCCGCATCGCCCTCTTCCGGCTCTTCGCCGAATGATGCGTCGAGCGAGAGCTACGTCGTCAAGCCCGGCGAGACGCTGGGCGGCATCGCCAACCGCACCGGCGTGCCGCGCGTGCTGATCGTGGAAGCCAACGCCTTGCAGCCGCCCTATACGGTGAAGGTCGGCCAGACGCTGCACATTCCGCGCACCCGCCACCACACGGTAGGTACAAGCGAGACCGGCTTCTCGATCGCGCTCCAGTACGGGGTACCCTGGGAGCAGATCGCGATCGCCAGCGGGATTGCCCCGGGCGCGCCGCTTTCGGCGGGACAGAAGCTGGTGATCCCCTCGGTGCTGACCCCGCCCGCCGGAGCGCTGGCCGCGCCTGTCGCCAAGCCGGCCGCAAGCCCCGCAACGCCCGCCCGCACGGCGCCTGCCGGCCGCTTCCTGTGGCCGGTGAAGGGCCCGATCGACCGAGGCTTTGCAACCGGAACCGATTACCACGACGGCCTCGACATCAAGGCCGCCAAGGGCACGATGGTGCGCGCGGCCGCGGCCGGAACGGTGCGTTTCGCCGGGCTGGAGAAGGACCAGTTCGGCAACCTGGTGGTGATCGACCATGGCGACGGCTGGTTCACGGCTTATGCGTTTCTCAGCCGGGTGACGGTGAAGAACGGCGCGAAAGTCAGCCAGGGCGAGCGCGTGGGTCTCGTCGGCGACACCGGCCTTGCGAAGGGTGACGAACTGCACTTCGAGATCCGCAAGGACGGCAAGCCCGTGAACCCGGTGGACGAACTGCCCAAGGCTCCCTAAGCCTTGGTGCCATGCCGAGACCGCAGCGCCCGAAAAGGCGGACACCGCCCGCCGTGTTCAATCCGCTGCGCCGCGCGCTCGCGGTGCCGGTGTGGGCGGACGTTGCGCTGCGCATCGGAGCGGCGCTCGCGCTGATCTCGATCGTGGTGCTGGTCCACTGGCTGGACCGCGAGGGCCTGCGCGACGGCTACGACAATGACGTGAGCTTCCTCGACGTCGTCTATTTCACGATGATCTCGATCACGACGACCGGATTTGGCGACATCGCACCGGTCAGCGACAAGTCGCGGCTGGTGGAGGCGATCATCGTCACTCCGATCCGGCTCGCAGTCATCTACATCTTCGTGGGCACGGCCTACAACTTCATCATCAAGCGCAGCTGGGAGACTTGGCGCATGAAGCGCATCCAGGAACGCCTCGAGAACCACGTGGTCGTGCTCGGCTACGGCGTCAGCGGCTCCGAAGCGGTGGCCGAGCTGATCGCCCGCGACACCGACCCTTCCGACATCGTGGTGATCGATTCCTCGCCCGCACGCCTAGCACAGGCCGAGCAGGCCGGGTGCAACGTGCTGGAGGGCGATGCAACGCGCGACGAGACGCTCAACGCGGTGCGAATCACGCGGGCGCGCACGGTGCTCGTCTCGGCAGGGCGCGACGACACGACGATCCTCATCATCCTGACCGCGCGCCACCTGGCGCCCAAGGTGCCGATCACCGCGGTGGTGCGCGCCGACGACAACGAATTGCTGGCACGGCAAGCGGGCGCGGACAACGTGATCAACCCGGTGCGCTTCACCGGATTGCTGCTGGCAGGCTCGGCGCAGGGCAAGCACATCTCGGAATACATGTCGGACCTCGCCTCCGTTTCGGGGCGGGTGCAACTGGTCGAGCGCGCAGTGAAGGCCGAGGAAATCGGACGCCCGCTCGATGCCATCGCCACCGGCAAGGGCCTTCGCATCTATCGCGGCACGCGCGCGATCGGATTCTGGCAGGACGAAGCCCGCGCGCTCGCGGCCGGCGACGTGATCGTCGAGATCACCGCCACCGGGCAGGACGACGATTCGCTTGCACGCTCAGCCTAGGAGCCAGAAGACCGCGCCCATGGCGAGGTAGGTCACCAGCCAGAACAGGCAGTCGAACACCCGCCACATCGGTTCGGTCCGGCTTTCGAGGTGGGTGAGCCAGAGCACCGGCATGACGAAGGCGATGGCGATGCCACCGGTCTGCATGAAGTAGAGCCAGGGCTTGGCCGCGAGGGTATCAACCCCGATCCGCGCGAAGGCGTGGCCGAACATGGTGGCGGCAAGCCCCATCACCACGAGCGGTGCCAGGAAAGTCATGCTTGAACGGGGCGCGCCGAGGATGGGCTGGCGACGGTTGCGCGACAGCGGCCCGTACCACAGCAACCCGAGCAGGAATCCAAGACCTGCGGCGAGGCCGACGGCCAGCCAGTTGACGGGACCCATCCATCTTCCTTTCCAAAATATCGCGCCGTCCTAATCTCTTATATGACGGCACAACGACCCGGCGTTTCAATTCGTCGCAGGCAGGGGTGCCACAAATCCCACCGCCGCGTCCATCCATTCGCACGCGAAACCAGCCAATGTGTCGCGCACAGTGTCCAATTCACCCGAATCGAGCCTTCTTTGGGGAACCAACCGGGCCGCCCAGGTGCCTGAATCGACCTCGCGTCGTCGTCGCCCCCGACTGGACGTGTTCGACGAGGGCCTCGCCCCGAAGCCGCTCGACCAGCGCATCCACGAACGGGCTGGCCCGACCTGCCCCGTCCGCCGAGGTCTCTGACTGGTGCGACGAGCTCGTGCGTCCGCACATGCATCCCCCAGAAACCCCAAGCAAATTCGCGAGCACCTGCGACGAGGCCGTGGAAGGCGTTGCGCGGCAATGATCCTCGTACGCTTGGCCTCCATACGCCCAAGCACCGACCCGGCGCAGCGTATCGATGCGAACATGATCGATACTTGGCCGCGCGCCCTCACCCTTTTTCGTGACTTCCGGGTCCAATACGCGTATCGGGCGGCCCATCCCATGGCTATAGAAATCCCCTCCCCGCCCAAGGTCGGCATGGTCAGCCTCGGCTGTCCCAAGGCGCTCGTCGACTCCGAACGCATCCTCACCCGGCTGCGCGCCGATGGCTACACCATGAGCGCGGACTACGCCGGCGCCGACGTGGTGCTCGTCAACACCTGCGGCTTCCTCGATTCGGCCAAGGAGGAAAGCCTGGCCGCGATCGGCGAGGCGATCGCCGAGAACGGCCGCGTCATCGTGACGGGCTGCATGGGCAACGAGGCCGAGGCGATCCGCGCCCGCTTCCCCGACGTGCTCGCCGTCACCGGCGCGCACCAGTACGAGGACGTGGTCAGCGCGGTGCACGATGCCGCCCCGCCCGAGCTTTCACCCTATGTCGACCTTATCCCGCAGGCGCGCGGCGACTTCCCGGACGATGCGGGCGTCAAGCTGACTCCGCGCCACTACGGCTATCTCAAGATCTCGGAAGGCTGCAACCACGCGTGCAGCTTCTGCATCATTCCCTCGCTGCGCGGCAAGCTGGCCAGCCGGCGGATCGACGCAGTGCTGCGCGAGGCGGAAAAGCTGGTCCAGGCCGGCACGCGCGAGCTGCTGGTGATCAGCCAGGACACGTCGGCCTATGGCGTCGACGTGCGCCACGAGGAGCGCAGCTGGAAGGGCAATCCCGTGCGCACGCACATGACCGATCTCGCCCGCGAGCTCGGCCAGCTGCGCGACGCGAACGGCCAGGCACCGTGGGTGCGTCTGCACTACGTCTACCCCTACCCGCACGTCGACCAGGTCATTCCGCTGATGGCCGAGGGGCTGATCACGCCCTACCTCGACATTCCCTTCCAGCACGCGGCGCCCTCGGTGCTCAAGTCGATGAAGCGCCCGGCCAACGAGGCCAAGGTGCTCGACCGCCTGCGCGCGTGGCGTGAAATCTGCCCGGACATCGCGATCCGCTCGAGCTTCGTGGTCGGCTTCCCCGGCGAGACCGAGGCCGATTTCGAATATCTGCTCGACTGGCTGGAAGAGGCGCAGCTCGACCGTGTCGGCGCGTTCCGATTCGAGCCCGTCGAGGGTGCGGCGGCCAATGCCCTGCCCAACGCGGTGCCCGAAGCGGTCAAGGAAGAGCGCTATGCGCGAATCATGGAGAAGACCGCCGCGATCAGCGCCGCCAAGCTGCGCGCCAAGGTCGGTCGCGTGCTGCCCGTGATCATCGACGAAGTCGGCGAGCCCGACGAGGACGGCGACGTGGGCGCCACCGGTCGCTCGCAGGCCGACGCGCCGGAAATCGACGGCAACGTCTACTTGCGCGACGTGCGTCCCGACCTCGCGCCGGGCGATGTGGTTTCGGTGCACATAGAGGATGCCGACGAACACGACCTCTTTGGCGTCATTCGCTAGGGCATTGGCCTTTGGTATTAAGAAACCCCGCTGACGTGCGCATGGTGGACGAGCGCGGGAACCAGCTCGATGCTGGACATCGAGCGGGGTTTCTTATGGCCAGAATGATCGCAAATAACTGAATAATAGCTATAAATTGAAGTTTGTTGCAACGAATGCAGCGTACGTCACGTATTACGATTGCAGGTTTTGCATCATTGCCAGAATTTTTCGCATTTGCAGCAGAGCGCGTCTCACTGCATACAGAACTCGCCTTTCAGGCATCCTCTCCCAAAAAACTTCCATAGGCTGGCCTTCGGGCCGGCCTTTTTTTTGCCCTGCGCCCGCGCTCCTGCGGCGGGCTTGCCTGCCGTGCGCGGCAAAGGGCGCCCTTTCGTCTCCGGCCAGCGAATTCAATCGCCTGCACACGCGAGAGGGACTGGCCCCGAACGGCCATTTGTCCTAGCCATGCCCCATGTCTAACGCCTCGCGAATCTACACGGCCGCCCTCGTCGTCATCGGTGATGAGATCCTTTCCGGACGCACCCACGACAAGAACATCGCGCAAGTCGCCGCCTGGCTGCAGATCCAGGGTATTCGCCTGAAGGAAGTGCGCGTGGTGGCCGACGAAACTCCGGCCATCGTCGAGGCGGTGAACACGCTGCGCGCCCGCAACGACTATCTCTTCACCACCGGCGGCATCGGGCCGACCCACGACGACATCACCGTCGACGCCATCGCCGAGGCGCTTGGCGTGCCCGTGATCGTCCACCCCGAGGCGCGCGCCATCCTGGAAGATTATTACACCACGCGCGGCGGGCTCACCGAGGCGCGGCTGCGCATGGCGCGCACGCCCGAGGGCGCCAGCCTCATTCCCAACCGCTACACCGGCGCGCCCGGCATCCACGCCGAGAACGTCTTCATCATGGCCGGTGTGCCCAGCATCACCGCCGGGATGCTCGACGCGCTGACCGGGACGCTCGAAGGCGGCGCGCCGCTGCTGTCCGAGACACTGGGCTGCTGGGTCGGCGAGAGCGAGGTCGCCGAACTGCTGCGCGCGACCGAAAAGGCGTACGTGAACTGCCAGATCGGTTCGTACCCGTTCTGGGGCGAAGGGCGCACCGGCGCCAACTTCGTGATCCGCTCAACCGATGCCGGAGAGCTCGCCGCCTGCACGCAGGCGCTCGTGGAAGGCCTCCGCGCGCTCGGACGCGATGCCGTTCCCGGAGGCATCTGACGCGGCGGCGCTTTCGCGACGCCCCTCTTTCTCGTGGCCCGCTCCAGCCCCCCAGATACCCCCGCGACTGGATCGATCCTCGCCCGCTTCGAAGCCACTCTGGCAGGTCACGACAGCGCGACGCTCGCGCTTGAACGCTGGTGGAGCCGGCGCGGGCTCGCCGCCCCGGTCCGGATCCAGGTGCGCGTCATCGAACGGGCGCTGGCCCTGCCGCCGCCCGACATCCTTCGCGCGCTCGCACTTGCCCGAGGCGAAGAAGCGGCGAGGCGCCGGGTCGAACTGCGCTGCGGACCGCACGTGCTTTCGATTGCGACCAACTGGTATGCACCGGCACGTCTTCCCGCCGACATGAACCGGGCTCTCGCGCAAGGCGAAGAGCCGTTCGGAACGGTGGTCGCGCCGCTCGGCTTCCGGCGCCGCAGGCTCGAGCGGCATTTCCCGCCATCCACGGCCTGCCCCGCCGGTACGGTCAGCGCGCACCGTGCCCTCCTGGTCCTGCCCGACGGACGGCCCCTGGCCCACGTGCACGAGTGCTATACGCAGGCCAATCTGGCGCCGCCGCCCGGTTAGCTCCGAACACGCGCGATGGCGCTGGCACCTGGCTGCAAACGTGCTAGCGTCGCCCGGGTGACAGACCCTCGCTTTGCCGATTTCGCCAACCAGTGGGTTCCCCTCGGACTGGCGCGTACGATCGCGGCCGACCGCCCCTTTGCCTTTGTCGTCGCCGACGAGCGGATCGTAGTCTTTCGCGATGCACACGGACGGCTCAGCGCCCTCCACGACCGCTGCCCGCACCGCGGTGTCGCGCTTTCGCTGGGCCGGATCGAGAAGGGCGAACTGCAATGCCCCTTCCATGGCTGGCGCTTCGACGGGGCGGGCGCCTGCACCCACGTGCCCTGGAACCCGCAGGCCCGCCGCGATAGCCTCGGTGCCACGGCGCTGCCCGTGTGCGAGGTTGCCGGAGTGGTCTGGCTTTACACCGGGCTGACCGCAATTGGCACGCCCAGCATCCCGGAGATCCTGACGCGCCCAGGCCTGCGCCTCAGCGCTCAGACGTTCCTCTGGAACGTCCACTGGACTCGGGTAATGGAGAACATGCTCGATGCCCCCCACCTCCCCTTCGTCCACAAGGGTACGATCGGGCGTGCGCTCAAGGGCAAATCGGAGCGGCGCATGGACATGGAGTGGCGCGAGACCGCGACGGGCGCGCAGATAGTCGCGACTCGCGAGGGCGAGGCTGCGCGCACAGCGCTGCGCTATCACTATCCCAACGTGATGGAACTGGCGATCGATCCGGGAGGTCGCACCTTGCGCCTTCTCGCCGTGTGCACCCCTGAACGGCTGAACCGGACGCGGTTGACGCTCTATACGGTGCGCTCGTTCGCCAAGTGGCCATGGCTCGACCCGCTGTTTGCCCGCGTCAACGCGCGGATCGCGGCGGAGGACAAGGCGATCGTGGAAAGTTCACTGCCCGCCTGCGTTCCGGCTCCGGGCGCCGAGCGTTCGGTTGCCAGTGACGGGCCGACGCTGGCCTTCCGCAAGCTCTGGTTCACCCGCATCCGCGACCCCAAGCCGCCTGAGCCCTCGACATCGACGGAGTAACCGAACCGCGAAATCAGCGCGCATGCTATCTTGCGAGGAATGGTACTTTTGAACTAAACAAGAGAAACATAATAACCACAAACGGAGTAGCGGGAGAGGACGCGGCGGTAAGCCGGAAAGGCGCATGAACGGAAAGGATTGCGTTGTGAAGGACACTCCTGCCGCGCCCGGTGCGAGGGATGCAGGCATAACGGCCGAGCCTGTCCGGCCCCCGCTGACCCGCGCCCGCCAGGGTGCGATCCCCGCCGCGAGCGGGGACGCCACGCCGCACAGCCTGTTCGAGGACGTCTATGCCCTGTTCGTGGGCACCGTGCTGCTCTCGCTCGGCGTGGTCATCCTGCAGAAGGCCGAACTCGCGACCGGTGGGGTCGCCGGCCTCGCGCTCACGCTGAGCTATTTCACCGGCCTGCCGGTCGGCCTGCTTTACGCCGGGCTCACCCTCCCGATGCTTGCGGTGACGATCCGCTCGATGGGACGCGCCTTCCTGATCAAGACTCTGATCGTGACCTTCGGCGTCTTCGCCCTGACCGCGCTCGCGCCGTCGGTGTTCACGATCGCGCACATCGCGACACCCGTCGCCGCGCTCGTGGGCGGAAGCGTGATCGGCATGGGCGCACTGGCCCTCGCGCGCCATGCGGCAGGCTCGGGTGGATCGGGTGCCATCGTCCTGTGGCTTTACCGAACGCGCGGATGGAACGCGGGCCGTTCGCAGATGCTGTTCGACGCCTGCGTACTTGTGTTCTCGCTCGTCAGCCTGAACTTTGGCGCCATGCTGTGGTCGCTGCTCGGTGTCGCGGCTACGGGCGGCATCCTCTACGTCTGGCATCGCCCGGGACGCTATACCGGTTACTGAGGCGTCGCGCCGCAACATTAGGCCGCGGGATCAGGCAGCGGGGCGCGGACTTCGGCCGCATCCCCGCAGGCATCACTGCGCGACATGTTCATACAAATGATGACACTCCTGAACGGAATCTGCCGAAGTCGCTCGCCCGCCATTCAGTGACGCACGCCTAGAACGGACATCAACGGGGGTGAAGCCGAAACCGCTCCACTCCAAACAAGGAGATGCCAAGATGACCGTTTTCAAGAAGACCCTGCTCGCCGGCGCACTGGCCGCCACCGCCGCCGTTTCGACCACGCCGGCCATGGCACGCGACAGCTATCGCGGCAACGACAACACCGCCGCCATCGCAATCGGTGCGGGCGTCGTGGGCCTGGCGCTCGGCGCGATCATCGCCTCGAACAACGACGATCGCTACGACGACGGCTACGCCCGCGCGGGTTACAGCTATGGCCCGGCCTATACCCGCGGCTGGGAAATGCGCGACGGGTACTACTGGGACCGGGACGGCCACCGCCACACCCGTGACGAATATGCCCGCTACCAGCGTTCGGACCGCGGCCGCGACGACTATCGCGGCAACGACCACCGCGGCAACGACTATCGTGGAGGAGGCTACAACCAGCATCGCGGGCGCTAAGCCCGGCCCGGCTCTGGCCTGAAACCCGCCCTTCCGGCCGGGCCCCTCCTCCCGGCCAATGGAAAGCCCCCCGGTCAGCGGTCTGACCGGGGGGCTTTTTCATGCCTTGAGCGGCAAGTCTCAGAAACCGGCGGAAACCGAGAATACCACGGTCGAACCCGCGATCATCGACCCGTTCTTGGTCGAGCGGAAGCCCGAGCCGAGGTAAGCCGATTCCGACTTGGAGATGTCGGTGTCGATATAGGCGACGCTGAAGGTGAGCGGGCCCATCGCGTAATCGGCGCCCAGGCTCCAGTCGATATATTCGCCCGTCGGCGCGAGGCTGGTGCCCCAGGGGCCAAGACCTGCGTTACCGTTCGAATAGCCCAGGTGCGCATTGAGCGTGAGCGGCGTATCGGGAATGCCCGCGCTGAGATCGCCATAGAGGTAGACGTTGTCGCTCTTGTCGCCCGGATCGTCATAGCCGTCCGAGAAACCGCTGTAATACCAGGTGCCGAGCGCTTCCTGCTTGGGCGCGTAGTTGACGCCGGTAGTGACGCTGACCGGGCCCACGTCACCCGACATCGATAGGTGCAGTTCGGCGAAATCGGTGGTGTCGAGGCCGCCGGGATACATGATCCAGGTCAGTCCCGCATCGACGGTGATGCCACTGCTCACTTCGGTCGAATAACCGGCGGAAAGGTCGAGTTCGGTGTTCGAGCCACCGAAGGTGCCCCAACCTGCGAGGTTCGAGGCCCAGACACCGGCGTAGACGCCGCTGGCATGGGTCACCGTGATCCCGCCCTGGATCGCCATTTCCTTGTCGGTCATCGAAACGCCGCGGTAGCGGTAGTCGGTGGTCAGGGTCGCTTCGCCCGAAACCGTGAATTCTTTGTCGTCCTGCGCTGCCGCAGGGTTGGCGGCGGCGAAACATGAAAGGGCAAGGCAGGCCGCGCCTGCGAGCATACGAATCTTCATTTCTGGAACGTCCCTCATTTATACTGTGATTTTTACGTTCCATCCTGCGGCCGCCATGCCGGAACTAGCTGCGTGGCAGCTCCGTTTCATGTCAGCCGCAACAATTTATTAGAAATCACCCTTCGGGCAAAATAAATATTTCGCAAGGGCACACTTGCTGCGACCACAGTTGCACAGTTGCAACATACGAAAATGGGCGGGCGCGTAACGCAACCCACCCATTTCCAGAGGCGTTCCAGATACTTGCGTAAAGGTCAGGCGCGCATCGCCACCAACAGCGATTCGTCCGCGGTCACGCGATCGTTGTGCCCGCCCTGCCGTCGCCGCGCGATCCACTCGGCCAGCGTCTCGGCCGTGGTATGGTCCATGCCCTTCACGCTGCCAAGATCGAGGTGGACGGGTTCACCGTGGGGCTGCCGCTCGAGCACCGAATTGAGTCGGGTCAGACCCACGAAGGTCGCCGCGCCGTGAAGCGCCACGCGCCGGCCCTCGTCCTCTTCGTGCTCGTGCACCTTGAGGCGAATGTCGCGCAAGTGCGGGAGCAGTTCGACCACCGAAAGCGCAAGGCCAACGAGGACACCGGTCAACAGGTCGGTGGTGACGACGAGCACGAAAGTCACCGCCCAGATCGCGGCGGGAAGGTAGCCATGGTTCTTGTAGAGGTGGGTGACGTGCTTGAGGCTCACCAGGCGCCAGCCGGTGATCACCAGGACACCGCCGAGCGAAGCCATAGGCACTTCACGAAGGAGCCAGGGCAGGAGCGCGATGAAGGCCAGGATCCAGATTCCGTGCAGGATCGTCGAGAGGCGCGTGCGGGCACCGGCCTGGACATTGGCCGAGGAGCGCACGATGACGCCCGTCATCGGCAGCGCACCGACGAGGCCGCACAGCATGTTGCCGATACCCTGCGCGCTCAGTTCCTTGTCGTACTTGGTGCGCACGCCGTCGTGCATACGGTCGACCGCGGCGGCCGAGAGCAGCGTTTCCGCGCTGGCGATGAAGGCGATTGCCAGCGCGGTCACCAGCAGTGCGGGGCTCGCCAGCGGGGCGAACCAGGCGGCGCTGGTGGGCAGCGCGAAGGCGGCGCCGATCGAGGCCGGGACTTCGATGCGCGCGACGTCGAGGCCCAGGCCCCAGGCGACGGCCGTGGCCGCGACCACGCCCAGCAGCGCACCGGGAACCAGCCCCATCGACTTGGGACGCAGCTTTTCCCAGCCCAGCATCACCACGATGGTGAGCAGGCCCAGGCCCAGCGCGATTTCGGTTGCCGACACACTCGAGAAATCGAGGCCGAACACGCGGCCCGGGATCGCCGCGAGGTTGTCGACCCCGCTCGAGAGCGGCTTGGCGTCGAACAGGATGTGGAACTGGCCGATGACGATCAGCGCGCCGATACCCGCCAGCATGCCGTGGACGACCGCCGGGCTGATCGCCCGGAACAAACCGCCCAGCTTCGCCCAGCCGGCGACGAGCTGAAGAACGCCCGCGAGCAGGAGGACCGGCCCCAGCGCCTCGAGGCCGTGCTCGCGCACGAATTCGAAGACGATCACGGCAAGGCCCGCTGCCGGCCCGGAGACCTGCAGCGGCGACCCGGCGAAGAGGCCCACGACGATGCCGCCGATGATGCCGGTCACCAGGCCCTTCTCGGGCGGAACGCCCGAGGCGATGGCGATGCCCATGCACAGCGGCATGGCGACGAGGAAAACCACGATCGAGGCGGTCAGGTCCCGCCCGAAGTGCGCGAAGAGGCCGCTGCGGGCCTCCTTCGCGGGAGCTGCGGTCGTGCTCATTCGGCCGCCTCCGCGAACTCGGTGGCGATGCGGTTGCGCGCGGGCAGAGCCACGGGCAGTTCGCGCCCTTCACGCAGCGGCTCGAACTCGCCGGTTTCGCCGTTCAGGCCGAGGACCTGGCCCGCATGGATGTCGACGAACCAGCCGTGCAGCGTGATCTCGCCGCGCGCGATGCCGGCCGCGACGGAAGGGTGGGTGCGCAAGTGGCTGATCTGTGCGATCACGTTCTCGAGCGTGATCGCGCGCACGCGGGCATCCCCCTCGAGCTCGCCGTGGCAGGTCGAAACGATGTGTTCGGCCGCCGCACCGTGCTTGAGCCAGGCAGCGACGTTGGGCATCTTTTCAAGGCCGGTGGGATCGGAGAGCGCCTTCATCGCGCCGCAGTCCGAATGGCCGCACACGATGATGTCGCTGACGCCCAGCGCGGCCACCGCGTATTCCACGGTCGAGGTCACGCCGCCGTTCTGGGTGGAATAAGTCGGCACGATGTTGCCCGCGTTGCGGCAGACGAAAAGGTCGCCGGGCTGGGCCTGCATGATCTGCTCGGGCACGATTCGCGAATCGGCGCAGGAAATCATCAGGGCCTTGGGGGACTGGCCCTGCGAGGTCAGCTTGCCGAAAAGCTCGCTGCTGGCGGGAAAGATGGACTTCTCGAAGTGGAAGACGCGACCAATCAGTTCGTTCACGTTTCGTCACCTTACATAGTGGAAGGGGCAACCAAGCGCACACAGACACCCGGCTTCCCTTCTAAGCTATGTCACTCCCTTGTCCCGCCACGTTCCCATTTGTTACGAAGTCTTGCTGCGTGCGCGAAAGGCATTTGCGGATGCATTTTCCGAAACAATTCAGAGGGGTGGACACTGCGATTTTGTGGAACCGAACGAACGGGAGGCCCGTGGGGGCTCGAAATCACGTGGCGAGCGGGAGGCGGACCGTTGCGCGCAGACCGCCTTCGTCGCGGTTGCGCAAGTCGAGCGTGCCGTTTTCCATGCGCACCGCCTTCTGCACGATCGGCAGGCCCAGCCCCATCCCGGCGGTATCGCGCGAACGGGCGGTATCGAGGCGCACGAAAGGCTGCATGACGTCGGCGATGCGGTCCTCGGGGATACCGGGACCGTCGTCCTCGATGGTGATCTCCACCCCGTCCCCGTCCTTGCGCACGTAGACGCGCACGTTGCCGCCATAGTGCAGTGCATTCTGGATGAGGTTGGAAAGTGCCCGGCGAATCTGCACCGGGCGCGCACGCACGACCGCGTGTCCGACGCCGAAATAGGTGGCGTCCTCGCCCTGGTCCGCCGCGGTGTCGACCAAGGTCTGCGCCATGACCGCAACGTCGATGCGTTCGCTCGCGATCGCCTCGCCGCCGGTGTCGACATAGGCCTGGATCGATTCGATCAGCATGCGCATCTCGTCGATGTCCTGCGACATGCCCTCGCGCATGTCCGAGGCGAGCCGGTCGTCGTCGAGCCGCAGTCGCATGCGCGCGAGCGGCGTCTTGAGATCGTGGCCGATCGCCAGCATCGTCTGCGTGCGGTCCTTCAGCGACTGGTGGACCCGCTCCTGCATCGCGTTCATCGCGCGGATGAGCTGGCGCATCTCGTCCGGGCCGCTCTCGGGAACAAGCCGCGGCGGCCCCGAATCGAATTCGCGCGTGGCCCCGATCACCGAGCGCAGCGGGCCGAGTGCGGCGCGCAGCAGCACCCAGGCCAGCGCGATCAACAGCAAAGTGGGCGCAACCATGCTTGCCACGCGGCCGGCGGTGAGCGTCCAGGCCGCGTTGGCATGGGTGTGGAACTTGAGCACGCTGCGATCGAGAAGCTGCATCGAACCGCCGATATTGCCGCGCCCGGGCACTTCCTCGAGGTGCATTTCGATGTCCGAGCCGGCAAGGTCGGGCTCGAACTCGAGCACTTGCGCGCGCAAGTTGGCAAGACCCACCGGCCCGCGATGGCGCGCGCTTGCGGGTACCCAGTCGAGCGCGAAGCGACGCGTGCTGAGCGCCTTGGCGACGGCGGGCCGGGCGGACGGTGCCACCCTTTCGAGTGCGCGCGAGGCCAGCATCAGGTTCTCGGCGATCCGTTCGGCATCGTCGCGGCGAAGCTCGAAGGAATTGGCGCTCTCGAACAGCATGGTGTTGGCCGCGAAGTCGACCACGACCACCAGCAGGAGCACCGCCAGAAGGCGCTCGGGCAGGCCCAGCCGCCGCACGAAAGCCAATGCGCTGGAGAGCATCAGGCGGGGATCACCGGCGCCGTCCGCAGGGCGCGCCGCCTGCGGACGCGGGCGCAGCTCACTGCCGCGTCACTTCGGCGCGGAACATGTAGCCCACGCCGCGCACGGTGACGATCGGCGAATCACCGCCTTCGGCCTGGAGCTTGCGGCGCAGCCGGCTGACCAGAACGTCGATGCTGCGATCCGAACTGTCGCCGATGCGCGAGCGCGAGAGCTCCATCAGGCGTTCGCGGCCGAGCACCCGCTGGGGATAGCCGAGGAAGGTGGAGAGCAGATCGAATTCGGCGCCGGTCAGGTCGACGATCGCGCCATCGGGCGAACGCAGTTCACGGCGGGCTTGCGAGAGGTTCCAGCCATCGAACAGGATCGTGTCCGCCGCACGGCTCTCTCCACCCAGTTCCGAGATGCTTTCGCTCACCCCGTTGCCCCGGCGCAGCACGGCGCTGACCCGCGCGGCCAGCTCACGCGTGCTGAAGGGCTTGGCAAGATAGTCGTCCGCGCCCAGCTCGAGGCCGAGCACGCGGTCTTCCTCGCTCCCGCGCGCGCTGATGAAGATGATCGGGATGTCGCTTTCGCGGCGCAGGCGGCGGAACAGATCGAAGCCGCTGGTGCCCGGCAGCATGATGTCGAGCACGATCAGGCTGACCGGGGAATCGCGCAAGGTCACCCACATCTCGGCTCCGGTCGCGGCGGTCAGCACGTTGAAGCCGCTCTGGCGAAGCGCCCGGGCGGTCAGCGTGCGCAGCGCCCCGTCATCCTCGACCAGCAGGATGGTGGATGGGCCCGACTGCGGCGGACTGGAAAAGGTGTTCGTTGAAGGACCGTTCATCATCTCACTTGTTTTCCATCGCATTCATACCGGCACTCGAATCGCGAAGCAAACCGGAACACACCGCAAGGTCGGTATCGGATCGAACCAGCACCGGCCGAAGGCATCGTTCACAGGAATGGCTTGCCGATCCCTCCCCAAACCGGATCGACCTTGCGGCGGGCGAATCCGGCTAAGAAACGGACACGGCTCGCTTTCCCGGCGGACACGCGAGACGTATCTGGACACGCCCGGTGTCCAACTCCTGTCCCTTTTGTAACGAAACATTGCTCGCGCGATGGGACGCCCCTTCGAACCGACGATCAGCCGGCGACCGCGCACACGTCCGCCGCCGCCGGGCCCTTGGACACCGGCGCGACCACGACACGGTTGCGCCCCTCGCTCTTGGCGCGATAGAGCGCGGCGTCCGCGCGCCGGTAGAGTTCGCGAAAGGCCGTGGCCGCATCGATGTTGCGCGCCCGCGCCTCCCGCTCCGGCCACGCGGCGAGCCCGATCGAAACCGTGACCGCGCCCGGCGCCAGTGCCACGCCATGCCTGCCATGCCCGCCTTGCTCGACACCGCGGCGCACTTCGTCGGCGAAACGCAGCAGCGCAAAACCGGACAGGCCGCTCGTCGCCAGCGCGAATTCCTCGCCACCCAGCCGCGCCACGGTGCAATGGGCGCCCGCGCGCAGACCCAATGTCCCCGCCAGCGCAACCAGGACTTCATCCCCGGCGTCATGTCCGAAACGGTCATTGATCGCCTTGAACCGGTCCACGTCGAGCAACAACAGCGCGAAGCAATCCTGCCCTTCTCGGGCTCGATCCAGCATCGGCGCGATCGCTTCGAGGAAGCCGCGCCGGTTGAAAAGGCCGGTCAGGGGATCGCGACGCGCCTGTGCCAGCGCCTCGGCCTCGTTGCGGCGCGCAAGGTCCCGCTCGGCGCGCAGCCGCCCGCTCGCCCGCGAGATCGCGACGGAAAGAAACAGCGCCTGCCAGGTCGCCGCGCAGAGCACCACGATCTGCGAGCCTGCCCCGTAGAACCACATTTTGATGGGTGCGACCTCGAGAATGGCCAGCACGATCATGGGAAGCGCCCAGGCACCGACGTAGGAACGCGCTTCGCGGCTGCCCCGCTTCCAGGCCAGCGCGAGGCACGCCGCAACCGCGGCGAGGTCCAGCAGGACCAAAGCACCCAGAAGCGTGGCGTAAAGCGCCAGGGGCCCTACGCGCACCAGGGCCAACGGGACGCCCAACAGCGCGATCGCAACCGCGAGCCCCAATGTCGTGCGGCGCAGCGCGCGCGGCAGAAGGCGCTTGTCGGGGGCCGTGACCGCACTGAACGTGGCCAGCATGATCGCGAGGCAGGAAAGGCCCGTGCAAGCTTGCGCGCTTGGAGCTCCCGCCATGGCTGGCCACACGAACAGCGCGAGCTGCGACCAGAGCGCGCCCCAAACGACCATGACCAGAGCCCAGCCGCTCTGCCACAAGGCGCCGAGCTGGCGCGCCGCGATCGTCAGCGTCAGGTTGTAGAGCGCGCACAGGGCCAGGAGCACGAGAGCGCCTCCGATCACGCCCGCCAGCGCGGTGACCTGCCAGTTGAGCGCGCGCGTGTCGATCAGCCGCATGCGCAGCATCGGCGCGCTGGCGAGGCGGTCGAAGCGCACCACGATGCCCGTGAGCGCCGCATCGCGCGCAGGCGCCTCAAACGCGATCTGGCCTCCGGCGCGCCAGTGATCACCGAAATGGCCGGTCCAGACCTGCTGACGCCGCACGGCCCCGTCGGCATAGCGGAAATAGACGACGAGGCGCTGGAAGCGCGAGAGCCCGACCATCAGGACCCTGGGGCCGCCCTGCGCCGCCCCCGCCCCTTCCTGCGCGCCGAGCGTGAAGCGGTACCAGAGGCGGGCACTCTGATAGTCCTGAGGTGCTTTGTCCTCGCCGCAGGTGAAGTGCGGGAAACCTGTCTGCTGAGGCGTCCGCGCGAGCGGTGTCACCGCAAGGCAGTCGGGCTGGAGCGCGAATGCCGCGCCCGTCGGACCATCCGCACCCGCTCCCGCCTTTGCTCCGGCCGGAACCGAAAACAGGATCGACAACCCGAGCAGCGCGGCAAACGCGGCCCAACCCGCCACCCACCCACATGATGGGCCCAAGAGTCGCAGAAGTTTCGGGAGTCGGCGAAAAGTTGGCGAGCGGTGCGCGATCATCGTGGCGCACTAATGGCACAACAGCGACTTCCAAAACCTTACTTGCTTTCGCCCCGTTATGGCCGCGCGGGCGCGCCGCTCGTCTCGAACATCCCACGCCCCGGCGCGATCCAGCGCTCTGTGCAAGGGATTGCATCGGCACAATTCAGCCGACATTCAGTCCCTCCACGCTAGTCACGGTTCCACTACCTGCCGCCGAACCCGCCGTATTTGGTTGGCACAGGAAGGGAGTGCGACTGAATGAAATTTTCGTTGAAGGGCTTCGGCCCGAAATTGAGCCTGGCCGCTGCGGCAGGCGCCTGTGCGTTGCTCGGTGCAACGCCGATCCAGGCCCGTGATCATTACCGTGACGGCGGCAACGACGCGGCCATCGCGATCGGAGCGGGCGTTCTGGGGCTTGCCGTCGGCGCTGCACTGGCGGACCGAAGCGACCGCTATTACTACGACCGCGGCTGGTATTCCTCGCGGCGCTACGTGACCATCCGTGACCGTCCCGGGTATTACTATTATTACGAGGGACGCCCCAATCGCTACTATCGGGACCGCTACTACGACCGGTACTACGCGCCCTACTACCGCAGCCACTACCGCGGCTGGGATCGCGGACGCCGCGACTACTACCGCCATGATCGCAGGGACTATCGCCACGACCGGCATGATCGTCGCGATTATCGCCACGACCGGCGCGACCACTATCGCGGCCATCGCTGACCGGGCCTTCGGCGCGGCGGGGTGGCATCCTCGCCACACCCGCCGACCGGCGAGAACAGTCCGGCCCTAGCCCCTCGCCAAGCCCGGCGAGGGGCGCTATGGGGCCCTGCATCATGGACATTTCCGATCTGCGCATCGCCCTGTTTTCGGGCAACTACAATTACGTTCGCGACGGCGCCAATCAGGCGCTCAATCGCCTCGTCGAATATCTCCTTCGCCAGGGCGCACAGGTGCGCGTCTATGCACCGGTTGTAAAGGAGCCGGCCTTTCCCGCCACCGGCGACCTGGTCGGCGTCGGTGCCCTGCCAATTCCCGGCCGTGCGGAATACCGCATCCCGCTCTCCATCGCGGGCAAGGCGCGCCGCGACCTCAAGGCCTTCGTCCCCAACATCGTCCATGTCTCCTCGCCCGATCCGGTCGGCCACAAGGCCGTGACCTGGGCCCGTCGGCGCGAGGTCCCCGTGCTGGCCTCGGTCCACACGCGGTTCGAGACGTACTTGCGCTACTACAACATGGCCTGGGGCGAGCCCGTGGTCGAAGCGATCCTGCGCCGCTTCTACCGCCGCTGCGACGCGCTGGTGGCGCCCTCGGAATCCATGGCCCAACTTCTGCGCGAACAGCGCATGAACTACGACGTGACGATCTGGTCGCGCGGGGTGGACCGCGAGATCTTCCACTCCGGACGCCGCGACCTTGCCTGGCGTCGGAGCCTGGGCATTGCCGACGACGAAGTCGTCATCGGCTTTCTCGGTCGCCTGGTCATGGAAAAGGGGCTCGACGTCTACGCCGACACGCTCGACGATTTGCGCCGTCGCGGCGCCTCGTTCAAGGTCATCGTCATCGGCGAGGGCCCCGCGCGCGAGTGGTTCGAGAGCCGCCTGCCTGATGGTGTCTTCGTCGGCTTCCAGCAGGGCCAGGACCTTGGCCGCGCGGTCGCCTCGATGGACATTCTCTTCAACCCCTCGGTCACCGAGACCTTCGGCAACGTCACGCTCGAAGTCATGGCCTGCGGCCTGCCGGTGGTGGCCGCCGCCGCCACCGGCAGCCAGAGCCTCGTCGCCGACGGCGTTTCCGGTCGCCTGGTGCCTCCGGGCGCGGTGCGCCAGTTCGCCGACGCGATCCGGGCCTATATCGAAAATCCGGATCTGCGCGCCGCGCACGGCCGGGCGGGCGAGGAGCGCGCGGGCGACTTCGACTGGGACAAGATCAACCAGGCCGTGGCCGACACCTATCTGCGCCTGATCCGCCAAAGGGCGAAGCGCTGAGCGGTTCCACCCCTCAGCGCAGGATCCCGGCACGGCGCATGCGCAGCGCGAAGACCAGCAAGGCGAGCGCGACAGTCCAGATGACAAGGCTCAGCACGAGCCCTGCAAGGCCTCCCGAAACGGACGCCGGGAGGGTCTCGTCGCTGCGCTGGTAGAGCGTGGTGACCAGCAGGCCCACCAGCGAGAGCGCAAAGGCGGCAGGGGCCCAGCGCGAACGTACAAGCAGGAGCACCGAGCCCAGCAAAGCGCCTCCGACGCCGGCCGCCCAATACCCGAACAACCAGAGCGGAAGCGTATCGAGGTAGGCGACGTAATCGGGCGGAAAGGCCGCGAGGTATGCCGAACTGCGCGCCGCGGTCAGCGCGAAGTCAAGGCAGCCGTAGGCATTCCAGACAAATGCCAACCCAGCCACGGCCCAATACCATGCCGGAGTCTTCCTAGCCCGCATCGCGTTCGTCCCCGCCATTTTCCACCCGGCCAGGCTAGGCGCGGCAGGGAGACGATGCAATCGGGCAAAGAACCGGCTAGGGAAACGTGATGGCTGACCTCTTCGCAGACGACCTGCCCCCGCCCACCCCCGAAGACACCGTGGCCGAGGACGCACCGCTGGCCGATCGGCTGCGTCCGCGCACGCTGGACGACGTGGTCGGGCAGGAGCACCTGACCGGACCCGAGGGCGCGATCGGGCGGATGGTGGCGGCTGGAAAGCTCTCCTCGATGATCCTGTGGGGGCCGCCCGGTACTGGCAAGACCAGCACTTCGCGCCTGCTTGCCAAGGCCGTGGGCATGCGCTTCGCGGCGGTTTCCGCGGTGTTCTCGGGCGTCGCGGACTTGCGCAAGGCCTTCGCCGAGGCCGAAGTCGCGGCCAAGGCCGGGCAACGCACGCTGCTCTTCGTCGACGAGATCCACCGCTTCAATCGCGCCCAGCAGGACGGCTTCCTGCCTTTCGTCGAACGCGGCACGGTCACCCTCGTCGGCGCGACCACCGAGAACCCGAGCTTCGCGCTCAACGCCGCACTGCTGAGCCGTGCGCAAGTGCTCGTCCTCAACCGCCTCGACGCGGGCGCGCTCTCCTCGCTGCTCGACAAGGCCGAAGCGCTCGAAGGCCCGCTTCCGCTCGAGTCCGCCGCGCGCGATGCCCTCATCGCCACAGCCGACGGCGACGGGCGCTTCCTGCTCAACCAGGCCGAGACGCTCTATGCCGCGAAGATCGAGGAGCCGCTCTCCCCGGCCGCGCTCGGCACCTTCCTCCAGCGCCGCATGGCGGTCTACGACAAGGACCGCGACGGACACTACAATCTCATTTCGGCCTTTCACAAGTCGGTGCGTGGCTCGGATCCGCAGGCCGCGCTCTACTACATGGCGCGCATGCTGGTGGCGGGCGAGGAACCGCTCTACATCCTGCGCCGCCTTGCCGCGATCGCCAGCGAGGACATCGGCCTCGCCGACCCGCAGGCGATGGCGCAAGTCATGGCGGCGAAGCAGTCGTTCGAGTTTCTCGGCTTGCCCGAAGGCGAGCTGCCGCTTGCGCAGGCGGTGATCTACTGCGCCAGCGCGCCCAAGTCGAACGCCTCCTACCTCGCCAAGGCCGCCGCGATGACCCTCGCGCGCGAGACCGGCTCGGTCCCCCCGCCGATGAACATCCTCAACGCGCCGACCGCGATGATGAAGGACCTGGGCTACGGCGCTGCCTACCATTACGATCACGACCAGCCCGACGCCTTCTCGGGCGACGACTACTGGCCTGAAAGCGTACCACCCCAGGAATTCTACCAACCCAACGAACGCGGCTTCGAGCGCGATCTCAAGAAACGCCTCGAATGGTGGCAGCGCAAGCGGCTCGAGCGGCGCGGGGGTTGACGCCCACCCCATGGACGCGAACCGCTTTTCGCATTTCCTTGCGATCGACTGGTCGGGTGCGCAGGGCACCCACCACAAGGGCATCGCGCTCGCGCTGTGTCGGCGCGAAGGCGGCGCGCCCGACCTGCTGCCCCCGCCCTCGCCGCGCGGATGGTCGCGCGAGGGGGTGCTCGCCTACTTGCGCGACGGCCTGCCGGCGAACACGCTCGTCGGGCTGGACCTCGGCATCGCGCTGCCCTTCGAGGATGCCGGCGCCTTCTTTCCGGGTCTGGCCGATAGCCCGGCCGACGCGCGCAGCCTGTGGCGCCGGGTCGACGAAGTCTGCGCGGGGGAGGTCGACCTCGCCGCCTCGCGCTTCGTCGACCACCCGGACTACGCGCCCTATTTCCGTCGTCACGGCGGGCGCGAGGGCGCGCGATTCCACCTGCCCGCCGCCGCGCACCGGCGCGGGCGCCTGCGCGTGACCGAAGCCGCGCAGGCCCGCCTTGGCTGCAAGCCCTATTCGAACTTCAACCTCGTGGGCGCAGCGCAAGTCGGCAAGTCCAGCCTGACCGGCATGCGCCTGCTCCACCGCCTGACCGGCCATTTGCCCGTCTGGCCGATCGATCCGCTGCCCGAGGCTGGCAGCGTGGTGGTCGAGATCTACACCACGCTCGCCGCGATCGAGGCGGGCCGCAGCGCCGGACGCGCCAAGATCACCGAGCGCCACGACCTCGACACCGCGCTCGCGGCCTTGGGCAGCCCGGTTCGCGGCGAGAGCGGCGCGATCGACGACCACAGCGCCGATGCCCTGCTGACGAGCGCCTGGCTGCGGCGTGCCGCGCCGCGCGCCGCACTATGGTCCCCGCCCGAGCTCAGCCCGCAGCTCGCCCGCCGCGAGGGCTGGACCTTCGGCGCGAGCTGAGCCAGAGCGGGGCAAACAACAGGCGCGGCCCCCAACAGCCGCCAGAGGAGAGCCCGATGGATTTCGATTTCGCGACCCTTTCCCCGCAGGAGCGCTACAAGCTGCTCGGCTCGAGCGTGACCCCGCGCCCGATCGCGTGGATCGCCTCGCAGTCGGCCGATGGCGTGCGCAACCTTGCCCCCTTCAGCTTCTTCAACGCGATGGGCGCCAATCCGCCACTGATCGCGGTGGGATTGATCACCCGGCCCGACGGCCGCCTCAAGGACACCGCCGCGAACATTCTGGCGACCGGCGAATTTGTCGTCCACCTCGTCAGCGAAGCGCTTGCCCCGGCGATGAACCTCACGTGCATGGACGCGCCGTCCGAGGTCGACGAAATCGCGCTGGCGGGGCTCGCCACCTTGCCCTCGAGCGCAGTCGCGGTACCCCGCCTCGCCGAGGCTCCGGTCGCGATGGAGTGCCGCCTCTACCAGGCGATCCCGGCGGGAAGCACCACGATCGTGCTGGGCGAAGTGCTTCACTTCCACATCCAGGACGCGCTCATCGACACCGAAAAGCTCTACGTCGACACGCTCGGCCTCGATCTCGTCGCGCGCATGCATGGTGGGGGCTGGTACGCGCGCCAGACCGACCTGTTCGACATGCCCCGCCCGCTATATAAGGACTGGCAGGCCGAACACGGGGGCAAGAGCGACTGAGTACCCGGGGCGCGAATTTCATGCCCCCAAGGCAAATTGCGAAGCTTTTGAAAATCGCGCTGGACCAAATGCCCTCCGCCTTGGTAAGGGCCCCCTCTCGCAAGGACGTGTGCCGGTTTAGCTCAGCTGGTAGAGCAGTTGATTTGTAATCATCAGGCCGCGGGTTCGACTCCTGCAACCGGCACCACCCAACTCTGCGATTTTCAAGGCAAACGCTTGCCACGACGCGAGTCGATCCTCGCGGGCGGGCAAGGAGACAGCAGGCCTTCCAGCTGAGCATGGAAGCAGCCGGACACTTGCGCGAATTGCAAGATTTTGGATCAAACGGGTTGCCGCTTTAAACCGGTGCCAGTCGCACACGTGTGCCCCACCTGCTGGTCTCTACCCATGTCGGTCGTTCAACTGCAGATTTTGATGTTCAGGAACCGGCCGATCAACGCCCCGAACCGCCTTCCATCGTAAATCTCCACCAAACGCGGGACAATGAAAAGGATGGATTTCATTCGAGGCCGCACGTCCTCGACGAAAATCCGCTGATTTCGCCCCCTCCCCCCTCAGGGTTAAACCCGATCCTCCTGCACCTCTCCAAGGCGCTAGCATAAGTCCGAGGCTTTTCAGGCCCATTGCAGGGGAGGGTGCGACGATGAAGAATGCCTTGGCGTGGGGGCTGATCACGGTGTCGTTGGGCCTTGCCGGGTGTTCGGGCGATAAAGCGCCCGTGCCCGATGTTTCCGAGGGCAGTGCGCAAGCGCAGGCCGAAGCCGATGTCCCGCAAAACCCGCTCAAGGAGGCCTATTTCGGCGAGACGCACGTGCATACCGGGGTCTCGATGGACGCCTTCATCGGCGGCAACCGACTGACGCCCGATGATGCCTACCGCTTCGCTACGGGCGAGGAGATCATGGTCAACGGCTCGATGCACAAGATCAAGCGCCCGCTCGATTTTGCCGCCGTGACCGACCACGCCGAATTCATGGGCGAGGCCTATAGCCTGATGACTCCCGGCGCGCCCGGTTACGACGATCCGGTGGCCAAGTCCTTCCGCGAGGCCAGTGACCTCAAGACCGCACTCGGGCTTTACGGAAAGTACGTCCTCGCACCGCTGGCCGGTGGCGGCAGCCCGCATCCGGCCTTCTTCCAGGGCGCCGAGGCGATCAAGACGACCTGGAAGAAGAACTGGGACGCCACCGAAAAGTACTACAAGCCAGGCACGTTCACGACCATTCACGCCTATGAGTGGACTTCGGCACCCGGCGGCGCGAACCTGCACCGCAACGTGCTGTTCCGCGACAACCACGTGCCCGACATGCCCTTCTCGTCGAACGAGAGCAGCGATCCCGAACAGCTCTGGGCCTGGATGAAGGCGCAGCGCGCAAAGGGCATGAAGCTCTTTGCGATGCCGCACAACTCGAACGAAAGCAAAGGCCTGCTGTTCACCGAGGCGACCCTGAGCGGCAAGCCCATCACCAAGGACTACGCCGAGACCCGGGCGAGCATGGAGCCGCTGATCGAGATGATGCAGATCAAGGGCAACTCCGAGGTCGTGCCCGATTTCTGGCCCGCCGACGAGTTCGCCGACTTCGAGAACGCGCGCTCCTTGCAGGATTACAACGGACGCACCTTCAAGAAGCAGAACTTCGTGCGCTGGGGACTGGGGCGCGGACTCAAGTACAAGGCGGACCTGGGCATCAACCCGTTCAAGTACGGCTTCGTGGGCGGCACCGACAGCCACAACGGCGCCCCCAGCAACGTCGAGGAGAACAACTGGCTGGTCGGCAGCCACGGGCTTGCCGACAAGACCGCCGAGATCCGCGCCGCGGCCATCCTGGAAGGCGAGATGAAGGTCTCCGACCTCAATCCCGGCGCGCTGACCGGCGTGTGGGCGACCTCGAACACGCGCGGGGCAATCTGGGATTCGATGGCGGCCAAGGAGACGTTCGCGACCAGCGGCCCGCGCATGAAAGTGCGCGCCTTTGCGGGACAGGGCTTTGCCGCCAAATACGCCTCCTATTCGGAACTGGTGAAGGCGGGCTATGCCAAGGGCGTGCCGATGGGTGGCAACTACACCGGAGACAAGGCCCCGCAGATCCTGGTCTGGGCGGTGAAGGACCCGATCGGCCCCAACCTCGACCGCATCCAGATCGTCAAGGGCTGGTACGAAAACGGCGAGATCAAGGACAAGGTCTTCAACGTCGTCGCCTCGGGCCAGCGGCTGCGCCCCGACGGTTCGGTCGTGCCGATCGACGCGCCGATCGACCGCAAGACGGGCAAGTTCAACGCGCAGAAGGGCGATCCCGAGTTGTCCGGCGTCTGGACCGATCCCGACTACGATCCCGCCCAGCAGGCCTACTACTACATCCGCGTGCTCCAACTGCCGACCGCGCGCTGGTCGCTTTACGACGAGCTGCGCGCGGGCGTGAAGTTCGCGCCCGACGTCAAGCGCGAGATCGTCGAGCGCGCCTGGGGCTCTCCGATCTGGCACGAGGTCGACTAAGTCGGTGACCGTGAAATCGCTGGTCCGCGAACCGCTCCTCCATTTCCTGGTGTTGGGAGGTCTCATCTTCGCAGGCTGGTACTGGCTTCATCCGCCGCGCCCGCCCGTCAACGAGATCGTCATCGACCAAAACGAGCTCGACCATCTCAAGATGCTCTGGAAGGCGCAGTGGAAGCGCGACCCCGCGCCGGGCGACGTCCAGGCGATCATCGATCGCCACGTGCGCGAGGAAGTGTTTTATCGCGAGGGCCTGAAACTGGGCCTCGACCGCAACGACGAGATCGTCAAGCGGCGGATCTCGCAGAAGATGGAAGCCGTCGCCAACGACGTGGGCGCGCTGATGAAGCCGGTGACCGACGCGGACCTCGCAGCCTTTCTGGAGGCACACCCCGATCAGTTCCGCCTGCCACCTGCCTACCGCTTTAGCCAGGTGCTCTTCGTGAAGGGGGAAGAGGCAAAGGCGCAGGCGACGCTGGCAGCGTTGCGCGCGGGCCAGCCGATCCCCGCAGCCGACGCCGCGCGCCTGGGCGTACCCAACGCGTGGAAGGACGCCCCGGCACCCGATCTTGCCAACGCCTTCGGGGACGCCTTCCCCCGCGAACTGGAGGGGCTGCCGCTGGGCGAATGGGCCGGGCCGATCGCGTCGGGCTATGGGCTCCACCTCGTGCGCCTCGAACGGCGCGACGCTCCGCACCTTCCTGAACTTGACGAGGTGCGTGCCTGGGTCGAGCGCGAATACGAATACCAGGCGCAGATAGATGCCGAGCAGGCCGCCTTCGATACCCTGCTCAAGGATTATAGCGTGCGCATTACCGCGAAGGGCGTTCCGCCCGCGACCCGCACCGCGCTGGCCGCCAAGTGACGCCATTGCGAGCCTTTACGCATGGGATCGGGGCCGTACTGGTGTTGCTCCTGGCTTTCCTCGCCCCGCTCGCCACGGCGCACGAGATCCGGCCCGCCTTCCTCCAGGTACGCGAGATCGCGCCGGACCACTACGACGTGCTCTGGAAGGTACCGCGCACCGAGGAAACGGTGCTTGATCTCACGCCGCGTTTCGGCCCCGGCTTCACGCTCACGCCAACCGACAAGGGCGGCATCATCAACGGGTTCGTTCTCTTCAACTATCGCTTGACGGGAACGCGCGGGCTTGGGGGAACGCGCCTCGCGATCGCCGGGCTCGAGCAATCGACCGTCGATGCGCTCGTCGAGATCCGATGGCGCGAGGGGCACCGTGACAGCTATCTCCTGCAACCCACACAGCCCTCGGTCACGATCGAGGCCGACCCGTCGTGGCGGACGGTCGCGCGCACCTACGTGACGCTTGGTATCGAGCATATCCTGACCGGCTTCGACCATCTCCTCTTCGTTCTTGCCTTGGTCATCATCACGCGCGGCACGGCGCGCATCATCAAGACCATCACCGCCTTCACCCTGGCGCACTCGATCACCCTCAGCCTTGCCGCGCTCGGCTATGTCCACGTGCCCGCGCCGCCGGTCGAAGCGACGATCGCGCTCAGCATCGTTTTCCTCGCCGTCGAAATCCTGAGGGGGATCGAAGGACACACCACGCTCACGGCCCGGTGGCCATGGCTGATCGCCTTCACCTTCGGGCTGCTCCACGGCCTTGGCTTTGCCGGCGCGCTGGCGGCGATCGGCCTGCCCCAGAGCGCGATCCCGCTGGCGCTGGCCTGCTTCAATATTGGCGTCGAGCTGGGGCAACTCGCCTTCGTCGCGCTCGTCCTGGTGGCCATGCGCTTGCTGACCCTTCGCCCCGCATGGCCCCTGCCATTGCGCAAACTGGCGCCCTACGCGATCGGTGCGATCAGCATGTTCTGGGTGATCGAGCGCCTGGCCGCCTTTACAGCCCCCGCGACCTAGGAGGCTCGAGTTGAACCATGCCATTTCGCCCCATGACGGACGCTTCATCGCCGAGCGCCGGGCGGGAAGACGAGCTTGAGCCCCTTGCCTCGGCTCTCCCGCACAGCGGCGGCCAGGCGCAACGCTGACCCGCGCCTCTGCGTTGCGCCCCGGACCTGCCTCGACAGGCGGCGTCAAAGCGGCCTCACGGCCATGTCCGGTGTGCCGCATTGGAACTTTCGCGGTGAATGGCCTTTGTTTGAAAAGGGCGGCCATACCGACCGTCCACCGGGATCGAGGCCGAAGGTATGTATTCACCCCGCGCTCCAATCGCGTCCGCTGGTACCGAACGGGTCCGGGCCGGTCCGCCCGACCTGACGCGTTTGCACACGACCCGCGACCTGAGCGTCGCCCTTGCCAGCGGGCTCAACGAAGCCGACGCGACAGTCCAGTCGATGCCCGATGCCTCTCCCGTCAAATGGCATCTGGCCCACACGACCTGGTTCTTCGAGACGTTCCTGCTGCGCGACACGCGATCCGGCTATCGCCTGTTCGACGAAAAGTGGCCCTTCCTCTTCAATAGCTACTACGAAGCCGAAGGTGCCCGCCTGGCGCGCCCGCACCGCGGTATGCTCACCCGTCCGACGCTAGAGCACGTCCTCGCCTATCGCGCGCATGTCGATGCCGCGCTCGAACGGGCCTGGCCCGACCTTCAGGAACACCATGCCGCCCTGCTGGAACTGGGCCTTCAGCACGAACAGCAGCACCAGGAATTGCTCCTGACCGACCTGAAACATCTCTTTTCCTGCAATCCGCTCGGCCCGGCCTATCGCGAGGAAGGTCCCCCCCCGTCCACAAGTGTCGCCACCGAGCTCAGGTGGCTGGAAGGGCCGAGCGGCGCACGTACCTTCGGCCACACCGGCGAGGGTTTTGCGTTCGACAACGAGGGGCCAGCGCACATGCAATGGCTTGCTCCCCACGCGCTCGCCGATCGCCCGGTCACCAACCGCGAATGGTGCGCCTTCATCGCCGATGGAGGCTATGAAACCGCGTCGCTGTGGCTCTCGGATGGGTGGGACTGGGTCCGCAACGAGGGCGTGGCAACTCCGCTCTATTGGAGGGGGGAAGGCGAACCGGAGGCGCGCGAGGCCTTCACGCTTTCCGGTTGGCGCCCGATCGACCCCGATGCCCCCGTCACCCACATCTCGTTCTACGAAGCGGACGCCTACGCGACCTGGGCCGGGGCGCGCCTCCCGACCGAACAGGAATGGGAAGCGGCCGCCAGCGGCCGGGCGGCAACGGGCGGGGTCCAACTCGACCGAGCCGAAGCCGTCCAGCCGCGCGGCGAGAACCCGGAAGGGAACTTTGCGTCGCTGTACGGCAACGTCTGGGAATGGACGGGGTCGGCCTATCGCCCCTGGCCGGGCTTTCGCCCCGCCCCCGGCGCGGTCGGCGAATACAACGGCAAGTTCATGTCCAACCAGTTCGTGCTGCGCGGTGGAAGCTGCGCGACCCCGCGCGGTCACGTGCGCGCGACCTACCGCAATTTCTTCCACCCGCACCAGCGCTGGCAATTCACCGGCCTACGACTTGCAAGGGATCTCTAGACATGGCCACATCGCCGCTCGACGCAACCAGGGAATCGGTTCATCGCTCCTTCGACCCTGCCTTTCGCACGGATGTGCTGAGCGGCCTTGCGGGGCGGGCCAAGTCCATCCCGGCCCGGTGGCTTTACGATGAAACCGGCTCGGAGATCTTCGAGGAGATCACGCAGGCCCCCGAATACTATCCGACCCGCACCGAAACCGCGTTGCTGCGTGCGCACAGCGCGGACGTCGTGCGCCAGAGCGGAGCGGACGCGCCGGTGGTCGAGTTCGGATCGGGCAGTTCGCTCAAGACGCGCATCCTTCTCGAACACATGCCGAAGACGACCTACGTCCCCATCGATATCTGCGGCGAATTCATGGATGCCGCCTGCGCCGAGCTCGGCTCGCGCTTCCCCAAATTGGAGATCCTGCCCGTCGAAGGCGATTTTACGCAGGAAGTGCCGCTGCCCTCTTGCGTGAAGTCGTCGGACGGCGCGTCACCCGAAGCGCTCGGCTTCTTTCCCGGCTCCACCATCGGCAACCTTCTGCACGCCGAAGCGGTCGACATGCTGGGCGCCATGCGCCGTACACTCGGCGAAGGCGCCTGGCTTCTCATCGGCATGGACCGCGCGAAGGAGCCGGACCGGCTCATTGCCGCCTACGACGATGCCCTGGGCGTTACCGCCCAGTTCAATCTCAACCTCCTCACCCGCATCAACCGGGAACTCGATGGTTCGATACCGGTCGACTGCTTCCGCCATCTGGCTCTCTGGAACGAAGAGCGCAGCCGTATCGAGATGCACCTCGAGGCCATTCAGGATGTCCGCTTCGAAGTCGCAGGCACGCCGTTCACAATGGGCCATGGCGAGACCATTCACACGGAAAATTGCCATAAGTACACGCCACGGGAAATGGAAGACCTGCTCGCCGCAGGAGGCTGGACCACGCATAGCCACTGGAGTGATGCGGATGGGGACTATTCGCTGCTGCTGGCCCGCGCATACGATCAGAAGCGCAGCTGAAAGGTCAGCGGGCTTGGCGAGCGGGCGCCGTCTCGGGTATCCCCACGAATACCGCGATTGCGCAGAGGGCAACTGCCGAGATCATCGCGCCGGGCGCCCCGGCCCAGCCGGTCCCGGTTACCAGAAGATGCGCGATCACGGGGGTCAGACCGCCGAAGATGGCGGTTGCGCTTGTCGCGCCCAGGGCCAGACCGCTCAGACGGCCCTCGCCCGGGAACAGTTCGGCCGTGGTCACCGCCCCCACCGCGCTGACCGCTCCGCCGAGCGCCGCCATGACCAGGGCACCTGCCCAGGTCGCGGGGCCATTCGCGGTCATCCCCGCAAAGAGCGCCGAAGGCACCACGATCGCGACCAGCGCCAGCGCAACGAGCACCGGGCGACGGCCGATACGGTCCGAGAGCATGCCCGTCAGCGGGGTCACCAGAATGACAGTCAGCGCGGCCAGGGTCGAGATCGAGAGAGCCTGCGTTTCGGGCATGGTTCCGGTCGCATCGAGAAACGCAGGAACATAGGTGATCCCCACATAGTATGTGATCGAGCCCAGGGCCGAGATCGCAAAGCCACGTGCGATGGCGGCGCGATGGCCCGACAGGATGTGCCGGATCGGCCGATCCGGGACCGTACCGCTCCGTTTCTGGGCATGGAATTCGGGCGTCTCGGAAAGAGCGGCACGGGCAAACAGCACACAGGCGGCCAGCGCCCCGCCAAACAGGAAGGGGATACGCCAGCCCCATTCGACAAGCGCATCGGACGGCATGATCCATACCGTCAACGCCGCGGCGCCCGCCGCCAGGAGAGCCCCGATCTCGCTCGAGGCCGACGCGCAGCTCGCGACCAGGCCACGGCGGTGCGCGTGCGCGCCTTCGAGCAGATAGGCGACCACCCCGGTATATTCACCCCCGACCGAAAACGACATTACGCAGCGCAGGAGCACGAGCAGCACGCCCGCCACAGGGCCCGCCTGCGCATAAGTGGGCAAGACGGCCGTTGCCAGCATTGCCGCCGTCATCAACGCCATCGAGCCCAGCATCGAAACGCGCCGTCCGAAGCGGTCGCCAAGGTGGCCGAACACCAGGGCGCCGATAGGGCGCAGCAGGTAGGCGATCGCGAAGCCGCCCAGCGTCTGCGTCATCGAATGTCCATCCGCTGCGAAGAACACCCGCGCCAACACAGTCGCGAAATAGAGATAGAGCGTGAAGTCATACCACTCGACCATCGTCGAAAGCGCGGCAATCACCATCGAGCGCCGTGGCATCGGCGGGTGATGAGCGATATGCGAGGGTGCGGCGCTGCGCGCACTTTGGCTGGCTTCGCCGTTCATCCCCTAAGGGTGCCGTATTCCCGCCACCCGAACAAGGCCCGCGTCACCGCGCCCTTGCCCCAGCCAGGAGGGGGCCCGGCGTGACCGAAGCGCATTTCGACTTCGACACTCCTGTGGAGCGGAGCGGATCGGACTCGGCCAAGTGGCAGGAGGGCGCAGACATCCTGCCGATGGGGATTGCCGACATGGACTTTCGCACCGCGCCGGCCGTGATCACGGCGCTGGAAGCGCGCCTTGCGCACGGCGTGTTCGGCTACCCCGCTCCCGACACGGCCTATTTCGAGGCTATCGCGAGCTGGTTCGCGCGGCGCCACGGCGTTCGCCTGCCGCGCAGCGGCGTCATCCCGACGATCGGCGTCGCACCCGCAATCCAGGCCATCCTGCGCGCCCTGTGCGCGCCGGGTGACGGCGTGATCGTACAGCCTCCGGTCTACAACCGCTTCCTCTTCGCAATTGAGCACATGGGCTGCCACCGGATCGAGAACCCGCTGGCGCTGCGCCAGGGCCGCTACGAAATGGATTTCGCCGACCTGGAACGAAAGGCCGCATCGCCTGAGACGCGCGTACTTCTGCTGTGCAACCCGCACAACCCGGGCGGACGCGTCTGGACACGCGCGGAACTGGAGCAGCTCGCCCGGATCTGTGCGCGCCACGGCGTCCAGGTGGTGAGCGACGAGATACATGGCGATCTGGCGTTCTGCGAGCACTCCTTCACCCCTTTCGCGGCACTGGCTCAAGACGCTGCGCTGGGCTGCATCACCTGCACCGGGGCCGGCAAGGCCTTCAACATTTCGGGGCTTCAGAACGCGTTTGTGGTCGTGAACGATCCCGAATTGCGAGCACCTGTCGAGGCAGCCATGACCGCGCATCAGATCCGCGACCTGAACCCGATGGGGCTGGCCGCCACGACGGCAGCCTACACCGAGGGGGAAGCATGGCTGAACGCGCTCATCGCCTATCTGGAAGGCAACTGGCGCCTGCTGCGCCAGGCCTTTGCCAGGCACCTCGAGCACATCGATGTGATCCATCAGGAAGGAACATACCTCGCCTGGATCGACAGCCGTAGCCTCGGCATGTCCAGCGAGGCGCTTGCGGATCGCCTGGTTCACAAGGCTGGCGTGCGCGTCATTCCCGGCTCGATCTTTGGGGCGCAGGGGGACGGCTTCGTGCGCGTCAACTTCGCCTGCCCGCGCGCACGGCTCAAAGCTGGTCTCGACCGACTGATCCGCGGACTTTCCGGTTAGCTGCCCTGGCGCGCTAGCTGTGCTGGTCCGAACCAGGCGCGAACGCGAAGCGCTCTTCCCGGCTCTCGTCCACCACTCGTACCTGCCAGGGCTGGGTTTGCCGCAAGCGCTGCGGAACTTCGAGCAGTAGCTTCCCTGAAAGCGGGATCGCCGCAAGGATGGCGGCTTCCCCGCTCACGAAGTCCGCCGACATGGCGCCAGCGTCGGGCGTGCCATCACAAGCTTGAAAATGGAATCGGTTTACTGACCTGGCGCCAGTCTCGCTCCACCAGCTTTCACATGCAGGTGGAGTGAGTACCCGTAGATTTCTGGACGCCTTCCCGCCTGTTGGCGTGACCTTGAGGCCGAAGCCAGAAGCTGCCCCCTTGCCGTCATCCCAGAGGTAATACCAACCTGCATTGATCAGAACCTACGCGCCCATTTGCGACGTCCGATGGTCATGATGCGCCACGGCTGATCGACGAGCTTGTTCCAGGCTTCACAGCAGAGGTCGATGATGTTTTCGTAGGA